>JAZKDN010000001.1:0-4510 GCA_040387595.1 Pseudomonadota bacterium
GGCTGTTGGTCAGGATCTGCGCGATCGCGTCCTTGGCGGCCGGGCCCTGCTCGGCCTCATAGGCGACGCCCAGCGCCTTGATGTAATCCATCGGGTGGTAATAGCTGATATATTGGAGCGCATCGGCGATGCTCTCGATCAGATCGGCTTCCTTGATGATGACGGTCATTGCCCCGGCTCCGATAGGGCGAGTCCCGGACGGATCAGATCATCGGCCGCCACGGACATCGCGATAGATACATTGCCGAAGCGACCCATCCGGCGAACCGGGCCACGAGCCGCTTCATGCGCTTGGCCACGCCCATAGACCTGAAAGGCCGCGCCGGTCAGCCATAAAATTCCGTCCGCGTGGCTGGATGCGCATTGTTCTTCCTCTCGCTATAGATCGGCGCGATGCGCACCACCGAAGTCCCCACCCCCGCCGCCCCGCCAGCCGGCGCCGCGACCGACTGGACGATCCCGCAGCGCTGGGAGGACTATACTTCCGCCGAGCATGCGACCTGGGACCAGCTGTTCGCGCGGCAGACAGCGCTGCTGCCCGGGCGGGTGGTGCCCGCTTTCCTGGAGGGGATCGAGATTTCGGGCTTGTCGAAGCCCGGCATCCCCAACTTCGCCGAATTGTCCGAACGGCTGATGCAGCGCACCGGCTGGCAGGTGATCGCGGTGCCGGGGCTGGTCCCGGAAGACGTCTTCTTCGACCATCTCGCCAACCGCCGTTTCGTCGCCGGCAGCTTCATCCGCCGCCCCGACCAGCTCGACTATCTGCAGGAGCCCGACGTCTTCCACGACGTGTTCGGCCATGTACCGCTGCTCGCCCATCCAGTGTTCGCGGATTATATGCAGGCCTATGGCCGCGGCGGCCTGCGCGCGCGCGATGCAGGGGCAATGGACCGGCTGGCGCGGCTCTACTGGTACACGGTCGAGTTCGGCCTGATCCGGCACGGCGACGACCTCAAGCTCTACGGCGCGGGCATCGTGTCCTCGCGCGGGGAATCGATCTTTGCGCTCGACGATCCTTCGCCCAACCGGATCGGTTTCGACCTGAAGCGGGTGATGCGCACCCGCTACCGGATCGACGATTATCAGCAGAATTATTTCGTCATCGACAGCTTCGACGACCTGCTGCGCCAGACGCTGGAGACCGACTTCGGCCCGCTCTACGGCGAGATCCTCGGGCAACCGGACCACGAGGTGGGCGCAATCCTTTCCAGCGACATCGTCATCACCCGCGGCACGCAGGCACGCGCCGCAGGCTGACGGGTCGGCGATCGCCTGGACCGCCGACGGACCTAGCGTTCCATCTTAGGCCGCGACCGCCAGTTCATCCGACGCGGCGTCGTTGTCGGCGGCGGGGGTCGACGCGATCCTGACGGCCTCGACCTGAACGGCGCGGTGGGCGGGGAAGGCGAAGCGTGAAATCGCGACGAGCACACCCATGCCCAGATAGACGCCGAGCGTGATTGCCGGGCTCGGCAGCAGAGCGAGCGCGAACGCGATCCGCAACCAGTTGGGGTTGAACCCGAAATCCTGGCCGATCGCCTCGCACACACCGAGAAAGGTGTCGTGGCGCCAGAAGACCGCGGTCTGATTGCTCTGCATCTTATTCAATCCCAAATCCCTGACGGGCGCGCTGCCCGCATTCATGCCGACTCATCAGCACGAGCCGTGCCAATTTTCGAAAAACGCTCAGTTTCAATACCTTAACTTCAGACCGTTTGACCTGCCGCCCTCGAACGCGCGGCAACTTCGCCACTTATTGGCAAAATCCACCAGTATATAGGCGACATCCCACCCTCCGAAAAGGAGACGGAGATAGCGCCGTACAACCTTAGTGTGACAGGTTCCGACACGAGCGAAGATCGCAGCCGGGCCGGATAACCTCGGCAAATGCCTCGGAAGGCGATGAGCAGCGGGGCCTCTAGCAGCCGGTCCAACAGGACGCCAGCGACGAAAGAGCCGATCGCGTGGAAAGCAGGAGCTGCTCTAGCGTCCCCGAACCCGTCGCCTAACCTCGCACTCCGGTTCGCCGCCGCAGATCCTCGACGCAGCGGTCCGCCGTCCGGCCGTCCCACATATCGGGACGCTTGCGGTCCTGCCGGGGTTGGGCGAGCGCGGACAGCAGCCGTTCGAGCAGGTTGCCCGCATTGACCAGCTGGGCGGTGCCTTCGCTGACCGTGATCGGCCGCTCGGTGTTCTCGCGCAGGGTCAGGCAGGGGATGCCCAGATAGGTGGTCTCTTCCTGGATGCCGCCCGAATCGGTGATCACCGCCGCCGCGCCCGCGACGAGGCTCATGAAGCGAACATAGGCGGCGGGCCCGACCAGCGTGATCCCCGCCCCTTCCAGCCGCGCGATGCCCGCATCGCCCAGCCGTTGCCGGGTGCGCGGGTGGACCGGGAAGATCAGGGGCAGATGCGCCTGAACCGCGACCAGCGCCTCGACCAGCCGGTCGAGCTGTTCGGGCACGTCGACATTGGACGGCCGGTGCAGGGTGACGACGCCGTAGCCACCGGCCGAAAAGCCCAGCTCGCCCGGATAATCGGCCGCCATGATCGCGGGGCGGACGAGCTCGTAGCTGTCCATCATGATGTTGCCGACCCGGGTGATCCGCTCGGCCGGAATGCCCTCGGCACGCAGATTGTCGTCGGCGTCGGGCGACGGGGTCCACAGCACGTCGGCGAGCACGTCGGTGACGAGGCGGTTCAGCTCCTCGGGCATGTCGCGGTCGCGGCTGCGCAGGCCGGCTTCGAGGTGGACGATCGGGATGCGCAGCTTGCCGGCCGCCATCGATGCCGCGGCGGTCGAATTGACGTCGCCGACGACGATCAGCCAGTCGGGCCGTTCCTCGATCGCCAGCTTTTCATAGGCGATCATCACCCGCCCGGTCTGCTCGGCATGGCTGCCCGACCCGATGCCGAGATGGTGATCGGGCGCCGGCAGGCCGAGGTCGGCGAAGATGTCGTCGGACATCGCCGCGTCATAATGCTGGCCGGTGTGGACGATGGCCGGGCGGAAATCGTCGGTGGCCGTCAGCGCATGCCAGAGCGGCGCGACCTTCATGAAGTTCGGCCGGGCGGCGGCGATCAAGTGAACGAGGGCGGGCTTGGCCATCTCAGCGATACTCAATGAGGGTGATGGTGATCATGGGCGTGGCCGTGGTGATTCCCATGGCCGCCGTCCTGCGCGTGGGTGCAGTCCGGCGTCTCGTCGGCGCAGCGGCCGCGTTCGATCTGGAAGGTCGCATGGCCGATGCCGAACTCGGCCTTCACCAGCCGTGCGGTGTCGACCAGAAACTCGTCGCCACCGCCGCCATCGGGCATGACGAGATGCGCGGTCAGCGCGATCTCGGTCGTGCTGGTCGGCCAGATATGGACGTGGTGGACCGCATCGACGCCCGACAGCCCGCCGAGCCGCTTGGTGACGGCGGTGCTGTCGATCCGGGCCGGCACGCCCTGCAGCGACATGACCAGCGAATCGCGGAACAGACCCCAGGTCCCGACGACGATCACCACGACGATGACCAGGCTGATCGCGGGATCGATCCACAGCGCATTGGTCTGCGCAACGACGAGCCCCGCCACCACGACGCCCGCCGACACCGCCGCATCGGCGGCCATGTGCAGGAAGGCGCCGCGAATGTTGAGGTCGTCCTTGCTGCCGCGCAGGAACAGCAGCGCGGTGCCCAGGTTGATGACGATGCCGACCGCGGCGACCGCGATCATCATCCCGCTTTCGATCGGCGCGGGTTCGAGGAAGCGCTGGATGGCGCCCAGCGCGATCGCCCCGCAGGCGATGAACAGCAGGATGGCGTTGAACAACGCCGCGAGGATCGAGGACCCGCGCAGGCCATAGGTGTAGCGCGCCGTTGCCGGCCGCTTCGACAGGGCATAGGCCGCCCAAGCCATCAGCAGGCCGAGCACGTCGGACAGATTGTGCCCCGCATCGGCCACGAGGGCGAGCGAGCCCGAGAAGAGCCCGGCGGCGCCCTCCACCACCACAAACGCGATGTTGAGCGTGACGCCGATCGCAAAGGCGCGGCCGAAGTTCACCGGCGCATGGGCATGGCCATGACCGGCATGGCCATGGTCGTGCCCCTGTCCCGCCGATGCTCCGTGATCGTGATGATGCAGACCCATTGTTGCGACCCTACAATGTCTTTTCGAGCGTGACGAATTCCGGATCGGCGCACAGCGAATCGCCGCAACCCCGCAAGGTGCGGCCCACCCGGTAGACGAGGAATCGGATCTCGGCGTGCCGGGCGGTGTCGACCATGGCCGGAGCCAAGCCATAGCCCTCCGCCAAAGGCAAGGCGGGAGGCCGATTCGCGGCTACAGGCCCCGGTTTTTTACTATTCGATCAACGCCCTATCGCAGAAATCGCCCGTTTTTCAGCCCATTCCCCCTTTCCTACCGACGGGGTGCAGATTGAAACTTTACATGGGGGTCAGCGCACCATATATCCGCGCCTCCGCTGCCCCATGGGACTTCCACCGCAAGGCAGCTTTCTTGCCCA
>JAZKDN010000002.1:0-1174082 GCA_040387595.1 Pseudomonadota bacterium
AAGGGGGTCCCTTTTGCGCGCCGATAGGGGGTCCCGTTTGCACGCCGATTGACAGATTATCATCCAGTAGGTGCCCCAAGGCACGGCGAAGGAAGTTACGATGCAATCCGAGAACCGCCTCTTCGACGATTTCGTAAAGGTCATCAACGGCGCCGCCGGCACGCTCGCCGGTGCAGGTCGCGAGGCTCAGTCCGCCTTGCGCGAACGGCTGAAAGAGCACCTCGGTGCGCTTGATCTCGTCAGCCGTGAAGAGTTCGATGCGGTTAAGGCGATGGCCGCCGCGGCACGCGATGAAGCGGAAGAACTGAAGGCGCGCCTGGACGCGCTCACCGGCTCGACCGGCACATCAGAAAGCTGATCATTTCCGGCAGATCGCGCATGTCGCGGACTTCGTAATTCTCGAGCTGATTACGCCCTTCGCTGACCTCTATCCGCCCCGCCTTGCCGAACCGGCCAACCGGTAGGAGATAGGTGCGCTCCCGGCGACCGCCTTTCATGAGCGCAACAAGCATAAGGTGAACCTTGGCCGACCGGGATCTGAGGATTCGCCAATGGCCATTCATCCGATTCTGTCGGTAGGCGCACAGCCTTGGCGCCAGGACGAATTGATTACTGACGGTCAAGAATTGCCCGCCGGCGGTCATTTTCACTGCATGGCCTGCAGCCTCTAGCTCGTCGGCAGCGCCACGAGCAAAAGCCGTCTCGTCGATCGAGGCTAGGCGATACCTGCCGACCGGCGACGGCTCATATCCGATCAGCGCGTACGCCGCGGCCAAGCTGCCGAACCGGTTGACGAACGTCTTCGCCACCGGCGGAGCGCTTCGGCCGATCAGTCGGGCCGACAGAAAGCCGTGTTCATCCAGCAGGCGCCGCAGATGCTTCAGTAACTGGGCTTTGGTGTAATCCGGCCGGTCCTGCCGCTTCCTCGATTGAGCGGCGCGAAATTGCTGTTCCGATACGACTGGCTCGAAGCCGCCTTCTCGCTTTACCCACTTAGTCTCAGGGTTCTGGACGGTCGAGGACCCGAGTTTCGAAGAACGCTTATTGTAGATGTAGGTACCCAAATAGCGCTCTGCGGTGACGATCTGCCTGATCTGGTGTTTCGACCAGCAGGCGACCTCCGGAGCCGGCACAGCGTCGTCGTTGAGAGCCTTTGCGATCGCGCCGTTCGAAAGCCCTTGGCCCGCGAGACGGAAGATACGCCGGACCGTCGCTATCTCGTCCGCATCGCCGGGGATGAGAACAACCCGGTCGGTCGTCAAGCTCTTGCGCTCGCCCGGGATCAGGATTTGCTTCGGATTACCCCGGCCGTCGATGAGCAGGCGACGCAGGCCGTAGCCGGCCCGCCCGCCCATCTTGTATCCCATCGACACAAGGCGGCTCTGACCCGCCCAGACCTTGGCAGACAGATCCCGGCTGAATTCGCCCGCCATCAACCGGCGCAGGCTCTTCATGATCGCGGAGGAAGGGCTGCCGTCGTTCTCGAACTGCTCGGCGCAATAGTGAACATGAACACCAGCGCGGCGACAAAGGAACTCATAATAAGCGCTCTCATCGGTATCTTGGAAACGACCCCAGCGGCTGATGTCATAAACTAGGATCGCATCGAACTCGCGATCAGCAGCGAGAACATCGTGCAGCAGCGCCTGGAGGGCGTCCCGGCCTCTAATCCTCAGGCCACTCCGGCCCTCGTCGCTATAGGTTCGGATGATCTCAAAGCCATGAACGGCCGCATAATTTGAGATCGAGTCTTTCTGGTTCGCTGTCGAATAGATCTGCTTATCAGTAGACATACGGACATACTGAGCCGCCCTAACAACGTCTTTATCGAGCGCCATTCCCACCTCCTTGCAGGGGTGCGAAGGCAATGCTCAGGCGGCGAGCGCCAGTGCTTCCACCTTCGCCAGGATGACACTCTTAGCGATTGCCGCCAGTGTTTCGATCGACCAACTCCCAACCTTGCCTGCCGAGCGCTTGACAGTGCGCCAGATGGCGGGGTCTCGAATGTGGTCCAGCAGGTCATAACCTTCCCAGGTCAGTCGAAGGCACAGCCAGTCCTGGCTCACGCTTCGGTCTGGGAAAGGGGTCTTCAGCAGGCCTTTGTCCACAAGGAGTCGGACATGAAAATGCACTGATTCCCGACTGTTATTCGGAAAGGACGGAAGATGTAGGATTTCGCAGCGACTGTCAGCTTCGACGGCCAAAAGAATCGCGCGAATGAGATCGGGATCGCGTTTCATCCGCTCCAAATTTCACAGAAAATCCTACATTTCCACAGGTTTTTTGGGGTCAGATAAATCCACAACTGGTGACAATCCGGCGCTATCTTCGGCATCCTCTTCCGACTTTCCAAAAACAACGAAGGGGGTCTGCTCCTCGCGCTCCGTTGAGGTGCAAAAGTGTGGAGCCACGAGCCAGTTCAGCGGGCGTTGCCAGGCAGTCGAAAGACGTTCGGGTAATAGGTTTCATTTGAGGGCGATAGCAGGGTGAACCGAAATCGATGTCGTTGAGTGCACCTTCGCTCCGGCAAATACCTAATCTGCCGCAGATCTCCTACAGACCAGCGTGTCATTGAACGGGAGGCGAGGGTTCGCGGCTATTGCATCGTCGAATTTCGATCGAGATCGAGCCGCTCGATGCGTTCCATAACCGCGAGCCACAGACGGTGCGCGTCGAGATCAATGCGCTCCATGGCCTCGTCCGCCTTCATGGCAGCCTGCAGGCTTGCCCCGTCGCCGTACTGGCAGGTTAGGTCCCGTGCTCGGTCCTGAATATCGTCACGCTCCATAGCCGACACGCCCATCATCCCTTGCCCCGCGTCCGTATTACCACTGCTGACGTCCCGGTAAATTGATGTCGCTCCGTGTCGTTCGCGATGCTCCAGACGTCCTCCATGATCCCTTCGGGCGCTGAATCGGACGGATCGAGAAACTAACCGATAATCAAATAGCGCCCGGCCACGGAAAAAATTGCGCCACAGTGCCCTTGGCCAGCAGGATCGTGCCGAGTTGCCAGACGTCATACAGGGCGACCGATGCTCCAAGCATGGTCACTAGAACGACCGAAAATGCGAACGGAGCGATGGCGAGATAATATAGATTGAGCGCAATCCGGGCCTGAAGTTTCCGACGTCTGGGGGATGTTCGACGCCGCGCTCGATACACAAATGATCGGAGCATCCCGGATTGCTCGTGCGTCGCGAAAAGGAACGCCCCCATCGCAGCGTCGGAGAATGCTGAGTAAAATTGGAACAGTACCAAGCAACCTATCGCACCATATAACACGCGAACATCCTGGATATCGATCTTCAGCCCGAACGTATCCACGCTCGACGGGCGGATATCCAAAAGGTGAGCTATGAGAAGGGCTGCAGCATAGAGGAGCCCTAGCCGCCAAGCCTTTTCTGCGCGCTGTCGGTAGTCGAGCGATAACGACTTATGATGTTCTGGTGCTTGCCTCATGCCCGTCCCCGTCCAACTGCCCGCTCCGCGTCTATCGATTCCCGTGCCATCGCGACAGGCAGGACCTGGTTGAGGCGGTTCGTCTGAAAGGCGGATTGCGTCACCTGCTCGAGCTGCTCATCAGCCATTCTGCTTAGGCGGCTGGCGACCAACTCGTGGTTGTACAGGATGCTCATCCGCTAATCACCGCTGCTGGCGAGGCCGGTGTCGAGAGGTGCCTTTCCGGAAAAGTTGAATCGGTTGAATCACTTAGCAACGATTTGATTTTTACAGAGATTTTCGTACAATGGGGGCTGGCGAGATACGCTGGAACCACCTTGGCCGTTAGCGATGACGAAGCGGCAATCGATCGGACGGCCGTCCTTGAAGTGGCGACCTATGAGCCAGATCGGTGTAGACAAGGCCAGGGCTCGCCAACTTCACCATTTGTACCCATACCAGCGGAATATCGCCTTTGCTTCCTCTGCAATGATGGCTTGATGAGGCAGTGGGAAGACGGTGAGCCCCCTGTCGGCGCCGCCTTCAACGATCGGTTGCAGAGCCTTGGCCGGTGCGAGATCAAAGCTGGGCGATAATGTGTTCGCCGCTTGGTAGAATGCGCTGGCGACGGTGTCTGCCATCTGGAGGCCGGCTAATTTCTCCGCCGGAATTACCGACCAGTGTGTGCGATCGAGCAACGTCGGATCAAGGCCGCGGCTATTTAGATAGAGTTTGTTCGTCCGCCTTTGCATCGCAAGGAGGTCGATATAGGCGAACAGGTGGCTGTAGTCGTGCCCGCCTCTATGAGCGAAAACAATCTGGATCGGTTCTATCTTGCCCAGCTCTTTCCGCTGCCAAGTCGCCGCCCAGTCCGTGACACGCTCCAGCAGAAGCCGCAGGCACCAATTATAGAACTTGCCGGACTCGATCATCGATCCGATCCGATCATTCACATAGTGGCGCATGTTCGTTTTATGGGATGCCACCGTGAACGCGCGGACCGGTCGTGTGGCCAGTGATGCACAGACTCCCTCGCGTCGCTCGTTTCCGATCTTGGCGTAGTGGAGAGATCCTGCTTGGCGGGCCTTCGCCTTGAGCCGCATCGCGTCGATCCAGCCCGGCAGCTCCTTATCACGACTAGTTCTGACGCAGACAGCAGAGACGCAAAGCCATTCGTGGCGCGTCGCCGCGTACCGGAGACCATCACGGACGCCAGGATCCCCGGCCTCGTCTATGAAAACCGTGAGAGCAGGCATGGGTGCATGATATTATGCAAAGCGCCGCAGAGTCGAATCGCCTCCGTCATAATGGATCAAAAAGGTTCGCTGCACCTCCGGCGGGCGGGTGGATGTTAAATCCATGGTATAGCCCATGGCATAATATGAATACTGCCCGACGAAATCGTTACATAACGAGCAGATAGTTGCGTGAAGTGACGGGCTCCGTCTCCACCGCTGCGTCGCTCCAAAACGATACGCAGCTAACGGAGGTTGGGGGCATCCGTGGGGGCATTTGTGCTTTGGTTTGTACGCTAATGTTCTTCTTTAGTGCGGTGGATGGTGGCGGTCGGGTAGGTGCCGGGCCCACCAGCGTTTTCTCGTTTCGTGCGCCGCTGTGGGCAGGACCGGTGGTCAGATGATGCTGGCGCCGCCGTCCACGACGATCACCTGTCCTGTGATGTGCGCGCCCGCGTTCGATGCCAGCAGCAGGGCGGCGCCTTTCAGATCCGCGTCGCCACCCAGCTTTCCCAGCGGCGTCTGGGCGATCACGTCGGTGCCGTGTTCGTCCAGGGTCTTGGCGGTCATTTTCGACGGGAAGAAGCCAGGGGCCAGCGCATTGACCCGAATGGTGCGAGGCCCCCATTCGGCGGCGAGTGCGCGGGTCATGGCGATCACTCCGCCTTTCGCGACATTATAGGCGACTGTGCCGACCCGGCTGGGATGATGGCCCAGGAAACCTGCGATCGACGCGACGTTGATGATGGCGCCCTGGCCCTGCGGAAGAAACGCCCGGCGTGCGACCATCTGGCTCAGCAGGAAAACGCCCGTCAGGCCCAGATCGATGACCTTGTTCCAGCCCTCTATCGGATAATCCTCGGCGGGAGCGCCCCATGTCGTGCCGGCATTGTTGACCAGAATGTCGATCCGCCCAAACTGCTCAAGGATCCGATCGACCAGCGTGGCGTGAACCGTTTCGTCCGAGAGGTCGGCGGCAACGGCAAAGGCCGTGATGCCTTTCCGGGCAAGAGCTGTAACGGCCGCATCCAGAGCGGCCTCCTTGCGGGCCACCAGCGCGATCCGGGCGCCAAACTCGCCGAGGGCTTCGGCGATCTGGAAGCCCAGTGCCGAACCTCCGCCCGTGACGATGGCGACCTTGCCGGAAAGGTCGAACAGGTCCGACAAGCGCGTCATGTCATGCTCCGTGCCGTAGAAGAGGCGCGCCGAATGGTCCCGACGTCGATCGGTACTACTGCCGCAGGCCTTCCGCTTTCAACCGGGGAAGTACGTCGCGGTTGAAGCGGTGGAGCCCGTCGATATAGTCGACATAGCTCATGATCACGCCGTCCAGTCCCGCGCGGGAAAGGGTTGTCAGCCGTTCGGTCACCGTCGCGGGCGATCCGATCAGGGGAAGTCCCGAGCCAAGAACGGCGTTGCGACGAAGGAACGCCATCTGATCGCTGTCCTCCGCGACTTTATTCTCGCGGGCCAGGGTCGATATGAAGCCGTCGATGGCGGTGCGGTCCGGCTTATCCTCGGTGTAATGGCGATAGGCTTCCTGCGCCTCGGCATCGGTGTCGCGCAGGATCGTCGGCATGTTGGTCCAGACCTGGATGTCCTTGCCGAACTCGTCGCGTGCCAGTGCCTTGTAGCGCGCGATCTGGCCGGCCCATGCCGCCTCGCTGTCCCCGAACAGGCCGATCAGTCCGACGTCGCTGTGGGCGGCGGCGAAGCGCATTCCCGTCGGCGAGAAGCCCGCGTTCATCACCGGCACGCTGCCGCGCAGCGGTTGCGGTCGCGAAATGGCGCGTTTCATCGAGAAGTGTGAGCTGTCGACATCGATCTCATCGGTCGCGCTCCACAGGCTGCGGATGATGTTAAGCCACTCCGCGAGATAGGTGTAGCGCTGCTCGTGGTCGAGCAGGTCGATCCCGAACATGTCGAATTCGCGGCGATTCCACCCTCCGACGACGTTCATGGCGAAGCGCCCGCCGGATATGACATCGATCGTGGCGGCCTGCTTGGCGATGATAAGCGGATGGACGGTCGGAGCGTGGGTGGTCGCGAAGACGGTGATCTGCTTTGTCGCCTGGGCAATAGCTGCGGCGAAGGTGAAGGGCTCGAGCACATAGTTGGACGGGTGGCCGAAGTCGCCGTCGACATAGCCTTTCCAGCGAGCGATCGGGACAAACGCCTCTAGTCCGGCATCATCGGCCATGCGGGCAAGGGTGACGCAGTCGTTCCACCTGGGGTGAAACAGATGTTCGGCCGTGGTGAGCGCCGGCATGGTGTTCATGCAGAAGATGCCCAGCTTAAGCTTGTTCGGGCCGAAAATCGCGTTGGCAGACGTCATTGCATCTCCTCGCCGAAATACTGGAATTAATCCATATATACTGTCTGGTAAGTACAAGCGAGCCGGTCGCTCGGCAACCCGCATGTTCACAATGAGCGACAGCCCCGCTGGACTCGTCACAGGGCATTTCGGCGCGAGGCTGTCGAGACCTTGGCCCACGCGGGTAACGCCTAGCGCATCAGCCGCCGATTCCCTTGGCAGGCGGGGTAGGTGCGCGGTCAGATCCGTTTCGCTCTTTCGACTTCGGTTCCGGATATTGCGCAGTAAGCTGCTGAATTGCGGAGCAAGATGGGTCAGCCATAATAGGGAGATGATACGGAAAAAGCGCTGCTGTGGTGTCTTGAATACCGAGTGAAAGAAAGATATACCCATCAGTACGAATAAAGGTAGCGCAGCATAAGGTGCGCCGGATTTGACAGGGGAGGTATGATGAAAGTCCTGACTCATACAATGTATCGCGCGTCGGTCGCGGTGCTGGCGCTGTGGCCCGTAATGGCCAGCGCACAAGCAACCAATGGCGACCGTCAGGGTCGACCGGCGGCCGAGGCGGTCGACACCGCGGAAATCATCGTCACCGCCACTCGCCAGAACACGGCGCTCAGCCGCGTGGCGGCGGCGGTCACCGCGATCAGGGCCGGTGACATCGGCCCGGGTGGCGTTCAGAATATCGGCGATCTTCAGACCGTCGTCCCCAACGTCTCGATCGGCGACCAGTTCGGTGTGAACCGGACCTTCATTCGCGGCGTCGGCCTCAACAATTTCGACGTCGGTGGCGAGGGTGCGGTTGCCTTCCTCCAGAACGGCGCGATCCTCGCTCGCCCGGCGCAGCAGCTCAGCGGCTTCTTCGATCTCGAGCAGATCGAAGTGCTTCGCGGGCCGCAGTCGATCCTGTACGGGCGCGGCGCCACCGCGGGTGCGATCAACCTGGTCACTGCCAGGCCGAAGGAGGAGCTGGAGGGTTATGCCCGCTTTACCTACGGCAATTACAACGCGAAGATCCTCGAGGCCGCGGTCGGCGGCGGTTTGTCGGGTGACAAACTCCTCGTCCGCCTGGCCGGCAAATATGAAAAGCGTGACGGCTACGGCAAGAACCTGTTCACCGGCGCCGACGTCGATGACCGCGACGCCTATTCGCTGCGCGGAACGATCGTCGCGAAGTTCAGCGACGCGATGACCGGAACGCTGATCGTCGATCATTTCCACGAAGACGACAATAATTACGCCTTCCATTATTTCGGGCCGAGCGTGGTGCCGGAAGCCGGCCTTCCGCACACGGCGCTCGGCGGGCAGACGATCATCGGCTATTATCAATCGCGCGGCGAGAAGGTGAACCTGCGCAATATCTATTCCGATCAGGAAGCCATCAACAAGCGCAAGGGCTATGGCTTTACCGGCCTGCTCGACTGGGATATGGGCGCGGCGACGATCAAGTCGACGACGGCCTATCGCACCTTCGACCGCTTCCAGCGCGACGATCTCGACAGTTCGCAGGCCAATCTGGCCGGCCAGAACAATTATGACGAACGCAGCCGCGCGTTCAGCCAGGAACTGACGGTCAATTATGTCGGAGACGGCTTCACCATCCTGGGTGGGGCGATGTATTTCCACGAGAAGCTCGCCGGCACGGTGAACGTGCCGACCACCAATCTCGGCGTGTTGTTCGGTCTGCCGGCCAACACCTTCGACGGCGGCGCCTATAATCAGGACGGCCGCGTCAAGATCGATGCCGTCGGCGCCTATCTGCAGGCCGCGGTCGATCTGAGCCCCGCCTTCAAGCTCACCGCCGGCGCCCGCTACAATTACGAGCATCGCAAGGGCGTGGGCTTCTTCCGCTTCGACGCGATCGGGATCAACATCCCGACAGACGTTTCGAAGGGCTGGTCGTCGATCACGCCGAAGCTGCTCGTCGAATATCGGCCGACCGATACGACGATGCTCTATGCCAGCGTCACCAAGGGCTTCAAGTCGGGCGTGATCAACGTCGGCAGTGCCGATCCGGCGGTCAATCCGGAGACGGTGTGGAGCTATGAAGGCGGCTTCAAGCAGCGTTTCGCGGGCAACCGCATTTTGCTGAGCGGTGCGATCTTCTACTATGACTACAGCAACCTGCAGGTGAGCTTCGTCAATGCGAACAGCATCGTGCAGACAATCAACGCGGCGACCGCTCGCAACTATGGCGGCGAACTCGAACTGGAGGCGAAGATCACCCCGCAGTTCACGATCAACGCCAACGCTTCCTATCTGAACGCCAAGTTCACCGACTTCTGCAATGCCTATTACGGCGCGGCCTTCCCGGCGCGACCCGGCATTTCCTACGCGGCCTGTGCCGGCCAGCCTGGCCTGGTCGACCTGAGCGGCAAGCGCCTGCCCAACGCGCCGCGCTATTCGGTGGGCGGCGGCTTCAATTGGGATATTCCGATGCCCAATGATGCCAAGCTCAGCCTGAACGGCGATGCGAAGTGGCAGTCGAAGGTCTATTTCACCGAGTTCAACAACCGCGATGCGGAGCAGGGCTCCTATCTGATGATCAACACCGGCGCGACCTATCATGCGCCGGGCGATCGCTGGACGGTGGGCGCCTGGGTGAAGAACCTGACCAACAAGTTCGTCATCGCCAACAACATCATCGCTGCGGCGACCTATGCCTATCCGCGCGTCGGTTCGCTGATGCCGCCGCGCACCTATGGCGCGACGGTCGGTCTCAACTTCTGAGAATGGGCGCGAGCCTGGACTGAACAACTGAGGCGGGGGCGCAGTGCGCTTCCGCCTCTGTCATGTCTGGAGGGAAAGATGGATCGTTTCACGATCGGCAAGATCCAGGTCCACCGTATCGAGGAATGGGCCGGCGCCTTCGCCCCTCCGGCCGAATTGTTCAGCGGCTTCTCCGCCGAGCATTGGGCGCGGCATGAAGAGGAGTTCACTCCCGGCTATTATGACCCCGACGCTGGAAAGCTCCATGCCTGCCTGCAGAGTTGGGTGCTCGATACCGGCGAGCAGCGCATCCTTTTCGACACCGGCGCCGGCAACGACAAGGACCGCCCCAACCTGCCGATCTTCGGCAATCTCCAGACCGATTTTCTGGGGCGGCTGGCGGTGGCAGGCTATCAGCCCGAGGATATCGACATCGTCGTCTGTTCGCATATCCATGTCGATCATGTCGGCTGGAACACCCGCCTGGTGGAGGGGCGGTGGGAGCCTACCTTCCGCAATGCGCGCTACATATTGCCAGTGCGCGATCGCGACTATTGGGATCCGCTGATCCACACCAGCGGCCCTGGTCAGATCGGCACGATCGTCAACCAGGGGATGTTCGAGGACAGCGTGCGGCCGATCCTCGAGGCCGGCCGTGCCGAATGGGCGGACGACGGTTTCGAGGTTGCGCCGAGGATCAGCCTGCATGCGCGACCCGGCCACACGCCCGGCAGCATGTCGATGCACGTCACCTCCGATGGCGAGACCGCCATGTTCGTAGGCGACATCGTTCATCATCCCGCCCAGATCTATCAGCCGGAGTGGAACAGCATCTTCTGCGAGGATGGCGACATCGCGCGCGAGACGCGGCGTGCGGTCCTGTCGGAAGCCGCCGACCGCGAGGCGCTGCTGATCCCGGCCCATTTCGGCGGCAGCCATACGGCGCGGGTCGTTCGTGAGGGGAGCGGGTTCCGGCCGGTGCTGGGGGTGGCTCAAGCTTAGCTTTCGGAGCCGGCTGAGCGAAACGCAGGGATTAGCTGGGCTCGATCCCCCAGGCGCGCAGCCTGTCGATCGCGCCCGCATCGCCAGGCGGCGTCGGCGGTCCCGAAATCGCGGCCGGTGTGCGGCTGAAGCGCGGGGCGGGGGCGGGCTGGACGGCGCCATCGACGGTCACATGAACCTGGCGCGCGACATTGGCGGGATGCTCGATCGCCTCTTCGGGGCTCAATACCGGCGTCACGCAGGCATCGACCGGCGCAAAGGCCTCGACCCACTGCGCGCGGGTTTGGCTGCGAATGATGGGTTCGATGCGTGCCGCGCGCTCCGTCCAATGGGTGGGATCGAGATGATCGCCGAAATCGGCCGGATCGAGCCCGACACCCCGGACGAAAGCATCGTGAAACTGGGGCTCGAGGGCGCCGACGGCGATGAACTGGCGATCGACGGTTTCGTAGCAGCGATAGAAATAGGCGCTGCCGTCGAGCACGTTGCCGCCGCGGCCCTCGCGCCAGCGACCCATCCGGGTCCAGGAGAAGATCTGGGTCAGCAGCAGCGAAGCGCCGTCGACCATGGCCGCATCGATGATCTGGCCCCGCCCGCTCGTCGCACGTTCGACGAGGGCCGCGAGAATCCCGGAGACCATCACCATCCCGCCGCCGCCGAAATTAGCGGTGACGTTGACCGGGGGCATGGGCGGGCCGTCATGTGGGCCGACGAGATAGAGCCCTCCGGTCATCGACAGATAATTGATGTCGTGCCCCGCCTTCTGCGCGAGCGGCCCCGTCTGTCCCCAGCCGGTCATCCGCGCGTAGATCAGGCGCGGATTTGCGGCGATGAGATCATCGGGCCCAAGATGGAGGCGCTCCATAGCGCCGGGACGAAAGCCTTCCACGACGACATCGGCGCGTTCGGCCAGTGTCTTCGCCAGCACGAAATCCTGCTCTTCCTTCAGATTGAGGGCGATCGCAGGGCGGCTGCGGTTGAGATAGTCGAATTGCTCGTCGCCGCCACCGAAGCCGGTGGTTCCCCGCCGTTCGATGCGAAGCACCTCGGCGCCCATGTCGGCCAGCATCATGCAAGTAAAAGGGGTCGGGCCAAGGCCGGCGAACTCGACGATGCGAATGCCGGAAAGGGGCTTACTCATGCGGCCTGTCCGATCATTTCGGTGCGGATCCGCTTCTTGTCGATCTTGCCGGTGGCGCCCAGCGGAACCTTCTTCACGAAGCGGACCTCGTCCGGCATCCACCAGCGTGCGATCCGTCCTTCGAGATGAGCACGCATATCGTCGCAGGTCGCGGTCGTGCCGTCGCGCAACTCCACAATCAAGAGCGGGCGTTCGCCCCAGCGCTCGTCGGGCGTGCCGACCACGGCGGCATTGGCGACGGAGGGATGGCTCATCACCACATTCTCGATCTCGATCGAAGAAATCCATTCGCCGCCCGACTTGATGAGGTCCTTCGAGCGATCGGTGATCCGGACGAAGCCATGCGGGTCGATCGTCGCGACGTCGCCGGTGTCAAACCAGCCATCCTCGTCGAGAATATCGCCGTCATGGTTGAAATATGCGCCCGCGACCGTCGCTCCGCGGATCAGGAGATGGCCGGGCGACGCGCCGTCGTGCGGAACGAGCGCGCCGTCGTCGTCCTTCAGCGACAGATCGACGCCGAACATGGGACGCCCCTGCTTGAGGGACTGGGCGCGGCGCTCGTCTGCAGGCATCGCGCTGGTCGCCAGCGTGGGGGCAGCGGCAGTCGCGACAGGGGAGGTTTCGGTCATGCCCCAGGCATGGAGCACTTCGACGCCATAATCATCCTCCAGCGTCTGGAGAAGAGCAGGGGGACAGGCTGATCCGCCGATCAGGATGCGACGGATGGCACCGAGATTGCCGCCGCTCTTGCGCAATTGCTGGATCAAGCCCTGCCAGACGGTCGGGACGCCCGCAGCGAAAGTAACGCCTTCGTCGTGGATCAGCCGTTCGACCGACGCGCCATCGAGCCGGGCACCGGGCAGCACGAGCTTTGCGCCGGCAGCGGGGGCGGAGAAGACGATTCCCCAGGCATTGGCGTGAAACATCGGCACGACCGGAAGAACGACGTCATGCGCGGAGAAGTTCAGGAAATCCTGCTGCAGCGTCGCGAGCGCGTGAAGATAATTGGATCGGTGCGAATAGAGGACGCCCTTGGGCGAGCCCGTTGTGCCCGACGTATAGCAAAGCCCGCAGGCGGTGCGTTCGTCGAAAGCGCCCCACGCGGCGATGCCTTCGAGCCCCTCGATGAAAGCTTCGTAGCCGATGGTGGGGAAGGGGGCGTCCTCCGACGAACCGTCGGGCATGACGATGATCCGCTCCAGTGCGGGACACTGGGGGAGAATGCGGGCGACGAGCGGAAGAAAGCCGGCATCGACCAGCAACACGCGGTCCGCCGCATGATTGATGATATAGACGATCTGCTCGTCGAAGAGCCGCGGATTGACGGTATGGCATACGGCACCGATGCCCATGATCCCGTACCAGCACTCGATATGGCGGATATGGTTCATGGCGAGCGTCGCAACGCGGTCGCCGGCGGCGATCCCTGCCGCCTGAAGCGCATTGGAGAGGCGGCGCGCGCGGGTCTCTATGTCCCTGTAGTTCGAGCGCTCCTCGCCGCCATCGACGCGGCGCGCGACAACCGGCGTGTCGCCATGCCAGCGTGCGGCGAAGGATATGAAATGATCGACGGTCAACGCATCGGGCTGCATCAAACCGTACAAGCTGGATCCTTCGCTCATAGGGACAGGATATTCCCTCTCCAGTCGTGACGCGTCATTATCTGTTCGATCGCGTCAGGGGCGGCGATGTCCGGTATCGCCCTTCATCTTTTCGGCATCCCATCGGAGCGCCTTAGCATTGGACCTACCAACGGGTATTGTGTCCGTCAAGATTGACGGAACCTGATAATTTAATATTGGTCCGAAAATATACTATGCAGTAGCATGATGCTGTGGCACTGTCTCTCCAGCCTCGTAAAAGAGGGTTACACAACGGCAGGAGGTAGAGGAAGTTGGGCGACGTCATTCCACGCCAGATGACCTTCACGGCGACGGAGAAGGTTACGCTCGGCCAGCCGGCCAGCGAAGCCATATCGGCTCAGGCCGAGGCGATGGGCGCGCGCCGCGTGTTCCTGTTGACCTCCGCGACCCTGCGCAAGGAAACCAAGGAGATCACCCGTGTCGAGGCGGCGCTGGGCGATCGTCATGCGGGGACGCACAGCGGCATCGCGCCGCACGCGCCACGCAGCGACGTCCTCGCGGCGGCCGATGCGGCGCGCGCGGCCAATGCCGACCTGATCGTGGCGATCGGCGGCGGCTCGGTCACCGATTCCGCAAAGATCGTGGCGCTGCTGCTCAAGCACGACGTCCGTACCGTCGAGGCGTTCGAGCCGCTGCGCACCTATGTCGACGATGACGGCAACGTCATCAATCCGCTCAAGGTCGGCCCCGATATTCGGGTCATCTGCGTACCGACGACCTTGTCGGGCGGTGAGTTCAATGCCTTGTCGGGTTCGACCGACGAGGTGACCATGCACAAGCAGGGCTATGAGCATCGCTCCATGGCCCCGATCATGGTGGTGCTCGATCCGGCGATGACGGTCTACACGCCCGAATGGCTGTGGCTTTCGACCGGCGTGCGTTCGGTCGATCATGCGATCGAGACGATGGCCTCCTATCAATCGAACGATTTCGCCGATGGCCTTGCCGACAACGCGCTGCGGCTGCTGGTCGAGGGGCTTGGGCGGTCGAAGGCCGATCCTTCCGATCTCGAAGGGCGACTGAAGTGCCAGGTCGGTGCGTGGCAATCGATGATCTCGATCATCGGCGGCGTGCCGATGGGCGCCAGCCATGCGATCGGCCATATCCTGGGCGGCACCTGCAACGTTCCGCATGGGCATTGCTCCTGCGTGATGGCGCCTTATGTGCTGGCCTGGAATGCCGAGCATGACGATAGCCGGCAGCGGCGGATCAACGCCTGCCTGGGCGCCACCCATGCCACCGCTTCCGAAAGCCTCGACGCATTCATCCGGGGATTGGGCATGCCGCGGACCTTGTCCGAGGTCGGGGTCGGGGAGGATCAGTTCCAAAAGGTAGCGGAATATACCATGCTTGATATATGGGGCAGGACCAATCCGAGACCGGTCCGGACGCCAGCGGACATCATGGAGATCTTAAGAAGAGCCGCATGACGAAAAGCAGCCTTGCCACCACCAAGTCCCAGGCTTCCTCCACCCCGGTCACCGGGCGTGAGATCAAGCCCGGCGTCGTAGCGTTCAAGCGCGCCCGCATCCTCGAGGAGGCGAGCGCTCTGTTCTACGAGAGGGGCTATGAGGCGGCGACGCTGGAAATGCTGGCTGACCGACTGAGCGCGACCAAGCCGTTCCTCTACACCTATTTCAAGGGCAAGAGCGCGATCCTGAGCGCGATCTGCGAACTGGGCGTCAAGGAATCGCTGGCCGCGCTGGACCGGATGGCGGAATCGGAACGCACGTCGATCGATCTGCTGAAGACTTCGCTGCGCGAAGTCGCCGAGATCATCATCGCCCGCCACGAATATCTCGTGGTCTATCAGCGCGAAATGATGAACCTGGAGCGGATCGATGCCCAGCGCATCCTGCGCCAGCGGCATGAGTTCGACCTGCGGATCGGCAAGCTCATCGAGGATTGTGTGCGCGACGGTTATGTAACCGCCGCCAACGCGACCTCGATGTCGATCTGGATCGGTGGCCTGTTGAGCTGGATAACTTATTGCTATCGGCCGGGCAGCAAACGTTCAGCGGAAGAGGTTGCCGACCAGGCGGTTGCGGCCTGCTTGCGGCTTATCGCCGTCGACTGAACCCGACTGCCTCCGGCCCGCCAGGGAGTGGAGGACATATGTCGATATCCGTTACAGACCATCCGCGGGACTTTACCGATCCGCGGATACCCAATCGTGACCAGTGCGTGCTGCATTATCTGGTCGATCGCTGGGCGGAAGAACGGCCCGACAAGACCCACATCATCTTCGAGGACGGCGAGGAGTGGAGTTTCGCGGAGGTCCGGCGCCGTGTCCGGCAGAAAGCAGCGGGCCTGCAGAAACTGGGCGTGAAGCAGGGCGATTTCGTCGCGGCCTGGATGCCCAGCGGGCGCGACGCCATCCTCGCTTTCTATGCGATCAACTATCTCGGCGCGATCTTCGTGCCGTTCAACACCGCCTATCGCGGCAACATGCTGGCCCATGTCCTGTCCAATTCGGCGGCCAGGCTGATGATCGTCCATCCCGACCTGGTCGGCCGCCTCGGCGAGATCGACCGCGCCGATCTGGAGCAACTGGTGCTGCTGACCGCGGGTGAAGTGCCCGATGTCGGCCTGCCGACGACCCGGTTCGACGACCTTGACGGCGATGATATCGAACCGCTCGCGCGGCCCATCCAGCCGTGGGATATCCAGTCGATCATCTACACGTCGGGCACCACGGGGCCGTCGAAGGGCGTCCTGTCCTCCTACCTCCACATGTTCTGCAATGCCGGCCCCGAATCCTGGCCGATGGTGGGCGAGGACGATCGCTATATGTGTGTCGCGCCGATCTTCCACATCGGCGGCATGGGGCCGCCCTTCGTCATGCTGGCGCGCGGCGCTTCCGTTGCGGTGATCGAATCCTTCTCCACCGATCGGTTCTGGGACATCGCCCGGCGTACGCAATCGACGATGGTGTTTCTGCTGGGGGTGATGGCGACCTTCCTGATGAAGCGGCCGCCGTCGCCCGACGATCGTGACCATAGCGTCCGCAAGGCCTTCATGGTGCCGCTGACCGACGATGCGCCCGCCTTCACCGAGCGGTTCGGTATCGACATCTATACGATCTTCAACATGACCGAGATTTCGTCGCCGATCGTGTCCGAGGCCAATCCGGTCAAGCGCGGGACCTGCGGCAAGGTACGTCCGAACGTCGAAGTCCGTCTTGTCGATGCGAACGACTGCGAAGTCGAGGTGGGCCAGATCGGCGAGATGCTGGTCCGCACCGACCGACCTTGGGCGATGAATAGCGGCTATAACCGCAACCCCGAGGCAACCGCCAAAGCCTGGGCCAATGGCTGGTTCCACACCGGGGATGCGTTTCGCCGGGACGAAGACGGCTATTTCTACTTCGTTGACCGGGTAAAAGACGCGATCCGGCGTCGGGGCGAGAACATCTCGTCCTTCGAGGTCGAGGTCGAGGTCTGCGCACACCCCGATGTGCGCGAAGCCGCGGCGATCGCGGTGCCAAGCGAGTTTTCCGAAGACGAGGTGATGGTGGTCGTGGCGCCGGTTCCGGGACGAACCATCGATCATGCCGAACTGGCCACCTTCCTTATCAGGGAAATGCCCTATTTCATGGTGCCGCGGTATATTCGGATCATGGACGAACTTCCCAAGACGCCGTCGGCGAAGGTGCTGAAGGCCGACCTGCGCGTCGAAGGGGTGACCGCCGATACATGGGACCGCGAAAAGGCGGGCTTGCGCGTTCGCCGCGAGATTTTCGGGAGCTGATCGATCGGCCGGGCTGGTCGCGCATCGCGGCCGGCCCGGCCATCGGCATCACTGCTGCATCGCCGCCTCGGCGACACGCCCTTGGGGCACGCGGCTTTCGAGCTCGGCGACGCGGCGCTTGTAGGTTTCCAACGCTGCCATCTTCACCGGACCGAAGCCGCGGACCTCGCCGGCTGCCGACAGCAGCGCGGCGGCATGGTCGATCGCGTCGGCAGACAAGCGGTCGACCGTCCGGTCGACCAGAGCGAGATAGTCGCGCGCCAGCGCACGCTCCGCCCGCCGCTCGGCCGTCCAGCCAAACGGATCGAACGCTGTGCTCCGCAACGGACGCAGACGTTTCAGCAGGCCGAACAACGGCATCATCAGCCAGGCCGGGAATTCCCGCTTGCGGGGCCGGCCATCCGGACCCGGGCGGCTGAGCAATGGCGGTGCAAGGTTGAACCCCAACCGCGCGCCATCGGCGAAGCGATCGCGGATGCGGGCATGAAGCTGCGGATCGGTCAGCAGTCGGGCGACCTCATATTCGTCCTTGATCGCAAGCAGGCTGGCCGCGGTGCGCGCCACGATCCGCGACAGCCGGTCCGATTCCGGCACGGCGCGGCGCTCGGCCTCGCTCACCCGCGCCACGAGCGCCCGATAGCGGTCCGCCAGTGCTCGGTCCTGATAGGCCTCGAGATGGGCGGCACGCACCAAGACGATGTCGTCCAGATCTTCGACGCCGGGCAGAGGCGCATCCCCCTGGGGCACGGGAAGCTGTTCGGGGGCGTGGACGGTCAGCCGACCCAAGCGGAAGGCGCGCAGGTTGAGGTCGACCGCGACGCCGTTGAGCCGGATGGCCTGTTCGATCGCCGCGATGCTGACGGGAAGCATGCCCGACTGGGCGGCATAGCCGACGAGCATCATGTTGGATGCGATGCTGTCCCCCGTCAGCGCGACGGCGATCCCGGTGGCATCCATCACCCGCACGGCATCGGCGCCGAGCGCCTTGTTGAGCCGGGCGAGCATCACTTCGGGCTCGAGCCGGAGATCGCGGTTGAACTGGAATGCAGCGGTCGGCACCACCTCCGTATTGGCGATGACGCGGGTCCTACCCTTGGCCAGCGTTCTTATGGCTTCGGCCGACAAAGCGGCGACCAGATCGAACGCCAGGACGATGTCGGCCTCGCCCTCACCCAGGCGTTGGCTATGGATATCCGCGGGCGCGCCCGCGAAGCGCAGATGGCTGAACACGGCGCCGTTCTTCTGGGCCAGCCCGGTCATGTCGAACGCCGATGCCGCGCGCCCGTCGATATGTGCCGCCATGCCCAGGATCGCGCCGACGGTGATCACGCCGGTGCCGCCGATGCCGGCCACCATCATATTGGTAGCGCCCGCGCGCACGGCGGGCTCGGGCAGGTCGGACAGCAGCGCCTCGTCGAAGGCCAGGGGCTTCGGCTTGCGCAAGCCCGCGCCGCTGACGGTGATGAAGGACGGGCAGAAGCCGTTGGCGCAGGAATAGTCCTTGTTGCAGCTCGACTGATCGATGGCGCGCTTGGTGCCGAGCGGAGTCTGTTTGGGCACGATGCTGACGCAGGTCGACTGCACCGAGCAGTCTCCGCAGCCTTCGCAGACCTCCTCCGCGATGAACAGACGCCGCTCGGGATCTGGCATCGTCCCGCGCTTGCGCCGCCGACGCTTCTCCGCGGCGCAGGTCTGCTCGTAGATCAGGACAGAGCAGCCTTTGACCTCGCGCAGCCGTTTCTGGGTCGTGTCGAGATCGTCGCGATGGCCGATCGTTACGCCGGCCGGAAAGCCGTCGCCGCGCTTGTGCCGGCTGGGGGCGTCGCTGAGCACGACGATCTCGGTAACGCCCTCGGCGCTCACCTGCCGGGCGATCTCGGCGACCGAGATGGGGCCGTCGACCGGCTGGCCGCCGGTCATCGCCACAGCGTCGTTATAGAGGATCTTGTAGGTGATGTTCGCACCCGAGGCGACCGCCGCGCGGATGGCGAGCAGGCCGGAATGATAATAGGTGCCGTCGCCCATATTCTGGAAGATATGCGGCGTGTCGGTGAAGGCGGCGAGGCCCAGCCAGTTCGCGCCTTCGCCGCCCATCTGCGTCGGCAGCAGCGCTTCGTGCGGGCGAACGAAATTGGCCATCGTGTGGCAGCCGATGCCGGTCATGCTCAGGCTGCCTTCGGGAATGCGGGTCGAACGGCTGTGCGGGCAGCCCGAACAGAAATAGGGCGTCCGGCGGGTATCGAGCGGCTGGGACTGCGTCGCGCCCGTGAGGCCGGTATCCGGCAGGTCGAGCAGTCCTGCGATGATGCGCGCGATCGCGATGGGCTCCAGCTGGAGCGTCGAGGACAGCAGCGGAGCGCCCTGTGCATCATATTTGCCGATCAGCGTCGGCGTCGACGCGCGGTTGACCAGTGCGGTCGCCGCCTGGAGTTCGATGAAGCTCTTTTTCTCCTCGACGACGAGCAGCGTGTCATGGCCCTGCGCGAAGTCGGCGAGGCTGTCGCCATCGAGCGGCCAGATGCATCCGACCTTGTACAGCGAAAGGCCGAGATCGGCGGCCGAGGCTTCGTCCAGGCCGAGCAGCGCGAGCGCCTGGCGCACGTCGCCATAGCTCTTGCCGGCCGTGGCGATGGCGAGCCGGGGATTGTCAGCTCGGAAGATCGTCCGGTCGATGCGGTTGGCCCGGATATAGGCGGTTGCTGCAGGCAGCCGATATTCGACGACGATTTGTTCGGCGCGCAACGGGTTGAAAGGGCGGATCGCCGCGTGCTGCCCTTCGGCGGGAAGGTTCGCGAGCGCGGGCAATATCGGTGCGAAACCCGGAAGATCGATGTCGATCGTCGCCGCCTGTTCGACCACCTCATTGACGCATTTGATCGCCGCCCAGGAGCCGCTGTAGCGCGACAGCGCATAGGCATGGAGGCCATAGTCGATGATCTCGCCGGCGTCGGCCGGATAGAGGATCGGGATGAGGCAGGCCGAAACCGCCTGCTCGCTCTGAAAGGCGACGGTGGAGGATTTTCCGGCATGATCGTCGCCGTAGAACAGCACGACCCCGCCGTGCCGGTCGGCCCCCGCATAATTGCCGTGACGCAGGGCGTCGAGAGAGCGATCGACCCCCGGTCCCTTGCCATACCAGGCGGCGAACACGCCCTGATGGCGTGGCCCGGGAAGCTGGGCGATCTGCTGCGTGCCGGCGACTGCGGTCGCGGCCAGGTCTTCGTTCACACCAGGATGAAAGCGGATCTTCGCGGCTTCGAGACGGCGGCCGATCGACCAGAGCGTATTGTCGACATTGCCGAGCGGAGAGCCCCGATAGCCCGAGACATAGCCCGCGGTGTCGAGGCCGGCGCGATCGTCCAGCCAGGCCTGGGCGAGCAGAACGCGAGCGATCGCCTGCGTGCCGTTGAGGAGGATGCGGCCCGATGCCTGCTCCCATTTATCCTCGAGCGAAATCATCCCGGCCCTCTCATAGATTGTCCCTACCGGTATAGCAGAGTACCAACGAGGACATTGTCGCATGTGTGACAGCATGCGACGGCGGGAACAGATAGTCTCTCGGTTCGGAAGAGTGGGAGCGGAATCGGAGCATGGGCTATGATGATATCGCGCCGCTGACGCCTCGGTTGATGGCTTGATTGATGACCGCATCGCCGCCGACCCTGTTCGACTTTACCCAATGGCTGACGCCTGAGACCGCCGCCGCGCTGAAGGCGCGCAGTCGGAGCCGCCGGGTGTCCGCAGGCGCCCTGATTTATGCGCAGGGCGAGCCGGGCGAGGATATGTACCGAATTCGCAGCGGCATCGTTCGCATGTCGGTGATGCAGCGCGATGGCCGCGAGCTGTCCTATCAACTCTTCCAGGCAGGTGATTGTTTCGGGACCAGCACGGTCATCGATGCCGAGCCCCGCCCCCAGACGACCGAGGCTTTCGAGGATGTCGAACTCGACGTCTATTCCCGAGCCGTCATCGACGAGCTTCGGCTGCTCCACCCGTCGCTCAACGATGCGTTGTTACGCCTGCTGTCACGCCACATGCGCCTGCTGAGCGATTATTTCGCCGGTTTCGCCTTCGATGAGTTGTCGTGTCGGCTGGCGCAGCGGATCGTCGATTCGATCGATATGTTCGGTGTCCCAATCGACGGCGGCCAGGTCTTTTCCCGCGCGATCACCCAGACCGAACTGGCGCAGATGACGGGCGGAACCCGGCAGTCGGTCAATCGGGTGTTGCGCGATTTCCGGCAGGCCGGGCTCGTCTCCACGCGCGGAAACGATCTCGTCATCCGCGACCTGCCCGAGCTTCGCCGCATCGCCGCGCAGGGCTGGAAGCTTCGACGCTTCGCTGCAGGCAGCGACGATCCGCTGCGGATCTGATCGCGCCCCAATTCCATCGTTATCGAGGAGATTTTTTGTGGAACCCACATTGTTCAATTCGGCTGCGCTAGCCGGGCGCAAGGCGTTCGTGACCGGCGCATCAACGGGCCTCGGCCGCCACTTCGCCAGGGTGCTGGCCGGGGCCGGCGCGTCGCTGATCCTTGCCGCCCGCCGGCTCGATAAGCTGGAGGCCGTCCGCGACGAACTGGCGGGGCAGGGGGCGGATTGCCGGTGCGTGGCGCTGGACCTGACCGACATGGCGTCGATCGAGGCGCTGGGCGACCTGTTCGACGATGTCGATATTCTGGTGAACAATGCCGGCGCGTCGCAGGCCGGCATGGCCCTGAAGGTTCGCGAAGCCAGCTGGGACATCGCGCTCGATACCAATTTGAAGGGGCTGTTCTTCCTGTCACAGCGCGCGGCACTGGCGATGAAGAAGCGGGGCGGCGGATCGATCGTCAACATCGCGTCGATCACAGGCCTTCGGCAGGGGTTCGGACTGTTGCCCTATCATGTTTCCAAGGCGGGCGTGATCCAGCTGACGAAGACGCTCGCACTGGAGCTTGCGACGTCGGGCGTTCGGGTGAACGCGATCGCGCCGGGCTCGTTCCCGACCGAGATCACCGGCGCGTTCTGGGATTCCTCTGACGGCCAGACGATGATGGCGCGCATCCCGCAGCGGCGCCTGGGCCGGATGCAGGATCTGGACGGTCCGCTGCTGCTGCTGGCATCCGACGCGTCTAGCTACATGACCGGCTCGATCATAGTCGTTGATGGCGGCCATGCGGTCAGCAGTTTATAGGCATGGCGCGCGTCTGCCGGGTTCCGGCATTGACTCACCATACCAACGGGTAGATATATATTATCATTGGTATGGTGCTGCATGAGCGGACATGGCTCGCTGAAATGGCGGGCGAGGAGATGAAGACATTGGCCAACGATAGCGAGCGTCCCTTTCCCCCCGAGGCCGTCGATCGCGAGCGGCTGCGGCAGGGCGTTGACGAGGCCAATATACCCGCGCTGGCGATGTGTCTGGTCCAACTGACGGGTGAAAAGGCCTGGCTTGAAAAGCCCTATGCGCCGAACCGCGGCAAGGGTCTGGACGACAATGACAGCGGCGGGCTGGACGAAGCCATTCAGCGGCAGATCCGCGACGCGGCTTACGCAGCCATCCTCGATTGGGTCGGCGGTAAGCCGCTGGCCCTTCCGCGCCCTTCCAACGCAGAACTGGCTGCGATGTTGAGCGTAGCGATGACCGAGACGGTTCCGCCGGAATATGGCGACGTCGTTGCAGCATCGATGGGGTTCGAAGACGCCCCGGCCCCGGTTGAATCGTCGCGGCCGCTGAAGGCGATCATCATCGGCGGTGGCATTTCCGGGATGGCGGCGGCGATGGAACTGCACCAGCGGGGCATCGCCTACCGGATTTTCGAGAAGAACGAGGATTTCGGCGGTACCTGGTGGGAAAACCGCTATCCCGGTTGCGGCGTCGATACCCCCAACCTGACCTACACCTTCGCCCGCCGTCCGACCGACTGGTCGAAATATTTCCCGTTGCAGGAAGAGATCGAGGGTTATCTCCTCGATACCGCTCGGGAATACGGCCTGTACGACAATGTCGAGTTCTCGACGATGGTGGACCGCGCCGAATGGCTGGCCGACGCCAATCAGTGGCGGGTGACGGTGCGTGGGGCCGATGGGCAGGTGCGGGAGCACCGGTCCGACATCGTGTTGAGCGCGGTCGGCATCCTCAACATGCCGATGATCCCCGAAATTCCCGGTCTCGACGATTTCGCCGGCCGCGTCGTCCACACCAGCAACTGGCCCGAGGATCTCGACCTTGCCGGCAAGCGCGTGGCGGTGGTCGGCAACGGCGCATCGGGCATGCAGGTCGTGCCGGCGATTGCCGACCAGGTGGCGGAACTGACGATCTTCGCGCGCTCCAAGCAATGGGCGGCGCCCTTCCCGCAGTTTCGCAAGCCGATGCCGGACGGCATCCGGTACCTGATGCAAGTCTTCCCCATCTATCGCGGATGGGTCGAACAACGTCTGTCATGGACCTTCAACGACCGCGTCCACGGCACGCTGTTCCGCGATCCCGACTGGCCGGAACCCAAGCGCGCGGTCAACGCAATCAACGACGGACATCGCGAGTTTTTCACCCGCTATGTCCAGCAGGAGCTTGGCGACCGGCAGGACCTGCTGCCGCTCGTGTTGCCCGACTATCCGCCTTTCGCGAAGCGGATGCTGCTCGACAATGGTTGGTACAGGACGTTGCGCAAGCCGAATGTCCGCCTGATCCCGCAGCGGCTCTCGGAAATACGCGGCAACACGCTCGTCGCCGGGGATGGCGAGACGATCGATGCCGATGTGCTGATCCTCGCCACCGGCTATCAGGCGTCGAACGTGCTCGGTTCCTATGATGTCATCGGTCGTGACGGCCGCGTTCTGCGCGATGTATGGGAAGGCGACAATGCCGCGGCCTATCTCGGCACGCTGGTTCCGGGGTTTCCCAATTTCTTCATCCTGCTTGGGCCGAATGTCGGTGCGGGCCATGGCGGCAGCATGATCCGCAACATCGAGAACCAGGCGCATTATGCGATGAGCCTGATCGAGACGATGGCTGAGGAGGGGGCCTCATCGGTCGAGGTCCGCGAGGATGTCTACGAGGAGTATGTCGCACGGCTCGACGCCGCGCATGAAAAACTGGTGTGGACGCATCCGGGGACGGAGAACTGGTATCGCAATTCGCGTGGACGGGTGATCGCGATCACGCCCTGGCGCAACGACGCCTTCTGGCGAATGACCCGTCAGGCGCAGCCGCAGGACCTTGTGTTCGGCTGCGAGCCGGCCACGGAGGGCCGCGAACAGACAGCCTGAGCGCACGGAGATGTGCCGGGCGAGAGGATGCCAGAGGAGGACCGCATGGACGCCGTTGCCGACATCGAGCCGTTCGACCCGTCGATTCCGGAACTGATCACCGATCCCTATCCGATCTTCGCCCGGATTCGGGAGCAGGATCCCTTCCACTGGTCGAAATTCGGCTATTGGGTGGTGTCGCGCTACGACCATGTCCGTGAGGTGCTGATGAACCGCAAGGACTTCGGCACCGGCGATTTCGTGAACAATCTCAAGCTGTTCTACGGGCCTGATTTCGAGCCTATGGAAAACTCGGGGTATCGCTGGCTGTCCGAGGTCTTCATCATGCAAGACCCGCCGCAGCATACGCGCACCCGCGGCCTCGTCACCGGATCGCTGACCGCGAAGCGCGTGCGGGCGATGGAGCCGCGCATTCGCGCCATCTGCGCCGAGCTGACCGATGCTTTCGCGGCGGATGGCAAGGCCGACATGATGACCCAGTTCGCTTATCAGTTTCCGGTCATGGTGATCTGCGACCTGATGGGGATCGACTATCGCGATCCCGCGATGAACGGACTGACCGGCTGCATCGCCGATGCCTTCGTGGTGTTCGAGGCGCGTAAGCTGACGGACCAGGAACTGGCGACCGCGAATGCCGCCACCGACAGGCTGGAGGCCTTTTTCGGCACCCAGTTCGCCGATCGACTGGCGCGGCCGCGCGACGATCTGCTGACTTCGCTCGCCCAGACCAGCCTGGCGCCCGACGGACTTACCCTGCACGAGGCGACGACCGTCGCCATCGCCCTGTTCGGGGCGGGGTTCGAGACGACGGCGAACATCATCGGCAATGGGCTCTACCAGCTTCATCGTCACTCCGACCAATGGGCAAGGCTGGTGGCCGACCCTGCGGGACTGGCCGGTTCGACCGGCGAAGAAGCGCTGCGCTTCGAAAGCTCGCTGGTCGCGGCCTATCGCACCGCGCTCAACGATACCGAGATCGACGGCCATCCGGTCAAGCAAGGGCAGCGCGTGCTCACGCTGGTCGGTGCCGCCAACCGCGACGGTAGGAAGTTCGCCGATCCCGACCTATTCGATATCGGCCGGGGCGCCGCCGATCATATGTCGTTCGGCGGCGGCATCCATTTCTGCGTCGGCGCGGAACTGGCCCGGATCGAGGCGCGCGTCGCCTTCGAGCATCTGGCGAAGACCTTTCCGACGATGCAAGTCGATGTCGACGATGCCGTCTGGCGCGACAATTTCCTGTTCCGTGGGCTGAGCAGGCTCAACGCGCGCTGGTGACGGGGGGATGAACGCGACGATGGGCAAGGCCATGATGCGCTGTTTCGCCGGGGATGCTCTCGATGGGCTCGAAAGCTTTACCCTGCGCACCGTCCCGATACCGGAGCCGGGCCCTGGTGAGGTCCGGCTGCGGGTCGAAGCGACCGCCTTTGGTTATGTCGATGGCCTGATTGCGCGCGGCGGGTATCAACTCAAGCCCGCTTTGCCTTACACCGCCGGTGCCGAGATCGTCGGGATCGTCGATGCTGTCGGCGCGGATGTGCCCGAAGACATCGTGATCGGCCAGCAGATGGCGACCTGGCTGCTGGCGCGCGGCGGCGGAGCGGCCGATCATGTCCTGGTCGACCAGGACTGGCTGGTTCCGGTGCCGCCAGCGCTCGATCCGGCGGCGGTGGCCTCGCTGCTGCTCGATTATCTCACGGCCTATTATGCGCTGTTCGACCGGGGGGCGTTGAAGCCTGGCGAGACGGTGCTCGTGCTGGCTGCGGCGGGCGGCATCGGATCGGCGGCGGTCGACCTCGCCGTCCAGGCCGGCGCGCATGTCATCGCGGCCGCCTCGACTCCTGAAAAACGGTCGCGGGCGATCGCGCGGGGAGCCGCGGCGGCGATCGACTATCTGGCCGAGGACTGGCGCGACGAACTGAAAAGGACACAGCCCGGTGCCGGAATTGACGTCATCTTCGATCCGGTGGCCGGCGCGACCTTCGAACCGGCGTTCCGCTCGCTCGGAAAGGGCGGGCGGCACCTCATTCTCGGTTTCGCTGGGGGAGATATCCCCAGGCTGCCGGCCAATCTTCCCCTTCTCAAAAACGGCAGTCTGATCGGCGCAGATGCCCGTTATCTGATCGAATCCGACCTTCCCCGCGCGAAGGCGATCTGGCGCACGCTCTTTGCGCTGCTCGAAGCGGGCGCCATCACGCCGCCCGAAATCAGTGCCTGGCCGCTCGATGCGGCGCAGGAGGCGCTGGGGCAGCTGATGGATCGGGGGAAGGTGGGAAAACTCGTCCTCCTGCCCTGACGAAGGACGTCTGTTCGATCAGGCTTCGGGGGCGATATAGCCTGCCTTGGACAGTTCGACCGTGCTCTGGCCAAATGCGCCTTCGGGCACCGTGGCATGTTCGCGCGAGGCAAGCTCGTCGAGCCGTTCGAGAATCTGTTCGGCGGCATCGTCCCGATCACCGAGGAAGACGCCCGGCGTCAGCGAGATGTGCACGACCTCGAAGCTTCCCGCCCCGGCGGCAAGGATCGTCCGGTTCGGTGCCTGTTCCGACGCCAGCGCCAGCACCGCCGGACTGACCGATTCCGGCGTCAGCAGGTCGAGCATCTCCTTGGGCAGCAATCCTTCCATCATCCGGGTGGCGGCGGTCGGCGCCAGGCAGTTCACCCGGATATCGTTCCGCGCGCCTTCGATCCCGAGCGTCTGCATCAGCCCGACCAGGGCGAGCTTCGCCGCGCCGTAATTGGACTGGCCGAAATTGCCGAACAGGCCGGAGGATGAGGTGGTGAGGATGATCCGCCCGTAATTCTGCGCGCGCATGATGTCCCAGACCGCCTTGGTGCAATTGACGGCGCCCCTCAGGTGAACGTCGACCACGGCGTCGAAATCGTCGAGCGTCATCTTGGTGAAGCTCTTGTCCCGGAGGATACCGGCATTGTTTACGAGGATGTCGATCCGGCCCCAGCGATCGATCGTCTCGGCGACCATGGCCGACACCGCGTCGCGGTCCGTGACCGATGCGCCATTGGCGATCGCTTCCCCGCCGAAGGCCTCGATCTCATCGACCACCCGCTGCGCGGCCGAGATCGACCCGCCCTGGCCGTCAGCGGCCCCGCCGAGATCGTTGACGACCAGCTTCGCGCCGCGACGGGCGAGGAGCAGCGCATGCGCGCGGCCAAGCCCGCCTCCGGCCCCGGTGACCATGGCGACGCGCCCGGAAAGATCGATCTTCATAAACTACCTCTTTCTGTCATTTTCCGGATATGTCCGGCAGACCATATCGTAACTTTTTGATCTTATGTACCATCTATCGGAGCGCCCAAAATGTCCCGGCGTCGAGGCCGCGCAACGCCTGGTCGAAGCTGCTGCGAACCGCTGCGAGATCGGCGGTGGCGGCGCCGGTCGCGAGGATACGGATCAGCTTGCCGCGGAACAGGCTTTGGATCAGCAGCGCATTATTGGGTCGAACCGTCGGCAGCAGGCCTCGGAGCAATCGGTCCCAGGCATGGTTCTGATCCTCGATCGTCGCCCTGATCGTCGGTCGCAGCGATCGGTTACGCGCGGCATCGAGCCAGATCGGGTAGCTCGCCACGCTGACCGCGGCGAATTCGGTCGCTTCGCGGAGGAAGACGGCAGTGGTCAGGTCGGTGAGGCGCGCGATGTCGAGCGTAGCGTGATCGACGCTCGACATGATCGTCCGATATCGATCCTTCGATGCGTCGAACAGGCGCGCCTGGGCGGCATCGAGGAGATGGTCGATCGATGGAAAATGATAGATCGGCGCTGATGCGGTGATCCCGGCGCGCTGGGCAACGGCCCGATAGGTGACGCCGCTCGTGCCCTCGCTTGCGAGAATCTCGGTCGCCGCGGCGACGATCCGCCGGCGTGTCTCGCCCGCCTTGCGGCCGGGCGGCGGTGAGATAAGGGCATCGGCGCGATCGCCCGCTTCATCCCCGCCTTCGATGGCTTCGTCCCGCAGCAGGATCCCGGCGGTCTTTGCTTCGTCGAGGCCGAGTGGAACGATGACGAACAGCAGTCCGATGACCGTGTCGATCGCCGAGGTGGCAACGGCCCGCGGATCGGGAACGTCGAAGGCGACCGCGATTTCGGTCCAGATCGCCAGGAGCGTCTCGAACCAGTCGCGGGCAATGTCGCGTGTCTCCGGATGGCGCGCCGCGTCGAGGATGATCTCGCACCAGGCGAGGCTACCGACGCGGTGCCGCCCCGCAGCGGCTATGGCGACCCGCATGGCGAAGTCGCGGAACGACAGGCTTGCCTCCCTGGGATGGCGATCGAGAAAACTGCGAAAGGCGCCCGTATAGCCTTCGAGCAACCGGCTCGACGCATCGGCGATGATGTCCAGCTTGGTTTGGTAATGATAGGTTGTCGCCGCCAGCGAGACTTTCGCCTCGGCGGCCACGCGGCGGTGGGTGACGCCGGCAATCCCGTGTCGGGCGATCACGGCGATCGCAGCCTCGGCGATCTGCCGGCGCCGGTCTTCCGATCGCGGCTGGCGCACGGGCCGGATTGTCGTGCCGACAGCCCCTGCCAATTCAGCGTGCCAGAAGCTGATCGGGCGAAAGGTCGAGGCAGGTTTCGTCGAGCGACGCCACCAGTTCCAGCTGCCGCACCGCCTTCGGCAGTTCGTACCGAAAGAAATAGCGGCAGGCGGCAATCTTGCCGGCGTAGAAGGCGTTCTCGCCGGACAGTGCGTGCAGGCGCTTCTGCGCCTCCAGCGCTTGGCGCAGCCACATCCAGGCGATCACCACGTGGCCGAAAGCGTCGAGATAGAGCGTGGCATTGGCAAGGCCGCGGCTCAGATCGGGACAGCCCAGGACATCGGCGGTGGTGCTCTGCAATTGATCGACGGCCGCGCGGAGATGGCAAGCTTCTGCGTCCAGACCGTCGTCGGCGCGGACGCCGTCGATGGTCTGGAGAATGTCGCTGACCAGCAATCGCAACGCTTCGCCGTCCTGCATGCGGACCTTGCGGCCGAGCAGGTCGATGCCGTGGATCGCGTAGGTGCCCTCGTGAATGTGATTCAGCCGGTTGTCGCGGTAGAGCCGTTCCACCGGGTAATCGCGCGTATAGCCATATCCGCCGAAGACCTGGATCGCGAGCTTGTTGGCCTCGAGACAATGTTCGGACGGCCAGGACTTCGCGATCGGGGTCAGCAATTCGAGCAACAACTCGATCCTCGATCGCTCATTTTCGTCCTCGGTCACCTTCTTGAGGTCGACCAGCATCGCACAATGGAAGATCAGCGACAGTCCGCCCTCGACGGCGGCCTTTTGCGCCATCAGCATGCGCCGCACGTCGGCATGCTCGATAATCGGCACCTGCGGCGTCTCAGGGTCCTTGTTGCGGGGGAGCCGCCCCTGCGTCCGTCCGCAGGCATAGTCGAAGGCATGGAGATAGCCCGACAGCGCCGACATGACCGCGCCGTGGCCAACGCTGATCCTAGCCTCGTTCATCATGTGGAACATGTAGCGGAGGCCATTGTGAGGTTCCCCGATCAGTTCGCCGATGCAGTCGCCATCCTCGCCGAAATTGAGGAGGCAGTTGGTCGTACCGCGGTGCCCCATCTTATGGTTGAGGCCCGCCAGGGCGATGTTGTTCGTCTCGCCGGGCGTCCCGTCGGCAGCGGGCCGATATTTGGGCACCAGGAACAGGGAGATGCCCTTCACCCCCGCGGGCCCGCCCGGGATCTTGGCGAGGACCATGTGGACGATGTTCTCGCTCAGATCATGGTCGCCCCCCGATATCCACATCTTCGTCCCGCTGATCCTGTAGCGGTTGTCGCCGATGGGATGGGCCTGGGTGCGGATGTCGGACAGGGAAGAGCCGGCCTGCGGTTCCGACAGGCACATCGTTCCCAGCCAGCGGCCCTCAAGCATGGGCGGCAGGAAGAGGCGTTTCTGCGCGTCGGTACCGAAAGCGTTCAGCATGTTCGCATTGGCCGTTGTCAGCATCGCGTAATTGGCGATGCCGATATTGGCGGCGTTGAACATGCCGTTCATCGCGACGGTGACGGTATAGGGCAGTTGCAGGCCGCCGGCGTCGCTATCGAAGCCCGCCGCGATCAGCCCGGCATCCGCATAGGCGCGCAGCGCTTCGCCCACCTCGGGCATGATCTCGGCGCGCCCGTCGACGAAGCGGGGCTCGTTCGCATCCAGCGACGCGGCCAGCGGCAGATAATGCTGCTCGGCGATCGCCTGGGCGGTATCGAGCAACCCGGTCACCATGGGCCGATCGAGCCCGTCGTAGCGGGCTGTGTCAAACAACCGGTCGAGATCCAGCAGTTCATGCAGCAGGAAGTCGAGATCGCGACGATGGACGATGACTGACACTTTGCTGTTCCTCGCGATACTGACCTGAGTCGTCGGATGCCAGCTAAGCCAATCGATACCGATGAGCAAATTTTTTGACCGGGTGTACCGGTTTTCGGTGCGGTCGGCAGATCGCTGATATAGAAAGGCGTATCGAACCGTGAGGATGACAGACCGATGCGACTGAAAGGCAAGAAGGCAATCGTCACCGGAGCCGCGCAGGGGCTGGGCGCTGCGATCGCGACGGCTCTTGTCGACAATGGCGCATGCGTACTTCTGACCGACTTGAACGGCGAAGGGGCGGCGACCGTCGCCCAGGAAATCGGCCGAACCCATGGGCCCGGCCGGGCGTTCGCGGCCCGCCACGACGTCTCCCGCGAGGCCGATTGGGCAGAGGTGGTCGCCATCGCCGAGGACAAGCTCGGCGGGCTTTCCGTTCTGGTCAATAATGCCGGCATCGTCGTGACGGGTTCGGTCGAGGACCTGTCGCTCGAAAAATGGAAGCAGGGCTTTTCGGTCAACTGCGACAGTGTGTTTCTCGGGACGAAGCTGGCGCTTCCGCTGATGCGCCGGAGCCAGCCGGCCTCGATCGTCAACATCTCGTCGATCGCGGGTTTGATAGCCGGGCACAATTTTGCCAATTACAACGCCTCGAAGGCGGCGGTCTGGCTGCTGAGCAAGTCGATCGCGCTGCACTGTGCGCATAATGGCTGGGATATCCGGTGCAATTCGGTCCACCCGACCTTCATCCGCACCCCCATGCTGAGCGACATCGCTCGCGGACGTGACGAGGATATCGTTTTCGCGAAGCTGGCCAAGCAGGTCCCCTTGGGTCGTCTCGGCGAGCCATCCGATGTCGCCAACGCGGTCCTCTATCTCGCATCGGACGAGAGCCGCTTCGTCACCGGCGCCGAGTTGAAGTTGGATGGCGGCATTTCTGCGATGTGACGGCCGGCGCGGCTCGACGTCGCGGTCTTGCCGATCTGTTCGTCGATTTCCGCCGTCTCGAAGTGGGCGCTTGACCTAGGCAGGCAGCGGGTTGGTCGGTACATCCGCCCCATGGCTGGTCCCAACTTCGAACTCGAAATGCCTCACCCTATGCCGCTCGCCGGAGTCGACGAGGCGGGAAGGGGGCCTCTGGCCGGGCCCGTGGTCGCCGCGGCGGTTATTTTCGATCGCGACAGGGTGCCGCTCGGGATCGATGACTCGAAGAAGCTCAAGGCGACGGCGCGCGCCGACCTCTGCCTGAAGATTCGCGAGGTGGCGCATGTCGGTATCGGCGTCGCCACGGTCGAGGAGATCGACGATATCAACATCCTCTGGGCGTCGATGCTGGCGATGGAGCGTGCGGTGGCGGCGCTGGCGATCGAGCCGGCGATGGTGTTGGTCGACGGCAATCGCTGTCCGCGCTGGACGCGTCGCTCGCAATGGGTGATCGGCGGCGACGCGCTCTGCCTGTCGATTGCGGCCGCCTCGATCATCGCGAAGGAAGAGCGCGACCGGATGATGGCCGAATATGATGCGCATCACCCCGGTTATGACTGGGGACAGAACAAGGGCTATGGAACGCCTAAGCATCTCGATGCGCTGGCGCGGCTGGGGCCGACGCCGCTTCACCGGCGCAGCTTCGCTCCCATCGCGCAATATTCGCTGTTCGTGGCGGGTCGGTCGCCGGTCGGCTGAACCTCAGATCCCGCCGACATAGTCGAGACAACCGCGGCGGAAGGCCCAACTGTCGCTCGGACATTGGACAGACTGGCGGACGGCCGCGAGCACGGCCCAGCGATAGCCCAGGTCTCGTTCGCTGCATTCGTCACACCGCGCCGCGACCATCTGCTCATTGCCCGCGTCTGGCATGTCGGCAAGGCCGCTGGCCTCGGCGCGGCCGAACAGCGAGGGCGGTTCGATCGGGCCATAGCGGTTGGGCTCAAGCCCATGCACCGCGCTGCTACCCGCAACAATCCCGCCCACGACGGCGACCAGCGCGCACATCAGCGGCGGTGACATCCGGCGAGGGGAAAACATGCCCATGGATGCAAAACGGAACATCTGGCGCCCCGTTCCGAACTTTTTTCAGAATGGCGAAAGAGTGAGTCCCTGATGCCACACCACAAGGGATTGAGTCTCCTCTACCGGCTGAGACTCCATATGAAGTAGCGGACTCCTTTCGTTCCCATCGCTGTCTCGAAGTATCAGATTCGGGTGCCAAAACATTGATCTTGACCGAAGAGTCCTGATGACTCACCCTTGGGGCAATTCGAAGGGGGATTGGTTTTTCATGGGTGTTCTCGAAAAGATTCCGGCCACACGTCGGGTACGGCGGGCTGGCGTGGAGGCGGTGGAGTCCGCGCGTCTGCCGCTGAACGAGATCATCCGCGGCGACTGTATCGAGGCGATGCGTGCGCTGCCCGATCGCTGCGTCGACATGATCTTCGCCGATCCGCCCTATAATCTGCAACTCGGCGGCGACCTGCATCGCCCCGACGGCAGCCAGGTCGATGCGGTCGACGACGACTGGGACAAGTTCGCCACTTTCGCCGTCTACGATCGCTTCACCCGCGAATGGCTGCGCGAGGCGCACCGTATCCTGAAGGACGACGGCACGATCTGGGTGATCGGCAGCTATCACAATATCTTCCGCGTCGGCACCGCGCTGCAGGATCAGGGCTTCTGGATCCTCAACGACATCGTCTGGCGCAAGGCGAACCCGATGCCCAATTTCAAGGGCACCCGATTTACCAACGCCCATGAGACGCTGATCTGGTGTTCGAAGGCGGAGAAGGCGAAATACACCTTCAACTATCGCACGATGAAGGCGCTGAACGACGATATCCAGATGCGGTCCGACTGGACCCTGCCGATCTGTTCGGGCGGTGAGCGCCTGAAGAATGACGACGGCCACAAGGCGCACCCCACCCAGAAGCCGGAATCGCTGTTGTACCGTGTGATGCTCGCCTGCACAGAGCCTGGCGATCTTGTCCTCGATCCCTTCTTCGGCACCGGCACCACCGGCGCCGTCGCCCGCCGCCTCGGCCGCCGCTGGATCGGCATCGAGCGCGAAGACAAATATATCAAGGTCGCCACCCAGCGCATCCAGGCGACATTGCCGCTCGACGAGAGCGCGATGATGTCGATCCCGGAAAAGAAGGCGACCCCGCGCGTCGCCTTCGGCCTGCTGGTCGAAAGCGGCCTGATCCCGGCGGGATCGACCCTGACCGACAGCAAGCGCCGTTTCACCGCGATGGTGCGCGCCGATGGCGTGCTCGCCGGTCCGAACGGTGCTACCGGCTCGATCCACGGACTGGGCGCTCAGTTGCAGAACGCGCCGTCGTGCAATGGCTGGAGCTATTGGCATATCGAGACGGCCACTGGGCTCGAACCGATCGATGCCATGCGCCAGCGTCATCTCGCGGAACTGGGGGCCTGATCGCGTCCGGTTCAAAATGGACCGGATCGTCACTGGATTTCACCGCGCTTTTCCCTGATGTCGGAGTGACGGGCCGCTGCCTCGTAAAGGCAATGCCGCTCGGGCATTTCGGGGGGAATGGATGCACGCGGGCGGATGGTTCGGAGCGTTGCTGGGCTTATGCCTCGCGATGCCGGCACAGGCGGCTTGGCATCAGGTCAGGACGCAGCATTTCATCATCTATTCCGAAGGGGCGTCCGACCGTCTTCGGAAATTCGCCATCGATCTCGAGAACTTCGACCAGGCCGCCCGCAAAGCGCTGGATTATGAGGCTGGGGAGGGTGACAATCCCAACCCGGTGACGGTCTATGTCGTCGATAATTTCGACGCAGTGAAGAAGCTCTGCCGGGGCGGGGAAACCACCGAGAAAGACAAGGCGGCGTGTCGATCGGTCGGTGGCTTCTATCAGGCGCGTATATCCGGATCTGTCGCTTTCGTGCCCCGTAACGCAGGCACCGGGCCGATGGACCTCGACGCGCGAACGGTCCTTTTCCACGAATATGCACACCATCTAATGATGGCGCATTCCCAAGCGACTTATCCCGCATGGTATGTGGAAGGGTTCGCCGAGTTCATTTCCAACGTGCAGCTTCGCACGAACGAAGTGGGTATCGGCTATCCCGCGCGGAGCCGCGCCTGGTCGCTCTTTGCCGGTGCCGGAATGTCCGTGAACGAACTGCTGACGGTGAATCCATCCGCGCTGTCACCCGAACGCCGTTCCACCTTCTACGCCCGCTCGTGGCTGCTCACGCATTTCCTGACGTTCTCCGCGGACAGGAACGAGCAACTCATGGCCTATCTCCATGCCATCAACAAAGGGAAGTCTTCTGCCGAGGCGGCGGCAGAAGCGTTCGGAGATATCGAACAGCTCGACAAGCAGGTGGATGCCTATCTCCGTGGCAATCGCTTCGGCTTTCTGCCGATCGTCGTCACGCAACCTGCGGCCGAGAGCATTCGGATGCGGCAGCTCAGCCCGGGTGAAGCGGCGATGATGCCGGTCCGCCTGCAGTCGCAGCGTTCGGTGGACAGTCAGACTGCGCCCCAGGTTGCGGCGCAGGCCCGTGCAATTGCTGCGGCTTGGCCGACCGACGCCGACGCGCAACTGATTCTCGCTGAAGCCGAATTTGACGCCGGCGATGCCGTTGAGGCGGAAGCGGCTGCGGATCGCGCCCTGGCGGCCGATCCGGTGCAGCGCGGAGCGATGGTCTTCAAGGCGCTGGCAAGGATGCGAAAGGCACGGGATTCGAACCGCTTCGATAGTGGCACCTGGCGAGATATCCGTAGCTGGCTGCTCAAGGCCAACAAGCTCGAGCCAGATGCCGCCTGGCCTTTGATGCTCTATTATCGCAGCTTCCTCGATCAGGGGGAGCGGCCCACGCCGAATGCGGTCGCCGCGTTGCAGCGGAGTGCCGAGCTATCGCCGCAGGACAATGAGGTTCGCATGATGCTGGTGAACCAGTATCTGCGCGACAAGGACCTCAAAGCCGCAAGGGTGACTCTTGCCCCGCTGGCGTTCAATCCCCACGCCGCGCCGGGAAATCCGGCGCGCAGGCTGTTGGAGCGCCTCGATCGGGACGGGCTGTCGGCGATCGACGGTCCGGGCGCTGGTCTGCTCGATGAACCCACACTGGAAACACCGCCCGAAGATCAGTAGCGAAAGCGGCATGACGACCGCCATCTCCCGCTATGCCCGGCTCTATTTTCAGCCGACCGCCTTCATCGCCTCGCCCTTCGCGCATGAGGACGGCGCGGTGGCGCGCCTGGCAGGGGGGCTGGTCTGGTTCTCCGCCTATGAGGTGATCGTCGTCGATGCAGGGTGGCGGGTCGCGAGCCTCCATGTTCCAGTCGCGGCGGTCGACGATTTCATCGCCACCCTATCAGACACTCAGGCGGAGGCGGCGCGCTCGATGATCGCGCGGATCGTGGCGCCGCGACCGGCGATCGAGCTTAGCCACAATGTCCTGCGTCTCGATCAGCCGCAGATCATGCTGATCCTCAACATGACACCCGACAGTTTTTCCGACGGCGGCGCGCATATCGACGATCCGGCCGCCGCGACGGCCAAGGCGATCGGGAGCGGGGCGACGATCGTCGACGTTGGCGGGGAATCGACTAGACCCGGCGCCAAGACCGTGTGGGAAGGCGACGAGATCGCCCGGATCGAGCCGGCGGTCCGGCGGCTGGCATCGGCCGGCGCGATCGTCTCGATCGACACGCGCAAGGCGGTGGTCATGGAGGCCGCGCTGGCGGCTGGGGCGGCGATCGTCAACGATGTCTCCGCGCTGACCTACGATCCGCAGGCTGCGGCGACGCTCGCCCGCCATGATTGCCCGGTGGTCTTGATGCATCATCAGGGTGATCCCGAGACGATGCAGCAACGGCCGCATTATGGCGATGCCCTGATCGAGGTCTATGACTGGCTGGAGGCGCGGATCGCCTTTGCAGAGGCGGCCGGCATCGCCCGCCGCCGGATCATCGTCGATCCGGGCATCGGCTTCGGCAAGACGCTACGCCATAACCTCCAGATCCTGAACGGGCTCGCGCTGTTCCATGGGCTCGGATGCCCGATATTGCTCGGCGCCAGTCGCAAGCGGATCATCGGCGCACTGTCGAACGAGGCGACGGTCGACGAACGCCTCGGCGGCTCGGTCGCACTGGCGTTCCACGGTGCGCAGATGGGCGTGCAGATTCTTCGCGTGCATGACGTGCCCGAGACGCTCCAGGCGATCCGGATCTGGCGCGGACTAAGGGACGAGGCGCTGACGCCGGTTCGCTCGGATTAGTCATCCAGGCGCCGAGCCGGACATCCGCTTGAGCCTATATCCAATCAGGCGTCGATCACGTCCTCGTCGACGCTGGCCGCATTGGCCTGGATGAAGGCGAAGCGGTGTTCCGGGTTCTTCCCCATCAGGCGATCGACGAGGTCGCGGACGCTGGCGCGTTCCTCATATTCCTGGGGCAGAATGACTCGTAGCAGGGTCCGGGTCTTCGGATCCATGGTGGTCTCGCGCAACTGCATCGGGTTCATCTCGCCGAGGCCCTTGAACCGCGCGACATCGACCTTCTTGCCCTTGAACTCCTTCGCCTCGATCTTGGCGCGGTGGGCATCGTCCATCGCATAGAGGCTCTTGCTGCCCGCGGTCAGGCGGTAAAGCGGCGGCTGGGCCAGGTAGAGATGCCCCTCGCGGACGAGTTCGGGCATTTCCTGGAAGAAGAAGGTCATCAGCAGCGTCGCGATATGGGCGCCGTCGACATCTGCGTCGGTCATGATCACGACCCGCTCGTAGCGCAGCAGATCGACGTTGCAGCGCTCGCGCGAGCCGCAACCCAGAGCCTGGATCAGGTCGGCAATTTCCTGGTTCGCGCCGATCTTGGCGCTGTTGGCCGAGGCGACGTTGAGGATCTTGCCGCGGATCGGCAGAATCGCCTGGGTCTTGCGGTCGCGCGCCTGCTTGGCCGAGCCGCCGGCGCTGTCGCCCTCGACGATGAAGATCTCGGTCCCGTCGGGTGCGTCATTGGCGCAGTCGGTCAGCTTGCCGGGCAGGCGCAGCTTGCGGCCCGACGTCGCCGTCTTGCGCTTGACGTCGCGCTCGGCCTTGCGGCGCAGCCGATCGTCCATCCGGTCGAGGACGAAAGCGAGCAACGCCTTGCCGCGCTCCATATTGTCGGCAAGGAAATGGTCGAAATGATCGCGCACCGCATTTTCGACAAGGCGCGCGGCATCAGGCGATGTCAGCCGGTCCTTGGTCTGGCTCTGAAACTGCGGGTCGCGGATGAACACCGACAGCATCTGCTCCGAACCGACGACGACGTCGTCGGCGGTGACGTCCTTGGCGCGCTTGTTGCCGACCAGATCGGCGAAGGCGCGGATGCCCTTGACCAGTGCCGCGCGCAGGCCGTTCTCATGCGTTCCGCCATCGGGGGTCGGGATGGTGTTGCAATAATAGCTGTAGGAGCCTTCCGACCAGAGCGGCCAGGCGACCGCCCATTCGACGAGGCCGTTATTCTCGCCGGGAAAGGTCTGCTTGCCGGTGAAGAACTGGCTGGTCGCGCATTCTCGGTCGCCGATCTGCTCGCGCAGATGGTCCGCGAGACCGCCGGGAAATTGGAAGGTCGCTTCGCTCGGCGTGTCGTCGCCGATCAGGGCGGGATCGCATTTCCAGCGGATTTCGACGCCGGCGTAGAGATAGGCCTTCGACCGGGCGAGGCGCATGAGCCGGCCCGGCTTGAAATGCGCAGTGGTTCCGAAAATATCGGGATCGGGCGTGAAGGAGACGCTGGTCCCGCGCCGATTGGGCGCCGCGCCCATCTTCTCGAGCGGCGTTACCGGGTGCCCGCGCGAGAAGCTCTGGCGGAACAGTTCCTTGTTGCGGGCGACCTCGACCACCGTGTCGGTCGACAGCGCATTGACCACCGAGACGCCGACGCCGTGCAGGCCGCCAGACGTGGCATAGGCCTTGCCGTCGAACTTGCCCCCGGAATGGAGCGTGGTCAGGATCACTTCGAGCGCCGATTTTCCGGGGAATTTCGGGTGTGGATCGACCGGGATACCACGACCGTTGTCGATGACGGTCAGCCGGTTGCCGGCCTGCAGCGACACCTCGATCCGATTGGCGTGGCCCGCGACCGCCTCGTCCATCGCATTGTCGATAACTTCGGCGGCGAGGTGATGATAGGCGCGTTCGTCGATGCCGCCGATATACATGCCCGGCCGACGACGAACGGGTTCGAGCCCCTCCAGCACCTCGATCTGCGAGGCGTCGTAGTTGCCGGAGCTTGTTGACGGTGCGGATGCGAAAAGATCGTCGGACATTGGGATCGACTATAGGGCCGCTCGACAGGAAAAGGGAAGTGGGACTGTCCGGTTAACGTCCCAGCATCGAGGCAGCCCACCAGGCGCGAAGAGCGAGATATCTGCTGCGGAAAAGTGGGCGTAAGTCCCGCTACAAGAGACCGTCCGTTCGTCAGCCGCCTGAGCGGCGATCAGCCGCAGCTCACTTTCAGGATCACGCCACCGGCATCGGTTTCGATGTTCAGCCGGTCTGGCCGGAAATCCATCGTCACGGCCTGATCGGGGCCGATAAGCCGAACGGTGCGGGCGCCCGATGCGGCGCGCGCTTCTTCGGCGAGGGCGGCTCCGTTCCGGCCGACATAGGCTTCGGCGCGCCCGGCGTCGCAGGCGACCGGCGGTACGGCGTTCGGATCAGGCACGGCCTGACCCGGTTGCGATACCGCCGTCGTGCATCCGCCGAGCGCGAGCGCCGACAATCCGATCATCCATGTCCGCATCGTTCATCCTCTCGCGATGGTTCGCGGACGATTATCTGACGCGGGGGCCACCGAAGGGCAAGGGCGGCGGCGGGCGACGATCGCGACGCGGCAGCTGCGCCTGATAGGCGATCGAGCAATGCGACAGGCAATAAGGAAAGCCGGGATTGATCGGACCGCCACAGAAGTGGAAGTCCGGTTCGCCCGGATGGCCCAGCGGCCATTTGCAAACCTTGTCGCTCAGTTCGAGCAGGCTGGTCTTGTCCGCGACGTCGGCCGAAGGCTTCGCAGGCACGAGGCGGCGAGGCGGGGCCGGCGGGATCGGCGAGCTCTGCTCACCCGGCGTCTGGCGCTGGAAGCCGCCCGGGCCGATCGAGCGAACCATGGGCTGCGGGCTGCTGGACACAGGTGCCACGGCGATCGACGATGCCGCTGCTGCCGGCGGCGGCGAAACCGGTGTGGGGGCCGCTGCGGGCGCCGGGGCAGGGCGCGGGGCGGGCGCTGCTGGCTTTTCCGGCGGCGGTGCCACGGCGGCGGCTGGCGTGGGGGCGCTGCTTGCGGACGCGGCGGCGTCGCCGCCGCCCTTCACCGGGGATGGGCGCGCTTCGAGGCCAAGGCGGTGCGCCTTGCCGATCACCGCGTTCCGGCTGACGCCGCCAAGATCTTCGGCGATCTGGCTGGCGGTCATCCCCTGTCCCCACAGGCGCTTGAGCTGGTCTATCCGTTCTTCCGTCCAGGACATGCTTTCACCTCTGTATTCGCCCGCACTGGGACTACCCAGGCACTTGCGGGCGGGGCGGTGAGCCGATAGGCGAAATGCCTATGAGCGACCAGCCCAAAAAGTTCGTGATTCCCAACCCCGGCGAGCCGGTTATCCCGTTCTTCAACTGGGGGGGAATGCGCGCCCTCTATGTGAAGGAGGTGAAGCGTTTCTTCAAGGTCCAGCTGCAGACAATCTGGGCTCCGGCCTTCACGACGCTATTATATCTCATAATTTTCACCGTCGCGCTCGGGAGCGGCGGTCGTGAGGTGATGGGGCATCCCTTCGCCACCTTCGTCGCGCCGGGTCTGATCGTGATGGGCATGATGAACGCCGCCTTCGCCAATTCCAGCTTCGCGCTGCTCGTCGGCAAGATGCAGGGAACGATCATCGATTATCTGATGCCGCCCCTGTCGACGGGGGAACTGCTGGCCGCGCTTGTCGGCGCGTCGGTTACCCGCGCGCTTCTCGTCGGACTCGCGCTATGGGTGGCGATGCTGTTCTGGCCGGGTGTCGACGTCTGGCCGCGTCACCTGTGGGCGGTAATCTGGTTCGGTTTCATGGGATCGCTGCTGCTCACGCTGATCGGCATTCTCACTTCGATCTGGGCCGACAAGTTCGATCACAGCGCCGCGATCCAGAATTTCGTGGTCGGGCCGCTTTCGTTGCTGTCGGGGACCTTCTATTCGATCGAGAGCCTGCACGGTATTTTCCAGACAATCAGCCATGCGAACCCGTTCTTCTATGTGATTTCGGGCTTCCGCTATGGTTTCCTGGGAACGTCGGACTCGCCGATCCTGATCGGTGCGATCGTCCTGTTGACGATGAACCTGTTACTGGTCTGGGCCAATTACGCGGCCCTTGCCCGCGGCTGGAAGATCAAGACCTGACGACAGCGCGGCTTGATCTGATGCATTGCTCGCTGGTCGCGGGACAAAAAAATAGGGCCGCCCCTGATACGCCGGGACGGCCCTGATACTGAGGCTTAAAGCCTGATAGCGTTGGTTTTACTTGTAACGACGACGACCATTCTTATCGACGTAATATTTACGACCATAGCTGTCGCGGTAGTAGCGGCGATCCTTGTTGAGGGTGTTCAACAGGGCACCGCCGGCACCGCCGATCAGAGCGCCTTCACCGACCGAAAGGCCCGGGATAACGGCACCGGCGACAACGCCGCCTGCCGCGCCGATACCGGCACCACGAAGAATATGGTCAGCGCTCTGCGCAAAAGCAGGAGCACCGGCACCGGCGACCGACAGGGCGGCAACCGCCGCAATAATCTTGATCGTCTTCATGACTACTTCCCTTCCAAAAATCCGTACCCGAAGAACGTGGCCATTGAACTTGGGTTCCACCGTTCATCCGACGTTGTTTTTTATAGGGGGGAGCAACTGAACGGTGGCTGAAAGCGCCGTTCATCTTCCGGCTCTAAAGCCAGCCTTCGAACACCTGATCGCGCGGACGGTGCCCGTCCGCCCATTGCCGGATATTGGAGATTACCCGCTCACCGGTTTCGGCGCGGCCTTCGAAGGTCGCCGAGCCCATGTGGGGAAGCAGCACGACATTGTCCAAGGCGAGCAGTCGCGGGTCGATCGCCGGCTCATGCGCGAAGACGTCGAGCCCGGCACCTGCGATCTCGCCGCGCTCGAGCCGACCGATCAGGGCTTCCTCGTCAAGGATGGGGCCGCGCGCGGTGTTGATCAGGTAGAGCTGTGACGGCAGCAGCGCGATCCGCCGGCCATCGATCAGGTTCTCGGTTTCGGGGGTGTGCGGGCAGTGGATCGAGATGATGTCGCTCTCGACCAGCAGCCGGTCGAGATCGGCTTCATACCGCGCGGAAAGCTGCTGTTCGACGACGTCGGGCAGGCGGTGCCGGTTATGATAGCTGACGGTCAGGTTGAAGGCGGCCGCCCGACGCGCGACGGCCCGGCCGATCCTGCCCATACCGATGATCCCAAGCCGCTTGCCGGAAACGCGGTGGCCGAGCATTGCCGCGGGGCTCCATCCGGCCCAATTCCCCGACCGGACCAGCTTCTCGCCTTCGGCCAGCCGCCGGGGCACCGACAGGATCAGCGCCATGGTCATATCGGCGGTGTCTTCGGTCAGGACGCCGGGCGTGTTGGTCACGATCACCCCGGCGGCGCGGGCCGCCTTCAGGTCGATATGATCGACGCCATTCCCGAAATTGGCGATCAGGCGCAGCTTGCCCCGGGCTGCGGCAAAGACATCGGCATCGACATGGTCGGTGATCGTCGGGACCAGAACATCGCACCGCGATGCGGCGGCGGCGAGGCCCTGCGCGCTTAGTGGAAGGTCGTTTTCGCTCAGTTCGACATCGAACAATTCGCTCATCCGCGCCTCGATCTGCGGCGGCAGGCGGCGGGTAACGACCAGCCGGGGACGGCGGGGGCGATCTTGCTCGGTCATGGCTTGTCGCTAATCCCGCCGGTCTCCAAGCGCAAGCCGTGCGTCTCGACTCTTGAACCGCCGTTGTGGCCCTCTACTATGGCGCACATGCCAATTGGGGGAAGACGTTGAAGAAACTGGGCTGGACGTTGCTGGCGGCGATGCTGATCGCGGGTGCTGCCGAGGCACAGGAACGCCGTGTGCCCTACTGGGCCTCGATCGCGACCGGGGATGCGTTGCTGCGCACAGGGCCGGAGCGCACCTATCCGGCGACCTGGCGCTATCGTCGCCGCGACCTGCCGGTCCAGGTGGTGCAGGTCTACGGTAACTGGCGTCGGATTCGCGAGCAGGACGGGACCGAGGGCTGGATGCTCGCCACCCTGCTGAGCGCCCAGCGTACCGCGGTCGTCACCGGTGACGAGCCCGCCCCGATGCATGCCGACCCCAGCACCGGCGCGGGCCTGAACTGGCGTGCTGCGCCCGGTGTGGTCGGCCGGATCAGCAAGTGCGAAAGCGACTGGTGCCTGTTCGATGTCGGCGGCAAGCGCGGCTATGTCCAGGTTGCGCATATCTACGGCGTCGATGCGGGCGAAGAGGTCGAATGAGCCAGGGGCCGACGATCGAGACCGAGCGGCTGATCCTGCGGCGGCATCGGTTGAGCGATTATGAGGCCTGTTGCGCGCTGACCACCGATCCCGAAGCGGTGCGTATGATCTACCGGACTCCGATGAGCCCTGAAGACACATGGAATCGCCTGCTCCGCTTCGCGGGCCATTGGTCGCTGCTCGGCTATGGCCTGATGATCGTCGAGGAAAAGGCGAGCGGACGGGTGGTCGGCGAGGTCGGCGTTGCCGATTTTCACCGTGGTCTTGGCGACGATTTCGATCCTTTTCCCGAAATGGCCTGGATGATGGCGCAGGACGTCCATGGTCGCGGCTACGCGACCGAAGCGGTGACGGCCGTGCTTGGCTGGATGCAAGTCGCCTTTCGGCCAGACCAGACCGTCTGCATCGTCGATGCTCAAAATCTGCCGTCGCTGAGGGTCGCCGAAAAGCTCGGTTATCATCCGATCGGCGAGGCCGAGTATAAGGGAACGCCGGTCGTCAAGTTGCGGCGTTTCGCCCCCGCCCACGGATGATATGATCGACGCTCGGGCAGGTCTTGCGCAAGAATTCGGCGAGGCTGTCGGATAGGGGGTGGCAGGTTCGTCGTAGCGGCGTTGGAGCACAGGGTTCCAGCGATCGCATCGTGACGGAGGAGGATGCCATGTCCCGGATCATTCCGTGCCTGTGGTTCAAGGATCAGGCGGAAGAGGCTGCGCGCTTTTATTGTGCGATCCTGCCCGATTCTAGCATCGACAAGGTTCACACGGCCCTTGTCGAGAGCCCCGGTCCCAGGGTCGGTGACGTACTGCTGGTCGAGTTCACTCTGGCCGGCCAGAAATTCCAGGCGATCAACGGTGGCAGCGACGCCGACTATGGCCTGGCGGTCTCGATGGCGTTCGGCGCGCGCGACAGGCCGAGCTCGACAGCGTGTGGGATGCGCTCCTCGAAGGTGGGGAAGCGCAGCAGTGCGGCTGGCTGGCCGACCGCTACGGCCTTCACTGGCAGATCGTTCCGGACAATCTTGCCGAGGTCATGAGCGATCCGGTGAAGGCGAAAGCCGCGATGAGCGAAGTTTTCAAGATGGTGAAGCTCGACATCGCCACGATTGCGAAGGCCGTCGCCGAGGCCTGACAAGGAGAGAGACATGACCGGCAAATTCTTCTGGTACGAGCTGATGACCAGCGACCGTACGGCGGCCGAAACCTTTTACGATAAGGTGATCGGCTTGACCTCCGCGTCCTTCGGCGATTCCTATACGGTCGTCGAGGCGGGCGGGCGCGGCATCGGCGGCCTCATGACGATCCCTCCGGAAGCCGCTGACGGCGATTCCACGTCAGTGGAACCAACTCTAGCTATAGTTGAAGCTGATGCTGATCCGGTCGCCCTTGGCTGCGCTCGGCGGAACCTCGTGGCGCAGCCAGCTTTCCCATAGCAGCACCATGCCCGGCTGCGGCTCGGCATAAATGAAGCTGCGGCTATCCTCGGGCGCGTCTGGGAGGCGCGGCGGAGCCGACATCATCAGCGGGAGACGAGGGTCCTCCAGCTTCAGGCAGCCAGACCCCGGCGGTACCGCGACGTAGAAGGTGCCCGACACCACGCTGTGCGGATGGATATGGCCAGAGTGGGTGGCGCCGGGCTTCATCAGGTTGACCCACAGGCTGTCGAGCTTGAGCTTGCGGCGGAGATCGAGATGCGATTGTTCGGCAAAGGTCGCGACATGCTTGTTGAGCAGCTTGACCAGGTCGCCGATCGCCGGGTCGCGCACTGGCAGGTCGTTGAGCGAGGCATAGGACGTATAGCCGCGATAGCCATGCGCTTTCGACCAGCCTTGTCCCGCTCGATCCTCCGCCGCCAGCATGCGGACCGAGTCTTCCAGCTCGCCGATCAGGTCGGGCTTGTCGATGATCGCGTCATAGAGGCGGGTGACGAAGAGGGTTCGAATGGCCATGCCCGCCCCAAGCATGGCCGGGGGCGGAGTTCAAGCGATACGCGCTGAACAGAAGGGCATGTCTATCGCCCCGCGCCCTGCAGCAGCGCCACCGCTTTGGCCAGCGCCTGGTCGTTCGGCGTCGTCGCCGCTGACACACGGTAGCGCGGCGTGAAACCGTTGCCTTCCAGCCGCGTGCCGTTGTCGGTGCGGATGTCATATTCGGCGATGGTCAGCCGTCCGCCACCGGGCAGGTCGTGGTCGACGCCGCCCGTTACTGCGCCGGCGGTCCGTTCGCCGACGCCAAAGGCACCGCTATGCTCGACGAGGAAATGGGAGAGAATCTCCGCGGCGCTGGCCGTGTCGGGGCCGACAAGAACGGCGAGCGGGCCGGTATAGGCCTTGGCGCCGGACCCGCGGGTCTTCTCTTCGATCGTCCGCTTGCCGGTCAGGCGGATCAGCACCCGCTTTTCGCGCGAGAAGATGCCCGCAACCTTGTCGAGTACGTCGTCGCGCCCGCCGCCATTTCCGCGCAGATCGAGGATCACGCCGCGCAGATCGAGGGTTTCTTCGATCGCCTGGCGGATCCAGCGATCATCACCCGCATCGAACTGATTGAAGGTTAGCAGCAGAACGCCGCCGTTTAGGCGCCGAAGGCGTCGCGCAGGGGGCATGTCGCGCTCTTCGGGCGACTCCATGGACCAGCGAAGCTCTCCGGGACTGGTCGCATAGACATGGCTGTCGTCGAGCTGATCGAGCATCCGGTTGACCACGGCATAAAGTTGCTTCTCGTCGCGCGCGGAGACCGCCTGCGGATAATATCGATCGCGGATAGCGTCCCAGTCGTTGCCGCCCATCGTCCGGTCCCAATAGCGATCGGCCACCAGGCTCCACGCGCGATCGAACACGCGCTCGTTGAGACTGTCTCCTCGGGCCGCAATCCCGCTGCTGGCAGTGGCGAGAAGGCAAGCGAGCACAGTGAGACGGGTGAGGAGACGCATCAATCTAGTCCTTCGCTCGCGTCCGAGCAGCGGAGCGTCAAAGTGCGGCGGTTGCCGTCGTATAGCGCCTCGCTGCACCGATCGAGCCGATCGCGGGCGACCAGCACGACCGGCCACGCTTCCTGCCGGGGAACCCTCTTTCGGACCACGATGTCTTGAGGTTCGGAAGGATCGAGCGGAAACGCGCGGCGGCCGCCGAAGTCGGCGGTGCGCACGGCAATCGCAGGATACCGAAAGCCCGCCACTGTCGCGGGGCGATCGAAATGCAGTGTCGAAGTTGGCCGTTCGATGCCGAAGGCGGCGATGGTCGAACCGCTTCCGGCCAGCCTTCCTCCGTGCACACCAGCCAGGATCGCGCCAGCCGAAGCAGTCGCGACGCTTTCGGGGCGTTGCAGCGAGAATTGGATGAAGATGGTGTCGGGCCCGGCGGTCATCGCAGTCTGCGGCCCGTGCTCGCTGCTGTCGTCGATGATATAATCCGCGCTGCGGTCCGATTCCGCCGCACCTGCGCGGATGAACCGGATCGTCGCGTAAGGCAGCAAGCCGATCCCGATTTCGCCATCGACACCCGTGCAGCAATCGCGGCCATGTGAAGCGACGGTGACCAGCATCTTCCGACCGTTGAGCTTGATGGGGGCGGCAGCCTGGATGCCGCCGAGCGTTTCCCGGCCGACCAGCGCATCGAAACCGGATTCGAAGCGGAAGTTCCGATCGGGCGGGTTGGCTGCCAGGCGATCGGCAGCGGTGGGGTTGAGCTCGACCAGCTTCTTCTGATCAAGTGCGACCCTCAGCCTCAGCGGAACCTCGCCGATTTTCACGTCGATCACCGGGTCGATCATATCGAGCCGCAGCTCGCCCGTGAAAGGCGGCGGGGGTTTCGCCGCGCTGGCGGCAGTGAGCGCCGCCAGCAGCGCCGACACCAGCAGCCAGGCTACTCGTGTCGGACTGCATGGCATCGCCAGGGCCGTCAGTTCGCCCGATAGCTGCGATAGCGCGGCGCCGTCGCTGCAGCAGCACGGGTGCTGCGGCTGCTGCTGTAGCGCGTTCCGCCATTATAGCTGCGGCTGCGATAGGTGCGCCGCTCCTTGTTGATCAGCGTATTGTACAGGCCGCCACCAGCGGCCCCCACCAAGGCGCCCTCACCGACTGACAGGCCGGGAATGACGGCACCGGCGATGACGCCGCCGGCTGCGCCGATGCCGGCGCCGCGAAGGATATGCGAGGCGCTCTGGGCCGAGACGGGCGACGTCGCGATGCCAATCGAGAGCAAGGCGGCGCTGCCTAACGCGAATAACTTCTTCATGGCAGTACTCCTTTAAAACCTGAGGCTGGAACGGGTGAGAAATGACCCGGTTCCAGCGTTCATCCGGGAGCAAGGAAATAGTTGCCCGGCTCCGTCCTGCTCATTGAAGGTTCACCCGATGAACCGCATATTGATGGCAGTAATGGAGGTAATCCGATGCGCGCTACTCTGTGCCTTATTGGCGCTATGTTGATAACGGTGACTGTGCCTGTTCAGGCGGCCCGGCCCGATCCGGAAACGCGGATCGCCAAGGCGCTGAACGGACGGGAGGCAGGCACGCCGGTCGACTGCATTCCGCTGCAGCAGATCCAGTCGACCCAGATCTTTGATCGCACGGCGATTCTCTACAAGGTCGGGCGAACCTGGTATCTCAACCGGCCGACGTCGGGTGCCACCTTCCTCGATGGCGGGGACATCTTGGTGACCGATACGCGCAGCCCCAATCTGTGCAGCATCGACATCGTGCGCCTGATCGACCAGTCGACTCGCTTTCCCAGCGGATCGCTCGGGCTCGGCAAGTTCGTCCCTTACACGATGAAGAAAAAGAACTGATCGCGGTGAGGTCGGCGGGGCGGGCTTGATACCGCCCACGTCGACGCGAGGCGATCAGTCGTCCTTGTTGCGGCGAGTTCTTCTGTCGAGGGTTGCTTCGCGCACGATGACGGCATCGCTGTCGTCAAGAGCCGCGTTGATGCCGCTGAGGTGGCGGAACCGGATACGGACGGGACCGGACATCTGGCGCGGATGAGGCTCGGCGAGCTTTTCGGCGATCCGCGCCGGGATCGGTTCGGGAGACGGATCGGCGGCGTTCGCCATGCCGGTCGTGCCGGCGATGATGATCGATGCTAGAATCAGCTTAAGCACTATCGTTCGATCCCTCGAAACCGGAGAATACACCCTCCATGTTCCGAAACCCCTAGTCCGGGACGTTCGATTAACAAAGTAAACAATGCTCGTCGCTCCGGTCACGTCCGCGATCAATGCTGCTCGCGTACGTCCGGTTCCATCTCAGCTCCACGAGCGGAACGAAAAACGCCGGGGAAATCCCCGGCGTTTCTCTTTGTTCGCGGTATCGAAAGTGCTGGGATCAGCGCTTCGAGAACTGGAAGCTCTTGCGAGCCTTCGCCTTACCGTACTTCTTACGCTCGACCGCGCGGCTGTCGCGGGTCAGGAAGCCTGCCGCTTTCACCGGAGCGCGGAGGATCGGCTCATATTTGGTCAGCGCCTGGCTGATGCCATGCTTGACCGCGCCGGCCTGGCCCGAAAGGCCGCCGCCCTTGACGGTGGCGATGACGTCATACTGACCTTCCCGCTCGGAGACCGAGAAGGGCTGGTTGATGACGAGACGCAGCGTCGGACGTGCGAAGTAGACTTCCTGGTCACGACCGTTGACGGTGACCTTGCCGGTGCCCGGCTTCAGCCAGACGCGGGCGACGGCATCCTTACGACGACCGGTCGCATAGGCGCGGCCCTGGGCGTCGATCATCTGCTCACGGAGCGGCGTGGTCGGCAGAACAGGCGCGATATAGGCGGGAGCCTCGGCTTCGGCCTCGGCGGCAGCGGCAGGAGCCTCACCCTCGCTGGCGGCGGCAGCCGGAGCCGGAGTGGGCTCTGGCGTTGCGCTGGTCAGCGCAGCGAGATCGGAAAGGGACTGGCGGTTGTCGGACATTATGCGCCCACCTTGTTCTTACGGTTCATCGACGCGATGTCGAGGACTTCGGGGTTCTGGGCTTCGTGCGGATGCTCGGTGCCCTTGAAGATGCGCAGGTTGCGCATCTGCTGACGGCCCAGGGGACCGCGCGGGATCATGCGCTCGATCGCCTTTTCCAGCACGCGCTCCGGGAAACGACCCTCGAGGATCTTGTCCGCGTGGGTTTCCTTGATGCCGCCGGCATAACCGGTGTGGCGATAATAGACCTTCTGCGCCAGCTTCTTGCCGGTGAAGCGAACCTTCTCGGCATTGATGATGATGACATTGTCACCGCAATCAATGAACGGGGTGTAGCTCGGCTTGTGCTTGCCACGCAGGATGTTGGCGATGATCGAAGCGGCGCGGCCGACGACCAGCCCTTCCGCGTCAACGATATGCCACTTCTTTTCCACCGTGTGTGGCGTAGCCACCTTGGTGGTCTTCATGAGCGCCTTCATGGGCCTGGACCTTCTTGTTTCGATCGTTCCAAATGAACGACGCCGCCCGACGAGGAGCGGCGTTCACGGCGCGCTAATGCGCAAATGCGCCGAATGAGTCAAGGAAAATGGGCTTATTTTAATGAGGTATTATGATACCTTCCGACCGTCGAGACTGTGCGTGGCCCATAACAGGCATGCGAGCAACAGCACCGCAACGCCCTGATGGGCGACCGCGACGACCAGGTCGACTCCCGTGATTAGCGTCGCGATACCGAGGGCGATCTGCAGGACGATGAAGGTCGCAACGGCGTGGACCGGCGCGACGGCGCCCTTCTTCTTCGCGGCGCGGGCGACGGCAAGTGCGGCGATGGCGGCGACCCACGCCCACCAGCGGTGGAGGAACTGGACCACGATCGGGTTGTCGTAGAGATTGGCGAGACCGAGCGCCGGGTTCCATCCGCGCGCCGGGAACCACTCTTCCCCCATCTTCGGCCAGCTGGCGAACGCATAGCCCGCGCGCAAGCCAGCCACGAAGGCGCCGAGCATGATCTGCACGGCGAGGATCAGGAGAGCGGCGACACCTAGGCGGCTGGCGCGCGCCGGCCGCGCATCGGGAGCCCGCGCCAGCCTGCGCAGGTCGAGCACCGTCCAGATCAACGTGGAGAAGATCAGCAGAGCCGCCATCAGGTGTACGGCCAGGCGGATATGGCTAACCTCGGTCCGCATCGAGAGGCCCGAATAGACCATCCACCAGCCGATCACGCCCTGCAGCCCGCCCAGCGCGAAGATGCCGATCATCCGCCAACCATAACCGGCCGGGATCGCGCGCTTCCACCAGGCAACGACCATCACCACTGCCAGCGCTGCGCCGATGGCGCGCGCCAGCAGTCGGTGGAGATACTCCCAGAAATAGATTTCCTTGAAGCCCTCCAGCGTCATGTGGATGTTGAAGGCGCTATATTGCGGAATGCGTTTGTAATTCTCGAACTCGGCCAGCCATTCGGCCTGGTTGAGCGGCGGGATGATACCGCGCACCGGCTTCCACTCGGTGATCGACAGGCCCGACTCGGTCAGCCGGGTGATCCCGCCGACGACCACGATCGCAAAGACCAGCGCGGCGATGAACAGCAGCCAGTGGGCCAGCGCGCGCGGGCGGGGCGAAAGGGCGGCGGGTCTGGCGAGAAACGACATGGCGCGCTCATGCGCCAGCGGTAAAGCCGGATCAAGAAGACAACTTGTCTCACCTAGCTACTGTCAGAGGCCGAAAGAGTCGCTGTCCGCCTCCGGCGGAATGACGATTGAGGTGGTTTCGCTCCATGGGCCCGCCTATCATATCGCAATGCACGGACGGATGGATCGGGAGAAGGGGCCGGAGAAGGCCCCCGGAAGCGCGGGGCGGGGAATCACCCGGCGCAAGCTGCTGATCGGCGGCGGCGCCACGACGGGGCTGGTCCTGGGCTGGGCGATATGGCCGCGCACCTATGCCCCCAATCTCGCGATCGGGCCCGGCGAGCACGTCTTCAACGCCTTCCTCAAGATCGCGACGGACGGCCGTGTCGTCGTTGCGGTGCCGCAGGCCGAGATGGGGCAGGGCGTCTACACCTCGCTGCCGCAGATCCTGGCCGACGAACTTGGCGCCGACTGGCGGACGGTCGGGGTGGAACCGGCACCGATCAATCCGGTCTATGCCAACAGCTTTCTGATCGAAGAGCAGGCGCGCGCGAGGCTGCCGGGCTGGTTGCAGGGGCCCGGGGAATGGGCGGCACGCGAAGTCGCGATCCGCATGAACATGACAATCACCGGCGGCTCATCTTCGATCCGTGCCTTCGAGACGCGGCTGCGCGAAGCGGGCGCGGCGGCGCGTGCCCTTCTGTGCATGGCGGCGGCCGAGCGCTGGGGCATCGACTGGAAGGCGTGCGATACGGAGGCCGGCTTCGTCGTCCGCGGCAGCGACCGGCTGAAGTTCGGCGAACTCGCGCAGGTGGCGTCGCGGCTCGTCCCGCCCGAAGCTCTCCTGCTGCGCGAGAAGGACGAGCGCGCGCTGATCGGGCGGTCGGTGCCACGGCTCGACCTGCCCGCCAAGGTCGACGGCTCGGCGCAGATGGGCGCCGATATCCGTTTGCCCGGCATGGTCTACGCCTCGATCGCGCACGGCCCTTATGGCGGAGCGAAGCCCGTGAAGATGACGACTGCCGATGCCGAGGCGACCCCGGGCGTTATGGCGGTGCTCACCAACCCCGGCTGGGTCGCGGTTGTCGGCACCAACTGGTGGGCGGCCGACCAGGGCCTGCAGGCGCTCGCGGTCGAGTTCGAGACGAGCCGGCCACGGCCCAATGACGGGACGGTGCGCAAGGCGCTGGCGGCGGCGCTCGACAAGGGCGAAGCCGAGCGCTTCACCGAACGCGGCGATCCCGATGCCGCGCTCGCGCAACAGGGCGTGATAAGCGCGAGCTATTCGGTGCCGATGATCGCGCACGCCCCGCTCGAGACGCTGACCGCGACGGCGCGTTTCGGAGCTGACGGGCTGGAAGTCTGGGTTCCGACGCAGGCCGCGCCGCTCACCCGCGCCGCCGTGGCGAAAGCGCTCGGGCTCGACGCGCAGAAGGTCACCATCTACCCGACGCTCGTCGGCGGCGGCTTCGGCCGAAAGGTCGAGGTCGATGCGGCCGTCGAGGCGGCGATCATCGCCTCGAAGGTGAAGAAGCCCGTCCAGCTGGTCTGGTCGCGCCGCGAGGATATCCAGCACAGCCGCTTTCGGCCGCCGGCGTCCGCCCGGCTGAAAGCGAAGCTCGGACCCGCGGCCTCGATCACCGCCTGGTCGGCCCGCATCGCGACACCGTCCGCCAACAGCGAAATGATGGCGCGGCTGACCGGCGCGGAGACGAAGGACAGCTATGGTGCCGACCGAGGCTCGGTCGAGGGCGCGGTACCGCCCTATGCGATCCCCGCGCTCGCGGTCGAACATGCCGAGGCCGCGATCGGGGTGCCGACCGGAGCCTGGCGATCGGTGGCCAACAGCTACACCGCCTTTTTCACCGAAAGTTTCATCGACGAAGTGGCGCTGGTCGCCGGGCTCGATCCGTTGTCGTTCCGCATGCAGGGGCTGGCCAACGCGCCGCGGCTCGCCCGTTGTTTGCAGATGGCGGCATCGATCGGCGCATGGCAGGGCGGAGAGCCGGGGACGGGGCAGGGGCTGGCGGTCCACAGTTGCTTCGGAAGCCATGTCGCGATCCTTGCCGAAGCCCGGATCGAGGGCGATCAGGTCAAGGTCCCGAACATCACCGCCGTGGTCGACATCGGTCGGGTCATCCATCCCGACATCGTCCGGCAGCAGATCGAGGGCGGTATCCTCTGGGGGTTGGGCAACGCGTTCGGCAACGCTATCTCGATCAGCGATGGCACGGTCGGCGCACAGAATTACGACGGCCTGGGCCTGCCCGACATGTCGATGACGCCCGAGATACGGGTCGAGATCATACCGTCCGACCTGCCGCCGGGCGGTGCGGGCGAAATCGCGGTGCCGCCGGTCGCACCCGCGGTCGCCAACGCGATCTTCGCCGCCACCGGCAAACGCCTCCGCCACCTCCCCTTGAGGCTATCAGACGCATGACCAATCTTCCTGCCGGGCACCCGCCCGTTCCCGCTCCGAAGATCGGCGTGCTCATCGTCAATCTCGGAACCCCCGAGGCGCCGACGCCCGGAGCTGTGAAGCGCTATCTCGCCGAGTTCTTGTCGGACCGGCGCGTGGTCGAAATCCCGCCGATTGCCTGGCAGCCGATCCTGCGCGGCATCATCCTCAACACCCGTCCGCGCAAGTCGGCCCATGCCTACTCGCAAGTCTGGACCGAGGAAGGGTCGCCGCTCGCCGCGATCACGGCGCGGCAGGCAAAGGCGCTGCGGGGCCGCTTCGGCGACCGGGTGATCGTCGATCATGCGATGCGCTACGGCAAGCCTGCGATCGCCGATCGGATCGCGGCGCTGAAGGCCGAGGGCTGCGACCGCATCCTGATCGCGCCGCTCTATCCGCAATATTGCGCGGCGACGACGGCGACCGCCAACGATGCGGCCTTCGCTGCGCTGGCAAAGATGCGTTGGCAGCCGGCAATCCGCACCCTGCCGCCCTATCATGACAACCCCGCCTATATCGATGCGCTGGCGACATCGGTGCGCGAAGCGCTGGCCGCGCTCGATACCCAGCCCGATGCGATCCTCGCCAGCTTCCATGGCATGCCCGCGCGGACCCTCGATCTGGGCGATCCTTATCATTGTCATTGCCGGAAGACCGCGCGCCTGTTGAGCGAGGCGCTGGGCCGGGAGCTGCATGTCTCCTTCCAGTCGCGCTTCGGGCGCGCGCGCTGGCTCGAACCGTCGACCGAGACGGTGCTGGAAAAGCTCGCGCAGGACGGCGTGCGCCGGCTGGCGGTGATTGCGCCAGGCTTTTCCGCCGATTGCCTCGAGACGCTGGAAGAACTGGCGATCCGCGGCCGCGATCAGTTCGTGGCGGCCGGCGGCGAGGGGTTCGATTATCTGCCCTGCCTCAACGACGGCGCGCCGGGCATAACGATGCTCGAACATATCATCGGCGAGGAACTGCGCGGCTGGATCGACCGGCCCTAAACGGGGGTCTATGCCTTTCGCCTGTCATGATTTTATGTTCGGGGAGCTTTCGTCGGAAACAATCAGGCTCTAGCATCGGGCCGAATCTACGGGAGACAGGATATGGCGCGCGTTGCGATCGTTACCGGCGGAACCAGAGGCATCGGCGAAGCGATCAGCCTTGCGCTCAGGGAGGCTGGCGCCGTTGTGGCGGCCAACTATGCCGGCAATGATGATCGGGCCAGGGCTTTCACCGAGAAGACCGGCATCAAGAGCTACAAGTGGGACGTCGCCGACTATGACGCCTGCCACAAGGGCGTCGAACTGGTCGAAGCCGAGCTGGGCCCGGTCGACATCGTCGTCAACAATGCCGGCATCACCCGCGACGGCACACTGCTCAAGATGACCTACCAGGATTGGAAGGACGTCATGGACACCAATCTGGGCGGTTGCTTCAACATGGCGAAGGCGACCTTCCCCGGCATGCGCGCGCGCGGTTGGGGCCGGCTCGTCAACATCGGATCGATCAACGGCCAGGCCGGCCAGTACGGCCAGGTCAACTATGCCGCCGCCAAGTCGGGCATCCATGGCTTCACCAAGGCGCTGGCGCAGGAAGGCGCCAAGTCGGGGGTGACGGTCAACGCGATTGCGCCGGGCTATATCGATACCGACATGGTCGCCGCGGTGCCGCAGGACGTGCTGGCGAAGATCGTCGCGAAGATTCCGGTCGGCCGCCTGGGCCATGCCGAGGAAATCGCCCGCGGCGTCGTGTTCCTGTGCGGCGAGGAAGCCGGCTTCGTCACCGGATCGACCCTGTCGATCAACGGTGGCCAGCACATGTACTGACGGACGGGATAGAAGAGGTGGCAGGGCCGGTCAAACGTTCGGTCAACATCGCCGGCCACGCCACCTCGATCACGCTTGAGCCGATTTTCTGGGATGCCCTGTTGCGCGCCGCCGCCGAGGAAGGGATCCCGCTCAACGCCATCGTCGCGCGGATCGACGTCGAGCGGATCGCGGACGACGACCTGCCCAACCTGGCCAGCGCGATCCGCGTGTGGCTGTTTCGCCGGGCGCTGGTAGGTGCCGGTGCGGTGCCTGAGCCCCTCGATGATTAAACGGCGACGGTTTCCATCGGCCATGTGAAGGACAGGCGAGTTTCGCCCGTCTGCATGCCTTTGGCGTCGAAGCGCCGCTCGATGAACACTCCCTCACCTTGCCGGTTGATCGCGACGATCGAACTGCAGCGTGTGCCGTAGACCGGATTGAGGATGAAGATCGGACTGTGATTGGGCTCCTGCGGCACGTCCGATGGTGTCGCGGGATCGTGGCCGACCTTGGGAAGAACCTCCTCGCGGAGGCCGTCGAACAGTAGAGCCGGATCGGTAGCGGGGCCGGTCATCCAGTCGAGCAGAACCGATTTCAGCCGCAGTGTCTTGGGCCAGGGCTCATCTAGTCGACCGTTGGACAATCCGTAAAGGCCGGGCGCAAGTGGTGTGCGAACCGCTTCGGGCCGGTTGCTCAGGAAATGGGCGCGGTCGGAGGAGAGCGCGATCAGGTTCACCGGATTATAGGCGTCGATCGGAACTGTCTCCGCGTTGCTACCGTCGAGCAGGTCGGTGACAAGCGCGCCGCGCGATGGCCTACCCGGCTCGGGCATTCCGTAGCCACGCAGGTTGGTCACGACGACGCAGCGCCCTTGGTCCGATATGCCCAGCCAGGTGCCGCCCGATTGCAGATCGCGTCCGGCGATCAGGTGCGGCGCATTGTCCCAACGCGCGAGCGGCGCTGCGGGCCGGGCATGATATTCGTCGCGGTTGCCGGCGAGCACGAGCTGCCAGCGGGGATGGGCGTTCCAGGCGACGGCAAGGACGCACATCGATCAGGCGGGCCGCTTCGGCCGCCCGCCCGGCCAGCGGGTTTCGGGGACGAAGAAGGTGGTCACCAGCGCAACGCCCATGCACCCGGTCACATACCAGAAGAAGGCGGCCTCGATCCCGGCCGCCTTGAAGCCGAGCGCCACGGACTCCGCCGTGCCGCCGAAGATCGCCTGGCTGACCGCATAAGGCAGGCCGACGCCCAGCGCGCGGACGTGCGGGGGGAAGAGCTCGGCCTTCACCACCGCGCTCGTCGCGCTCGATCCCGAGATGATCAGATAGGCGATGCACAGCAGCAGGAAGGCCTCCAGCATGCCGGTTGCGGCGCCCAGCGCGGTGAACAGCGGCACGGTGGCGAAGATGCCGCCGATCCAGCACCAGTAAAGCAACGGCTTTCGTCCGATCCGATCGGACAGGGCGCCGAGCAGCGGCTGGATGACGATATAGAAGAGCAGTGCGGCCGAGCAGACCAGCGACGCCTGCTCCTTCGCGAATCCGGCGCTCGCGACCAGATATTTCTGCATATAGGTGGTGAAGGCGTAGAAGCTGACGTTGCTGCCGATCGACAGGCCGAACACCAGTGCGACCTGCTTGGGCCGTTCGCGCAACAAGGTGGCGAGGCCGCCCTTGCGGCGCTCGCCTGCCGCCGCCTCGATAAAGTCGGGGGTTTCGTCGATCCCGCGCCGCAGCCAGAAGACGCTGATCGCCAGGACGGCGCCGGTGGCGAAGGCGAAGCGCCAGCCCCAGTCTTCGAGCTGCGCCTCGGTCAGGAAGAAGAATTGCAGCGTGACGAGCAGGCCCAGCGCAAGAAGCTGGCCCGCTATCAAGGTGACATATTGGAAGCTCGACCAGAAGCCGCGCTTGTCGGGCGGAGCGATCTCGGTGAGGTAGGTCGCCGCGGTGCCGAACTCGCCGCCCAGGCTCAGCCCCTGTGCCATGCGCGCGAAGGTGAGAAGCAGCGGTGCCCAGATGCCGATCGAGGCATAGGTGGGCGCGCAGGTGATGATCAGCGACCCCAGGCACATCAGCGTGATCGACCAGGTGAGCGCGGACTTTCGCCCATAACGGTCGGCGAGAATACCCAGCAGCCAGCCGCCGAGCGGCCGCATCAGGAAACCGATGGCGAAGACGATGCTGGTCGACAGCAGCTGCGCGGTCGGATCGGCGGCGGGAAAGAAGCTCTTCGCGAAATAGAGCGAGAAGGCCGAGTAGATATACCAGTCGTACCATTCGACCAGATTGCCGAGCGAACCGCCGACGACCGAACGGATGGGGTGGCGGGGCTGGGTGTCGCTCATTGTCTTCCTTCGTCATTCTCGCGACGGCCGGAATCCGCGGTTACGGCGTCTGTCGTTTCCTGCGTGCCGCCCTCCATGGATTCCACGTTTCGTGGAAATGACGGACCAGGCGGAGCCGGCAACGACGTCAATACAGCCCCAGGCCGTTAACTTCGACCTCGTCGAGCGCGATGCCGAAGACGAAGTTGAGCCGCAGCCGGTAGGCCTTGGCGCTTTCGATCTCGGCCTCGACCTGCTGCCCGCCCGCCCGGCGTTTATACTGGCGATCGGTCAGTGCCGCGAACCCGGTCGGCAGGCAGAGGTTGACGATCGTCAGGGTCGTGAAGCGGGTATCGGGTCGGGTCGATGTCCAGTGGTTGGACATTTCGAGGTCGATCGGCGCAACCTGATCCAGCGTGAAGCTATATTGCGGCTGCCAGTCGCTCGTCGCCGCATCGCCCCTTCGCTCGAGCATCCATCCATGGTCCTCCGACCGGGAAAGGCGGTAACTTGCTCCATCGGGCGCCCAGGCCTCCACGCTGTCGGCCAGCTTCATCGGAGGGATGTAGCTGCCGCCGAAGCCGGCATCGGCGATCCAGTCCTCGCCATCGATGCGGACGAGATTGAGCGTGTGCGTGCGAGGCGGGACGCCGCCGTCGCTCATCAGCCAGACCCGTCCGAGCAGCGGCCGCGCCTCGAAGCCCAGCGCCTGGAGCGCGCCAAGAAAGAGGCTGTTCTGTTCGAAGCAATAGCCGCCCCGCCGACGATGGACGATCTTGTCGAAGACATGCGCGGGATCGAGGCTGATCGTGCGGCCCAGACGGATGTCGAGATTTTCGAACGGAATGCTCAGGCGGTGCGAGCTCTGGATCAGGGCCAGGCCATCGGCATCGGGCAACGGGCGGTGCTTGAGCGTGATCCGGGCGAGATAGGCGTCGATATCGAAGGCGAAGCTCATTTGCAGGCCCCGATCCGGCGCCCGGTGCCGGTCGTCACGATACGGACGGGCTGGCCTTCCTTGGTGCCCGTCGTCAGCGTCGAGATGTTGTAGCTGTCTGGGGTGTAGGTGCCTTTGGACGCCACGAGCAGCCCTTCCGGAAAACGCTTGTTGGTGCAGAAAGTGTCGAAGGTCAGCTTGCCGCCCGCCAGCGCGATGCGGCGCGGCTTGCAGGTGGCGGCATCGTCCTGGGTCAGCAGCGCCTCGGGCCGCGCTGCGAGCTCGGCGGCGGTGTGGCAGCTCTTGCGGCTACGGTTGCCGGTGAACATCTTGACCACCCATTGCGGTACGCCGGGGACGTCGGCGCTGACAGTTACGGTCTTGTGCTCCCATTGGCCTGGCGCGAAGCCGTCGGCGAGCGCCGGGGCCGCGGTGGCGAGGAGCAGGGCTGTCAGCCAACCGGCCATGATCATCGGGCGGCGGCCGAAAATGCGGTGGCCCCTGCGAACATGATCGATCATCCGGTTCTCCTCCTTGTCCTGGCAAACCCTTAACGCCTGGCCGGAGCGGTTCAAGTCCGCTGGGCTTCTTGCGGGGTTAGCGGAAAGGGTTCAGCCGGCGGACGATCCGCTGTAGCCGGGGAGGCACCCAGTCCTGGATGAAGTGGTCCAGCGCCACCCGCCGGTCGGGCCGATCCGGGCTGCCCGGGCGAGGCTTGAACCTTGTGTTGCGTTCCGGTGGAGCGTCGCCGGTCGGGAAGGCGGTGTAATAATAGGTGGCGATCGATCGGCGGGCACGATCGGGCGGGCATGTGAGCGGCTCAGGATGGCCATGGAAGCTGTCGCTGTTGGTGGAGAAGATTACTGCCCGGCCGAGCAGCGGCGCGACCTTCACACGGCAGGCGCGCATCTCGCGGTCCCACAGTTCGAGATCGCCGCCCCAATCCGCCGACCAGTCATCGTTGAGGTAAAGGAGCAGGTTGAGCCGCCGTTCGACCTTCATCTGCGGATGGCGGTTGAAATCGGCATGGACCGACAAATGACCGCCGGTCCGCGTCTCATGCAGCCCGCCGCCCAGATACCAAGGGTCGGGAATCAGACCGTCGATGCCGGTCAGCGCCTCAAGGAAACCGGTAAACGCCGCGCTGTTGAACTCGGTGAGCAGATTGCGCAGTCCGGCATGCTCGATCTCGTGCGGGGCGATCTGATATTTATAGCGTTCCTGGGCGCGATCGAAGAATTTCCGTCCGCCGACGTCGGGAAAGCCGCTCAGCACCGCGCGCAGAACATCTGCGTCGAGGAAATCGTCGATGACGATGTGCGGAAAGGGGTCGGCCGCCGCGTAGGATGGCGCCAGCGCCCCGCCCGTCGCGCGACACTCTTCGGCATCGAACACCGGCTGGCCGCCACGATCATGCAGTGTCAGCAAAGTCATGGGGTGCGAAGATAAAAGGTGAACATCGCTTCCCCCTATCCTACATAAGCCAGGCCATGACCATACAGATCCGCACCAGCCTCGACGATGTCGACCTCGGCCAGACCTTCGTTCCACACCGGCCGAAGCGGCCGGAGAAGTCCGAAGGCGGCAAGCCGTTCAAACTGGTGTCCGAATATGAACCCTCGGGCGACCAGCCCACCGCGATCGCCGAGCTGTCGGCGCAGGCCGAAGCGGGTGAGCGCGATCAGGTGCTGCTGGGCGTCACCGGGTCGGGCAAGACCTTCACCATGGCCAAGGTGATCGAAAAGCTGCAGCGCCCGGCTCTGATCCTGGCGCCGAACAAGATCCTCGCCGCCCAGCTCTACGGAGAGTTCAAGCAGTTCTTCCCGGAGAATGCGGTCGAGTTCTTCGTCAGCTATTACGATTATTACCAGCCCGAGGCCTATGTGGCGCGGTCGGACACCTATATCGAGAAGGAAAGCTCGGTGAACGAAGCCATCGACCGGATGCGCCATTCGGCCACCCGTTCGCTGCTCGAACGCGACGATGTGTTGATCGTCGCCTCGGTCTCCTGTCTCTATGGTATCGGTTCGGTCGAAACCTATTCGGCGATGATCTTCGACCTGAAAAAGGGGCAGACCGTCGATCAGCGCGAAATCATCCGCAAGCTGGTCGCGCTGCAATACAAGCGCAACGACGCCGCTTTCTCCCGGGGCAATTTTCGCGTGCGCGGCGACAATCTCGAAATCTTTCCCTCGCATTATGACGACAGTGCCTGGCGGGTCGCCTTTTTTGGTGACGAGATCGAGGAGATCGTCGAGTTCGATCCGCTGACCGGCAAGAAATCGGTCAGCCTCGATCATGTCCGGGTCTTCGCGAACTCGCATTATGTGACCCCGGGCCCGACCATGAAGCAGGCAACCGAGGCGATCCGCTTCGAGCTTACCGAGCGGCTCAAGGAGCTTCAGATCGAAGGGCGGTTGCTCGAGGCTCAGCGGCTGGAGCAGCGCACCAATTTCGATCTGGAAATGATCGCGGCCACCGGTAGCTGCGCGGGGATCGAGAATTATTCGCGCTTCCTGACCGGGCGCATGCCGGGCGAGCCGCCGCCCACATTGTTCGAATATCTGCCCGAGAACGCGCTGCTGTTTGTCGACGAGAGCCACCAGACGATCGGCCAGATCAACGGCATGTCGCGGGGCGATCATCGGCGGAAAATAACGCTCGCCGAATATGGCTTTCGCCTGCCGTCGTGCATCGACAATCGGCCGCTGCGCTTTGCCGAATGGGAGGTCATGCGTCCGCAGACCGTCTATGTCTCGGCGACGCCCGGCGGCTGGGAATTGGAGCAGACCGGCGGCGTGTTCGCCGAGCAGGTGATCCGTCCGACCGGCCTGATCGATCCGCCGATCGAGGTGCGACCGATCGAGAGCCAGGTCGACGATCTCGTCTTCGAAGCGCGCGAGACCGCGAAGAAAGGCTATCGCACCCTCGTCACCACCCTCACCAAGCGGATGGCGGAGGACCTTACGGAATATATGCACGAGGCAGGACTCAAGGTCCGCTACATGCATTCCGACGTCGAGACGCTGGAACGTATCGAACTGATCCGCGACCTGCGGCTCGGCGTCTATGACATCCTCGTCGGCATCAATCTGCTGCGCGAAGGTCTGGATATTCCCGAGTGCGGGCTGGTCGCGATCCTCGATGCCGACAAGGAAGGCTTCCTTCGCTCCGAAACCTCGCTGATCCAGACCATCGGCCGCGCCGCGCGCAATGTCGACGGGCGCGTCATCCTCTATGCCGATCGCATCACCGGCTCGATGGAACGCGCGATGGCCGAGACCGGGCGCCGTCGCGAGAAGCAGGAGGCGTATAATCGCGAACATGGCATCACGCCCGAGACGATCCGCCGCAGCATCACCGATATCGTCGGCCATCTCGCGTCCAAGGATCAGGTCACGGTCGATACCGGGATCGAGGATCGGCCGCATATGGTCGGCCATAATCTGCGCGGTTACATCGAGGAGCTCGAAGGCAAGATGCGCGCGGCGGCGGCCGATCTCGAGTTCGAGGAAGCTGGGCGCTTGCGCGACGAAATCCGCAAACTGGAGCAGGAGGAGCTTGGCCTGCCGGTCCAGCAACACCGTGCGCCGATGAAGAGCCACAGCAGCAGCGGCAAGCCCGGGACGCGGACGACAAAGTACAGCAAAATGCGGGCCGCGCGGAGCAAGTGATTATTGCCGCTACGGAACACTGACGATGTCGCGTGATATTTTTTGATGCAACCTGCTTTGCGGAAGCATATGCTCCTTGGGCGCGTGTAAGCGGCGTAACAGGAGCGAAGCAATATGCACGAGAGTCTTCGTGTGCCACGGCAATTGCGGGCCCGTTCAGCGTATCTCACATCCGAAGCCTGGCATGATCTCAGCCGGTATGTCGCCGCCTCGAAGGTGGCGTCCGAGCGGCGGACCGATCCGCCCACCGGCGGTTCGGAAGACAGGACCGGATAGGAAGGGTACCGCGTCTCGGGGCCAGGGGTAAGGCCCAAGGCGCACGGCGTTCGATGTCACTGGGTCGCCGCTGGCGGCCGGGGATCGTTCAAACTTTTTTCCTGTCCGATGTTTTAGCCGATCACGCGTCCGAACCTGTCCGCCGTGGGGGCACAGCGATGGAAGCTTGACCGTCATTGACAGGCTTGCTTGATAAGTTCACTTTTTGTTCTATGAGATGCGCCACAGTCGGGGATATCGCGATGATGTTGGCAGAATGCCGGAGGGCGGAGATGATCATGGCGCAGCCCTTCGATCTCGATCGATTCGTGATTGCACAGGAATCCAGCTTTGAGACGGCGCTGGCCGAGATCCGGCGTGGGCACAAGCGCAGCCACTGGATGTGGTTCATCTTCCCGCAGCTTGCCGGCCTTGGGCGTAGCGCGATGGCGCAGCGCTATGCGATTGCTTCGCTTGACGAGGCGCAGGCCTATCTCGCGCATCCTCTGCTCGGAGCGCGGCTGCGCGCCTGTGTCGAGGCGCTGCAGGATCTCGAACAGGGGACGGCCGAAGGCATATTCGGCGATATCGACGCGATGAAGCTGCGGTCGTCTATCACTCTGTTCGAGGCGACGAGCGGAGAACGGCTGTTCGCCGCAGCGCTCGAGCGCTGGTTCGATGGCCGGCCCGATGACGCGACGCTGCGCCTGATGGGCAGATCCCCCGCATGACCGCTCAGCTGCGCTGCCGCTGGGCCGATCGCGATCCGCTCGAGGCGGTCTATCACGACACCGAATGGGGGGTGCCCGAGCGCGATCCGCGCATGCTCTGGGAAACGCTGATGCTGGAGGGTTTCCAGGCCGGCCTGTCGTGGACGATCATCCTGCGCAAGCGTGAGGGATTCCGCGCCGCCTTTGCCGGCTTCGATCCCGAACGGGTCGCGCGCTTCGACGAGGCGGATATTGCGCGGTTGATGGCCGACCCCGGAATCGTCCGTGCCCGTGCCAAGATCGAGGCGACGATCGGCGGGGCCCGCATCTATCTCGCGATGCGCGACGCTGGTGAGGATTTCGCCGACTATGTCTGGAGCTTCACCGGCGGTACGCCGATCGTTGGTGATGGGCAGCATGTACCGGCCAAGACCGAGCTCTCCGAGCATATTTCGAAGGCGCTGAAGAAGCGCGGCTTCAAATTCGTGGGGCCGACGATCGTGTATGCATGGATGCAGGCGATCGGCATGGTCAACGATCATGCCGATTATTGCTTTCGGCGGACCGCCGTATGACGGCGCCCTCGGCGCGAAACGATTATATGGACATTGTCTGGTGCCGCCGGACCTCATAGACCTCGCCCGGACGATCAGGATGGGTGGTACGAATGAGCGATTGGTCGCATGGCTATGATGTTTCGGGCATTTACACCTATGGCTTCTTTCATGAAATGGCCCCCGATTGGCTCGATCTCTGCGCCCGGGTCGCTGGCTATGCCGCGCCTCGGCGCGGGGCGGCCGGGAGCTTCCGCTATATGGAACTCGGGACAGGTCAGGGCGTAGGGCTCTGCCTGCTCGCTGCGGCCAATCCGCAGGCCGAGTTTCTCGGCGTCGATTTTCATCCCGCTCATATCGCGCATGCTCAGGACCTCGCCGAGACGGCGGGACTGACCAATATACGCTTCGTCGAAGCCGACTTTATCGAGCTCGCCGCCCACTGGCCTGCGGATTTCGGAACCTTCGATTATGTCGCCTTGCATGGCATCTACAGCTGGGTGCCGGTCGAGGTCCGTAAGACGGTCGTCGATTGCCTTGCCCATGCAGCGCGGCCGGGCAGCCTCGTCTACAACAGCTACAATACCCAGCCGGGCTGGTTGAGCACGGTGCCGTTCCAGCACCTTGCCAGCCGGCTCAAGAACGTCGCTGGCCAGACGAGCGACGCCGCGCTGGGCAATGCGATCGAGCTTTTCGATAAGCTCGCTGCCGCAGACGCCGAGATATTCAAGGCGATGCCGCCCTTGAAGATGCGGCTGGATTCGATCCGCGACAAGAACAGCAGCTATCTTTCGCAGGAATATCTCCACGAGAGCTGGCATCCGATGTGGCATAGCGAGGTAGCGCGGGAACTTGAGCGCGCCAAGCTGAGCTACATTGGCACGGCGACACTCATCGAGACGATGCTGCCGGCCGTGCTGGGTCCGAAAATGCAAGGCATCATCCAGGAGCAACCGCATCCGCAGATACGGCAGGATATGCAGGATATCGTGATCAACCAGACATTCCGGCGCGACATCTTCTGTCGTGGCCGGCGCTCTGACACGGTCCATCAGAACGCCATTGGCACGACATTGCTGCACCTTTTGTCAGCGCCGAATGCGGAAGGGCCGCTCAGTGCCAAAGCGTCGTTCGGCAAATTGGCATTGGACCGGCCGATCGTCACCGCGATCGTCGATGCGCTTGCCGTGGGGCCGAAGTCGATCGATGCTATTGCCGCGCTTCCCGGCGTCAAAGAAAAGGGGCGGAAGCAGGTCGTTCGACTTCTTCTTCTGATGATTCATGCGCGCATATTGGTCGTCGGAGCGGTCGAACCCGGCAGTGGCACGGTGGCGCAACGGTTCAACGCTGCCGCCGCGTGTGCCGCATCGCAGGGACTGCCATATCGCTATCTCGCCACGGAGGTGCTGGGATCCGGCGCTACTGTGCGGGATATCGACCTGATGATGATCGATTGCTGGCTGCAGTCCTCGGGACGTGCCGATGTTGCAGCGATCGCGCAAGGCACCGCAGCCCGGCTGGCTGCGCTCGGTCGCGATGTCGAGCAAGATGGCAAGGTGCTGAAGGGGGCGGACGCAGCTAGTCGTTTGGCGACGCTCGCCGCGATATTCCTCGGTCGGCTCCTGCCGGAGTGGCGGCGGCTGGGCATGCTGGCTTGATCGCTCGCGCGGCTTCGTCGGTGTGATCCCGTTGTCAGCATGACAATTTAGTCCGATTGTTCGGATTGCTCGCGCCCGGCGGAGATGCTGTGCAGGCGGCATGCAGATCGCGGTCCTTACCTTCGACGGCTTCAACGAGCTCGACAGCTTCGTCGCATCGGCCATTCTGAACCGGATGCGGGCAAGGGGCTGGATGGCGCACATCACCGCGCCGTCCGAGACGGTGACCTCGATGAATGGCGTTGTCGTCCAGCGCCAGAAGCCTCTGGAATTCGCGGCCGACGCCGATGCGGTGGTGATCGGCAGCGGGATCCATACCCGCGAGATCGCCGCCGATCCGACGATGCTCGCACGCATTTGCTTGGATCCCGTGCGCCAGCTGATCGCTGCGCAATGCTCCGGAACATTATTGCTGGCGAAACTGGGCCTGATCGGTGCGCTGCCGGCGTGCACCGACCTCACCACAAGGCCCTGGGTCGTCGAAGCTGGAATCGATGTGATCGATGCGCCCTTCGTTGCGCACGGCAATGTCGCGACGGCGGGTGGTTGCCTGGCATCCACCTATCTCGCCGCCTGGCTGATCGCACGCGGGAGCGGGATCGAGGATGCGTCCGCGGCGATCCATTATGTCGCACCGGTCGGCGAAAAGCAGGCCTGGATCGATCAGGCGATGGCGGTGATATCCCCCTTTCTCACCACGAGGGGCACCGTCACTCGATCGGGTCGTAACTGAACAGCCACATTGCCGACGCCTGTTTGCCGCGATCGCCGCTGCGCTGCAGGCGGCCGACCATGGTATATTTGGCGCCCGCCTTCAGCTTACCCGAGGGCATCAGGCCGGCGATATGCGGCGACACATAAAGGATGACGGGATAGCCGTCGTCCGTCGTCATGCTGACGGCTGTGTAGCCCAGCTCACCGCCCAGCATCTTGTCGTTGACCTGCCCGATCCCGACCGGAGGATTGAGGCTGGTGATCCGTCCGCTGATCCTGAGGAGGCTGCCCAGCGGCTGATCGGTCTGTGCACTGAACGGTCGTTTCGCCTGCAGGCGCTCGGCATTCACCTTGTCATAATGGCCCATCAATTGGCCAAGCGTCTGATACTCGATCGTCCACTTGGTCTGGGCGGCGTTGGACAATGTCAGTCGGAAGATGTTGAACAGGTTGTCGGTCCAGCCCTGGCAGCCGTCGCCGTCGTTGCAATACGCCCAGGCGGCATCGACCCACTGCAGCAACTGCGCCTTTGGATTGGAGAATTCGGCCTCCTTGGCAAGGCCGGGTCCGAAAGCCACCGCCGCCTGGCGCTGCTTGGGGGCGACGACGACGACAGCGCCGTTGCCGACATCCAGCTTGCCGATGCGCAACTGGCGCATCATCGCCCAGGCATAGTCCTCGGCCGACATGCCGTGAAGATCGTTGACGACGAGGACGGAAAACTCGACGCCGACGTCCTTGGCCAGTGCATAAAGCTGCGCCTCCATCTCCTTCATCCGCACCGGATCAAGCTTGCCAGTCTCGTCGAGAACGAAACTGCCATATTTGAACGGGATCGAGCCCGGAGCGGGAAGAGCGCGCACCGGCTTGGCAACAGGCTTGATGGTTGGTGGCGATGCGGCCTGCACGGGTGTCGACGATGTCGATGGCGGTATCGCGCCGACCGGCGGAACGCCCGCATTGCCGCAGCCCGTACCGCCGGATTGCTGGCAACTCTCGGTCCAGCCCTGTCGGATCGCCTCCGCACGCTGCTGTCTGGCGGGGTGGGTCGGGGTGCCGTGATCGGTTCCGACGGTCAGGATCATCTGCGTGGCGGCCGGAAGCGGCGCGCCCATTTTTTGCAGGACGAAGCCGCTGAACTTGTCGGCTTCCAGTTCGATGTCGGGGCGGCTGCCGCCGGGAACGATCGTATGCCCCGACAGGTGATGCGCTATCTCGTGCGCCATGACGCTGATCGGTCCCCACGGACTGCCGCCGACCTGGGCCTGCGCCATGCTCATGAACTTCGGATTGAAGGCGATGACCCGCCGCGGGATGCGGTTCTGGTCGAGCAGGATCACCGCGGCGGCATTATCGATCGGGCCGGAAACGACCACGAAGTTGGCAGGCAGGCCGGTAAATCCCATGATCCGCTGGACGGCGGTAGAGCATTCGCTTGGCGCGTTGCCATTCAAGGTGCTCGGGGCGGCGGTGACCGGCTTGCCGTCATAGGAGCACGCCTGGAGGGTGGAAGCGATCGCTTCCACCTTCTGCGAACTGGACAGGGCACTCGCTGAACCGCCGCCTTGGGAATCGCAGCCCACCAGCAGAAGCGTCGCCGCCGCCGTCGATGCCATAAGCGTCCGTCGCATAGTCCCTCCTCACGCCGATCGATTGACGATCCACAGGATCGCAAACGCGTAGACACGCAGAAGGGCCCAGCTCAACGCCGCGTAAACGAGACAAGCCGACAACAGTTTCGGCCAGTCCGACTTGAGATCGAGGAGGAAGAACTGCTTGTAGGCTATGCCTATGACCAACAACTTGATCGCATAGATGTAATATTGTGATGCGGCCTTGTGCCACAGGATGAACTCCGGACTGTCCCAGATCAACGTCGGCAGCAGGTTGAGGATGATGATGCCGAGGATGATGTTCTGGCAGTAAACCGACAGCACCGCATGCTCGACGACATTATAGTCGAGCCTGCGGCGAAAGATCGTCCAGGAACCGATGAAGATTGCTACGATGCCGAGCGAAAAGCTCCAATTGGCGTACGCCATGACGCGCTGAGCCATATGATCGACGTCGCTGTTTCGGCCCGAATATCCATAATGACCGAAATACTGATTTGCGGCGAGCATCAGCACCAATATGGCGACCAGCGCGATCAGCAGTTTCAGTGGGTTCATATGGGCGGCACGCCGGCCCATCACATATTCGCGGGCGATGCGCCCCGGCGAGAGCATCAGCCGGCCAAGCGTGCTAACGGTGCCGAGCTCGAACAGCCGCAGCCGCTCCCAGCTTTCCTTGCCGATGTCCTTCCATATCAGCCGCTTGGCGGCTTTCTGGCCGCACTGGCTGCAATAGGGCGTATCGAGGGCGGCGTCGCAGTTGCGGCAGACCGGTGCTTCGAACCAGCCGGCATCGACAGCTATATCGGGGATCGCCGCCCGAGGCTTGCCTCTGGCTCGCCGGATGATGTCGGACGCCCCGCGATAAGACAACATCGGCCTTCCTCCACCCGCTCTACGGCCCCGGAGAAGGAAACACGAAAGCGCTGGCGGAGTTGCATCATGGCCCCGGCGTCCACCGGGGCCATGCTATGTCGTCAGTCCGCGAAGGGGTCGCGGACCAGGATCGTGTCGTCGCGCTCGGGGCTGGTCGACACCAGCGCCACCGGGCACTGGATCAGCTCTTCGACCCGGCGGATATATTTGATCGCCTGCGCGGGCAGTTCGGCCCAGCTGCGGGCGCCGGCGGTCGACTCGCTCCAGCCTTCGATCGTCTCGTAGATCGGCTCGACCCGGGCCTGATCCTGCGGATGCGGCGGCAGATAGTCATAGGTCTTGCCGTCGAGCGTATAGCCCGTGCAGATTCGCAGTTCCTCGAAGCCGTCGAGCACGTCCAGTTTCGTCAGTGCGATGCCGGTGATGCCCGACACCGCCGCCGACTGGCGCACCAGCACGGCGTCGAACCAGCCACAGCGGCGTTTGCGGCCGGTGACGGTGCCGAACTCATGGCCCCGCTCGCCCAGTCGCTGGCCGGTCGCGTCCTCGAGTTCTGACGGGAAGGGGCCCGAGCCGACGCGGGTGGTGTAGGCCTTGACGATGCCAAGCACGAAGCCGGTGGCCGACGGACCGAGGCCCGAACCGCCCGAAGCGGTGCCGGCGATCGTGTTCGATGAAGTGACGAACGGATAAGTGCCGTGATCGACGTCGAGCAGCACGCCCTGCGCGCCTTCGAACAGGATGCGGCGCCCGGCCTTGCGTGCCTCGTTCAGGGTCAGCCACACCGGCTTGGCGAAGGGCAGGATATAGTCGGCGATCTCGGCCAGCTCGGCCTTGATCTGCTCGCGGTCGATGGGCTTCTCGCCGAAGCCGGCGCGCAGCGCATCGTGATGCGCGCAAATGCGATCGAGCTGCAGCTCGAGATCGTCGAGATGGGCCAGATCGCACACGCGGATCGCGCGGCGGCCGACCTTATCCTCATAAGCCGGGCCGATGCCGCGGCGGGTGGTCCCGATCTTGCCGGCACCGCTGGCGTCCTCGCGCAGTCCGTCGAGGTCGCGGTGGAACGGCAGGATCAGCGGCGCGGTTTCGGCAATCTGGAGGTTGTCGGGGGTGATCTCGACGCCCTGGCCCTTGAGCTTGGCGACCTCGTCGCGGAAATGCCAGGGATCGAACACCACGCCATTGCCGATGACCGACAGCGTGCCGCGCACGATGCCGGAGGGGAGCAGGCTGAGCTTGTAGGTCTTGCCGGACACCACCAGGGTGTGGCCGGCATTGTGACCGCCCTGGAAGCGAACGACGACATCGGCGCGCTCCGCGAGCCAATCGACGATCTTGCCCTTGCCCTCATCGCCCCACTGGGCGCCGATCACCGTGACGTTGGCCATCTGGTCCTATCCATTCATCCGTTCGTGTCGAGCGAAGTCGAGACACATGAGCTCCCCGCCTGAAACCGCCCCGGGCTGCGCACGGGCCGGACGGGGAAAGTTGGTTCACAAGGCGACCGGTTCTCCGTCGCGCAGGATATGCGTGCAGCCCAGCGCCGCGGCTTCGTCCCGATCGGACAGCGCCGCAACCGTGATCCAGTCGTCGCTACGGAGCCGCGCTCCGATCGCGGGATCGACGCCAAGCGGGAGGAAGACGCGCCGATGTTCGACCACGCCCAGGCCGACATCAACCAGCGGGTCGATGTAGAGCGAGAAGCCGATCGCCTTCTCCTCCGACCCGTCGGGATGGACGATGGTGTAGCTACCACCGCGGCCAATCTCCCCCGAAAGGCCCTGGCCGAACAGCGAGAAGCCGATCCAGTGCTGATATTCGAAGCCATGTCGCTCGGTGGGATCGAGGGTCAGCGCAACCCGGTCACCGATCGCGGTGACGATCGCCTCGATCGCTTCCAGTCGCGTGTCGAGTGCCTGGGCGCACTCAATCGCGCGGAGCTTCGCAAGCGCGGGACCGACCGGACCGGCGGCTTCGATGAAGGGGAGATAGGCGTCGGCGCCGAGACCGGCGAGACCGCCGGCATCCTTGGCGTCGAGCATGGCGCGCGCGGCATCGATCTTATCGGCGGGTAGCGGCATGGCGCCCGCTGCGAGCGTTTCGACCAGGTCGGGCAGGGTGAGGTCGATCGTGATGCCGGTGACCCCGGCGACCTCGAGCGCCTCGATCGCGACCTGCAGGATCTCGATGACGGCGGCGAGGCTGTCGGTACCGATCAGCTCGGCGCCGGCCTGGGTCAGCTCGCGCTCGGGCCGCAGCTGGGTCGCGCGCAGCTTGAGCACGGGACCGCCATAAGCGAGCCGCAGCGGGCGCGGGCGGTGGCCCAGGCGGGTGGCGGCGATGCGGCCCACCTGCGCGGTGATGTCGGGGCGCAGCGCCAAGGTGCGCTGCGACACGGGATCGACGAAGCGGAGCAGGTCACGCGAACCTGCCGACTTCAGTTGGCCGACCAGCCCTTCCTCGAACTCGGCGAGCGGCGGCGAGACGCGGGCATAGCCATGCCGCCCGATCGCGACGATGACTCGGTGGAGCAGACGCGACCCGGCTTCCGCCTGCGGCGGCAGGCGATCACGAAGACCTTCGGGTAACAGTCCAGGGGCGATGCTCATGCGGAGAGGCTCATAGCGAGCAATGACGGAGGTTCAACATGAACCTGCGGGAAAAGCCGATCCCGGCCGACGCGATCTGTTTGACGAGATCGACGCCTGGCCGGGAGAAACACGGTGCCCCCGCCTGCGCAGGGGCACCGCGATGCGGCTCTTAGAAGCTCAGCGCCTTAGCCAGCTTCACGCCGGGCAGCTGGGAGATCTGCGCCTTCACGACATCGTCGACCGGGTTGTCGAGCGAAAGCAGCAGCACCGCTTCGCCACCGGCCGAGCGACGGCCGAGGTGGAAGGTGCCGATGTTGACGTTCGCTTCGCCGAGCGTCGAGCCGAGCCGGCCGATGAAGCCGGGGGCATCGACGTTGACGATATAGAGCATCGAGCCGTTGAGATCGGCTTCGATCTTCACGCCGTAGATCTCGACGAGGCGGGGTTCGGCGTTGGCGAACAGCGTGCCGGCGACCGACTTGGCGCCTTCGGCCGTCGTCACCGTGACGCGGATCAGGGTCGAATAGTCACCCTCGCGATCATGGCGCACTTCGCGCAGGTCGAGGCCGCGTTCCTTCGCGAGGAAGGGCGCGTTGACCATGTTCACCGTGTCCGAATAAACGCGCATCAGGCCCGCGAGGACCGCACCGGTGATCGGCTTCTGGTTGAGATCGGCGGCAGCGCCCTCGACCTCGATCGCGACCGCCTTGATCGCATCGCCCTCGAGCTGACCGACCAACGCGCCGAGATGCTCGGCCAGCGCCATGTACGGCTTCAGCTTCGGGGCTTCCTCGGCCGACAGCGACGGCATGTTGAGCGCGTTGGTGACGCCACCCGAGAGCAGGAAGTCCGAAAGCTGCTCGGCAACCTGGATCGCGACGTTTACCTGCGCTTCGTTGGTCGAGGCGCCGAGATGCGGGGTCGCGATGAAGTTCGGCGTACCGAACAGCGGCGAGTCGGTCGCCGGCTCGGTCACGAACACGTCCATCGCCGCGCCGCCGACCTGGCCGCTGTCGAGCGCTTCCTTCAGCGCCGCCTCGTCGATCAGGCCGCCGCGCGCGCAATTGATGATGCGGACGCCCTTCTTGGTCTTGGCGAGGTTTTCCTTCGACAGGATGTTCTTTGTCGAATCGGTGAGCGGCGTGTGCAGCGTAATGAAGTCGGCCCGGGCCAGCAGATCGTCCAGGCTGACCTTCTCTACGCCCATTTCGACGGCGCGTTCCGGGGTCAGGAACGGATCATAGGCGACCACCTTCATCTTCAAGCCGATCGCGCGGTCGGCGACGATCGAGCCGATATTGCCGGCGCCGATCAGGCCGAGGACCTTGTTGGTCACCTCGACGCCCATGAAGCGGTTCTTCTCCCACTTGCCGGCCTGGGTCGACTTGTCGGCCTCCGGCAGGTCGCGGGCGAGGGCGAACATCAGTGCGATGGCGTGCTCGGCGGTGGTGATCGAATTGCCGAACGGCGTGTTCATCACGACGACGCCCTTGGCCGAGGCGGCGGGGATGTCGACATTGTCGACGCCGATGCCGGCACGGCCGACAACCTTGAGATTGGTCGCCGCGGCGAGGACGTCCTTGGTGACCTTGGTGGCTGAGCGGATGGCGAGGCCGTCATATTGGCCGATAATCGCGATCAGCTCGTCCTTGGTCTTGCCGGTAATCTCGTCGACCTCGATCCCGCGGTTGCGGAAGATCTGGGCGGCGAGCGGGTCCATCTTGTCGGAAATCAGTACCTTGGGCATGATTCTTGATCCTTGATGTCAGCGTCGTCCGGCTGAGCCGGCGGCGCGAAATATTGGAGCGCCACTGTGCCGGTGGCGGCCCCGGCCTGCGCCGGGGCGACGATTCAGGTGGAAAGCCGGCTTACGCCGCGCGCGCCTGCGACCAGGCCCAGTCGAGCCAGGGACCGAGCGCTTCGATGTCGGCGGTCTCGATCGTGCCGCCGCACCAGATACGAAGACCCGGAGGTGCATCGCGATAGCCGGCGATGTCGTAAGCCGCGTCCTCGACCTCGAGCGCGCCTGCGATCTTCTTTACGAGGGCGAGCTTCGCATCGTCATCGAGACCTTCGACCGCGCCCTCGGCGAACTTGAGGCAGACCGAGGTGTTCGAGCGCGATGCGGGGTCGATCGCGAGATGGTCGATCCAGTCGGTTTTCTGCACCCAGGCGTCGAGCGCCGCGGCATTGGCATCGGCGCGGGCGATCAGGCCCTGCAGACCGCCGAGCTCCTTCGCCCATTCGAGGCTATGGATATAGTCCTCAATCGCGAGCATCGACGGCGTGTTGATCGTTTCGCCCTTGAAGATGCCTTCGATCAGCTTGCCGCCCTTGGTCATGCGGAAGATCTTCGGCAGCGGCCATGCCGGGGTGTAGCTTTCGAGGCGCTCCACCGCGCGGGGGCCGAGGACGAGGATGCCGTGCGCGCCTTCGCCGCCGAGAACCTTCTGCCAGGAGAAGGTCACGACATCGAGCTTGTCCCAGGGCAGGTCCATCGCGAAGCAGGCAGAGGTCGCATCGGCGATGGTCAGGCCTTCGCGATCGTCCTTGATCCAGTCGCCATTGGGGACACGGACGCCCGAGGTGGTGCCGTTCCAGGTGAAGACGATATCGGTCGACTGGTCGAGCGCGGTGAGATCGGGGAGGGTGCCATAAGACGCCTTGACGACATCGGCTTCGATCTTCAGCTGCTTGACGACATCGGTGACCCAACCCTCACCGAAGCTCTCCCAGGCGACCATCGTTGCCTTGCGTGCCCCCAACAGGCTCCACAATGCCATTTCGACGGCGCCGGTGTCCGATCCGGGAACGATACCGATGCGATGCGTAGCGGGAATACCGAGGATCTCACGGGTCAGGTCGACCGCATGATTGATGCGCGCCTTGCCGAGCTTCGAACGGTGCGAGCGTCCGAGCGAACCGGTGGCGAGTTTTTCGGGGGCCCAGCCCGGCGGCTTGGCGCAGGGACCGGAAGAAAAATGGGGTCGTACCGGCTTGGACGCCGGGCGTTCAAAATCAGTCATTTAAGACTCTCCTCACAGAGAGCACGCGCTGCGTTGGGACAGCGTGGCCCGCCGCCGCTTCTAGAGATGGCGTGGGGCAAGTCAATGAGTCATCCGGTGGATCGTACGATTAATCGTTGGTCATGTGAGCGCTGGAATATCAGGAGGTTAGTGGTGATGGTTCTTTCTTGCAGATATGCCATTCCCGCGAGGGCGGGAATCCACCAGACGAGCTTGGTTGAACCTCTCTTGGTTCGGAACTCTTGCGTCGGTGGATTATCGGCTTCGCGGGAATGACGGCAGCGGAGGGCGTCGGGCACCCGGTCAAAATCAGCCAACCGCGGTCGCGGGACAAAGAAAAAGCCCCGGAGCATCGCCCCGGGGCCCAATTCTGTCAGCCTGCGGCGAGCTTATTCGGCGGGAGCCGCTTCGTTGCCACCTTCAGCCGGAGCAGCGGCATTATCCGCCGCTGCGCCTTCGGCGGTCGGAGCGGCTGCCTCGGCGGGTACCGCCGGCATCGGGCGCGGTGCGTTGCTCTGCTGGTTGAGATAGGCAATCACGTTGGCGCGATCTTCCGGCTTCGATAGACCCGCAAAGGTCATCTTGGTGCCGGGCGCGAAGGCCTTCGGGCTCTTCAGCCAGTCGCTGAGATTCTGCCAGTCCCAGGTGCCGCCCTTCGACTTGAGCGCGTCCGAAAAAGCGAATCCGTTCGCACCCTGGCCGATACCTTCGCCCAGCAAGCCCCACAGATTCGGCCCGAGTGCGTTGGCGCCGCCATTATTGGCGTTATGGCATGCGGCGCACTTCTTGAAGACGTCGGCGCCCTTGGCCGGGTCGGCACTGGCCAGATAGAAGGCAATCGGCTTTTCCGCTGCAGCGGCCCCGCTGTCGCCTTCTTCCTCGACGCCTTCGACCACATAGCCCATCTTTTCAGGACGCTCGGCCTTGAAATATTCGCCGCTCAGGATCGAAAGGCCCAATGCGGCAATGCCGCCAGCCAGCGCCCAGCCTGCAATAGTGTTCGCGCGATCGTCCATGTGCCCCTAAAGCTCCACGTTAGGTAACGTGGGGGAGAGCCCACGCTGAATTTGCGACCCCTTTAGAATCGCTTCCTTGGCTCCGCAAGCGTTCCAACGCCGGAATATGTGGCGGCGCGACTTGCGATGATCTCTGGGCCCGCCTAATCCGCGCGCCATATGCAAAACTATCCAGCCCCCGCCCAGGCGCTCGTCGCCCAAATGACAGCCGCAGCAGAAGCCGATACGGCCCGTGCCGTGGCTTTTCAGGGTGCTCCGGGGGCGAACTCGCATATTGCTGCAATGGAGGCGGTTCCGAACTGTCTGCCGATGCCCTGTTTCAGTTTCGAGGACGCTTTGGACGCGGTGCGCGATTTTCGCGCCGACCGCGCCGTGATCCCGATCGAGAATTCGCTGCACGGGCGGGTCGCCGATATGCACTTCCTGCTGCCCGAGTCGGGACTGGTCATCACCGGCGAGCATTTCCTGCATATCCGCCATACGCTGATGGCGCTGCCCGGCCATGGCACCATCACCCAGGCGATGAGCCACCCGCAGGCGCTCGGTCAGTGTCGTCACTGGCTGCGCGCCAACGGCATAGCCCCGATCGCCTTTCCCGATACGGCGGGCGCGGCGGCGGCGGTGGCCGAGGCGCGCGAGCCCCATGTCGCGGCGCTGGCGCCGACGATCGCGGCCGGTCTCTACGGTCTCGAGGTCATCGACGAGAATGTCTCCGATTCGTCGGACAACACGACGCGCTTTGTCGTTCTCGCCCGCGATCCGGTGCACATCGAGCCGGATAACGGCCCGGTGATGACCACCTTCATCTTCGAGGTGAAGAATATCCCGGCGGCGCTCTACAAGGCGATGGGTGGCTTCGCGACCAACGGCGTCAACATGACCAAGCTGGAAAGCTATCAGCGCGGCGCGACCTTCGCCGCGACCGAGTTCTACGCCGATATCGAAGGGCATCCCGACGAACCGAATGTCCGCCGGGCGCTGGAGGAACTGGCCTTCCACACGAAATGGGTGCGTTTGCTCGGCACCTATCCGCGGGCCCGAGAACGCGCCCTCGGCTGATTCAACCGGGATGACGGGTGGTGTGGATCAAGCCCCGTTTACCCAGGCCGTCAGCAAGGTGTGCGCGATCGCGATCGGGAACGGCACCCGGAACGCCACGTCGGGATCGTTCGCCAGCGATGCCCGGACCTCGTCCTTCGTCGCCCAGAGCGCATCGCTGAGCTCGTTGGTATCGAGCACCAGATCCTCGCTTTCGACCGTCGCGATGCAGGCGATCATCAGCTGTGCCGGGAAGGGCCAGGGCTGACTGGTGACGTAGCGCACGCTCGTTACGACGACGCCGGCTTCCTCATGCAGTTCGCGGGCGACCGCTTCCTCGATCGATTCGCCGACCTCGAGAAACCCGGCCAGCGCCGAATAGAATCCGTACGGTGCGCGCAGATTGCGGCCGAGCAGGATGCGGCCAGCATGTTCGGCGAGCATGATCACCACTGGATCGGTGCGCGGGAAATGCTCGGTGCCGCAGCCGCCCTCGGCCGCGAGGCAGAAGCGTGCCCAGCCCGATCGCGCTACCGTGGAGATCCGCCCGCAATTGGCGCAGAAACGGTGCCGTGCATGCCAGTCGACCAGCGAGCGGGCGGCGGCATAGGTCGCGCTATCGCCGGGCTCGGTCATCGTCCGGGCGATCGCGATCGATTCGTTGCGCTGGTCGCCGCCGAGCGGGCTGCCGGTGAGCGCGACGAAGCAGGGTGCGCCGTCGATCAGGCCGAGCATGGCCAACTGGGTATCGGCAGGGGCGTCTGACAGTGGAGCCCAGCTCAGCCGGCCATCCTCGTCGAGCACCGGCTTGAGGCCGTCGAGTTGCAACAACCGAGCGGAGGGACTGGCGAGTTGCTCCACGAAATAGCCGGGGGCGTCGCGCTCGATATCGAGCCGGGTGAGCGGCGAGCCGGTGAAGCCGGGGGTCGGGAAGGTGGCCATCAGTGCTCCTGTGCGTCGCGGCTGGCGATAGCGCGGGCGGCGGCACGCGCAAAGAGGGTCGGAAGGCCGGCGTCCGCGATCGTCGCGATCGGCCACCATTCTCCGTCTCCGGCCTGACCCGGATGGGCGGTGGAAACGACGCGCAGCTTCAGCGCGAAATGGGTGAAGACATGGTCGACCGCCCCGACGTCACGCCAGGAGGTGTCGACGGGTGCACCCGCCAGGCCGGGATCGTCATCGTCCCAGGGGCCGCTCGGTAATGCGCGCATGCCGCCGAGCATGCCCTTGTCGGGCCGCCGCACCAGCCAGACCCGATCGTCATGTTCGATCCAGAAGGCGGTGCCGAGCCGTTGCGGTTTCGGGCGCTTTGCCGCCTTGACCGGGAACGCCTCGGGGCGGCTGGTCATCCGCGCCGTACAATCGGGGCTGAGCGGGCAGAGCAGGCATTGCGGAGCGCGCGGCGTGCAGATCGAGGAACCGAGATCCATCATCGCCTGGGCGAAGTCGCCCGCCCGCTGGTCGGGCGTAATGCTATCGACCAGGGCGCGCAGAGCGGGGCGGGCCTTGGGCAATGGCTGGTCGAAGGCGAAGATCCGGCTCGCCACGCGCTCGACATTGGCGTCGATCACCACCGCGCGGCGGCCGAAGGCGATCGCGGCGATCGCGGCGGCGCTGTAGTCGCCGATGCCTGGCAGGGTGCGCAGGCCGGCTTCGCTGTCGGGAAAACGGGCGCCATGATCATCGGTCACCGCGCGCGCGCAGGCGATCAGATTGCGGGCGCGGGCATAATAACCAAGCCCCGCCCAGGCAGCCATCACCTCCGCTTCGTCTGCGGCCGCAAGGTCGGCGACGGTCGGCCAGCGCGTGGTGAAGCGGTCGAAATAGGGTTTCACCGCCGCGACCGTCGTCTGCTGCAACATGATTTCCGACAGCCAGACCCGATAAGGTTCGGTCGGCGGCTCGCCGGGGCCGGCGCGCCAGGGCAGAGACCGATGGTGGGTGTCATACCATGTCAGCAATTTTTCAGGGACGGCATCGACGGACATGGGGCGCCTATGGCATGAAGCGCGCGATGAGCGAAACCGGCAAGACACGAACGAAGAAGGCCAGCGGCAAGCCGGCACCCGAACCGCGCGCACGCGGCGGCGCGGCACGGTCGGTAGCGGACATGCTGCCCGATATCGGGCGCGCGACGTTCCGGCGGTTCGGCTTCGTTCAGAGCTCGGTGGTCAGCCGCTGGTCTGAGATCGTCGGCGAGCGTTATGCGCGCGTCTCGATTCCCGAATCGATTCGTTTTCCGCAGGGGCGCCGCTCCGACGGCGTGCTGACCCTGACGGTGGAGGGGGCGCACGGAACGATGCTCCAGCATGTCGCGCCGACCATCATCGAGCGGGTGAACCGGTTCTTCGGCTATTCGGCGGTCGCGCGCATTGCGATCAAACCTGGTGCGTGCGTGGCTCCGCAGCTGCCGCGCGGCCGGGTCGCGCCGCCCTCGCTCAAACCCATACCCATCGATCTGGGCGAAAGCCTGCGCACCGTCGGCGATCCCGAACTGCGCGCGTGCCTCGAATCGCTGGCCGGCGCGCTTGGCGCCACCAGCGGCCCTCCCGTCATCATCTCCGGAGACAGCGACCGGTGACTTCGATTCTCGTTCGGGCGGGCGTGCTGCTCGCCCTGCTTTCACCAGCGGCCTTGCCCGCAGCGAAGCCTGCAAAATCCGCTGCCGCTGCGCGGGATTGGCTGGCCACCACCGCTCGCACCACCGAGGGCGCGATCGTCGTCGGAAATCCGGCGGCGAAGGTGAAGCTGGTCGAATATCTGTCGCTGACCTGCTCGCATTGCGCCGATCTCTCGACCCAGTCGATGCCTGCTCTCCAGCGCGATTATATCGCCAGGGGCCTTGTCAGCCTGGAAGTGCGTCATGCGGTGCGCGACGGCTATGATTTCGTCGCTTCGCTTCTGCTGCGCTGCGAACCGCCGACCCGCTATCTGGCCTCGATAGAAGGGCTCTTTGCAGCCCAGCAGGACTGGATGGCGAAGGGCCTGGCGGCAAAGGACATTCCGGGCTTCGACGGCAAGTCGGGCGACGAGAAGATGGCCGCCGTGGCCAAGGCCGCCGGCTTCGACAACTTCTTCGCCAAGCGCGGCGTCACCCCCAAGGCCTATGCCGCCTGCATGGCCGATACCAAGGCCAAGGAGCAACTCGGTCAAATGGCCGGCAACGCCTGGCAGCGCGACCAGATCCCCGGCACACCGCTGGTGCTGATCAACGGCAAGCGGCAGGACGGCGTCCATGGCTGGTCGGACCTCGAACCGCTGATCAAGACGGCGCTGAAGTAGTCTTTTCGGCGCCGCCTCAGCACTTGGCGATCATTTGAAGCTTTCGGAATCCAGTTCGATTTTCGATCCTTTGCCGAGTATCGACGTCACCGACAGGGGGCGGCGTTGCCGGGTGATGTCCATGGCCTGACTGGGCGAAGGCAGTTGTGCGAAGGCCGGATATTGCTCCCACCGTTCAGGCGTCATGATCGTTACGCGATAGAAGGGGGCCGCATTCTCGGTCCCGTTGCCGGCCAGTTCGCTGGCCACTGACGCGCTCGTCCTGTCGTCGCGCACCGATAACAGCGTACCATTGTCGCCAAGAGCCAGGACATAGCCGGTCCGCCCTTCATCGAGCTGATAGAGCGGATAGGCGGAATCGCTAAGGCTGTCGTCCCGGCACAGCCGGACAGGAAGCTCGGTGGCCGAAGGCTCGGCCGGTTCCTTTGTCTTCGATGCCATGATCGCACCGAGCAAGATCACCGCGTTTTCCTGCTTGATCTCGGTGGCAGGCGCGGCATCCAACGGCGCCGAGCAGGATGTGATGGGCACGGTATCATTCGCGGCTGGCATCTTGGTGGGCCAGGGCAGGCTAACCAGAAAGTCGCGCATCGCCTGGTCAAGTGCGCCTGGTTCGAAGGCGCGAGAGGTCAGTCGCAGCTTCATCAGCCATGGCCCGAGGGGGATGATCGCGACGCCGCTGGAGCGTCCTATTTCGGTAATCGAATGGCTTTGCCGGAGCGCAGCGCTACCGTGCGACTCGGCGATCCTGAACGCCGTCGGCCCACCGGCGGGCTTCACTTGGCCGAACCGGCTGCTCCGCTGCAGAAACCAGTTGGAGACATCGAACCATAAGGCCGGATCGGGCATAGCCGGCCGATAAAGGTACAGTGTCGCAACGCTGCCCGAGCTCGGGTCGTCATAGGTGGCGGAGATATCGATCTGCTTGCCGTCGCTGATGTCCGTCATGTCCCGACGGACGAATGCACCGCTGGTCGCAGGAAAAGCGAAGCCACTACCCTTATGGAGCCACACCTTATCTGGCTTGGCCTTGATTTCCTGCGCTGCGTCGGCCTGCACTACAGACATCGCCGTCATCATGATCAATGAGAAAGCGCGCAGCGTCATCTTCATAAAACCTATCCCCTGACCCGTCAGGCGATCCTATCATCCGGACAGGGGAGCGCCATGCCGGATCCGGCTGTCCGGTCCATTTCGGTTGCAACGGCCAAGGCGGGCGAGCGGTGGCGCTATGCGCCCTTGCGCCCGGCGGCGGCCCCGCTATCACTGCATCGATATTCTGCATCTGCGGCGTGGAGACGACGAGAACATGAAGAAGAATCTGGCCTTCGCGGCCCTCGGCCTGGCCATCATGGTGACGGGCTGCGGCAAGAAGGAATCCGACGCTGGAGCGACCAACACCGCCACGGCAGCTCCCGCAGCGCCAGGCGCTCCCTATGCCGGGCAGGACTGGACCCAGACGCTGGTCAAGACGCCAGAGGGCGGCTTCCGCATGGGCAATCCGAATGCGCCGACCAAGCTGATCGAATATGCGTCGATCACCTGCCCGCATTGCCGCGACTTCACCAAGGTCGGCAGCGAGCCGCTGAAGCAGACCTATATCCGCAACGGCAAGGTCAGCTGGGAGTATCGCAACTTCGTGCTGAACCCGCTCGACGTCGCCGCGACGCTGGTCGCGCGCTGCCAGGGCGCGGACACCTTCTTCCCGTTCATCGAGCAGCTTTACTCGACCCAGACCGAATGGGTCGGCAAGTTCAACTCGGTCGACGAGGCGACGCTCCGCTCGGTCGGTACGCTTCCGCAGCAGGAGCAGTTCTCCAAGTTGATCGAACTGTCGGGGCTGGGGGACTTCTTCAAATCGCGCGGCGTGCCGGCCGACCGCATCAAGGCCTGTATCTCGGACAAGGGCGCGCTCGACGAGCTGCTGAAGATCCGCGATCGCGGCGCCAATGTCGACAAGGTCGACGGCACCCCGAACTTCCTGATCAACGGCGAGCGCCAGGAAGGCGTCTATGACTGGCCCGGCCTCGAAGTGAAGCTGCGCGAAAAGGTTCGCTGAGATGACGATGGCGGGCGCATCGGTGGAGGTCGACTGAACAGCCGATGCGCTTCCGCAAGCTCCGCCTGTCCGGTTTCAAGAGCTTCGTCGAGCCCGCCGAGCTGATCATCGAACGTGGGCTGACGGGCATCGTCGGCCCCAATGGCTGCGGCAAGTCCAACCTGCTCGAAGCGATCCGCTGGGTGATGGGCGAATCCAGCGCCAAGTCGATGCGCGGCGGCGGCATGGAAGACGTGATCTTCGCCGGCACCGCGACCCGGCCGGCGCGCGACTTCGCCGAGGTCACCCTGTTCACCGAACGCCCCTCGGCCGAGGCCGACGAGGATCGCGAGGTCGAGGTCACCCGGCGGATCGAGCGCGGGGCCGGCTCCGCCTATCGCATGAACGGGCGCGACGTCCGCCAGAAGGACGTCGGCCTGTTGTTCGCCGACGCCGCGACCGGCGCCCATTCGCCGGCGCTGGTCAGCCAGGGGCGGATCGCCGCCGTCATTGCAGCGAAGCCCGCCGAACGCCGCCAGATGCTGGAGGAAGCCGCCGGCATCGCCGGGCTTCACGTCCGCCGCAAGGATGCCGAGCAGAAGCTGCGGGCGACCGAGACCAACCTGTCCCGGCTCGACGACCTGATCGCCGACATGGAGAGCCGTACCAGCTCGCTGCGGCGGCAGGCGCGGGCGGCCGAACGCTACAAGGCGCTGAGCGAGCAGATCAGGCTGGCCGAGGCACGGCTGATCTTCGCGCGCTGGCGCGATGCCGCGGCGGCAGCCGATGCGGCGCGCAAGGAAGCGTCGGCGGCCGAAGGCAATGTCGCCCAGGCGACCGATGCGCAGCGCGCCGCGGCCGAGCAGCAGGCCGCCGCCGCTCGCAAGGTCGGCGATGCGCGGCAGGCGGCGCAGACCTCGCGCGAACGATCGACCGGCCTGTCGCATCGTCTGGCGACGCTGACCGGCGAGTTGGAGGGCGTGCGGCGGCGTATCGCCGACATCGCCCAGTCGCGCGACACGCTGGCCCGCGACAAGGCGCGCGAGGATCGGCTGGCGATCGACGCCGCGGCGGCGCTGTCGGCGCTGGCCGAGGAGGAAAAGCAACTGGCGCGCCGGATCGAGCAGGCCACCGCCCGCCAGGCGGCGGTCGATTCGCAGGTGCGCGATGCCGAGACCGAGGCGCGTGAGGCCGAACTGGCGGTCGCCAAGGCACAGGCTGCGCACGCCGCCGAACAGGCCGACATGCGGGTGGCGCAGGCCAATGTGTCGGCTGCCCGCCAGCGGCTGGATCGTGCCCAGGCCGAACTGCAGCGGATCGTCCGTGAACGTGCCGCGCTGGGTGACGAAGCGCCGCTGATCGCGCGGCGGACGGCCGCGGTCGCCGCGCGTGAAATTGCCGAGCGCGCGAGCGCCGAAGCGATGGGCGCCATCGGCGCGGGCGAAGAGGCGCGCGCTGCCGCCGCCCAGCGGCGTGACGAAGCTGAAGCGGCCAGCGGCGCGGCGCGGGCAACGCTTGCCGCGCTCGAGTCCGAAGCGCGGTCGCTTGAAAAGGCCAGCGTGGCGGGGAAGGGCGACCGCGCGATCGACCATGTCCGCGCCGCAGCCGGTTATGAGCGCGCGCTGGCGGCGGCGCTGGGCGACGATCTCGATGCGGCGGTCGGCGGCGACGGGCCGCTGCGCTGGTCGGGCGGCGTAGCGGGGGAGGATCCCGCCCTGCCGGCCGGGACCGAACGGCTCGCCGATCATGTCCAGGCCCCGGCCGAACTGGCCCGCCGGCTGGCACAGGTCGCGGTGGTCGCCGAAGATGACGGCTCGATCGCGCTGGCGGTCGGGCAGCGGCTCGTCACCCGCGACGGGCGGATGCGGCGCTGGGATGGGTTCTTCGCCGCCGATGTCGGCGCGGCCGCCGCCGAGCGGCTGGTTCGCGCGAACCGGCTCGCCCAACTCAACGCCGCGTTGCCGGGCGCCCGGGCCGACCTCGAAGCGGCGCAGGCGGCGCTCGCCGCGGCGAATGGCGCGACCCAGGCCGCCAAGCTGGCGATCGACGCGGCGCGCACCGAACTGGGCAGGGCCGAGGCGGCACAGCGCAACGCGATCCGCGACGAGGACCAGGCGACCACCGCGATCGAGCGGCTGGCCGCGCAGCAGGCGGCCATGGCCGAACGACAGACGCGCGCCAGGGCCGAGGCCGATGAAGCCAGTGGGCTGGTCGAGACGCAGATGGCGGCGATGCTGGCGCTTCCCGATGGCGAAGCGACCCGCGCCGAGGTCGACCGGCTGCGCCAGGCGAGCGAGACGGTGCGCGCCCGGCTGTTCGAGGCGCGCGGACTCGCCATGACGTTGGCGCAGGCCGCGTCGGCCGATGCCCAGCGCCAGCAGGCGGCGCGCAGCGAGGCGAAGAGCTGGAAGGCGCGTGCGGGCGATGCCGCGAGCCGCATCGCCGAGATGGACGCCCGCGCGCTGGCGATCGAGACCGAGACGAAGGCGCTGGAGGGCCGGCCCGAGGAACTGGAGGCGCTGATCGGGTCGGTCAGCAGCGACGCGCGTGCGGCCGAGCAGCAGGCCGAAACCGCGCGCGAGACCGAGCGGGTGGCCGAGACCGAGCTTCGCCAGATCGAGGTCGGCGTCGCGCAGGCGGGCGAGGCGCTGGCCGCGGCGCGCGAGGCGCGGGCCGGTGCGCAGGCGCGGCTGGAAAACCAGGAGCAGCGCCGGGTCGAGATGGGCCGCATCGCGGGCGAGCGGTTCGAATGCCCGGCACCGGTGCTGCCGCAGAAGGTAGGCTTCCAGGTCGAGGATGTCGGCGAAGCGTCGGCGGAATCGGCGCGGCTCGAACGGTTGAGCGTCGATCGCGAGCGGCTCGGCCCGGTCAATCTGGTCGCCGAAAGCGAACTGGCCGAGATCGAGGGCCAGCATTCGACCAGCATCGCCGAGCGCGACGAGCTGTACGAGGCGATCAACCGGCTGCGCGGATCGATCGGCAGCCTCAACCGCGAGGGCAGGGCGCGGCTGCTGGCCGCTTTCGAGGCGGTCGACGGCCATTTCCGGCGGCTGTTCTCGACGCTGTTCGGGGGCGGCGAGGCGCATCTGGCGCTGATCGACAGCGACGATCCGCTCGAGGCCGGGCTGGAGATCATGGCCCAGCCCCCGGGCAAGAATCTCAGCTCGCTCACCCTGCTGTCGGGCGGCGAGCAGGCCCTGACCGCGGTGGCGCTGATCTTCGGCCTGTTCCTGACCAATCCGGCGCCGATCTGCGTGCTTGACGAGGTCGACGCGCCGCTCGACGACGCCAATATCGAGCGCTTCTGCGACCTGCTGGTCGCGATGACCAATCAGACCGACACCCGCTACCTGATCGTCACCCACAATGCGGTGACGATGAGCCGCATGCACCGGCTGTTCGGGGTGACGATGGTGGAACGCGGCGTGAGCCGGCTCGTTTCCGTAGATCTGGGCGGGGCGGAGCAGTTGCTGGCGGCGGAATAGTTCGCCTCCGCGGTGGTCTCCGTCGATCCGTCGCGGACAATCTGGCGGAAGCAGGCGGGTTTTCGAGCGTATGAAACGGATCGTGTCGGCTTTGATGACGGTATCGGCGGTGACCGCCGGGGCGGCGCCCGTTCCGCCGGCCGGCAGCCTTACCGCCATCCAGGCGCCCGCCTTTCCCAAGCCCGGCGTCGGCAAGGGCGGAACGCCCGATATCGCGCCGCCGGTCGCGCAACTGCCGGCGGCGAAGCGCAGCAAGCGTCCGAAGGTCACGCCGCGGTTCGATGCCGAAGTGGCGGCGATGGCGGCGCGCCCGCTGCCGTCGGACGGCGTCTCGGCGCTGTTCCTGGGCAGTTCGAGCATCCGCATGTGGGACGTGGGGATGAGCTTCCCGACGATACACGCGCTCAATCGCGGCTTCGGCGGGGCGACGACGGCGGACGTGCTCTACCATTATGGCCGCATCGTCACCGGGCTGCAGCCGAACACGGTGATCGTCTATGTCGGCGAGAACGACATCGCCGCCGGCGCCAGCGCCGACGCGGCGGTGGCCGACATCCTCGCCCTGCTCGCGCGGCTGCGGACCGACATGCCGGGGACCCGGATCGCCTATCTGTCGATGAAGCCGACCCCGCTGCGCTGGGACCTCTACGAACGGATGGCGGCGGCGAACGCGGCGGTGAAGGCGCAGGCATCGGCGATCGGATTCGACTTCGTCGACGTCGGCGGCGCGCTGCTCGACCCCTCGGGCAAGCCCGACAGCCAATATTATGGGGTCGACGGGCTGCACCTGAACGCCCGCGGCTATGAACGCTGGACGTCGATCGTGCAGCGCTATCTGGCGCCAAAGGCGCCCATCCGTACGGAAGACCCGACCAAGCCCTCCTGAGGAGGGTATCCGCCGGGCCGGAAGCCCGGAAAAGCGCGGATCTTGAGCAGATATCGGCGGCGGGACGCCGACCCTTCCAGCGGGGCGGCACGGCGCCGATTTCCGGGTGCATGGGGTTGATGGTTCGTTTTTTTAGTTTTTTTCCGAGCAACCCTCCGCCGGTGACGAGTCTCCGGTCGCCAGGGCCCGTGATCCGCGCCCGGCTTTCTCCGGGAGCGGTACGCGCCGCCGAGGATGTCCCGACAGCCGGCGCTTTCAATAACCGGTCATGAGAAGGAGGCATCGCCGCTGCCGCGCAGGGGAAGGCGCCCCCAGAAAAGCAAGCGAGGTCCTACATTGCAAGGGCGGCCCGCCGCGACGGTCGTTCGCCAAAGGATCGGACGCGCTTGCCAGCATCGAAGGGGGAGGCGCCAATTTCCCGATTCCGGCGCCGGACCGGGATAGCCGAGGGCTGAAAGCGGAATGACGGTTTGAGCGAAGGCTTCTCCCCACACCCGGCTTGGGCTAATCCGGCGCCTATGCTCTACCTGGCCAGCAAAGCGCTTATCTCCGGAGTGTTGATCGCGATCGCGTCGACGCTCGCGCGCCGCTACCCGGGGTTCGGGGCACTGGTAGCGTCGCTGCCGCTGATCTCGGTCCTCGGAATGATCTGGCTCTGGACCGACAAGCCCGATCCCGAGACCATGGCCGCTCATGCCGGAGCCACCTTCTGGTATGTCCTTCCGTCGCTGCCGATGTTCCTGATCATTCCGGTCCTGCTGCGACACGGCGTGGGCTTCTGGATATCGCTGGCGATCGGTTGCTGCCTGACGATCGCCCTCTATGCAGCCATGACGTGGATGGGGCCGCGCTTCGGCCTGCAACTGTAGATCGTATATGTCTGCTCTTGGCGGTCCGGAACACCGGCACCGATGACCGGAGGGGGCGATCCAGGCGGCGGCTTTCAGTATTGGGCCCAGGCGGCGTGGACGACCGGACTGGGGTGGGAAGCGGACGTAACCTACTCCGCCATTCTCACGAATCTAACCGCCAGCCCCTCACATCGTTTATGATGAAAGGGAGCAGAGCCAGTTTCCCAAAAACGCTGATCATCGGTGTGTTGGACCACTATTTCGCCATTGGACGGCCAACTGACACGCGCATGGGCGTCGCGATAATGCGAGGCCGCCGCGCAGCCGGTTAGATACCAGTCGGGCATCCACCAAGATCGAACCATCACAACGATTGAAGGCGCTCCGCCAACGATTATTCGCTCGACCTGGGCGACACGGTTAGAATCCGGCGACGAGCTTCGCGCGAGCATTGTACGCTCTGAATCAAGGAACACGGCTAGCCCCATTCCCCAGATTGGGAGCGTGGCAATAGCCAGCACAAGAAGAATGCCAGTTATCAGCATAGGCTTCGTGGGCCACCTCATGGCGGAACGATGTCAGCCTGACCGAATGACCGCAATGGGTCGTTTCCAGACAGGCCGCTTTCGGGATTACGCCTCGTGCGCTCTGACGACTGGAATGGGGTGGGAAGCAGACTGTCTGGCTTCGCTCGCCCTATTAATTTCGGGGACACTATACTAATTATGCCGGTAGCTGGATACGTTCCGCGCGATGAATTACCACCGCACGTGAGCTCTTTATTTAGTATAGTGTCCCTGAATTACCCTGAATTACTCCGGCTGAGAAATTACAGGCGGTGTTGCGATGACCCGTTGAACCCGCCGTTGGTTAGCGGACGTAGCTCGCCGTCATCAGATGCTGGATCATAAACTTGGCAACGGGGTAAGTAGTGATCGTCAGGGCGATGCTACCCTTCGGACCACCATCGATGCGCCACATGGACGACGTGGCGTTCTTGCCATCGACCACGGTAACTCGGCCTGTTTGTGGTTTCGCGGACTGACCAATCCGCAGCGCCGTCTGGTCGACAAGCCCGAGATAACTGGCTCGAATGGCCGCCTCGTCGGCATCGTGCACTTCCACCACGCACATGCCGGTCGGCTCGTAGTGCACAAGCATGTGCGCGTCAGATGCCTTGCTCGTCACATCCCAGAGCGGACGTCCAGCCTGCTCAGGTTTGACTTCTCGTACCGTGTCCTCATCCAGCTTTGTGACGTTGAACCTCGCAGGATCGATGTCACTGGTTTCGCCGACGAACATGTTAACGCAGAGGCTGGAAAATGCCGCTACTGCATCCGCCGCCTTGGCGTCGTTCGGAAGTGGCGATTGCGCAGAGACGACGGCCATGAGGGGGAGCAGAGTGAACATTGATTATCAATGACAAGCTCCCGGCAGACAGACAATAGTTGCCGGCCCGCGAGATCATCCGAAATGGCGCAATGTCCGCAATTGCTTGGAAGCTGCCTTGCTAAAATGCGGGGATTAAGCACCATGCGGCGATGTTAAAACGTAAGGCCTTAATCGCATCTCTCAATGGCTTGGAGATCGGTGCCACCGGTCCAAGCCAGTTGCAGTTCGTCGTTGATGCCGAGGGGCGTCGTGTGACCGTGAGGCTCCGCGCCGATGAGGCGCGTTGGCTTGCCTCCGCTCTCGTACATTGGGCCGATAGCAGCGAAACCATCTCCGCTGTGAAACCCATTTCCTAGCGTCCGCCTCTGGGGAACTTCGCTGGAGCGGTGAATGACCGCAAGTTGGTCGTTTCCTGCCGGGCAGCTTTCGGGCTCCAGAGCGAACCGTCGAAGCGTCCGTACGGGAGACAATCCAGACTCTCCGGTATCGGGGAAGAGTTGCGGTAACCGGGCACTGACGCGGTCAGGCGCGTATCGGTAGCTTTGCGCCCTGACAGTGGTCATTCGCTGCCGTAGGCGCCGGCCCCCGACCGACAGCTTTCGGGTGGGTCTGGCAGGCGCGGTCTATCCGGCGGCGGCACGGGCCTGAAGACATAACCGCAATCGGACGATATGAGCTCGGGATGGCCCGGCTGCTACTGTTCAACAAACCCTTCGGGGTCTTGTCGCAATTCACCGACCGCGGATCGCCAACGGTTCGGTCGACATTGTCCGACTTCATTGCGGTGAAGGGCGTCTATCCCGCCGGGCGGCTCGATCGGGACAGTGAGGGCCTGCTGCTGTTATGCGACGATGGGCGGCTGCAGGCGCGCATTGCCGATCCACGCTTCAAGCTGCCGAAGACCTACCTTGTGCAGGTCGAAGGCGATCCGCAAGAGCAGGAACTCGCGCACTTGCGGCAGGGCGTCCGGCTCAAGGATGGCATGACCCTGCCCGCCGATGTCGCCCGCATCGACGCGCCGGACCTGTGGCCGCGCGATCCGCCGATACGGCAGCGCAGGCTCATCCCCGACAGCTGGCTGAAAATCACCATCCGCGAAGGGCGCAACCGGCAAGTGCGCCGAATGACGGCAGCGGTGGGGTTGCCCACCCTTCGGCTGGTGCGCTGGTCGATCGGCGACTGGGCTGTCGCCGGGATCGCGCCGGGCCAGTTCGAGGAGTTCTCTGATCTGGGCGAGGTTACCAGCGGCAGGTATGACCGATGAAGCAGTTTGGCGGGTGACGGTGAACGGGCTGGCGGGATGCGGATCAAAGCCGTTAGGAGCTCCGGATTGGTTGCTTCCCCGGATTGGTTGCTTCCATCGTCTCGCGCTCGGCTTCCTCGTCCCAGCAATTCCTACAAAGGCAGATCGGCAGGGTTTCGGATTTCAATGAATTATCGCCATTCCTTCCATGCTGGCAACAGCGCCGATGTCGTGAAGCATAGCCTCCTGATCGCCCTCGTCCGGGCCTTGCAGCTCAAACAGGGTGCGCTGACCCTGATCGACACCCATTCCGGTTGCGGGCTCTACGACCTCGATGGCGATCAGGCCCAACGGACCGGCGAGGCCACGCAGGGCGTGCTGCGGACCTTTGCCGATCCGAACCCTTTGCTGAACGACTACCGCGCCGCCGTACAGGCGGTGAATGTCGGGGCCGAGCCGCACCTCTACCCCGGCTCACCGCGCATTCTGGCCCAACTTCTGCGCCCGCAAGACGTCCTCATCCTCAATGAAAAGCATCCCGAGGACGCCAGTGCCCTGCGCGGCGCGATGCGGGGCACACCCGCTGCCGTGCATGAGCGCGACGCCTACGAACTTTGGCTGGCCATGCTCCCGACCCGCACCGCGCGCGGCGTGGTGGTGGTCGATCCGCCTTACGAGCAGACCGACGAACGCGCCCGTATCACAGCGACCCTCGCCGCCGCTTACCGCAAATGGGCGCATGGCGTGACGGTGATCTGGTATCCGCTGAAAGACCACGCCACGCATTGGCAGTGGAAGGCGCAGTTACGCAAGCTCGGCATCCCGAAATTCATGAGCGTGGAGCATTGGCTGTATGATAGCGTTCAGCCCGGCTCCTACAACGGCGCGGGTCTTTTCATCGTCAACCCGCCATATGCCTTCACGCAGGCACTGCCGCCTCTGTTGGAGGCCCTCCGCGCCGCGCTGGCGCCGGAAGGGCATAGGGGCGAGATCACAGCTGATTGGTTGGACGGTTAAAATAGACCCACATCGCCGCCTTGGCCGGATTGCAGATGGGCCGCTCCGAGGTCAGATTGCGGTTCGCTCTGCAAGAACCAGAGCATCTTCGATGTCGGCGAACCGCGTTTGACGTAGCTCGGGTCTGCTGCCGGGTAGGACAAGCCGGCTTGGCAAGGGCGGTGAGGGCGCGCGCTTGCCGCGATTCGACCCAAGCTGGCGCGGAGTGTCCGAAATGGGTGCGAAGCGGGATCGTGACGGCAATGGATCGCTATGACCCGCCGTTGTCTCAGTCGTGCGGGCTCGAAACAAATAGGGGTTTTTGCTTATAGCTGTTAAGGTTGACGCCGTTCAGAGCTAAAGCACTGACAACAGACCGTCATCGATATTCTACCCGGGCTACGGCTTTCATTTCGTGAGCCTCCGGCCTCCGAAGGCTTCGGCCATGGAATTATTTACGCCGCAATCTCCCGAACCTGCAAACAGCCTGGGCATGGCGCTCGTCATGTCGTCCAGTTCTCCGCTCATTCTTCTCGATAGCGCTCTCACAGTAAAGGCGGCGAGCGGCTCCTTCTGCCGCGCTTTCGCGCTCGATCCGAAGCTCGTGCTCGGTGCCGAGCTCTTTGCCTTGGGCGACGGTGAATGGAACATTCCGCAGCTGCGGTCGCTGCTGCGGGCAACGGCGTCGGGCGACGCCGCGATCGACGCCTATGAGATGGATCTGGTGCGCGAGGGGCATCCAACCTGTCGGCTCGTCCTGAACGCCCACAGGCTCGATTATCCCGGCTCGGACGAGGTCCTCATCGTCCTGGCGGTGTCGGACGTGAGCGCGGAACGTCGGGCCGAAAGGATCAGGGACGATCTCGAGCGGGACAAGCATGTCCTGCACCAGGAGTTGCAGCACCGGGTCGCCAACAGCCTGCAGATCATCGCCAGCGTCATCATGCAGAGCGCCCGCAGGGTACAGTCGGAAGAGACGCGCGCGCACCTGCACGATGCCCATCATCGTGTCATGTCGATCGCCACCCTGCAAAAGCAACTGGCCACCACGAGCGCCAACGAGGTGGCCCTGCGACCCTATTTCACCGACCTTTGCAGCAGCATCGGCGCATCGATGATCGCCGATCCGGAACGGCTGAAGCTGATCGCGACGATCGACGACAGCGTCGTGAGCGCGGACGCGTCCGCCAGCCTCGGATTGATCGTTACCGAACTGGTCATCAACGCGCTCAAGCATGCGTTTACGGACAGCGATCCCTTGGGCACGATCAGGGTCGACTATGCATCGCGCCTTCCCGCGTGGACCCTGACCGTCACCGACGATGGTATCGGGATGCCTCGGGATCACGCCGCGGCGAAGGGCGGCCTCGGGACGGGGATCGTGAAGGCCTTATCGCGGCATCTGGGCGCGAGCGTCGCCATTACCAATGCCAACCCGGGCACCGCAGTCACGATCGTTCACGCCGGGTAGGTCGGCTGACGTCGGTCGATTCCGGACGGCGGTTTTCGGGATAGCTTTCGAGCTGGCGCGGCGTTCGGAAAAGGCGGGCTTATGTCCTCCCCCCGCGACTAATGTTGCGGCTCTGTCGCGGCAGCATCGCCACGCAGCTGGTTTTCGCGTGTTGCCAGCTCTTCAAACCGACAGAGCGGCGCGCTCTCGACAGGCTGACGGTAGAATTGAACGTGAAACCGAACGGGTCCGAGCGACGCAACATGATGGAGGATCTCGGGCTCCACCACAGCCGGCCGGCTCTCGGGCGTCAGGATCAATTCGACAGCCACCCGGCGAGGATCGGTCACGCAATAGCGCAATCGACCTTCCGCGACCTGTATCAGCCCCCATACACCTGGTTTCGTACAATGATCCTTACGAAGGCCCGCTGGGATCGAAGCCTCCGTAAACACATCGGTCTGCCGATAAGGCTCCAGGCCTTCGGGAAGCTCCGCGGCGTTCTGCAGCGGTCTGCACGGCATGATTTCGGGCGTCATGCGGCCTCGGCATAGAGGCTGGCTTCACGTGCCTTCGGAACAGCTGCAAGCAACCCGTATGCCTCGCCCCGCGCGTTCGGCACAATATCATCAACCGCATCACCGAGAATGTCTTTGATCACGCCATGGTTACGGAGAGCTGGAGCCGTCGATTCAATGATCGCGACGGTATCGAGCGATAGTGGCTCTGACATAACAATCTCCCCGGCACGGCCATATCGACGCGCCTGGCGTTACATGTAGATCAGGACCCTCGACCATGCACGCTCGGACCGCTTCCGCCGGTTGCACCACGGGTGTTGTGAATGTCGGGCTTCGGTAAAAGGTCCGTCGATGGCGACCGTCCCCTTCATCGGGCGATGGCATCTTCGTCGGAGACGTCAGCAACGGGTGGCCTGTGGTGACGTCCCGCGCCATGAACGGCCAGCTGAGCCCAGCCAACGTAAGCGCGACCTGCTCGTCGCTGCGCGATCAGAGGATCTCGCGGATCTTTTCCGGCGGGCGACCAAGGCGGGCGCCCTTGGACGTTTCGACCAGCGGGCGTTCGATCAGGATCGGATCGGCGGCCATCGCGTCGAGGATCGCGGCGTCGTCGGCGCCTTTGAGCGTCTTCGCGCCGTCCTCGGCCTTGCGCAGGCCTTCGGCGGCGGTGATCCCGGCCTTGGCGTAGATCGCCGCGATCCGGGCGCGGCTCGGCGGGGTCTTGAGATATTCGAAGATCTCGACCTCGACACCGGGTGCGGCCTCCAGGATCGCCAGGGCTTCGCGCGACTTCGAGCAGCGCGGATTGTGCCAGATGGTCGCCTTCATGATGTTTCTCCGGGTACGGACAGGCGCGTTCGGAAGAACACCAGCGGACGGGGCTCCCCATCCGCCGCTAGACTTCGATTCAGGCGTCGTCCTGCTTCGCCAGCCACTGCTCGAGCCACTTGATGGTATAGTCGCCCTTCTGGAAGTCGGGATCGTCGAGCAGCGCGCGGTGCATCGGGATGGTCGTCTTGACGCCTTCGACGACGAACTCCTCGAGCGCGCGGCGCAGGCGGCGGATGCAGCCTTCGCGGTCGCGGCCGTAGACGATCAGCTTGGCGATCATCGAGTCGTAATAGGGCGGGATGCGGTAGCCGGCATAGATGCCGCTATCGACGCGGACGTGCATGCCGCCGGGGGCGTGGAACGCCTTCACCGTGCCGGGGCTCGGCATGAAGGTCTTCCAGTCCTCGGCGTTGATCCGGCATTCGATCGCGTGGCCGCGGAATTCGAGATCCTCCTGCGCGACCGACAGCGGCTTGCCTTCGGCGATGCGGATCTGCTCGCGGACCAGGTCGAGCCCGGTGATCGCCTCGGTCACCGGATGCTCCACCTGCAGGCGGGTGTTCATCTCGATGAAGTAGAACTCGTTGTTTTCGTAGAGGAACTCGATCGTGCCGGCGCCGCGATAGCCCATGTCGGCCATCGCACGCGCGACGATCGTGCCCATCTCGTTGCGCTGGGCATGGCTGATGACGGGGGAGGGGGCCTCCTCCAGCACCTTCTGGTGGCGGCGCTGCAGCGAACAGTCGCGCTCGCCGACATGGATCGCATTGCCCTTGCCGTCGCCGAACACCTGGAATTCGATGTGGCGCGGATCGGAGAGATATTTCTCCATATAGACGGTGGCGTCGCCGAAGGCGGCCTTCGCCTCGGTGCCGGCCTGCGCCATCAGCGTTTCGAGCTGGCTTTCCTCGGTCACGACCTTCATGCCGCGCCCGCCGCCGCCCGATGCGGCCTTGATGATGACCGGATAGCCGATCTCGGCGGCGACCCGCTTCGCTTCCTCGATCGAGACGAGCGGTCCGTCCGAACCGGGGACCAGCGGCAGGCCGAGCTTGGCTGCGGTCAGCTTTGCCTGGATCTTGTCGCCCATCGTCCGGATATGCTCGGGCTTGGGGCCGATCCAGATCAGGTTGTGCGATTCGACGATCTCGGCGAACCGCGCGTTTTCGGACAGGAAGCCGTAGCCGGGGTGGATCGCGTCGGCGCCCGAAATCTCCGCGGCGGCGATGATGCTGGGAATGTTGAGGTAGCTCTCGACCGCCGGGGGCGGGCCGATGCACACCGATTGATCGGCCAGCCGGACATGCATCGCATCGGCATCGGCGGTCGAATGGACCGCGACCGTCTGGATGCCCATCTCATGGCAGGCGCGGTGGATGCGAAGCGCAATCTCACCGCGATTGGCGATCAGGACCTTGCTGATGGCCACGTCGATCTACTCTACGATCACGAGCGGCTGGTCATATTCCACCGGCTGGCCGTTCTCGACCATCAGCGCCTTGACCGTGCCGGCGCGCGGCGCCGCGATGGCGTTCATCACCTTCATCGCCTCGACGATCAGCAGCGTCTGGCCGGCGGTGACCTTGTCGCCGGGGGCGACGAAATGCTTCGCGCCCGGCTCGGACGACAGATAGACGGTGCCTACCATCGGCGACTTCACGGTGCCCGGATGATCGGCTTCGACGACAGGCGCGGCGGTTGGTGCGGCGCTCGGCGCTGCGGCGGGCATGGCGATGGCGGGCGCGGGGGCCACCGTCACATTGCGGGCGACCTTGATCCGCCGGTCGCCGTCCTGCACCTCGATTTCGGTAAGGTTGGTTTCGTCCAGCAGCACGGCTAGCTGGCGTACCAGTTCGGGGTCGACCTGCATTGTTGTCCCCTGCGATTGATCGGCCATCGGATGCTCTTCTGTAGTTGCGTCGTTCGGTGTGGCGCCCGCCATTGTCAGATGCGGACGGCGGCGTCCAGCGCCAGCATGTAGGATTGCGCGCCGAAACCCATGATCGAACCCTTCGCGGCCTGCCCGACATAGCTGACGTGGCGGAAGGATTCGCGCGCATGCGGATTGGACAGGTGGATCTCGATCACCGGCACCGTGCCGCCCTTGATCGCATCGTGGATCGCGATCGACGTGTGGGTGTAGGCGCCCGGATTGATCAGGATCGCCCTGGCGCCGCTGATATTGGCTTCCTGGATCCAGTCGACCAGATGTCCTTCATGGTTCGACTGGCGCATGTCGATCTCGACGCCCAGTTCGAGGGCGCGGTCCTCCAGCATCCCGGCGATGTCGTCGAGCGTCGTCGTCCCGTAGATTTCTGGCTCTCGGGTGCCGAGCATGTTGAGATTGGGGCCGTTGAGTACGAAGATGACCGGACGATCCGCCACGCGGCAAGCCTTTCCGTTGCGATGGTGCGACACGCCACCCTATATGGGCCCCCGAAGCAAAGCGAAAGCGCATTGGAGTTTCGATGACCAATCCCGACGGCACGATCCAGATTCGCATCAACGGCGAGCATCGCCGGATCATCGCCGGAATGACGATCGCCGGGCTCGCGCTCGAACTGGGGCTGGAGCCGACCAAGGTCGCGGTCGAGCGCAATCTGGAGGTCGTGCCGCGGTCGACCCTGGGGCAGGTTCTGGTCGAAGACGGGGACGATCTGGAGATCGTCCATTTCGTCGGCGGCGGCGACCATCCGGTCGTGGCGGACGACGATAGCTGGACGGTCGCAGGACAGACCTTCCGCTCGCGGCTGATCGTGGGCACCGGCAAGTACAAGGATTTCGCGCAGAACGCGGCCGCGGTCGCGGCGTCGGGGGCGGAGATCGTCACCGTTGCGGTCCGCCGGGTCAATGTCGCCGATCCCAAGGCGCCGATGCTGACCGACTATATCGATCCGAAGAAGATCACCTATCTGCCCAACACCGCCGGCTGCTTCACCGGCGAGGAGGCGATCCGCACGCTGCGCCTGGCGCGCGAGGCGGGGGGCTGGGACCTGGTCAAGCTCGAGGTGCTCGGCGAGGCCAAGACGCTCTATCCCGACATGGTCGAGACGCTGCGCGCGACCGAGATCCTGGCCAAGGAAGGCTTCAAGCCGATGGTGTACTGCGTCGACGACCCGATCGCTGCGAAGCGGCTGGAGGATGTTGGCGCGGTCGCGATCATGCCGCTGGGCGCGCCGATCGGGTCGGGCCTGGGCATCCAGAACCGGGTGACGATCCGCCTGATCGTCGAGGGCACCAAGCTGCCGGTGCTGGTCGATGCCGGGGTCGGGACCGCGTCCGAAGCGTCGTCGGCGATGGAGCTCGGCTGCGCGGGCGTGCTGATGAACACCGCGATCGCCGAGGCGAAGAACCCGGTGATGATGGCCGCGGCGATGAAGCTGGCGGTCGAGAGCGGCCGTCTTGCCTATCGCGCCGGCCGGATGGGACGCCGCATGTATGCCGATCCGTCGAGCCCGCTGGCGGGGTTGATCTAGCCCCGCGCGGCGGCTTCGCGCAGATGTGGTCAGGAGGTCTGTCGTGCCGAAGATCGATGTCGAGGCCGTGCCGCTGAGCAGCGGTTGCAGCTACCCGCACCCGTTCAAGGAGATCTGCCTCGGCGCGACGTGGCGCAAGCTGGGCGATGCGGCGGGTCTCACCGATTTCGGGATCAACCTCGTGCGCCTGCCGCCGGGAAAATGGTCGAGCCAGCGGCATTGGCACAGCGAGGAGGACGAGTTCGTCATGATGATCGAGGGCGACGTCGTCGCGGTCGAAGATGATGGCGAGCATATCCTGCGCGCGGGCGACTGCATCGGATGGAAGGCGGGAACGCCGAACGGCCATTGCCTGCAGAACCGCGGCGAGCGGGATGCAGTCTATCTGGAGATCGGATCGCGCCGCACCCAGACCGATGCCTGCCATTATCCCGATATCGACATGGATGCGCGGCCGGGCGAGTCCTTTTACCGCCATGTCGACGGCACGCCCTATCCGCCGGAATGAGCGTGACGCGGCGCGCTTATTCGGCGGCGGCCATGGCGCCCATGGTAAAATCCTCGCTGCGCCCTTCGACGACGACCGCGAGATGCTCGACCCGGGGCGGATTCTGGAAATAGGATCCGCACAGACGACGCCATTCGAGGAAGGCGTCCGAGTTGCGAAACTCGATCATATGATCCTCGATCGTCTCCCACTCGACGAACATCCGATAACGGCTCGGCTGCTCCATCGACCGATGGAGGCGGAAGGCGATGCAACCCTTCGACGCCAGGAACAGATTCTTGGCGATACCGGCGGCTTCCTCGAAAGCGTCCTCGCAGCCCGGTTTGATGTCGATTTCCGCCAATTCTTTGATCATCCGGCACTCCTATGGGGCCGTGATTGACCAAAGCCTGGCCGCAGGTCAACGCCCGTAAGCAGCCGTCAAGGTGGCCAAAAGGTCATTTGCTGCGCCGGTGTTGCAATGAAGGCGCAATTTCGGGCTATATTGCTGCGATGCAACATAAATTTATTCCGTTTTAAATTGTTTCCTACCGGCAGTTGACCGTGAGACATGCGGCGATCTAGCTGCTTTGGACGGAAGGGAGACGCTTATGGACGGCATCGATCGCGGCGCAGCGGCGCCGACGGACGCGCCGGTGCCGGCATGATCCGTCTGGTCCTGATGATGGCCTGTGCCGCGCTGGCAGGCTGTGCCGCCCGCGCACCTTCGCTGCCGGCGCGCGCTCCGGTCGCGTCGCCTCCGCCCGGCATGCAATATCTCTACGGTTCGGCCGAGGCTGCAGTGCTCAGCGTACAGGCCTATGCTGCGCTCACAGGCTTCGTCGAGCGGAGCGCGGGCAAGAGAATGTCGGTGGTGCTCGCGCCCGGCGCGACCCCGGACCGCGCATCGTTCGCCGATTGCGGCGATCGCCCGCCGGCGGTCGTGTTCGACATGGACGAAACGCTGGTGCTCAACCTCGGCTACGAACATCTCGAGGCGCGCAGCGGCCAGGGCTTCGACGCCGACCGCTGGTCGCGCTGGGAGAAAGCGGACGTCGCCGCGCTCGTACCCGTGCCCGGCGCGGTCGATGCCATCGCCGCGCTGCGCCGGCTGGGGGTGACGCCGGTGGTCAACACCAACCGCGTGGCCGCCAGTGCGCAGGCGGCGCAAGCGGCGCTGGCCGGAGTGGGGCTGGGCGGCTTTCGCCACAGTGAGACGCTGTTCCTGGCAGGCGATGTCGATGGCACGCGCGGCAAGGATGCGCGACGGCAGGAGATCGCCAGCCGTTTCTGCGTGATCGCGATGGTCGGCGACCAGCTCGGCGATTTCAGCGATGGCTTCCGCGGCGACCCGCCCGTGCGCCGGACGCTGGCCACGGCCCCGGCCATCGCCCGGCTGTGGGGACATGGCTGGTTCCTGTTGCCCAACCCGGTCTACGGATCGGGCCTCGGCGGCGACTGGGACCAGGTTTTCCCGCTCGACCGGCGCTGGATCGACCCCGGTGACGGACGGGAGAAATGACGCCGCCGCGGCGCCGAGATTCGGGCGCGTCGCGCCTGCCGAACTTTTTGCCGGGCGATGGTCTTTCGAAGCCGGGGCGGATGGTGCATGGCGTGGGGCGAGCAGCTGCCGGCGGCTCGGGCGCTCGCCGTCCAAGCTGCTATGGCTACCGTCCCTCCTGTCTGCTGGTCCGATTCCTGCCGTGAAGCCCGATTCCTTTTCGAAACCCGAGCGCCCGAAGCCCGATCGCCCGCGGTCCGATCGCGGCGTTCCGCGTGAACCCGACGTCCCGACCGTCGTCCAGATCGAGCATGGCCTCGTCATCGCCGCCGTCGTCCTGGTCGCGGTGCTGATCGCCTTCGTCGCGGCCGGCGGATTCTATCTGCGGCGGACGACGCAGGAGGCGCCGAAGCCCGGGGCCGAGCGGCTGTCGATCGACCTCAGCCGCATCGGCATCAGCAAGTCGGGCCCGCGACGCCTCGATTATGGCCGCATCGACCGACGGATGCGCCAGCTTGCCGAGAAGAAGGCGATCGTGGGCGTTGCGATCGTGACGATCGAGAATGGCGAGATCAGCTTCGCCAAGGGGTACGGCGTGACCACCGATGGCGCGGAGGGCAAGCCGGTCGACGCGCACACGGTGTTCCGCTGGGCATCGGTGTCGAAGGGCGTGGCTGCGACCCTGCTCGCCAAGATGGCCGAGGAGAAGAAGCTGTCGCTGCGCGATCCGGTGTCGCGCTGGGCCCCGTCACTCAAGCTGCGAGACGATGCGCAGAATGTCGCGACGATCGACAATCTCCTCTCGCAGAGCCTGGGCATCTGGAAGAACGCCTATGATCAGGATCTGGAGGACGGCCGCGATCCCAAGGAGATCCGCGGTCGTCTCAACGAGATCCCGCTGCTGTGTCCGCCGGGCAAATGCTACAGCTACCAGAACATCGCCTATGACGCGGCGAGCGAGGCGGCCGAACATGCCGGCCGGAAGAGCTATGCCGAGTTGGTGAAGCAGGAACTGTTCGCGCCGCTCGGCATGCAGTCGGCGACGACGACGCGCGAAGGGCTCGAATCCTCGCCCAACTGGGCGCCGCCGCACCAGGGCCGCCGCGAGCTCAAGGTCGCCGACGCCTATTACCGGACCCCGGCGGCGGGCGGCGTCAATTCCTCGATCATCGATCTCGGCATCTGGATGCGCGCCCAGATGGGCGGCGCGCCGCGCGTCCTGTCGAAGCGGGTGCTGCGCGATATCCACAGCCCGCGGATCCGCACCTTCTCGATCCACCGCCAGCGCGAGCTCGATCAGGTCCTCAAGGAAGCGTCCTACGGCCTCGGCTGGCGAATCTGGCATTATCAGGGGCGTCAGGTGATCGGCCATCGCGGCGCGGTCGACGGTTATCGCTCGCTGATCCTGTTCGATCCGCTCCTGAAGGCCGGGGTGGCCATGATGTGGAACAGCACCGCGGTCGAGCCGACCGGCATGCAACTGGAGGTGATGGACATGCTCTACCACCAGCCGTTCAAGGACTGGATGGAGCTCGATAAATAAGGGGGGGCGTGATCCCTCCCTCCCGTCATTCCCGCGAAAGCGGGAATCCACGGTAACGGGACGCTATTTGACCGGATGCGCCGCCGTCCATGGATTCCCGCTTTCGCGGGAATGACGGTTGAGTGTTATGCGGGCCACCCCACATGCGCGGCCTCTTTGAAATTGGAGGGAAGAGAAAGCCCAACTTTCAACCCCGATGACCACTCTGCTTTGACTTTATCGGCGCTTTGGGTAGAGCGACGACCATGTCCAGCAAGCCCCGCACCCTCTATGAGAAGATCTGGGACGCGCATGTCGTCGAACGTCGCGACGACGGCACCTGCCTGATCTATATCGACCGCCATCTCGTTCACGAGGTCACCAGTCCGCAGGCCTTCGAGGCGCTGCGCGCCGCGGGCCGCAAGGTTCGGCGGCCCGATCTCACCCTCGCGGTGCCCGATCACAATCTCCCGACCACCGCGCGCCTCGATGCGCAGGGCAAGCGCGTGCCGATTGCCGATGTCGAATCGGCCAGCCAGCTCGCCACGCTCGAGCGCAACGCCCCCGAGTTCGGGGTGCCCTATATCGACGCGGTCGCGGCGGAACAGGGCATCGTCCACGTCGTCGGCCCCGAGCAGGGCTTTTCGCAGCCCGGCACGACGATCGTCTGCGGCGACAGCCACACCGCGGCGCATGGCGGCCTCGGCGCGCTGGCCTTCGGCATCGGCACGTCTGAGATCGAGCATGTCATGGCGACCCAGACGCTGCTGCTCTCCCGGTCGAAGTCGATGGAAGTCCGCGTCGACGGCGTGCTGGGCCAGGGCGTTAGCCCGAAGGACGTCGTGCTTCATATCATCGGCGTGATCGGGGCGGCCGGGGGCACCGGCTATGTCATCGAATATACCGGCAATGTCTTCCGCGAGATGTCGATCGAGGGGCGGCTGACCGTCTGCAACATGTCGATCGAGGGCGGCGCCCGCGCCGGCCTGATCGCTCCCGACCAGACGACCTTCGACTATGTGCACGGCCGGCCTATGGCGCCGAAGGGCGCCGATTGGGATGCGGCGGTTGCCTGGTGGAAGACGCTGGCGACCGATCCTGGCGCGACCTACGACAAGGTCGTGACCATCGACGCCGCCGATATCGCGCCGTGCCTGACCTGGGGCACCAGCCCCGAGGATGTGGTGCCGATCACCGGGGTCGTCCCCGATCCCGCCAGCTTCGCCGATCCGTCGAAGCAGGTCGCGGCGCAGAAGTCGCTCGATTATATGGGCCTGACCCCGGGGACCCGGATGCAGGACGTGCCCGTCGAGAACATCTTCATCGGCAGCTGCACCAACAGCCGCATCGAGGACCTTCGCGCAGCGGCCGTCGTGGTGAAGGGCCGCAAGGTTGCGCCCAATGTCCGGCAGGCGCTGATCGTCCCGGGCTCCGGGTTGGTCAAGCGGCAGGCGGAGGCGGAGGGGCTCGACCGCATCTTCCTCGACGCCGGTTTCGAATGGCGCGAACCGGGCTGCTCGATGTGCCTGGCGATGAACCCCGACAAGGTGCCGCCGGGCGAACGTTGCGCATCGACCTCGAATCGCAATTTCGTCGGACGGCAGGGGCCGGGTGCGCGCACCCATCTCGTCTCGCCTGCGATGGCGGCCGCGGCCGCCGTGACCGGCCATCTGGCCGATGTCCGTGATCTGGAGCCCGTCGCATGAAACGGGCCCTGGGAATCGTCGCAGCTCTGCTCATGGCATCGGCCGCACAGGCCGCGCCGGGCACGGTCGACATGATGTGGCGGCTCGACTGCGGCGCTATCCAGGTCAACCAGCTCAACATCTTCTCGGATACCCAGTCCTATACCGGGCAGACGCGCAAGCTGGTCGGCAGCTGCTACCTGATCAAGGATGGCGACGCCTATATGCTGTGGGACACGGGCCTGCCCGTCGCCACCCGCGGCACGCCGCCCGCGCCGTCGCAGCCGATCGACGCCAAGCTGACGAAGACGCTGGTCGAACAGCTCGCCGAACTGGGCATCAAGCCCGAGCAGATCGGCCTGATCGGTATCAGCCATCATCATTTCGATCATACCGGCCAGGCCGCCGAATTCCCGAAGGCCAAGCTGGTCATCGGCGCCGGCGACCTGAAGGCCGCGCGCGCGGACAAGGACGGCATCGGCAAGCCGCTCGCGCCCTGGCTGGCGGAGGGCGCCAAGGTCGATGCGGTCGATGGCGACAAGGACCTGTTCGGTGACGGCAGCGTCGTGATGATCGCTCTCGGCGGACATACGCCGGGCCATCACGGCCTGCTGGTGCGCCTGCCGAAGACCGGCACGGTGCTGCTGTCCGGCGACGTCGCGCATTTCCACGAGAATCTGGACAGCGACGGCGTCCCGACCTTCAACGTCGACCGCGCCGACTCGCTGGCGGCGATCGACCGCTTCCGCAAGCTCGGCGCCTCGCTCAAGGCGGTGTCGATCCTTCAGCACGATCCCCGCGACGTAGCCAAGCTGCCCGCTTTCCCCAAGGGAGCCGAATGATGAAGCCGATCCACGAGGTCGAGGGCCGCGCCTTCCCGCTCGGCCTGAAGAATGTCGATACCGACGTGATCATCCCGGCGGAGTATCTGAAGACGATCACGCGCAAGGGCCTGGGCCGCGGCGCGTTCGAGACGATCCGCGCGCAGCCCGGCAACGTCTTCGACGATCCCGAATATGCCGGCGCGAACATCCTTGTCGCCGGTGACAATTTCGGATGCGGGTCGAGCCGCGAACATGCTGCCTGGGCGCTGGGCGATCTCGGCATCGACGCGGTGATCGCGCCCAGTTTTTCGGACATCTTCTCGGGCAACGCCTTCAAGAACGGCATCCTGACGGTGGTTCTGCCGCAGGCGGCGGTCGACCGGCTGCTCGAGGTCGCGAAGACGCACCCGCTCAGCATCGACCTCGAAAGCCAGACGGTCACGACCCCGTTCCAGGACCGCTTCCGCTTCGAAATCGACCCGTTCCGCAAGCATTGCCTGCTCAACGGCCTCGACGAGGTGGGGATGACGATGGCGCGCGATCTGGCGATCTCCGCCTTCGAGAGCAAGATGACGGCCGAGAGGCCGTGGCTCTGATCGATGCATGTTCCGGCTTTGCGCTGTTGCGCGGGCGGGATGCGATGCCTATTTGAACTCTACTCTACCGGCGGACAGGGAATATAATGACGACCTTCGATGATCGCGAACAGGCTTTCGAAAACAAGTTCGCCCATGATCAGGAGATGACGTTCCGCATCACCGCGCGCCGCAACCGGCTGCTCGGCCAGTGGGCCGCCGGTCTGATGAACCTGACGGCCGAGGAAACCGACAGCTACGCCAAGTCGGTCGTTCAGGCCGATTTCGAGGAAGCCGGCGACGAGGACGTGATCCGCAAGCTGCTCGGCGACCTGACGTCGGCCGGCGCCGACATCGACGATGCGCGCATTCGCGCGGCGCTCGATGCCAAGGCGGTCGAAGCGCGTCGCCAGCTGATGGAAGGCAAATAAGCCATGCCGATGGCGGCAGCCGAGATCGAGACGATGATAAAGGCGGCGCTGCCCGACGCGCTGGTCGAGATCACCGATCTTGCCGGCGACGGCGACCATTATTCGGCCCGGGTGGTCAGCGAAAGCTTTCGCGGCCTGAACCGGGTCAAGCAGCAGCGACTGGTCTATGATGCGCTGGGCGGACGGATGGGCGGCGTGCTGCATGCGCTGCAATTGTCCACCGCGACCCCTGATTGATAATATCGCGGCTTGCGGACCGGTGGGTGATGTCACCCGCCCCGAAACCGTTTTGAGGAGTTGAAGATGAGCGACGACGTTCAGGCCCGCATCGCAACGGCGGTCAACTCGGCCGACGTGCTTCTTTTCATGAAGGGCAGCCCGCTCTTCCCGCAGTGCGGCTTTTCCAGCCGCGCGATCTCCATCCTCGACCATCTCGGCGTCGAATATGCGACGGTCGACGTGCTGCAGGATGCGGGCATCCGCGCCGGGATCAAGGATTTCTCCGACTGGCCGACCATTCCGCAGCTCTATGTGAAGGGCGAATTCGTCGGTGGATCGGACATCATGATGGAGATGTACGAGGCGGGAGAGTTGCTGGAGCTTCTCGATCAGAGCGGGATCGCCCATAGCTGATCGCGCCAGGTGCGATCTTTTCTCGCCCTTGCCATGGCGTTGAGCGTGGCGGGAGCGGCCCTGGCTCAACCCGTCGTCATCGCGCACCGCGGCGCGTCGGGCGAGCGTCCCGAGCATACGCTGGCCGCGTATAAGCGCGCCATCGAGCAGGGGGCCGATTTCATCGAGCCCGATTTGGTGATGACGAAGGACGGCGTCCTCGTCATCCGCCACGAAAACAACATCGCCGACACCACCGATGTCGCCGATCATCCCGAATTCGCCGACCGGCGCACGGGCAAGACGATCGATGGTCATGAGGTCGTCGGTTGGTTCACTGAGGATTTCACCCTCGCCGAACTGAAGACGCTGCGCGCGCGCGAGCGACTGCCGCAGATCCGGGCCGCCAATGCGGGCTGGCTGGACGAGCGGATCCTGACCTTCGACGAGGCGCTGAAGCTGGTTCGCGCGACGCCGCGCACTGTCGGGATCTATCCCGAGACCAAGCATCCGACCTATTTCGCCTCGATCGGCAAGCCGATGGAGAGGGCGGTGGTCGATGCCCTGGCGCGGGCGGGCTTCGCCAAGGCCAGCGATCCGGTGTTCATCCAGTCGTTCGAGGTGTCGAACCTGAAGGCGCTGCGCAAGATGACGAAACTGCGCCTCGTCCAGCTGATCGACAGCGACGAGGCGCCCTACGATCAGGTCGCGGCCGGCACCGGGCTGACCATCGCCGATATGGTCACCCCGAAGGGCCTGAGGACGATCGCCGGCTATGCCGATGCGGTCGGACCCTACAAGCTGCTGATCGAGCCGCGCGACGCGGCCGGTCAGGCGCAGCGGCCGACCACGCTGGTCGCGGACGCCCATGCCGCCGGACTGCTGGTTCACAGCTGGACCTTCCGCAACGAGAATATCTTCCTGCCGGCCGGCGACCGCATCGGCGAGGACCAGGCCGCGCACGGCAATGTCGCCGCCGAATATGCCCGCTTCCTGGGCTACGGCGTCGATGGTCTTTTCAGCGATTTCCCTGGTGAAGCGGTCAAGGCGCGCGCCGCGTTTCTGGCGGCTAAACGGTAGCGTCATGCCGTCGGGGCCGGAATTTTTGCGCTAGAATCGAACAGCCCCTCTATCGTCATTGCCGCGAAAGCGGGAATTCCCGGTAGCGGGCCGCTTTTGATAAATGTGCCGCCGTCCGTGGATTCCCGCTTTCGCGGGAATGACGAAGAGGAGGCTGGGGTGAGGGTGGGTTTGAAGTGCCCGGACCTCGTTCTATCGCAAGCTGCCGGAACGTCGGCGGCCACCCGTCCGTTTCACCGGCTCCCCCGCCACAGGAGCCATCATGACAGATATCGCCAACGCCCGCGTCCTCATCATCGCCACCGACGGGTTCGAGCAGTCCGAACTGTTCGATCCGCGCCAGGCGCTTCTCGACAAGGGCGCCAAGGTCACGCTCGCCTCGAACAAGAGCGATCCCATCCAGGGCATGAAGCATGACGAGAAGGGCGACACGATCCGCCCCGACGCCTCGATCCACGATGTCGATCCCAAGGATTATGATGCGCTGCTCATCCCCGGCGGCGTCGCCAATCCCGACACGCTGCGCATGGAGGAGGATGCGCTCAAGATCATCCGCGCCTTTTTCGACCAGAACAAGCCCGTCGCCGCGATCTGCCACGGTCCCTGGCTGCTCGCCGAGGCCGATGTCGTTTCGGGCCGCACGCTGACCAGCTGGCCGTCGATCCGCACCGATCTGCGCAATGCCGGAGCCGAGGTGGTCGACGAACCGGTCGTCGTCGACGGCAACCTCATCACCAGCCGCAAGCCCGACGATATCCCCGCCTTCAGCGCCGCGCTGATCGCGGCGATCGAAGCAGCCTGATCGATCGGGGTTAGCCGGCGATCCCGAACAATCCCTTCACATTGGGGCTGCCCGATGCCACATGGGCCCCATGAGCGAACAGACCGTCGGCGTTGCCCAGATGCAGAATCCGTTGGTGCGTCGCCTGTTGGCCGGCAATCCCAGCCCCTTCACCTATACGGGTACACAGACCTATCTGGTCGGCACCCGCGAGGTGGCGGTGATCGATCCGGGGCCGGACCTGTCCGAGCATGTCGATGCGATCGTGGCCGCGATCGGCGATTCGACGCTGCGCGCGATCGTCTGCACGCACACCCACCGCGACCATAGCCCGGCGGCGGCCGAACTGAAGGCGCGGACCGGGGCCCCGATCATCGGCTGCGCGCCGCTCGTTCTCGACGACAGCGGGCCGCGCGCCGACGCGTCGTTCGACCGCGACTATATGCCCGACGAAGTAATGCGCGATGGCGCGGTGCTGGAAGGCGAGGGCTGGACGCTGCAGGCGGTGCACACGCCCGGTCATACCTCCAACCATCTCTGCTTCGCCTTGCCCGAGGCGCAGGCGATGTTCACCGGCGATCATGTCATGGGCTGGTCGACCAGTGTGGTCGTGCCGCCCGACGGCAATATGGGCCATTATCTCGAGAGCCTCGAACGGTTGCAGAGACGCGATCAGGATGCGGTCTATTATTCGGCGCATGGCGATCCGATCGAGCGGCCCCAGCGCTTCGTGCGCGGGCTGATCGGCCACCGCAAGCAGCGCGAGGGGCAGATATTGCGCCTGTTGGAGCGCGATGTCGTGCAGATCCCCGAGATGGTGCTGCAGATGTATTCCGGGGTCGATCCCCGGCTGCACGGCGCGGCCGGCCTGTCGGTCCTCGCCCATCTCATCGACCTCGAGACACGCGGTATCGTCCACCGCGACGACACGGTATGGAGCCTGGCGGCCTGACCGCCTCTGGAGAGCAGAACATCATGAATGCCCATGTGGAGAGTCTGACGGGTCTGGATTTGCGCGCCGAGATCGATCGGCTGCGCAAGGAGCGCAACGCGGTCATCCTGGCCCATTATTATCAGGCGCCGGAAATTCAGGACCTGGCCGATTTCGTCGGCGACAGCCTCGACCTCTCGCGCAAGGCGGCGGCGACCGACGCCGACGTGATCGCCTTCTGCGGCGTGCGCTTCATGGCTGAGGTGGCCAAGATCCTGTCACCCGAGAAGACGGTGATCCTGCCCGACATGGACGCCGGCTGCAGCCTGGAAGACAGCTGTCCTCCCGAGGAGTTCGCCCGCTTCCGCGCCGCGCATCCCGATCACCTCGCGCTGACCTACATCAACTGCTCGGCGGCGGTGAAGGCGCACAGCGACATCATCGTCACCTCTTCCTCGGCCGAGCGGATCCTGTCGCAGCTGCCGATGGACCAGAAGATCATCTTCGCGCCCGATCGTCACCTCGGCGGCTATTTCGCGCGGAAGACCGGCCGCGACATGCTGCTCTGGGAAGGCAGTTGCATCGTCCACGAGGCGTTCTCGGAAACCGAGCTGATCAAGCTCAAGGCGCAGCATCCCGACGCGCCGGTCGCCGCGCATCCCGAATGCCCGGTCCACATCCTCGACCATGCCGATTATGTCGGCTCGACCCGCGGCATCCTCGATTATGTCCTGAACGACGGATCGAAGACCTTCATCGTCGCGACCGAGCCGCACATCATCCACCAGATGGAGAAGGCGGCGCCGGAAAAGGTCTTCATCGGCGCGCCCGGCGCGGACGGCAACTGCAACTGCAACATGTGCCCGTACATGGCGATGAACACGCTGGAGAAGCTCTATCTGGCGCTGCGCGACCTGACCCCGCAGATCGAGGTCGACGAGCCGACCCGCATCGCCGCGAAGCGCTCGCTCGACCGGATGCTCGAAATGACCGGCGGCCTGTCGGGCCCCGACGTCGGGCGGCCGTCCTTCAAATGATCGTCGCCCCGGCGGAGGCCGGGGCCGCAGGCGTCTCCTGCGATGCGCGACTCTCCAGCGGCCCCGGCCTCCGCCGGGGCGACGACATGGGCAAGCTATGACGCGCTTCACTCTTCCCGATTTCGACCTTGATGCCTTCGTCCGCTCGACCCTCGCCGAGGATATGGGGCAGGGGGGCGACATCACCTCCGCCGCCACGATCCCCGCCGATGCACTGTTCGAGGGCGAGATGGCCAGCCGCGATGCGATCAGCGTCGCCGGGTTGCCGCTGGCCGAAGCCTTCTTCCGCGCGCTCGATCCCGACGTCGCGATCGAGATGCTGGTCGAGGACGGCGCGAGGGTCGCCAAGGGCGGCGTGCTGATGCGCCTGCGCGGCAAGGCGCGCGCGTTGCTCACCGCCGAGCGATCGGCGCTCAACACGGTCCAGCATCTCTCCGGCATCGCCACGCTGACCAGCAGCTATGTCGACACGATCCGGGGAACCGGCGCGACCCTGCTCGACACGCGCAAGACGATTCCCGGCCTGCGCGTGCTGGAGAAATATGCGGTGCGGATGGGCGGCGGCACCAATCACCGGATGCGGCTCGACGATGCCGCGATGATCAAGGACAACCATGTCGCCGTCGCCGGCAGCATCGGCGAGGCTGTTCGCCGCGCGGTTGACGCGGGGATCGAGCGGATCATCGTCGAGGTCGACCGGGTCGACCAGATCGAGCCTGCGCTGGCGGCCGGGGCGACCCATCTCCTGCTCGACAATATGGACCCGCCGACCCTGCGCGGCGCGGTGACTTTGATCGGCGGGCGGGTGCCGACCGAGGCATCGGGGGGCGTCCGGCTCGACACGATCAAGGCGATCGCCCAGACCGGGGTCAGCTATATCTCGGTCGGGCGGCTGACCCAGTCGGCGCCCGCCGCCGACATCGGCCTGGATTTCCGCGCGGTTTCCTGACGCCGGACGCCGATATCCTTTAGGGTGCCATGATGCGATTCGGTCTTCCCCTGCTCCTCGCCGCCCTGCTCGTCGCGCCTGCCTGCGCCAAGAAGGCGCCGAGCTGCGAGGTGCCCGCGACCCTGCCGCGCGCGATGCTCGAAGGGACGTCGGTCGATCAGCCGCGCCGCGTACTGCCGATCGGCGGCTATACGCTGGCGGTGAGCTGGTCCCCGCAATATTGCAGCACCCGCGCGACGAGCCCGCGCGATCATGTCCAGTGCGGATCGGGCAACAGCTTCGGCTTCACCCTGCACGGGCTGTGGCCCGACGGCGAGGGCGCGCTATGGCCGCAATATTGCAAGCCGACCCGGCTGGTGCCCGAGACGGTCGTCCGCGCGCATTTCTGCAGCACGCCGTCGCCTCAGCTGATCCAGCATGAGTGGGAAAAGCACGGCACCTGCATGTCGAAGACACCGGACGAGTATTTCGCGAAGAGCGGGGCGCTGTTTTCCAAGCTCGCCTTCCCGGACATGAAGGAACTGAGCAGCCGTTCGATTCCCGCCGCCGATTTCCGGAAGGCGTTCGCCGACGCCAATCCCGGCATGCGGGCCGAGGAGCTGCGGCTGAACGTCAGCAAATCGGGCTGGCTGGAAGAGGTGTGGATCTGCCTCGACAAACAGTTCGAGCGGACGACCTGTCCGGCGCACCAGGGCGGAGCGGCGCTCGATACAGTCATACGGATCCGCTAGGAACCGTTATCGTCGTCCTGCGTCGGTTCGGGCCGGCCCTTGAAGCCCTGCGCGATCACATACCATTCGGACGAATCCTTGCGGCTCGCCGGCGGCTTGGCGTGTTTGACGGTGGTGAACAGCCGCTTGAGTTCGGCCACCAGGCCGTGATCGGCGCCCCCCGCCAGGACCTTGGCGACATAGGTTCCGCCCGGCCGCAGCACTTCGCTGGCGAACAGGGTTCCGGCCTCGACCAGCGCCATCGTGCGCAGGTGATCGGTCTGCTGATGGCCCACGGTGTTGGCCGCCATGTCGGACAGGACGATATCGGCGGGGCCGCCCAGCGCCTCGGCGAGCAGGCCGGGGGCTTCGTCGGACATGAAGTCCATTTCGAGGATGATCGCGCCGTCGATCGGATCGGTCGGCAGCAGATCGATGCCGACCACGGTCGCCTGCGGGCAGACCCTGCGCACCACCTGGGTCCAGCCGCCCGGGGCGATGCCCAGATCGATGACCCGTTTGGCGCCGCGCAGGAACTGGAAACGCTCGTCGAGCTCGGTCAGCTTATAGGCCGCGCGCGAGCGATAGCCCTCGGCCTGTGCCTTGCGGACATAGGGATCGTTGAGCTGGCGCTGAATCCATTTGATCGAGGAGGCGCTGCGCCCCTTCGCGGTCTTGATCCGCTGCCGCCCGCCATCGCCCCGGCTCATTGCATGTTCCTTGCCCGATCGCGCGCCATCAAAGACCGCAGGATGCCTTCGCGAATACCGCGATCGGCGACGCCTAGCCGCTCGGCCGGCCAGATGTCGAGGATGGCATCGAGGATGGCGCAGCCCGCGACGACCAGATCGGCCCGCTCGTGACCGATGCAGGGGAGTTCGGCGCGTTCGGAAACGCTCATGCCGGCCAGCCGCGCGCTGATGTCGCGCATCGCGGTCACCGGCACGATCAGCCCGTCGATCTGCCGGCGGTCATAGCTCGGCAGGTCGAGATGAACGCTGGCGAGGGTGGTGACGGTGCCGCTCGTGCCCAGCAGCCGCCCCGGCAGCGTGCCCGGCTCGATCCGGGCGGCGAACTGGGCGAAGCTCTCCGCGACCCGCGCACGCATCCGCGCATAGCTGCTGAGCAGGCCGTCGCGGGTGTCGCCGATATGCGGTTCGGTCTCCGAGAGGGAAACGACGCCCCACGGCGCAGAGAACCAGTCGATCACCCGCGGCGGGCTCTGGTCGGCATCGATCAGGATCAGTTCGGTCGATCCGCCGCCGATGTCGAACACCAGCGCATTGCCTTCGCCGGGCTCGAGCAGCGCGTGGCAACCGAGCACCGCGAGCCGCGCCTCCTGCTCGGGCGTGATGATCTCCAGCGCGATGCCGGTCTCGCGGTAGACACGCTGGACGAACTCGCGACCGTTGACGGCGCGGCGACACGCCTCGGTGGCGACCGAGCGGACCAGCGAGACCCGGCGACGGCGCAGCTTGTCGGAGCAGACCGACAGCGCGCTGACCGCACGGTCCATCGCCGCATCGGACAGGCGGCCGGTCGCGGCGAGCCCCTCGCCGAGTCGGACGATCCGCGAAAAGGCGTCGACGACGACGAAACCCTCGTCGGCGGGGCGGGCGATCAAGAGCCGGCAATTGTTCGTGCCGAGGTCGAGCGCGGCATAGCTGCCGCGCGGTGCGGACGAATTCGATGGAGAATGCGCGCGACGCCCCCCCTCACGCGGCGGACGCGGCGCGGCCAAATTGGGGCCGTGCGCCATGATCTAGGTTCTCGTCTATCGCCATGGGATAAAAAATTCCCACGGAACTTGGTATCGAACCTAGTGAGAGATGAGCATCACGGCAAGGGCGCGCTCGACCCCTGTTGACACGCCCCGCCACCAACCTTATGCGCGCCGCGGCTTGTGGGTATCCTGCCGGTCAAGGGCGGGTTTGTAGCTGTTCCAATGACTTGAAACATGCGGCGACAGTTGCGTCATAGCCTAGGCCGATGGCCTATGACGCAACCCACAAAGCCCCCTAGATCCCGAAGCTTTGCCCGATCCAGGCGACTGCCGGCGCATATTCGTCGCCGACCGTTACATGCTGGCGGTTCGGGTAAACGATCTTTCGCGCCGCAGCCTGGTCGGCGATCGCCGCCAGATAGTCCGAGTTCACCCGCGCCTCGGCCGTGCCATAGGTTACGAGCCCCGCCTTAGTGTGCAACTTGGCAGTTTCCGTGAACGGATTGCACTTCGCATTGCTGACGAACCAATATTCATCGAGCGCGTAGAGGTGGGTGACGGGGCTCATGGCTACGAAAGTCTTCGCCCAGGGCAGGCGGGCCGCGCCCATCATCGCCTGAAACCCGCCAAAGCTGATCCCGACCAGGGTCTTGTGCCGCGCCGGCCGCTGCGCATCGAGCCGACGATCGGTGCTGTCGATCCACGCGACCAAGGCGCGGCAATAATGTTCGCCTTTATCGTCGAAGAACCGCGGCTTCGTGGGCGGACTGTCCATCAGCACGACTTCGCTCCCGCCGGCGAGCAGCCTGTCCACGAGCGGCCGGTAGAGCGGCTCGCGCCACATCTCTGCGCCATTGTTGAGCGCAGCGAACAGATAGACGCGGCCACCACGATCGAGGGCTGGCCGAAGAACCCGCTCATTCGGCCGAAACCTCACCGTCTCGGGCCGCGCAAGCCGCCAGGCCGGGTAGGCAGTCGTACGGCTTATCGCCTTCCGCACCTGCATACGTGCAGTCGCTGATACCGCCAGCACGGCGAGAACGGCACATGCTAGGGACCCGGCAACGAGGAGACGACGCATCGTCGTTGCATATCGTTCGGGTCCCGGAGCGTCCACTATGTCACTTTGAAAGCTTCATCCGATATGGATGCTTTCGCGGATTTCGTTCCAAGGGGTGGTTCAGAAGACCTCACATGATCGTCATGGGCTAATTGCGACCGTGCTCCGCTCCGGGGCGATGTCGGTCGCGCCGCAAGCCAACGCGGCTCTGCGTGATGTTGGATTTCCGACACGGAATTGTAGGAAGCGACCGCGTTACGCCCGTCGGTGGCGGGTAAAAAATTGCAGCAAACCCCTTGACCCACAAAGCCTGGCGTCTTAGTTCGCCGCCTCTGTCTTGGTGCCCTGTCGTCTAAAGGTAAGACTACGGACTCTGACTCCGTTAATTGAGGTTCGAATCCTCACGGGGCATCCACAGATTTTCCCACCTTTGCCGCGCCGATCCCGAGGGGGGCTCTCCGGAGCCGCTGCCGCGCGCCGGGTCGATGCTCGCCGAAAACGCCGTGTCCCAGAACCTTTTCGGCTGCATCGCGTTCTCCCCTCATCACACGCAACCAGATGAGGAGAGCCCCATGAACATCCGGCGCACGACGATATTGGCCTGCTCGGTCCCGCTGCTGCTGGTCTCGGCCTGCCAGACGAGCGATCCGACGGCGCGCGGCGCTGCCCGCGGCGCGGCGATCGGCGCTGCCGGTGGTGCGGCCGTCGGCGCGCTCGCCAATGGGGTCGGGGTCGGCGAGGGGGCCGCGATCGGTGCCGCTGCCGGCGCCGTCATCGGCGCGGCCACGGCGGACGGCCGCCGCTATTATCGCGACCGGCGCGGTTGTTATTATTACAGCAACGACCGCAAGCGCTATGTCGATCGGGACCGCTGCTGAGGCGGCTGCCCCGTAACGGCGCCCGGAACGGGGTTCGTGCATCGGCCCGGCCCCGTCCGCCCACAGTTTTTTCGCTGCACCCTGCTGACATGTTTCGCAGGTCGGGATAATCTGGGCGTTCCATGTGGCAGCTTTATCAATTTCCGCTCTGTCCCTTCTCCCGCAAGATCCGCTTGCAGATGGAGGAGAAGGGTATTGCCTATGATCTCGTCCGCGAATCGCCCTGGTTGCGCCGCGACGAGTTCCTCGACCTGAACCCGGTCGGGCAGACCCCGGTTCTGGTCGATCCGGCGACCGGCACCACGCTGATCCACAGCTGCGCCATCTCCGAATATCTCGAGGAGACGGTCGAGCCGGTGCCGATGATCCCCGGCAGCGCCGCGGCGCGGGGCGAAATCCGCCGGCTGGTCGCCTATTTCGACGAGAAATTCTACGCCGATGTGGTCGGGCCGCTGCTTTATGAGCGTGCGCTCAAGCGGATCGTTCACCGGGCATCCCCCGATGCGGGCGTGCTGCGGCAGGCGATGAAGGCGGTGAACGACCATCTCGACTATATCGATTATCTGGTCGGCAGCCGGCGCTGGATCGGCGGCCAGCTCATCAGCCTCGCCGACCTCGCCTGTGCGGCGCACCTGTCGGTCGCCGATTATCTCGGCGGGATCGACTGGCGCGGCCATGAGGAAACCAAGCAGTGGTATTCGGGCATGAAGTCGCGCCGCTCGCTGCGCGTGATCCTGGCCGACCGCATGGAGCTGGTCGGCCCGCCGGAGCATTACGAGAAGCCGGATTTCTGAGGGCGGAGCGCTAATAGCTGCACGCGTTTCGATACCAGACCGCCTTCCCCACATCCGTCATTCCCGCGAAGGCGGGAATCCACCAGGAAACGCATCCCGAACCGTCAGCCGATGCGCCACGCGGCCAAATGGATTCCCGCTTTCGCGGGAATGACGAGATGTGGTGGCGACGATTATTTCTGCCCTCGCTTCTCCATGCTCAGCCGCGACATCAGGATCGCCGCGCGCTTCGCCTGCAGGGGGATCGAGGCCAGGTCGACCTTTTCGCCGGGGGCGTGGTCTCCAGTGGAATGCGGGCCCATCCCCGCGAAGCTGTCGACATATTTCGCGACGAAGCTGATGTCGCCCGCGCCCCGCTTGAGCGGATCGAGCACCGGCATTTCGGGCAGGCCCATGTCGCGGTTGACGATGTTCAGCCGGGCGAGGATCGCCTTGTTGCCGTCGCTGGGCGCCATGGCCGGATAGGCCCCATGGTCGAACGCAATCGTCGCGGTGGTGCCGGGCAGATGATCGGCGACGATCGCCTCCATCTTCTTGCGGACGCGATCGGTCTGCTCGTCGGACAGGGTGCGCAGATCGCCGCGCGCTTCGGCGAGGGCGGGGATGATGTTGCTCTTGCCGGTCGCGGTCATGCGGATGCCGTCGGCGTCGGTCGACTGGGTGGCGCCGCCGGCGACCAGGCCGACATTATAGGTCAGGTTCGGCTCGGGCAGGTCCTGGCGGAAGCGGTCGATGATGCGGCCCATCTCATAGATGGCGCCATAACCGGCCTTGGCGCTGAAGACACCGCTCGAATGGCCGCTGGTCCCGGTCGTCGTCACCACCCACATCGTGGCGGACCGACGCGCGATCGAACCCATGTCGCGGCCATCGTCACGAACAAGCCCTTCGAAGTCGAGCGCGATGTCGGCGCGCTTTCCGGCCGCGATCAGGTCGCCGCGGGCCACCTCGATCGGGTCGCCGGCATCTTCCTCGTCGCCGGTCAGGACGATCTCGATATCGGCATTCTTCAGTGTGCCGGCAGCCTTCATCGCCCGCAGCGCCGCGACCATCACCACCATGCCGCCCTTGTCGTCGCCGGCGCCCGGACCTTCGGCCCACGCATTTCCCTGATCGTCCTTGCCCTTGACCGTCCAGCGCTGGAAGGGGCTGTCGGGTTCGAACACCGTGTCGAGATGGCCGATCAGCAACATGCGCCGGCCGCGACCGTCGCCCTTGTGGACCGCGACGATATGCCCGGCACGGCCGACCGTCTCCATCGGCACCCAGCGCACCTGGAACCCCAGCGGCTCCAGTTCGGCGCGCATCATCGCGCCCAGCTTCGTCACGCCGGGCAGGTTGCGCGAGCCCGAGTTGATGTTGACGATCGCCTCGAGCAGCGCGACCGTCCGGTCGGCTTCGGCGTCAACGGTCCGGATCATCGCGCTTTCGTCCCTGGTCAGCGCCGCCGGAAGGGTGGTCGGCGCTGACACACAAAGGACACAGAGCGCCAGAAACCGCGATTTTACGAATGCCATGGATACCTCGACTTGTATTTCCACCAAAGATGGATCATATGCGGCCCTGCGTCGATGCTGTTATGCAGCATTTGGCTTGCGAGCAGCGTGATCTCCTGACCATTCCAAAGGTCAGGCCGGCTCCTGTCCCTTATGGACGCATCTAGCTGAGGCTTCCCTATTCACGCGGGTCGTCATGTGAACCCGCTGTCGCATGGATGCGTCCGTGCGCCCGCACCCTTAGAAAGTGCAATTGTGACCAAATTTTCCGAACTCGGCCTGATCGAGCCCCTCCAGCGCGCCCTCGCCGCCAAGGGTTATGATATTCCGACGCCGATCCAGTCGCAGGCCATCCCGGCGCTGCTCGAAGGCCGCGACCTGTGCGGCATCGCCCAGACCGGCACCGGCAAGACCGCAGCCTTCGCGCTGCCGTCGCTCCACCATCTGAGCGAGACTCTGAAGCATACGCCGCCGCAGGGCTGCCGCATGCTCGTCCTGGCTCCGACCCGCGAGCTGGCCAGCCAGATCGCCGAGAGCTTCGTCCAATATGGCAAGTTCCTGCGTCTGAGCGTCGCCACCGTGTTCGGTGGCGTGCCGATCAACAAGCAGATCCGCCAGCTGTCACGCGGCGTCGACATTCTCGTCGCCACCCCCGGCCGCCTGCTCGACCTGATCGACCAGCGCGCGCTGAGCCTGAAGTTCGTCGAGATCTTCGTCCTCGACGAGGCCGACCAGATGCTCGACCTGGGCTTCATCCACGCGCTGAAGCGGGTCGACCAGCTTCTCCCGAAGAAGCGCCAGTCGCTGTTCTTCTCGGCGACGATGCCGAAGGCGATCGCCGAGCTGGGCAACCGCTTCCTGACCGACCCAGTCAAGGTGTCGGTTGCGCCGCAGTCGACCACTGCTGAGCGCGTCGAGCAGTTCGCGACCTTCTGCAACCCGACCGAGAAGCAGGCGCTTCTGACGCTGCGCATCCGTTCGGAGCCGATCGATCGCGCGCTGGTCTTCTCGCGCACCAAGCATGGCGCCGACCGGATCGTGAAGAACCTGCGCGCTGCCGGCATCGAGTCCGAGGCGATCCACGGCAATAAGAGCCAGCCGCAGCGCGAGCGCGCGCTGGGCCTGTTCCGCACCGGTGACGTCAAGATCCTCGTCGCGACCGACATTGCCGCGCGCGGCATCGACGTTGGCGGCGTGAGCCATGTGTTCAACTACGAGCTTCCGAACGTCGCCGAGCAATATGTCCACCGTATCGGCCGCACCGCGCGCGCCGGTGCCGCGGGCATCGCCATCGCCTTCGTGGCCGATGACGAGCGTCCTTATCTGAAGGCGATCGAGAAGCTGACCAAGATCCAGCTTGAGATCCAGCCGCTGCCGGAAAACTTCATCGCCGAGAAGGCCAAGCTGCCCAAGCCGGTGCCGAGCGCGCCGCAGCCGCAGGGCGACCGTCGTCGCCACGATGCCGGCGGCGGTCGCAATGCCGCCGCTGACGGCCAGCCCAAGCGCCGCTTCAGCCGCCCGAAGGGCGCGCCTGGCGCGCACAAGGGTGCGGTCAAGCGCTTCGGCGGCGGTGCAGCCCGCTAAGACTTCCTGAAATCCGAGGCGTCATGCCAGCGCAGGCTGGCATCTCGGGAGATGAGCGTATCGCACCTCTCCCGAGACCCCAGCCTTCGCTGGGGTGACGTTATCGGGACAGCAGTTTTTCCCGCATTCTTGCGAGCCGCTCGATCGCTTCGTCGAGCACCGCGTCGTCCTTGCAGTAACAGAGCCGCAGGATGTTCGTGACCGGCGCTTCTTCGAAGAAGGCCGAGACCGGGATCGTCACGACCCCGCCTTCCAGCGCCATGCGCTGCGCGAACGCGACATCGCCCAGCGATATCCCCGATGCCGCGAGATCGACCGAGACGAACCAGGTCGCCTGCGACGGCAGCACCGCATAGCCGCTCCGTTCCAGCCCTGCGATCAGGCGATCGCGCGAACGCGCAAAGCCAGCGCGCATGTCCTCGAACCATGACCTCGGCTTGGCGAGACCCTGCGCCACCGCCCATTGCAGATTGGGCGGGGTGGTGAAGGTCAGGAACTGATGCGCCTTGGCGACCTGCGGGGCGAGTGCTTCGCCCGCCACGATCCAGCCGACCTTCCAGCCGGTCAGCGCGAAGATCTTCCCCGCCGATCCGACCTTCACGGTGCGATCCCGCATGCCGGGCAGGGCGATCAACGGCACATGCTCGCCATCGAACACGACCTGTTCCCAGACCTCGTCGCACAGCGCGAGGATATCGTGACGGATGCAGCGGTCAGCGATCATTTCCAGCGTCGCGCGATCGTACATCCGGCCGGTGGGATTGGCGGGATTGTTGAAGATGATCAGCTTCGTCCGGTCGGTGATCGCGGCATCGAGGGCGGCAGGATCCAGCGTCCATTCGGGGGGCTGCAGGCTGATCAGCTTGGGAATCGCGCCCGCGCGACGCACCATCGGCAGATAGGCGTCGTAGAGCGGCTGGACAAGCACCACCTCGTCGCCCGGCGAGACGAGGCTGAGGATCGCACCCGCGATCGCCTCGGTCGCGCCCGATGTGACGATGACCTCCTTCTGCCAATCGAGATCGAGCCCGTGATGTTCGCGATAGTGGGCGGCGATCGCCTGCCGCAATTCGGGCAGGCCGGCCATTGGCGGATATTGGTTCGATCGCTCGAACAGCGCGTCGGCGGCGGCACGGCGGATATCTTCGGGGCCGGGCGCATCGGGGAAGCCCTGGCCGAGATTGATCGCGCCGGTTTCGCGGGCGATCGCCGACATCGTTTCGAAAATCGTCGTCGGCAGCGCGGCGTAGATCGGGTTCATGCGACTTTTCTCCTGCGACCTCTCTCAGGCGTCATGCCGCCGCGCGCAGACCTCGCTGAGACGGGACAAGCGCGATGCCAGCCTGTGCCGGCATGACGAAGAGATGAGGGGGCTTTGCCGAATCAACGCTCAGACCGGGCGGTTGATCCCGCCGCCGTCGAGCACTTCGCGGATCTTGTTGCCCAGTTGAGTGAAGGTGAACGGCTTGGCGAGGAAGGCGACACCGGCGTCGAGCATGCCGTTATGGATCACGGCGTTGCGGGTGTAGCCGGTGGTGAACAGGATCGGCAGGCCGGGGCGTAGACGGAGTGCGGCGTCGGCCAGCTGGCGACCGTTCATCTCGGGCATGACGATATCGGTGAACAACATGCTGATCGTCGGCTGAACGTTGAGCGCCTCGATCGCCTCGGCGGCATTGGCGGCGGAGACGACCGTATAGCCCAGGTCGCGCAGCGCATCGACCGAGAAGTGCCGTACGCGTTGTTCGTCCTCGACGACCAATATGGTCTCGGCCACCTGCGCGCGCGGGATTTCGGTTTCGGGGAGAATATCCTGGCTGCGCGGGTCGATAGCGAGGCCCTGGCTGCGCGGCAGATAGATCTTCACCGTCGTGCCCTGGCCGATTTCCGAATAGATGGCGACATGGCCGCCGGTCTGCTTGATGAAACCGAACAGCTGGCTCAACCCAAGGCCGGTCCCCTTGCCCACCTCCTTGGTGGTAAAAAAGGGATCGAACGCCTTGGCGATCACCTCGGGCGACATGCCGGTACCGGTGTCCGAGACGCTGACCATGACATATTGGCCGGGCAGAGCCTCGGGTCGCGTCCTGGCATATTCGTCGTCGAGATAGGCGTTGGCCGTCTCGATCGTCAGGCGACCACCGCCGGGCATGGCGTCGCGCGCATTGACCGCCAGGTTCACGATCGCATTTTCGAGCTGGCCGGGATCGGCGAAGCCGCGCCACAGACCACCGGCAAGGACCGTTTCGATGCGATAGGGCTCGCCCAATGTCCGCTGAAGCAGCTCGGACATGCCCGACACCAGCTTGTTGATATCGAGCGTGAGCGGCGCGAGCGGCTGCTGGCGGGAGAAGGCGAGCAGCCTCGCGGTCAGGCTGGCGGCGCGCTGGGCGCCCTCGAATGCGTTGTTGAGATTGCGTTCGAGCCGCACGGGATCACCGGTCAGGCGGCGACGGGCCAGATCGAGGCTGCCGATGACGATCGCCAGCATATTGTTGAAATCATGGGCGATACCGCCGGTCAGTTGGCCGATCGATTCCATCTTCTGAAGATGGAGAAGCTTCTCCTCCATCGCCACCCGCTCTAGCATCTGTTCGCGGAGCGCCTGTTCGGCGACGATGGCCTCGTCGCGCGCGGCGGCAATCTCCCGCTCGCGCCGGGCGCTGTCGCGGATGATGATGGCGGCGATGACGAGGACCAGCAACACGGTCGCGACCAGGATCAGCCCCAGGCCCCCCACCAATCGGTCGGTCGTATCGCGCCTCTCGGCGAGCAGCCTTTCCTCTTCGTCGATCATGCCACGAACGATGACGAGCGCGGCCGCCATCCGACGGGCGCCTTCGCCTTCCCCGATCCTGGCGGTCTCACCGGTTCCGTTGCCAGCGTCGACGGCGGCGATGCCTTGGCGCGCGAAAGCGACCTTGGAGTTTACGGCGCGACGCAGTGCGGCCACTCGATCCAGTTGAGTGGGATTGTCGCGGAGCTCATATTCGAGCCGGTCCAGTGCAGCGGGGATCGCGTCGATCTGTCGAGCTAAACTGGCCCGGATGCCTCCGCTGCGCGACAGGACATAACCGCGATGATCGGATTCGATCGCGCGAACATGGTCGGTAAGCTCGGTCAGCATGACCTGCACGCGCAGTGAATGCTCCGCCCAGTCACCGGCACGGCTTTGCGCGCGCGTGAGGAACAGCGCAGTACCAGCCGCGAGAATGGCGACGAACAGGCCGGCCAGCGCCAGATACGGAAAACGACGCCGTGCGAGCATCGCTCTTTCTTAGGGACGCTCTCCGCGCCCGCAAGCGGAAATATCGCCTGCGATGAAGGGGATCAGCCGAATTTTCGTAGCGTCATTGTGCTTTCGCGACGATTTCCGCCCAACCGGCTTCATCGGTGGTCGCGATGCCGAGGTCGGCCGCTTTCTTCAGCTTGGATCCGGCGCCGGGCCCCGCGACGACCAGATCGGTCTTCGCCGACACCGAGCCCGCAACCTTGGCGCCAAGCGCCTCGGCCTGCGCCTTGGCCTCGTCGCGCGACATGGTTTCGAGCGTGCCGGTGAAGACCACCGTCTTGCCGCTGACCTCCGACGCCCTGGTTTCGTGGATCACGTCGGTGGGCCGAAGCTGGGTCAGCAGATCGGTGACCGCATCGGCATTGTGCGGTTCGGCGAAGAAGTCGACCAGCGCCAGTGCCACCTCCGGGCCGACGCCCGGCGTCTCGACGATCGCCGCCAGTTCCTTGGCCGTGCGGGCGGCAAACTTCTCGTCGGTTTCGCCCACCGCCTGCACGGCGGCATCGCGGGCCGCGATCGTCCGATCGATCATGGCCTTGAGAGCGTCCCAGCTACGATAGCGACGCGCGAGGTCGCGCGCCGTCACTTCGCCGACATGGCGGATGCCCAGCGCGAACAGGAAGCGGTCGAGCGGAGGTGTGCGCTTGGCATCGACGGCAGCGACCAGGTTGCGGGCGGAGGTCTCGGCCCAGCGTTCGCGGGTCAGCAGCGTCTCGCGGGTCAGCCGGAAGATGTCGGCCGGCGACTGGACGATGCCGTCGCGGAAGAAGCTCTCGATATGGGTCAGGCCCAGGCCCTCGATGTCGAGTGCGTGGCGCGACACGAAATGGCGCAGCCGCTCGACGCGCTGGGCGGGGCAGATCAGACCGCCGGTGCAGCGATAATCGACTTCGCCGGGCTCGCGATCGGCCGCCGATCCGCATTCGGGGCAGGTCAGCGGGAAGGGCCAGCCGCCGCGCGTGTCGTCGCGCGACAGATTCTCGACGATCTGCGGGATGACGTCGCCCGCGCGCTGGATCACCACCCGGTCACCCGGCCAGACGCCGAGGCGGCCGATCTCGTCGGCATTGTGCAGCGTCGCGTTGGTGACGACGACGCCACCGACCGTTACCGGCTCCAGCCGCGCCACGGGGGTCAGCTTGCCGGTGCGGCCGACCTGGATGTCGATCTCGCGCAGCACGGTCTGCGCCTTCTCGGCGGGGAATTTGTGCGCGATGGCCCAGCGCGGGGCGCGGGCGACGAAGCCGAGCCGCTTCTGCCAGTCGAGCCGATCGACCTTGTAGACGACCCCGTCGATGTCGAACGGCAGATCGGACCGCCGCGCCTCGATCCCGCGATAGTGCGACAGCGCCTGCGTCTCGCCATCGACGCGGACGAGATCGTCGGAAACCGGCAGGCCCCAGTCGGCGATCGCGTCCATCACGCCCTTCTGGGTATCGGCGGGCAGTTCCGACGCCTCGCCCCAGCCATGCGCCAGGAAGCGCAGCGGCCGCGCCGCGGTGACCGACGGATCCTTCTGCCGCAGCGATCCGGCGGCGGCGTTGCGCGGATTGGCGAACTGGCGCGCCTTGGCCGGATCCTCGGCATCGGCGAGCAGCCGGGCGTTGAGCGCGGCGAAATCCTCCTTCGCCATATAGACCTCGCCGCGCACCTCGAACACGGCGGGGAGGGGAGACAGAAGGTCGGGGCTCTTCAGCCGCTCGGGAATATCGTCGATCGTGCGGACATTGGCGGTGACGTCCTCACCGACCGCGCCGTCGCCGCGTGTCGCCGCGAGCACCAGCAAGCCCTTTTCGTAGCGCAGCGAGCAGGACAGGCCGTCGATCTTGGGCTCTGCGGTCAGGGCGACCGGCGCGTCGGCGGCGAGGCTCAGATAGCGGCGCACCCGGCCGACGAAATCGACGACGTCCTCGTCCGCAAAGGCATTGTCGAGGCTCAGCATCGCCTGGGCGTGCGGTACCTTGGCGAGATGACCGGACGGCGCCGAACCGACGAGCTTCGACGGCGAATCGGCGCGGATCAGTTCGGGATATTCGGCCTCCAGCGCGCTGTTCTCGCGCATCAGCGCGTCATAGTCGGCATCGCTGATCTCGGGCGCGTCCTCGCCATGATAGAGCGCATTGTGCCGTGCTATCTCGGCAGCGAGGAAGGCGAGCCGCTCGGCGGCCTGGGATTCGGTCGTCATGCGCCGTCTTTTAAGCGGGAGTTTTCGCGACCGCCACGGTGCTTTCTTCGCAGGCGGCGTCCGCGCGCTTACGCCGCTTCGAGCAGCCGCATCGCCTGGGCGCGCGCTTCGGCGGTGATCTCGGCGCCCGACAGCATCCGGGCGATCTCCTCCTGCCGCTCGTCGCTGTCGAGCGGGCGGACGCCGGTGCGGGTGACGAGGCCGTCATGGCTCTTGGCGATCAGCCAGTGGTTAGCGCCCCGCGCGGCGACCTGCGGGCTGTGGGTGACGACGAGGAGCTGCGCACCGGTCGCGAGGCGCTGCAGCCGTTCGCCGATCGCGCTCGCCACCGCGCCGCCGACGCCGCGGTCGATCTCGTCGAAGATCATCGTTGTCGCCGAACCCTGCTCGGCCAGGGCGACCTTGAGCGCGAGGATGAAGCGCGACAATTCGCCGCCGCTGGCGATCTTCATCAGCGGGGCGAACGGCGCGCCCGGATTGGTCGCGATCTCGAACTCGACCCGGTCGCGGCCCGAAGGCGACCATCCGCTTTCGGGAAGGGTCTCGACGACGGTGCGGAAGCGGGCGGCGTCGAGCTTGAGCGGCGCAAGTTCGGTCGCGACCGCCGCGTCGAGCCGCAGGGCGGCGGCGCGCCGCGCATCGCTGAGTTTCTCGGCCAAAGCGAGATAGGCGGCGCGCGCGTCGCGGGCGGAGGCTTCGAGCCTGGCGAGACCGGCGCCGCCCGCCTCGATGCGGTCGAGCCGGGCGGCGAGTTCGTCGCGCAGGTCCGCGAGCGCTTCGGGTTCGACGCGGTGCTTGCGGGCGAGGGCGCGCAGTTCGAACAGCCGGGTCTCGACCATGTCGAGCCGGTTCGGATCGAAGCGCATCGCTTCGGCGGCGGCCGCCAGCTTGTCCTCGGCTTCGCTCGCTTCGATCACGGCACGGTCGAGCGCAGCCAGGGCTTCGGCGAGCAGCGGATGTTCGGGCGCGATCCGGTCGAGCCGACGCGCAGCCTGACGCAGGGCGGCCAGTCCGCCGTCCGATCCGTCGAGATGCTCATTGACCGCGACCAGGTCGTCGGACAGTCGGGCGCCTTTCTGCATATCGGTCCGGTCGGCGGCGAGAAGTGTCTCTTCGCCCCGTTCGGGCGCGAAGCGATTGAGTTCCTCCACGGCATGTTCGAGCCATTCCTGGTCGCGCGCAGCGTTGTCGATATCGACGCGGGCGGCCTCGAGCGCGTCCTCGGCGGTGCGCCACGCGGCGTGCGCTACGCCGACGCCGACGACGTCGAGGCGGCCGAAGGCGTCGAGCAGGGTGCGGTGCCCGCGCGGATTGATCAGGCCGCGGTCGTCATGCTGGCCGTGGATTTCGACGAGCATCGCGCCCAGTTCGCGCAGGGTGGCGGCGGAGGCGGGCTGGTCGTTGATGAAGGCGCGGCTGCCGCCATCGGCCTTCACCACCCGGCGGATGACCAGCGCTTCGCCCGGTTCGGCGTCGAAGCCGTTCTCGGCGAGCAGGGCAAAGGCGGGGTGGTCGCCGGCCAGTTCAAAGCCCGCAGAGACGAGCGCCTGCGCCGCGCCGTTGCGGACGAGCCCGCTGTCGGCGCGCATCCCCAGCGCCAGGCCGAGCGAGTCGAGCAGGATCGATTTGCCCGCGCCGGTCTCGCCGGTCAGCGTGCCGAGGCCGGGCCCGAATTCGAGATCGAGCGCCTCGATCAGCACGACATCCCGAATTGCCAGCGTGGTGAGCATGGGACATCTGTAGAACATCGGGCCCATCGCCGCCAAGGGGCTCGGCGGTTTCCGGACGCAGAAAACGCGATCGGGGGACGAAAGCGGCGTTGGCCGAGGGGCGGGTGCCGCGTCGCGGCGAGCCTCGATCGGCCAAAACGGGGCTATTGTCCGACGACGGCGCTTGAGGCGGCTATGTCTCGGAATATATAGAGCGCTATAAACTTCGCCAACGCCTGGCCGCTCGATGATCTCCGAAAGACGATCGTCGGCGCCGTATAACGAAGCAGGAGAGAATGATGCTCGACGCCACCGTCACCGCGCCGATTCAGCGCCCCGATCGGTTCTTCATCGGCGGAGAATGGGCGGCGCCATCCGGCAGCGGCACGATCGACGTCATCAGTTCCGGCACCGAGGAGCTGTTCGTCAGCGTCGCGGAAGCGGAGGAAGCCGACGTCAACCGCGCCGTGGCATCGGCCCGCCAGGCGTTCGACAAGGGCCCCTGGACGCGCATGTCGCACGCCGAACGCGCCGGCTATCTGACCGCGATCGGCGCCGAACTTCGCGCGCGCTCGGCGGATCTGGCGCAGATCTGGACCAGCGAGTCCGGCGTGATCCACGGCGTGTCGTCGCCGTCTTCGGCCGGCCTCGGCGGCGTCTATGATTATTATGCGGGGCTGGCGGACAGCTTTCCGTTCGTCGAGCGGCACACGCCGACCAGCGGCGGCAAGGTCGGACTGCTCGTGCGCGAGCCGGTGGGCGTGGTCGCAGCGATCATCCCGTGGAATGCCCCGGCGATGCTGATCGCCTACAAGTGCGCGCCCGCGCTGCTGGCGGGCTGCACGCTGATCGTGAAGGCGTCACCTGAGGCACCCGGTGCGGCCTATATCCTCGCCGAAGTCTGCGAAAAGGTCGGGCTGCCGGCGGGCGTCGTCAACATCCTGACCGCCCATCGCGACGTGTCCGAGCTGCTGGTCCGTCATCCCGATGTCGACAAGGTGACCTTCACCGGCTCGACCGCCGCCGGTCGCCGCATCGCCTCGATCTGCGGTGAGCGCATCGCGCGCTGCACGCTCGAGCTCGGCGGCAAGTCGGCCGCGGTCATCCTCGACGATTATGACGTCGGCGCTGCCGCCAAGACGATTGCCGGCGCCGCGACCTTCCTGACCGGACAGGTCTGTTCGTCGCTGACCCGCATCATCGTCAGCCGCAACCGCCACGACGAACTGGTCGATGCGCTGAGCGCGTCGTTCAGCGGGGTGAAGGTCGGCGATCCGTTCGATCCGGGCACGCAGATGGGGCCGCTCGCGATGAGCCGCCAGCGCGACCGGGTCGAGAGCCTGATCGCCCAGGGCAAGGCCGAGGGCGCGACCCTCGCGACCGGCGGTGGCCGCCCGGCCCATCTCAACCGTGGCTATTTCATCGAGCCGACCGTCTTCGGCAATGTCCGCAACGACGCCACCATCGCCCGCGAAGAGATTTTCGGCCCGGTGCTGAGCGTCATTCCGGTCGAGAACGAAGCCGCGGCGGTCGAGGTCGCCAATGACACGATCTACGGACTGAACGCGTCGGTATTCACCAACGACGTCGACCGCGCCTATTCGGTCTCGCGCGACCTGCGGTCGGGAACGGTGGGACATAATTCGTTCCGGACCGATTTCGGCATCGCCTTCGGCGGCTTCAAGCAATCGGGCATCGGGCGCGAAGGCGGCGTCGAGGGGCTTCATCCGTTCCTGGAAGCCAAGACGATCATCCTGAACGCCGAGCCTTCCACGTTGTAGGCGGCAGCGCCTTCAGCGGGCCGTAACTTTCCGCGCGAAGACCGTGATGTCGTTCAGCACGGGCGCTTCGCCGCGGAAGGGCCTGGCCAGGGCGGTGACGATGCCGACATGGCCGAGCTTGGGATAGACTTTCAGTTCGGACGATGCGCCCGCCGCGCGCAGCTTGCGGTCGAGGTTGATCGAGTTCTTCGGCCAGACGGTGCCGTCCTCGCCGCCGTGCAGCAGCAGCATCGGCGGCGCGGAGGCATCGGCATAGTGGATCGGCTGGGTTTCCTCGGACTTCGGCCAGGCGCCGAAGGTGTTCGTGACGACGTCGCCGTTGAACGGCAGAAAGTCATAGGGGCCGGCCATCCCGGCGAAGCCCCTGATCGCGGCGCGGTCGGGGCCGAGGAACTGCGGGTCGAGCGCGAGCATCGCGGCGTTGTAGGCGCCCGCCGAATGGCCGACGAGGACGATGCGGTCGGGATCTCCGCCATATCGGGCGGCATTTGCGCGCACCCAGCGCACCGCTTCGGCGCAATCCTGGACGAAGCCGGGGAAGCGGACCTCGGGCACCAAGCGATAATCGGGAACGACGGTGATGAAACCGCCCGCCGCCAGCGCGCGCGCGGCGAAATGATAGCCCTCGCGCGTGCCATTGGCCCAGGAGCCGCCATAGATGAAGACGATGACGGGCAGCGGGCGCTGCTCGATCGCGACCGGCGCGTAGATGTCGAGCTGCCGCCGCGGGCCTTCGCCATAGGGCATGTCGGTCGCGACCTGGCGGCTCGCGCTGTCCTTGGGCACCGCCGTGTCGAAGGCGCGCAGCGGCGAACAGGCCGCCGCGACCAGCGCTCCACAGATCAGCAACGCAGCGCCTGCAAGCGTGAGTTTTGTCATCATGGCTCCGTCGTTATCGGCTAAGCTTCAATACGTCTGCCGGTAACCAGTGGTTGCGTTGCGCGTTGTGACCATCGGCATTCCCATCAGGACATGGAGACGATCATGATCGTACGCAGCGCTTCGGCGCATTATTCGGGCATGGGCAAGGACGGCAAGGGGAGCGTGTCGACCCAGTCGGGCGTTCTCGAAGGCCAGCCCTACGGCTTCAACACCCGCTTCGCCGACGGCAAGGGCACGAATCCCGAGGAACTGGTGGCAGCAGCCCATGCGGCCTGCTTCACCATGGCGCTGAGCTTCGCGCTGGCGAAGGCGGGCTATGCCGATGGCGAGCTCGACACGACCGCGAAGGTTTCGCTCGATCAGGAAGGCGAGGGCTTCCGCATCAGCAAATCTGCGCTGACGCTGACCGCCCGCGTTCCGGGCATCGATGAAGAGGAGTTCGGGCGGATCGCGGACGACGCCAAGGCCAATTGTCCAGTGTCGAAGCTGCTCAACGCCGACGTGACGCTCGAGCGCACGTTGAAATAGCGCATGAAGAAGGGGGCCAAAATTGGCCCCCTTCACCCAGTCGATCGTAGAATAGCGGCGTCAGCTTTGAGACGTGCGCCCGCCGTCTTCACGGTCGATCTCGTCGCGGCGCTCCGGGTTGCGCCCCTGATCGTCCGAGTTTCTTTGCTGTTTGTCCTGCTGATTCTGCTGCCGATCGACCGGGTTCTGGCGCTGCTGATCCTGCTGCGGGTCGCGCTGCGGATCCTGGCTCACGGATGACGGATTGGTGCGGTCGTTGCCGCCCTGGCGATTCTCGCCCATGGCATCTTCTCCTGCGGATATCCCGTCATTGGGACCGTGTGATAACGGACCGCGCGCCTAGCCGTTCCTATTGCTGCGCCCAAGTGATTGAAAACGCGATATTATGCTAACGAAACGAGCGCCATTGCGTCAGCGGCGTTGCGGAGATCGGCGTTGGTGCCTAGGACGCGGGCGGGATTTCGAGAAAGGGTATCTATGCCGCAGCCGTTGAGGGTCGCGCTCGCAGGTCTTGGAACAGTCGGTGCCGGTGTCATCAAGCTGATCGACGAGAACCGCACGCTGATCGAACGCCGCGCAGGGCGTCCGATCGAGGTCGTCGCCGTCTCGGCGCGCGATCGGTCGCGCGATCGCGGCATCGATATCGGTCGCTTCGCCTGGGTCGACGATGCGACCACGCTCGCCTCGGCCGACGATGTCGATGTCGTGGTCGAACTGGTCGGCGGCTCGGACGGCCCGGCGCTCACCCTGGCGCGCGACACGCTCGGCGCGGGCAAGCCCTTCGTCACCGCCAACAAGGCGATGATCGCGCATCACGGCCTGGAACTCGCCGCGCTGGCTGAGCAGAAGGGCGTCGCGCTCAAATATGAAGCGGCGGTCGCGGGCGGCATTCCGGTGATCAAGGGGCTGCGCGAAGGCGCCGCCGCCAATGTCATCAGCCATGTCTTCGGCATCCTCAACGGCACCTGCAACTATATCCTCACCGAGATGGAGGAGAAGGGCAGCGGCTTCGACGACGTGCTCGCCGATGCGCAGCGGCTGGGCTATGCCGAGGCCGACCCCAGCTTCGACATCGACGGCGTCGATGCCGCGCACAAGCTGTCGATCCTGTCGAGCCTGGCGTTCGGCACCGCGGTCGATTTCGGCGCGATCGAGATCACGGGCATCCGCCACGTCGTCGCCGCCGACATCGCCGAAGCCGCGGCGCTCGGCTTCCGCGTCCGCCTGGTCGGCCATGGCGAGGAAAGCTCGAAGGGCCTGTTCCAGCGCGTCCATCCCTGCCTGGTGCCGCTCAGCCATCCGCTCGCCCATGTCTCGGGCTCGCTCAACGCGGTCGTGGCGCATGGCAATTTCGTCGGTCGCCTGTTCTTCCAGGGGCGTGGTGCGGGCGAGGGGCCGACCGCGTCGGCCGTCGTCGCCGACCTGATCGACATCGCGCGCGGCGAGACCGGACCGGCCTTCGCCATGCCGGTCGCGGCACTGTCCAAGCCGGCGACCGCTTCGGCGGGCGACCGCCGCGGGCGCGTCTATCTGCGCTTCACCGTCGCCGACCGCCCCGGCGTGCTGGCGGAGATCACCGCCGCGATGCGCGATGCGGGCGTCTCGATCGAGAGCCTCATCCAGCGCGGCGCGGCCGAAGACGGCAATGTCCTGATCGCGATGGTGACGCATGTCGGCCCCGAACGCTCGGTCGCAAACGCGCTCGACCGGCTCGACGGGTCGCAAAGCCTCGTCGGAAAGCCTATGTTGATGCATATCCTCGACGAATAGAAGCGGCGCTTCTCGACAATGTCATGCGGCTCGCTTAATCGCTTCGCCGATCCAGAAAAACAGAAGAGGCAATCCTAGATGGTAAAGCCAAGCAAGGCGCTCGACCGTGTTCTCGTGCTGGAAATGGTACGTGTGACGGAGGCGGCGGCAATCGCAGCCTCGAAGCTGGTCGGTCGCGGTGACGAAAAGGCCGCCGACCATGCCGCCGTCGAAGCGATGCGCGAAGCTTTCAACGAGCTCGAGTTCGACGGCACAGTGGTGATCGGCGAAGGCGAGCGCGACGAAGCGCCGATGCTCTATATCGGCGAGAAGGTCGGCTGCGGCATCGGCACCGGCCCGAAGATCGACATCGCGCTCGATCCGCTCGAAGGCACCACCATCACCGCGAAGGCCGGTCCGAATGCGCTCGCGGTCCTCGCGATCGCCGAAGAGGGCGGCCTGCTCAACGCCCCCGACGTCTATATGGAGAAGTTGGCGATCGGCCCGGGCTACGAGCCCGGTCTCGTCGGCCTCGACCGCACCCCGACCGAGAACGTCAAGGCGCTGGCCAAGGCCAAGGGCGTCGAGCCGAACGAGATCATCGCCTGCGTGCTCGACCGGCCGCGCCACGAGAAGCTGATCGCCGAGCTGCGCGGGCTGGGCTGCGGCATCATGCTGATCCCCGACGGCGACGTCGCCGGCGTGATCGCGGTGACCAACCCGGAAACGACGATCGACATCTACATGGGTTCGGGCGGAGCGCCGGAAGGCGTGCTTGCGGCGGCCGCGCTCAAATGCGTCGGCGGCCAGTTCCAGGGCCGGCTGCTGTTCCGCAACGACGACGAGAAGGCCCGCGCCCGCAAATGGGGCGTGACCGATCTCGACCGGATCTATCATCTCGACGATCTGGTGAAGGGCGACGCGATCTTCGCGGCGACCGGCGTCACCGACGGCTCGCTGCTCGAAGGCGTCAAGCGCCGCGCCGGCGGCTGCATGACCACCGAAAGCGTCGTGATGCGCGCCTCCAGCCGGACCGTCCGCTGGGTCAAGGGCGAGCATTACAAATAACGAAAAGACGCAGAGATCAGAGCGCATCTTTGTGAGATAAACGTCATCCCGGACTTGATCCGGGATGACGAAGTTACGGTGCGATAACCCACAACGGGGGAAGGGAAGGGACCCGTCGCGTAGCGATGGGAAGGTGAGGGCACGCACGCATCCCGCGTGTCGCCGCTTCCCTTTCGCGTGCCCTCACCCTCCCACGACCTTCGGTCGCGGGCCCCTCCCTCTCCCCGGAAGGGAGAGGGTTTCCAGCGCACGTCGCAGCCCCTAAGCATCCCCCATGCGTGCATCCGTCCTCAACGTCACCCGCTCGATCCTTGGCCAGCCGTGGCAGTGGCGCGGGGGCACCGTCGACGGGATCGATGCGGGGTTCGAGCCCACCGACCTGATCACCCAGCTGCTGCTCGCGCGCGGATGCCCGCGCGATGCGATCGAGCTGCACCGCCTGCCGACGATCCGCGGCTTCATGCCCGACCCCTCGATCTTCCGCGACATGGACCAGGCCGCCGCTCGTCTCGCCGATGCGGTGCAGGATGGCGAGCCGGTCACCATCTTCGGCGATTATGACGTCGACGGCGCGACCTCCGCCGCGCTGCTGATCCGCCTGCTGCGCGACCTCGGCCTCGAGGCCGGTTATTATATTCCCGACCGGCTGATGGAGGGCTATGGCCCGTCGGGCGAGGCGCTGCTCAAGATCGGCGAAAGCGGCACCCGGCTGATCGTCACCGTCGATTGCGGCGCGCAGGCGTTCGAGGCGCTGCAACTGGCCAGCGATGCCGGGATCGACGTGATCGTCGTTGACCACCACAAATGCGCCGCCCAGCTGCCGCGCGCCTTCGCGCTCGTCAATCCGAACCGGCTGGACGAGGACGAGGGCGCGATGCACGGGCATCTGGCGGCCGTCGGCGTCGCCTTCCTGCTGGGCGCGGCGTTGATCCGGCTGCTCCGCACGCGCGGCTTCTTCGCGGCGCGGCCCGAACCCCGGCTGATGGACCTGCTCGACATCGTCGCGCTCGGCACCGTCGCCGACGTCGCCTCGCTGCGCGGGCTCAACCGTGCCTTCGTGGCGCAGGGCGTCAAGGTGATGGCGGGCCGCCGCAACGTCGGTCTCGCCGCGCTGATCGAGGCGTCGCGGCTCGAACGCGCGCCGACCTGCACCGACCTCGGCTTCGCGCTTGGCCCCCGCATCAACGCGGGCGGACGGGTCGGCAAGTCCGATCTCGGCGTGCGCCTGCTCATCACCGAGGATCCCGAGGAGGCGCGCGAGATTGCCGTCGAGCTCGACCGTCTCAACGACGAGCGCCGCACGATCGAGAAGGGCGTGCAGGAGGAGGCCGAGGGCCTCGCCGCCACCCAGGGCAACCGCGCCGTCGCGGTCGTCGCGGCGGGCGGCTGGCATCCCGGCGTCATCGGCATCGTCGCGGGCCGCCTGAAGGAAAAGCTCGGACGCCCGGCGCTGGTCATCGCTCTGGACAAGGACGGCATCGGCAAGGGATCGGGCCGCTCGATCGGCGGGGTCGATTTCGGCGCGGCGATCCTCGCGGCGAAGGATATGGGCCTGCTGGTCGCGGGCGGCGGCCATGCGATGGCGGCCGGCGTCACCGTCGCCGCCGGCGGGGTCGATGCGCTCGCCGACTTCCTCGAATCGCGGCTGGAGACCGACGTCGCCCGGGCCCGCGACGACCGCGCGCTGCTGCTCGACGCCGTGGTGGCCCCCGGGGGGGTCACGCCGTCGCTGTGCGAGGCGCTGGAGGCCGGAGGGCCTTACGGCGCCGGCTGGCCCGCCCCACGCATCGCAGCGGGCGCCGTGCGGGTGATCAAGGCCGATGTGGTGGGGCAGGGGCATGTCCGCACGATCGTGGCGGGCCGCGACGGCCGCTCGATCAAGACGATCGCCTTCCGCGCCGCCGACAACGCGCTGGGGCAGGCCCTGCTCGGCGCCGGCCGCGACCGCACCCTGTGGATTGCGGGCCGCCCGAAGGTCGACGACTGGGGCAGCCGCCCCGCCGCCGAGCTCCATGTCGAGGACGCCGCCTGGGCCGATTGATGCGCTTTGTGCGAAATAATCGATCAGCCGCCTTGACCATCACCGGCCGCTGTCCTAATCGGCCCGCCACGCGCTACACGGCCCCATCGTCTAGCGGTCTAGGACGTCGCCCTTTCACGGCGAAAACACGGGTTCGAGTCCCGTTGGGGTCACCAGCGTTGATTTACTTGGCTTTTTTTGCCGAGATAGGACCGAGGCGGTCCGTTTTTCCCCCCGACATGGAAATGATTTCCCCCCGGCCGATCTTTTCGGCGGCTTCGCGGGCGATCATCAGGGCGCGGGCGCGCTTGCCGTAGTGGCGGACCATCTGGGGGGACATACCCAGCATCAGGCCGATCTCGCTCTCGTTCATGCCCAGCTCGAGCAGGTAGCAGCAGGCGTTCTTGCGCAGGCCGTGGAAGACGAAGTCGGTGCCGTCGGGGACCATCTCGCGCGCGACCAGGTCGGCGATGACCTGCTGCACTTCCTTCGTCGCCATGAGGTCGCGCAGGCGGCTCTGGATGGCGCCGGTGGTGCCGAAGGGCGTGCCGCTGCGATCATACATCAGCGTCACGGAGCGGCGCTCCAGCTTGCCCAGCTCTTCGATCCAGAATGGATGCATCGGGATGGCCACCTGTGCGCGGGTCTTCTTCTGGGTCAGCTCCATGATGCCGTCGCGGATCCAGCCATATTGCATGCGAATCACGTCGCTGACGCGCTGGCCTGAGCAAAGCCCGGTGACGATCAGCAGGCGCGTCATCGGCGTGGCGACGTCCAGGCAGACCCTGAGCAGGTCGGCGGGCCATGGTTCATATTCGCCGATCTTGAGCGCCTTGACGCCGCTGGCGGGATTGTCGCCTCGCATGTCGATCTTGCAGGCATAGGCCATCAGGACACGGAAGACGGTCAGCCAGTTGTTGGCCTTGCCGGGCGTCTCGGCATAGCGATCGCGCATCGCATATACGTGCTTGGGGCGCATGCCGGCGACGGTGCGGTGGCCGTCCTTCGTCGCGATGATGTCGAGATAGCGGAGATAGTTCGCCCGCGTCGCCTCGGCCGGGATGTCGCGGAACTCGGCGCTGCCGCGATAGGCGACGATCAGCGCCGCCAGCGAACCCGGCGCGGGCGCGGTGCGCTTGCCGGTCGCGTCCTCCTCGTCCACCGACAGCTCGGCATAGTGCTGCGCGAAGTCGGGATGATCGGGGGCAGGGATCCTGATGTAATGATCCTTCCCGCCGACCTTGCGGCGGAAATAGAAATAGGCGCCCTTGCGCTGGACGTTCTTCAATTCAAATCGTCCCATGACGTGTCCCTCGGCGGCGACGCATCCGCGTATGCGCGCGAGGGTGGGGCAAGTCCGAACTGGGCGTCAACCAGCTCCTGAAGCTGCCGGGTCGACCAATAGACGTTGCCGCCCTCCGCCTTGCCGAGGTGGCCGTAGCGCGTGCGGAAGCTGCCCGGCGACATTCCCATGAACATCGCCGCCACATCGGCTGTCATCCGATAGGGCCATGTCGGCATCTTCATGAGGCGATCGACGGCGCTCATGCTGGCAGCTCGAAATGCCGCGACAGGCGGCGCACATAGTCGACCATGGGCATGCGGCCCTCGGCCTTGTCTTCGGCGTTCCATCGATCCTTCAGCCGCTCCGCGGCCTGGCGCGCTCTGATGCCGATCGCCTTATCCCCGCGTGAGCCGCCTCGGGTGGCGCGAGCTGCCAGTTCGAGCGGCGCGAGTTGCCGGCCGCGCACGCGCAGGCGATCCTGAAATGCCTCGCGGTGGGCCGGGCAGCAAAAAAGCTGTCCCGGCTGGGCGCTGGCATAGGGCGCGAGGCACTCCGCGCAGGCCCGGTTGCCCTGCGTCGGGGCGGTAGGCGCACGCTGGGGCGTTTCGGCGGGGGCGTGGTCCATGGCCTCGGAGCGATCGACGGCGGACATGCGTCAGTCCTCGATCCATTTCACCAGCGCGCAGAGCAGCTGATCGTCGTCGCTGGCGTGGCCATCGCCGCGCGCCGCCGCGACGGCCTCAATCCCTATCCGAAGCGCGGCGACGAGCGGATAGAGCATGTCGCAGTGGACAGCATCGTCGACCTCGCCGCCTTCGCGGCCATAGGTGATCAGCGCGCGGATGGATTCGGTGGCCGTCTGGGCGGCGACGAGGGCCAGCGTCTGGGCTTGTTCGCTCATGCTGCTTTCCTTTCGGTGCCGCGCAGCTGGGCGCGGAGCTGGAGGGTGAGGCGGACGCAGAAGAGCGGGCCGTCGGTCCAGCGGCGGTGCCAGTCGATCATCTCGTCGAGGCACTGGAGCTGGTAGGCGGCGCCCCCGTTGCTGGGGTCGGCGGCGAGGCGTTTCGCGGTGACCTGCCGGGCGGCGTCGAGTTCGCCGATGATGTCGCAGCGGTCGAAGCTGCCGACGATCATCGGGTCGGGCAGGGTGCAGGCCCAGGCGGCGCGCCAGATCTCGGCGGCAGCGGCCATGACGGCGATGCGGCGATCGGCCTCGTCCTGGTCCAGCGTTCCGGCCTCGACCAGGCGGGGATAGCCGGCGATGCGGCCTTTCAGCAGCGCGGCCGAGACGGCGGCGTAGCGGTCCCATTTATGTTCGTACACGGTGTCGGACATGGTCGCCTCCAATGCGGAGCTATGAGCCAGTCGGGCGGGCGCGGCCGATCGGCCTGCGCGTCAGGCGCCCGGATCGGCATGGCTCGCCTCGCTGCGCGCAAAGGCGCGGCCGGCGTCGCGGGTCAGCTCCAGCGCGCGGGTGGCGCGGGCGGCGTTGACCTCGGCCGAGGCGAGCGGGCGATCGAGCAGGTCCATCAGCTGGCCCCGCGCCATCGCCGCCGCGCCGTCGCGGCCGAGGCGGGTGAAGATGCGCGCGGCGACGAAGAGATTGTCGGCGATCGCGCGGCGGGCGAGGTTCGCGGTGCCGGCCATCATCCGACCACCCGGATCGGCGCGAGCAGGTGGCGCGGGAAGCAGAGTTCGTAGGCGGTGGACTTCACCGTCTCGTACAGGCCGCGCTTCTGGACGAGGCGCTGCTCGGGCTCGCGATCATGGTGGGCGCGGAGCATGCCGGAGAAGGCGGCTTCGCCATGGACATAGGCGTCGGGCGCATCGTTGGCGGCGCACCATGCGACATAGTCGGCATGGAGCGCCGACAGGGGCGTCCAGCCCGCCGCCGAGCGCGGCAGTTCGGTGCGCTGGCGCAGCCAATCACGGAAGGTGAAATTCAGGTGTTGCGGCTGGAGCGGCGCCGGCGCGGGCTTGGCGCGGCGGCGGGTCGTCGGGGTAGGGAGAGATGAGCTGTGCATCGGTGCCTCCGTTGTTGAGGAGGCACCCTATGACAAATTGTGCTACCGAGCGTCAAGCACATAATGTGCTAGTCAGACGTTGGCATCCTAGCGATGAGGTTGCTGGCTTCGACAGCCCAAGCGATTTCCGCCGAGTCGTGGCGGCCGTCGGCGTCGATGACCTGCCCGATCGCGCGGCGCAGTTCGGTATGGATGCGCGCGGGCAACTTGGTCTTGGTAAGGCCTTTCAGCGCACTTACGAAGTCGGCGGCGTCCGGCGCCAAGCGGCGGGCGTATGCGAGCAAATTGTCCACATGCCTGTCGTCATCGATCAGGCATCGGCTAAGCCGCACGACGGCTCTTTCGATCGCCTCCCATTCGGCTGGGTGTTCTACGCCGTCGCAGCGAGCAAAGAAAACGAGGATCTTGATCATCGCTACCAGTCGCGCTTCCGCCACCGGGATGCCGCGGTCGAGAAGGAGCGAACAAAAATCAGGCCCGCTGAACACCTGCCCAGTGGCCATGTCGACCGCTTCGCTGATGCGGTCCGACCGAAAAAGGCGCAGCCTCCGGCGCTCGTGACAGAAGGCGAGGACAGCCGCGATGGCGTTTCCCTCGATCTGCAGGCGGCGGATCGTGATGCGGCGGCTCGAGCCAAGGGTGCCGCCGGAATAAGCGATGAAATAGGATAGGCCGGATATTTCTTCGCGAGGGCTGTCATCCTCGTCGCAATCCTCGGACTGGTCGTTGCTCACATCGATTTCGCGAGCGTGTGGCGGGGGCGGTACCACCCGGCTATCACCTAAGGCCTCGGCGATCTTGTCTAATGCTTGCACTGCTGCCCCTCCGTTGATGCTCTAGCCGAGGTCGATGTAGCTCCGCACCACACGGCCGATGACCGTCCAGTCCTTGTCGGCTTTCGGATAAATGGTTTGGTTCGACGGATTGGTCGAAAACGGTTCGAGGCGGATGACCGGCTCGGATTCATATCGCTTGTAAGTCGCTTCGCCGCGATGACTGAACAGGTAGTAGCGTCCAGGCCGGGGTTCGCGATCGGAGGCGTTGACGATGATGCGAGATCCCTCGGGAGATATTCGATCCATGCTGTCGCCGCGCACGACCGTCGCAAAATATTCGCCGCCGGGCAGATCGGCGATCGGAATGATCTCCAAATTGCGCGTGGCCGCGAGGTCGGAGACTTCCTGGAGCCTGCCTGCGCTGACCCACGAAAGCACGGGCACTTCTCTGTAACGGGATCCTGCCTCCCTGCCGGATTCGACGCCCTCCAGTTCACCTACTGGTATGCGAAGATAATTCGCGATTCGGATAACGTCATCGCGAGTGGGCTCGGTTCGGCCCCGCTCCCACGATGATACGGTCGTCTGTCCTTTCCCGACGGCCGATGCCAGACCGCCCTGTGACTCACCGCGTGCTTCCCGCGCGACCTTAATTCTTTCGCCTATGTTCATGCTAAGACACTGGTCGCTAGGACTGCGACGCGTCTAACGACATAATGTGCTTGTCATAAGCACAAAACGTGCTACCAATCCTGCCGCTATGAGAAACCACGCAGAAATCGTCCGTGACTTCGGTGCCGCTGCCCTGACGCGGATGCTGAAAAGCAAGGGGTTCGACGTCCATAGCTCGACGCCGCAGCGTTGGGCGGAACGTGGCTCCATCCCCGGCGAATATTGGAAGGTGCTGTCCGACGAGGACGTCGCCAGCCTGGAGGAGCTGGCGACCTCTGCTGATCGCCGCCGCGAGGCGGTTGGCACGTCCGACGTAAGGGATGGCGATCGTCTGCATGCCGAACCGTCTGCCGGTGAAACGACCGCGGCGAACAGCGGCAAAGCGGGGATTTCTGCCGGGGAGGTTTCGCATGGTTGATGCTCTGTCGCCCGAAAAGCAGGGACTGAAGGTCGCGACCAAGGCGCTGGTCGGCGCGGTCGGTGGCCAGGAGGCGTGCCCCGGCTTCGCCCGCTACACGCGGCACCAAGCCTATAGCGAGTTCGGATCGGTCGGGCATGACGACAAGTTCATGCCGGTCGACGTCGTCATCGACCTGGAGGCCGTCACGCACGGCATGCCGGGGCACCCGCACGTCACGCGCTATCTGTGCGACCGGGCGGGCGGGGCTTTCGTCAAGCTGCCCGAGGCTGCGCCCGATGCGGCCGACTGGCACAAGCAGCTGGCGGCGCTGATCGAGGAAAGCCGGGACGTTTCGATGCGGATCGTCGAGGCGCTGGGCGACCGCGCCACGCCTGGGCTGGTCACCGCCGCCGAAATCCGCGCGGCCAAGCTGATGGACGAGGTGAATGCGCTGATCGGCGTGGGTGTGAACCTGCGCGCTATGTTCGAGCGCGTGCTGGCGGGGGAGGGCTGACCATGCGGCGGGGGCATTTCCTGATCGACTGGCTGCTGTCACGCCATCGTCGCCGGTTCGCATCATGGTTCACGAATCGCGGAGCGTCCCACGGCGCGTCGCGGGGCGACGGCGCGCGGGATTGCCCCCCTAACTGTGCGTCGTCGCCCATCGTTGCCGGCGCGCCGATCGGCGAGCGGCACAGCGGCCGGTTGTGGGAGGTGGTCCGCTGGCGCGGGACATTGACCCTGCTGGTCGGCCCCGGCGTCACGCTGACGCTGAGCGCCAGCGACGTCGATGCGATCCATGCCGCCACCGGGCGGGCGATCGCGGCGCGCAAGGGCAAGCGGGCATGATCGCGGTGGCGATGCAGGCGGCGGAGCCGCGACAGCGCGTGATGCTGCCGCTGATCGATCTGACGCGGATCGGCGGCAATGGCGCGTGCGCGCAAGCCGCGGCGATCGACGGATGGACGGCCGAGGCCGCGCCGGGGGCCGAGTGCGTCTATGCGATCGGGCATCTGCCGGTCTGGTCCAAGGGGCCGGGCGCAATGCGGGTGCTGGCGGAGCGGGGCTATGTCCATCTGTTCCACGACCGCGCGCCGCAGCCGAAGCATTATGTGGCGCGGCGGACGGCGCGGCCGTGGGCCGGGCCGGTGCGCCCCGTGCGGGTAGCGCGGCAGGTGGCGTGCCTGTCGGGGCATCTGGCCCCGGCGATGGAGATGCTGGCCGAGGCGGCGGAGATGGACCTGGCGTGCCCGAGCAATGCCGAGCTGGCCGAGGCGCTGGGCGTCACGGCGCGGCAGGCGGCGTATCTGGTCGGGTGCCTCGTCCGCGCCGGATCGATCCAGGTCGAGCTGGTCGTCGGACCGCCGTTCCGGATCGTCACCATCGTTCAATCGGGGATTTCGACGGGAGGGCGGGCGTGAGCGCCGACGAGACGACAGTCCGCGAGGTCGTGGGTCTGATTGCAGCCCTGCTCGGCGCCGACGAGCGGGTCAAGGACGTGCGGCAGGGGCCGCGTTCCAACGAGTTTTATTTCCAGATGGCCGACGGGCGGTTCCGCTGCGTCGCCATCGCGGTGCGGGAGAATATCTGATGAAATTGTCGGTCGGGCGCGCGGCGCTGTTGAAGGTGCTGGGGCAGGTTTCGACGGTCGTCGAGGCGCGCAACACAACGCCGATCCTGTCCAATGTCGTGCTGTCGGCGGGCAAGGACGTCCTGACCGTCACGGGATCGGACCTGGACATCCAGATCGTCGAGACGGTGCAGGCGGATATCGCCGTGCAGGGCGCGACGACGGTGTCGTCGAAGACGCTGTTCGATGTCGTCCGCAAGTTGCCGGCCGATTGCCAGGTCATGCTCGAGCTGGGCGGCGACGGGCGGATATCGGTGATCGGCGGGCGGGCGCGGTTCGCGTTGCCGACGCTGCCGATCGAGGATTTCCCCTTGCTGGCCGAGGTCGACCTGCCGGTGCATTTCGCGATGGAGGTGCCGCTGCTCAAGAAGGCGATCGACTGCACCCGCTTCGCGATGTCGACCGAGGAAACCCGCTATTATCTGAATGGCGTCTACTTCCACGTCGACGGCGAGCAGATGAAGTTCGCGGCGACCGACGGGCATCGCCTGGCGCGGATGGCGATCATCCTGCCCGACGATGCCGAGGACATGCCGGGCATCATCGTGCCGAGGAAGGCGATCGGCGTCGTCCGCAAGATGCTGGACGACGGCGGCGAGCTCGTCGAGATCGCGGTGTCGGCGACGAAGATCCGGTTCCACCTGGGCACCGCCGTACTGACGGCCAAGCTGATCGACGGGACGTTTCCCGATTATGTGCGGGTGATTCCGACGGGCAACGAGAAGCTGCTGCGGATCGATCCGAAGGCCCTGCAGCAGGGCGCAGACCGGGTCGCGGCGATCGCCAGCGAAAAGACCCGATCGGTCAAGGTGTCGCTCGACCGCGACAAGGTGACGCTGTCGGTCAGCAGCCCGGAAAATGGCACCGCGGCGGAAGAGGTGCCGGCGGACTATAGCGGTGCGCCAATCGAGATCGGGTGCAACGCCCGTTATCTCAATGACATTCTGGCCCAGATCGAGGGCGACGTCGTCGAGATGCACGTCGGCGACGCCTCGGGCCCGGTGCTGGTGCGGGCGAGCGAGGAATCGCCGGCGGTGTTCGTCATCATGCCGATGCGGGTTTGAGCGATGGGTGAGGGCACCAACATCGAGTGGGCGGACGCCACGTTTAATCCCTGGGAAGGCTGCCAGAAGGTCGGTCCTGGCTGCGACCATTGCTACGCGGAGGCGCGCAATGCCCGGTTTGGTGGCGGCGTCGCCGGGAACTGGGGCCTTGGCGCTCCTCGCCGCCGGACATCCACCAGTAATTGGCGGAAACCGCTCCATTGGCAGGATGATGCGGCGCGGTTTTTCGCGGCGAATGGTCGTCGACAGAGAGTGTTCTGCGCGAGCCTTGCCGATGTGTTCGACAATGCGGTCCACCCGGATTGGCGGTCGGATCTATTCGAGCTGATCCAACGGACTCCGGATCTCGACTGGCTGCTGCTCACGAAGCGGATCGGCAATGTTGAGCGCATGATCTGGGATGATGGCGAGATGCGCGCGCTGCCGCCGCACGTCTGGCTTGGGGCGACGATCGTCAACCAAGCCGAGGCCGATCGCGATATTCCGAAGCTACTGGCGACGCCGGCGGCGAAGCGGTTCCTGTCGATGGAGCCGTTACTGGGGCCGGTCGATCTCACAGCCGGTCTGCGTCGTGCCCAATCATCGATCGAATATTTCCAGCGCGTCGGACAAGCCGGGATTGGGCGGAGCGAGATACTCGACTGGGTGATCGTCGGCGGCGAGAGTGGGCCAGGTGCTCGACCGATGCATCCCGATTGGGCGCGGAGCCTGCGCGATCAGTGCGCGGAGGCGGGGGTGCCTTTCCTATTCAAGCAATGGGGATCATGGCGGGAGGCTCAGCCCGGAGACGAGTTCGACACCGCAAAGGGGCGCGCCAACCGTCCGCCAGCATTCATCGTCAAGCCCGACGATGGCAGTGTTCATTGCTTCCTGCCCAAGGACCCTGATCCACGCTGCCGCGTGATGATCGAAGTCGGCAAGAATGTCGCCGGACGCCTGCTCGACGGCGTGCAGCACGACGCGGTGCCGGAATGACAGTCACCATCCACGTCGGCGACGTGTTCGATCAGCTCCGCTTGATGCAGGCCGATAGCGTCGACTGCGCCGTGACGAGCCCGCCCTATTGGGGGCTGCGCGACTATGGCGTCGAGGGGCAGATCGGGCTCGAGCCGACGCTGGGTGAGCATCTGGACGTCATGGTGCGCGTGTTCGACGAGGTCCGCCGGGTGCTGAAGCCGGAGGGCACGCTCTGGCTCAACTATGGCGATTGCTATGCCACGAAGCCCAACGGGCGCAGCGCGGCCGATACCAAGGCGGCGGGCACCGACGATCGGACGTTTCGCGACAAGCCTTTCAGCACCGTTGGGCCAGTGTACGGGGCAAAGCCCGGCGCGCCCTTTGATCCTCTTAACGGCACGAAGCGGCGCGGAGGGGGAAACGCGCCCGCGGGCGGCATGCTCAAGCCCAAAGACCTTTGCATGATCCCGAACCGATTGGCGATCGCGCTGCAGGATGCTGGCTGGTGGGTTCGCTCCGAGATTGTCTGGGGCAAGCTAAATCCCATGCCCGACAGCTCGGGTCGATATCGGCCGTCGACGGCGCACGAAAAGATCTTCCTGCTGACGAAGTCGGCGAAGAGCCACTATGACGCCCTTGCTGTTCGCTTGCCTGCGCAGTCGGGCCCGGACGATTACAAGGTGCCTGATGGCTGGGACACCGGCGCGCACGGATCGATTCACCGGGCGGGCAGAGAGAAGGGGACGCCGGCCCGCGAGCGGCCCCGCGCCAGCACGCTGGCCCCCCGTCATGTCGGACAGATCAGCCACACGACGCTCGACCAGACGCCGCGTGGCGAGGGACGTCTGCTCCGCAATTTTGAACGCGACCTATCGCCAATCGTCCCGCCCGAGGTGTGGGAGATTGCGACCGCCGCTTTCGGCGAAGCGCATTTCGCGACATTCCCACCAGCGCTTGTTGCCCCCTGCTTGCTGGCTGGGTGTCCGGTCGGCGGCACGGTGCTTGATCCGTTCGGCGGAGCCGGGACGACCGGTCTCGTCGCCGATCGCATGCAGCGCAATGCGGTGCTGATCGAACTCAACCCCGAATATGCGGCGCTCGCGCGGCGGCGGATCGATGCCGATCGCGGCGGGCTGCTCGACGCCATGGAGACGGCGGCATGAACAAGCGTCAGATCGACGATATCGTGTTCGCAGCGATCGAGGCCGGGGCGAAATGCCGGTCGAGCCTGCGGGCGAAGATCGGTGGGGCAGTGGAGCCGGCGGAGATCGTCCTGAGCGTCCAGCGGCTCCGCTATTCGGGCCGGGTTACGTTCGGCAAGATCGCGGTCAATCGGGTCGAACCCGCGCGGGCGCCGATCGGCGACCAGGTGCGCGCGGAGGCGGTCGCGGCGGGCAAGCGGCGGCATGCGGCGGGCAAGGTGGCGGGCACGGTGCGTGATCCGCTGCCGCTGACGCCGGCCGAGCGCGTGGTGACCGACATGATCGCCACGCCGGGCGACCTCTATGCGATGGTCAAGCGGCAGTGGCCGGAGCTCCTGGCGCAGGTCGTCGAGCGGGCGCGGGCCAATGCGATATCGCCGATCCGCGAGCTGATCGCCACGATCGAGGCGGGGCTGGAGCGATGACGCCGGATTGCCGCCAGTGGACCGAGCGGATGATCGCGCAATGGTCGGCGCGGGCCGAGCTGCTGCAGGACGATCCGTCGGCATCGGCGGCGGCGCTGTTGCGTGCGGCGTGCCTGGAGGATGCCGTGCGCGACCTGCGGGCGCGGCTAGCAGCTGCACCGGCGCCGACGGCGGACGAGGCGGCGCGGGCGGCGCTGGAGGCGAGGCTGGCGCGGGTGCAGCCCTATCTGCACCCCGAATATAGGGTGATGTTCAACGAGGGCGCGATCATGGATGCCGTGCGCTGGCATCTGGAAGATCAGCTCGGCCTGCCGCGATCGGCGGCGACCGGGCAGGCGCAGCCCGAGCGGCCGAAATGGGCCGATGCGACTAACACACCGCCCGCCAATGATCCCGAGCCGTTCGAGGCCGGCGAGCAGATGGGGATGTTCGGATGACGATCCTGCTGCTTTCGCTCATCAGCTTCGTGCAGGTGTTCGCCCTCGGATTTCAGAGCCGGAACGTCAATCACGGCAATTATGGCTGGGCCGCGGCGACAAGCTTTTTCATCGGGCTGAGCCAGGCGGCCGTCTGGCGCCGGGTGACGTCACCGGAAGCGGGCGAGCTGGAGGCGTTGGTCTATGCCTGCTCCGGATCGCTCGCGATCGTCTGTGCGATGTATGTCCATCAGCGCTTCATCCACCGGGGCGCGAAGTGAACGCGCCCTTCCGGATCGATCCGCGCCAGATCGACGAGCTGCGCGAGCGGATCTCGATCGAGAGCGTCGTCGGGCGCGCGGTGAAGCTGCGCAAGGCGGGGCGCGGGTATAAGGCGCTGTGCCCGTTCCACCTGGAGAAGTCGCCGAGCTTTACGGTCAACCCCGGCGCCCCTGGTCGAACTGGGGGCTTCTATCATTGCTTCGGCTGCGGGGCGCATGGCGACGTCATCGCGTTCGTCATGGCACAGCAGGGCATCGCGTTCCTCGAGGCGGTCGAGCTGCTGGCGCGCGATGGTGGCATGTCGCTGGGCCCGGCGATCGCGCCCGATGCGGGCACGCGGCGGCAGTCGGACCGGCCGACACTCGACAGTTCGGCGGCGGGGCGGTGGATATGGCGCAACAGCGTGCCGGCGCGGCGGACGATCGTCGAGCGCTGGCTGGAGGCGCGCGGGCTCGAGCTGGGCGCGTTCGGGATCGGGGACGGGATCGACCGGCTGCGCTTTATGGCGCGCTGTCCGGCGGCGGCGTGGCGCGAGGGCGAGGATCCTCGCCAGGCGTGGCTGACGGCGCCGGCGATGATCGCGCCGGTCACCGATGGCGAACGCCATGTCCGCGCGATTCACGTCACCTATCTGTCGGCCGACGGCACCGCCAAGGCAGCGTTCCCGGTCCGCAAGGACGGCAGCGAGCGCGAGACGCGCAAGATGTACGGGCCGGTGGGCGGACGCGCGGTGTGGCTGTCGGGGACGGGCGGCGAGGGGCCCGGACGGCCGCTGATCGTCGGCGAGGGGATCGAGACGTGCTGGAGCTATGCCCAGCGCTGGGCAGGCGAGCATGTCGGTCGGTCGGCGCGGGTGGCGGCGGCGCTGAGCCTGGAGAATCTGCAGGGCGGGGTGAAGAAGCTTTCGTGCCGCGATGGCAGCGCCTGGCGGCTGTGGCGGATCGAGGCCGAGCTGGAGCGCAAGCCCTTCCTGGTCGACCGCGCGGGCGAGGTGATCCTGCTGGTCGACGCCGACATGAAGCCGTTGCGCGAGCAGCTCGTCCAGCGGCGGCGCGGGGACCGGATCGCGCGGGGCGATATCAGCCGGGCGGAGCGGGCGGAGATCTGCGCCGCGGCGGGCGTCCAGCATTGGCGGGCGGCAGGGGCGTCGCCGGTTACCGCGATGCGGCCGCCGATGGGGATGGATTTCAATGATCTGGCGCGGGTAACGGGAGGTGCGGTTGCTAAATAAATTCCAGCCTCGTGATCAGCGCCAGCGCGTCGTCAGCATAGATCTCGACGCGCATGATCTCCCGGTCGAGCCGCGATTGCTGCCTGAGATTGGACCGGCGAAACTCTTCTTCGGAAACCTGTGCGATCACCGCCGTAATTTTGTCGTGGACGTTCTGCAAAAGCCGCAGGGATCCGGCCAAGAGTGCGCGTTGAAAGATTTCGAGGGCGGCGGTGTTTTTGATCGCCTCCTCGATCAAAGCAATCGCGAACCGAAGGTGGGACGAGACAAAGCCGATATAGTCGAGAGCCTGCTCGCGATCGGTCCCAAGAGTGTGAGCGACTCGCTTAGCCTCCAGGCCTTCAACGAGGGTCAAAAGGCCCCTTCGATATTGATCGCGAGCGCGACGTTCGGCGATCACGATGCGGCGGCTATCTGTGTACAGTGCCCCCCAAATTGCGCCGCCTACGCCGATGCCGACCCCCGCCATTGCCGCCAGGGCGGACATGATCTCTTTCCAAGGAACATCTGCCGCGAAGGCCACGGCGATAGCGGAGACGACGCAAGTTGCCGTCAAAGCGCCGAGGCATCCCTCGATGATGTGATCTCGCTTCATTGCTGCGCCCCCGCTGCTGATGGGATCGCTTATGCGCACTGAGGACGAGAGCGGCAAGGGTGCGGCCGATGTCCCATATCGCATGGCGGTGGACGACGTATTGGCGTCCGGCCGGGCGTCGACCTCGACGCTGCAGCGGCGTTTGGGGATCGGCTATAACAGCGCTGCGCGGCTGATCGAGCAGATGGCGCGGGACGGGATCGTCTCCGCCCCGAACCAGTTGGGCGTTCGCACGGTCCTGCCCGAGGCGGCGGCGGTGCGAGCGCGGTTGCCCGAGGATCCGGCGCCGGCGGTGACGATCGAGGCCGAGCGGCCGCCGTCGGGCGGGCTGGACAGCCTGTCGCTGCTGACGATGAGCCAGGACATGGTCGGGGCGCGCGATCGCGATATCGCGGAGTCTGTCGAGCGGATGCTGGAGAAGATCGAGCGGCAGCGCGGCCGGTTCGACGATCGATCGCGCGAGGCCGTCCGCCAGATCGCCGAGCGCGCCCTGCTGCTGATGGCGCAGCGCGACGCGATCAACGGCGACCTGCGCATGTTGTTCGCCTTCGCCAAGGAGCTGGGGTTCGATCCGCGCGGGTTGCGCGCCGCGATCGGCGACCTGCGGATCGACCCCGACGTCCGCAAGGAGCGCGAGGCGCAGCATGCGGCCTATCGCGCGATATTGGGCGTCGAGGGGCCTGAGATCGACGTCGTGATCGAGGCGCCTGCGGCGGCGGTGCCGGCGGCGGCGAAGAAGATCAGCGCCCGCGAAAAGACCTACCGCGATTCGATGGCGCTGATCGCCATGAGCCGTATCGCCGACGCCAGTTGAATTGAGAAACGCGATGGCGGGGCCGTTTCGCGGCCCGTGCCACCGCGCATAAGGGAGAATGACAGATGGGCGATTTGGGAGGCGAGGGCGCGGGTCTGACGGGCCGGGCCGTGCTGATGGCGACGGTGGATCCGCTCGCGCTCGCCTGGAAGGAATTGAACGATATGGGCAATGCCGCGCGGCTCGTCGCGCGGGCGGCCGGGCGGATGATCCATGTCCGCGAGTGGGGCTGGGTCGCCTATGACGATATCCGCTGGTCGGCCGAGGACGGGGCGCGGCTCGCGACCCTGACCGCCCATGACGTGGCGCGGGGCATCCGCGACGAGATGCAGGCGCTGTCGGACCTGGACGACGAGGCGGCGAAGCGGCGGTTCGGCGACTGGTGTACCGAGGCGATGCGCAAGGACCGGGTGATCAACCTGCACAAGCATGCCGTCGCGTCGGGCAACGCCAACAAGACGAAGGCGATGCTCGACCAGGCATCGGCACTCGACGAGCTGAACCGGCCGATGGGCGCGTTCGACGAGGATCCGCTGTGCATCAACACCGCCAACTGGACGCTGCGCGTGGTGAAAGCCGCGCCGGCGGGCGGCGGCGAGGCGGTGTGGCAGGTGAAGCATGCGCCGCACGACCAGGCCGACCTGCTGACCCGCGCGATGGCGTGCGACTATATCCCCGATGCCGAGTGCCCGCTGTGGCGCAAGCATATGGAAGAGGTGCTGCCCGATCCCGAGGTGCGCCGCTATTTTCAGGCGCTGGTCGGCTATTCGCTGACCGGCATGACGAACGAGCAGATCTTCGTGATGCTGCAGGGCCGCGGCGGCGACGGCAAGTCGACGACGATGAACACGATCCGCATCCTGATGGGCAATTACGCGATTGCGGCCGGCGTCGAGACGTTCCTCGACACCGGGATTCGGGGCGGCGGCGACGCCAGCGCCGACCTGATGCGCTTTTCGGGCGATGTGCGGCTAATCTCGATCGGTGAGCCGAAGCGCGGGGCGCGCCTGGCGGAGGAGCGGATCAAGCAGTTCACCGGCGACAGCCCGATCCAGGCGCGGCCGCTGTACGGCGAGTTCATCGAATATGACCCGCGCGGCCTCGTCTTCCTCGAGTGCAACGCCAAGCCGCGCATTTCGGGCGACGACGACGGGATATGGCGGCGCATCGTCGTCGTGCTGTTCCCGCGCCAGTTCAAGGGGCAGGCGATCGACAAGGGCCAAAAACGCCGCCTGCTGGCCGAGGGGCCGGGCATCCTCAACTGGATGCTGGAAGGGCTGCTGATGTGGCTGAACGAAGGCTTGCGGCCGCCGCAGAGCATCGTGGACGCGGTCGAGGAGTATCGCCGTTCGGCGAACCCTTTTGGCGAGTGGCTCGCGACCTGCGTCGACACCAGCGACCCGATGGTGCGCGAGGGGAGCAAGGCCCTGTATGACAGCTACAAGGCGTTTTGCGAGGCCGACGGGATCGGCGATCGCGACGTCATGAACAGCACCGCGTTCGGCCGCGCGCTGGGCGATCGTCAGATCAATGTCGGGGGCAAGGACAGCAAGGGCCACAAGTGGCGGCGTGGGGCGCGGCTGCGCGCTGCCACCGACATGCTGGGCCCGGATGCGGGCGCGTCGGGCGGTGCGCCGAAGGGCGGCGACGATTTCGGCGGGCTCGATGATTATCCGGCGTGACGGACAGTTGACGGACAGTTCGGACGGACTGTCCGTGTTTCAGAAGGCGCGGGCCGCAAAGGCAAAATGGGGCTCGCAAGTCAAGAGGGAAAGTGATTGGTGAAACGCGGTTGAACTGTCCGTCTGTCCGTTAACTGTCTGTCCCGCCAGCCCGCAGATTTCCGCGCGTTACGGACAGTACGGATAGTACAGACAGTTATGTCATGACTTGGATATCCGAGCGCGGGCGCATGCACGGCAATGGGGATACTGTCTGACTGTCTGTCCTATAGAAGGGAATAGGTAAAATGGAAGAATATTGGACTTTCGAAGCTGTGCAGGAACGCCTTGTCGAGGCGATGACGGTGTTGTGGCGATCGGGCGATCGCGAGCGGGGCTGGCTGCGCGGCTCCACGCTGCCGATCTGGCGCGAGGTGGTGGCCGAGGTGAAGGACGCTTCGCCCGACGATCAGGCGATCGTCACCTGCGCGCTGACCCGTGCGGAAGTGATGCGCGCCGACGAGGCGATGGGCTGGGTAGCGGCCTGGGTGCCGACGGGCGACACCCGCCGCATCGTCGGCACGGTGCTGACCTGCCTTGCGGCGTCGGGCGGGCGCGTCGAGTGGCTGCTGATCTGGTCAAGGATGGGTGGGCAGGCCGGTGGATGGACGACGGACGGCCTGCGAATGCGATATGGCCGGGCGATCACGTCGGTCTGCCAGCGGCTAAATGCCAAGCATTTCAATGGGTACACATCGTCAACCCAATCTTTGACGGCCAAGGCGTGATTTTGCTGTTCGAGTGTAGGGTCAAAATGGCCTAGATATTTCTACGTTCGGGGAACCCCTGTGGGGCGAACCGAGCCGCCCTTCGGGCATTCCTCTCCCAACCTCACACTGCGCCCGCGTCGTTCCCTTTCGATGCGGGCGCAGTGCTTTTCGGGACTGATGATGCCGAAGCGGCCTGCTATGTTCCGACCGCATGCGGCAGGAACGAAGCGCGAGGTTGACCTGCGGCGCGGATCGGCAAGCGAGCGCGGGTATGACGGACGATGGGCGAAGGCTTCGGCCAGCTATCGGCGCGAGCATCCGCTGTGCGCCTATTGCGCGCTGCTCGACAAGGTGGCTGCGGCCAGCTTGGTCGACCATCTCTATCCGCATCGGGTGTATGACGGCGTGTTCTGGGAACGGGACTGGTGGGTGTCGTCCTGCGGCCCCTGCCACAGCGGCATGAAACAGGCCGTCGAGAGGCAGGGGCGATCCGCCCTCGATCGCCTCGCCGCCCGCCTCGGTCGCCCCATCATGGGGGGGCGGGTCGAAAGTCCGGGGCCTCACGCTTCCTGACCGGTGGCCAAGACGGAAAAAATCGGCGCGGAATTGGCGGGAAAGTTTTTTTAAGGAGGTACATATGCGCGGTCGAAAGCCCGACGCACCTGGCCTCCAAGAGGCCAAGGGCAACCCCGGCCGTCGCCGGTCGAAAGTTCAGAAGCGGCTCGACGAAGCGCAGCGGATCGCGACGTTGCTCGGCCAGGCGCCGACGCATGGCGATCCGCTGGCGACGCCCGCGATCATAGATGGGTCGGCCCCGGCTGTCGCAGTGTGGCGCGAGCTGGCGCCGCGGCTCCGGACGACCCAGCGTCTGCAGCCGCACCACCGCCCGATGTTCGCGATGTTCTGCGTTTACTTCGCGGAGTGGGTGCTGGCGAAAGAGGACGTGGTCACCAACGGCCATACCCAGAATGTGAGGACCGTTGCCGGCGGGATGATGGAGCGGGTCCGCCCGATCGTCGCCATCCGCGACCGCGCCTTCGACATGGTGATGAAGCTGAGCGAGCGCTTCGGCCTGACGCCGCACGACGAATATTCGCTGTTCCGCGACCAGGCGGTGGCGGCTGCGCAGAACCCCGGCCTGTTCGGACATGATGCGGTGCAACCCAAAGCCGAGGCGGAAGCCGCAACCGAGGATAGCGAAAGCCTGATCGGATCGCTGGCGCATATGGATTCGGTGCCGCCAGCCCGAATGAACTGAGATGGCCGCGCAACTCGCGTGGTACGATGACGACCTTCCCGACTGGTTGAAGGCCGTCAACGACAACGAGGTTTATCACTGGGCCCGGCACGCATGGAAGACGGCGGCGGCGGAGCCGGGCGCATGGTTCGATCATGCCAAGGCCGACAAGACGGTCGCGCTGTGGCCGAAGGTTTTCCGGCTGACGGAGGATCGCTTCGCGGGCAAGCCGTTCCGGCTCAACCGCTGGCAAGAGATCATCGTCCGTCTGCTGGTCGGATGGAAGGCACCGGTCGAGGTGCTCGACCCGGAGACGGGCGAGCCCGAGATCCTGCACGTCCGGCTGTTTCGCCGGCTGCTGCTCTGGGTGCCGCGCAAGAACGGAAAGTCCGAGTTCCTTGCCGCCCTGGCGCTGTTGTTCTGGGCGCTGGAAGGGGTGGTAAGCGGGCAGGGCTTCGTGTTCGCCCGCGACGAAAAACAGGCTTTCACCGTCTTCAACAAGATGAAGGCGATGCTCGCGATGGAGCCGCGCCTGGCGCGCGACGTCCAGACGCACAAGAAGTCGATCTATCTGAAGACCTGCGCCGCCCTGTTCGAGCTGCTGACCGGCGCCGAAGAGGGCAAGCACGGCAAGTCGCCCACTGTCATCGTCGGCGACGAGATGCACGAATGGCGCAGCCGCACGGTCGAGAACACGTTGCGGCAGGGCACCGGCGCCCGGCTTCAGCCGATCGAGCTGTACGCGTCGACTGCGGGACTGAAGACTAACCCGACAGGCGTCGAGCTGTGGGACGAGAGTCTCGCAATCCTCGAAGGCCGGACGCCCGATCCGTCAACGCTGGTGGTGCTGTTCGCCGCCAACGACAACGACGACTGGGACGATGAAGCGACCTGGGCGAAGGCCAATCCCTCGCTCGGCCTGTCGCCGACGATCGGCTTTCTCCGCCGCGAGGCGGCGCTGGCCAAGGATAACCCCCGCGCCGAGGCGCATTTCCGTTGCTACCATCTCAACCAATGGATCGACGCAGCGGTCCGCTGGCTGAATATCAAGCGATGGGATGCCTGCGCGGCCGACAAGAACGGGTGGAAGAAAGCCGCCGCCGAGTTGAAGGGGCGGGTCTGCTACGGCGCAATCGACGTCTCTTCGACCCGCGACGTGACCGCCTTGGTCTGGCTGTTTCCGCCGACCGACGAGGATCCGCAATGGCGTACCGTTTGTCGCTTCTGGGTGCCGGAAGAAACGCTCGCCGAGCGGGTCAAAAACGACCGGGTCAAATATGACCGCTGGGTCGCCGATGGTGCGATGGAGACGACGCCCGGCGATTACGTCGACCAGAACTTCGTGCTGCAGGCGGTGCTGGAAGGGTTCGAGGAGTTCGACGTCCAGTCGGTGGCCTATGATCCGTGGAACGCGCAGAAGTTGATGGCAGATCTGCAGGCGGCGGGCGTCGAGCCTGACCAGCTGCTGGCCATGCGGCAGGGTGTCCAGTCGCTCGGCGAGGCGACCAAGGCATTCGAGCGTCTGGTCTACTCGGGGAAACTCAATCACGGCGGCAATCCCGTGCTGCGCTGGATGGCTGGCAACGCCGTCGTCCGGTTCGATGAAAATCTGAACTTCATGGTCGCGAAGAAGCGGTCGGCCGAAAAGGTCGACGGCATCGCCGCGGCCGTCATGGCGCTGGGTGCAGCATTGTTCAACGAAGAGGAGGCAGCGAGCGTGTACGAAGATCGCGGTATCCTCGAGATCGATATCGAGACGATCTGATGGGCAGGATCCTCAACGCGATGTCGGCGCTGTTCGCGTCCGGGATCGAGGCGTCCGACCGCCATGGCCCGTCATCGTCCATGTCGCAGGATGGCTGGTTCGTCCGGATGCTTGGCGGGGGCAAGACCGACGCCGGGGTGGCCGTCTCGGAATATACGGCGATCTATTTGCCGGTCGTTTACGCGTGTGTGAACCGGATCGCCAATCCGATCGCCAACTTCCCGCTGGAAATACGCCAGCGGGACGGCAACGGCGGATCGACGACGGTCGACGAACACCCCATGTCGCAGCGGATTGGGCTGCGGCCGAATGACTTCATGTCGTCGCGGACGCTCAGGAAGACGACACAGGGGCACGCCCTGCTGTGGGGCAACGGGTACCAGGAGATTGAGCGGAATGGGAACGGCGAGGCGATCGGCCTATGGCCGCTTCTCCCGGATCGTACCCGACCGCATCGCAAGGACGGCAAGCTGGTCTATCGCGCGACGATCGACGGCAGGGTTTTTACCCTCGACCATGGCGATGTCGCCCACATCATGGACCTGAGCCATGACGGGTATATCGGTTATTCGCAGGTGGCGATCGCCCGCCAGGCGATGGGCATGGCGCTGGCGTTGGAGAAGTTCGGCGGGAAGTTCTTCGCCAACGATATGAAAAGCGGCGGCTTCCTGATGCATCCGGGCAAGCTCAGCGCGAATGCCCGCGGCAATCTCGGCCGACCCGGCAAGCCCGGCGAGGCCAAGGCACCGCCGGAATCGCCCGCGGCACCGATCGAGGCACAGGGCGGCCTCGATAATGCCCACCGCGTGAAGGTGCTCGAAGAGGGCATGAAGTTCATCCAAACGACGATCCCGCCGGAAGATGCCCAGTTCCTGGGCACGCGCGAGTTCCAGACCGCTGAGATCGCGCGGATGTATGATGTGCCGCTGGTAATGTTGCAGAGTCATGAGAAGTCGACGAGCTGGGGCAGCGGCATCGAGCAGCTGATGCTCGGTTTCATCCGACAGACCGTCGCGCCCTGGGTGAATGCAACCGAGCAGGAATATAACTGGAAGCTCTTCACGGAAGCCGAGCGCAAGAAGGGTCTATTCGTCAAGTTCAACATGAACGCGATCCTTCGCGGCGACATGGCCGCTCGATCGGCTTTCTACAAATCGATGTTCGAGCTGGGCATGACGATCAATCAGATCCTCGCGCTCGAAGATGAAAACGGCATCGGCGGCAACGGCGACATCAATTTCGTTTCGAACAATGTGCAGACGCTGGAAAATGCAATCGCAGGCAAACCTGCGGCCACCGCGCCGCCCAGCTCGCCCGTGCAGGAGGAAGAACAGGCATGAAGTATCCGCACATCCTTGCCGCCTTCGCCTCTGAATATTGGGCGATGGAGCCGGGCAAGCTGCTCGCGATTGTCGACCTGCTCGCCATACAAGCCGATGGCGGCAAGTTCAGCGCGGAGGAGATTGAGGCGCGCATCGCGCCACAGACCGCGGCTGCAGTCGCGCGGCAAGAGGGGGCTGTCGCCATTGTTCCCTTGCGCGGCATCATTTCGCCGCGGGTCAGCCTGACCCCGAACAGCTCCACCGGCGGCGGCGCGACTGCCGAGGGCTTCGCCCAGTCGATCGACAAGGTCGCGGCCGACGACACGGTCAAGGCGATCATCATCGACGCCGATACGCCGGGCGGCAATGTCATGCAGATCGACGAGGCGTCCGCCTCGGTCGCCGCCGTGCGCGGGATCAAGCCCATCGTCGTGCAGGTCAGTGGCAACCTGGCGAGCGCGGGCTACTGGATCGGGGCGTCCGCCGACGAGATCGTCGTGTCACCCAGTTCTAGCGTTGGCGCGATCGGGGTCCGGACCGCTTATGACGACGTCACCGCCGCCCTGGAAAAAGAGGGCATCACCCGCGAGATCATCAGCGCGGGCAAGTTCAAAGGCGAAGGTTTGCTGGGCCCGCTGTCGGACGAAACCCGCGCGTACATGCAGGAACGGATCGACGACTATTATGGCCTGTTCGTCGATCGCGTCGCGCAGGGCCGCAATGTCGCAACGGAGGCTGTCCGCAACGGTTTCGGCCAGGGCCGCATGCTCGGCGCCAGCGCCGCCGTTCGCGAGGGTATGGCCGACCGGGTCGCCACAATGAAGGAAACGCTGGCACGCTTTGGTGTCGCCAGCCCCGCCCCGCGGAAGTTCGCGGCGGCGCGTGAAAAGCGGGCGCTCGCCCTCAACTAATCGACCCCCATCGGGGAAGAATGCCCGTTCGCGCGCCGGCGCGGGCGATGACGGCACGTGTCCGGCATCCGTAAGGCCTCTGGGCCGGGAGATCCTTTATGAAGACCATGCTTCTGGCCGCCGCCTCTCTGGCGGCCCTGGGCCCGATGACGGCTGCAGAGCGCAGCCGGGGCCGTTTCATGCGTGCGCCCGATCGTCATCCGACGCCGCCTGCACCGATTGCCGCGCTCCGCGCAGAGCGCGCCACGCTCGTCGCCAGCATGCGGGCGATGATCGACGCGGCGGAGGGCGAGAACCGCGACTTCACCGCCGACGAGACCACCACGTATGACGGCATGAAGGCACAGCTCGACGCCCTCGACGTCCGGCTTGGTCGGCTGACCGACGTCGCTTCTGCCGAGGCGATCGGCGCGGCCTCGACGGGTGCGGTGTCGCGCGGCGGCAGTGTGACCATTCCCGATGGTCCCCATGGCGCCAAGGAGTTCGAGAGCTTCGGCGAGTTCATGTCGGCCGTCCGGTTCAATCCGAACGACCAGCGCCTCAACTATGTCGACCGTCCCGCTGCGAATGCCGATGGCGAGATGGGCGCGTCGATGCGCATGGACAACGATGCGCAAGGCGGCTTCATGGTGCCGACGCAGCTCCGGTCGACGATCATGTCGGTCGAGCCGCAGGACGCCCTGGTGCGCCCGCGTGCGACGGTCATCCCGGCCGGTTCGCCGCCGGATGCGGCGATCACGATGCCGGCACTCGACCAGAGCGGCGCGAACCCGAAGAATATGTTCGGCGGCGTCGAGTTCAAGTGGATCGGCGAGGGCGAGGAGAAGCCGGAAACGGATGCCAAGCTGAAGTCGATCACGCTGACCCCGCATGAAATCGCCGGATTCGTCACGGTCACCGACAAGCTGCTGCGCAACTGGCAGGCCAGCGGCGCCTTCGTCGAAGGGCTGTTCCGCGGCGCAGCCGCCGCTGCCGAGGATTATGCCTTCCAGCGTGGTACCGGCGTGCATCAGCCGCTGGGTGCGGTCAATTCGGGCGCAATGAAGTTCATCAATCGCGCGTTGGCCAATCATGTCGGTTACGCCGACCTGCTCAACATGGTGTCGCGATTCCTGATGCGCGGCGGCACGTCGCCGGTCTGGTCGATGCCGCAGTCGGCGCTCGTCGATATCGCCACCATGGTCGATCCCGAGGGGCACTATATCTGGAAGCCGGGTGCCGTCGATGGCTTCGCAGGCACGTTGCTGGGTTATCCGGTGCGCTGGAACAATCGGGCCCCCCAGCTCGGCACGAAGGGCGACATCACGCTGGTCGACTGGTCGCAGTACCTGATCAAGGATGGCTCTGGTCCGTTCGTCGCCAGCTCGGAGCACGTGAAGTTCACGTCGAACCAGACCGTCATCAAGTTCTTCTGGAACGTTGATGGTGCGCCCTGGCTCAATGCGCCGATCACCGAGGAAAATGGATGGGAAGTCTCGCCCTTCGTGGGCCTGGACGTCCCCGCCTGATCGCCGGGGGTCGGCCTCGGCCGGCCCCTCCACCTCCATCACGCAGCTATAGGAGATCCCCATGCGTGATATTGCCAATTCGATCGAGGTGCGCCGCGCGATCAGCCCGGCCGCTGCGGTTGCAGACAACACGCCCTTCGTCTCGCAGATCGTCGATATCGTCGGGTTCGAGCAGCTCATGTTCGCTATCTCGCTCGGGGCGCTCGCGGATGCCGATGCCACGTTCGCCGTGCTGGTCGAGCATGGCGACGTTTCCAATCTCAGCGACGCGGCGGCGGTGCCGGACGCGCAGCTCACCGGGACCGAGGCATCGGCGGGTTTCACCTTTGCCGCCGACGATAAGGTTCGGAAGATCGGCTATGTCGGTTCGAAGCGTTACGTTCGCCTGACGGTTACGCCAGCCAACAATGCCGGCAACGTCTTCCTCTCCGCGATCGCGATCCTGACGGGCGGCCGATATCGGCCGACGGCGGCACAGTCCTGATCGGCATCTGACGGTGGGGGCTTCGGCCCCCTCCGCTTCGAGGAGTAGCTAGATGATGAAATCCTATCCCGTGCTCGCCGAGCTCGTCGACTATCGCGACGGCAAGCGGCACTTTCCCGCTGCGCCCGGCGAAGAGCCGGTGCGGTTCGTTCCGGCCGACGACGATCATGCTGCCCGGCTGATCGCTGCCAAATGCATTGGCGTCGATGGTGGCGTCGATCTGTTGGCGAAGGATCCCGCAGAGCTGAGCCGGGTCGAACTCGAGTCGGTGGCACTCGACGCGTTCCGCCGGTCGATGGCGGAAATCTCCGATGATGTCCTTCGCGAGGGTGTGGAAAGGCATCGGCAGGCGCTCGATGCTGACAAAGGCGGCGACGACGACGACCACGACGACGATCTCGACGATCTCGGCGGGCTGAAAGTCGACGAGTTGAAGGCCGTTGCCGACAAGGAAGAGGTCGACCTGACCGGCCTTACGCGCAAGGCCGATATCCTTGGCGCAATCCGTCGCGCCCGCGCGGCCGGTTCGGGCGAGTAATCGAAGATGCGCGTCATCGTCATTTCACCGCCCGACCCCGTCGTGACGTGGGAGGCCGCTGACGCGCATCTCGAACTCAGCGGCGACACCGATCAGCAGACTAAAGTCCTGGGGATGATCGCAGCCGCTACGGGGCATATCGATGGCCCCGATGGGTGGCTCGGCCGGGCGTTGGGGGTCCAGACCCTCGAGGCGCGGTTCGATGCCTGGGAGGTCGGGCAGGGGCTTTGCCTGCCTTGTCCGCCGGTGATCTCGATCGAGAGCGTCACCTGGCGCAACGCGCAGCGCCAGTGGGTCACGGCAGACCCGGCCAATTATGAACTGATCGACCGCAGTGTCGATTTCGACGGGGCGAGCCCCTGGGATGGCGGGCATTATGGCCGCGAGTCCATCCGGGTGCGATATCGCGCCGGCTATGTCGAGGATCCCGAGGCCGATCCGCTGGTGGCGAAGCTGCCGGCACCGATCCGGGCCGCGATCCTGTTGATGCTCGGCGATCTGTACATGAACCGCGAGACGGTCGCGGTCGGTGTGTCGGCGGCGAAGGTGCCGATGTCGACGACGGTCGAGGATCTGCTCGGCCCTTATCGGATGTTCAGCTGATGCGCGCTGGGACGCTCGATCGGAAGGTCGTCATCCTGAAGGCTGGGCCGGTCACGGATGCGCATGGCGATCAGGTCGATGGGTTCACGGCCCTTGATCCGGTCTCGGCGTCGAAGAGGCCGGCGCCGGGGGCGGAGCGGCTCAGCAGCGCGGAGAATGCGGCGAACGCTCCGATGGTGTTCCGCATCCGCTGGCGGGCGTCGTTCGACCCTGAGACGGCCGGAGGGATCAATCCCAAGGACCGGCTGCAGCATCCCCCGGAGACGGGCAAGATTTACGATATCGTCTCGGCGATAGAGATCGGTCGCCGCGAAGGGATCGAGATCGCGGCTGTCGCGCGGGCCGACCGATGAGGACCACGGTCAAGATCGAAGGTCTCGCAGACCTGGACGAGGCGTTGCGGAGCCTTCCGAAATCGACATCGAGAAGCGTGCTTCGTTCGGCCGGCGTCATCGCGCTAAAGCCGGTGATTGAAGCGGCAAGAGAGTATGTCCCGGTCGATGAGGGTGATCTCCGGGATTCTCTTACCGTTACGACTCGGCTGTCACGTCGCCAGCGCCGAAAGGAGGCCAAACAGGATAAGGAAGGAAAGCCAACGGTCCAGCTCTATGCTGGCGCGGCTGCACTTCCCCATGCTCATCTTGTCGAGTTCGGTACTTCGACGATGCCGGCGCAGCCATTTTTGCGCCCAGCTTGGGAGAGGGAAAAGCTCAACGTTCTGAAAATCCTCGGTGCGCAGCTCGGTATCAAGATCGACAAGGCAGTAAAAAGACTGGCGCGTAAGGCCGCTCGCCTGGCCGCGAAGAACGGGAAATAATCGATGTCCGTCACGGCTGCTCTGCGGGACCGCGCCAAGGCCGATGTGGCGCTGGCGGCGAAGGTGGGCGATCGCGTCTGGCGGGACGAGCGCCTGCAGGGGCGGTCGACGCCGGCGGTGACGCTGGTGAAGATCAGCGACCCGCTCGATTACACGCATGACGGTGCGCAGCAGCTGCGCGACACGCTCGTCCAGTGGGATGTCTGGGCCAGCAATCGGGGCGACTGCGACGATGTCGGCGACCTGCTGATCGCGGCGGTGACGGCGGCCGGCGTCCAGGGTGACGTCGCGTTTCAGCAGAGCTTCGTGGAAGCGGACGTCGACAGCACCGAACGCGCAGACACCGAAACAATTTACCGCCGGCGGATCGACGTCCGGGTGTGGTGGAAACCGGCTGAATAGGAGGCCAATATGACGAATGCCAGGATCGGTTATGGTGCCCAGTTCTACATGCAGGCCACCTCCGTTGCGGCGGTGCTGACCAAGCTGGGCGAGGTGACCAGCATCGGCCTGCCGAACGAGCAGCGCGGCGAGGCGGAGGCTACCCATTTCGAAAGCCCCGGTCAGACCCGCGAATATATCGCGACGCTGATCGATGGCGGCGAATTGCCGGTGACGATCAACTGGATCCCCGGCGATGCGACCGACGACCTGATCGTCGCCGCCAAGGCGTCCGGATCTCGGCTGATCATGCGGACCGTCGTCCCCGGCGGTCAGCAGTTCACCTATCCCGGCATCGTGAAGGGCATCGAGCGCGAGATGCCGATCGACGATCGGATGACGGCCACCATCACGATCCGCGTCGCCGGCGCCGTCGTGCAGGAAGAGGTCTTCGCCGATCCGACCGATATCGAGGAAGCGTGATGAGCGCGAACGGTACGGTCGCTTTCGAAGCGCAGGGCAAGGCGCGCACGCTGCGCTTCACGGTGAACGCGCTGTGCCTGCTCGAAGACAAGCTTGAAAAGTCCACGCTCGACATCGCCACCGAGCTTCAGTTCAATCCCCGCATCTCCACGGTGCGCGCGATGTTCTGGGCCGGCGGCGGCGATCACGGCATGACGCTGAGCCAGGTCGGGGATATGGTCGACGAGATCGGCGTCGAGCGCGCCGTCGAGCTGGCACGCCGAGCATTCTCCGCGGCCTTCCCGGATGCCGACACCGGGGGCGGCACGGGTGACGCCCGCCCTCCGGAAGCGGTGGCTGGCTAGACCTGTTTCAGGAATGGTGCGCGGCGGGGCATCCGCCCGACCAGTTCTGGACCCAGACCCCGCGTACGTTCTGGCGGGCGATGAAGGGCAGCGTCGAGCATGAACGGCGCGAGCTGCGCAAGATGGCGTGGCTCGCGTCGCGCACAGGCTGGCTGTCGCAAGTCGACCCCCGCAAACAACCGTCGATCGAGAAACTGACCGGCGAACAACGCAAGCTTCGTCCCATGAGTTCGGCCGAGATCGTCGGCGCGATGCAGGCATGGGTGTCCGTAACCAAGGCGAGGTAGAAGATGGCAGGAGGATCACTGATCGGCGCCCTGCGCGTCAGCCTCGGCCTGGATTCGGCGTCGTTCGAAACTGGCGCAAAGCGCGCGGAAAGCCGGGCCTATCTGCTCGGCGAGCGCATCGGCAAAACTCTACGCGGCGCTGCCGGGAGCGTTGGAACATTCCAGACGGCGCTTGCCGCCCTGGGCGGGGCCGCGGCGCTGGGCGGTCTGACGGCGGTCGCGAACCGCGCGCTGGAATATGCATCGTCGCTGGGTGAGGTCGCACAGCAGCTCGGCGTCACGACGCGCGACCTGCAGGTCTATCGCTATGCCGCGACGCAGGTCGGCGTCAGCCAGGAGGAAATGGACAAGGGCCTGGCCAAGCTGACCGTCACGATGGGTAAGGCGCGGGCCGGGGCTCAGGAGCCCGTGAAGGTGTTCCGCGAGCTGAGCGGGCTCCTCGGCAAGGATGTGCTGCAGGGAGCCAAGACTGCCGGCGACGCCATCCCGCTGATCGCCGAAGCCCTTTCGAAGATTCCCGACCCGAGTAAGCGGGCCGCGATCGAGGTCGCGCTGTTCGGCAAGGCCGGGCAGAAGCTCGATACCCTGCTGGCCGGCGGCGCATCGGGCGTGAACGAGCTGGCCGATGCGGCCGAGCGCGCCGGCGTCGTGCTGTCGGACGAGCAGATCCAGAACGCCGACGACACCGCCGACAAGCTGGCGGCGCTCAAGCAGGTGCTGGAAGCGAATATCGCCAGCGCGGTCACGAACAATGCCGATGCGATTCTGACGCTGGCCGATGCCTTCTCGCAGATGGTCGTCAACATCGGCGAAGCGATCGAGGCCTATAGCAACTGGAAGAATATCCAGGGCTTTCGCGGGGGAGACACCGGGGCGACCATGGCGCTGACGCGCACGAAGAGCGGGCGGGCGACCCTCTTCAACGAGATCGACGCGCAGCTTCAGCAGAATCAACGCGATCGCGCCGGGAACCGGGGCAAGCGGACCAGCTATCTTGGCGGTCTGATCGAGACGACCCGCGAGGCGACGCCGGAAGACCAGGCGGCGCTCGATCGCCAGTATCAGCAGCTGGTGCGCCAGCGTAATGCACTGATGAAGATCGATGCAGCAGGGGGGCAGGCGCGACCGCGAGTTCGTCCCGGTGGGGCTGGCGCAGGCGCGGTCGATGGCGAGACACGCGCTTCTGCAGCCGCCGCGAGCAAGGCCGAAAAGGACAGGCTCCGCGCCGCCGAGGAAGCCCGGCGAAACGATCGTGCCTATCAGGCCGAGCTTGCGCAGACGCAACAGGAGTATCTGCGTTCGCAGGCGGACCTTACCGTCGACCAGGTGACGCGCCTCGCGATCGAGCGCCAGCAGCTCGACGCCGAGCAGCTTGCGCGCGACCAGCAGATTGCATCGGACGAGGATCTGACGGCGGCGCAGAAGGAAGAGCTGACGTCGATCAACGCGAAGATCGCGGCGAATCGTCGCGAGCTGCTGACCCGCGAGGCCGCCGAGGAAGCGGCAAAGAATAATCTCGACCTGCGCCGCGCCGATAACGACAACCAGCTCGACATCCTGCAGTCGCAGGCGGCGCTGGCGCGCACGTCACGGGAGCGTCGCGCGGTCCAGCTGCGCATCCTCGACCTGCAGTTCGAGATGGAGCGGGCGACGCTCGAGGCTGTGATCGCTTCGAAACAAAGCACCGACACTGAAAAGGCCATCGCCCAGAAGCGGCTCGATATCCTCGGCATGCTCCAGGGCAATGCCCGCACCGGCGTGGAGCGCGACACGCAAGGGCCTTTGGGCGAGCTGGCGGACAGCGTGCCGCAGACGGCGGCCGAGATGAACGAGGCGTTCGAGGGTGTCGCGGCCGGCGGGCTGTCCGATATCATCGACGGCATGGCCGATGCCGCGACCGGCGCCCGAAAGATGGGCGACGTCGTGACCGATGTCTTGCAGGATATCGCTACCCAGTTGATCAAGCTGCAGCTGCAGCGCTCGATCCTCGAGCCGATCGCGCGGGCGCTCGGCGGGGCGTTCGGCGGCGGCGATTTCTCGCTGCCCACGACGGACTATGCCGGGATCCAGTCGATGATCGGCACGACGAGCCTTGCCCCGATCGATGGCGCGCGGGCCAAGGGCGGCAGCGTCATGGCCGGCAAGCGGTATCTGGTGGGCGAGATGGGGCCCGAACTGTTCGAGCCGGGGCAGATGGGCCGCATCGTCGCCAATGATCAGATGATGACCGGCGGCACGACGGTGCATCAGACCGTCAATGTCACCGGCGCCGTCGATCTGGCGACGCGGACCGAAGTGGTGCGGCTCGCGTCGGCGACGAAACAGGCGACGATGCAGGCAATGCAGGACATCAACAGGCGGCGGGGCTGATGGCGGATATCGAATGGCCGGGGGGCGTCGTCCCGTTCCGGGTCTCCTATTATCTGCAGCCGCATGTCGGCGGGACGGAAAGCCCGTTCAACAGGCAGCGGAAAACCTATGAGCTGTCGGCGCCGCGGTGGCTGTGCCGGTTGAGCTTTCGCGGCGGCTATGACGGTCCGAGCGGGGCGGCGGCGATGGGGGCCTATCTGGACGCCCTGATCGTGCAGCTGCGCGGCGGGGTTAACCGGGTGCCGATCCATGACTTTCGTCGGCCGACCTGGCGCCGATCGCGCTGGGGCCGTCCGGTGGTGACGAATGCCGGCCTGGCGAACGAGGCCGCGGTGAAGGGTGCGACCAGCATCGTCGTCACCGGCTATGCGGCGCACAGCTACGCTTACGGCGTCGGCGACTATATCGGCGGCGACGGGCGGTCGCATCTCGTGCGCGCCGATGCCTGGGCCGACGAGTTCGGCAAGGCGACGGTGAGTTTCGACCCGCCGCTCGCGGCCGACGTGGCGGCGAGCGCGGCGATCTATAGCGAGGTGACGTCCTGGTTCACGCTGGTCGGCGACGATGCGGGGATGAACGAGACTGAGGTCGGCGAGCTGACACCTTACACGCTCGATTTCATCGAAGACCTCAATGGCTACGATTGAGCAGAAAGGGGATTGGGTCGGTACTACCGACCCAATCGCTTCCAACTGTCCCAGGGGTGTCGGGATTACCGACGGCCTTCAGGTTTTGTCGCTGAGGGCCTTGTCGACGAGTCGGCGAATTGCCTCTGCCCTGGACGGAAGATTGGGCTGCTCGCGGCGCCACTGGTCAACGCGCTCCAGCCAAGATGGGGCGACGGACATGATGAAGCGTTGATCTTTAAGCTCTGGCGGCATGATGGCACTGATATCAGTTATTGGTTGACGGGCAAGAGATAGCACTGATATCACTTCGGACCGTTGGGGCGTTACAGCGTCCCAACGGTCCTAACCATCTGCACGGAGAGAACCCATGCATCAGGCTGAAATGACCAATAGCATTGCGCCGTCCGCACAGACAGTCGGCAAGTTGCCCAATATTGCCGGACCGAGCCGGCGCGGGCTGATCGCGGGAATCGCGTTGCTTCCCGCGCTGGGCTGCGCCGGGCTCGCAGCGTCGTCCGAATGGGACAGGATAACGTCCGCCTATAAGGCGGCGGAGGCCGCCCATCGCGCGGCATGGGCGATGGCGGCGCGGGTGCCGTTCGGTCCGCATGCCGCCTATGAAACAGAGTGCGAGCGTCTGGCGGGGGTGATGAACGATCTGGTCGATCGGCTCGTCGTCATCCCGGCGCCTGATATGGAGGCGTTCGCGCAGAAGCTGGAACTTGCGCTGGCGGATGACGAGATGGTCGCAGGCCATGCCCGGCATCTTATCGCCGATGCGCGCCGCTTGGGTGGGAGGCACTGATGAACGCGATGGTTCAGAGCTTCGGCTTCGGTGAACGGCTTGTTCGGGTGGTCGATCGCGACGATGCCCCGTGGTTCGTCGCCAATGACGTCTGTGCGGTGCTGGAGATTGGAAACGCCCATGACGCTGTGGCGCGGCTCGACGACGACGAGCGGGATGATGTCGGCATTACCGACGCCATCGGGCGAGATCGGCGCACGACGATCATCTCGGAAAGCGGGGTCTATGCGCTGGTGTTCACGAGTCGGAAGGCGGTGGCGAAGCAGTTCAGGAAGTGGGTGACGAGCGAGGTGCTTCCGGCGATCCGGTCGACGGGGCGCTATGACATGATCCCGTCGAATGATCCGCTTCCGCGGCTGCCCGAGATGCCCGACGATTTCGATCGGGAGCGGCTCAACCTGCAGATGGTGCGAGAGGCGCGGATCGCTTTCGGCGCGGCGGCGGCGCGGCGGATGTGGGAAATGCGGGGCCTGCCCGATCTGTCGGAATCGGTCGAGGTCGTGGCCACGCCGCTCAGGATCAATGGCGAGATGAACCGATCGATCTCGCAGTGGCTGGAAGCGCGGTGCGAGTTCAAGCCGGGCGCTCGGCATGGGGCCACCCAGTTGTTCGGCGATTATGTGCGTTGGTGCCGGATGTCGGGTGACTGCGAGCCGCTCAATCAGGTCGCCTTCGGGCGGTTTCTGACGGCGTGCGGCGTTCATTCGGTGCGATCGAACATCGTTTATCGGAGCGGACTGACGTTGCGGAAAGATCAAGGAGAAGCGGATGGCGCGTGATCTGGAAAGTGGGCTGGCCGAGGCGCTGGCCGAGCGGGTCGTGCGGCCCTTCCTGGCGGTGCATATCAACTTCCCCGACCCCATTCATGGCTGGACGGGCACGGGCGAGATCGCGTTCAACGATGCGGTATGGACCGGTATGGCAGGAATTGCCGCGATCGATCCGATCGGCGAGAGCACGGACGGTTCGGCGACCGGCTTTTCGGTGACGCTCAACCAGATACCTTCTGATCTGGCGGACTATCTGGTCGATCAATCGCAGCGTGGGGTGGCGTTCGAGATTTATGTCGGCGCGCTGGACGAGACGATGCAGACGATTATCGGCGTCAAGCTGGCCTGGCGCGGCACGCTGCAAAGCTACAAGATCCTCGACGCGGGCGACACGCTGACGGTTACCGCCGCTGGCGAGAGCCGGATGATCGACCAGCGCCGGCCGGCGATCAAGCGGTTCACCGATGCTTATCAACAGGCCAAATATCCTGGCGATAAATTCTTCGAGTATGTGCCGCAGCTGGTCGACGTGCCGATCCTGTGGGCCAAGGCGAACCAGAATTCTCCCTTGAGCGGAGGGCCTTCCGCTTTCCCCGGGTTCGGCGGGTTCGGTGGCTTCAGCTTCTGACCCCGATTGGGGCCGTCATTGCGGCGACCTGTGGCGCGAGCATGTGCTGGAGGCGACCGGGCACGATGTTAGCGAGATCATTGGGCCGATGCCGCGCCGGCCGCGCGCGTTCGCGGCGATGATGCGGCGGCTCGGCGTGCGCGATCTGGCGGGCGTGGTGACGGCGGCCCATGGAGAGTCTCGGCTCAATTCCCGGTTTGCGATGCGTGGTGATATCGTCCGGCGGGGATGGGCTCTGGGTATTTGCCGGGGCGAACTCGCGGAGTTTTATGGCGGTGTCGTGCTGCCGATGAAGGGGGTGGAGGAAGTATGGCAGATCTAATCTTGCCGGATGTCGAACCGTTCAAGGGCGACCGAAAAGCCGAAGACCCATTGATGGCGCTAGAGCGACGGGTCGCAGAGCTTGAAAAGCACCACGGCGGCTGCGTTAGCCGAGCGGAGGTTGCTGAGATGGTGAGGCGCACTCTAGCAGGTACAGGTCGGCCGGTCCTTTGAGTGAGGCGGAGCGTGTTGTCACCAGGGCGGCTTTGATGTGAACTACCCTCTTCGGGGGGTGAGTCGTGACCTTAAAAGCTGTTCTGAAATGGTTCATTGCGCCTCGACCCAACCCGCTTGGTGTCGGGGATAACGAACCGATATTGAAGGCGGGGCGTGGCTTCACTTTCGAAGTAGCGGGCGAATCTTATTATCAGGAGGCTCTTTCGGAGATCTGCGGAGGCGCATGTTCTGGTGGTCATAAGCTAGTTGTCGACGCTTATCTGACGGTGGAGCATGGCAATCCGCATGATCAGAATGCGGTGGCCGTTCACGTCGGCGGGCATATCGTCGGTCGCGTTCCGAAGTCGATCGCGCTGACGGTGCGGAACGAGGTTCTTGCGATCAGTTCGACCGGCGCGGCGCGATGCAAGGGAAAGATCGTCGGCGGTTGGAAAAGCGATGATGGCGACACCGGCCATTTCGGGATCAAGCTTAGTGTCTCTCGACCATTGAAATTGGAGAAAGCGGCGCGCGATTAGAGGCAGGGCGTAATATCGCGCTGAATGCCGCTGTCTTTGGCGATGGGGGTGCGCAGCTCTACCATCGTTTGTGTTCCGACGAGGATTGTGAGCGTAAATGCGGGGTTGGGCTGCCCGTATGCCATAATGGTGCTGGCCGGGCCGCGGATAGTTGACGGCAGGCCATAGCGCGACAGGCGCAGGGCAAAGCACTGCTCCAATTCAAGCGCGGTCTTCGACGTCTGAAATTGTCGCGAGGGAGGCTGCTGTTGAACATCGGCCGTCGTTGCGCATCCAGTCGCAGCGATCGCGAGCAACATCGATATTCTCATCACCTGTCCCCTTCAGGGGCTTCATAGCAGGATTGCGTAATGGGCAAAGCCTTCAAGGTTGTTGCTGCCATCGGCGTCGCTGTGGCGATTGCTGCTTTGGCGGCTCCGACCGGCGGAGCATCTCTAGGGCTGGTTTCGCTGCTCGGGAGTGCGGGCATTACGATCTCGGCCACGGTTGCATCGGCTATAATCGCCACGACGCTTTCGATTGTCGCCGCCTATGCGATGCAGGCCCTAGCGGGCCGCCCCGCTACGGCTCGCCCCGCCCCGATCAATTTCCGCCAGTCGATGGCGAACAGCTGGATCATCATCGGTAAGCGGCGGGTGGGAGGACTCATGGTGTTCTTCCATCCCCGCGCCGCGTTCGGCGGGCAATATCGCTATTTCGTGTTCGCCGCGGCGGGGCATCGCTGCGAGGGCGTGCTGCGCTGGTGGCTCAATGACGAGATCGTCACGGTCGATCCGACGACGGGGCTGGTGACGAGCGGGAAATATGCCGATGCGGCGTTCCTGTTCTGGGACGGCGGCGCCGACAATGCGACAGCGTTCGGGCGCTTCGTCGTCGAGTGCGGCGGGCGGTGGACCGAGGATCATCGCGGGCGGGGCATCGCCAAGATCTATGCGATCTTCCAGATGACGAAAGAGGTCGTCGAGGCTGGCATGCCGACGATCTCGGCCGAGTGGCAGGGGGCGAACGAGATCGTCGATCCGCGCACGGGGACGGCGGGATATACCGACCTGGCGATTCCGGCGTTCTACTGGTGGATGCGCCTGCCCCGCGAGGAAGGCGGGTTCGGGATCAGCGAAGAGGAGATGCCCGACGTCGACCTGCTGTCGGCCTGGACGAACCTGTGCGACGAGGATGTCGAGACGCCCGACGGAGACGAGAAGCGCTATACGATCAACGCGCTTATCGAGACGGGCGCGGCGCCGAGCGAGATCCGGCAGACCTTCGTCACGGCGATGGCCGGGCAGTTCGCCTATGTCGAGGGCAAGCATATGCTGCGCCCCGGATATTGGAACCCGGTGTCGGTAAGCTTGAGCGAAAGCGACCTCGCCGGGCCGATCGAGCTGCCGATGATGCTGCCGGGCGAGGAAGTCGCGACCGAGGTGCTGGGCAGTTTCTTCGACCCCGACGTCGATTATCAGCCGCAGCCGGTGCCGACGCGGCGGATCGCATCGGCCGACATCCGCCAGATGCAGCTGGACCTGCCGCATTGCGCCAGCCCGTGGCTGGGGCAGCGGATCGCGGAGATCATGCTCCGGCGGGCGCAGTGCGAGAAAAGGCTGACATGGCCGATGAACATCATGGGGCTGGGCGTGACGGCGATGGACAGCGTGCAGGTCGATACGGCCCGCTACGGCCTGTCGAACTATGCCTGGGTCGTCGACCAGTGGACGATGGGATCGGACTTCTCAGTGCAGCTGGGGCTGCGCGAGGAGAATGAGGAGATCTACGCACCGTTCACCTATCTGCCGCGGCAGGGCATCGCGACGCCCGACGTCGCCGACCCGATCCCCGACGAAGATGTCGAGCTGCTGAAGACGACGGTGGAGACGATCGACGGCACCGTGACGGTGGTTCAGGACACGGTGGTGACGCAGGGCGATATCATCGCCGCGCAGGGATCCACGATCGGAAGCCAGGCCGGGTTGATCGCCGACCTCGAGGCGCGGGTGGCCGCGCTCGAAACGCCATAAGGGGACATCATGTCGGGAAGCTATATGCCGCTCGTCGCCGATCGGTGGACGGGGATGGTCCGCTGCCTGCGGCTGCTGGACGTCGACCTGAGCGCGGCCGGTTCGGACTGGATGATGCAAATCCGCCGCGCGCCGAACCTGCCCGACGGGGAGGGCGAGCCGCTGCGGACGTTCGAGCGGGTCGAGATAGCGGTGGCGCGCAGCTCGCCGGGCATCAGCCTGGCCGCGGTGCATCTGGGCCGGCCGACGCCGACGAGCCTGCTCAACCTGCGCACGTTCGACCTGTCGGACCTGCCGTTCCCGGCGGACCGGGGCGACGACATGCGGCTCGCCTATGACCTGCATATCAAGGTGGGCGGGCCGATCTGGCAGCGGGCGGCGTGGGGGCCGTTCACGATCCGCGCCGGCGTGACGAAGCCGTCGTTCCTGCTGGCCGAAAATGACGGGTTCCTGCTTGCCGAGGACGGTGAGCGCATCATCAAGGAGTGAGTTCATGAAGCGATGGATGCTTGCCGCCGTGGCGCTTGCCGCGGCGATCGTCCCCCTGCGTCCGCTGATCGCGGCCGATGTGAAGATATCGCAGATGCCGTCGGCATCGACGCTGGCGGGGACGGAGAAGCTGGCGGGGGTGCAGAGCGGCGGCAATGTCGCGATTACGCCCGCTCAGATCGTCACCTATGCCGGCGCGACCCTGCAGGCGAAGGACAGCGACCTGACGGCAATCGCGGCGCTGGCGACGACGTCGACCGGTCGCGACCTGCTGACGTCGGCCGACGCGGCGGGGATCCGGACCAAGGCCGGGCTGGGCACGATCGCGACGCAGGCCGCCAGCGCCGTCACGATCACCGGCGGGACGATCAGCGGCATCACCGACCTAGCGCTCGCCGACGGCGGCACGGGGGCAGGGACGGCATCGGGCGCGCGGACGAACCTCGGCCTGGTCATCGGCAGCGACGTGCAGGCCTATGACGCCGAGCTGGCCGCGCTGGCCGGCGTGACGAGCGCGGCGAACAAGCTGCCCTATTTCAGCGGATCGGGGACGGCGGCGGTGACCGACCTGTCGAGCTATGGCCGGACCCTGATAGACGATGCCGATGCGGCGGCGGCGCGGGGGACGCTGGGGATCGCGGCGGCGGTGCGTCCGCTTGTGCATCCCGGCTATGTCGCCTCGCGCTGGTACTGGGGGCGGCAGGCGTCCGTGGCGGGCGGGACGAACAACGGCGCGAACACGCTTCGCTTCGGCACATTCGTCGTCGAGCAGGCGATCACGATATCGGACCTCGGCACGCGCATCACGGTGCTGTCGGCGGGCGGCAAGATCCAGCTGGGCATCTATGCGTCCGATCCGGCGACGTTGCTGCCGACCGGCAGCGCGCTGGCGGTGACGGGCGACCTGGCGACCGATACGGCGGTGACGGTATCGGGCGATATCGTCGGCGCCGACGTGACGCTGCAGCCGGGGCTCTACTGGTCGGCGCTGATGGTCGACAACGGCACGGCGACGGCATCGGTTTGGAATACGGGCTTCGCGCTGGCCAGCCATCAGGTCGGCGCGACGTCGATGGCGAACCTGTCGATCGGCAATACGCGCGCCGACCTGGGATATTATGTGTCGGGCACGATCACCTTCGGCACCTGGCCCAGCATCGCCAGCATCACGCTGTTGGAGGCGGGCGGGGTTCCGGAGACCGCGATCGCCTTCAAGGTTTCGGCCATTCCCTGACCATAGGAGGGGCGCATGCCCGGTTATCTGGCGATTGGTATCGATCGCTATGTGCAGACCTATCCGGGCTTCGTCTTCCACGGCGTCGACCTGACGGGGTGGGGCCTGCTGATGCAGGTCCGGCTCTACGCCGACGCGCCCGGCGCGCCGATGCGCGAGTTCGCGGCGGGCGGCGGGCTGTCGCTCGAGTCGGTCGTGGTTGCGGGCGGGGTGCCGATCAGCACGGTGCGCCTGGGCGTGCCGGCGGCGATCTTTCCTTACGGCACCGATCGGTCCGCCGACCTGGCGCTGTCCTATGACCTTCTCCTCAAACGGCCCGACGCGAGCGACTGGGAACGCTGGCTGTTCGGCCCCTTCACTATCCTGGCTGGAGTGACCCAACATGGCTGAGTATGCCGTCAACGTCCTTGGAGAGAATGCGGTCGCCGAGGCGGTCGAAGAGCTGGAAATGGTCAAGGCCGATACCGCGGCGGCGGCCGAGGCGGCGATCGCTACGGTCGCCTGGTTCTATCCGTTCAAGGACATCCCCGACGAAGGATCGCCGCTGCGCAGGATCCGCGAGATCCGGCTGCTGCCATCGGTGGCCGAGCTGCTGCCGGCGCGGCTATCGGTGCGGACGCTGTTCCGCGACCATTTCGGGCCGGGCGGGGCCGAGCGGTTCAATTTCGTGGTCGACGGTTTCACCGAGCCGGGCGGCGTCGATACCTATACGCCGCTGTTCAGCGTGGCGGCCGGTGGGGCGACGATCAACCCGGACGGGATTGCGGGCACGCAGGGCGTGGCGTTGGTCGCCGCATCGGGCACGGCGTTCGCGGGCCTAGCCAACGGCGCATCGGTCGGGGCGATGACATTCGCCTTCGACGATGACGGGGCGGACTTCGGCAATGGCACGCCGCTGACGATCGACGAGGCCGAGCTGGACCCGGGCAAGATCCAGATCAGTGCCGGCGACCAGCGTGCGATCATCGACCTGATCGGCGTCGCCCTCGATGACGTCGCGACGACGCAGGTCGTAAGCGAGGCCTTCGCGCGGCCGGTGGCATCGCGGATCGACGGCAACGATATCTATCTGCGGCGCATCATCAAGGATGTGAAGCTGTGGGGGACGAAGCCCGGCCACCGCTACCGCGTGCAATATCTGAAGACGCAGGAATCGGCGTTCGAGGTCCGCATACTCGAGGAAGATAGCGGGCGCTATGTCGCGACGGCGAGCGTGCCGACGCCGATCTACACAGCCGAAGGCTTTCCGGACTATGTTCGGTTCAACATCAGCGCGAATGTCAGCGGCGGCGCACCGGCGGGCGGCTACACCGGGATATCGGGCTATGTCCGGATCGATCCCGAGGCGGCGATCGTCAACAATGCCGTGTATCTGTTCGACGACTTCGGCGACTCCGGCCTGGCGGAAGACGCGCTGATCACATTCGACGAGGTTCGAAACCTGTTCTGGAACGGGGCCTTCTCCGAGGTCATCCCAGTCGCGCCGGGCGAAGGCGCCCTGATGGAGACGGTGCGCGGCCTATACGACGATGTCGTCACCGACGAGAATGATATCATCAAGACCTATTGGTGTCCGCGCGCCGGGCCGCACCATCAGATCCTGATCCTGCTCGAAAAGGACGAGTATTTCGCGACCAATTTGTTCGTGCCCGACTGGGTGTCGATCGGCGGTCCGCGCGGATCGAAGATCAGCCGGTGGAACGACAATGCGCACCCGCCGCTGCAGATGCCTTACAACAGCAAGCTGATCGGCGTGACGGTCTATTCGGACAGCACCACCGAGCAATATCCGGGCAATGGCGCAGTCGGCCAATATTGCGTCCATAGCGACATCAACAACGGGCCGACCCAGCCCGACGCCGCCGGCGACGTCAATTTCCAGATCAACCAGCTTTATGACCGGGTCGAGTACCGAGGCGGGCCGGGATCCAACGTCGCGCTGTGGGGCAGTGGCCTGTCCGCCCCCGGGCGCGTCGTCCACCGCAATTGCACGGCCGTGTCGGAAAACCCGGCGCGCACTGCGCCGCTCTGGGCGTCGCATACCTGCGCCAACGCATCGGCCACGTCGTCATCGCTGGAGTTCGAAGGCTGCGCCGTCCTGAGCAAGCTGCCGCCGAACGTCGCCGCGGTGGCGGTGCAAAGCAACCAGCCTTTCCAGGTCGCATCGGCGTTGATCATCAACAATTGCCCTTCGTTCAGCCTGGTCGCCTATAGCGGCACGGTCGACGGCGGGTGGGAAGGCTATGGCGATTATCAGGGGGCGGTCTATTCGTCCGATGCCGACGTCTATCTGAACTTCTCGACCGTCGCGATCCTGCGCAACAATACGGGTGCGACGATCGCGGCCAAGCGGCTGTGCAAGACGAGCGGCGTCAACGCCAGCCTGGCCGCCATGGGCGAGCTGATCGATGCGGTCTCGATCCTGCCGGTGGCCGACGGCGCGGCCGGGCGGTTCATCGTCAGCGGGCGGACCGCTTACCAGAACATCGCCGTCGCCGGCGCCGACGCGCTGATCTACGTCGCGGCCGGGGTCGCGACGACGGTGGCGACCGGCGCGGCCGTTGGCCGGCTGAAGGACGGTATCGTCGAGTTCAAGCGCCAGTTCTGACGATCGCATCGCCGTCGTTATCGCCCGCACCGCGCGGGCTTTTTCATGCCCGGAGTACAGCCCCGATGCAGAGCGTCGTTCCGATCATCCCGGCATGGTTGCCGATCATTACGGCACTGCTGGGTGGTGGCCTGGTCGCGGCGATCACCGCCCTATTGAAGGTCATCTTCTCGAACCAGCGCCAGAAGCGAGCGCAGACGGACAATGTCGCGCTCGCGCTGGTCGAGAAGCATGGGGAGCGGATCAACAGCCTCGAGGCGGAGATGATCCGCGAGCGGGAAAACTGCGCGCGCGAGATCGCGCGGATCGAGGCCAAGGCTGATGAAGACCGGCGGGTCAACGAGGCGCTCGACCAGCTGCGCCGGCATCAGGTGAACAACAGCAAGGGCGTGATGCAGATGACGGTCGACCTGTTGGAGGTCGCCCCGGATCGGCTCGACCGCGTCATCCCGCGGCTTCGTGCGCGCCTCGAGGAGCATCAAGAGATCGAGCGGCGCGACATGGAGGCGTTCATGGGCGCGCGGTTCGGGACGTCCCCAGACAATCCGGCCGGCGGCGAGCCCGCCCCGACGTGACCCCCGGCGGCGATTGAACGCCGCCCCATCAAAGGAAGGATCGACCATGATCGACTGGGATGTCGCCCAGCAGCGATTGAAGGCGCGCGGCTATTACACGTTGCCCGTGGACGGCCGGGCAGGGCGCGGCACCTATGCCGGCGTGTTCGGCTTCGCGGCAGGGCGAAAGCCTGACGATGTAATGTTCGCGATCGGTGCGGCTGCCGCCAAGGATCTCGGACCGCATGGGTTAGATGCGACGCCGGCGCGGCTCGCCGAGTTCGTGGCGCAGACCTGTAACGAGACAGGTGGGTTTCGCCTGTTCGAAGAGAACCTGAAATATAGCGTGGCGGCTATCCGAAAGGCTTGGCCGGGGCGATTTGCCACAGACGAGGCGGCGCGGACCTATGCATGGGATCCACGCGACGCCGATCGCGAGGATATGGCCCTGGCGGCGAAGGTCTACGGCCAGCGGATGGGCAATCTGCCGGCGCATCTCGACGACGACCAGCAGGGCGATGGCTGGCAGTATCGCGGGCGGGGCATGCTCCAGCTTACCGGTCGCGCAAACTATGCCGATTATGGCGAACTGACCGGGCTGCCGCTCGTCCGACATCCCGAGCTTGCGGCCGATCCAGCGGACAGCCTCAAGATCGCCTGTGCCTTCTGGTCGCGGGGCAGGGTCAATGCGGCTGTCGATCGCGGCGACTTCCGCCTCGCGCGGCGAATCACGAACGGAGGCGCGATCGGGCTCGAGCATGTCGCCGAGCTGCGCGCCCGCATTCTCTCCATACTTGCTTGAAAGGGATGACCATGGATCAGAAGCAGATCAAGGTGCAGCCGAGCGCGGCCGTGCCCCTACTCGTCAATTTTCTCCGCCAGCTCGGGATCCTGATAGGTGGCGGCGCCACCATGTTGGTGCTCGCCCGCAATTTCCTCGGAAGCCGCGATGTCAACGAGATGATCGCATGGGTGTCCAGCCAGGAGTTCGCCATCTTCCTCGCGGCCCTCGTCTTCGTCCTATCCTCGCTCAGCTCGTTCTATCGCACCGTCCGGAACGAATGGATCAAGCGGACGCTGACGGCCGAGGTGAACGACGACCTTGCTCGTATCCAGGCGCATGGCTTCGGTAAGCTGGTGCTGGCGCTCATCGCTTCGCTGGGCCTCTCGGCCTGCGCCACGATCGATGGCGGCACCGTTGCGCAGCGGCTGTTCGAGGCACGCGCCGACTATATCGTGATGAAAGGCGTTGCGGTGGATTATGCGGAGGGCCCCGCTGCCGATCCTGCCGTGGTGTCGGCGCTGGTGAGGATCCGCAACGCTACGCGGCCGGCGGTGGACTATGTCGACGCCTATGGGGCGTGTCGTGGCCGATCGGTCGGGACCGCCGTGCTGGAAGGCAAGCCGGGCGCGATCGACTGCGCCACCTTCAACTTTACCGCAGGCAGCATATCGAGCGCGACGATCGCGCTGCGCTCTTCGGTAAGTCAGATCCTCGCGAAACTCGGAAGGAAGTGAAATGGACATCGCCAAGCTGCTGCTCGGCGCCCTCGACCTCGCGGTCGTCGGCGCGCTCGCCATGGAGCGCTACCATGCCCTGCGATCGATCGTGAAACCGATCGTCGATGAAGGCAGGGACCCAACTCCCGAAGAATGGGCTTTGCTGAGGGCGATGGATATCGACCTCGATACGCGATTGGACATTGCGGCGGGCTTGAACGGCACCTGATCTCGTAGCAGTCGCAGTGGTCGAACATGAGCCCGATAAGCGAGTCGATCAATCGAGCGTAAAGGGTTGATCATAAGCGATGGGTCCGACCTCGAATGGTAGGCCGAGGAATGTTGTCAGCGACACCTCCAGACAACCGGGGTCGGCCATCAGATCCGCGCATTCGCGTTTGATTTGCACGTAGGTTTCGGGCGTGAACCGCCAGCGGGACGGCGTGCGGCCTGCGCTTACCTCGATTGCATGGCGCGCGACCAAGCGGTCCACCACGGACCTCGTGGGCTGATCGCCGGTCACTGCGCCGCCAGGCGTGCGCGTGCAGCTTCGGCGATCCATGCCGACCGGTTCGGGGCAACCGCATCGATCGCGCGAAGAAGGCCGGTGTCGAGCGAGATCAGGACGCGCTCGACCTTGGCGGGGGTATCGACCCGGATTAGCAGCCGCGCCACGTCGTCTGCGCCGTCGATCGCTTCGATGCTGTCGAGCGGCGATGGCGCGGGAAGCGCGTCCTTATCTTTCACCATCGCTGCGACGTGAAGCGCCAGAGCGGCTTCTGCATTCAGCGCAGCGTCGTTGACGCTGCCGCCGTTCGCGATGCAGCCCGGGAAATCGGGGAAGGTGACGCCGAAGCCGCTGGCGCTGCGGTCGATGACGGCGGGATAAAAGGTCGCGGGCATATTCAAGGCTCCTGTTATACGGAGTATATCAAAATCAAACGAGGGTGCAAGGTGGCCCGGCCCCTTAGGACCGGAGCCTGATCCCCGTCGCTTTCTCGATGCTGATGATGTTGCGGAGGGAAAGGTCCTTGACCGGATGCTGGAGGGTGACTTTCACGCCGTTCTTTTTGAACTGCCAGTGGTCACCCTTCGTCGCGACATGCTCCCATCCATTCGCTTTCAGGGTCTTCATGATTTCCCGGCTGCTGATCACTTCGTCGTCCCCTCGTTCTGATATACTCCGTATATATCCAAGAGGCGGACAACGCAAGCGGAAATGATATATTCCGTATATCTTTATTTGCGACGCCCTGCTTTTCTCTCCTTGCGAAAAGCATGGAACGCGCCGGCTACCTGCCGCTCCCAGCTGATCGGCGGCGGCCGCTTCGTCGGGATCAGCAGCACGTCATGCCGCGTGCCGTCATGTCGGTTGCGCTTGCATCGGAAGCGTGGAGGCAGCTCGTCGAGGCGGATCGACCAGCCCTTCCGTTCGAAGTCGGCCCAATGGCCTGACCATATGTCGGCGTGCCGGGCGCAGCCATAGCACCAGACGCGCAGGTCAAGTTCGGCTTCGTCAAGGTCGCGGAGGGTTTCGTAGCGCACCTGCTCACCGTGAACACAAAGAGAACAGAATTTCCAGTGAGTCGGTGAGAATTTATCCCCCCGCGCCGCTAAGCCATTGATCCACAACGTGGCAAAAACAGCCGCCGAAGCGGGACGAGGCTTTGATAAGGCTCGATATTTCGGCTCCACGGCGAAAACACGGGTTCGAGTCCCGTTGGGGTCACCAACGTTTTCAATGGCTTAGTGCCTTCGCTGCTCAAATCATCAAATATCAGTCGAATAAGCAGGCGCGGACGCGAGCGAATGCGCGTGGTCGATCTGACAGTTTCGAGAGCTGCTTCTTGGCCCGGCCCTTGTGATGCAGGTCGAGGTCGATAACCCATAAACCGGCCGTCATGAGGCTGTTTGAAACCTGACGTTCAAGCCAGGTCAGTCTCAATCCCTATCTGGTCGAAAAATGCATCGAAGTGCGGTGCGATAACTTCCGCGCTGTTTCCGCCTGCCACCATGTCGATCCTGACCACGGGCCACGGCGGTCCGCGACGCGTGTCGAACGCGAGAAACTCGCCACCGCCATTGCCGCCAAAGATCAAAAAACCCTGTAGGTCGGCTTGATCGTGGTTCCTGCCGTCGATTGTTTCCGTCACGGTCGCCGCTGAGTCCAAACAGAGATTGTAGGGATTGATAGCCAGCGGACCTTCTCCGCCATCACTGAATGCAAGTAGGTCGAGGTAGCGTTCCGGGAGGTCGTCCGGCGCCGTTGCTCGAAGGCATGCCAAATCCTCTGGCGTTGCCCCACTGACGCCGAACCAAGCCCGTTTTTCAAGCATTTCGCGTTTTCCTTCGCGTTATCATTCGTAGTTTGGACGTGCAGGGCGTCCGTGCCACATTTGCGCACCGCACCGCACCGGCATCTGCGGTTGCGAAACATGGCTTTCAGTATTTACAGGCTTGTTACCTACGGCCGAACAAAGCCACATTACAAAAAACAAGGCAGTTTAACCAACCTCGTCAAAATGGGGTAGGTGATGGGGTGGAAATGGGGCAATCTCCCCACTCGATGGGGGTGAATTGGCGAGTGATTTGCACCAAAATGGACCGAAATTGGGGGACGGATTTGCCTTTGTCTTTCTGATATTGGACCTCCGCTGTTTTGAAGCGCGGAGGCCGAAAAAGTGGGAATCGACGTCGGCAATAATGCTTATTGTGCAAACGGTCGTTTCGGGTAGCATCTCAACATGTCTGCTCACGCTGCATCCGATGCCAAGGTCGTCGTTGAGTACAAATATCGCGAACCGTTGGACCTACTCGATCTGACTTCTTCGCTGGCAGCGCTGGGCGAGCAATATCGTCGATATTCCGCGACCCATTTCGCTCCCAATGCCAATGTCCGGTTACACGTTGGAGGAATGCGGACCGGCAGCATTATCGCCGAACTTATTCCTGTGATTGAGGCTGCCAACTGGGTAGCGGATCATAGGGACTTGGTGGCACCATTCGTCGCTAACTATGGAGATATCCTCAATCTACTGAAGGGCTTCCCTCCCAAGGCCCGCGAGATTCCTCCTGCGGATGTACGCGGTGCGAAGCAGTTCGTCGCGCCGATCGCCAAGAACGAAGGTTCTCAAGTCAACATATACGCGGAAACGGGGGCCACCGTCATCACCAACGTCTACAATATCGGGACAAATGGCGCGAAAAAGATTCGCAAACACGCCAACATCGTACTTGGCGGGATGCCCGACGATGCAACCTTCGATAATGCCCCGATGGTTCTGTTCCAGATGCGAGATGGGCCAGCAGGGTCTGCGGGCGACTACGGCTATATCGATCAGTTTACATCGCACCCCGTCAAAATCAGGTGGGCAAGCGAGGACGTGAAGGCTGCGATCCTGGACCGCCCCGATAATGTTTTCGACCTGATCTATTTTGTGACTGGCTCCGCGCAGACCGCTGGCGGCAAGATTGCATCCTATACGATCCGCCGCTTGGATGATGTTGCCTTTAAGCCAGAAATCGACCGGCATGGCTGACCGCTGATGACCCTTTCGGCCGGGGACTTTTTTGCCACGCTGTGTGATGGACTCGGAAATCACGTCTGGTTTCATGAGGGCCAACGGGTTGTGCGGGTTGGCGTTCCCAACCCTGACAATCGATCAGCCGCTGACCTGGCGGAAGGGCAATCTCTGGAAGACGCCCTTGGAGCGGTTCCTATGTTCCAAGGCAGGCAGTTCACCCTAGAGCCGATGACACTGCCTCCAGGTCGCTACTACGCCCGTATGGCGCGTCCAAGCGATCAGAACCCCACACAGGCCCCTGGATCGCTTCCTAACGCCTATAGACATCAGGACACCATTATTGCCTCGCTCAACCAGGTGCGATCGCTCGTATCGATGCTGGACAGCATTTTTCAAGCGGTTCATCCGACCCAGGCAAATATGGCCGCTTTTGGGGGAACGATCCGCAATCTTCTGATCTTGGCGTCTACCGAATGTGAGGCCCAATGGCGCGGGGTTTTGGTTGCTAACAACATCGTGCCTCAGAGGCCCAGCACGACTGACTATGTGAAACTGGCCCCCGCGATGCGATTGCGCGAATATGGGGTGTCCTTGCGCCATTTTCCCTGGCTTCCGCCATCCCAACCGTTTGGAGGATGGGATGGCAAGGCTCCTACTAAGTCGCTGCCTTGGTATGATGATTACAATGCCGCCAAGCACGACCGAGAGGGGGCATTTTCCCGCGCATCGCTTCAGTCCGCGATCAACGCCGTTTCAGCGGTTTGGATTATGATCGCTGCTCAGTTCGGGCATAGCGCTGTACGCGAGTTTGATGACCTGGAGCGATACTTCGAACTCTCCGGCGTGCCACGTTGGCCGTATGTCGAGGTGTACACTCCACCTTACGCTGGCTTTGACAGCGAGGTGGGGCCGATTCCTTATCCGCTTTAGCCCCTAGCTCGTTTGCAGGGCTTCCGCTTTGCCTATACCTGTTCTCGGGCGGCTATCTCGGACGCAACGGAGTTTGGGAGGGTTAAGTTGATCGACCAGCGCGGTCGCGTTCCAAACCGTTTCCGCGTCGCGCGCCGATGGCAATGGTATGCTGCGGTTGCCTCCGTTCTCTTTATACTGACATGCGTTGTTGGTTGGCCTCTGGGCTATTTTTGGCCATCTGCCATTGGCTTCGCCTGTTTCCTGCCGAGCGTGTGGGTGTTCAGTATCAAGTGTTATAACTGCGGCTGGCCTGCGTTTTCGAACTTTGAGGCCGAGGATAGCCTTAGGCGGGTTGAGCGGTACCGGACCCGATGTTGGGGCAAAGAGTATGGCGGTGTAAATCTGCCGCTCCCCCGTGAATGCACCAAATGCGGTTCGTCGTTCATTTGATGAGAATGAGAACCGAGGATGCTTTGGATTTGCCGATCATCGGCTTTCGTCTGTTTTTGGCGTTTCAGCCTTCTATGCGGCGACCCGCTTTAGCCACTGGGCGGGATTGGCTGTTTGAAACAGGTACTCTCAGATTCTACCGATAGGACGTGAGATGACCTGCATGGAACCGCATGGAGAAAGGGCGGGGGGTCCAGCACCACGTGTACCCCCGCCCGTCCTGTTTCTATTGCAGCATAGGTGACGATGCTGAGGTCAGCGCCGCACTGCCTACTGGGGATGGTATATTATATGTGGCGCTAATATCCGCCCCGTCCACGCCATCAAAATCCTTGGCACAGGGTCGAAGATCGCACCCGTCGGGCCATTCGGCGGATATGGTTTTCAGACCGCCCGGAGAGTTTTTCATCCCCGATCGCTCTACTTTTCCACCCCGCATTTTAGCCTTCGGTCCTTTTACCGACATGAAGTCCTTGGTTGGCGATCGGCCGTGGTATTCAAACATGGTCAGAATCCAAGTCGTCGCCTTTCCGGCCTTGTTGTCGAACGAACCCAGGTGCTTCACCCGGACGAACCCCAGCCGCTTCAATTCATCGAAGTAGCGACGGGTGGTTTGATGGGTTTTGAAGTTCAATCGTTCGGCAGCATCGCGCTGCGACAGAAACAACTCACCGTTGTTGTTTCCATTATACAGCATCATCAACTCGACCAGAAGCGCGCGGGCAGGGGCCGAAAGACTGCGATATGCCGAGGATTCCAGCATCCAATAGAACAGTTGGACAAAGCGTGGGCCGGCCTTAGAGCGGCCTTTTCTGTCATGGTTAGACATGTCACGCCGCTTTTCGGAGCGAGGCAACATATGACTCCATGCTTGATATCAACACCAGCCGGCGCTGGCCGATTTTCACGCTTTCGATTGAGCCGTCAGCCAGAAGTTCATAGACTTTGGATCGACCTACGCTCAGCACCTCGGCGGCTTCGCGAGTGTCACACAGTAGTTTAGGCATTCTAATTCCACGGGATGTCCATTCACCCTCCCGTCGGGCTTCTCAGTACCGGAGAATCACCGGCCCGCCGACAATAGCACGATCCTGCGGCTGCGGGCGGACGGCTGCGCATAAATCGGAACAATCATCTGACGGCGGCAGGAAACTTCTTCCATTTCTGCATGTTGGAGAGGCAAGTGTCCGGAACCTCCCCGAAGCCGGGAGTAGGTTCCGAACATTTTGACTGATTGGTGTTCTTGAACTGCGAATTGCCTTTAATCGACTGTATCGATCAGAGGAACGACGGCCTTGGCGGCGAGTTCATCGAGGCCATCGGCGATGAATCGCCCATAATGTCGTTCGATCATCTGAACCGATGTGTCGTGAAGCGACGCCACCAGCCGTATGGGAAGGTTGGCCCGTATGCCCCGGACGATGCTTGAATGTCGCAGCGCGTAGGGGATGATCGGCGCAAGGTCTGCCCGTTTGCGAATGGCATTCCAGGGTCGCGTCAACTCCGAAGCGGTCTTCCAAGGACCACGGCCATCGCGTTCCCATTTGATGCTGCCGGGTGTCTGCTTATTGCGCCAACGTTCCAGCAGCGTCTCGTTCGCCGAGCGGCCGTCGATGGTGGGCAGCATGATCTGGAGAACGTCATCGCCGATCGGAACGGGTGTGCCAGCGTTCTTGGTGCCTCTGCCTTTCCGGCTCACCGGCACCATCAGTCGCGATGACGCTACCTGCACGTCGCCCACGCGCAATCTGATGATCTGTGAAAATCGCGACCCGGTTGCGGCCAGAACGACGACCAAGCGGAAAAGGTCGCCTTGCCAGCCTTGCTCGTCATCAACCTCCCTCGCCGCCTTGATAAGGCGTGCAACCTGCTGGTCAGAAAGGAGGAGGTTGTCGCGCGCCACATGCTCATCGCCATCCTCACCCTTGCCGAACCCGCGAAGGCCATGCTTGACGATGACAGGGAAGGTCGGTTCTAGGCTGGCGCGATTGGAAGCATAGGCTTCATTCAGTGCGGCCTTCAAATCGTTCCCCAAACGCTGCTTGGTGGTCCACTTCATGGCCTTGGGCAACTGCTCCCGCCATGCTCCCAAATGCTTCTCCGACAATTCATGGAGGGCAATTTCCGCCAGCGCGGTCGCCGGTATCGCCTGCCGCTTTCCAACGGCGGTCCGGCCGATGACATATTTGACGAGGCGGCTGCTTGCATCCGAACGTACGTTCCGCCCTTTCCGCGCCGTGTCGCGCGCGTCCCGCCCAGCCATATAGACTTCAACCGCGTTTTTCACTGTTGGGGCCGGGCCGTTCTCGATCGCCCGCGCTTCCCGACGATCGGTTTCGACGGATGACCGTGCAGCCTTCACCGCTTCGTCAAAATCGAGAGTTCCTTCGCGCAACTCGTCATCGGCTGTACCAAGCCTGCGTTGGCGATAACCTGCGCCGACACGCCAGCGAACTACCCATGTGCCACCGCGCTTGCCCTTGCGGTAGCCAAGGTGAACCTCCGGATCGATACCGCGCCAGTATGGCGTATCGCTCGCGGACAGGCGCTTCCTGTCCGCACGGTTGGAGAGTTTGGCTTCAACCAGAGTCTTTGCCACTGATTCACCCTCATGATCATTCTGTGCAATATACGTAAAATATACACAGGCGGACGGAGGCGGGCAATATGGGACAATTTCCCTGTAAACGCTGGCTTAGTCCGAATACAGGCGGACGCCCTAGGCGATATTTTTTAGCCCTTTCACGGCGAAAACACGGGTTCGAGTCCCGTTGGGGTCACCAGCGTCAAGCGGACAACGGCAAAAGTGAGCCGTTTCGCACGATGTGGTCGGAGTCGTCGCCACTTTTCCCCCACATAGGATCGCAGCTTCACCGGCATGCGCCAGCATTTATGTCGTTTGGGATTTCCGGCTGTCCCGGGGACTGACGCGAATGCAGATCGACCGCTTTGGGGCCGGTAGCCCGCGGGCCTTACTGTGTCCTTGCGGGCCGATGGCGTTGAGATAGAGTGGGCCGGAATCGCCCCATCAGTGAAGGGAGTTCGCACCATGCCCGCGACCGCGACGGTGAAAGCGTTCGAAGGTCTGCCCTCCTATCGCCGGATCGCTGATTTCATGGGTCCGGCGATGGTGCAGCGTTTGCTGGCGCTGGTGATCGAGCGGAAAGATCGGTTCGTCCCGACCACGGTCGGAAACGGCGATGGCGGACACGTTAACCCGGACATCCGCGCGTCGTTACTGCTTCGGGATTTCGGTGATCTGCGCCCGGAGCTGGAAGCCCGGTTCGCCGCAGCTCTGGAGGAATCGGTTCGTCACCTGCGCCTGTCCCCCGTTCGGCTCCACAGCCTGGAGCTGGAACTGGTCGCCCATAACGACGGGGCCTTTTACAGCGAACATATCGATACATTCACGGCGCGACCCGACGCCCAATCGGATCGGGCCCTGACCGGCGTCTATTATTTTCACCGCAATCCCAGGGGGTTCGACGGCGGCGAGTTGCGTCTCCACGCCATCGCCCCGGCGGCGGACGGCACCCGCGCCTTTATCGACATTGCGCCCGAACGCGACATGTTCATACTGTTCCCGTCCTGGGTCCCGCATGAAGTGAGAAGGGTTTCCTGCCCCTCGGGAGCCTTTGCCGACAGTCGTTTCGCACTGAATTGCTGGTATCGCAGCGTGCGATAGACCTATGGCATGATCATGAGCGCCGCTACCGCATTCATCCGCAACCCCGTCAGCGACGTTCGCGTGGTAGAGGCCGATTCAGGCGGTGCTGCGCGGATCGTGATCAGCGCCTATTCGGCGGTGAACGGCTTTACCGAAACGGTGATGGAGCGCGGCGGCGAACCCGCCTTTGCGGCGGCGCTGGACATTGCAGCGGGCGAGGCCGCGCTCGATCGCCTCTCGCCGGATCTGGCGCTGGCGGTCTGGGCGAGCGGCCTGATCGTCCTCCCGCCCGAAACCGTGTCCGCCTTCGCGCCGTCCCGGTTCGCCGCCTCGCCGGACGATTTCGCGCGCGATGGCTTCGCCTGTCTGGCGGACTGCCTCACCCCGGCGATGGTTGAAATATTGTCCGCCCGTTATCGGACAGCGGTCGATAGCGGCGATGTTCGATTGTCGGATGGAGGCGTCGATCGGTGGCAGTTGCACAATGACCCCGCCGGGCGCGTGGTGCAGCAGGCGCTGCTTCCGGCGGTGGAGGCTCTCGTCGGCGTGCCCGTCAAGCCCAGCTATTGCTATGCCTCGCTCTATCGCCAGGGCGCCATGCTGCCGGTCCATACCGATCGGGAGCAATGCGAGTACACGCTGTCCCTGTTGATCGATCATCATCCTTTGCCGGCGTCCGGCGTTTCGCCCTGGGCTATCCAGATTTACCCCCGCCCTGACGCGGAGCCCATCGACTGTTTCCAGAGCGTGGGCGGCGGTATCCTGTTCCGCGGTCGCGCCCTGCCGCACGGCCGCAAGCCGCTGCCGGCGGACGAGACCTGCTGGACTCTGCTGCTGCACTATGTGGACGCCGATTTCGCCGGGCCACTGGATTGAGCGGTCGCCGGCGGCGCGTCGCAGCCGAAGCCTGGCACAGATTGGTCGGGAGTGGCTTTCCCTTCATGCCGTGGCCCGGCGATCATCCCGTTCGGCGGCTGCGCCACCAGATCCGGCGGGCCATGTTCGCACGCCATCCGTTCTGGCGACGCGCGCTGCTGCGGGCCATCATGACGCTCGCCTGGCCGTTCGGTGCGATGTGGGAGGCCGGGCATCAGCTGATGCGGATGCCGGTCGCGGATCGCCCGAAGCACCCATGGGGCTGGGTATCGCGGGCGGCGCATATGCTGGCGCTGGCCTGGACCGACAACGTCCCGCCGCGCAACTATGTCGCCTATCGCCTGCACGACCCCGATCGCCAAAGGCGGATCGCGGGCAACCTCTACGAACCGGAGGTGGCGGTCCTGACGTCCCACCTCAACCGGCTGGCCGGAGCCGTCGGCGACGATTTGCAGAACAAGGCGCGATTCGCCGATCTCTGCCGCGCCCATGGCCTGCCCTGTATCCCGACGCTGGCGGTGTTCAGCGGCGGGACCCAGTTCGTGCCATCGTCCCCCTTTCTGCCCGATGAGCCCGATATATGGGTCAAGGATCTGGCGGGCAGCCGTGGATCGGGCGCGGCAAGATGGCGACGTGACGGCGCGGTCTATCGGCATGTCTGTAATGGCGAGGTGAGCCGTCCCGAAATGTTGGCGGCGCAATGGGCGGAAGCCGATTGCATCGTCCAGCCCTGCCTCGAAAACCATCCTTCGCTCGCCCCTCTGTCGGATGGTTCGCTGGTCGTGTTTCGGGTCATCACCGGTATCGACGCTGCCGGCTGCGTGGCGACGGTCGATGCGCTCGCGCAGCTGCCCTGTGGCGGCGCAGGGGGCCACATCTTTGCAGCGATCGGGCCGTCGGCCGAGCTGCTCACGCCCCGGCTGCGTGGCCGCCATTCCATTGCCCAGCATCCCGATACGGGCGCGGCTCTGACAGGGGTTCCGGTGCCATTCTGGCATGACGCGATCGATATGGTCGTTCGCGCGCACGCCGGGGTCCCCGAATTCTCTCATTTCATATTCCTGGGGTGGGATGTGGCGATCACCGGCGAAGGGCCGTTGCTGGTCGAAGCCAATCATGGCTGGGGCGAATTCAATCATCAGCTGGGGGAGGGTGTGCCGCTTGGGTTCACGGCGCTGACCGCCATCGCGCTCGAGCGTCTGGAGGGCGGGTCGCGATGCGGCTGATCGCCGGATTCCTTCATCTCGACGGTCGCCCCGCCGACCCGTCCCGATTGCATGCCATGGCGACGGCAATGACCGAACCCGGACTTCACCCCCGCGTCGAGGCGCAGGTCGATGGCCCGGTCGCGCTGCTGACGCTGGATTTCGGTTCCGCGCCACAGGGCGAGACTTCGCGACCTCTCGACCATGGCCTGATGCTGGCGGCCGACGTGCGGCTCGACGAGCCCGATGGGATAGGCGACGACGCCGGACTGGCCAGCTTGCTGGCCGAACGGGGAGCGGCGGGCCTGGGCGCGCTCGCGGGCGATTTCGCCCTTGCCGCCTGGAACCGGCGCGACCGCAGTCTGCTCTGCGCACGCGACGCCTTCGGGATTCGCCCATTCTTCTTCGCGCATCGCCCCGATGACCTGTTCGTGTTCGCCTCGTTGCCGCGCGGGCTGCACGCTGCGGGGCTGCTGGCGCGGTCGATCGATCCGGATTTTTTGGTCAGCGAATTGCTGTTTCAGTTCGACGGGCCGGAGCGGTCGCTGTTCAAGGGTGTGGAGCGACTGGCCCCCGGCAGCTGGCTGGCGCTGGCCCCCGGCGGGCCCGTCCGGTCGGGGCGGCACTGGTCCCTCGACGCGGCTTCCGCCGGGTCACGTAACATCGGTCCCGTCGATGCCGCGGCCGAAATGGGCCGGCTGGTGGCGGGGGCCGTGCGCCGCCGCCTGCCCGCGACCGGGCCGGTCGCGGCGCACCTCAGCGGCGGTATGGACTCCTCCGCAATCGCGATCCTGACGGCACGGGCGCTGCGCCCTGCCGGACGCCAGCTTCTCGCCTATTCCCACGCGCCAGGGGCTTTCGGCGAGTACGGCTTTGGCGGTGACGGCAGCTATCTCGCGCCCGTATTGCAGCAGGAGCCCGACATCGACTGGCGCCCGGTGCGAACGGTCGATTCGGCGGCGTTCGTTCTGCCGATCATGGATAAGGATCAGCTCTTCGCGACAGACCCTTCGCATCGCGATAGCCGGACTTTTTCCGATGCGCACCGTCGTGGCGCTTCCGTATTGCTGTCAGGATGGGGCGGAGATGAAGGGGCCAGCTATGGTTGGCGCGGCGTCCTGGCGGAAGCTCTGCTGACGGGACATTGGCGCTATCTGGCGACGGAGTTACGCGCGCTGGGGTCGCCCGGCGCGGCATGGGGAGCGCTGTCGCCTGTTCTGCTGCCCGATGGCGTTCGGAGCTTCGCCCAGCGTGCGCTGGGCAGGACGCAGCCTCTGCCCGGTGTGGCGGAGCTGGCCGCCGGACTGATGCGGCCTGAACATCTCGCCCACCGGTGCCTGGCGCCGCGTGCGATGCGCGGGCAGGCGCGCCAAATCCGGTTGTCGCTGCTGCGCGGCCATGGCCTGACCCGCAGGGCGGAGCATTGGACGATGCTGGGCGCACGCCATGGTATCAGTGTCGGCTTCCCGATGCTGGACGGCCGCCTCGTCGAATTCGCTCTGTCGCTGCCCAGCACGCTGTTCGTGCGCGAGGGCTGGTCGCGGCGCGTGTTCCGCGACGCGATGGCCGGGGTTCTGCCCGACCCGGTGCGGTGGAAGCGGACAAAGCTCGATCTGGTTGTCGAGGACCCAGTCCATGTCGCGGCGCAGCGCCCGCTTCTGGCCGAGCGGCTCGCGCACTGGCGGCAGCAGGACGCGATTACCGACGTGTTCGACCTTGATGCGGTGATGGCGCGGCTGGCGTCTTTGCCCCCGGCGGACGTCCTGGCCCGGACCATCGACACGGGACAGGGCGACTGGGCCGCGATCGACCGTGCGGGCAGTCTGACGCGGGCCTTCCGGGTCATGGCCTGGCTGGAACAACATGGCTGAAGGATAGCCAGTAGCGCCGGCGACGCTGGCCCTATGCCGGAGCAGACTCGCCGGACGCGGTCAACAGGCCGCGCTCGCGCAACGCCGTCAGGAATTCGGTCACCTGCGCGCGCGCGGTATCGGCATCGATCGCATATTCGGCGGTCAGCGCGGCCACCAAACCATCGGCGCTCACCGGCTGGGCCAGCAATTCCCAGATGCGGGTGCCGACATCGTTGAGGTTGAAATATTTTCCTTCCGCCGTGCTCATCATCAGCAGTTCCTCGCCAACGGCTGCGGACAGGAGTCCGTCGGTGCGGCGAATCAGGGTGATTCCTGTATCATCAGTCATGTCGGTGTCCCTCTTGTCGCGTTCCGGTCGATAGCCGAAGCGGCCCCTACCGGCTTTTCCGTCTCGTTTACAGATAACCGAACTCGGCCATCACCGCGCCGTGAGCTGTCTCGATTGCGGCGGAATGATCGCGGGCCAGCGCCTCGCGCCAGCCGCCGACCCGTCCCGCTCGGAAAAAAGGGGCGGTCGATTCAGGCCGACGCTCCCGAAAGCCTTTCTCCGCCTCCTGCCGCTGCAGAACGCTGAAATCGGCCTGGGCGACCGCGCGGGCCAGTTGCTCGGATGTCGCGTCCAGCCCCAGGAATTCGATGGCGCGGCCGAAACAGCCCACCGTATCGGCGCTCAGATCCTCATAGCGAAGCACATGGACAGCCACGTCACGCTGCGCGGTCCAGCTGCGGACATGGCCGCTCCAGTCCAAAAGGGGCTGCGGCACCTGCTCATGGTGCGGCTTGACGCCCCCCATGCGCGTGCTGCTGGATATGATCTGATGCACGATCGTCGCGATCGGCTTGCCGGTATGAAAGGCCAGCGATACCGCTACGTCGCGGGGATCGCGCAGGATATAGACCGCCGCCCGCGCCGGGCGCCCCAGTATGGGCGTCCCGTCGGGAAGGTGGCAATAGGCATCGTGCAGCTTGATGAAAACGTCGTGATCGCCCGCTTCGCGCCAGGCATCCTCCATCAGAGCCGGGCGCATTCTGTCGCACTCCTCCCGGGTGAGCAGAAAGCTGTCGATCAGCGTCACGTCTTCGATCACCGGCCTGTTAACCAGGCTGTGGGTGGCGAGCCGGAGATCGTTGATATCCTCTGGCCCCTCCCGCCCGCACAGCAGGTTGGACAGCAGCATGCGCAGCCAGGTATTCCCCGACTTCGGATAGGATGCGAGCCAGACCGGCCCGGCGATCACGCCGCCTCCGCCACCGCGTCCAGCACCAGCGCGGCGCCGGCGTCGAGATACTCCAGGCCCCGCGTGCGTTCGAGCTGGAAAACAGGCACACGGTCCAGAAGAGCCGCGATCTGAACGAACAGCAGGGGGTCGTGGCCCATGCGGCGGGCGAGATAGGGCCGGTAGATTTCTTCGCGCAGCAGCGGTGCCGCGTCCACCAATGGCAGCCGCTTGATCCGGGGCGGGCCGGGCGGAACCGCGCGATCCCGCGCGGACAGCAGGATCACGGCTGCAAGCGGCAAGGCGTCCCGGGTGCGATGCGCCGGCGATGACGGGGCGACATGGAATTTGCGCATGTGGGTGCGGATGGGCGTTCCCTGCCGCTCGGTCAGAGCCAGATGTTCGATGGCGTCGGCCCATAGCCGGTGCTCACGTCCGTCGGGCCAGACCCTGGCAACGCCGTCTGCCGCCTCGACGCGGATCGCGGCGATGTCGTCGCCCACAAAGCCGGCGCCGGCCCTGCACAAGGTCGCGGCAAGGGTCGATTTCCCCATTCCCGTTGCACCACATAGGGCGATGGCGCGGCCCTGCCAGGCCACCGTGGCGGCGTGCAGGGCCAGCAACTGGCGCTGGTGCAGAATGGCGGCAAAGCCGGTCGACAGGATGAAGGGGGCAATGTCGGCATCGGTGGCGGCCTCGAGGGGCTCGGCCACGATCTCGCGGCCGTCTTCGGCCATCAGACGAACGACGCCGGGCACTTCCAGATAGAAGCGCCGTCCGGCCAGCCGCCATGTCGGGCCGAGATAGTCGGGCGTTTCCGAATCATCGGGAATGGAACCGATGCGCACCTGCACATCGGGTTCCGCCATTGCGGGGCTCGGCCATCCTCCGGGCAGGGGAAGCGAGGCGGCAACCGACAGGCCGCAGATCGAATAATAGTTCAGACTGAAACCCGAGGAAGATCAGGAACCGGTGCCCGGCGACGCTTCGGTCGGGTTCTGGTTGGGTTTGCCTGCCGTCACGCTGCTGATGCTCTGGTCGCGAATCTCGGGCTTGTTCCAAGCCTTCATCTCGGGGCGATTCCAGGTCTTCTTGTCAGCACCCCGTTCGTTAGTGTCTTCTTGGGTCATATGCCCCCCGCCGATCCGATGGCAAGCCAACCCTACCAACATCGCCACGGATAATAGCGTGCGATCGGTTTGACAACATATCGGGACAGGAAATCCTTTGGCACACGCCAGCCGGGGATGCGTCCTTCGTCGGAAGGAACCGCGGCGAACGGGCGCGCGGGCTGGCGCCGGTCGGGCTACCGCTAATCCTCATCGGTGGCGAAATCGTCGGCTGGCGCCGACGCTTCGGCCGCCAGAGGGGCAGGTTTTGGCCGCGAGTACGCAATGAAAGGCACCTGTTCCTCGCGCACCGTCGAGGTGCGGAAATGGGGGGCCACCAACCAATCCGGGGGACGCTTTGCGGGCAGCCGGAATATGTCGGGACGAGTCGGTTTCATGCGCGAGGCGGTAGCAGCCTCGCTCCGACCGGAAAGTCGTCCGGGCAACACTCGATCGGTAGAATTACCTAATCCGCCCCGCCTTTATAACCGGTCATCGCATCATGGGCATTGGGCGCTCCGGCCACCCGTCATGCGTGATGGCGCGTGTTCTGACAGCGAGAGCGGTTGATGGGCTTCTGTGGCTCAGCCGGCTCGCCGGATGCTCGATCGGACCGGCCTTGCTTGGCTTCGCTTCTCATTCCGCCTATGTCCCATCCCGGACATGGGCTTGCCCGCGTCCGAAGATCGCGCCGGTGCCCGTAAGGGCTTCAATGGGAACGCGGTGAGGGAGGGGTGACCGTCCCGAATCCGAGGCTGTCCCTGCAACTGTAAGCGGCGAGCGCGATGCACAGGCTTCCCGTCAGGGGAAGCAGCCACTGGGCCGATCGCTCCACGGAGCGCGAAGCCCGGGAAGGCGTGCATCAAGCTGTGACCCGCGAGCCAGGAGACCTGCCGGCGCAGGGTCGCTCTTGCTTTGGTCCAGGGGATGGCCGGGGCACGGTTCTCCGTCTGAGCGACGAACCCTGCGGTTGGGGCCGCGCGGTCGGCATGCGGCGGCGATCAGCGTCCGTCGCCGAATGCCGGCTGGCCATCATGGCAGCCCCGATCGTCGTTGCTCGACGCCGGGATGACCAAATGAAGATTCGCACCGAGGCCGAACATACGGCCAAGATGAAGAAACTGCAGGCAGCGCAGGCCAGGAAGCAGGCGGCGCGCACCGCCGAAAAGGGGCTGGTGATCGTTCACACCGGGCCCGGCAAGGGCAAGTCCACCGCCGCCTTCGGCATGGCGCTGCGATCGATCGCGCACGGCATGAAAGTGGGCGTCGTCCAGTTCGTGAAGGGCTCCAAGGAAACCGGCGAGCGCGATATCTTCGCGAAATTTCCCGACCTGATCGAGTTCCACGCGATCGGCGAGGGCTTTACCTGGGACACGCAGGACCGCGCCCGCGACATCGAGGTCGCGCGGATCGCCTGGACCGAGGTCAAGCGGATGATCGCCGATCCGAGCTACCGGCTGGTGATCGCCGACGAACTCAACATCGTCCTGCGCTACGACTATCTGCCGGTCGACGAGGTGCTGGCGGCGCTCGCCGAGAAGCCGGCGATGACGCATGTCGCGATCACGGGGCGCAATGCCCCGCAGGCGCTGATCGATGCGGCCGACCTCGTCACCGAGATGACGATGGTCAAGCATCCCTTCCGCGAGCAGGGCGTGAAGGCGCAGGCGGGGATCGAATATTGACGATGGCGCTGCCTTCATCGCGTCGCCATCCCGCGCTGATGCCGGTGCTGATCGTGCTGGTGATCGCCGCGGCGCTCGCCTCGCTCGGGCTGGGCGCGGTGTCGCTGTCGCCGGCGCGGATCATCGCCGTCGCGACCGGCCAGGGCGATCCGATCGCGCGCACGATCCTGATCGAACTGCGCATGCCGCGCGCGGTGATCGGCCTGCTGGTCGGCGCGATGCTCGGCCTCGCCGGGGCGGTGCTGCAGGGCTATCTGCGCAACCCGCTCGCCGAACCTTCGGTGCTGGGCGCCTCCAACGCCTCCGCGCTGGGGGCGGTCGGCGCGATCTATTTCGGGCTGGGCGATCTCCATCCGCTGGTCCTGCCGCTGATGTCGATCGGCGCCGGCTTGTTTGCGCTGGCCGTGTTGTTCGGTCTGGCCGGCCGATCGGAAAGTCCGCTGACCCTGATCCTCGCCGGGATCGCGGTGGGGACGCTGGCGGTCGCCGGGATCAGCCTGGCGCTCAACCTGTCGCCCAATCCGTTTGCGGCGATGGAGATCATGACCTGGCTGCTCGGCTCGGTCGAGAACCGGTCGATCCAGCATATCTGGATCGCGCTGCCGTGCGTGATCATCGGCGCCGCCCTGTTGCTGGTCGACGGCCATGCGCTCGATGCGCTGTCGCTGGGCGAGGACGGCGCCCGTTCGCTCGGCTTCGATCTTGGCCGTATCCGGTACCGGATCCTGTTCGGCGTCGCGATCGGCGTCGGCGGCGCGGTGGCGGTGTCGGGATCGATCGGTTTCATCGGCCTGATCGTTCCGCACCTGCTGCGGCCCTTCACCGATCGCAGCCCGTCGGCGCTGCTGGTGCCGTCGATGCTGGGCGGCGCGGCGCTGCTCTGTTTCGCGGACGTCGTCGTGCGGCTGATCCCCAGTTCGAGCGAGATCAAGCTGGGCGTCGTCACCGCGTTCCTGGGTGTCCCGGTCTTCCTTGTCCACCTGCTGCGGGAACGGCGGATATGGTGACCGTCACGACCAAAGGCCTGTCGGTCGATCTCGGCCGCCGGGCGGTGCTGCGCGACGTCGATGTGACGATGGGCGCGGGCGAGATGATCGGGATCATCGGGCCGAACGGCGCAGGCAAGTCCACGCTGGTCCGCACGATACTGGGCCTGATCGCGCCGAGCGCCGGATCGTCGACGATCGACGGCACGCCGGTGGGGGCGATCGCGCGGCGCGATATCGCCCGCGCGCTGGCCTATCTGCCGCAGGGCCAGACCCTGCACTGGCCGCTCAGCGTCGAACGGCTGGTCATGCTGGGCCGCCTGCCGCATCTCGCGCCGATGTCGCGGATCGCGGCGGCGGACCTCGCGGTGGTCGAGGAAGCGCTCGTCCGGGCCGATGTCGCCCATCTCGCCGGGCGGGTCGCGACCGAATTGTCGGGCGGTGAGCGGGCGCGGGTGATGCTGGCGCGGGCGCTTGCGGTCGGCGCGCGCGGGCTGGTCGCGGACGAGCCGCTCGCCTCGCTCGATCCGGGCCACCAGATCGACGTGATGCGGCTGCTGGCGCGTGAGGCCGGGCAGGGGGCGCTGGTTGTGACCGTGCTCCACGATCTCACCATGGCGGCGCGCTATTGCAGCCGTCTGCTGCTGCTCGATCGCGGACGCCTCGTCGCAGACGGCAGCCCCGCCGAGGTGTTGACCGCCGAACGGCTGGAGGCGGTCTACGGCGTTCGCGCGATGATCGAGCTGGGGGGCGCATCGCCGCTGGTCGTCCCGCTCGATCGCAGCCGGGGGCCGGGCGCGGCCGAATGACGGTGGCGTGATCGCTCCCTCACCCGGATTGACGCGCCGCAGCAAGCCGGCCTATGGGCGCGGTTGCGACAGGTTCTCCGGAGACGGAGATGAAAATGGGAACGGGGTTAGAGACCCCGGCTGCCCCTGCAACTGTGAGCGGCGAGCCATCGCGCCATATGCCATTGGAGCCCACAAGGCCCTGAGAAGGCGGCGCGAACCGGCATTGACCCGCAAGCCAGGAGACCTGCCCGTCGCGGTCGTCCTTCGCGCGGACAGGGTGTGCCGAGCGGACGGGGGTAAACCCGAGTGGCGACAGGTCCGGACCGTGCTTTGCGCGGGGGACGTGTCGCGTCCGCACGGCTTCGGCCGGCGCGGCTTCGGCATGCCCTCGTTCAGGCGCGGCCCCCTCGTCACGGGGTACTCGTCTTGTTCAGAACTGCTACGCTTCTCTCGCTGCTTCTCTCCTCCGCCGTCCAGGCCGAGGACATCGACCAGCAGGCGCCACCGCCCAATGCCGCGGCCGATATCGGCGCCGACACCATCCTCGTCACCGCGACCCGCTTCGCGATGCCGACCGATCACATCCCGGCCTCGGTGACCGTGCTCGACAAGGCCGCGATCGATCGCAGCCAGGACATCGGCCTGTCCGAGATCCTGCTGCGCACGCCCGGCATCAGCCTGTCACGCAACGGCGGCTACGGGACGTCGACATCGCTGCGCATCCGCGGTGCCGAAGCCGACCAGACCGTCGTCGTGATCGACGGCGTCAAGCTCAACGATCCGTCGTCGACCGGCGGCGGCTACAACTTCGCCAATCTGCTCGTCGGCGATTCCTCGCGGATCGAGGTGCTGCGCGGGCCGCAGTCGATCCTGTGGGGCAGCCAGGCGATCGGCGGCGTCGTCAACATCGTCACCGCGCTGCCGCAGCAGGAATTGGAGGGCAGCTTCGACATCGAGGCCGGATCGCGCCAGACCGCCAGCGCGCGCGCGGCGATCGGCGGCAAGCAGGGGCCGGTCAGCTGGCGGATCGGCGCGCAGGCCTTCACCACCGACGGCATCTCGGCGATTTCCCCGGCCTTTGGCGGGCGTGAGACGGACGGTTATACCAACCGCAATCTCGCCGGTCGGATCGACGTGGCGCTCGCCGACAATGTCACCGCCGATTTCCGCGGCTATTACGCCCGCGGCCGGACCGAGATCGACACGACGACCGGCGACAGCCCCGCTTACGGCACCGCCCGCGAGTTCGTCGGCTATGCCGGACTGAACGTCGACCTGATCGACCAGCGCTTCCGCAACCGGATCGGCTATGGCTATACCGACACCGCGCGCAACAGCTTCGATCCGCGCAATCCGCGCTCGCAGAATCTCGACGCGGACGGCCGCAACCAGCGGATCGAATATCAGGGTAGCTTCGCCATCGCCGAGGGCTGGGTCGCCCTGTTCGGTGCGGAGAATGAGCGGTCGCGCCTGCGCAGCGTCACGTTGCCTGCATCGCTCGCTGCGGCGATCCCGGCGCCGACCCGCGCCACCGCGCGCATCACCAGCTTCTACGGCCAGATCAACGCCCAGCCGATCGCGGGTCTGACCCTGACCGGCGGCGTGCGCACCGACGATCATAACCGCTATGGCAGCAAGACGCTGTTCTCGGCCGGCGGCGTCTGGGTGCTGCCGACCGGGACCGTCGTCCGCGCCAGCTATGGCGAAGGCTTCAAGGCGCCGACGCTCTATCAGCTCTTCTCCGAATTCGGGAATGGCGTGCTGCGTCCCGAACGCGCCGATGGCTGGGAGGCGGGAGCCGAACAGCGGCTGTTCGACGGCCGGTTCAGCATCGGCGCGACCTGGTTCGAACGGACCGCGACCAACCAGATCGTGTTCAACAGCTGCCCGGCGACATCGACCCTGCCGCTTTGCCTGCGGCCGGGCACGACGATCCGCCGCACCGGCTATTACGAGAATGTCTCGCGCGCCGAGACGCACGGTATCGAGGCGCAGGCCGCCGTTCGTCCGTTCGACGGCCTGCTGATCGACGGCAATTACAGCTGGACGGTGGCGGAGGATCGCTCGCCGGGCGCTGCGACCTTCGGCAAATGGTTGAACCGTCGTCCGCGCAACCAGGCCAATGGTTCGATCAGCTATGCCTGGCCGTTCGGCCTGACGACCGGGGCGGCGGTTCGCTGGGCCGGTCACAGCTTCGACAACGCGGCCAACACCCAGCGGCTCGACGGCTATACGCTGGTCGATCTTCGCGCCGAGGTCGCCTTGTCCGAGCAGTTCCGCCTGTTTGCCCGCGTCGAGAACCTGACCGACAAGGTCTACATGACCGCCTATCGCTATGGCACGCTCGGCCGCAGCATCTATGCCGGTGTCCGGGGGCGCTTCTGACGCCATCCGCTTCCCATCCATCCCCAACGACCCCTGGCCGATCAGCGCGATCGGCCAGGGAGTTCTCCCGCACATGACCAAGGGAACGAGCCGATGACGATGACCTTTTCAAACGCCGGTGCGTCGATGCTGTGGATAGTATTGCTGACCCTGGCGAGCACCGCGACGACGCTGCTGCTGGCCTGCGCCACGCCCTTTCCCGCGCTGGCGGCGCTGGCGGCCGTCCATATGCGCCGTGCCGATGGGCTGGCGCTGATGTTGCTGGCCTGGGTGGCGAGCCAGGCGGTTGGCTTCTGCCTGCTCGATTACCCGCTGGAAGCGAAGACCTTCGCCTGGGGTGTGAGCCTGGCGACGGCTGCCGTCGCGGCTGTTCTGGCGGCGCAGGCGCTGCTGCCGCGGTTCGCGGGCGCACCGCTCTGGGCGCGGCTGTCGATCGCCTATGTCGCGGCCTTTGCCGTCTTCAAGGCCGTGGTCTTCCTGTGGGCGCTGGGCCTGGGCGGTGCGCATGTCATGGCGGCTCCGGCGGTGATGGCGAACCAGTTCGTCCGCAACGGCGCGATCCTGATCGGTCTGGTCCTTCTCCATCGCGGCCTGATCGCGCGCGGCGTCCCGCCGGCGCGGGGCCGGATGGCAGCAGCATGATGGGAGATTCCCGATGCTGAAGGCGGTGCCGCGCGGCGCGGCCGTCGTCGCCTGCAACACCTGTCGCCACACAGCGGACGCGCGTGACGATGCGGACGGGGTGCGCGGCGGTGCGCGTCTGGTCGCGGCGTTACGCGCGGCCAGGGCGTCCGATCCGTGCTACGACGGCGTGGAGGTTCAGGAGATGGCGTGCCTGTTCGCCTGCAGCGACCATTGCACCATCCATCTGCGCGCGCCGGGCAAGGTCAGCTATATCCTCGGCCGCTTCACTCCGGACGAGGACGCCGCGCGCGCCATTCTCGATTATGCGGTGCATTATGCCGCCAGCGAGCATGGCCGGGTGCCGTTCGCCGACTGGCCGCAGGGGGTGAAGGGCCATTTCATCACCCGGTCGCCCCCCGAAGGATATGTCGCCGAATGATCTTCCCCACCATCGCCGCTTTCGAACAGGCGCTCGACACGCTGCCCGATCCCGACGCGGCGGCGATCGCCGATGCGCGGGCGCGGCAGGCGCAGCTCACCAAGCCGGCGGGTTCGCTGGCCCGGCTCGAGGAGATCTCGATCTTCTTCGCGGGCTGGCAAGGGCGCGAACGGCCGCGGATCGACCAGGGCCGCGCGGTCGTCTTCGCCGGCAATCATGGCGTGACGACCCACGGGATCAGCGCCTTTCCGCCCGCCGTCACCGCGCAGATGGTCGCCAATTTCGAGGCGGGCGGCGCGGCGATCAATGCGCTGGCGGCGGCGGCGGGGCTCGACCTGAAGGTGGTGGCGATCGAGCTTGATCGTCCGACCGCCGATTTCACGACGGCCCCGGCGATGGACGAGGCGGACTGTCTCGCCGCGCTGTCGATCGGCGCCGCGGCGGTCGATCCGGGAATCGACCTGCTGGTGCTCGGCGAGATGGGAATCGGCAACTCGACCGCCGCCGCGGCGCTGGCGGCGCGTAGCTTCGGTGGCGATGCGGCGGACTGGGTTGGGCCGGGTACGGGCGTTGATGGGGAGGGCATCCTGCGAAAACGGACGGTCGTCGATCGTGCGCTCGCTTTCCATGCCGATGCGCCGCGCAGCGCGTTCGAGACGCTGCGCCGGGTCGGTGGGCGCGAGATCGCCGCCATCGCCGGCGCGGTGCTGCGCGCGCGCCAGTTGAGCGTGCCTGTGATCCTCGACGGTTTCATCTGCTGCTCGGGGGTCGCGCCGCTCGCCGCCTTCGCGCCGGGGATCACGGCACACTGCCTGGCGGGCCATGTCTCGGCCGAGCCCGGCCATGGCCGGCTGCTCGATCGCCTCGGCCTCGATCCGCTGCTTCGCCTCGGCATGCGGCTGGGCGAGGGCAGTGGCGCCGCGGTTGCCGCCGCCCTCATCCGTTCCGCCCTGGCGGCGCATGGCGAGATGGCGACCTTTGCCGAAGCCGGGGTCTCGGCGGCGGGATGAGCGGCTTTCCGCTCTACCTGCTGCGCCACGGCGCGCCGAAGACGCCCGGTCTGCTGATGGGTCGGACTGACGGCCTGCCGACGCTGGAGGGTGTCGCCGGCTGCGTCGAGCAGGTCGCGGACCTCGATATCGAGGTTGTCGTCAGTTCGGACCTGATGCGCGCCAGCGTCGCGGCCGATGCCATCGGCCAAAGGATCGGCCAGCCCGCCCTCGTCGATCGACGCTGGCGCGAGCTCGATTTCGGCGATTGGGACGGGCTGGCCCCGGCGGCGATCGACCCGCCGGCGATCGGCGCGTTCTGGGACGATCCCGACGCCCATCCACCGCCCGGTGGCGAACGCTGGTCGGTGCTGGTCGAGCGGGTCGCGGCCGCGATCGAAGATCTGCAGCACCGGCCCACCGTCGTGGTAACCCATGGCGGGGCGATGCGCGCGGCGCTGGCCCATCTTTGCGGCTTTTCCAACCATCAGCTCTGGGCGTTCGAGCTTTCCTATGGCGCCCTGCTCGCGCTCAAGGTCTGGCCGGGGGAGCGATCCTCGGGGCAGATCGTCGGGCTGTGGCCATGAAGGGGCTGCTCGTCGCGGTCCAGTTTCTGACCCGGCTGCCGATGCCGCGCATCGCGGTGTCCGACGCCGAATTCGCCCGCTCGATGCGCTGGTTTCCCGTTGTCGGCCTGATCGTCGGCGCGATCGTCGCGGGCGGCGCCTGGGCGGGGGCGCTGATCGACCCGTGGATCGGGGCGCTGGCGGGGCTGATCCTCTGGGTCGGCGTCACCGGGGCGCTGCATCTCGACGGCCTGGGCGACATCGCCGACGCGGCCGGCGCGGTGCACAAGGGGCGCGAGCGGCTGCTGGCGGTGCTGGCCGACCCGCATCTCGGCAGCTTCGGCGCGGTGGCGATCGGGCTGCAGCTGATCGCCAAGCTTATTCTTCTGCGGGTCGCGATCGATGCTCGGCTGTTGCCGGCGGTCATCGCGATCGCATTTGCCGCGCGGATCGGCCCGCTGTTGTGGACCCGGTTGCTGCCGTCTCTCCATGAGGGGCTGGCCGCGCGCTTTCGCGACAGCATCGGCTGGCCGCACATCCTGCTGTGGTTCGCGGTCCTGCTGATGACGGCGTGGTTCGTGCCCGCGCTGCTGGCCGCGCCGCTGTTCATGCTCTTGTGGAGCGCCAAGCTGCGGCGGACGATCGGCGGCATATCCGGGGACGGCCACGGCGCGGGCATCGAACTGGTCGAGAGCGGCTTGCTGCTGGTCACAATCGTCGTTGCGAGGGTCGCATGACCAGCCGCTGGACATGGCATGGCGGCGGTCTTGCGGCGGCGCGGGCGCAGTTCGGCGAGGGGCGAGATCCCTGGATCGATCTGTCGACCGGGATCAATCCCCTTGGCTGGCCGCGCATATTGGACATCGACATCGATTGGAGCCGCCTGCCCGACGAGGCCGCTCTCCGCGCGCTCGAGCAGGCCGCTGCCGCGCATTTCGGGGCGGACCCTGCCCATGTCTGCGCGGTGCCCGGCACCGAGATCGGACTGCGCCTGATCGGCGAGCAGCTCGACGGGCCGCTCTTCCACCGCAGCCCATCCTATCGGACCCATGGCGCGATGGCGCCCGGCGCCCGCCCGATCGCGGCGGAGCGGCTGGCGGAGGCCGACGGCGCGACGCTGATCCTGGCCAATCCCAACAATCCCGACGGCGTGCTGCTTGGCGAGTCGGCGATGCTCGACCTGCTCGATCGGCGCGGACAGGGTTGGCTGATCGTCGACGAGGCCTTTGCCGATACCGATCCGAAGCCGGCCATGGCGGCGCATGTCGCCGAAGATCGGCGGCTGATCGTCTTCCGGTCGTTCGGCAAATTTTTCGGGCTCGCCGGTGTGCGGTTGGGTTTCGTGCTGGGGCCCAGCGCGATGATCGCCCCGTTGCGCGCTCGCCTCGGCGCCTGGCCCTTGTCGGCGGCGGCGATCGCGATCGGCACGGCGGCGTACCGCGACGCGGCGTGGATCGGTGCAACCCGGATGCGGTTGATCGATGCCGCGTCCGCGCTCGACGGGGTCTTAGAGGAGGCCGGCTTTGCTCCCCGCGGTGCCTGTCCGCTGTTTCGCCTGATCGAGGTCGAGGATGCGACCGCGCTGTTCGGGCAGCTTGCCCGCCGGTCCATCCTGACGCGCCCCTTCGACGCACAGCCGCATTGGTTGCGGCTCGGCCTTCCCGGCGACGGACAGGCCCTGGCCCGGCTCGCGGCGGCGTTGCGCGGTGGCTGAACCCGTCGCGCTCGCCGCATTGATGCTCGACGCCGCGATCGGCTGGCCGGGCGCGCTCTATCGCCGCATCGGCCATCCGGTCGGCGGCTTCGCCCGGATCATCGACGCCTGCGAGGCGCGCTGGAACCGGCCGGAGCGGGGCGAGGCCGAGCGCCGGTTGCGCGGCGTCGCGACGGTGGCGATCCTGCTCGCGGTTGCCGGTGGCGGCGGGTTGCTCGCCCAGCATCTTCTGTCTCGATCGATGGGCGAATATGCCTGGATCGGAGCCGCGTTGCTCGCCTTTCCCGCGCTCGCGCAGCGCAGCCTGTTCGATCATGTCCGCCCGGTGGCGCAGGCGCTGGCGGCGGGCGATCTCGACGCGGCCCGCCGCGCCGTCGCGATGATCGTCGGGCGCGACACCGCTGTGCTCGACGAGAGCGGCGTCGCCCGTGCGGCGATCGAGAGCCTCGCCGAAAGCTTCTGCGACGGGATCGCCGCGCCGCTGTTCTGGTTGCTGCTGCTCGGCCTGCCGGGTGTCTGGGCCTATAAGGCGATCAACACCGCGGACAGCCTGATCGGGCACAAGGAACAGCGCTGGCGCGTCTTCGGCTGGGCGGCGGCGCGGACCGACGATCTGCTCAACCTGCCGCCCGCGCGGATCGGCGGGGGGGTGATCTGCATCGCCGGGGGCGGGGGATGGCGCACGATGCTGCGCGACGCCCGCAACCATGCCTCGCCCAATGCGGGCTGGACCGAGGCGGCGATGGCCGGCGCTTTGGGGCTGCGCCTGGCCGGGCCGATCGCCTATGACGCGGTGATGACCGACAAGCCCTGGATCGGCGATGGCCGCATGACCGCCGATGCGGCCGACATTCGTCGCGCGCTGGCCATTTATGTGCGCGCATGCCTGCTGCTGTGGCTGATTGCAGGGGGATGCGCATGGGCGCTGTGATGTTGCAGGGCACGGGATCGGATGTCGGCAAGTCGGTGCTGGTCGCCGGGCTCTGCCGTGCGCTGGTCCACCGCGGGCTCCGGGTCCGACCGTTCAAGCCTCAGAACATGTCGAACAACGCCGCCGTCACCACCGACGGCGGTGAGATCGGCCGTGCGCAGGCGCTGCAGGCGACCGCCTGCCGGGCCGAACCGCATAGCGACATGAACCCGGTGCTGCTCAAGCCGCAGGCCGACCGCACGTCGCAGCTGATCGTCCACGGCAAGGTACGCGGCACGCTGGGCGCGGGGAATTTCCGCGAGGCGCGCGGGCGGCTGCTGGGCGAGGTGATGGCAAGCTACCGCCGCCTGTCCGCCGACTGCGATATCGTCGTCGTCGAAGGCGCCGGATCGCCCGCCGAGATCAACCTGCGCGCGGGGGATATCGCCAATATGGGCTTCGCGCGCGCGGCCGACGTGCCCGTGGTGCTGATCGGCGACATCGATCGCGGCGGGGTGATCGCGGCGATCGTCGGCACCCGCACCGTCATCGACCCGGCCGATGCCGCGATGATCCGGGGGTTCCTGATCAACAAGTTCCGGGGTGACCCGGCGCTGTTCGAGGACGGCTATCGCCAGATCGAGCAGCTGTCGGGCTGGCGCGGTTTCGGCGTCGTTCCCTGGCTGTCCGCCACCGCGCGCCTGCCCAGCGAGGATGCGGTGATCCTCGAGCGCCGCAGCGACCGGGGCGAGGGACGGGTGATCGTCGCCTGCCCGATCCTGCCGCGCATCTCCAATTTCGACGACCTCGACCCCCTCAAGCTGGAGCCCGGCGTCGAACTGCTCATGGTGCCCCCCGGGCAGCCGATCCCGGCCGAGGCGGCGCTGATCGTCCTGCCGGGGTCGAAGGCGACGATCGCCGATCTCGGCGCGCTCCGGGCAGAGGGCTGGGATATCGACATACTCGCCCATCATCGGCGCGGTGGAGCGATCCTCGGGCTGTGCGGCGGTTACCAGATGCTCGGCAGGCGGGTGAGCGATCCCGACGGCATCGAGGGACCGCCCGGCACGGTCGAGGGCCTCGGCCTGCTCGACGTCGAGACGCGCCTGTCGCCGGCCAAGACGCTGCGCCGGGTGGCGGGCCGCGCGCTCGATGCCGGGTTCGATGGTTATGAGATGCACATGGGCGAGACCGACGGGGCGGACAGGGCGCGTGTCTTCGCCCGCTTCGACGACGGACGAACGGATGGCGCGATCAATCCCGGCGGCACCGTGATGGGCAGCTATGTCCACGGCGTGCTGGCGAGCGTCGACCTGCGCCGGGCGCTGCTCGCGCGATTGGGCGTGGCCGGCGGCGGGCAGGATTATGCGGCGAGCGTCGATAGCGCGCTCGACGAAATCGCCCGACAGCTCGAACAGCATGTCGATATCGACGCCCTGATCGCGCTCGCCCGGGAAGGAAGCGCATCATGAGCGGCCATAGCCTGCTTGTCCTCGGCGGTGCCCGATCGGGCAAGAGTCGCTATGCGCAGGGCAGGGCGGAGGCAAGCGGGCTGAAGCGGCTGTTCGTCGCCACCGCGCAGGCGTTCGACGATGAGATGCGCGACCGGATCGCCCGCCATCGCGACGAGCGGACCGATGCCTGGGAGACGGTGGAGGCGCCGCTCGATCTCGCCGGGACGATCGCCGCCCGTTCGGCGCGCGACACCATCCTGCTGATCGACTGCCTGACGCTGTGGACGACCAACCTGATCCTCGGCGAACGCGACTGCGGCGACGCGACGGCGGGGCTGGTCGATGCCATCGGTGCGGCGGCAGGGCCGTTGATCTTCGTCGCCAATGAAGTCGGCTTCGGCATCGTTCCCGACAATGCGCTCGCGCGGCGCTTCCGCGACGAAGCGGGCATCATCAACCAGCGGGTCGCCGCGGCGGTCGACGAGGTTCAGCTGGTTGCGGCCGGCCTGCCGCTGCGGCTCAAGGGCTGATTACAATTATATATTGATGATAAATCGTTGATGTTTTACCTATGTCGGCGGTCATGGCGGCCAGCACGGGGGACGGACATGACGAGCATCGCGACGGTGGCCCGACCGGGCGCTTCCCGGAGAGCATCGACCGAGACGGCGGTCCTGCTGTTCCTCTGCTTCATCCTGGCGCAGGCCGACAAGCAGGTGATGGGCCTGCTCGCGGTGCCGGTGCAGGCTGAGTTCGGCCTTTCCAACACGCAGCTCGGCTTCCTGCAGGGCGTCGCCTTCGCCGTCGCCTATGCGATCGGCGGCATACCGATCGCGTGGCTGCTCGACGGTGGTCATCGCATTCGCATCGCATCGGCCTGCGTGGCGATCTGGAGTGTTGCGACGCTGCTTTGCGGCGTTGCGGGCTCCTTCGTCACGCTGGCGCTGTTCCGCGCGGCGACGGCCATTGCCGAGGCGGGATTGCCGCCTGCCGCCTTCTCGATCTTCAGCCAGCGGCAGGACCGCCGCTCGGTCGCCCGGCTGTCGAGCATGTTCATGATGGGGCCGTTCGTGGGCGGGGGCCTCGTCCTCCTGCTCGGCGGGATGGTGCTGACCGCGATGCACGGATCGTCCTTCGCGCTTCCGCTCTGGTCTGCGCCGTGGCGCCTGATCTTTCTCGCGCTTGGTATTCCCGGGCTGCTGCTTGCGGGCTTGCTGCTGGTGCGCGGGCATGAGCCCGAGAGGCCGGTAGACCAGGCCGGGGTTCGACAGGTCGAACCGCTGCGCGCCGTGCTGCGGGCGATCTTCGTCGAGAGCCGCTTCCTGCGCTTCTATTATCCGGCGATGATCAGCTTCACGCTCGTGCTCTATGCACTCACCGCCTGGTACCCGGCTCTGCTGGTGCGCGGCTTCGGCATGGAGGCGGGGACGGCGGGCGGCTATGCAGGCTCGACCTATCTGGTCGCCGGAATCCTGGGTACGCTCGGCATGATCGGAATGACCGGCATGGCGCCGCGCCTCTCGATCGCCACGCTGATGCGCACCTATCTGATCGCGGCGGTGCTGCTCGTTCCCGCGGTGATCCTCTTGCCGCTGGTCGGCGATGCGCGGTCGTCGCTGATCCTTTACGGCGTCTTCGCCCTCGTCGCGGCGGCGATCGTGTCGTCGATGGCGGTGCCGATCCAGTTCAGCCTGCCTAACCGGATGCAGGCCCGCGGGATCGCGATCTTCTCGCTGCTCACCTCCGCCGGGGCGGGGAGCGCGGGGCCGCTGATCGTGGGCGTGCTTGCCGATCACGGCCTGCCGCTGGGCCGCGCGCTGGCAATCACCAGCGGGTCGGCGGCGGCGGTCACGGTCGTCCTGCTGGTCTGCGCGTTCCGGGCGGCACCCACCCACGCCGATGGGTGAGCCGGAAGCCCATCCGTGGCGACCGGCATCGTCCCAATGAAGAAAGGGCCCGATCTCGCGATCGAACCCTTTCCTTGCGTCGCTGTCGTTGGATCAGGCTCAGCGCCTCAACGGCACTTCACATCACCCCGGTCGATCTGCCGACCGAGCAGTGCGCCGCCGCCGGCACCCAGCAGGGTACCCAGCGTGTTGCCGCCGATGATGTTGCCGAGCGCACCGCCGGCGAGGCCACCGATGACCAGACCGGTCGTGCCGTTGTTGCGCTTGCAATAATAGCGTCCGTCGCCGCCGCGATAGATGCGGTCGTTGCGGCTGAGCCGACGCTCCTTGGAGAGCTTGTTGTCATAATGGCGCGAAGGGTCCCATCCGTCGTTGCGGTCGCCGCGCCAGCTGCGATCGTTGCGATCATAGCGGTCGTTGCGATCATGCTTGTCGTGACGCTCCTGCCGGTCATGGCGCTGCGCCGATGCGGCTTCGGGGATGGCGGTCTGGACGAACAGCGCCGCCGCCATGGCTGCCAATATGGCCTTGTATTTCATCATGAAACTCCTTGTGCCGCTGATGAACCGTCCGCGCGTCGAAAGGTTCATAGTCCGGGAAAACTCTATCGCCTTCCCCGGCCGCGATTCACCGGCGCTTACGGGATCGAGAGCGCACGTGCAGCGAGACCCGCGCAATCGGCATCGACGGCGACCGGCATGTCCTTGTCGTCGAGCGCGCGGCCAACGCTTTTGAGCAGATTGCCGACCACGCCGCCCTTGGCGGGGAGGGCGACGGACGGTTCCTTGAGGGTTCCGGTGATCAGGATCGGCCCGATGAGCCGCAGATCGGCATGCTGCTTGGGCATGCCGCGCATCTCCAGGGCGAGGCGTTCCTCAGCGAGCATGATGCGACCCGCGATCTCGGTTCTGCCCCGCGTGGTGTCGATCAGGATGGGGTCGGCGGTGGCGATGCCGCCGCTCGCGTCGAGGCGGATGATCGCGCACCGCAGCTGTGCCTGTTCCTTCTTGCTGGCGAGCACGCCCCCGAGCAGGTCCTGCCCGAGCAGCGCCGCCGTCCTGGCCGGCAGCGCTCCGTCGCGTCCGACAATGCCGATCATGCCAGTCGACCGGCCGATCGCGGCACGGATTGTTGCCCCCGGCCCGGTCAGATGGAGCCGGCCCTCGATGCGGCCATCGATCTGCGTATCGGGTGCGAAGTCGACGATCCGGGCGCTCTTCACCTTGAGGTCGAGCGCCAGCACCGGACCCTCGTTCGCGGGGTGATCGACCCGAACCTTGCCGGTCATCGACCCGTGCGTCAGCCCCATGCGAAGATCGTCGATCGTCAGCACGCGGCGGGACAGGCGGATCGTGCCGTCGAGCGATCGGAAGGGTGAAGGGCCCGGCCATAGCAGCCTTGCCGCATGAACCCGCAACGCGCCGTCGGTGTTGCGGAGATTGTCGAGGTCGATCGCCGTGTCCGGAAAGACGCGCGGGCCGAAGCGCCAGCGCTTTTCTCTGGCGGCCGCGCGGCCGCGGTCATCGGCGAGGTCGTCGAAATCGAAGCGCCGCGACCGCAGGCTGCCGTCGATGATGTGGCGGCCATCCCGCTTGCGGATGCTTGCTTCGCCCATGAGATCGGACCGGCCGATCGTGCCGTTCAATCGCGAGATCGTCCAGTCGGGTCCGTCGCGTCGGGCATGGGCGCTCAACTCGACCGGCTGGGTGCGGGGCAGGCCCGCTTCGATGACCGCGTCTATATAGGAGAGGTTGGCGGCCTTTGCGGTGATATCCATGTCGAGATGGTGGACGTCGAGCGGACGATCCATGCTTCCTTTCGCCGCCATGGTGAGCGCCTGTCCGGTGATGGCGACGTGAAAAGGCCAGCGCGCATCGCCGCCGATGGCAGCGGTCCGGACGCTGACGAGGACGGGGGCGCCGCGCACCTTCCCGCGACCCTCCAGGGTCAGTCCCTTGTGAGTGGCGACGATCGCGGCATCGACGCTGCGGCGTCGTCGGGCGTCGCGATACAGCAGCCTGCTGTCGGTTATGGATAGCGCCTCGGTGCTGAACACCCCGCCGCCGCCGTCGTCCGCCCGACCCTGTTCACGCCAGCTCTCGCGGCCGTCGACGGCCCGGACGAAGTCGAGCGCCATGCCTTCGATTGCGACAGAGCGGGTGCGGAGACCGTCGCGCAAAATCGTCGCGAGCGGCACAGTGACGACGGCTCTCCTGATCCGCACCACATCGCCTTTGCCCGCCCAAGCCGCTTGCGGAATGCGCAGGTCCGTGAGTTCGATGGTCGGGGTAAAGGAAAAGCGATCGACCCGCCGCAGCGTGCCGATCGTTACCGGTCGATCGAGCCGCCGGGACAGGGCCCGCTCCGCCGGGCCTTTCAGGACTCCCCAGGGGAAGGCCGCGAGAAGGATTGCGGCCAAAAGGGCGATGAGCCCCGCTGCGAGAAGCCAACGGACGGCGCGGCGTGACGGCATCCCCGTCAACGCCGCGCCGACACGCCGGCCGGTCCCGCTATGATGGTGGGCCGAAGGGGCGCCGGCGTCAGACGGCCGTCGTCTGCACCACGGCGTGGCTGCCTTCCTCGCTCGGCTTGATCTTTCCGCCGAACAGCATCTTCACCTTGCCGACCAGCGACATGTCTGCTTCCCAAAGCTCAGCCTCATCGATGTCGAAGCGGATCAGAGCGAGATTGGGGTCGCTCTTGCCGCCCGGAAACCAGCTCTCTACCGGCTTAGACCACAGTTTGTCGATCATCGCGGGGTCGTTATCCATGGTCACTTCACCCGACAGACAGGCGAAGTAATCCTGACCCTTGGACACGAACTGCGCCATGGCCGGGCCGCCTTTGGCAAGCCTGTTGTCGCGACCGACGAAGAAATAGATGCGGTCGACCTGATCCTCGTCGAGCATAGCGGTCAGCGGCTCGGAATGTTCGTGGGTCGAGGTCAGTCCGATCATCAGGAACGGCCCGTCGCTCATCTTTTCCCACAATTTCTTCTTCAGCTTGGCGGTGTCCGTCATGATATTCTCCTCGGTTGGTTACGAAGAGAACGAAGCGAGGCGGCGGAGGTTTCGTGGCTTTTTTCGCTGGCGTTTATTCGTCGGCGTAGAGATCGACGTCGCTCTTGCGCAGTTGGACCGTAAAGGTGGTGCCCATGCCCGGCGCGCTCGTGCAATCGATCGTGCCGCCGTGCCGGGCGACGACGGTGCGGACGAAGGCGAGGCCGAGGCCGACGCCTTCACGCGGACCCTGCTGGAAGCGGGAAAACAGGTTCGCGAGCTGCTCATCGTCCATGCCGAGCCCCTCGTCGGTGACCGAGACGCGGACGGTGTCGTCGATCGCGTCCAGCGCGCAGACGATGCGCATGCCGGGGTCGCTATATTTGATGGCGTTGCTGATCAGGTTGAGCACGGCGCGGGTGAGGAGCTGGCGGTCGCCATCGACGACATGCGGGGCGAGGTCAGCGCCTTCGACCACCACCTTGATGCCGCGCGCCTTGGCGACCGGCCACAGCGCGTCGGCCGCGTCGATCGTGACGTCGTTGAGGTCGATCGGGTCGTTGTCCATGGGCTTGGCTTCGGCGCGGGCGAGCTGGACGAAATCCTCGGCCAGCTGAAGCGTGCGATTGGCCAGCCCTTCGATGCGGGTGGCGATCGCTTTGGGGACGCCGGTCTCGGGTCCACGCAGCAACGACAGGATCGATGACTGCGGCGCGCGCATGTCGTGGCTGAGCAGTTGCAGGGCCTCCTCGCGGTGGCGCTCGGCCTGCTTGAGCGGGCTGATGTCGACGATGCGGATGATCCAGCCGACGTGATCGTCGGCGGCGTCGCGCTGGGCGACGTAGCGGATGTCGAAACTGCCGCCGTCCTCGGTCGCCGTCTCGGCGCCGCCCTGCTCCGTGGCATTCGGTGCAAAGGGCGAAAAGCGGGCGCCCTCCGGCGCGCGGAAGCGGCTCAGCAGATCATGCATGTCGGTGCCCGGATCGCATGGCGCGCCCAGCCGCCGCGCGAGACGGCGGCCCTCCGCGTTGGTCAGCGCCAGCCGCCCGTCCAGGGCGACGACGAACAGCGCATCGGGCAACCGCACGATGGCATCCGACAGGAAGCGGCGAAGATCGCGCAGCCGGTCGATCGCCTGGCGCAGAAGCCCAGCCTGGAGGGTGACTTCGCGGTTGCTGAGAATGCGCTGCCGGCGCGGAAAGCCGTCGCCCTCGTCCTCGAGCTGGCGCAGTTCGTAGGTCATGTACGTGCTGATCGCCTGCAGGCGTCGCCACCCCCACAGCGGATAGACGAACACCAGGCCGATCAGCGCCGCAGAGGGCGGCAGCCAGATGTCGCCGAAGCGGAACAGCAGCAGGCTGAACAGCGGCAGGCCGACGAGCAGCAGCAGCACGAGATTGGCCGTCGCACGCGGGCTGAGCCGCAGGAAACCGAGCAGCATCGTCCACAACGCGCACAGCGCCAGCCACAGCGTCCAGGCCTTGGGCGCCGGGGTTATCGCCTCGCCCCGCAGCAACGCGTCGAGCAACTGTGCCTGGATTTCGACCCCCGACATCTGGCTCGTCACGCCCGATGTCGGGGTGGGGTAGCTGTCGCCCATGCCATCGGCGGTGGCGCCGATCAGAACATGGCGCCCCTCGATCAGCTCCGCCGGAACCTGCCCATCGAGCAGGTCGACGAAGGAGATCGTGCTGATATGGCCGGCCGCGCCGCCATAGGGGATCATCACCGGCCGCGCCTGCCAAAGCCCGTCACCATCCCGATCGGGATTCCCGCCGGGCTTGAGGCCCGCCATCATCGCCGACATCTGCAGCCAGGATCGGCCGCGGCCGCCTTCCTCCAGATAGGCGTTGCGGATCACGCGGTCGTCGTCGAAATGCAGGTTGACCTGGGCGATGCCAGCGGCGGCCGCCTTCAGCGGCCCGGCGGGCAGGGCGATGTCATAGGGGGCGCCGTTCGCGCCCGGCACGTCGATCACCATCGGCAGATAGGTCGGCGCACGCCGGACCGATGCCGCCAGCGCGTCGTCGTCGGCCGTAGGCTCCACGAACAGAACGTCGTAGCCGATCGCCCTGGGCCTCGCTTCGGCGAGACGGTCGAGCGCCTTCGCATGGATGCTGCGCGGCCAAGGCCAGCGACCGATCGCCTGGAGGCTGCGATTGTCGATGGCGACGATCAGGATGTCGTCGGGCGGCGGCCGCGCGGATGACGACAGCACATGATCATAGATGATGTGGTCGAGCCGTTCGGTCAGCCGGCCCAGCACCAGTGCGATGAGCAGGAGGGTCGCGACGACCGCGACCGCTGCCCATTCAGCGTAGAGGCGGGCGGGCGATGATAGCGGTCGGGTGGGTACGGGCATGGCCGGTCAGGCTCATTTCGAGCGGCTGGGGCGTGGCCCAGAGGCTAAAGGGCGGCAATGTCGTTCGACCGGCATCGGCGCTGGGTTCGGGGGCCGGCTCGGAGCGCCGCATTCCGGGCGCGTAGGTGCCCGGCATGCCTTCCATCCCCGATTCCGCAACCGCCGTCAGCCGGACGAAGAAGGTGGCGTTGGCGGGAAGGACGAAGCTGGTGACCGGCTCGTCGCTCTGCGCCTCGCCGATCAGGTTCAGGAAGGCAACGTCGGTGGCAAGCTGGATGCGATAGGCCCTGGCGCCTTCGACCGGCCTGGCGGTGACGACCACGCCGGTGTCGGTGCGCTCGACCTGCTGCAATTGCGGCGGCGGAAGCAGCGCGACCGGCGGTTCGGTGCCGCCCGGGGTGCTGATCGCTCCGAACCCCTTGGGGATTTCGACCTCGACCGGATCGGTTCCCGCCTCGACGCCGACGGTGCCGCCGATCACTTCGGTCAGCGCCCTTCCGCCGCTTTCGTCGACCCCGACGCGAAAATCCGTGCCGCGCACGGCGGCGACCGACAGCGGGGTCGTGACGCGGAAATTGCTCGCAGGGTCCTTCATCGGCGTGACGCTCGATTTCGAGCGGCCGGCTTCGAGCTTGAAATTGCGATCGAGACCGCCGGTCAGCAGGATCCGGCGAAGCTTGTCGATCGCAATGCGGCTCTGCGAAGGCAAGGAGATCGAACTGCCGTCGGGCATGGTGATCGCGACCGAGGAATTGGCGCCGGTTTCGATCCGCATGCCCTGCCGCACCGCGCTGCCGAGTTCCGCCTGTCGGCCGTCGATCATCACGGTGCCGCGGAAGGAGGCGACTTGCGCCACGATCGGTACCGTGCGGAGGAGCCGATCGGGAATCAGCAGGGTGGAGCCGATCGGCAGGCGGCGCGGATCTGCGACCTTGTTGAGCTTCTGCACTTCGAGATACTCCCCGCCGACCAGAAAGGCCTTGGCGAGGGCCGACAGCGTGTCGTCTGGCCGGACCGTATAGCGGAACAGCGGATCCGATGCCTGTTGGGCATGAACCGGCATCGCGGCCACCAGGGCCGCTATCGGCAGGAAGAGCCAGGGTGACGTCACGTTTACCAGCTTTAGCTTTCTTCGGCTTCGAGGGCCTCTAGCCGATAGCCATAGCTGTAAACGGGGATCAGGCGGAAGCCGCGTTCGGGGCGCAACCCCAGCTTGGCCCGGATCCGCGAGATATGCGCATCCAGCGTCCGGGTCGGCAGGTCCGGATTGCGGCCCCACACGATCTCCAGCAGATAGGAGCGCGACAGCGGGCGGTGCATGTTACGGAACAGCGTGGCCGCCAGCTCGAACTCCTTGGCGGTCAAGACGACGTTCTCGCCTTCCACCGCCACCATCTGCCGCGCCGGATGCAGCACGAACGGGCCATAGGCCTCGCTTGCGCCGAGGGCTTCACGCGGGCCGGTGCGGCGGTGGATCGCATTGATGCGGGCCAGCAGCACCGAGGGCTGGACCGGCTTGACGACATAATCGTCGGCTCCGGCATCGAGCCCGGTGACGATGTCCTCGTCGCTGTTGCGATTGGTCAGAAGCAGCGAGGGGACCGGCTTGTCCATATTCTCGCGCATCCACTTGATGATCTCCACGCCGCTCTTGTCCGGCATGTTCCAGTCGAGGATCACCAGGTCGAACGTGTCCTGCCTCAGCTTGGAGATCAGCGTCCGGGCGTTGGGGAAGTCATAGCAATAATGACCGGCTTCGATCAGCGTCTGCGTGACAAATGCCAGCATCGCCGCCTCATCGTCGAGAACTGCGATACGCATGCTATCGCTCGATGCTTTTGCGGCTGGATCTGTTGCCATGACAGGGACCATGCCCGTCACGACGACCAATTCCAATAGGGGTTGGGGCGGTTATGCCCATAAGTGCTCACTCCGAATGCCCTGCGGAAGGTTGACCCTGTACCCGCTGCGGACCCGTCCCGAATGTGAGCAACTGCAAAGTTACAATTGTTTACAACGAGATCGCGACAGAGCGCCCCTATTGTCGGAGGTGGTGATGCCGGGTTTCCGATGATCGGGGGTGCCGGGTGGGAGGGTTGCTCCCCCCTCGTCCGGTTGGTCTGTCTTGCCCTGGCAGACCGTGAGATCGCGGGTCTCGGCATCACCACCCCCCCTATCGCGCGAATCGTAGCCCGGAGTCGGGCGATCGTCCGCTGGCGTTCGGTTCAGAGAATCCGGCCGACGATGTGCAGCACTATGCCGATCAGGCCGCCGACGAGCGTGCCGTTGACGCGAATATATTGGAGGTCGCGGCCTACCGCATTCTCCAACTGGCTGGTCACCGTTCCGGCGTCCCAGCTGCGGATCGTGTCCGATACCAGCTTGACGATGCTGTCGCCATAATCGGCGACCAGACCCACCGTCATGCGCCGCGCGAAGCGGTTGAAGGTGTTGCGCAGGCGCGGATCAGTCTGCAGCGTCGCGCCGAGCTGCTTGAGCGCTTCGCCGACCTGCCCGCCGAGCGCGGCGTTGGGATCGCGCGCCGCGTCGATCAGGCGCAGGCGAGCGCTTTGCCACAGGGTATCGAGCCAGGCGGCGACCGCCGGGCTACCGATCAGCCCGGCCTTGATGTCGGCGACACGCGCCTGCGTCTCGGGGTCGTGCTGCAGCTTGTGGGCCAGATCCTCCAGCCCTTCCTGCGCCTTGAGCCGCAGCGGATGCTGCGAATCGGACGCCATGTCGTCGAGCAGCTTGTGCAGCCCCTCGACGATCGCGCCCGATAGTTTTTCGTCGAGACCGGTCCAGCGCATGAGCTTGCCGGTCCGCGCCTGCACCATGTCGTGGATCATCTCCTCATTGTGGAGAAGGATGCCGCTGGCCCGGACGATCAGCCCGTCGAGCGTCTCGGCATGGCGGTTCTCCAGGATCGCGGCATCGAGCGTGCGACCCAGCAGCGGCGCGATGTCGAAGCTGCGCAGGCGGGCGGCGAGGGCGGTCTTCGCCATCGCCCCGAGCCGATCGTCGCCCAGCGATTCGAGGATGGTGGCAAGCGCACGGCCCACGCCCGCGCGCGTACGGCCGCCCTGCGGCGGATTGGCGAGCAGGCGGCCCAGCGCTCCGGCGGCATCGACCCGGTACATCCGACGCGCGACCACGGATGGCGTTAGGAAGTTCACCCGCAGGAAGGCGGCAAGGCTGTCGCCGATCCGGTCCTTGTTGCGCGGGATGATCGCGGTGTGCGGGATCGGCAGGCCGAGCGGGTGGCGGAAGAGGGCGGTGACCGCGAACCAGTCGGCGAGCCCGCCGACCATCGCGGCCTCGGCAAAGGCGCGCAGATAGCCCCACGCCGCCGCGCTCTCGGGGGCCTCGTGCGACCGGGCCAGAAGATAGAGCGCGGCCATGATCACCAGCAGGCCCGACGCGACGATGCGCATGCCGCGCACCCCGCCCTGGGTCGGGTTGAAACGGTCGAGGCCGGTGCGTTGGAACAGGTTCATGCCGACAGAATGGACGGTGGGGCGGATTGTTCAACCGAAACGATTTTTGTTCGATGCGACGCTATCGAGAGGCGGCCTATTCCGCCGGCTGCGGGCTGCCGTCGACCGGCTTGTGCTCTTCGTTGTTGACGAGCAGCTTGCCGAGCCGCGGGGCCAGCCATTTTTCCATATCATCCGCCAGGGTGAAGCCCGCCGGCACGATGATGAGGGTGAGAATGGTCGACATGGCGATGCCGCCGATGACGCACACCGCCATCGGCGCGCGCCAGCTGCCGTCGCCCGACAGGCCGACGACGATCGGGATCATCCCCGCGATCATCGCGACCGAGGTCATCACGATCGGCTGGGCGCGCTTGTGGGCGGCTTCAAGGATCGCGTCGAAGCGGTCGGCGCCGTGGCGCATCTCCTCGATCGCGAAATCGACCAGCAGGATCGAGTTCTTGGCAACGATGCCGAACAGCATCAGCAGGCCGATATAGACCGGCATCGAGATCGGCATGCCCCAGATCTTCAGGAACAGGATGCCGCCCAGCGGCGCCAGCAGCAGCGACGCCATGTTGACGAAGGGCGGCAGCACCCGCTTGTAGAGAAGCACGAGCACCGCGAACACGAGCAGGATGCCCGCGACGACGGCGATGGCGAACCCTGCGACAAGGTCGCCCTGGAACTCCTGATCGCCGATCTTCACCTGGCGGACGCCGGCCGGGAGGTTCTTCATGATCGGCGTGGCGTAGATATATTTATAGGCGTCGCTGCTGATCGCGCCAGCCGACAGGTCGGCGCCGACGACGAGGCGGCGAACCTGGTTGTAGCGGCGGATCTTCGATGGGCCCGCGCCGAAGTCGATGTCGGCGACGACCTTGAGGGGAACGGTCCCGCCGGCGCTGGTCTGCACCGGCATGTTCTCGATCACCGACAGGTCGCGCCGAGATTCTTCGCTCAGCGACACCCGGATCGGGATCTGACGATCGCTGAGCGAGAATTTCGCCATATTCTGCTCGATATCGCCAAGGGTCGCGATGCGGATCGCATTGCTCAACGCGGCGGTGGTGACGCCGAGGTCGGCGGCCAGGTCGAGACGCGGCTTGATGATCAGCTCGGGGCGCTGGATATCGCCATCAATGCGCGGATCGCGGATCAGCGGGCTGCCGCGCATCTGTTCGATCAGCGCATTGGCGCTCTGCTGCAGCTTCACCGGATCGTCGCCCGCCAGCATTATCGTCAGATCGCGGCCGAAACCGCCGGTCTGCGAGACGAAATTGACCCGTGCATCCGCGATCCTGTTGAGCATGGGGGCGGTGTCGCGTTCGAACTCGATGCTTGTGCGGTCGCGTTCCTTGGCCGGTTTCAGGGTGATGTAGATCGACGCGAACCGCGTGTCGCCATTATCACCGATATCGGCGAAGGCGGCTGCGACCTCCGGCTGCTTGCGCAGGATTTCGATCGCCTGGTCTGCAACGCGTTGCGTATCCTGGACGACGCGCGCGCCTGGGGTCAGCTCGATCTTCACCTGGCTGTAATCGACGTCGAGCGCCGGCTGGAACTGCGACGGTGTGGTCCAGAACAGGAAGATCGTCAGCAGGAAGGCGACGACGCCGAGGCCGATCGTTTTCCAGCGGTTGACCAGCGACCATTTGAGCAGGGCGATATATTTGTCCATCACCCGGCCGCCGCCATGTTCCTTCATGCCTTCGGCCTTGAGGAAATAGGCGGCGATCATCGGCGTGATCAGGCGGGCGACGGCAAGGCTCATCAGCACCGATACGGCGACGGTCAGGCCGAACTGGACGAAGAACTGGCCGGGAATGCCGGGCATGAACGACACCGGCAGGAACACCGCGACGATCGCCATCGTGGTCGCGACGACCGCCAGGCCGATCTCGTCCGCAGCATCCATCGATGCCTGATAGGCGCTCTTGCCCATGCGCATGTGTCGGACGATGTTCTCGATCTCCACGATCGCATCGTCGACGAGGATGCCGGCGACCAGGCTCAGCGCGAGCAGACTGATCGTGTTCAGCGTGAACCCCATCAGGTCCATGAACCAGAAGGCGGGGATCGCCGACAGCGGGATGGCCAGCGCGGAGATGAACGTCGCGCGCCAGTCGCGCAGGAAGAAGAAGACGACGATGACGGCGAGGATCGACCCCTCGACCATCGCATGGATAGCCGAGGTATATTGCTGCTTGGTGTAGATGACGCTGGTGAAGAGTTCGGTGAACGTGATCTTCGGATTTTCCTTGCGGAGTTCGTTCAGCACCTCCTGCGCGGCGTCGTAGACCCGCACATCGGACGACCCCTTGGCCTTCTGGATGCCGATCGACAGCACCTGCCGGCCGTTCATCTTCGATATCTGGCGCTGCTCGCCATAGGAATCGCGCACGGTGGCGATGTCGGCCAGACGCACCGTCCGACCATCGCCCACCGAAATCTGGGTCTGCCCCAGACCATAGGCCGACGTCGCATTGCCGAGAACGCGGACCGACTGCTCGGCGCCCGCCAGTTCGGCGCGACCGCCGGCCGCGTTGAGATTGACCGAGCGCAGGATATTGTTGACCTGGCTCGCCGTCACGCCCTGTGCCTGCATGCGCGCGGGGTCGAGGATCACGCGGATTTCGCGGGTGACGCCGCCGCTTCGGAACACGGCCGCCATGCCGTCGATCGCCTGGAGGCGTTTCATGACGGTGTTGTCGGTGAACCAGCTCAGCTGCTCGAGCGTCATGTCGACGCCCTCGATCGAATAATAGGCGATCGGGCCGCCTTCGATGTCCATCCGCTGGACGGTCGGTTCGAGAATGCCCTCGGGAAGATCGCCGCGGATCTTCGCGATCGCGTCGCGGACGTCGTTGACGGCGCGATCGACCGGGGTGCCGAGATGGAACTCGATATTGGTCCCCGACATGCCTTCGGTGACGTAGGAGGTGATCGACTTCACATTGCCGATCGAGGCGACGGCCGCTTCCACCCGTCGGGTGATCTGCGTCTCCATCTCGGTCGGTGCCGCGCCGGGCTGGGTAATCTGCACCTCGGCGCCCGGAAAGCTGATGTCCGGCATCTGATTGATGTCCATCCGCGCGAAGCTGATCAGCCCCGCGAGGGTGAGCGCGATGAACAGCACGATCGGCGGGATCGGGTTGCGAATCGACCAGGCGGAAATGTTATGCATGCCGGAGTTCCGATCGATCAGCGCGCGAGCGCGTCTGGCTTGGCATGTTCCGGCGTCACCTTGTCGCCGGGATTCAGGAAGGCGCCGGCCGACAGCACGACCCGCTCGTTACCCTGCAGCCCCGAGAGGATGACGATGCCCGAATCCGAGATGTCGCCGACCTTCACGTCGTGGCGCACCACCTTGTTGTCCTTGCCGACGCTGTAGACGAAGGACCCCTTCTCGTCGCTTTGCACGGCCGATTCGGGCAGCCGCGGCGCGGACACGCGGCCGCTGGTGATGGTCGTCGAGGCAAAGCCGCCGGGGCGCAGCGCCGGGTTATAGGCGAGCTGGATGCGCGCGGTCCCCTGGCGGGTCTGCGCGTCGATGATCGGCGAGATCTGCCAGATGGTGCCGGTGAACGCGGTGCGGCCGCCGATCGGGGTGACCTGCGCGGTGTCGCCGAGCTTGAGGCGGACGAGATCCTGCTCGGCGAGCTGCGCGCGGATTTCCATTTCGCCACCCTTGGCGATCCTGAAGAGCGCACCATTGGCGGAATTGACGACCTGGCCGGGTTCGACCGCGCGCGTGAGCACGAGGCCGGCGGCAGGCGCGCGGATGTTGAGCCGGCCGATCTGGGCGCGCTGTTCGTTCAACTGGGCCTGGGCGACCGACACCCGGGCGATGGCGGCATCGCGCGTCGCGGTCCGGCGGTCGATATCGGCCTTCGAGATGAAACCGCGGGCGACCAGCGCCTTGGCACGCGTCAGCTCTGCCTCGGCGAGATTGGCATCGGCGCGGGCGACCCGGACCGAGGCGGCGAGAGAATTGGCCTGCTGCGCCTGCACCGAGCGTTCGATCACGGCCAATGTCTGGCCGGCGGCGACCCAGGCACCGGGCTCGACGAGGACCGACTGGACCATGCCGCCTTCGCCGGCGATGCCGACCGGCATCTCGCGCTTGGCGAACAGGGTGCCGGTGGACGAGATCGTGGCGGCCACGTCGGTGCGGCCGGGCACGATCACGGTGACGCCGGGTGCGGGCGGGGCGGGGGGAGCCGCTTTGTCGCCACCGAAGATCATCATTCCGGCGACGACCGCTATGAGGAGCGCCGCGGCGATCCCGCCGACGATGATCCAGCGGCGGCGGCGGGCCTGCCCGTCATAATCGTAGACCGTATAGTCGGTCTGGATGCCGGATTCGACGTTCATCCCCATGCGCTTCCCGTTGTCGGCCCGTCAGGCCCATGCTGTCTGGTCGAGCTGTATTATATCAATATGGCACCTCGCTCAAGAGGAGCGATGCGGGCGACGCGTGTTCCCGGATCGCGACGGGATCATTTCGTGGCCGTAAGGCGTTAAGGCCCCGTGCAGCGAGGAATGCTATGCGGCGCTCTAGCAGCCGCGATTGTCGCGGCCAAGCAGGAGCGGAACCGAAATGGGACATGAATTGCTGAAGATCGGTCTGGCCATGCCGGTCGCGCTGGCGCTGATCGCGCCGGCTTCGGCGCAGGAGGTGGCGGTCGCCGCGCCCCAGGCCGCAACGGGCACGCGCCTCGACATCGTCGCCAGCGGCGAGGTCAATGTGGTGCCGGACATTGCGACGATCGGCGCGGGCGTCGTCACCCAGGCCCCGACCGCTGCCGCGGCGATGAGCGAGAATGCCCGTCGGACCGCCGCCACCGTCGCCGCGATCCGCAAGGCGGGCGTCGCAGACCGCGACATCCAGACGACCGCGGTCAATCTCAGCCCGCAATATCGCTATGCCGACAATCAGCCGCCCGTCATCACCGGCTATCAGGCGTCGAGCCGGGTGAGCGTGCGCTTTCGCGACGTGAAGGCGGCAGGACCGATCCTCGATTCGCTCGTCGCTGCCGGCGCCAACCAGATCGACGGACCGACATTGTCGATCGACAAGCCCGAGCCGCTGCTCGACAAGGCGCGCGAAAAGGCGGTCGCCAAGGCGCGCGCGCGCGCCGAACTCTATGCGCGGGCTGCGGGCTTGAAGGTGAAGCGGATCGTGGCGATCAGCGAAGGCAGCTTCGAGGCCCCGCGACCGCCGATGCCGCAAATGATGATGGCGCGCGGCAAGGAGTCCGCCGACAGTTCGATCGAGGCGGGCGAACAGACGCTTTCGATCAACCTGTCGGTGACGTTCGAACTGAACTGAGGAATGTCCGAGGTCGGTCCCGGGTCTATCGACGGGGACCGGCCTTCCAGTCGCGGCCGGGCGTTATGCCCGGTCGCGGTGGCTTCATCGACCGAAAGCCTTCGTCAGCCGACCGCAGGCGCTTGCCCGGCCTTCGCCGGATCAGGTCGGACACAATGACGACGATCAGGAAGGCTATGAAGAGGCCGATGATCAGCAGTCTCAGATGATAGCTGTCCATGGTGCAGGGCTCCCAATAACGGCTTATCTCGAACGCTAAGCTGTAGCTGGTACGCACGCCACGGGGTGCACGTCGATCAGGCGAGAGCCGGGATCGACCGGCCAGCTATACATCATCCGCGCCTTCGGCGAAAGAACCGTCCGGTGCCGTAACGAAGGGTTGCCGCCGGATCACTCCTCCGTGGTGTCTCGCGCGAAGGGGCGCAGGCGGATGCGGGTGCGATGGTCTTCGGCGGCGATCCCAGATCCCTCCAGATTTTGACCGCGATAATAGTGCTTCTGCCATTTCTGCGCTGCCGCTTCGGTGTTGGGCGTGTGCAGCGTCGCCAGGAAATTGGTGCGGCTGGCGGTCCACGCTTCGAAGTCCGCATGGAGCTCGGGATCGGTTTCGATCGGGCGAAACTCGGGCTCGAGCCGTTCGAGATCGCCACGGCGGGTCGGGAAGACGTGGCAAAAGGGTTCGCCCGCTTCGAAACGGAGCACCGTGTTGGGGCGGGTGAATTGCCAGTTCATGGTGAAGGTGAACGGTGTCCAGTCGGTCTCCACGATTCCCGTCAACGGCGAGATCGCATCCTTCGGCCGGTTGATCGGGCCTTGCACCATCAGGTCGTAGCCCGGTTCGGTGCGAAACACGGCGGAGACGTGGAACGTCAGAATGCCATAGCCGAAATGGCTGACGGCGGGCTTCGCGCCCTGCTGATCGGGGGTGATGACGATCGCGTCCGTGGCCAGCTTACCCGTCCAATAGGCCGAAAAGCCTGAGGTGCAGAGGATTTCCCAACCATGGCCGTTGGCAATGGCGAGCGGCAGGCAGCGATAGGCGTAACGCTGGTCGGTGGCGTCCATCCAGTCGCGCTCGTGCGGCGCGGGCCTGATGTCGAGCGGCTGTCGCGGCAGGCCGTAGGCGATCAACTTGGCAGGATTGGACATGATGGATCGGTCCCCGAAAATCGGCACCTTCGAAGGGGCGCGCGAAACATGGGCCGATGTCTAGCCTCTGCCTTGTGAAGAGGGCAAGAAAAGAGCCGCCGGACAGGATCCGGCGGCTCGATCTCAAGGGTCTTTGAGACGCTAGGGTCAGGCGATCAGCGGACCGCGCCGCGACGGACGAGGTTGACGATCGCGAGCAGGATGACCGCACCGAGGAAGGCGCTGATCCAGCCATAGACGCCGCCGCCGCCCAGCGTCCCGCCGAACAGCACGCCGCCGATGAACGAGCCGATGATGCCGACCACGATATTCAGGATGATGCCCTGCTGCCCATCGGTGCGCATCACGATGCTGGCCAGCCAGCCGATGATGCCGCCAACGATAAGGAAAATGATCAGATTCATGGTGGTCCTCCTGCCAACTGCCGGAGCTTCGTCTCGGATGCGTGACGAAGCCGATAGCCATTGCGGAGATTACGTTTAAGCCCTGTGCTTGTTCCTCTTCCGGGCAACAGACCGGACACAAAAAAAGGCCCGCCCCGCGAGGGGACGGGCCGGCCGATCGCCAAAAGGGTGACGATCAGTATTTCTGCTGGCGCTCGTACAGCGACTTGTAGTGCTGGATGCGGGTCACGCGCAGGCCGGGCATTCCCGATCGTTCGACGGCACGCTGCCAGCCGGCGAATTCCTCGACGCTGAGATCGTAGCGCTGGCAGACGTCGTCGACGCTCAGCAGGCCGCCGCTGACGGCGGCCACGACTTCCGCCTTGCGACGCACGACCCAGCGGGTGGTGCCGGCGGGGGGCAGGCTGTCGATCGTAAGCGGCTCGCCGAGGGGGCCAATGACCTGGTGCGGGCGGAACTTCTGATTCTCAAGCATGCGATACCTCGAACATGGCCGGACGACCGGACTGTGTTTCCCGAAGCCCGGATAGCCGCCGGGCCTTCAAGGAAACTTTGCGGTGATGGGTAAACGGACAGGTCACCATCTTTTCGACGACCTTTCGTTGAAGCGTGCCGCCGCGGCCGCATGGAAACTGCCCTGCGCGCCGCCTGCTGCTGCTGCTGCCTGCTCGGCCCCCGAGAGCAGAACCGCAACGGCGGGATGGCTGACATGGTCCGCCTGGTCGCCGCCGCCTTCGGCATCGCGTGCCAGGCGCGCCGTCGGCGTTGCGGCCTGATGCTGGGCGAGCAGCGCAACCAGGGTGTCGAAGTCGAGCGGTGCTTCGACCGATCGGGCAGCGTCGACCCTGAACTCGTTGACGTTGATCTTCATGGTGCGCCTTGCCCGTTTCCCGTGACATCACAAGAAACGGCTCCGCGGTGGAAATCTTTAGTGGGAAATCGCGCATTTTTGCCGGACGCGGCCCGACCTGCTATGGGCGCGGCGATGAACCCGGAATTCCAGCTTGAAGGCCGCGACGCAGGGTCGCTCAGCGGCACCCGTATCGTCGTTGCCATGTCGGGCGGCGTCGACAGTTCGGTCGTCGCCGCGCTCGCCGCGGCCAGCGGTGCCGAAACGATCGGCGTGACGCTCCAGCTCTACGATCATGGCGCCGCCGTCGGCCGCACCGGCAGCTGCTGCGCGGGACAGGACATTCGCGATGCGCGCGCCGTCGCCGACAAACTCGGCATCGCGCATTATGTCTTTGATTATGAAACCCGTTTTCGGGATTCGGTGATCAACGACTTCGCCGACGAATATGCCGCCGGGCGCACCCCGATTCCCTGCGTTCGCTGCAACCAGAGCGTGAAGTTCACCGACCTGTTCGGCATAGCCCGCGACCTCGGCGCCGACTGTCTCGCGACCGGCCATTATGTCCGCCGCGTGATCGGGCAGGGGGGCCGTTCCGAGCTGCACCGCGCCGCCGATCCGGCGCGCGACCAGAGCTACTTCCTGTTCGCCACCACGCGCGACCAGCTCGACTATCTGCGCTTTCCCCTGGGGGCCATGCCGAAGCCTCGCGTGCGCGAGATCGCGGCCGAGCTGGGGCTGGGGGTCGCGGCCAAGCCCGACAGTCAGGATATCTGCTTCGTGCCCGACGGCGATTATGCCAGCATCGTCAAGCGCTTGCGGCCAGAAGCGGCGGAGGAGGGCGAGATCGTCGGGCTCGACGGCCGGGTGCTCGGCCGGCATCGCGGGCTGATCCACTTCACCGTCGGCCAGCGCCGCGGCATCGAGATCGGTGGCAGCCCTGAACCGCTCTATGTCGTGCGGCTCGAGCCAGCCACCAAGCGTATTGTCGTCGGCCCGCGCCGCGCGCTGGCGGTGGCGGCGGCGATGCTCGACGACATCAACTGGGTCGGCGAAGGCCATGAAGGCCCCGTGACCGCCAAGGTGCGCTCGCTCGCCAAGCCGGTTCCGGCGCGATTCGAAGATGGCGTCGTCCATTTCGACCAGCCCGAATATGGCGTCGCGCCGGGCCAGGCCGCAGTGCTCTATGCCGGTGAGCGCGTGCTGGGCGGCGGCTGGATTCGCGCAACGGTGCCGGCGGAGCTTGCCGTAGCGGCGTGACGGGCAGCCCGCCTCATCCGTTCAGCATGGACGGGTCGGCTATGACAGCGTGAAGACGCCCTCGATCACGGTCACGCAACGACCGCCGAGGAAGACCCGGTCGTCCGCCAGCTCGACATCGAGATGCCCGCCCCGCGCCGAGGCCTGATAGGCGGTGAAGCGGTCACGGCCGAGTTGCCTGGCCCAATAGGTGGCGAGCAGGCAGTGGGCCGAGCCGGTGACGGGATCCTCGTCGATGCCCGCGCCGGGCGCGAAGACGCGGCTGACGATATCGCTGTCGGTGCCGGGCGCGGTCGCGATGAACAATGTGTCGCCGAAGGCGCGCAGCGCCCTGAAGTCAGGTTTCAAGGCCAGGATTTCCGCCGCGGTTTCAAAGCGGAATAGGGCATAGCCGCCGTCGCGCCACAGCGTCTCGGACGGCGTACCGCCGAGCGCCGCAGCCATTTCGGGGAGAGGCTTGGGCACCAGCTCCCAGGCCGGAAGCGCCAGGCGGTAGCGCGCGCCGTCGCGGGCGACCTCGAGGGGGCCGGAGCGCCGCGTCATGAAGCGGACCCGGTCGACATTGCTGTTGCGCGACAGCAGGACATGACCGGTCGCGAGCGTCGCGTGGCCGCACAGGGCGACCTCGACCTCGGGGGTGAACCAGCGCAGTTCAAAATCGGCTTCGGGACCTGCCCAGCCGACGATGAACGCCGTTTCGGCCAGATTGTTTTCGGCGGCGATCGCCTGCAGGATCGTATCGTCGAGCCAGGCTTCGAGGGGCATGACGGCGGCGGGATTGCCGGTGAACGGGCTATCGGCGAAGGCGTCGACCTGCGCGAACGGGATTTTCACGGGTGGTTCTCCTCACCGGGGTCGAGGTGGCCTTCCGGCTCCGGGTGAATGGTGATCTCGACGCCGGGAAAGGCGGCGCCGAGCTTGGCCTCGACCTCGTCCATCACGCGGTGCGCCTCGCCCAGCGACATCGCGGGATCGACCCATACGTGGAACTGGACGAAGTCGTCGCCGCCGGCGGTGCGGGTTTTCATGCTGTGGATACCCCGCAGCTCGGGATGGCGGCTGGCGACCTCGACGAAGGCGCGGCGGCGCTCCTCGGGCCATTCGCGGTCCATCAGTTCGTCGATCGCCGCGCGCGACGCGCCATAGGCGCCGTATAGCAGCCACAGGCCGATGCCGATCCCCGCTACGGCATCGGCCCCGTGGACACCGACGACGCCGTCGATCAGCAGAGCGGCGATCACCGCGCCGTTGAGCAGCAGGTCGCTCTGATAGTGCATCCGGTCGGTGCCGATCGCGAGCGATCCGGTCTGCGCGATCACCCGGCGCTGATAGGTGACCAGCGCCAGGGTGAGCACGAGCGCGACCAGCGACACGGCGATGCCGGTCTCCGCCCGAGCGGGGGAGCCGCCGCGCGCCAGAAGTTCGATCGAATGAAAAATGATCCCGAAGGCGGAAATGCTGATCAGCACCACCTGAAAGAAGGCGGCGATCGCCTCCGCCTTGCCATGGCCGAAGCGGTGCTGGCGGTCGGCCGGGGTGGCGGCGAGGCGGACGCCGTAGAGCGTCACCAGCGACGCGATCAGGTCGAGACTGCTGTCTGCCAGCGAGCCGAGCATCGCCGCCGATCCGGTCGCCCAGCTCGCATAGCTTTTGAGCAGGATGAGACTGAGCGCCACCGAGACCGAGGCTATCCCTGCGCGGACGTTCGGGGCAAGGCTCACGAGCGGCTTCTCATGGGTAGAGCAGGCCCTCGGTCCAGCCGTCGCCATCAGGAAGAAACAGCCGGCGTTCATGGAGGCGGTGGGCGCGGTCCTGCCAGAATTCGATGCGCTCGGGGGCGACGCGGAAGCCTGACCAATGCGGGGGACGCGGCACCGGGCCGCCGTCGAAGCGCGCGGCCATTTCGGCATAGCGCGCTTCGAAGGTGTCGCGGCGGTCGAGCGGGCGCGACTGCTCCGATGCCCAGGCACCGAGTTGGGAATCGCGGTGGCGGGTGGCGAAATAGGCGTCGCCCTCGGCCTCGCTCACCTTGCCGACCGGACCTTCGATGCGGACCTGCCGACGCAGCGATTTCCAGTGGAAGAGCAGGGCGGCGCGGCCCGTCTCCAGGATCTGGCCCGCCTTGCGGCTCTCGTAATTGGTATAGAAGACGAATCCCCGCGCATCATGGCCCTTGAGCAGGACCATGCGGACCGACGGCTGGCCGTCCGCGCCGACGGTCGCCACCGCCATCGCCTCGGGATCGTTGATCTCGGCGGCCTTGGCCTCGGCGAACCAGTCTGCGAACAATGCGTGGGGATCGGTGGTCATTTTCTTCTCACACTACGGCGGCGGCGGCTTCGGTCCGGTTGGTGTCGAGCGCCGTCGCGATACGGTCGAGGGCGACGGCGAGCTGGGCCCGATCGCTGACGATGCCGAGGCATAGGCGTATGCCGCTGATCAGGGAAGGCGTGATCAGCAGGGCCGAGGGCGGGGTCAGTTCGACCCCGGCGCGCATCGCCCGCGCGGCCACGCGCTCGGCTTCCAGTTCGGCCATGGGCAGCCAGATGTGCGGGCAGCGCGGATCGCCGGGCGTGGCCATGGCATTCCCCAGCCGCTCCACGGCCATCCGGCTGCGTTCGATCATTTCCGCCTGTATCTCGGCGAGGATATCGTCGGCGGTGCCGTCTTCGATCCACTGGCAGGAAACCATCGAGCCGAGCGCCGCCGGGGCATAGACGCGGGCGCGGACCAGCCGCAGGATCTGCTGAAAATGATCGTCGTCGGGGGCGACCAGGAAGCCAGTGCGCAACCCCGGTGACAGCGATTTGGACGTGCCGTTGATATAGAAGCAGCGGTCCGGGGCGTAGGCGGTGATCGGCGGCGGGGCGATGCCGGTCGCATAGGCCGAATAGATATCGTCCTCGATGATCCAGAGCTGGCGGCGGCGGGCGATCTCGGCGATTTCGGCGCGGCGCCGGTCGCCCATGATCCTGCCCGTGGGGTTCTGGAGCGTGGGGAGGGTGTAGAGAACGCGCGCACCCTCGGCGGCGGCCTTGTCGAGGGCGTCGGGCAGCAGGCCCTCCGCGTCCATCTCCAATCCGACCAGATGATAGCCGCTCGCCTGCGCGATCGAACGCGCGCCGAAATAGGTCGCCGCTTCGGTCATGATCGTGTCGCCGGGGCGGCACAGCGTATCGAATGCGAGCGTCATCGCCTGTTGACCGCCGCTGGTGACGACCAGTCGACCTGGCCGGGCATCCGCGAGGCCCGCAATCCGGCGCAGCCAGCTGGCGGCGGTGCGACGATGCGAGTCCAGCCCGGCCGGCGGCGCATAGTCGAGCGCCGAGGCGAAATCGGCCCGCTTGTTGAGGCGCGCCAGGGTGGCGGCAAAGCGGCGCTGGGCGGGGGCGAGCGGCGGCACGTTGCGGCTCATGTCGATGACGGCGTCGTTGCGATCCGACCGCAACAGGCTTTCGGCGACGAAGCTGCCCCGACCGACCGTGGCCGTCAAAAGCCCCTGGCGAGCGGCCTCGCCGTACACCGATGTGACGGTGCCGATGCCGATGCCCAGCCGATGGGCGAGGTCGCGGTGCGGAGGAAGCCGGGTGCCCGGCGAAAGGCGGCCATCCTCGATATCGCGGCGCAGGGCCGAGAGCAGCCGGCCCGAGACCGTGTCGGCATCGTCCTGCAGGGCGGGGGTCCACGTCATTCGGAAGCTCCGGTCATGAAGGCCTTAAATGTCACAATGACAAAATCATCTTTGACTGGTGTGACAATAGGGCGCAATTCGATCGTGTCAATGTCGAGAAGCGGCGTGACAAATGGGAAAAGGGTTATGAGACAGATATGGTCGACGGCTTTGGCTAGTTTCCTGCTTATCGGCTTCGCGGCCGTGGTTTCGGGAGCTGCGATCGCTGCGGCGGGCGATGCGGACAGGCATGTGGAGCAACGCGCCATGGGGCGTGCGATGATGATCGAGGCGCAGTACCGCCTGGCGCTGGATATGCGGCGGTGACGATGGGTCCCGATATCCTCTTCGCGCTCGTGACATTTTGCGTTGTCTCGTCGATCACGCCTGGGCCGAACAACATGATGCTGCTGTCGTCGGGTGCGACCTTCGGGTTCAAGCGCACCGTTCCCCATATGCTGGGCATCAGTCTGGGCTGCGTCGCGATGGTGCTGCTGCTAGGTCTCGGCCTGGCGGGCATGATCGCGCGGGCGCCCTGGCTCTACACGGCGCTGCATGTCCTCTCGATCGCCTATCTCCTGTATCTGAGCTGGCGGATTGCGACCTCGGTCGGCGTCGGTGGTAATGCGGCGCGGGCGCGCCCGATGTATTTCCTCGAGGCGGCGGCGTTCCAGTGGGTCAATCCCAAGACGTGGGCGATGTGCCTGGGCGTGGCGACCAGCTTCACCCGGCCCGACCATCTGTATGTCGACGTGCCCATCGTGGGACTGATCCTCGCCGTCGTCGGCCTGCCGTGCATCATGCTGTGGGCGGGCGGCGGCACGGTGGTGCGGCAGTTGCTCGACCGGCCCGGCGCGCTGCGCGCTTTCAACATCGGCATGGCGGCGCTGTTGGTGGCGTCGCTCGTGCCGGGGCTGATCGAGCTGCTCCACCGGGCGTGATGCGGCCGCGCGCCGTGCCGCACCGGTCCGTCGCGCAACTCTTCATTGCGCTGCACAACGGGATGTGCTGACACTCCGGCCATGATTCAGGCAGCGCTGCACCATAAGACGGCCTATCGGTACGACCATCCGGTCCAGCTCGGACCACAGGTGATCCGGCTGCGCCCCGCGCCGCACAGCCGCACGGCGGTGAACAATTATTCGCTGCGGATCACGCCCGAAAACCACTTCATCAACTGGCAGCAGGATCCGCACGGCAACTGGCTGGCGCGGATCGTCTTCCCGGAGCGGACCAACGAATTCTCGATAACGGTCGATCTGATCGCCGATCTCGTCGTGATCAATCCCTTCGACTTCTTCGTCGAGGATTATGCCGAGCAACGGCCGTTCGTTTACGCGCCGGCGATCGCAGCCGATCTTGCCGCCTATTTCGAGATCGAGCCGCAGGGTCCGTTGTTCGAGGAGTTCGTCGCGCAGTTCGCGGGCGTACGGCAGCGGACGATCGATTTTCTCGTCGCCCTCAACGTCGCGATCAACCGGCGGGTCGGCTATGTCATCCGCATGGAGCCCGGCGTGCAGACGCCGGACGAAACCCTGTCGATCGGCAGCGGTAGTTGCCGGGATTCGGCATGGTTGCTGGTGCAGGCGGCCCGCCGCCTCGGCTTCGCCGCGCGCTTCGTGTCGGGCTATTCGATCCAGCTGACTCCGGACATCATCCCGATCGACGGGCCGAAGGGCGTCGCGCAGGACGTCTGCGATCTCCATGCCTGGGCCGAGGTCTATCTGCCCGGCGCCGGCTGGATCGGAATGGACGCGACATCGGGCATGTTCGCGGGCGAGGGGCATATCCCGCTGGCCGCGACCCCGCACTTCCGCTCGGCAACGCCGATCGAAGGCGCGATGCTCGAACCCGCCCATGTCGATTTCCTCTTCGACATGAACGTCCAGCGCATCGCCGAAGCGGTGCGCATCACCAAGCCGTTCACCGATGCACGCTGGGCCGCGCTCGACGCGCTCGGCGAGAAGGTCGATGCCGATCTGGCGGCGCAGGACGTGCGGCTGACCACGGGCGGGGAGCCGACCTTCGTCGCGCTCGACGACCCGGAAGCCCCCGAATGGAATGGCGATGCGGTCGGCCCGACCAAGGCGGGCTTCGCCGACCGGCTGATCCGAAAACTGCGCGAGCGCTACGCGCCGGGCGGGATGCTCCATCACGGCCAGGGCAAATGGTATCCGGGCGAGAGCCTGCCGCGCTGGGGCTATTCGGTCTACTGGCGCACCGACGGGGTGCCGGTCTGGAAGGACGCGAGCCTGATCGCCGGCGGCGAAACCGGCAAGACGGTGAGCAGCGACGATGCCGGGACCTTTCTTGTCGCAATCGCCGACAGCCTCGGCGTCGGCGGCGAGATGGTCCAGGAAGCCTATGAGGATGGCATCGAGTGGGCGGTCAAGGAAGCCCAGCTTCCCGAGAATGTCGACCCGACCGATCCCAAGATCGACGATCCCGAATCGCGCCACCGCATGGTCAAGGCGTTCGAACATGGGCTGAGCAAGCCGGTCGGCCATGTCCTGCCGATCCAGCGCTGGAACGTGAAGCAGGAGGCGACGCCCGGTCGCTGGCGCTCCGAGCGCTGGCAGGTGCGGCGCGGCAAGCTGTTCGTCATGCCGGGCGACGCATCGATCGGCTATCGCCTGCCGCTCGGCTCGCTGCCCTATGTACCGCCGAGCGATTACCCCTATCTCCACATCCAGGACACGACCGAAGTGCGCGGGCCATTGCCCGTCGCGTCGGTGGCCGGCAGCGAAGCACCGCTGCAGCGGTCCGAGGCGGTGGCTGCGGCCGAAGGTGGCTTCGCGGCGCAGGAACGGCAGGAGCAGAAGATCATCGAAGGTGCGGTCCGCACCGCGATGACGGCGGAGACGCGCGGCGATCATATCGCGGTTTTCCTGCCGCCGACCGAGAAGCTCGAAGATTATCTCGAATTGGTCGCCGAGGTCGAGGCGACCGCGGCGCGCACCGGCGTGCCGGTCCGCATCGAAGGCTATGGCCCGCCGGCCGATCCGCGGCTCAACGTCCTGAAGGTTACGCCCGATCCCGGCGTGATCGAGGTCAACGTCCAGCCCGCCGGCAGCTGGGCCGAAACCGTCGATATCACCACCGGCCTGTACGACCTGGCCCGCGAGACCGGCCTGACCGCCGACAAGTTCATGGTCGACGGCCGCGCGATCGGTACCGGCGGCGGCAATCATCTGGTGCTCGGCGGGCGATCGGTGAACGATTCGCCGTTCATCCGCCGGCCCGACATGCTCAAGAGCTTCCTGCTCTACTGGCAGCGCCATCCGTCGCTGAGCTATCTCTTCTCCGGCATGTTCATTGGCCCGACCAGCCAGGCGCCGCGCATCGACGAAGCGCGCCATGACGGGCTTTACGAACTCGAGATCGCGCTGGCGCAGGTCCCCGCGCCGGGCGAGGGGGATGCGCCGCCGCCCTGGGTGGTCGACCGGCTGTTCCGCAACCTGCTCGTCGACGTCACCGGCAACACCCACCGGACCGAGATTTGCATCGACAAGATGTTCTCGCCCGACGGGCCGACGGGCCGGCTTGGCCTGCTCGAGTTCCGCGGCTTCGAAATGCCCCCTGAACCGAAGATGAGCCTTGCCCAGCAATTGCTGCTGCGCGCGCTCACCGCCTGGTTCTGGCGGCAGCCGCAGAAGGGCGGACTGGTGCGCTGGGGGACGGCGCTGCACGACCGTTTCCTGCTGCCGCATTTCGTCTGGGCCGACTTTCTGGAGATTCTCTCCGACCTGCGCCATGCCGGTTATGATTTCGACCCGGCCTGGTTCGAGGCACAGCGGCAATTTCGCTTTCCGATCCACGGCAGCGTGTCGGCGGGGGGCGTTACGCTCGAGATTTCCCACGCGCTGGAGCCCTGGCATGTGCTGGGCGAGACCGGCGCGATCGGCGGCACCGTCCGATATGTCGACAGCTCGACCGAGCGGCTGCAGGTCAGGGCGAACGGGCTCGTGCCCGGCCGCCATGTCGTCGCGGTCAATGGCCGTGCCGTGCCGATGACCCCGACCGGCGTGCCGGGGGAGGCGGTCGGCGGGGTGCGCTACAAGGCGTGGAAGCCGGCCAATTGCCTCCATCCGTTGCTCGATGCCGATGCGCCGCTGACCTTCGACATCCTCGACCGGTGGAACGAGCGGTCGCTCGGCGGGTGCGTCTATCATGTGGCGCATCCGGGCGGGCGCAATTACGACACGATACCGGTCAACGACCTCGAGGCCGAAGCGCGGCGCCGGGCGCGATTCCAGGACCACGGCCATACGCCAGGTCCGATGACGATACCGATGCCGGAAAGGGCCAGCGAATTTCCGATGACGCTCGACCTGCGCACGCCGTTGAGCCGGTAGCACCGTCATGCAGGGGGACATGATGGCGGAATTGCCCGGAATGCCGAGCCTCGGTGAAGGCTGGCTCCATTCCTATATCGGCAAGGCGGGCACGGCCGATGCGCTGCGCGGCGACGTCGGGCGCGGCGCCAAATGGTGGCACGCGCTGTTCGAAGAAATCGGCCGTCTCAGCGAGGGCCGGCTCGACCTGCTCCAGCAGCGCATGGCGCGGCAGGTGCAGGAACTGGGTACCGCCTTTCGCCTGCCCGGCGAAGAGTGGGAGCGGCCCTGGCCCGTTTCGGCGGTGCCCCTGCTGATCGGCGAAGACGACTGGGCGATCATCGCCGAGGGCGTCGCCCAGCGCGCCGAGCTCTTCGAAATCCTGCTTCACGACATTTTCGGCGAACAGACGATCGTCTCGAGCGGCGCGGTCCCGGCCGCGCTGATCACCGGCAGCCGGGCCTTCTGGCGGTCGCAGATCGGGATTAAGCCGCCTGGTGGCCATCATCTTCACATCTACGCCGTCGATCTCGGTCGCGATCCGAGCGGCGAGTGGCGCGTGCTCGACGATCATGTCCGCGCTCCGGTCGGCGCGGGTTACGCGCTGGAGAACCGGCTCGCCTCGACCCGCCTGATGGGTGGTCTCCAGACGCGCCTTCATGTCGAGCGGCTCGCGCCGTTCTTCTCGGCCTTCCGCGAGGGGCTGGCGGCGGTGTGTCGCCGGACCGATCCGCGCATCGGCCTGCTGACCCCGGGCCGCTACAATCAGAGCTATGCCGAGCAGGCGCATCTCGCGCGCTATCTCGGCCTGTTGCTGGTTGAGGGCAGCGATCTCGCGGTGCGCGAGGACGGGCTGTTCGTCCGGACGATCGAGGGATTGAAGCGGGTCGACGCGCTGTGGCGCCGGATCGACTCGCGCTATCTCGATCCGCTGGCGTTCGACACAGATTCGGCGATCGGCGTGCCCGGTTTGATGGACGCGATGGCGGCGGGGCAGGCGGTGATCGCCAATTCGCCGGGTGCAGGCGCGGTCGAGTCGACCGCAATGGCGGCCTTCCTGCCGAGACTCGCGCAGAAGCTGCTCGGCGAGCACCTGATCCTGCCCAATATCGCGACCTGGTGGTGCGGGCAGGACGGTCCGCGCGCCCAGGTCGAGGCGCGGTTCGACGAACTGCTGATCGCGCCGGCCTTCACCGATGCGCCGGTTGGGCTGCCGCGTGGCCGCCCGGTTCTCACCTCGACGCTCAGCAGCGCCGAGCGCGCGGCGCTGCTTGCCGACATGCGCAATCGGCCGACCGACTATGCGGCGATGGAGGATGTCCATCTGTCGACCACACCCGCCGTGCTCGACGGGCAGTTGGTGCCGCGCCCCTTTACCGTTCGCGTGTTCGCGGCGCGCGACGGCAACGGCAAGTGGACGGTGATGCCCGGCGGCTTCGCCCGGATCGGCGACGATTCGGACGCGCGGGTGACGGTGATGGGGGAAGGCGCCTTCTCCGCCGATGTCTGCGTCGTCGGCCGCAAGGCGGTTGATCCGGTATCGCTGTTGCCGCAGAAGGTGCCGATCCGCCGCAATCCGGGCACCTTGCCCAGTCGCGCAGCCGACAATCTCTATTGGCTCGGCCGCTATCTGGAGCGGGGCGAAGCGACATTGCGGTTGGTTCGCGCCACCCTGGGCGGCTCGATCGTCGCCGATGGCGGAGCGGCGATGTTCCCCCTGACCCTCGACCGCCTCGGCACGATGCTGATCGCGTCCGGCGCCGCCGCGACCGAGAAGCCCGAGGACGAGGAGGTCGACGGGGACGGCGAGGATTTCGGCGAGACGCATGATCTGCGCGAACTGGCGCTGCTGGCGCTCGACGGCGACGGCCCGGCCAGCATCGCCAACCTGATGCGCCATGCCCGCGTCATCGCGAGCGGAACGCGCGACCGCTTGTCGGGCGATGTCTGGCGGCTTGTCGATGCGCCGCTTCCAAAGGTTCTTTCCGAAGACGCGGAAGCGACGCTGGCGCGCGCCGTCGATCTGCAGGAGCGGTTTTCCGCGCTCGCCGGACTGTCGGCCGAGAATATGGGACGGACGGCCGGCTGGCGCTTCCACGACATGGGGCGGCGGATCGAGCGGGCGATGTGGGGATGCCGGCAAGTGCGCTGTTTCGGGGCGAAGGACGCCTCGGCCGACGACCTGACGACCCTGCTCGACCTGTTCGACAGCCAGATCAGCTACCGGGCCCGCTATCTCGCCGGCCTCGCGCTCGAGCCGGTGCGCGATCTCGTCGCGCTCGATCCCTATAATCCGCGCTCGGTCGCGTTCCAGATCGAACGCATCGCCAAGCATCTCAGCGATCTGCCGCCGCTACATGACGACGGCATGGCCGAGGCGCATGAGATGATCTTCTACCGGATCGAATCGACGCTCCGTACCGCGACCGCGGACACCCTCGACGGCACGATGATGCTGGGCCTGGAGAATATGTTGTCCGAACTGTCGAACGCGATCAGCGCCCGCTTCTTCCTGCAGGGCAGCGAAGGCTTTCGCATGTCCGGCATGACTCTGGCCTGATCGGACACCGACGATGCTCTATCAGGTCCGCCACCGAACGCTGTTCCGCTATACCTATCCGGTGCGGTTCGCGCGCTGCAACCTGCGTCTCCAGCCGGTCGAATGGGCCGGCCAGACGCTGGAGAGTTTCGACCTCAAACTGTCTCCCACCGCCCGGATCACCGGCACGCGCCCGATCGGCTATCTTGGCCATGTCGCGCGGATGGTGGTGGAGAAACCGTCTCGCGAACTGGAGATCGAAAGCCGGTTTCGCATCCGCATCGACCGGCCGCTGCCGCTGCCGCTGCCCGGCGATCCGACCGTCGCGCAGGTCGCGGCGGCCGCCCGCGTGACGCTGGACATCGGGGTCGAGAGCCCGGCTAATTATATCTATCCGTCGCCGTCGATCCCGCTCAGCACGGCGATCACCGCCTGGTGCTCGGAACTGCTCGATCCGAATCGTGGCATTGTCGAGGCGGGGCTGGCGCTGGCGACGCGTATCCACGACCGCTTCACCTATGACGGCAGCGCGACGACGGTCGACACCAGCCCGATCGAGGCGTTCGAAAAGCGGCACGGCGTGTGCCAGGATTTCGCCCAGATCATGATCGCGGGCCTGCGCGGCATCGGCGTGCCGGCTGCCTATGTCTCGGGCTATCTCCGCACGATCCCACCGCCCGGAAAGACACGCCTGGTCGGCGCCGACGCGACCCATGCCTGGGTGGTGATCTGGTGCGGGAGCGAGCGCGGCTGGCTGGGGTTCGACCCGACCAATGCCTGCATGGTCGGCAGCGACCATATCGTCACCGCGATGGGCCGCGATTATGCCGATGTCGCACCGATCGTCGGCGTGTTCACCGGGCAGGAAGGGCAGAAGATCGAGGTCGCCGTCGATGTGGAGCCGGTGGGGTAGGTTGATCCAGCCCGCACCGGGCGATCGGACGGGCGATGGCGCCTGACGCGCTCTACCCCGCTTTACCCTATCCGCGCAGGCGATGATGATGATGATGCCCCGTTTCGCGCTTTCCCTGTCCTCACTCGCGCTGATGACGGCGTCGCCGGCGCTGGCGGGAGACGGACTGAAGCTGAGCGGTCAGATGCGGCTCCGCTATGAGAGCATCGACGGCCAGGCCAGGACCGGTTTCGACAGCAGCGACACGCTGTTCAGCATGCGCACCCAGGTCAGCGCGGAATATGATGCGAAGCCGCTGCGCTTCGGTGTCGATCTGTTCGACAGCCGCGCCTATGGGGCCGGTCCCGGCACGCCGTTGTCGACCAACGAGGTCAACGCCCTCGAGCTGGTCCAGGCCTATGTCGCCGGGACGATCGATCGGCCCTTTGGCAAGGGCACCAGCCTGTCGCTGACGGGCGGGCGCATGATGCTCAACCTGGGATCGCGGCGCATCGTCGCGGCCGACGATTATCGCAACACCACCAACAGCTATACCGGCCTGCGGGCCGATCTCGCCGCGCCGAAGGGGGTGAAGGCGACCGTCATCTACAGCTTGCCGCAGATGCGCCGCCCGGACGATGCCGGCAGCCTGCGCGACAATCGGCCGAAGATCGACCGCGAGAGCTTCGACGCGGTGCTGTGGGGCGGCATGGTCAGCCGCGCGCATATGCTCGGCCGGGCGTTGTTGGAAGTGAGCTTTTTCCATTTCGGCGAGCGGGATTCGCCGCGACTGGCGACTCGGGACCGATCGATCGATGTCTTTGGCGGGCGGGTGTTCGCCGAGCCGAAGCCGGGCGCGTTGGACTATGAGGTCGAGATGCTCGGACAGCGCGGGTCGATCAGCCGGTCGCTGGCGGCGGGTGCCGACAAGCAGGCGGTGCGCGCGAGCTTCGTCCACGCCGATATCGGCTACAGTTTCATATCCGCGTGGACGCCGCGCTTGTCGCTCGAATTCGACCGGGCAAGCGGGGACCGTGCGGGTGGGCGCTATGGTCGCTTCGACCCCCTGTTCGGGATGCGGCGTGCCGATCTGGCGCCATCGGGGATCTACAATGCCATCACCCGCACCAACATCGTCACCCCGGGCATCCGTTTCGAGGCGGTGCCCAGCGACAGGCTCGACTGGTTCGCGGTCTATCGGCCGATGTGGCTCGCCGCCGCCGATGATAGTTTCGCGACGACCGGCGTTCGGGACGCCACCGGCCGCTCTGGCGATTTTGCCGGTCATCAGATCGAGGCACGGCTGCGCTACTGGCTGGTGCCGAAGCGGCTGAGGTGCGAATTCGACGGCGTGCTGCTGGCCAAGAGCGACTTCCTGCGCCGGGCACCGAACGCTACGCCGAGACGCTGGACGCGCTATGGTTCGTTCAACCTGACCGCCAGCCTCTGATTTCATTTTGTTTCCGGTCTTGTTCGGGTGCCGCTCGACCCTATGTCGAGTGTGCGGGCCGGGCCCCTCTGGCGTTTCTGAGGAAACGTGATGTCGGACCGCATCGGGTATGCCGGTGCAGGTATTTTGCCACGCCGGGCGCCCCGATCGATGCAACCATCGAGAGGAGTTAAGGCATGAGTGCAATGATGTACCGCCTGTCCGTGATCCACCGCCGGCTGGACGACGAGATTCGTCGCGAGGTGAAGCGGCGGCTACCCGACAGCATCCGCCTGCTGCGGCTGAAGAAACTGCGCCTGATGGTCAAGGACCGTCTCGTGGGCAATGTCCGGGGCGCGATGGGCTGACCACGGCGCCGGCGCCTCATCCCAGCAGGAGGGCGCCGGCGATCAGCCCCAGGCCCAAGAACAGCGCGACTGCGATGCGTGAACCAGCCGCCGCGAGTGCGGCCGATGGGTCTGCCGCGATCTGCGACTCGGGCTCGCTGCCAAGGCGCTTGAGCGTCGTGCGGAGCAGGCGGGGCGCATCGTCCCCCGCGCGGCTTAGTTCCCACAGCAACTCGCGCACTGTCCCGCCCCACCGATCGGGATCGAGGCGGGCGAGGGCGATGCGCGTGCTCGCTCGCGCGATGGCGGCAGACAGGTCGTAGTCGGGCTGGATCGCCGACAATACGCCGTCGATCGTAATCATCGCCTTGAAAATCAGGACGAGGTCGGGCGGCAGCACCAGGCGTTCCTCGCGCATCAATCCCAGGAAGTCGGCGATCATCGCCTTCAAGACGATGCGACTGCCGCCGTGCCGCTCGATCAGCCTGTCCGCTGCTCGGCCAAAGGCGGCGGCCGGAATGTCGTCGACCACCGACCAGCGGCGCAAGATCGTCGCCAGCCCAGCGGCGTCGCTGCCGGCGATCGAGCGGACGAAGTCGATGAACTCCTCGCGCCGCAGCGGCGACACATGGCCGATCATGCCGAGGTCGAGCAACGCGATCCGGTTGCCCGGAAGGCAGAGCAGGTTCCCCGGATGCGGATCGGCATGGAAGCGTCCGTTGACCAGCACCATGTCGAGGACCATGTCCGCGCCGAGATCGGCAATGGCGTGCGGATCTATGCCGCGATCGATCAGGCCGGGGCCGTCGCGTGGCGGCACGCCGTCGATGAAATCCATGACGAGCAGCGTTTCGGAGGTCCACGGCCAGTGTATCGCCGGCACCACGACGCGGGCGTTGCCGGAGAAATCCTCGCGCAGGCGATCGGCGTTGCGACCCTCATGGGTGAAGTCGAGCTCCCCCAGAACCGCTTCGGCCAGATGGCGGACCAGCGCGGAGGGGGCGTAGCGGCGGGCCTCGGCGCTGGCCGCCTCGGCCATCGCGGCAAACTGGGCGAGCAGGCGCAGATCGGCTTCCATCGGCGCGCGGATGTCGGGGCGGCGGATCTTCACCGCCACCTCGGTCCCATCGTGCAATCGCGCGCGGTGGACCTGCGCGATCGAGGCGGCGGCGATCGGCTCGGCATCGAACCGGGCGAAGGCGCTCTCAGGGGCTTCGCCGAGCGCCGCTTCGACGGCCGGGCGCAACGTGTCGAAAGGGATGGTGACGGCCCGGCTGTGGAGTTTTTCCAGCTCTGCGATCCAGGGCGGCGAAAGGAGATCGCCGCGCGTGGCGAGGATCTGCCCGAATTTGACGAAGGTCGGGCCGAGCTCTTCCAACGCCTTCCGCGTCCTGCGGGGAAGGTCGGCTGTGGTGTCGCCGTCATCCGCGTCGCTCTCGTCGACAGGAAGGCCGATGCGCTTCAGCAGCAGGTGCAGCCCGAAGCGCGAGACCACCCCCAATATCTCCGCCAGACGGGCGCGGTCGCGCGCGGCCACGATCAGCGAACGAAGCATGACGGTCTTACCCGCCATCGCTCACGGGCCGTCCCGCACCCTTGGCGACCAGCCGGTTCACATAATCGATCTTGCCGGTGATCGCGGGCGACAGGCGGAAAGGGTAGAGATCCGGCTGGCCCATGCTGCGGTTGGTCGTGTTGAACGCAAAGCTCCACTGGACCATCTGGGCGGCAAGCTGATCGGTCGGGGCCGTATAGGGATCGAAATCGATGACGGCGCCGGGACGAACCTCGGGCCCCGGAAAGGGCTCCATCCGCATGCCGAAGCCGCCGACGGTCGCCAGGATGTCGACCATGTGGAGATAATGGGCGAAAGTTTCCGCGAAATCCTCCCACGGATGGGATGTCGCGTAGAAGCTCACATAATCGTCGGTCCAGATCTTGGTGCTGTTCGGGCCATAATGGTTCTGCAATGCCATCGAATAGTCGACGGTCTCATCGCCGAAGACCGCGCGAAAGGCCGCGAGTTCGGCGGGGTTGTTTTCGATCAGGCGCGACCAGTAATGATGGCCCACCTCGTGACGGAAATGGCCGAGCAGCGTGCGATAGGGTTCGCCCATGCTCCGGCGCATGCGTTCGCGCTCGACATCGTCGGCCTCGATCAGGTTGAGGGTGATCACACCGCCGTCATGTCCGGTCGTGATCCGGGCGCTGCCCCGCTGCTCCGCTGAGGGGTCATATAAGAAATCGAACGCAAGACCATGAATCTGGCCGCTTTCTTCCGCCTTCGTCTCCAGCGGCAAGCCCAGCTTGATCAAGGTGTGGAACATGCGCCGCTTGGCTTCCTCGATCTTGCCCCAGCGCTGTGGGACCGAAGGAACGGAGAGGTCGGGAATCGTCCGGTTATGGCGGCAGGCGCGACAATAGGGCGTCGTGTCGGCGGTCTCGACCAGCCAGTTGCAGACGGCGTGATCGTTGTTGTTTGCGCAGACCACGACCTCATGGGTGCGGCCGTCGGCATCGCGCCACGCCGTCGCGCCGTCGGCCAGGAACAGGAAGCCGTCCGATGCGGGGTCGTAGCCCAGGGTGAAGGTGCAGGCCGGACAGACACGCGCCTCGAAATGCAGGAGGCGGTGACAATTCGGACAGGGATAGGGTGCCATGGGCTGCCAACTCGCTTGTAGTTCGGGGATTTACGCCCCAGAACGCCGGGGGCTCCGGCGAGTTGCTGACGGAGACACCAATTTTTCACTTGAACAATGGCAGACCGGACCACATTTCAGCTGTTGCATTTTTGCAACAGGGTGCGGCGGCAGGATGACGACGACGAGTATGGCGGACCTCTATTCGAAGCTGGGGATCAAACGCGGAGCGGACGAGGCCGAGATCAAGAAGGCCTATCGTAAGCTCGCGAAGGAGCTGCATCCCGATCGCAACCAGGACAACCCCAAGGCGGCCGAGCGTTTCGCGGAGCTGACATCGGCCTATGACCTGCTGTCCGATCGCGACAAGCGCGCGCAATATGATCGCGGCGAAATCGACGAGCAGGGCAACCCGAAGGGCCCGTTCGGCTTTGGCGGACGTGGCGGCGGCGGATTCACGCCCGGTGCCGGTCCCGCCGGCGCTGGGTTCGAGTTCGGCGACGGCGCGGACTTCGGCGATATTTTCGAGGGTATCTTCGGCCGATCGCGCGGCGGCGGGGCCGGCCCCGGGCCGGGCGCTGGCCGTCGCGGCGGTTTTGGCGGATTCGGCACGCAGGGCGGCAGTCGCCCGGCCAAGGGCGCCGATGTCGCCTATCGGCTCGCCGTGCCGTTCGAGGATGCTGCCGCGTTGAAGCCGCAGCGCATCACCCTGTCGAACGGCAAGACGATCGACGTGAAACTGCCGAACGGGGTCGAATCGGGCACCCAGATGCGTCTGGGCGGGCAGGGCGAGGATGGCGTCGGCGGCAAGGGCGATGCGATCATCACCGTCGACGTCCGGCCCCACCGCTTCTTTCGTCGCGACGAGGACGATGTCCGCTTGGACCTGCCGGTCGCCATCGACGAGGCCGTCGCCGGCGCCAAGGTGAAGGTGCCGACGGTCGACGGCGCGGTGATGCTGGGCATCCCGAAAGGGACGAGTTCGGGCAAGACGCTGCGGCTGAAGGGCAAGGGCTTCCATCGCAAGGACGGATCGCGCGGCGACCAGCTGGTCACCGTGATGATCGACATCCCCGCCGGCGATGCCGACCTCGAGGCATTCGTCGAGACATGGGCCGGCAAGGGCCAGCGCAACCCGCGCGCCAATCTGGGCGTCTGATGACGATTATGCGGTTCCCCAGGGGATAGGAGCGGGACGCTTTGGTCACGGACGAATCCCCCGAGGCGCGGCGCAAGCGGCCGTTCACCAGGCATTTGCGCCAGATGAAGCCGGGTGGGCGCGTCTACACCGTCTTTCGCCGGGCCGCGATCGGCGTCTACACGGACGGCTTCATCCACGCCGGCAACATCGCCTATATGGCGCTGTTGACGATGTTTCCCTTTTTCATCGTGATGGCGGCGCTGGCCCAGCTGTTCGGCCGCACCCCCGATGTCCAGCATGCGGTCTACGGCTTCCTCGGGACGGTACCGCTTTCGGTGCGCCAGCTCGTCGCCCAGCCGATCAACGATGTTCTGGCGGCCAACAATACGGGCGCGCTGCTGTGGCTTGGCGCGATCGTCGGGCTGTGGACAGTGGGAAGCTTCATCGAGACGATCCGCGACATCCTCCACCGCGCCTATGGCACCAAGCCGTCGAAAAGCTTCTGGCATTATCGCGGGGGATCGATCCTGATCATCTTCGCATCGGTGGTGCTCGCGATGTCGGCGTTCAGCGCGCAGGTCGTGCTGACCGGCGTGGAACAGTTCATTTGGCGCCTGCTGCCTTTCGCCGCCGATCTGCAGCCGCTGATCAACCTGTCGAGGCTTGCGCCGCTGGTGATGCTGTCCGCAGCGCTCTACGCAATGTTCGTGACGCTGACGCCGTTCAAATATCGAATGGCGCCCTGCCCGAAATGGCCGGGGGCGTTGTTCACCGCGATCTGGTGGATGGCGGTGACGATGTTGTTGCCGATCGTGGTGGGGGCATTCGGGGGCTATGGCCGCACTTATGGCAGCCTGGCCGGGGTGATCGTAACGCTGTTGTTCTTCTGGCTCGTCGGGCTCGGGCTAGTTTTCGGCGCCCATCTCAATGCGGCTCTAGCCGAAACCCCCGAAACCTCTGTAAAGGATGCGGCGCCCAAGCAGTAAGGGAGATGTCGTGGCGGGTTTGATGCAGGGGAAGCGCGGGCTGATCATGGGGCTCGCCAATGATCGCTCATTGGCGTGGGGAATCGCCAAGGCGCTCCACGAACATGGAGCGGAGATGGCCTTCAGCTATCAGGGCGAGGCGCTGGAGCGGCGCGTGCGGCCGCTGGCCGAACAGGTCGGTTCCGACTTCCTGATCGAATGCGACGTCTCCAACGACGCGGCGATGGACGTGGCGTTCGCCACACTGGCCGAGCGCTGGCCGAAGATCGATTTCCTGGTCCATGCGATCGGCTTTTCGGACAAGAACGAGCTGCGCGGTCTTTATGTCGATACCAGCCTCGACAATTTCCTGATGACCATGAACATTTCGGCCTACAGCCTGGTCGCGGTCACCAAGCGTGTCCGGCCGTTGATGACCGATGGCGGCTCGGTGCTGACGCTCAGCTATTACGGCGCCGAAAAGGTCGTTCCCCATTACAACGTCATGGGCGTTGCCAAGGCCGCGCTGGAGGCCAGCGTCAAATATCTGGCGATGGACCTGGGCCCGGAGAATATCCGCGTCAACGCGATCTCGGCGGGGCCGATCAAGACGCTGGCCGCCAGCGGTATCGGCGATTTTCGCTACATCCTGAAATGGAACGAGCTGAACTCCCCGCTGCGCCGCAACGTGACGATCGAGGATGTCGGCGGCGCCAGCCTCTACATGCTGTCCGACCTGGCCAGCGGCGTGACCGGCGAGATCCACCATGTCGATGCCGGCTACAACGTCATCGGGATGAAGGCGGAAGACGCGCCGGATATCGCGTTGGCTTAGATCCTGTTTCCCCTCTCCCTTCAGGGGAGAGGGAGGGGCCCGCCGCGCAGCGGTGGGAGGGTGAGGGTACGCAGATGAGGCGACCGTCCGGTGATGAGGCGAAGGACCGCCAGCGGTCGCTCCGGACTTTCGGCACCGATCCAGAAAAGCTGCTCTGGTCCCACCTTCGCGCACGGCGGCTTGAAGGTCAGAAGTTTCGGCGCCAAGTCTGGCTCGGTGATTATATCGTCGATTTCGTCTGCCTCGATCGAAAATTGATCATCGAGGCCGATGGCGGCCAGCACTCCGAACAGATCGACTATGACGATCGCAGAACCGCCTTTCTTGAAAAAGAGGGGTTTCGCGTGCTGCGCTTCTGGAACAATGACGTGCTCGACAATCTGGACGGGGTGATGACTGTGATCATGAATGCCTTGAAGGAAGGGCCCTCACCCTCCCACGCCTGCGGCGCGGGTCTCTCCCTCTCCCCAAATGGGAGAGGGGTAAAATGAGCTTCAACGCGTTCGGTCGCGTCTTTCGCTTCTCGACCTGGGGGGAGAGTCATGGCCCCGCGATCGGCGCGGTGGTCGATGGTTGCCCGCCCGGGCTCGCGATCAGCGAGGCGGTTATCCAGCCCTGGCTCGACAAGCGTCGGCCGGGTACGTCGCGTTTCACGACGCAGCGGCAGGAGCCCGATCGGGTCCGCATCTTGTCGGGCGTGTTCGACGGCCGGACGACCGGTACGCCGATCAGCCTGATGATCGAGAATGTCGACCAGCGTTCCAAGGATTATTCGGAGGTCGCGTTGGCCTATCGGCCCGGCCATGCCGACTATGCCTATGACGCCAAATATGGCTTTCGCGACTATCGCGGCGGTGGGCGGTCGTCGGCGCGCGAGACGGCGTCGCGGGTGGCCGCCGGAGCGGTTGCGCGGCTGGTGATCCCCGATGTCAAGATCCGCGCCTATCTTGTCGAACTGGGCGGTGATCGGATCGATCCCGGCGCGTTCGACGATGCCGCGATCGACGAGAATCCCTTCTTCTGTCCCGACCGCGCCGCAGCGGTTCGCTGGGAAGCCATCGTCGACGATGCGCGCAAGGCGGGCTCGTCGGTCGGCGCCGTCGTCGAGTGCGTGGCGGACGGCGTGCCCGCCGGCTGGGGCGCGCCGCTCTACGCCAAGCTCGACAGCGAACTGGCGGCCGCCTGCATGTCGATCAACGCGGTCAAGGGCGTCGAGATCGGCGACGGGTTCGCTGCCGCGCGGTTGACCGGCGAGGCCAACGCCGATCCGATGCGGCCCGGCGCTGACGGCAAGCCTGTGTTCCAGGCCAACCACGCCGGCGGCATCGCCGGCGGCATCGCGACCGGGCAGCCGGTGGTGGTGCGGATCGCGCTCAAGCCGACGTCGTCGATCCTGACTCCGGTCGAGACGATCGGTTCGGACGGGCAGGCGGCCGACATCCGCACCAAGGGACGGCATGACCCCTGCGTCGGCATCCGCGCCGCGCCGGTGCTCGAGGCGATGGTCGCGCTGGTGCTGGCCGACCAGAAGATGTTGCACCGGGCCCAGATCGGATGAGCGAGGCCGGGGAGACCCGCGTCGCCCGTCGCATCCATGTGAGGGGCAAGGTGCAGGGCGTCTGGTTCCGCGCCTGGACGATCGAGCAGGCCACCGAACTCGGCCTCGACGGCTGGGTGCGCAACCGCCAGGACGGATCCGTCGAAGCGGTTGCGGTCGGGGCGGCCGGGACGGTCGAGGAATTGATCGCCCGCTGTCGCCAGGGTTCGCCCGCGTCGCGGGTCGACGACGTCATTGTCGAGGAAACCCCCGGCATCGTCGCCAGGGGCTTCAGCCAGAAAGCTACGGTATGAGCGTGCAGGTGATCCGCGTCGAAGCGGTGGGCGATCTGCCCCACGGCTTTCTCGGCCGTGAGGGCGGGGTGTCCGTGGGTATCCACGCCGGGCTCAATGTCGGGCTGGGATCGGATGACGACCGCGCTGCGATCCTCGAGAATCGCCGCCGTGCGGTCGAGGCGGTCGTGCCGGGCTATCGGCTTGTCACGCTGCATCAGGTCCATTCCGCCGATGCGGTGGCGGTGACCGAACCGTTCGCCGACGATGCGCGTCCGCACGCCGATGCGCTGGTCACCGATCGCCCGGGCCTGCTGCTTGGCATCCTGACCGCCGATTGCGTGCCCGTGCTGTTCGCCGACACGGTGGCGGGGGTGATCGGTGCCGCGCATGCCGGATGGAAGGGCGCGATCACCGGTGTCACCGATACGACTCTCGCTAGGATGGAGGCGCTGGGCGCCGATCGCTCGCGCATCGTCGCCGCGATCGGACCATGCATCGCCCGCGCCAGCTATGAGGTCGACGAGGGCTTCGTCCGCCGTTTCGAGGCCGACGACCCCGCCAATGAGCGCTTTTTCGCCGACGGGCGGCGCCCTGGCCACGCCCAGTTCGATATCGAGGCCTATGTCATGCATCGGCTGGCAGCGGCCGGGGTGGGGCGGGTGATTGCGCTCGGCGAGGACACCTACGCCCAGCCCGACCGCTTCTTCAGCTTCCGCCGCGCCACGCACAAGGGCGAGCCCGGCTATGGGCGGCAGATATCGTTGATCGGCCTTCCGGCCTGATCGTCGCCCCGGCGCGCGCCGCGGCAGCGAACCGCCGGAGCGAGGCTCAGAAGGGGTTGATCTTCGATTTGTGCGTGAAGTTCATATAGCCGACATTGACGCCGAGACGCCAACCGACTCCGAGCCGGATCGGGATCATCACCACGTCGCCGCGACGCAGATAGGTCGCGGTGAAGCCGCCGACGATATAGGCGGTTCCCTCGACGCCGGGGAAGCGATGGAAAGCGTCGGCGCTGTCGAACAGATTATAGACCAGCATGAAGCTTTTCGATCCGTTGGCGCCCAGATCGAAGCCCACGGACGGGCCGGTCCAGTAGATCGGCAACTGACCCTCGACCTTGTGGAACAGGGTGCCGGAGCCATAGCGGACGCCCACGACGATCGCACCGCCGGCTTCGCGGCCCGCGATATAAGCATTGGGCTTGCCCTGCTCGGCGAAGATCTTCTCGATCAGCTTGGCGAGGCCTTCGGCGCCCTGGCCGAACACGCCTTCGGCGGCGGCGAGGACGTCGTCCTGTTCATAGGTGGGGCCGGCGGAGGCTTCGGCCGCCTGCGTGCGCGTCGGGGCCGGGGCGACGGCGGTATCGGCCGGCGAGGGGTTGATCAGGGTCGGATCGCTATCGGGCTCGGACGCGGGCGGCGGTGTGACCTGGGTGCCGTAATTGGCTTCGCTCGCCGGAACGGCGGCAAGATCGCTCGCCCCATTGGGATCGACCGTGCGCATTTGCGCCTGCGCCGCGCCTGAAACCGCGAGTGCCATTGCACCCGCCAGGCCGAGCACCATCCGTTTGAACATCGTCAATCTCCGAAAACCGCTTCGCCTGTGACCGTAGAGCCTCTTTTGGCAGATGCCGCAATGAATCGGACCTGAATATTGCTGGCGAAATTTGGCGCGCGAACCTGTTGATCCGGTCGCATGTGCTCGCTATAGCGCTGCCTCTGCCTCGCCGGAGACGTGGGTGAGTGGCTGAAACCAGCGGTTTGCTAAACCGCCGTACCGAGCTATCGGTACCGAGGGTTCGAATCCCTCCGTCTCCGCCAAACGCCCTTCGCATAGGGTCGCAGGAATCCACAGATATCGGCATTTCCTGCCTTTCACTGCTTATGGCGACACCGGCATTTTATTGGATCATTCACCACGCGCGCGCGATGAGCGGCTATGCAATCGGCCATGTCCAAAATGGCTGGAAGATTGCCTTACGGGAGAGAGCGGCCGTTCGGCTTTGCCACCCGCAACACGGCATAGCCCATGATCGCGGCCACCACCGAGCCAAGGAGGACGCCCAGCTTGGCCGCATCATTCTGGTGCGATCCGTCGCCGAAGGCGAGGCCGCCGATGAACAGGCTCATCGTGAAGCCGATGCCGCAAAGGAGGGCGACGCCATAAATCTGCGGCCAGGTGGCGTCGCGGGGACGTTCCGCCAGTTTACAGCGCACCAGCAGCCATATGACGCTGAAGATGCCCACCTGTTTACCGAGGAACAGCCCGAGCGCCACGCCCAGCGGGACGGGTTCGAAAATGTCCCGCGGTGAAAAGCCGGCCAGCGGAACGCCGGCATTGGCGAAGCCGAAAATGGGGACGATCGCATAGGCGACCCAAGGGTGCAGGCCATGCTCGAGACGGTAGAGCGGGGAATGCGCAGCGTCCGGCCGGCCCGGGGTCTTTTTCAGGGGAATCGTCATTGCTACCGCCACGCCTGCCAGCGTCGCGTGAATGCCGGATTGCAGGACGCAGAGCCACACAAGGGCGCCGATCATGAGATAGGGCCAGAGCGCTGTGACGCCGCGCCGGTTGAGCAGCATCAGGAAAGCCAGCCCGAGCGCGGCACCCGCCAGCGCCGCAAGGTCGAGCGAAGCGGTATAGAAAAAGGCGATGATGAGGACGGCGATGAGATCGTCGATGATCGCAACAGCGGTCAGGAAGATCTTCAGAGAGGTCGGCACGCGGCTTCCCAGGAGGGCGAGCACGCCGAGGGCGAAGGCGATGTCGGTTGCGGCGGGGATCGCCCAGCCGCGAAGGCCTGCCGGATCGGCCTGGTTGATCGCGACATAGATGAGCGCCGGCGCCGCCACCCCGGCGGCCGCGGCAACGCCGGGCAGCAGACGATCCGACCAGCGGGCGAGTTGACCGTCGAGCACCTCGCGCTTGATCTCCAGCCCGACGACCAGAAAGAACAGCGCCATCAATCCATCGTTGATCCAGTGCAGCAGGCTGAGGCCGCCCAGCTTGATGTGCAGCGCGCCGAGATAGGCCTCGGAAACGGCCGAATTGGCAACGACCATCGCTGCTGCGGCGGCGATGATGAGGATGATGCCCCCGGCGGCTTCGGTCGCCAGAAAAGCGCGCATCATGGAGAAGGGTCGCGTCACGATCGTCGAACTGTTCATGCCGCCGACCCTAGCCGAAGCGGCATCGGACGGCCATCAAAAGCGGCAGGGCACGAGGCTGGAAGGAGGTGAAAACCGTTCCTCTTCGGCCCACCGCCCAGTGGCAAAAGTGCCGGAATTGCGAACGCCCTGCCTGTACCCCGGGCGCCGGCGATCATTCCGTCACGGGTTGCGGAGCGATGGCGATCGCCGAAAGGTCCTGCGCCAAATCCTCTGGGATGCCCGCTTCGCTCCGCTCGGAATAGCGGTCGACCAATTGCTCGGCATGCGGTCGTAACAGGACGGTGAAGCGCACCAGCTCCTCCATCACATCGACGATGCGATCATAGTAGCTCGATGCTTTCATCCGGCCGTCATCGTCGAATTCGGCGAAGGCCTTGGCGACGCTCGACTGGTTAGGGATCGTGAACATCCGCATCCATCGGCCGAGCAGGCGCAGCGTGTTGACGCTGTTGAACGACTGCGAACCCGCGCTGACCTGCATCACCGCCAAGGTGCGGCCCTGGGTCGGCCGCATGCCCTTATAGGCGAGCGGCAGATGATCGATCTGGGTCTTCATGATGCCGGTGATCTGCCCATGGCGCTCGGGGCTGCACCAGACCTGTCCTTCCGACCAGAGCGAGTGCGCGCGCAGTTCCGCCACCGCCGGATGATCGTCGCCCGCAACCTGATCGGGCAGCGGCAGGTCCGATGGATCGAAGATTCGCGTCTCGCAGCCGAAGAAGCGGAGCAGACGCGCCGATTCCTCGACAACGAGCCGGGAAAAGGATCGCTCCCGCAGACTGCCGTAGAGCAGGAGGATGCGCGGGGGCGGATCGAGCGGGCCGAGGCCGAGCGCGGGCGCACGGAGCGCGAACTCCGGCCTCAGCGCCGGCAAGGCGTCCGGCTCGGGCAGCGGACGCAAACGATCGAAGATCATCGAGTCGTCGCTCATCGGCCGCGCGCCGGGACGGTGTCGGGAAACCAGCGTCGTCCGAACCAGAAGGCGACGTTGACCAGCAGGATCAGGACCGGAACCTCGACCAGCGGGCCGATCACCGCGGCAAATGCCACCGGCGACGCGAGGCCGAAGGCGGCGATCGCCACGGCAATCGCCAGTTCGAAATTATTGCCGGCAGCGGTGAAGGCGACCGCGGTCGTGCGCGGATAATCGCTGGCGATGAGCTTGCCCATGAAGAAGCTGATCGAGAACTGGACGACGAAGTAGATCGCCAGCGGGACGGCTATCCGGATCGTGTCTCCGGGCAGCGTGACGATCTCGCTGCCCTTGAGGCTGAACATGGCGACGATGGTGAAGAGTAGCGCCGCCAAGGTGATCGGGCCGATCTTCGGGAGGAATGTCTGCTCGTACCAGTCATTGCCCCTGGCCGCGACGAGCCATTTGCGGGTCAGGAAACCGGCAAGGAACGGGACGCCGAGATAGATCAGCACGGCTTGCGCGATCGTCCAGAAGCTGACGTCGATGACGCTGCCCTGCAGCCCCAGCAACGGGGGCAGGAAGGCGAGGAAGAACCAGGCATAGGCGCTGAAGAAGAGGATCTGGAACACCGAGTTGAACGCGACGAGCGCCGCGACATATTGGTTGTCGCCCTTGGCGAGCTGGTTCCAGACGATGACCATGGCGATGCAGCGCGCCAGTCCGATCAGGATGAGGCCGGTCATATATTCGGGCTTGTCGCCGAGGAAGAGAACCGCCAGCGCGAACATCAGCACCGGACCGACGATCCAGTTCTGGATCAGCGAAATCGCGAGCACACGCTTGTCCTCGAATACCCGGGGCAGGTCGTCATAGCGGACGCGGGCAAGCGGCGGATACATCATCAGGATCAGGCCGATGGCGATCGGAACATTGGTCGAGCCGACCGACAGGCTATCGAGCGCCGCTGGCAGCCCCTCGAAGGTCACGCCCAGCTCGACGCCGAGCGCCATGGCGAGAAAGATCCACAACGTCAGGAAGCGATCGAGGAAGGACAGGCGCTCGCGCCGGGCGAGGGGGGCGTTCATATCGGCATTCCTTGATCAGGCGACGCGGTTGCCGGCCGCATCGACGACCTGCTCGCCATCTTCCTTCGCGAACGCACCTTGTTGAGCGGAGGGAAGCAGATCGAGGACAGCTTCCGATGGACGGCAGAGCTTGACCCCGAGCGGGGACACGACCAGCGGGCGATTGATCAGGATCGGATGGTCCATCATCGCGTCGATCAGCTGCGCGTCGGTGAGCGCGGGATTGTCGAGACCCAGTTCGGCGAAGGGCGTGCCCTTTTCGCGCAGCAGGTCGCGGGGCGCCATGCCCGACCGCGCGATCAGGTTTTCCAGCAGCGCGCGCGACGGCGGCGTTTTGAGATATTCGACCACATGCGGCTCGATTCCGGCGTTGCGGATCATGGCCAGCGCATTGCGCGACGTGCCGCACGCGGGATTGTGGTAGATGACGATGTCGTCACCCTTTTCCTGAACAGTCATTCGGCTTCTCCCGCCGTGGCGCTGGCGCGTTCGCCCTGCTTGTTCATGATGGCTTCGCCAAGGATCGAACGCGCCGAAGTGCCGGCGCATAGAAACAGCATATTAGGGTTCTTGTCGGTCATTTGGAAAACTCCGGTTCCGGGTTTCTGAAGGACTGCACCGAAGGCCTTCGAAAAGATCGGTGCACATTTCCGGCGCGCCCTGGCAGCAATCCTGCATCAGAAAGGCGAGGAGTCTGCGCATGGCGGCATAATCGGTCCGGTAGCGAATGAGGCGGCTTTCGCGTTGGGACGTCACAAGGCCTGCACGCTCCAGTGTCGCCAGATGATGGGACATGGTGGAGGGAGGCACGGCCGCCTGCTCGGCGATCGCGCCCGCGATCAGCCCGGCAGGCCCGGCCTGCACCAGCATGCGGAAAACCGCCAGGCGGGTTTCATGGGCGAGGGCACCGAGGGCATCGACGGCCCAGACCTGAGGATTGACGCCGCTCATGATTCGACCTTTCTAATTGTATCGAAATATGAGGGATTGCCGGGTGAAGTCAATCGTCCGTCACTTGGAGGCGACGCCGGAAGAGAGCGTATCGCCGGTCATCACCGATAAATACAACGCTGTATTTGACACCGGAATTTAGGTGTGTATTGATGATGTCGCTGTTCGGCGGACGAGCGGCTACAAAAGGGGGAGCGGCCGCGATGGATGACGATCAAGCCTTGCTGCCCCGCAAGCGGTCGTGGATCCGCACGCCGCCGCCCGAACAGACGCCGTCTACCGAAGACTGGGTCCGCATGGCGCGGCAGGTCCTGATCGCCGACGGTATCGTCGCGGTGAAGATCGACCGCCTGGCCAAGCTGGCCGGCGTCACGCGCGGCGGCTTCTACTGGCGGTTCAAGAACCGCGATGAACTGCTCGATGCGCTGATCGAAGACTGGCGGGAGCGCAACACCACGCCGATGCTGCGGGTGCTGCGCGCAAAGGCTTCGCCGCATGATCGGATGCTGGCGCTGGCCAAGCTGTACATCGACGGTCTGGATTTCAGCGAAGGCTATGATAGTGCGGTTCGTGCCTGGGCGGCAGCGTCGCCGCCGATCGCCGACATCGTGCGGGCGGTCGACGACATCCGACTGGCAGCGCTCGACAGTCTTTTCCAGGATGCCGGGTTCGATGCAACGGAAGCGATGATCCGGGCGCGGATCACCTATTTCCACCAGATCGGCTACTATGCGATCGGCCTGAGCGAAAGCGCTGACGAACGGCGCTCGCTGGTCGAAAACTACACCGCGGTTCTTCTTAACCCTCTTAGATAAAAGGCATAATTCCAAATCGGCCAAGGGCCTGAAATTATATCCGATAAATACACCGCTGTATTGAAATGAGGAAAGCATGCGTTACTCGGCATGGACGGTATTCAAGCAGGGACTGACCGGACAGCGTGGCTGGACGCCGGCATGGCGTTCGCCGGACCCGCAGTCCGACTATGATGTCATCATCATCGGCGGCGGTGGTCACGGTCTCGCAACGGCCTATTATCTGGCGAAGACTTTCGGCATTCGCCGGGTCGCGGTGCTGGAAAAGGGCTGGATCGGGGGCGGCAACAGCGGCCGCAACACCACCGCGATCCGCTCCAACTATTATTACCGCGCCAGCGCGAAGCTCTACGGACATTCGCTGCGGCTCTATGAGGGCCTGTCGCGGGAGCTCAACTATAATGTGATGTTCAGTCAGCGTGGCATGATCACGCTTGCGCACAGCCCGCACGATATCGAGCTCGCCCGACGGCAGATCGGCGCGATGCGGCTGAACGGCGTCGATACCGAGTTTGTTTCGACCGCTGAAATCGCCCGGCGGGTTCCGATCCTCGACGTATCGCCGGAGGCGCGCTTTCCCGTCTTCGGTGGATTTATGCAGAAGCGGGCCGGCACCGCGCGGCATGACGCCGTGGTATGGGGCTATGCCCGCGCGGCCGATGCGCTCGGCGTCGACATCATCCAGAATTGCGAAGTGACGGCTTTCCGCCGGGGCGCCGATGGTGCGGTGACGGGGGTCGAGACATCGCGGGGGCCGATCGCCTCCCGGCGGATCGGCGTCGCAGTCGCGGGCCATTCGAGCCGACTGGCCGAGATGGCGGGCTTCCGCCTGCCGATCACCAGCTATGCGCTGCAGGCCTTCGTCTCGGAGCCGCTCAAGCCGGTGCTCGACACCGTGGTCCTGTCGCCGGCGACGGGGGTCTATATGAGCCAGTCGGACAAGGGCGGCCTCGTCATCGGCGGCGGACTGGACCTTTATCCGTCCTATGCCCAGCGCGGCAACATGCCGGTGATCCGCAACGTGCTCGGCGCCGTCGCGGCACAATATCCGTCGCTCGGTCGCGTGCGACTGCTGCGCCAATGGGCCGGCATCGTCGACGTCGTTCCCGATTCCAGCCCGATCATCGGCGCGTCGCCGGTGCCTGGCCTGTTCCTCGACTGCGGATGGGGCACGGGCGGGTTCAAGGCGATCCCGGTCGGGGGCACCGTTTTCGCCCACCAGCTCGCCACGCTGACACCCCATCCGCTGGCCGCGCCCTTTTCGCTCGAACGCTTCACCACCGGAGCGCTCATAGACGAAGCGGCCGGCGCCGGCATCGCGCACTGAGGATCGATCATGCTACAAATATCCTGCCCCTGGTGCGGTCCCCGCGACGAGATCGAGTATCGCTGTGGCGGCCAGAGCCACATCATTCGCCCTGGGCCGCCCGAGACCGTCGATGACGATACCTGGGGCCGCTATCTGAGCGAGAAAATCAACCCGCGCGGCGAGCATCTCGAGCGCTGGCTGCATGCGGCCGGTTGTCGCCGCTGGTTCAATGTCGCGCGCGATACAGCGACCCACCGGATTCGGGCCGTCTACCATATGGTCGAGGCAGCCCCCGCGATCGGCAATGACGGGGTGACCTTGTGAGCGGCGCGACCCAGACCTATCGCCTGCCGACCGGCGGGCTCATCGATCGCAGCCGGCCACTGTCGTTCCGGTTCGAGGGGTGCAGCTACACGGGCTATGCGGGCGACACGCTCGCCTCCGCGCTGCTGGCGAACGGGGTTCGGCTGGTGGGGCGGTCGTTCAAATATCACCGCCCGCGCGGGATATTGGGCTTCGGTCCGGAGGAGCCCAACGCGCTGATGCAATTCGGCACCGGCGCCCATACCGCGCCAAACCTGCGGGCGACCGAAATCCGGCTCCATGACGGGCTGGAGGCGAAGGCGGTCAATTGCTGGCCGAATGTGCGTTTCGACGTCGGCGGGGTGAACAACCTGCTGTCGCGCTTCCTGGCGGCGGGCTTCTATTACAAGACTTTCATGTGGCCGCACTGGCACGTCTATGAGGGCGTGATCCGGCGCGCGGCGGGCCTGGGCAAGGCGCCGAAGGCCGCCGATCCCGATCGCTACGAAACCCGCTTCGCGCATTGCGACGTGCTGGTGGTGGGGTCGGGACCAGCCGGTCTTGCCGCGGCGCGGGCGGCGGCGGCATCCGGCGCACGGGTGATCCTCGCCGAACAGGACCATGTGCTGGGCGGGCGGCTTCGCTGGGACGGTGGCGAGATCGACGGCCGCGCCGCCGACCGCTGGGCCGACGAGACGATCGAAGGGCTGCGCGCCATGCCCGACATGCGCATCCTGACCAACACCACCGTCACCGGCTATTTCGACCATAATGCCCTGACGATGATCGAGGCGGTATCGGGCGACGATCCCGCCGCGCCTGCGCATCTGCCGCGCTATCGGCAATGGCAGGTTCGGGCGGGGAGGGTGATCCTCGCTACCGGAGCGTTCGAACGGCCGCTGGTCTTTCCGGGCAACGATCGGCCGGGCGTGATGCTGGCCGGCGCCGTGCGCCATTATCTCGCGCGATACGGCGTCCGGGCGGGCAACCGCGCGGTGATCTTCACCAACAATGACGAGGCCTATCGCACTGCGATAGCCTTGCATGTGGCGGGCGGCGATGTGGCTGCGGTCGTCGACAGCCGGGACGACGTGGACGCTGCGACCGCGGCGCTTGTCGAGGCGCAAGGCATCCCGCTGCTGCGCGCCGCCGCGATCGTCGCGACGCGCGGGGCGAAGGCGCTCAGCGGCGTCACCGTTCGCAAGCAGGATGGCAGCACGGTCCGCCTGGACTGCGATCTGCTGGCGATGTCGGGCGGCAGCAACCCGAACGTCAACCTCTTCTCGCAGTCGGGCGGCCGGCTCGACTTCGACGATGCGTTGACGGCGTTTCGTCCCGCGCAGTCGGTACAGGCCGAGCAGTCGGTCGGTGCGGCGGCGGGACTGCGGACTCTTGGCGAAGCGCTCGCCAGCGGTCATGCGGCCGGGCTCGGTGGTGGATCCAGCGCTGCTCCCAAGGCGACCCAGGCGTATCCTGCCGCCGGCGTCACCGCGTGCTGGCAGGTCGATGCGCCGGGCAAGGCGTTCGTCGACATGCAGAACGACGTCAGCGCCGCCGACATCGGCCAGGCCGCACGCGAAAGCTTCCGCTCGGTCGAGCATCTCAAGCGCTACACCACGCTCGGCATGGCCTCCGACCAGGGCAAGACCTCGAACGTCAATGCGCTGGCGATCATGGCCAGCCTGACCAGCCAGAGCATCGCCGAGACCGGCACGACCCGCTTCCGCTTCCCCTTCGTGCCCGTGGCGCTCGGCGCCTTTGCCGGGCGCGCGCATGGCGAATTGTTGCGGCCGCTGCGGCGGCTGGCGCTGCACGATCGCCATGTCGCGCTGGGCGGGATCATGGAGGATTATGGCTGGCTGCGCCCGTCCGCTTATCCGCGACCCACGGAAAGCCGCTTAGAGGCCGAACAGCGCGAAGCGCGGACTGTGCGCCAGGGTGTCGGCATCTTCGACGGTTCGCCGCTCGGCAAGATCGAGGTGCGCGGTCCCGATGCGGGCAAGCTGCTCGACTTCGTCTATGCCAGCACGATCTCGACGCTGAAGGTCGGCAAGGTCCGTTACGGGTTGATGCTCGACGAGCGCGGCATCGTCATCGACGACGGTGTGTGCGCGCGGCTCGGCGAAGACCATTTCCTGGTCGGCGCATCGAGCGCGGGCGCCGATCGCATCGCGGGCTGGCTCGAGGAGTGGCTGCAGTGCGAGTTCGTCGACTATGACGTCCTCGTCGCACCGGTGACCACCAGCTGGGCGGTCGTGACGCTGACCGGACCCAAGGCGCGCGACCTGCTCGCCGAGGCAGGGGCGAGCTTTCCGCTGGAGGCCGAAGCCTTCCCGCATATGAGCGTCCAGACCGGTACCGTCGCCGGCATCGAGGCGCGGGTGATGCGGGTGAGCTACACCGGTGAGACTTCCTATGAGATCAACGTGCCGACCGGTCGCGCGATCGAGCTGTGGGATCTCCTGATGCGCCTCGGGGAGCGTTTCGATCTGGCACCCATCGGCATCGACGCGTGGAACCTGCTGCGCCTCGAAAAGGGCTATCTCCACATCGGAGCCGACACAGACGGTACAACCACCCCGCTCAACATCGGCTGGGACCATGTCCTGCGCCGCAAGGGCGATTTCGCCGGGAAGCGATCGCTGATGCTCGATATCCACAAGGACCCGGCGCGGCTGCAGTTGGTGGGATTGACCGCCGAGGGTCGCGACATGCTGCCGATCGGCGCCCATCTGGTGCGTGGCAGCGGGGATGATCGCGCCAGCGACGGCTTCGTCACGTCGAGCGCGCACAGTCCGATGTTCGGCAAGGGCGTGGCGCTGGCGCTCGTCCACGGCGGCGCGGGCCGGATCGGCGAGGCCGTAACCCTCGAATATGAAGGCCGCAGCCTGACCGCGACCATCGTCAATCCGACCCTCTATGATCCCGAAGGAGCGCGGCTCAATGGCTGATTGCTGGCAAGCGACGGCGGCAACGCTGTCCGTCCGGGAGCGCGCGCCGGTGCCGATGGCGACGCTGCGGCTGCGGCATCCGTCGCCGGCCGATCTCGATCGGATCGGCGCGGTGATCGGAACGGCGTTGCCGACCACTCCCAACCGGGCCATCGGTGATGCGGTGCGCGTCATCTGGATCGGCCCCGACGAATGGCTGATCATCGGTGATGTCGCGCCCAATGCCGCGATCGAAGCGGCGGCGGCCGACGCCGCGGCGGCGCTGTGCGTCGGCATGGGCGATGGCCGCTGCACCTTCGACGTGACCGGGGCGAATGCCGCCCACCTGTTGGCCAAGGGCACGTCGCTCGATCTGCATACGGCTCTGTTCGCCGAGGGTATGTCGGCGATGACGTTGTTCGCTCAGGTCAACGTCATCGTCGATCGTCCGCCGGAACTGGATGGCTTCCGGCTGATCTTCGACGTCAGCCTTCGCGACTATCTCCACCGCTGGTTTCGCGACGCGATCGTCGAGTTCGGTTGAACCGCCGCGTCCCTCCATCATCCCAGATCATCGAGACCGTTTCATGAGCAATTTCCTGCATGTCCTGACCTTGTCCTGTCCCGATCAGCCGGGGATCGTCAGCCGGGTGACCGGCGAATTGTTCGAGGCCGGCGCCAATATCCGCGAAGCCAACCAGTTCGAGGATGAGGAGACCGGCAACTTCTTCATGCGGGTGCTGTTCACCCTGCCGACCGAAGAACAATTGTCGCCGCTGTCGGATCGTTTCGCTACGGTGGCTGACGCGCATGGCATGCGCTGGTCGATCCGCCGGTCCGACGCACTGCGCAAGGTGCTGCTGCTCGTGTCGAAATTCGATCATTGCCTGGCCGATCTTCTCTATCGCTGGCGGATCGGCGAGTTGCCGATGGACGTGGTCAGCATCATCTCCAACCATCCGCGCGAAACCTATGCCGGGCTCGATCTGGGCGGGGTCCCGTTTCATCACCTGCCGATTACGCGCGACACCAAGCCGCAGCAGGAAGCCCAGATCAAGGCGGTGGTGACCGACACCGGCGCCGAACTGGTCGTGCTGGCGCGGTATATGCAGATCTTGTCGGACGATCTGGCCGGCTTCCTATCGGGCCGCTGCATCAACATCCACCACAGTTTCCTGCCGGGTTTCAAGGGCGCCAAACCCTATCACCAGGCGCACGCGCGTGGCGTGAAACTCATCGGGGCGACCGCCCATTATGTCACCGCCGATCTCGACGAGGGGCCGATCATCGAACAGGATGTCGAGCGCATCACCCATGCCGACGGCCCCGAAGACCTCGTGCGCAAGGGGCGCGATATCGAGCGCCGGGTGCTCGCGCGCGCGGTGCGCAACCATCTGGCCGACCGGGTGATCCTGAACGGCGCCAAGACCGTGGTCTTCACGGACTGATCGGATGGCACAGATCATCGACGGCAAGACGATCGCCGCCGCGATAAGCGCGGAGGTGGCGTCGGGGGTAGCCGCGATCGCCGCCGAACGCGGCATCGTGCCCGGCCTCGCCGTCGTCCTCGTCGGCGAGGACCCGGCCAGCCAGGTCTATGTCGGTCGCAAACTGGCGCAGACCCGCAAGGTCGGCATCCGATCCTTCGAGCATCGCCTGTCCGCCGACACCCGGGAAGACGCGCTGCTGGGACTGATCGACCGGCTCAACCGCGATCCCGACGTTCACGGCATTCTCGTCCAGCTGCCGCTGCCGAAGCACATCCGCGCCGACCGCGTCCTCGACGCGATCGACCCGCGCAAGGATGTCGACGGTTTCCATCCGGTCAATGTCGGCCGCCTGTCGATCGGCACCGACGGGCTGGTGCCGTGCACGCCGCTCGGCTGCATGCTGTTGCTCGAAACGGTGATCGATGATTTTCGCGGGCTGAAGGCGGTGGTGATCGGTAAGTCGAACATCGTCGGCAAGCCGGTGGCGATGCTGCTTCTCGAACGCGAATGCACCGTTACGGTCACCCATATCCTGACACGCAACCTTCCCGACATCGTGCGCGGCGCCGACATCGTCGTGGTCGCGGCGGGCAGCCCTGGGCTGGTACGAGGCGACTGGGTGAAGCCGGGCGCGGTGGTGATCGACGTCGGGATCAACCGGATCGGCGAAGCGGGAAAGGACAGCCGCCTCGTCGGCGATGCGGCGTTCGACGAGATGGGCCATGCGGGCGCAGTGACGCCGGTGCCGGGCGGGGTAGGGCCGATGACGGTGGCCTGCCTGTTGCGCAACACGCTGCTCGCCGCGCGCCGCCAGGACGACGCTCCAGAACAGGCGAACTCTTCGCCTAAAAAAGGCGCCTGACCGCCTCTGGCCCCGGGCGTTTGCGGGACTATGCCTGATGGAAAGGCCCTGTCGTGCGCGGGGCTGCGTAGATTTTCATCGGAGGTTAGACGTTCCAGAAATGCAGCAGCAGGCGCGGGTGGTGATCATAGGCGGTGGCGTCATCGGCTGCAGCATCCTCTATCATCTCACCAAGCAGGGATGGACCGACGTCGTCCTGCTCGAGCGCAAGGAGCTCACCGCCGGGTCGACCTGGCACGCGGCGGGTGGATTCCACACGATCAACGGCAACGCCAACATCGCCCGGCTCCAGGCCTACACCTGCGGAATCTACAAGGAGATCCAGGAACTTTCGGGGCAGGATGTCGGCGCGCATTATGTCGGCGGCCTACTGGTCGCGGCGACCGAGCAGCGCTGGGAATTCCTGCGCGCGGAACATGCCCGCCACCATGTGCTGGGCATCGATTCCGAACTGATGGGCCCGGCCGAGATCGCGAAGATGGTCCCGATCATGGACATGAAGGACGTGATCGGTGCGATCTACGATCCGATGGAGGGCTATCTCGATCCGTCGGGCGCGACCTATGCCTATGCAGGGGCGGCGCGTGCGGCCGGCGCGAAGATCCACCGTCACACCATGGTCGAGGCGACGGTTCAGCTGCCAAGCGGCGAGTGGGAAGTGCGGACCGACAAGGGCACCATCATCGCCCAACATGTCGTGAATGCCGCCGGTCTGTGGGCGCGCGAAGTCGGTCGCATGGCCGGGGTCGATCTGCCGCTGGTGCCGATGGAGCATCATTATCTGATCACCGAGGACCTGCCCGAATTGAAGGGCAAGCCCGAGATGCCTTCCGTCGCCGATCTCGATGGCGGCCTCTACCTGCGGCAGGAGCATGACGGCATGCTGCTGGGCGTCTACGAGCGCGACGCCGTGCCATGGGCGGTCGCCGGCACGCCATGGGATTATGCCGAGAACGAGCTGCTGATCCCCGACCTCGATCGGCTCGGCGACGATCTCACCAAGGGTTTCGAGCGCTATCCCGCGATCGCGAACGCGGGCATCAAGCGGATCGTCAACGGTCCCTTCACCTTCTCACCCGACGGCAATCCGTTGGTCGGTCCAATCGCGGGCAAGGCCAATTACTGGGTCGCCTGCGGCATCATGGCCGGTTTCGTCCAGGGCGGCGGCATCGGCCGTTCGCTGGCCGAGTGGATTATCGACGGGCAGCCGTCGATCGACGTCTTCGGCATGGACATCGCGCGCTTCGACCCGCGCCTTCCCGAGCCGGTGACGATCGCCCGCGCCCGCGAGTTCTACGGCCGCCGTTTCGACATCCCCTATCCGAACGAAACCTGGCCGGTGGGCCGTCCGCTCAAGACATCTCCGCTCTATGCGGCGCATGCGGCAAAGGGCGCGGAGTTCATGAGCAGCTTCGGCTTCGAGGCGCCCGCCTATTTCGCGCCGGCCGGGGCGCCGTTCGTGGAGACCCCCACCTTCCGCCGTTCGAACGCCTTCGCCATCATCGGCGACGAATGCCGCGCGGTACGAGAAGCGGTCGGCGTGGTCGACATGTCTGCGGTATCGAAGTTCAGCGTCGCGGGCCGTGGCGCCGAAGCGTTCCTGCGCACGGTCATCGCTTCACCGCTGCCGGCGATCGGCCGCACCGTGCCGGCGCTGCTGTTGTCGGCGGTCGGGCGGATCATCGGTGACCTCAACGTCAGCCGGCTGGACGAACACCGCTATCTGTTGACCGCGCCGACCTTCATGCAGGCGATCTACATGCGCTGGTTCGAGCAGCATGCGCGCGGTCTCGATGTCGATCTGCGCAACGTTACCGACGAGCTCGGCGGCCTGTTCGTGGCGGGTCCGCACGCCGTGGCCCTGATCGACGCGCTGAGCGCGCACCACCGCATCGGCAGTGCGCTTGCTGCCGGTGAACTGACGCATGCGGCCATCGGCTATGCCCCGTGCCACGTCCTTGCCTCCGACCGGATCGGGGAGATGGGTTTCGAGCTCTATACGCCGACCGTCCATCTCTATCCGCTCTACTGTCAGCTGATGGCGGCGGGTGCGGAGATGGGCGCGCGCGATATCGGTATCCGCGCCTTCAGCACGCTCGTCATGGAGCACGCGCCCGGCACCACGCTGCGGGAAATGTCGCAGGATCACAGCGTCGCCGAATGCGGCTATGAGGGCCTGCTCGACCGGAACCGCGACGACTATATCGGTTGCGCGGCGGCGATCGCTTCGCTGGGCGACGAGCCCGAGTATCGGCTGGTTGCGCTGCGGGTCGATACCGAGGACGCCGATCCCGCCCGTGACGAACCGGTCTGGGTGGGTGATGCCTATGTCGGTGCGACCAGCTCGGGCTATTATGGGCATACGGTCGGCTATGCGATGGCGATGGCATTCCTGACTGCCGACGGACGCGCCGACGGCGCCCAACTCGAGGTTTCGGTGCTCGGAGAGAGGCGCCCGGCCCGAATCGTGCCGCTGCCTTTTCCCAAGGGATAGGGTCGTGGCCGGCCGATAACATTCGAGAAGGGGAGCATCATGCAGCGTCGCACCTGGGCAACGGCCCTCGCACTGGCCGCCATGCTGGCGGGGATCGCCCCGGCGGCGCAAATGCAGGCACCTCCTGATCTGCTCGATGTCATGAAGGCGCGCGATGTCGCCACCCTGCAGCGTGGCGTGCCGGTCGACCTGCGCGACGGCACCCGCCTGCTTGCGACGATCGTCACGCCGAACCGCCCGGCGGGCGAGCGCTTGCCGACGATCCTGATCCAGTCGCCCTATGATCCGTCGTGGGAGCTGCGGTCGGCGCCGCTCTCCCGCCTCGTTCATGCGGGCTATGCGATCGTCGTGGTCAACGTGCGCGGCACCCAGTGGTCGGACGGCGAATATCGCTGGATGAAGGGCGCCGCCGATGACGGCGAGGACAGCGTCAAATGGGTGACGTCGCAGCCCTGGTCGAATGGCAAGGTCGGTGCCTTTGGCTGCTCGTCGAGCGGCGAGGTGCAGTTCGCGCTGGCCAAGCGCAACCCTCCGGGCCTGAAGGCAATGGTCGCGATGGCGGCGGCTACCGGGGTCGGCGTGATTCCCGGCTTCGCCGATCAGGGCATCTTCTTCACCGGCGGTGTGCCCTCGTTCGATTGGGCCTCCTGGTATCGCAGCCACGGTCAGTTGCACCACCCCAAGCTTCCTGCCGGCATCTCGCAGCAGGAGCGGGAGGCGCTCATCGCCACCTATTCGGCCGCGGCCAGCCCGCCGGAAGGCTGGGACTGGGCCAATCATCTGCCGAGCCGCGACGTGTTGAAGGCGACGGGTTCGCCCGATTCCGAGTTCAACCGGATGATCGGCATGAAGCCCAATGATCCGCGCTGGCGCGACTATGACTTCCTCAACGGCGGCGACAGTACGAAGGTGCCGATGCTGCACGTCGACAGCTGGTACGACACGCTCGAAGCCTATCCGACCGCCAAGGCCTATGAATATCTCGCGAAGAATGCGCCGAACCAATATCTGATCTTTGGTGGTACCGCACATTGCTCGATGGGCACCGAGGCCGAAAAGACGATGGTCGGTGAACGGCCCATCGGCGATGCCCGTTTCGACTATGATGGCCAAATCCTGCGCTGGTTCGATCATTGGCTGAAGGACGATGGCAAGGGCGAACTCGCGATGCCGCGCGTCCAATATTATCCGCTCGAATCCAGCAAATGGGTATCGACGACCGCTTGGCCGCCACGGTCGGCGCCGAAGCGGATGTTCCTGTCGAGCAATGGCAAGGCGAACGGGCTGGGCGGGGACGGGGTGCTCGGCGATGCTCCCGGCAAGGGCGCGGCCGACAGGTTCGTCACCGATCCGCTGAAGCCCGTCCCTACCCATGGCGGCGGCTGTTGCGACCGCAACGTCTCGCGCGATCAAACCGAGATCGAGAAGCGTGAAGACGTGCTCGTCTACACCACTGCGCCCTTCACGAAGACGCTGAAGGTCGCCGGCTATATCGGCGCGACGCTCCATGTTTCGACCTCGGTTCCCGATGCGGACATCGCGATCAAGCTGGTCGACGTCTATCCCGACGGTCAGGCCTACAACATCTACGACACGATCCAGCGGCTGCGCTATCGCGACGGGATCGACCGCGAGGCAGCGATGGAGCCGGGCAAGGTCTACAAGATCGAGCTGAACCAGATGGTCGTGGCCTCGCACTTCGCTCCGGGTCACCGCCTGCGGATCGAGATCGCGGGCACCAATTTCCCGCAATATGAGCGGAACATGCATCGCGGCGGCGCGAACCACGAAGAGAGCCGGCCGGTCGTCGCGCAAACCACGCTGTACCACGACAAGGACCGCGCCTCGTTCATTGAACTGCCGGTGGTTCGCTGACTGTGAAAATCGAAAAAGGGGAGTGCGGCATGAAAATGATAGGACGAATGATGCTGGCGGGGGTGCTGCTCGCGGGCATGACGGGGACGGCTCGAGCCGCCGACCCGCTGAAGCCGCTCACCGCGCCGATCGAGGGCGGTATGCTGCACTATGAGGTGTTGGGCGGCGGCGATCAGGCTCCGCTGGTGCTGGTCAATGGCGGGCCGGGGCTCGACCATCGCTATTTCCACGGAGCGACGGTGTGGCAGGGGCTGTCGAAGCGTCGCGCTATCGTCTTCTACGATCAGCGGGGTATGGGCCGCTCGAACTCGACCATGGCGATCGACAGATTTACCGTAAGCCTGATGGTCGCGGATCTGGAGGCGCTGCGGATCAAGCTGGGGGCGCCAAAGATTTCCCTGCTCGGGCATTCATGGGGCGGCATCCTGTCGATGGCCTATGCCACGCGCTATCCCGATCGCGTCTCGCATCTGGTCCTTGTGGGATCGGGCGCGCCGAAACTGTCGGAGCATGAGTTCCTGTTCGACAAGCTCTATCCGGAGATCGCCGCCAGGCGCGTGGCCGACGATAGTCCGGCGGCGCAGATGGGCTGCAAGACCGACAGCCTCGATGATTACAGCCGCATGTCCTATTATGATCAGCGCAACCAGCCACGCCTGGCCGATGCCGACAATAGCGCCTTCTCGCAGGAGGTGTGCACCGCCGTCATGCTCGACGCGATGAAGCTCGACCTTGTCCCGAAGCTGCGCACGCTCAACCTGCCGGCGCTGGTGATCAATGGCCGCTTCGACGCGAACGTCGCGCCGACGGTCGCCTATGCGATCAGCAAGGCGATCCCCGGTTCGACGCTGACCTATTTCGAGCATAGCGGGCATAGCCCGTTCGACGAGGAGCCGGATCGCTTCGAACTGGTCGTGGAGCGCTTCCTCGACCAATAGGCCGACCGATCAGGAGAACCGCCGCTCGATGCGGTTCTCCTCGGTCTTCTCGAACACTTTCTTGTCGCCTTCGAACCCCTGCATCGTCTCGGTGACGATGAACGCGCGTGCGGTCATCCGCAGTTCGGTGGTGGCCAGCGTGCGGAAATTCCAATCGGGCCGGACCGATCCCCAGCCGGTGCTGATCTTCCAGACCGAACTGGTCGGGTCGCTGTCGACGATGCTCGCTTCCCAATGCGTCTGGCCGGTGCGCTCGGTCGCGATATCGGCGATGGTGAACTTCGATGCGGGATCGTCGCGGATGATCGTGACCTTGCCTTGCGCATCGGGCCCGGTCTGACGGATCGTCTCGCCCGCGACCGACATGAAGCCGACGACCGCCGACTTTTGCTGGTTGCGCAGCACCGCAGGCAGATCGCCGACGCTCTCGCCCGCGCGATAGGGACGGACCGGCAGCTCCAGCCGCGATGCGCCAGTGGTGACGCTCAGGGTGACCGGTTCGGGGGAGGGCGCCAGCATCGGCCACAGGGCCTCGGAGATCGCCACGCGGATGCGGCTGCCCTTCTTGAATCGGTGCGCGCCGTAGGCGAAGGGCACGGTCACGTCATAGGCCTTGCCGGGCTCGAGCAGGCTTGGATCGCTGTGGCTCTCGCGGTGGGTGAGGTTGAGGACGCCATAGGTCACCGACCAGCTCTTGCCGTCGGGCAGGATCTCGTTGATTCGCACGACCACCTTGGCGACGGGGCGATCGGCGGCGATCCGCAGTGCTGCCTTGCCGATGCCCAGCATCTCGACGTCTTCGGACAGCGGCGCGCTGTCGAAGACGAGGGCGAGGCTGTCGTCGTGCGATTGCTCACCGGGCAGGTCGATCGCCATGTTGAACGGCAGCCATTCGCGCTTCGCGGTCCCCAGCGTCTGGTGGGGAGCGATCGTCCGTTGCACCTGGGCGCCCGGCTTCGCATCGAGACCATGTTCGTTGAGGTGCCATGTGCGGTCGCGGATCCGGGGCGATGGCCATTGTGCCTCGGCCACCCAGTGGCCCGGCGTGTCGCTCGGCCAGACTTCGCTCGGCGTCTGTTCGTTGATATAGGCGCGCAGCATCGGCTCGCGCATGATGCCGGTGTCGATGCCGTGCAGCCAATGGGCCCACCACCGCACCTCCTCGACCACCCAGTCGAGGCCGGGACCTGGATTGCCACCTTCCGGAAATTGATGCCCCCAGGACCCAATCAGGCCCTTGCGCGGTGCGCTCAGCCCCTCAAGCAGGCGAGGGATGGACTGGGAATAGGCATCGACCTGTCCGCCGACGGCATAGACGGCGCATTTGATCGCGCCGTAATTCTGTTCGACCGAGCCATGTTTCCAATAGGCATCGTAGGTCGCGTGGCGCAGCCATTCCGCATGGATCGGCGGCACGTTGCGCAGCCGGTCCATCCACATGTCGCGCCAGCGGTCGCCGACGATCTGCGGATCGGGGGCATCCACCAGCACGTTGCGGAACAGCGTTCCCCAGTGGAGGCAGGTGAGTGCGAGGACGCCGCCGACATAATGGGCGTCGTTCATGTAGCGATTGTCGGTCGAGCAGGCGGTGACGATCGCCTTGAGCGCCGGCGGGTTCAGCGCCGCGACCTGCAGGCTGTTGAAGCCACCCCAACTGATCCCGCGCATGCCGACCGATCCATTGCACCAGGACTGGCGCGCAAGAAAAGCGATGGCGTCGACGATGTCCTGCTGTTCCTGCGCCAGATATTCGTCGCGCAACAGGCCTTCGGATTCGCCCGAGCCGCGCAGGTCGAGCCGGGCGAAGGCGAACCCATATGTACAGAACATGTCGGCCCAGCTGTCGTCGCGGCCGCGGGTGCCGTCACGTTTTGAATAGGGCAGCGCCTCCAGTACCACCCCGACCGGAGCCTTTTCGGCGCCCTCGGGAACCCATAAGCGGCAAGCGAGCTTCGTACCGTCGCGCACCGTCACCCAGATATTCTCGATCATCCGCACGGGGCGTTTTGCGGGCAAGGGCCAGGCCGCCTCGGCCACCCAGGGAAGGAGGCTGCCCAGCGCGACGGCCGCTCCCGACTGGAGCAGCGCGCGGCGTGTCGGTTGAAGTGAAGCGCTCTTGGCCATGTCTCGGTCCCTCTTGATCCCTGCCGCAAAGCTAACAGTCAGGGGGCCGGCGCGTATTCAGTCGATCGGTCGGGACTTTCATTCAATCGGTCGGCCCGCTGGCGCAGCGCGCGGGCGACGATCGGCATGCATATGGGAATGGTCACCAGGCAGCTTGCGAAGCCGAGAATGCCCAGCGCGCCGAACGAGCCGTGGTCGACGATGAGCCCGCCGATCGGCGCCCCCACCGCGAAGGCCAGCCGCTCGCAGCCGCCGCCGAGCGTTCCAAGACGTCCTTCTGCGTCGAACATGGCGGCCGTCCCCAGGAACAAGGCATATTGATACATGTAGAAGATCCAGTAGGTCAGCACGCCCAGCGCAAAGCCTATGGTGCTGTCGGCATAGCCCATCAGGATGCAGGACAGCGCGGTGCCGGCCAGACCGATGAGCATCGCCGGAATGCGGGGAATCCAGCCGCCGATCACCGCGGCGACGAGGCTGCCCAGCACGCCGCACGCGGTACTGGCGGACAGGATCGTGGCGATCAGCTCGGGATGGATGGCCAGCTTCGTGCCGATCCGCTCGGCGAAACTCCACAATGCTCCGGTGCCGAGCGAATAGCAGGACCACATGATGAGAAGCGCGATCGTCGCGGGCTGTGACAGGACGCGCGCCGGCGGAGCGGCCAGCAGCGCGGGCTTCGAACGGAAGCGCAGCATGGCGGGGGCAACGACCAGGATCAGCGCCGCGATCGCCGGGAAGGCGCCCATGGCACCCAGCCTGACGCTGGCGAGCGGGATGATCATCATCATCACGACGATGAACAGGATCGCGCCGACATTGCCGAGGGCATAGACCCGGTCGGGATTGTGCGCCGTCGCGGCCCCCGTGATCGCCGCCGCGAAGACCAGTCCGTAGCCGATGCCGGCCAATACCGCGCAGGCGAGCAATGGCGGCATCGTCGCGGGGATCAGGAACATGGCGGCATGCGCGAGCGCCGCCAGCACCGCGCCGGCCAGCGAGATCGTCACCGACGAGAAACGGTGGATGACCGGCGACAGCACGATCATCGAGATCGCCAGCGCGCCGATCTCGAACAGTCCGAACACGCCCGCCATGCTGGCGCTGAGCCCGCGGCCGTCCATCAGCGCCCCGACCTGGAACGGCATGGTGGACGTGCCGAGATGGGCGATGCCGCTGGCCACCGCCACGGCTGCGATCAGGGCGATGCTGTCGGATTTTCGAATGGACGATATGTTCATGCGATGGCTTTCGAAGGAAGGAAGCGCCTGGCGGTCAGCCTTGGGCGGCCAGATGACGTTCGGCGGCGGCAAGGGCCGCGCGGAGCGGTTCGGCGGGAGCGTCGAGGCCGGTGAGGCTTGCCCGGCCGAAATCCTCGAGCGCGATTTCATGGGTCACGAGCAGATCCAGGGCCGGGCGATCTTCGGCGGGTGCGGCGTCGCGCAGCCTCGAGAAAGTTTCGACATATGGTGTTAGCTGATGGGCGCTGTAGTCGATCAGGGCGGGCCAATCGCCGAGGCGCTCCGCCGCTGCCGCGCCCCGTTGCCTGGCGTCATCGAACTCGTCCGGATCGGGCATCATTGGCAACAGCGGCGCGAGGATCCGCGCGGTCGCGATTTCCAGCCGCTCGATCAGCGCGCAGATGTCCCGCTCGCCGGCCCCGACGCTGCGTGCACCGAACAGCTGGGCAAAGGCGGCGCCCGCCACTTCGCCCAGATAGGCCGAGCGCAGGCCGTCGAGATAGTCGCTGCGCCGCAACGCAGGTCAGCTGTCGCAGCAGGCGAGCAGGGGCGCCGCATCGGCCAGGATCATCGGATCGCGGCGATAATCCTTGGGCAGCACCTGGAAGTGGCGCCGGAAGGCAACGGTGAAGCTGTTCTGATATTCATAGCCGAGCGCCTCGGCGACAAGCAGTATCGGGATGTCCGACTTTCGCAGCAATTCCAGCGCATGGGCCATCCGCAGATCATTGGCATATTGCGAGATGCTCTTACCGAACAGCGCCTTGAAACCGCTCTTCAGCTTGGTGGCGCTGAGGCCGACGGCGCGGGCGATCTCCTCGATCGTCGGCGGCGGGGTATACTGCCCGCGGATCAGGTCGCGCGCCTTGCGCAGGCAGCGGACGTCGACGTCGGACAGGCGGCACAGGCTGGTGGAATCGTCATGCGCGTCCTCCAGCATCGACACGACCTCGCACAGGATCATCATCACCAGCGCCTCGGCCTGGACTAGGCCGCGGCTGCGCGCGATGTCGATCGACCAGAGTTCGCGCACCTGTTCGATCAGGCGCGGATAACAGGCCATGCGCAGGAAGAAGAGACCGTTGCTTTCCGCGCCGAGCCCGACGGCAACGGTGGACGGCAGAGAGGCGGCGTAATCGCCGAAATAGCGCTCCAGCGCCGAGGGGCGCAGATAGATGGTCATCGAGCTTTCGCGCTCATTGGCCTCCAGCCGCTCCATGATGTTCATGCCTTGCGGCTGGCGCCAGATGAGCAGCGATCCCTTGTCGACGTCGACCGTCTCGGCCCCTTCGTTTTCGGGATAGAGGCTCAGCCGGCCCGACAGGCGGAAGTGCAGTTCGATGAAGTCCTCGCCGATGACGGGGCACAGCGCGTCCTTCTGGAAGGACAGGTTGGTGTTGAGCACGAACAGGTCGGAGGCGAGGCGAACCAGCCCGCAATGGCCGTTTCCCGCATCGGTGCGGATCTGGTGGGTGGCGCCGACCAGGGTGTCGTTCGGTCGAACCAGTCGGGAGACGGTTGACCCGCCGGGGTCGTCGCCCAGCACGTCGAACACATCCTGGAGGCACATCGCACCGCCCAGCCGACCCTGTCGCACCGAAAAGGGTGCGCAAGGCGATCGATGCAGATCCGGCATTGCGCTGTCCATCTACGTCCCTCCCGATGGGATCCGGATCGGCAGCGTGCTGTTGGCACTTTCGATATTACCGATCCGCGAAACAGAATACGCTAGTGTATTGCGTTGTCCAGAAGCTTTGTTCGGGGTTCGAAAAGTCCAGTCGGGCACCGGCCATCATGCAGAAATTATTCAAACTACGCCGATTTCGTAGCGGTGCGATCAGGCCGGCCTCAGCCGATCGACCACCCAGCGCCGAAAGGTTTCGATCATCGGATCGTCGCCGGAGTCGGCACCGGTTATCAGATAATAGCCGAAGTCGAGTTCCGCCGACTCGTCGGGAAAGGGTCTTGCCAGCCGCTCGTCCGTCAATGTGTCGGCATCACCCAGGGCGACGCCCGATCCGCCAGCGGCATATTCGGCGGCAAAGACGAAGCTCTCGAACGTCATGCCCTGGCTGGCGGGGATCGGAATGCCCTGGCGCGCCGCATATTCGGTCCAGAGGTGATCATGGGCCTCGCCGTCGACCAGCACATGCAGAAGCTCCTCGGTCTTCAGGAACTCGGCCAGGGTTCGTCCGGCGGCGCGGGCGGCGACCGCCGGGCTGCACATCGGGGTAAACGCGATCCGCCGGAGCAGGTGCCGGTCGGCCCGGCTGGTGCGGACCCGATCGAACAGGATCGCGACATCGACCTTCTCATCGGGAGAGCCGGTGACATAGCTGCTGCCGACGCGGATCGCGATGTCGGGATGGTCCTGCCGGAAATCGCGGAGCAGCGGCATACCGATCGTGTTGGCGAAGGCCGGTGGCATATGGACCCGCAAAGTTCGGCTCGCTCCCATCCGGTTTATCGCGGCCTGGATATCGTCGAAGGCTTGTTCGACGGTCGGGAGAAGCGCCTGACCTTCGGGCGTCAGCGCGAAGCCTTGCGTCGATCGCTCGATCAGCTTGCGGCCGATGATGTCCTCGAGGTTGGCGACGTGCCGGCTGATCACGCTCTGCGTCACGCTCAGCTCCTGTGCGCCGGCGGTGAAGCTGCCGCGCCGGGCGGTGGCTTCGAAGGCGCGCAGGGCGTTCAGTGGGAGCTGGCGGCGGTCGATCATTCCAAAATACCATTTCGCGCTTGGTGATTTGGCATTGGCGCGCGCCGGCCCGCCCGCGTCAATATTCGATCAGGGAGTATTTTCATGATCGAACCATCTCGGATCCATGCGCTGCTCGATGCGCGCAAGCCGCACCACACGCTGCCGCAGCCCTTCTATCTCGACGCTGACCTGTTCGCCTACGACATGGAGGCGATCTTCCACCGTAGCTGGCTGCTCGTCGGTTTCGAGGCAGAGCTCAAGGAGCCGGGCAATTATATGGCGCTGACGATCGGACGTTCGCCGATCCTCCTGATCCGGCAGAAGGATGGCGCGATCGGCGGCTTCTTCAACAGCTGTCGGCATCGCGGCGCGCAGATCTGCGCCGATGGCCATGGCCGCGTGCCACGCCTGGTCTGTCCCTATCATCAATGGACCTACGCCAATGATGGCCGCCTGCTGAGCGCGGGGCGCATGGCGCCGGATTTCGAGAAGGAGCAGCATGGGCTGAAGCCGATCGGCGTCGAGCTGGTCGGCGGCTGCATCTATATTTGCCTGTCACCCGACTATGCGCCTGACTTCGCGCCGTTTCGCGCGGCGTTGGCGCCGATGCTCGAACCGCATGGCCTGAAGGACGCCAAGGTCGCCACCAGCGTGACCATCGTCGACCAGGCCAATTGGAAGCTGGTGATGGAGAATGGCCGCGAATGCCATCACTGCGCCGTCTGCCACCCGGAACTGAAGGTGCCGTTCCCGATCAGCGCCGCCGACAGCTCAGGCCTCGAGGAGGCCGCGCTGTTCGCCGACTATGCTGATCGCATGGCGACGGTCGGACTGGAGCCAGGTCCAAAGGCTGGGGACTGGTGGCATATCGGCCGTTTCCCGCTGAACGACGGCTCGAAATCCTTCTCGATGGACGGCGCGCCATTGGTGGCGAAGCCGATGATCGATGCCTATGGCGGCGATGTCGGTACGCTGCGATGGGCGACAGAACCCAACAGCTTTTGCCATGCGGCGGGCGACAATGCCTTCCTGTTCGCCGCCATCCCGACCGGACCGCTGGAAACCACCGTCATCGCCAAATGGCTGGTCCATAAGGATGCGGTCGAAGGGGTGGACTATGATCTCGACCGGCTGACCCATGTCTGGATGCAGACCAACCTGCAGGATCGCGATCTCGCCGAGAACAACCAGCGCGGCGTCAACAGCGCTGGTTATGTACCCGGCCCCTATTCCCCCGAAGCCGAGGATTATGTCGATCGCTTCACCAACTGGTACTGCAATCGCCTGCGCGAACAGCTGTGTATCGATGCCGAAGCCCAATCGCGTCCGAATCCCGCAAAAATCGGTCTCCTCGGATGATTGGTATGGATCCGGTTCGGTTAAGTGGAGGGGAGGGAAAAGTCCAAGACTGCCCGTGACATATAAAGGGGACATTGAGATGGGGAAGTCAGCTCTAGCATTCGGATCCCTCGCTGCGATCGCCGCCGGTCTGTTGGCGGGCGCGGCCAATGCCCAGTCCGCCGCGCCCGACGCTCCCGTATCGGCCGGTGACGACATCATCGTTACCGCCAACCGCCAGGGCAGTCAGTCGATCCAGCGCGCAGCGCTCGCCATCTCCGCGATCAGTCCCGACAGCCTGGCGGCCAAGGGGCAGGGCGGTCTCGCCGATATCGCCAACGTCGCTCCCTCGATCAATGTCCAGCAGACCCAGCCCGGCGTGAACCGCGTCGACATGCGCGGCATCACCACCGGCACGATCTCCGTGACCAACGTGCAGGATCGCCCGCTCGTTGCGATCTATCTCGACGACGTGCCGTTGGCGCTGCAGAGCGGCAACCCGGAGCTCAAGGTGTTCGATCTCGAGCGGATCGAAGTGATCCGCGGCCCGCAGGGCACGCTCTATGGTGCCGGATCGATGGCGGGCACGATCCGCTACATCACCGCCAAGCCGAGCACCGATGGTTTCTCGGGATCGGCCGAAAGCATCGTCTCCTACACCGAGCACGGCAATCTGAACTACGGCCTGCGCGGCATCCTCAATATGCCGGTCAGCGACACGCTGGCCGTGCGGGTCGGCGGCTATCAGGGCCGCAACGCCGGCTACATCGACAATATCGGCCTGGGCAAAAAGAACGCCAACAGCGACGAGAGCACCCAGGCGAGGGTCGCGGCGCGCTGGACGCCCTCGGCCGAGTTCACGCTCGACGCCAGCTTCACCTTCGCCAAGCTCGACGTCAACGGAACCAATGCCGGTTTCAAGGGCTTCTCGCGCTACGAATATGTCACCCAGGTGCCTGAGGTGTTCGAGGACAATCTGAAGATCTACAACGTCACCGGCGCCTATGATTTCGGCTTCGCGACGCTGTCGTCCTCGACCTCCTATGTCGATCGCAAGACCCACAATACCAGCGATTATGGCGACACCGCCGCACTGTTCGGTATTCCGTCCTTCGTGTCGCTGGGTATCGTCGACAATCGGGTGAAGGATTTCTCGGAAGAGGTGCGGCTGGTCTCCGCCAAGTCCGATGTCTTCAACTGGACGGTCGGCGCGTATTACCAGAAGACCAAGCGCAACTATTATCAGGATACGCCGACCGAGGGTTTCGACGCGACCTTCGGCAGCATCATCGGGGACCCCGGCTTCAACAGCCAGACCGGCTATCAGGCGTTCCAGCCAAACGACGTCTTCTCCGGACTGCAGAACATCAACGAGCATCAGCTCGCCTTCTTCGGGGAGGGCACGCTGACCCTCGGCAAGATCGATATCACCGGCGGCCTGCGCTATTTCGATTTCAAGCAGAAGTTCGACCTGTTCTATTCGGGTGTCGCGGGCTCGCTCGCACCCGGCGTCCCTCTGACCCAGGCGGGGACCGAGAAGGCCAGCGGCTTCAATCCGCGCGCCGTCGTCGCCTATCGTCCGCAGGAGAACCTGATGCTTTATGCCGAGGCCGCGCGCGGCTTTCGCTATGGCGGCGTCAACCAGCCGGTCCCCGCATCCTTCTGTGGCGCGGCGCTCACCGCGGCCGGGCTCACCAGCGCTCCGCTGACCTTCGGCCCGGACAATCTGTGGAGCTATACCGTCGGTGAAAAGGGCCAGTTCTTCGACCGCCGCCTGACCTTCAACGTTGCCGCCTTCTACGTCGATTGGAAGAAGGTCCAGACCAACCGCAATCTCGACTGCGGTTATTACTTCACCCAGAATGCGGGCAAGGTCCGCAGCATGGGTCTGGAACTGGAAAGCCGCCTCAAGCTCAGCGATGCGCTGACGATCGGGGTCAACGGCTCCTACACCGATGCTCAGGCGAGTGGCGCGATCGCCAATGCGGCGGCCGACGATGGCGACCGGGTGCCCTATTTCCCGAAATATACGCTGGCGGCGAACGCGACCTACGTTGTGCCGCTAGACGACGGCTCGCTCAGCTTCTCGGGCGATTTCCAGATGCGCGGCAACAGCTATACCGAGTTTAGCGAGACCAACCTGCTGCGTCGCAAGATCCCGGCCTATCAGACCGCGAATGCTTCGATCACCTACGATACCGGACCGTGGGAGTTCAGTGTGTTCGGCACCAATCTGAACAACAGCCGGATGATCTCGCTCGTCACCCGTTCGCGGCCGTCGGCGATCGCCGACCGCAATTATTATGGGCGGCCCCGCACGTTCGGCGCCCGCGCCAAGATCCGCTTCTAAGCGGATACTTCTCAGGAACATCTAGCGCGCGGGAACCAAGCTCCCGCGCGCTGCTCTTTGCATTGTCGGCGGATCAGGAAGGCTTCAGCGTGCGGACGAAAGCGCGCACTTCTTCCACGAACAGCGCGGGCTGTTCCATCGCGGCGAAGTGGCCGCCCTTGGCCAGATCGGTCCAGCGAACGATGTTATAGCTCTTTTCGACTGACGAGCGGGGGAAGCGTGCGGGTTCGCCGGGGAAATTCGCCATCGCCACCGGCTTGGTCACGCGTGCGCCGGCCGGGACCGGCTCGTCATAGACGCCGCGATACAGCCAGGCTGCGGTGCCGAATGTGTTGTTCGCCAGATAGACCATGATGTTGTCGAGGACCTGGTCGCGCGAATAGATCGACCAGAGATCGCCGTCGGCAAGCTGCGACCAGCCGTGGAATTTCTCGACGATCCAGGCGGCGACACCGAGGGGGCTGTCCGCCATCGCATAGGACAGCGTCACGGGCTTGGTCGACTGGATTGCCATATAGCCGCCTTCCTGCTGCCAGATCGCGGCGAGGTTGCCGGCGGCGGCGATTTCCTCCTCGGTCTCGGGCTTGGCGTCGGGACTGGTCCAGCCGAAGGCGAAATTGAGATGGACCGCGGTGCAGCCGGCGCCCTCATAGCCGAGCCAGCCGGAGACCGAGGCGCCCCAATCGCCGCCCTGTGCGACATAGTCGCGGTAGCCGAGCGCGGCCATCGCCTTGTCGAACGCCTTCGCGATCGTACGGGACCCGATCGGCTTGGCCGGCTTGGACGAGAAGCCGTAGCCGATCAGCGACGGAACGACGACCGTCACCGCATCGGCCGGGTCGCCGCCATGCGCGGCGGGATCGGTGAGCGGCTCGATCGATTCCAGGAATTCGACGAAGGACCCGGGCCAGCCATGGGTGATCAGCACGGTCTTGGGCGACGGGCCCTTGCCGACGACATGGATCAGGTGGACGGTGTAGGGCGCGCCCTCCACATCGACATCGACGAGGAAGTGAGGAAAGCGGTTCATCGCCGCCTCCCTCGCGCGCCAGTCATAGTGGTCGCTCCAATAGGCGACGAGATCGCGCATCACGGGAAGGCTGGCGCCATAGCCCCAGGGATCGCCCTGCGCTTCGTCGGGCCACTGGGCATCGTCGAGCCGGCGCGCGATCCAGTCGAGCCGCGCCTGGGGCACGTCGATGCGGAACGGCCTGATCGTCATGCTGCGGTCCTTTCGAAAGCGTCGTTCAATCGTGCGGCAGCGTCGGTCAGGGCCTGATCGGCTTCGGGCAGGATGCCGAACATGCTGGCGAAGCCGTGAAACATGCCGGAATACATGCGGTAATCGACCGGCACGCCGGCTTCGCGGAGCCGGTCCGCATAGGCCTTGCCCTCGTCGCGAAGCGGATCGCATTCGGCGGTGAGGATGGTCGCAGGCGGCAGGTCCGCCAGCGATGCGCTGCGCAGCGGCGATGCCCAGGGATGGCTCCGGTCTCCGGCGTCGGGGATATAGCTGCTGATGCACAGTTCGGCGAAGTCGGCATCGAGGAAATAGCCGGTGGCGAAGGCCCGCTTGGACTCGGTCTCGCCCGCGAGGTCGGTGCCGGGATAGATCAGCAACTGATGGACGACCTTCGGTCCACCATCGTCGCGTGCGCGGATCGCCGTCACCGTGGCCAGCGTCCCGCCAGCGCTGTCGCCGCCGATCGCGATCCGGTCGGGATCGAGTCCGAGGCCAGCGGCTTCGCGCGCCAGCCAATCCAGCGCGGTCGCTGCATCCTCGACGGCGGCGGGGAAGACATGTTCGGGCGCCAGCCGGTAGTCGACCGAGACGATCGCGCAGCCGGTTAGCCGCGCAAGCCTGCTGCACAGCCGTTCATGGCTGTCGATCGAGCAGGCGATATAGCCGCCGCCATGGAGGAAAAGCAGGACGGGCTCGACACCGACCGCCTCTTCGCGGCGATACAGGCGGACCGGCACGCCATCGGCATCGAGGTCGCGGCTGATAATGCGATCGCCGGCGTCGGCCGGTTGCACCATGGACGCGGACATCGCGCGGAAATCGAGCGGGCTGATTGTCTTCCAGTCGGGCGCATGCGCCGTCATCTGATCGAGCAAGGCTTGGGCGATGGGGCTGAGCGGCATCGGGCTTTCCCTCAAGCCGCCTGCGCCCGGCGTTCCTTCTCCCGGAAATAGGGGATGATGGTTTCGCCCATGTGGCGCAGCGTCTCCATGATCGCCTCGTGCGGCACGGTGCCCATCTGCATCAGCATCAGGCATTCGTCGGTGCCGTTGGCCTCGAGCCGCTCGATATAGGCGATCGCCTCCTGCGGCGTGCCATAGGCATGGTCGAGATTGTACATCGAGGTGGCGGCGGAGGTGATGGGAATCTTCGCCTCGTTCAGATAGGCGATCGTCGCTTCCTCGGCCTGTTTCACCGCGGCGGCGTGCGCGTCGGCCGACACGTCCTCGACATCGGGCTTCGGCCCGGCGCCGTACCAGTGGTGGATCGCCTGGGCAAAGAAGCGCTGGCCGCGGAAGCCGATGCGGCGGGCCTCGTCGCCGTCGTCGCCGACGATGATCGGACAGCCGACGGCGAGCCACTCATTGGGGAAATAGCCCACCTGTTCCGCCGGATCGCGACTGGCGAAGGCGGCGCGGTAGGCGGCGTTGAGTTCGCCGGTTTCCTCGGGCGAATTGAACCCCAGGACCATCCCGCCCAATCCGCGCGATCCGGCGGTGCGCACCGATTCCTCACGCGTGCACGCCATGAACATCGGCGGGTGCGGCTGCTGATAAGGCTTGGGATGGATCGGCCGGCGGGGGATCTTGATATATTCGCCGTCATGCTCGATCTCGTCTTCGACCATGATCTTCGGGATCAGATACATCGACTCGTCGATCATCGGCTGGAGATCGGCGAGGTCGTAGCCGAAGGTGCCGGCCTCCTGTTGGGTGCCGCCCTTGCCGATCCCGAAATTGACCCGCCCGCGCGACAATATGTCCAGCGTAGCGATGCGCTCGGCGACCTTGACCGGATGGTTCATCGCCGGCGGCAGGCACACCACGCCGTGGCCGATCCGGATCCTTTCCGTCTTTCCCGCCACGAAGGCGAGGAAGCTCTCGGGCGAGGACATGTGCGAATATTGGGTGAGCGCATGGTGCTCGACCGCCCAGATGCCGTCGAGGCCCATCTCCTCGGCATAGACGGCCTGTTCGACCGCCTCGAAAAATGTGCGTTGCTCGCTCTCCCGCGAGGTGTCGACCATCTGCGCTTCGAAGCACACCGAGAATTTCATGCGACCTCTCCTCGCTCCGCGTTTCGTCCGGAGTCGATGAATTGTTAGAGCGCGCTATAAGATTATGCAATATGCGAAGAATCCGTATAGGGATGGGACATGGCGATCGAAGGCACACCGGGACGGCGTGAACAGGGCAAGCAAGCGCGCCGGGAGGCTCTGCTCGAAGCCGCGCGCCGGATCCTGGCGACGTCCGATCTGTCGATGCGGCGGCTGGCCGATGAAGCCGGTGTCGCGGAGGCGACGCCGTACAATCTGTTCGGGTCGAAGCGCGGAGTGATCGCGGCTCTGTACGACGACCAGCGCCGGCGCACCGTGGACCGGCTGGCGCACCGGGAGACGGATCCCCTGGCGCGGCTGTTCGCGGCGATCGACCTGCTCGCCGAGGACCTCGGCGAGCAACCCCATTTTCACCGTGCGCTGTTCGGCGCGGTCTATCGCCCGGCCGGAGAGCCGGGGCCGTCGGTCGAAGACCCCGATCCCGGTATCGATTTCTGGATGGCGCTGGTCGAGGCAGCGGCGATCGCGGGCCGGTTTCGCGCCGACGCGAGGGTAGATCTTTACGCGCGCTGCCTGATGCACTTGATCTCGGGTGCGATGCTCGATTGGGCCGACGGGCGGATCGAGGCCGAAAGCTGGGCCGCGATCACGCGCCATGGTGTGGCGCTGCTCACCTTGTCCGTGGCGCGCGATGAAGACCGAGCCCTGCTGGAAAAGGCCGTCGCGGCGAGCGGGCTATCTGCCCGAGCGCCGGCGGAGAAAGCCCGCGGGCAAGCTGGTCAATTCAGCCGGTAGCGGCCGGCCTGCTCGAGGACATTCTGAAGCTCTCCAAGCGTGCAGGGTTTGTTCAGCACGTGGCCGGGAGCTTCTTCACCTCCCGAATATCCGGTCATATAGATGATGCCGATGTCGGGATTTCTCTGGCGAAAGCTTCTGGCAAGGGCAAGGCCCGTAACACCCGGCATCCGAATATCGGTTAGAAGAACGTCGATCCGGTTTGTAGACGAATCCAATTGATCCAAGGCGGATTTCGCATCGGCGGCTTCGAGCACCTCATGATTAAGATGTCGGATCATATCACTAGTTACCTGGCGAACGAGATTATCGTCATCGACACACATGATCAACATAACAGACCTTCCTGATCCCATAGGAAGCGAACGTCTGTTAGAGACTTAAGTTCATATATATTTAGAGGCGTTCTCAAGATATCTTTATCAGGAGGTGGAATCACTTTCATTTCTATTTCGTTTGCAGCGCAGCGCTCATGTCCGCGACGGTCGCCCCGCGCGATCCCAGCGGTCGCGAACGTCCCGTCGTGGTGTCCTGCGCGGTCTGACGCTCCGCCTCGGCATTGACCAGCGCGCCGATCAGAACGGCATAGGCCGAGATATAGAGCCACATCAGCAGCACGACGATCGCGCTCAGCGATCCGTAGGTTGCGTCATAGCCGCCGAAATGTGCGGCATAGAAACCGAAGCCGATCGTCGCGAGCAGCCATAGCAGCGTCGCTAGTACCGCCCCGATGCTCAGCCAGCTCCAGCGAGCGTCGGATCGGTCGGGGGCGAAACGGTACATCCCCGCGATCGTAGCGCTGGCAAGCAGGCCCGCGATCAACCAGGTGACGATCTTGACGATTACCGCGCCGACTGGACCGACCCCCTTGATCATCTCCTGTACGAAGCCGAGCACCGAGGCCGACAGCACGCCGACGATGCCGATGACGATCGCACCGACGATCAGTATTGCTGCGACACCGGTGCTGCGCAGGATCCCGCGCCGGTCTTCCTCTTCGTAGATGACGTTGAGCGCGCTCATCATCCCGCCCGATGCGCGGGTCGCGCCATAGATTGACACCGCCAGCGCGATCAGGAGGCCGATGCCCTTCTTGCTCGCAGCGGTCGTCGTCAGCGACAGGAGCTGGTCATAAATCAACTTCGCGGCATCGGCGGGAACGACCTCGATGATCACCCGCATATGCTGAGCGACGGTCGCCGGATCGGCAAGAAGGCCGTATGTCATCACCAGCGCGCCGAGCATCGGCACGAAGGACAGGAAGACGTAGAAGGCGACGCCGCCCGCCATCAGTCCGACATTGTGGCGGCCGCTGTTAACCCAAACCCGGCCCAGGATTGCCCGCCAGGCCGGCCATCCCAAGGCGCGAGGATCGTCGGCGGCGGCGCCGAGATCGATGTGATGCTGTTCGATATCCATGGCATTGCTCCCCCGCGTCAAACGCTTGGGCGCAGAAAAGGGACGAAATTTCTTTGCGGAAGGAACATCGGGCGGTCTGGATGTTTCAGCGTTAAGGAAGCGTGTTTTCGATCGGCTCGGACCGGCGGGGTGCGCGTCGAGGGGTTCCATTGATTACACGGCCAATTAATCTGCTTTGCGCAAGCCTTATCCTTGCGACGCCTGTCCTGGCGCAGACTTCACCCGATGATGCCGCCTTGTCGGACGCAGCCTTCGAGCAGAGCCTGCCGCCTCTCGACCAAATCGCCGCGCCTGCGAGCGAGGCGCCCGTAGCTCCATCCGAAACCGCCGCAGCCGAACCGGGCGCCGATCCAGAACTCGAGGCGCCCCTTCCGTCGATCGCGACCTTCGACGCAACCCCGCCGCCGGCGATCGACGTCGCCGACGAGAAAGCGTCGGAGATCAAATATAAGCTGGTCCTGCGCGGCCTGAAGCAGGTCGAGCTCGAGGATGTTTTCCGCGATCTGTCGGCGCTCCTGCAGGATGGCCGAAACGCCGCCAATGCGGCTCAGGTCTCCGCCCGCGCCGACGAGGATGTGAAGCTGGCCGAGCGGTTGCTGCGCTCCGAAGGCTATTATGACGGCATCGCCACTGCCGCGATCGATACGCTGCCCAACGCGACCAACAGCCTGACCGTGACGCTCAGCGCTACGCCCGGGCCGCGCTACAGCTTCGGAACGATCGCGATCACCGGCGCGCCGCCCGAACCGACCGCGTTCGCGCGCGAAGCCCTGGAGCTCAAGACCGGCGAGCCGATCGTCGCGGCGGACGTGCAGAGCGCCGAGGCCAATATCGCGCTGCGCCTGCCCGAGCGCGGCTATCCCTTTGTCAGCGTCGGCCAGCGCGATATCCTGCTCGACGATCGCGATCATAAGGGCGACTATACTCTCCCGCTCACGGCCGGTCCGAAGGCGCGCTTCGGAGCGATCCGTACCGATGGCGATCCGGTGTTCACCACTGATCATCTGACCGTGATCAGCCGCTTCGATCCCGGCGAGCTCTACGACAGCCGTCAGGTCGACGATCTGCGCCAGGCGTTGATCGCGACCAGCCTGCTTTCGACCAACGCGATCGAGCCCGTGCAGACGGGGCAGATCGCCGAGGATGGCACCGAGGTCGTCGATATCCTCGTCCACCAGAGCAAGGGGCCCGCGCGGCAACTGGCCGGCAGTGCCGGCTATGGCACCGGCGAAGGCATCAAGCTGACCGGGTCCTGGACGCACCGCAACCTCTTTCCGCCCGAAGGCGCGCTGACGGTCGAGGCGGTCGCTGGGACGTTGCAGCAGAGTGTGGGGGGCACCTTCCGTCGCTCCAACGCCGGGCAGCGCGATCGCAGCTTCGCGCTCGGCGCCTCGGTCGCTCGCCAGGATTTCGATGCTTACAACGCGCAGACGATCACCCTGTCGGGCAGTCTGTCGCGGCAGAGTACGCCGATTTTCCAGAAGCGCTGGACATGGAGCATCGGCGGCGAGCTGATCGCGACCCGCGAGACCCCGTTCGAGACCGCTGCCCTCGATCGCGACAAGAGCACCTATCTGATCGCCGCGATCCCGCTGCAGATCGGCTATGATCGGTCCGACAGCCTGCTCGATCCGACCAAGGGCTTCCGGCTGAGCGGACGCCTGAGCCCGGAGGCGCAGAAGCGCACGGGCGGCGGCGGGTTCGACGGCTATGCACGCGTTCTCGCCGAAGGCAGCGGCTATTACCCGGTTACCGACGCGATCGTGCTGGCGGGTCGGGCCCGGGTCGGGTCGATCATCGGCGCGGCGCGCGACGATATCGCGCCATCGCGGCGTTATTATGCGGGCGGTGGCGGTTCGGTCCGCGGTTTCGGTTATCAGCAGCTCGGTCCGAAAGACATCAACAACGATCCGATCGGCGGCCGATCGCTGACCGAGTTCGCGATCGAGGCGCGCTACCGCTTCGGCGATTATGGTATCGTTCCATTCTTCGACGCGGGCCGGGTCGGCGAAAGCTCAACGCCTTCGATCAAGAACATGCGCTACGGCGCCGGCATCGGCGTGCGCTACTATACCAACTTCGGCCCGTTCCGGATCGATCTGGCCACGCCGATCAACCGGCAGCCGGGCGAGTCCAAGGTCGCGCTCTACATCTCCATCGGGCAGGCCTTCTGATGGCCGACGAAAGCACCGAGGCACGGATCGCCCGACCGCTGTGGCTGTCGATCGCCAAATGGGCCGGCATAGCGATCGCCGGGCTCGTTCTTCTCGTCGCACTCATCGTTCTCGGACTGAACACCAGCGCCGGCCGACGCTTTCTGGTCGATCGCGTGGCTGGGTTCGAGACCGAAGCCGGAATGAAGATCGGGATCGCGAGGATCGAGGGATCGATCTACGGGCGCATGAAGATCGAAGGACTCGAGCTGCGCGATACGCGCGGGGTGTTCCTGCGCGCCGCCGACCTTACGCTCGATTGGCGGCCGTTGGCGTATCTGACCGGCAGCAAGGTCGACGTCCGCGAACTGGCGTCGCCCGAGATCCGGCTGCTGCGGATGCCCGAATTCCGTCCAACGCTGTCCGATCCGAACGCGCCGCTGCTGCCCGATATCGACGTCGCGATCGGCCGCGTCGCGATCGACCGTTTCATCATCGATCCTCCGGTCACGGGTCGCCGCCACATCGTGCGGATCGCCGGCTCTGCGGACATCGCCGAAGGCCGTGCGCGGGTGAACCTCGATGCGCGGGCACTGGTGGCGCGCGATGCTGCGGGCGGCGATGTGCTGCGGGTCAAGCTCGATGCCGTGCCTGCCTCCAACCGGCTGCTGATCGACCTGAATCTGGCGGCGCCGAAAGGCGGGCTGATCGACAGCTATGCTGGGCTGGGCAAGCGTCTGTCCGTGGCGGTAACGGGGCAGGGCGACTGGGCGAAATGGACGGGCAGGGCCACCGCTCAAGCCGGTGGAGCAAGCCTTGCCGATCTGGCGATCACGGGAAGCAACGGACGGTTCACGGTCAAGGGTGACATGATACCCGCCACGGTGCTGACCGGCCCCGCTGCGCGGTTGACCGCGGCGAAGATGGCGATCGACCTTGTCGCGACGCTTGCCGATCGGAAGGTCGACCTGCGCCTTGCGGCGCGATCGGACGCTGCCGTCGTCGACGCCCAGGGTCTCGTCGATCTCGGCCAAAACCGTTTCGGTGGCCTGCGCCTCACCGCGCGTCTGATCGAACCCGGCGCGATCGCCGAGAATGTGCGTGGCCGTGACGTGCGGCTGTCGGCCACGCTCGACGGTCCGTTCGGCACGCCGACGATCGACTACAGCCTGTCGGCCCGATCGATCGGCTTCGGCTCGATGGCGGTCGAAGGGCTGAACGCCAGTGGCCGCGCCGTGATCGACGCAAACCATATCGCGATCCCGGTCCACGCGACGGCCAAGGCCGTGACAGGGCTGAACGCGGCGGCGGGCGGCCTGCTCACCAACCTCATCGTCGACGGCGATCTGAAATGGTCGGACGGGCGGCTGCTGTCCGACAATCTCAAGCTCAGATCGCCCCAGATCGACGCGACCACCATCGTCGTCGCCGATATGAATACCGGCCGCTACACCGGCGCGATCAAGGGCAAGGTCAATGATTACCGCATCGACGGCCTCGGGCGGATCAGCCTGACCACCGATGCGAAACTGGTGCCCGGCCCCAAGGGCGGTTTCGGTGTCAGCGGGGTGTTCCGCGTCGTGACGCGAAGCCTCGACAATGCCACCTTGCGCGACACGCTGGGCGGCAATGCCGTGACGACCGCGCGCTTCGGGTTCGACGAGAATGGCACCGCCACGCTCACCGGACTGACCCTGACAGCGCCCGATTTCCGCATCAGCGGCGGGCGGGGCAGTTATAATATCGATACGGGCCGGATCGCCTTTGCGGCCCGTGCGATGTCGAAGGCCTATGGACCGCTCGCGGTGACGGCCTCGGGCACGCTCGAGCGGCCGCTGGTGAAGCTGCGGGCGGATCGGCCGGGAATGGGCATCGATTTGCGCGCTGTCGAGGCCGAGCTTCGCGGCATTCCGAGCGGCTATGCGGTGAAGGCGAGGGGGCAATCGGCCTATGGCCCGCTCAGTGCCGACATGATCATCCGCAGCGGACGAGGGCCGCTCGCTGTCGATATCCGCAAGGCCACGCTGGCGGGCGTCGATGTCTCCGGCACGATCGTCCAGACGCGGAGCGGCCCGTTCGCGGGGACGCTGGCGCTGGCCGGCTCGGGCCTGAACGGAAACGTCCGGCTTGCCGCCGCCGGTGCCAACCAGCAGGCCGATATCGACGTGACGGCCAATGCCGCGCGGATTCCCGGCGATGTCCCGATCAGCATCGGAGCGGGGACGATCAAGGCGACGGTAACGCTCTATCCCAAGGGGCCTGCAGCCAATGGTCGCTTTGCGCTGACCGACGTGCGGCAGGGCGAAACGACGATCAGCCGCGCGCAGGGCAAGATCGCCTATCGCGATGGCAGCGGCACCGTTGCGTTGATCGCCAATGGCCGCAGCAGCGTTCCGTTCGATATCGCGATGCAGGCCGCGCTCGCGCCGACCCGCATCCTCGCCAACGTCAAGGGCAGCGCCAATGGCGTCGCCTTCCGCCTGGCGGCCCCCGCGATCGTCACCAAGGTCGGTAGCGACTGGCGTCTGGCTCCCGCGACCGTGGTAGTTCCGCAAGGGCAGGTCGAGTTGAGCGGCAGCTATGGCGCATCGACCAGCCTGCGCGCGAAGCTCGCCAACATGGACGTGTCGATCGTGCAGGCCGTCGTGCCGGGACTTGGCCTCGGCGGCCGGGCAACGGGGACGATCGACTATACGGCACCAGCGGGCGCGACCGTGCCTACGATCCGTGCGCGGGTCGACATCGCGAAGTTCACCCGCACGGCGGCCTATGTCGTGTCCGCACCTGTCGATATCGCGATGCTCGGCACGCTCGACGCATCGGGCGGCGACATTCGTGCGCTGATCCGCCGCGGCGGCGGGACCGTCGGGCGCATGCAGGCCAAGCTCGCGCCACTGGGCGCGGGCGAAAGCCTGTCCGACCGGCTGTTCGCGGCACCGCTTTCGGGCGGCATTCGCTATAATGGGCCGGCCGACGTGCTGTGGACGCTCACCGGCATAGCGGGACAGGAGGTCAGCGGACCGATCGCGCTGGCCGCGGATTTCGGCGGGCGGCTCGACCAGCCGCGGATAACCGGCGTCGTGCGTAGCAATGCGTTGCGTTACGAGAACGAGGCCTATGGCACCGTGATCTCCGAAATCGCGCTCAACGGTCGCTTTACCAGTTCGCAGCTCGAGATCGTCTCGCTCACCGGCAAGGCCGGCAGCGGAACGGTGAGCGCCAGCGGCACGGTTGGGCTCGATGCGGCGAGCGGCTTCCCGGTCAACCTGAAGGCCGATCTGCGCCGCGCTCAACTGGCGCGCAGCGATGCGCTGGGCGCGACCGTGTCGGGAACGATCGCGGTCACCAACAGCAAGGCGGCGGGCGCATTGATCAAGGGCGACCTGACCATTCCCGAGGCCCGCTATCAGATCATCCGCCAGGGAGCGGCCGAGGTCGCCGAGCTGACCGGCGTGCGTCGCCGCAGCGATATGATGACGGCGGGCGCGGCCAAACCCCCGGAAAGCTCCATCCCGAGCAACTGGAAGCTCGATATCCGGATCCGCGCGGACAACAAGATTTTCGTCAGCGGCATGGGCCTGGAAGCCGAATGGGCGACCAACCTGCGCGTCGGCGGCACCGCCAGCGATCCGCGCGTGACGGGGACCCTGTCGGTCGTCCGCGGCACCTACAGCTTCGCCGGCCGCCGCTTCGACCTGGCCGAGGATGGCGAGGTCCGTTTCGAAGGGGGACCGGTCAACGATCCGCAGCTCGACTTGTCGGCGGACACCACGGTCGAAGGCGTCACGGCGACGATCAACATCGGCGGTCGTGCGCTCAATCCCCAGGTGTCGTTCACCTCGACCCCGACGCTGCCGCAGGACGAGGTGCTGTCGCGGCTCCTGTTCGGATCGTCGGTGACGAACCTGTCGCCGACCCAGGCGATCCAGCTGGCCGCCGCGCTCAACTCGTTGCGCGGATCGGGGGGAGGGCTCAATCCTCTCGGCAAGCTTCGCTCGGCATCGGGGATCGACCGGCTGCGTGTCCTCGGTGCGGACAAGACTGCAGGTCGCGGTACCGCGCTTGCCGCCGGCCAGTACATCTCCAACGATATCTATGTCGAGGTGATCACCGATGCGCGGGGCTTCACCGCCACCCAGATCGAGGTGGCGCTGTCGAAGGCGCTGTCGATCCTGAGCTCGACCGGATCCTTCGGTGGTTCGAACGTCAGCCTGCGCTACTCGAAGGATTACTGACGCCTCCTCGTTCGGTCGGTTCCTGACCGCAGGATTCCGCCATTATCGAGATGCTCGCATTCGCCAGTCGATCTGATAGGATGCCGACACAGTCGATCGTGCAGCAGGCGGAACGGCCGGAAGCCTATCGCGGAGGTAAGCGTGGCCATTCAGTCTGTTGAGGAACGCAAGGTCTGGACGCCGAGCGAGCTGCCGCTCGATCGGTGGAATCGCTTTGCGAGCACCGAGATCGATGCCGTCCACCAGCATATGGTTCACGCCTTCTGCCCGCACGACCTGTCGACCGAGGGTGGCGTGCCGCCCATCGCCTTCCGCCATAATCAGGCGACGTTGCGGTCGAGCACCTTCAACGCCACCGATTATGGCCTGACCTACGGCCGTGTCGCGGTGTCGATCCCGCCGGCAGAGCATTGTTTCCTCGTCCAGTTCGTCCTGAGCGGTCAGGCGCAGTTCGCGCATCAGGGGCGCACCTTCGTGCTGCGGCCGGGCCAGATGTCGGTGCTGAGCCCGCATGAGCCGATCCGCCAGACCACCGATGCCGGATGCCGGCATTTCACCATCAAGCTCGATCGTCCCCATCTCGAAGGCCTGCTCAACGAGGATTTCGGGCGCACCACCAAGCCGCTGGTCTTCTCGCCCGATCCGATCGCCATCGACGGTCTGGCTGCGTCCTTCGCGCAGTTCGTGCGCGCCGTGGTCGAGGACATGGACGACGGCATCTCCGGCTTCCTTCATCCGCGCGCGATCGGCACCACCGAGGAGATGCTGGGCCGGCTGCTGCTGACATCGGTTCCGCACAATTATTCGCATGATTATGCGATGGAGCCGCAGAATGTCGCGACGCCCTATTATGTGCGCCGCGCCGAGGAGCTGATCCGCGCGCGCTATCATGAACAACTGACCCTGTCGGACCTGATCACCGCATCGGGCGTTAGCGGACGTTCGCTCCATTTCGGGTTCCGGCGGTTCCGCGACGATAGTCCGATGGGCTATCTCAAGCGCTACCGGCTCGAGCGCGCGCGCGCCATGCTCAAGGAAAAACAGGGCAGCGGCCTGACCGTGACCGAGGTCGCTCTTGCCAACGGCTTTCTCCATCCCAGCAAATTCTCGCAGGATTACGCCCGACGATTCGGCGAGCTGCCGTCCTTCACCCTGAAGACGTCGTTCAGCGCCTGACGATATACCGTGGCGGCATCGAATGCTGCGATAACGGTAGGATGATTGCTAACCCGGTATAGCCCCTCGACGCCGGATCACACAGTAATGCGTCACGACGATGACGCGCCGAATATGCGTCACGCCGCAGGTAGGAAGCACGTTGCGCACCATGCGCCGCTAACCTCGGGGGCTATATGACCAGAACCTTTGTTTCGACCTCCTCCACTCTTGCCCTGGCTTTTGCGGCCATGCTGGCGAGCGCACCGGCCGCTGCGCAGGACGCTTCCGCGCCCGCCGCTGCCGAAGCCGACAGCGGCGGTCTCGCCGAAATCGTCGTGACCGCCCAGAAGCGCGAGCAGAGCCTTCAGAAGGTCGGTATCTCCGTCACCGCGGTGTCGGGCGACGAAATCCTCGAGCGCGGCGTTTCGAACAGCATCGACCTGATCACCCGCACGCCGAGCGTCGACAATTACTCGCCCTACGGCCCGGGTTCGAGCGCGAACATCGTCATCCGCGGCATCGGCCTCAACGACTTCGGCGAAGGCCATGAAGCGCCCGTCACCGTCTATGTCGACGAATTCTACATCGTGAACGTCCCCGCCGTCGATTTCGCGCTGTTCGATCTCGACCGCGCCGAAATCCTGCGCGGCCCGCAGGGCACGCTGTTCGGCCGCAACTCGACCGGCGGTCTCGTCCATTACATGACCAGGAAGCCTTCGCAGGAGGCCGGCGGCTTCTTCAAGGCGAGCTATGCCCGCTTCAACGAACTGAAGCTGGAAGGCGGTCTCACCGCGCCGCTCACTGACACGCTCTCGGCCCGCGTTTCGTTCCTGTCGCACCACAGCGACGGCTATATCAAGAACCTCAACCCCCTGTTCTCCAAGGACAAGGGTGGCCAGGCCGGCACCGATGCGATCCGCGCGCAGTTGCGCTATGACGATGGCGAATGGGATGTCCTGCTCAAGGGCGAATATGGCCGGACCGACAAGGTCCACACCTATTATGAGCAGACGCCGAGCGTTCGCGATCCGCTGACCGGTCTCGGTTCGGCCGATCCGACCGGCGTCGATGATGCCGGTTACAACGAGGCCAATTTCGGCGCGGGCAAGCGTAACGTCGCCTTCACCAGCAACCCGCAGCGCCTGAAGTCGGAAGGCTATGCCGGCCTGCTGCGCGCCGAGCGCGACTTCGGCGACATCAGCTTCACCTCGCTGACCGGGTACATGCACTTCACCCGCAACCTCGACGAGGATTGCGATGCCAGCCCGAACGCGATCTGTTCGGCGACCTTCCCCTACAAGAGCGACACCGCGACGCAGGAATTCCGTGCGTTCGGTAAGGGCGAGGGCTTCAACTGGACTGCGGGCGTCTACGGTCTCTACGCGAAGGCGAGCAACAACCCGAGCGCGACGTTCAACATCCCCGTCTCCGGCGACACCGCCGTCGACCCGGTGACCGGCCTCTACAACGGCGCTTTCTTCCCCATCAACCTCGCCGCAGACTGGAAGATGCGGACGACATCAGTCGCGGCATTCGCCCAGGGGGAGGTCGAACTCGCCGATCGCCTGACTTTCACGCTGGGAGGGCGCATCACGCGCGACAACAAGAAGTTCAACGAGCGGGACAACGCATCGCTGCGCAGCTGCCCGGGCTTCCCGATCCCGACCAACTGCTTCGCCCAGCCGGCGGGCCCCGGGATCGCCAACCCCTATGTCGATACCTACAAGAAGACGCTGATCTCGGGTAAGGCCGCGATCAACTTCCAGGTCGACCAGGATCTGCTGCTGTTCGCCAGCGTGTCGCGCGGCACCAAGGCCGGCGGCTTCAACAACGGCTTCTATCCGGGCGGCGTCACCACCGCGCAGATCCCGTATCGCGACGAGAATGTCATCGCCTATGAAATCGGCGAAAAGGCGACGCTGTTCGATCGCAAGCTGCGCTTCAACACCTCGTTCTTCTATTATGACTATAACCGCTACCAGACGTTCAACTTCGAAGGCATCGGTGGCCTGCTGACCAACCAGAGCGCCAGCAGCTACGGCGCCGAGGTCGAGATCCAGGCCGCTCCGGTCGATAATCTCGAACTGCGTTTCGGTGGTTCGTGGCTGGAAACGGAAATCAAGAACGTCCGCAACGGCGTTCCTGGCGGCGGCGTCTATGTCGCCGACCGCGAGATGTCGAACGCGCCAAAATGGACCGCGAACGGCGCCGTCGTCTACACCATCCCGCTGCAGGACGACCGCTCGGTCGTGGTGAACTGGGACTGGAATTATCGTTCGAGCCGCTATGCCAACAACTTCAACGATCCGTCGGTGAAGATGCCGGGCTATTTCAAACACAATGCCGACATCTCGTTCAATGTGAACGACTATTGGCAGCTTCAGGCGTTCGTCCGGAATATCGGCAACAAGCTGGCGGTCACAAAGGCGTTCCAGTTCAACGATCTCGGCTACGTCCAGTATATCTATTCCGAGCCGCGGGTGTTCGGTGCGGCAGTGCTCTACAAGTTCTGATCACCTCTGCGGAACGCTTCGGCGTTCCGCACTCGTTCAAGGGCGTACCATGCTGAAGACGGGGAACAGTCGACCGACCGATGGCGCGATGGGGCAGGAAGGTCTCGTCGCGCTCATCACCCTCGGCACCGCGGGGGTGATGACGTTCCTGGCGATGCCGGTGATCGCCGCCGCGCTCGTCAACGTCATGGGCGCCAGCGAGCGCGACGTCGGCCTCTTCTCGACCGTTCAGCTGATTACCCTGTCCTGCGGCTGTCTGCTCAGCACCTTCCTGCCGCGCGGCCAGTTTCGGCGCTTCGGCATTGCGGCGCTGGCGGTGATGATCGTCTGCGACCTCCTTTGCCTCACGCATCCGAGCTGGACGATGTTGCTCGTGCTGCGCGGCATCGGCGGTGCGGCGGGCGGCGTCGCAGTGTCGCAGGCGACCGCCGCGATGGCGCGGACCCGCAATGCCGAGCGCAGCTTCGGCCTGTTCCTCGCGCTCCAGACCATCCTGTCGATCGTCTGCGTCTATGCGATGCCGCCGATCATCGCGCGCTTCGGTTTCGCTGCGGCTTACGGTGTTCTGCTCGCTTTCGACCTGGTCGCTATGCTGCTGGTGCTGACCCGGCTCAAGGCGATCAGCCCGACCGCGGTGCATCAGATGATGCCCGGCAACGACATGGCCGGATGGCTGCGCAGCGCTGGCGTCCTGATCTCGATCCTCTGCTTCTTCACCGGCGTCGGCGCATTGTGGACCTTTCTCGCGATTCTCGGCCAGGGAATCGGCCTGGATGGATCGCAGATCGCGCTGGTGCTCAGCATTTCCAAGCTGATCGCTTTCGGCGCCTCCTTCCTGCCGGGGATCATCGGCAGCCGCTTCGGCCGAATTCCGCCGATCCTGGTGTCCGCCGTGATCCTGATGGCGGCCGTGCAGGTCTTTGCGGTGGCCGATGCCTTCACGACCTTCGTGATCGCCACCGCGATGTTCAGCTTCGGCTGGTATGTCATCTATCCGTTCCAGCTCGGTGCGCTGGGGCAGGTCGATCATGACGGCCGGCCGATGCTCGCCGCCGCGGCGCTCACCGGCGCGGGCCTCGGCCTCGGTCCGGCGCTGACCGTGCTCGGCCCCGGCGGCCCCGCGGGTATCTACCTGATCGCGACGCTCGCCTTCCTGGGCGCCGGTGTCGCCGCGATCGCCGCGCTGTCGCGCACGTCGCCTCCCGTTCCCGCAATCGCACAAGGTTCGTGATGACTCTTGCCAACGACTATAGCCTGTTGTCCGATGCCGCCCGGTCTTTCGCCAGCGGCACCAAGCAGCTCTTCATCGACGGTGAGTGGCGTGCCCCGCGCAGCGGGCGCTATGCGCCGGTGATCGATCCCAGCCATGGCGGCACGATCGCACAGGTCGCCGAGGCCGACGCGGCCGACGTCGACGACGCCGTACGCGCCGCACGCCGCGCGTTCGAGAGCGGCCCGTGGGCGACGATGCGCCCGCATGAGCGCGAGGCGCTGATGCTCAGGCTGGCCGATCTGATCGCCGCCGAAGCTGCGACGATCGCCCAGATCGAAACGGTCAACAGCGGCAAGCTGATCCAGAACACCCGCCTCTTCGATGCCGACTTCTCGGTCTACACGCTGCGCTACATGGCCGGCTGGGCGACCAAGATCCACGGCAAGACCATGGAGCTGTCGGTTCCCTATATGCCTGGCGCGCGCTTCACCGGCTTCACCAAGCTGCAGCCGCTCGGCGTCGTCGCGGGCATCACGCCGTGGAACGTGCCGCTGTGCGAAGCGGTGTGGAAGCTGGCTCCGGTGCTCGCCACCGGTTGCACCATCGTGCTCAAGCCGGCCGAGCAGACCCCGCTCACCACGCTGCGCCTGGCCGAGCTGTGCGCCGAAGCGGGCATTCCTGCAGGTGTCGTCAACGTCATCACCGGCACCGGCGCGGTCGCGGGCGCGGCGCTGGTCGAGCATCCCGGCGTCGACAAGATCAACTTCACCGGATCGACCGAGGTCGGCCGCATCATCGCCGGGTCGGCCGGGCCGCGGCTGAAGAAGTATAATCTGGAGCTCGGCGGCAAATCGCCCGTCGTCATCGCGGCCGATGCCGACCTGACCACGGCCATTCCGGGCGCGGCCTGGGCGATTCTCGGCAATCACGGCCAGAATTGCTGCGCGGGGTCGCGTCTTTATGTCCACGCCAGCATCTTCGACAAGGTGATCGAGGGCGTTGCGGAAATCGCCAGCAGCCTGAAGATCGGCCCCGGCCTCGACCCGACGACCGGCCTTGGCCCGATGGTCAACCACAGCCACCGCGATCGGGTGCTGAGCTATGTCGAGCGCGGCGTCGCCGATGGCGGATCGCTGTTCTTCGGCGGCGAGGCGGTCGACGATCCCGGCGCCTATCTGCGCCCCGCGATCATCGTCGGCGCCAAGCCCGGGGATGCGGTGGTCCAGGAGGAGATCTTCGGCCCGGTCCTGGTCGCGACGCCGTTCGACGACATGGATGGAGCGATGGCGCAGGTGAACGGCACCAGCTTCGGGCTCGGGGCGAGCATCTGGTCGCGCGACTTCGACCTGATCAACGATTTCGTCGATCGCGTGCAGGCCGGCATGGTCTGGATCAACAATCACAACACGCTCGACCTGTCGTTGCCGTTCGGCGGCTGGAAGCAGTCGGGCGTCGGCCACGAGCTGGGCGAAGATGGCCTCTATTCGCACCTGGCCGTGAAGGCCGGTGTGATCCGGCGGTAAGGGGAAGCGACATGATCCTGCACAACTCTTCGAGAGCGGACATCGCGTCGATGGCGAGGATCGACCGACGCGCCTTTCTGGCGGGGACCGCGACGCTTGCGACCCTGTCAGCCGCCGGCCTCGTGCCGAGCGCGGCGCGCGCAGCGGTGGACGACCGCGAGATCAAGGGCCTCCAGGCGTTGGTGAAGGGCAAGGTCGTTGCGCGCGACAGCGAGCTTTACGAGCCGTGGCGCCAGAGCATGATCTGGCAGACCCAGAAATTTCCGCGCAACCCCGAGATCATCGTCCAGGCCGAGAGCGTCGAGGACGTGGTGGCGGCGGTCGATCACGCCCGCGAGAACAAGCGGCGTATCACGACCCGCGCGGGCGGCCACAGCTTCTGCGGCTGCTTCATGCGCGACGATGGCATGCTCGTCGACGTCTCGCGCCTCGCGACCATCGAGATCGACGCGGCAAAGCGCGAGGCGATCGTCGGCCCCGGCGTGATCGGCCGGCGTCTTCAGGAGGAACTGGGCAAGCAGGGCCTGGGCTTTCCGACCGCGCATTGCGGCATGGTCCCGATCAGCGGCTTCCTGCTCGGTGGCGGCCTCGGCTGGAACGGCAATGCCTGGGGCGGCATGAGCACCTATAATATCCTCGAGGTCGAAATCGTGACCGCCGACGGCAAGGTACGGATCGCGAACGAAACCGAAAATGCGGACCTGTTTTGGGCGGTGCGCGGCGGTGGACCAGGGCTGTTCGGGGTCGTCACCCGCTTCAAGCTGCGCGTGCACCCGGCGCCGAAGGCGATGCGCTCGCACACCTATATCTTCCCGTTCACGGCAACCGCCGACGTCGCCGCGGCGATGGAGGAGATCGGCCCGAAGCTGCCGAAGAATGTCGAGCTGATCGGCGTCATCACCGCGGCGCCACCCGGCATGGAAAAGGCATGTGCTGCCGCCGGCTGCGACCAGGTGTTCCTGCTGCAGAGCGTCGCCTTCGTCGACACCGAGGCGCTGGCGCTGTCGGGGATGAGCGCATTGGCGCAGCATCCGATCACCGCCAAGGCGATCGTGAAGATCGAGAATGCGGCGGAGAGTTTCGAGAATCTCTATTACGGGAACGAGGTTCCCTTTCCGCAGCGTCGCTACTGCGTCGACAATATCTATGCGGACAGCCTGAAGAAACCGATCGAGGTCTTCATCCGCCACATGCCGAACTCGCCGTCACGGGTGACGGCGCCGGTGTTGCTCTACAAGGGGCGGCCCGAGCTTCCCGATGGCGCCTGCGCGACCAAAGGCAATTTCTACGTCTCCTGCTATGCGCAGTGGGACGACCCGGCGACCGACAAGGCCAACAAGGACTTCCTGATCGCGATGTACGAGGAACTGCAGCCCTACGGCACCGGCAGTTACATCAACGAGCTCAACCAGGAGGGCCGCATCCACCGCATCCGCGAATGCTATACTGCCGATGGCTGGCGGAAACTGGGCGAACTGCGCCGAAAATATGATCCCGGCCTCGTCTTCCACACCTTCTACGGGCTTGAACCCAAAGCCCCCAAAGCCTGAGAGGAAAGAATATGTCTGCTACTGGAGTTGCAATCGTCGGTGCGTTCTTCGCTGCGTTCGGCGCTGGCGATGTCCCCAAGGCGATGTCGCTGCTGGGTCCCGAGGTTCGCTGGACCCTGCATGCGAAGGACGTTCCCTGGGGCGGCACTTTCAAGGGTCCCAAGGGCGTCGGCGATTTTTTCGCGACGTTCGGCACCCATGCTGAGCCGATCGAGATGACGCCGAAGTCGATGGTCGAAGCCGACGGCCTCGTTTACGTGCGCGGCATCGAGCGCAGCAAGGTCAAGGCGACCGGCAAGGAATATTCGGTCGAGTGGGTCCATGTGATCTCGACCGCCGACGGCAAGATCGCCACGTTCGACGAGTATCTCGATAGCGCGGCCATCGCGGCCGCGCTGCGCTGATCGTCGTGCGGGCGCCTGTCATCCTCTTCGGCGCGGCGGCGGTCGTGGTGGCGGCCGCAGGCTGCTCGACCGCCAGGTCCGTGCCCGAGGCCTCGCCGCAGGTCGCCCGCGGCCAGGCCTATTACACGACCTGCCAGGGTTGCCACGGCAACGCCGGGGAAGGCTTTGCCGGCATGAAGGCGCCCCGCCTGGCAGGCCTGCCCGCGAGCTACATCGCCGAACAGCTTGTCCTCTATCGCAAGGATATCCGTGGCGGCCCCACGGATTTCCAGGGCGTGCAGATGAACGGTCGGGCGAAGGCCTTGCCCGGCGATCACGCGGTGGCGGACGTCGCGGCTTATATTGCGACCCTTCCGGCGACGTCTGTGCCCAAGATGGCGACAGCAAAGACCAAGGCGGGTGCTGACCTCTACCAGAGCTGCGCGGCCTGCCACGGCGAACGCGGCGAGGGCAATGCGGAGCTGGGATCTCCGCCGCTTGCGGGCACCGACGCGGCGTATCTCGCACGGCAGTTGCGCAACTACAAAAAGGGCATTCGCGGCCGCGAAGGCGACGAAAAGGGCCAGCAGATGACAGCCGCCGTCGCCATGCTGCCCGACGACGCGGCGATCGACGCGGTCGCCGCCCACGCGAGCGCGCTGCAATAGCCAGAATGATCGTGCCGGCGGGGTGCCGTCCCCGCCCGGCCAGCTGATTCAACCGAGGACTTCGTGATGCAGATGGATGGTGCCGAGTTCGACTACATCGTGGTCGGGGCGGGCTCGGCTGGTAGCGTGATTGCGGCACGGTTGAGCGAACGGGCGGACGTCAGCGTCCTGTTGATCGAGGCCGGCGGCAGCGACAACAAATTCTGGCTCAAGATCCCGGTCGGCTATGGCCGCACCATCACCGATCCGACGGTGAACTGGAAATATATGACCGAGCCGAACCCGGCGCTGGGCGGGCGGCGGATCTACTGGCCGCGCGGCAAGGCGTTGGGTGGGTCGAGCAGCATCAACGGCCTGATCTACATCCGTGGCCAGGCGCAGGATTACGACCAGTGGCGCCAGCTCGGCAATGACGGCTGGTCTTATGAGGACGTGCTCCCCTTCTTCCGCCGCGCCGAGGACCAGGAGAATGGCGAGGACGAGTATCACGGCACCGGCGGCCCGCTGAGCGTCACCAATCTGGTCGAGCGCAATCCCCTGTGCGATGCGCTGATCGCCAGCGCGGGCGCCAACGGCATTCCGCACAATCTCGACTTCAACGGCGCCGAGCAGGAAGGCGTCGGCTATTATCAGGCGACGATCCGCAACGGGAAGCGCTGTTCGACGTCGGTTGCCTATCTCAATCCGGTCAAGCGTCGCCGCAACCTGACGATCCTGACCGAGACCCAGGCCGAGAGCATCCTGTTCGAAGGCACACGCGCCAGCGGAATCCGGCTTCGGAAAGGCGCTGGCAGTTTCACCGTCCATTGCCGGCGCGAAGTGATCCTGTCGGGCGGCTCGATCAATTCGCCGCAGCTGCTGATGCTGTCGGGCATCGGCCCGGCCGAGGACCTCAAGGCGCTGGGGATCGCTCCGGTGGCGGACCTGCCGGGTGTCGGCGAAAATCTCCAGGACCATTATGGCGGACAGATTACGTGGCGCTGCAACCAGCCGATTACGATGAACGACATCATGCTCAGTAAGCGTAAGCAGCTGTTCGCCGGCTTGAACTGGCTGCTGTTCCGCGACGGGCCGCTGTCGGTGCCGGCGGGGCAGGCGGGGCTGTTTACCCGCGTGTCGCCGGGCGCCGCGACCCCCGATGTCCAGTTCCTGTTCCAGACCTTCAGCGGCGGCTATTATGAGGATGGCCTGTTCAAATTCTCGGGCTTCGCGAACTTCATCTGCCCGGTGCGGCCGCAGAGCCGGGGGCGCATGACCCTGGCCAGCAACGACCCGTTCGAAGCGCCGCGCCTCTCGCCCAATTATTTCTCGCACGAGGCGGATCGCCGCATCCTGGTCGAGGGACTGAAGCTCGCGCGGCGCATCGCCGAAGCGCCGCCGCTGGCGGACTATATCTCGTCCGAGCATCTTCCCGGAAGCGACATTCGCTCCGACGACGAGATCGAAGCGTACTTCCGTGAGACCGGCGGCTGCGTTTCGCATCAGGTCGGCACCTGCAAGATGGGGACCGACGCGATGGCGGTCGTCGACAGCCGGTTGCGGGTGCACGGGGTTCAGGGCTTGCGCGTCGCCGATGCATCGATCATGCCGACACTTATATCCGGCAACACCAATGCGGCGACGATCATGATCGGTGAAAAAGCGGCCCATATGATCGCGGAAAACGCTTGAGTCCCAAGGGCCAGGGCAACCAGCTTCGGCGGGCGATCATCGCGTCGCTCGCCGGCAATATGCTGGAATGGTATGATTTCTTCCTGTTCGGGACCGCCGCGGCGCTGGTCTTCAACCGGCTCTTCTTTCCGGCGGCCGACCCGACGGCTTCGCTGCTCGCGGCGTTCGCAGTCTATGCGGTCGGGTTCGCGGCGCGGCCGGTCGGTGGACTGATCTTCGGCCATATCGGCGATCGCTATGGTCGCAAGGTTGCCCTCGTCTGGACGCTGTCGATCATGGGAATGGCGACCTTCGCCATCGGGCTGCTCCCCACTCATGCGCAGGCCGGCATGCTGGCCCCCGCGCTGCTCGTCGTCCTGCGGCTGCTGCAGGGCGTCGCGGCCGGGGGAGAATGGGGCGGCGGAGTCCTGATGATCACCGAGAACGCTCCGGCGCATCGGCGGGGTTTTCTCGGCGCATGGAGCCAGGTCGGCGTGGGCCTCGGCTTCGTCCTTGCCTCGCTCGCTTTCTATGCGGCACGGCAGATGCCGGAGGCGGATTTCTTCGCCTGGGGATGGCGCCTGCCGTTCCTCGCCAGCATCCTCATCTTCTTCGTCGGCGTCTTCATTCGCCTGCGGGTCAACGAGACCGCCAAGCATATCGGGGAAGGGCAGGCGGCCCACAGCGCCCCGATCGTGCAGTTGCTGCGCCGCTATCCTCGCGAGATCCTGACGGGTGTTGGGATCAGGCTGGCGGAAAATGGCGGATCGCATCTCCTGATCACCTTCTCGCTCGCTTATGGCGTCACCGTCGGCGCGCCCGCCAACGCCATGCTGATCGGCGTGATGCTGGGGATGATCGCCGATAGCGTGATGATGCCGGTCTACGGTGCCCTGTCGGACCGGATCGGACGGCGTGCGGTCTATCTGGGCGGCATCGTCGGGCTGGGGCTGTTCGGCTATCCTTTCCTGCGCATGATCGAATCCGGATCGCCGGAGTGGATCATCGCGGCCTTCGTCATCGGCAACGGCCTGTTCCACGCCGCGATGATCGGCGTGCAGCCGGCCTTGTTCAGCGAGATGTTCGAGGGCGAAGTGCGCTATTCGGGCCTCGCCTTCGTGCATGAGGTGTCGTCGGTGATCGTGGGCTTCGCGCCCCTGATTGCCACGGCCCTTTATGTAGCGACCAAATCCCCCATTCCGATTGCGATCTATCTCGGCGTGTTGTGTTTCTTGAGCGCGATAGCTCTGCTCAGCTGGAAGCAGGATAAGGTGAGCGACGAGATAATTTCGCCTGAACCATAATTACGGGTGAAATTTTCTACACTGCGGCGATCGGAAGGCCAATTCCGGCAAATTTTTTAGCCGTACCAGCGCTACACTGCCGTCAGGGAGTATTGCGATGGTTTCGGATGGCTACAAGACAGGCGAAGCAGGCATGGCGGTGGTCTCGCGCTTCGATATTATCGCGCGCCGCGATCCGCAGACCCTTTCGCGCCTTATCAACTATTTCGCGCAGCGCGCCATGATCCCGCGCGCCGTCCAGGCCGATGAGTGCGACGGTATGATGATGGTGATGATCGAGCAGGAGGGACTGCTTGCCCACGAAGCCGGCGTCATCGCCGACAAGATGCGTATGTCCTGGCTGGTCGACGATGTGAAACTGCGCTGCGGTCAGGTTCAGCAATTGCCGTTGAACGAAGCCGTGATCGAAAGGGCCGCCTGATCGCCGATCCGAAGACGAGGAACCGTCAGGCGGGTGCCGTGCCGGTCTGGAGATACCAGCGGTCTTCCCCTTCGATGCCCAGCGCGGTCAGGCAACCGCTGGCATAAGCGCCGGTATCGATGCCGATTCGATTGGGACGCTCGTCGATCGCGGCTGTCACCGAATGGCCGTGAACCACCATCGCGCCATGGCTTGCCGGGTGCGACAGGAATTCCCGCCTGATCCACCGCAGATCGCTCGCTGCCTGATCGCCGAGCGGGACTCCCGGGCGCACGCCAGCATGCGCGAAGAAATAGTCGCCGGCGCGGTAGGCGGTGCGCAATGTCGTCAGCCAGTGGAGATGCGCCGTGGGAATATTGGCGCGCACGAGATCGACGATCCCCGACGCGTCGGCATAATCGTAATCCTGCGCGCTGACGCCGTAGCTGAGCAGGGTTTCCCGGCCACCCATCTTGTGGAACAGCGCTGCCGCGCGGCGATTGCCGTCCGCCGTGGCGAGCAGGACCTCCTCATGGTTGCCGCTCAGGAACACGACCTGGTCGTCGCCGATGTCCAGCTTCATCATCAGCTCGATGACGGCGCGCGAATCTGGGCCGCGATCGATATAGTCGCCCAGGAACAGGAGGCGGGTGTCGATGACGCCGCGTTGTTCATCGTCGCTATCGATCGCCCGAATCAGCTCGTTGAGCAGATCGAGGCGACCGTGGATATCGCCGATGGCGTACCAACGCTGTCCGGCCGGCGCCGCGTGGCGGCGCCGAACCCAGCGCGAAAGCGGTAGAAGATCGCGAATAGCCATCAACGACTTTGAACAATCCCGAGCAAAGAGAGCGCCCGCCCTAATCGACGCGACCGGCAGAGGAAAGCTCCGGCACATTTTAACCAGATGATGGCGATTGGCCCGGCGTCAAGCCCCGGGTCGGAACAATCCGACTGCCGAGGGGCTCTACTTCGCCCCGAACCCGGTAAAGGCGATCTTTACCGTCTTGATCGCGATCAGCACGTCGATCCACACCGAGAAATTGCGGATATAGTAGAAATCATATTGCAGCTTGCGGTGGATCGCATCGAGATCGGTGACATGGCCCTGGTTGACCTGCGCCCAGCCGGTGATGCCGGGGCGGACGATGTGGCGGTAGAGATAGAAGGGGATTTCCGTATCATACCATTGCGACAGCGAGATCGCCTCGGGACGCGGGCCGATCCAGCTCATCTGGCCGGCGATGATGTTGAAGATCTGGGGGAGCTCGTCGATGCGGGTGCGGCGCAGCCAGCGGCCGGCGCGCGTAATGCGATCGTCGGCGACCAGCGTGACCGCGGCGACCATGTCGGCTTCGCCGGTGCTTTGCTGTTGATGCATCGTCCGGAACTTGATGATCTGGAAAGGCTGCCCGCCACCGCCGACGCGCATCTGGCGGAAGAAAGCCGGTCCCGGTGAATCCAGCCGGATCCACGCGGCGATGAGCACGAACAAAGGACATAGGAGCGGCAGCAGAATCAGCGACGACAGCAGATCGACCGCACGCTTGGTCTTGCGCCAGGCGAGATTGGGCATCAGCGATCCGAAATTATTCTCGGAGAGATGTTCGATCGAAACGCGCCCGGTGAGCGATTCGAGCACTTGCTTGCTATGCAGCACGGTGCGCCCGCGAACGGCGGCTTCGGCCAGCATGCGATCCCACTGAGGGCCGTGATCCTGCCGGAAATCGGCGGCGATTATCGCCGAGGGGTCCTCGGGAACGACAGGAGACCGCATGCGGATCCATTCGATTTCGGCGGGCAGGGTGAGGCCCTGAAGATCGAATCCCGGAACGACGTAGAAGCGGCGCCGGGTGCGCGGCAGCAGGTAGATGCTGAGGAGGAAGAAGACGGCGATGCTCGAAAGAAAGGCCGATGCCAGATAGATGCGGCTATATTCGAGGCGCAGCGCGAAGAGCGCGGCGAGGACGAGCCCGAACGACCCGATGAACGACGGCAGGATGAAGCCGAAGGTCCGGGTGCCCGGAAAAGCGGTGACCCTGCGCAGCATGATCATGCCGAGCGCGAGCGCAATTGCTGCGCCGATGAAGCTGTTGGTGAAACCCGCGGCCGTAAGCGCGGTATCGAAATCGCCATAGCGCGCATAAGCGGGCAGCAGCACGGCAATGCAGAAGCCGATCAGGAACTGCGCGGGAAGTGCGTTGAGAGCACTCATCCTCGCTATCCTGACCTGTGGCTCGCGCGTCATCAGCACGACTCCGTTGCTCCTCAATCGTGCGCCATCGGACGCGTGCCGCGCTTCTGGACTTTAGGCGGCATGGGTGCAGTGATCCAGCGCACAATCCCTGCGCGCGGCCATGCTATGATGTGGTCCTGTCGATAAGATCGGAATGCTCCCCCGACTGCCTAGCGGCAATGAAACTTATTGGCCCTGACTGCATTTATACCGATGATTAACCTCTGTTGGACAGTATATTAAGTACAGCGGAAGGGTTTTTTCACGTTGCATGCGGCCAAGGCTGCGGTTATGTCCGTCTCGACCTTTTAAGGAGGCATTTGTGAAAAGCCTTAGTAAGATTGCTTCGTCGCTTGCGATTGCCGCTCTGTTCGCGGTGCCGATTGTCGCTTCCGTTCCCGAAGCCGGCACTACCCTCAGCCGTGCCGCCGTCAAGGCGATCGGTTCGAAGATGCGGTCCGGCGTTGTTGTGCGCCTCAACAAGAAGCTTGTGCGCAAGAAGAATGTTGAGCTCGCGCAGGTGGAAGGCGCTGCTGGCGCAGCAGGTGCCGGCGGTGGTGCCGGTGGAGCGGGCGCAGGCGCGGCTGGAGCCGGTGCCGCCGGTGCCGGCGCGGGCGCAGCCGGCGCGGGTGCTGCTGCGGCGGGCGCGGGTGTTGCTGGCGGCCTCGGCGTAGCCGGCGCTGTCGCCGGTGTTGCGGCTGCGGCGGGTGTTGCTACGGCAGCCTCGAGCGGCGGTGGCGATAGCAGCCCGTAATCGTGGCTTCATTGCCGAAGAATTGAAGAGGGCGGCGCAAGCCGCCCTTTTTCATTGTGCCAAGCCGTGTGCGTCGGTGTGGCGAGCACGCGTTGCGCTCATTTTCCAAAAGCTGCTGTCAGAGATAGCGTTCGATCTTCATTTTATCCGCAAACGCGGTGACTGTGGGGCAGGTCACAGCAATGGATGACGATGGGTCTATCAGGCCCGGATGAAATGGGAATGGCAGCGGGTTCGGGTTCGCTGCATTGGGGGAAGTATCGCAGGTCATGGCATCGTCCCTGTTCGACACATGTCTGAAAGTCGGTTCGTTCGCATGATGCCAGCGAGCGAGCCCAAGGCGAGCGCGACAAGGCAGCTCGACGTCGCCTTCTGGGCTCTGGGGCTGTTGCTCCTCCTAATGTTCGTAGCCGGCGGCGGATCGAGGCCCGACGTTTCGTCGCTCGTTGTCCTGCGTCCGGCGAGCGCGCTTGCGCTCGGCTTCGCGCTCTGGGGCATGACCCGTGCCCAATTGCTGCGACATCGCTTCATCTTCGGTATGGCTACTGCGATCGTCGCCCTTGTCGTGATCCAGCTTGTGCCGCTTCCTCCCGCGATATGGTCGGTGCTTCCGGGGCGGGGGCTTGTCGTCGAGATCGATGCGGCTGCGGGGCTCGGGTCGGTCTGGAGGCCGATCAACCTGGTCCCTTCGGCCGGCTGGAACGCGCTTTTCGCCCTGATCCCGCCGCTTGCCGTCCTGCTTCTGGGCGCCCGGCTCGACAGTCGCGGGCGCTGGTGGGTCGCATGGCTTCTTATCGCGATCGGTATGTTCAGTGCGCTGCTCGCCGTTCTGCAACTGGGGAGCGACCCCTATGGGCCGCTCTACCTCTACCGCGTTACCAACGAAGGCTCTGCGGTCGGACTGTTTGCGAATCGCAATCATCAGGCGGTCTTCCTGGCGTCGCTCTTCCCGCTTCTGGCAGTGTGTGCCTCCGCCGCGCGGCCATCGCGGATCGATGCGCGGCTGCGCGCGGCGGGCGCGCTGGCGATCGGCGCGTTCCTGCTGGCGCTGATCCTGGTGACCGGATCGCGCATGGGTCTCCTCACGGCGCTCATCGGCCTGCTCAGCGTGCCGATGCTGTACAGCATGCCCCGATCGCTCCGGACGGCCGCCGCCGGGCGTCGCCATCTGATGCAAGCCGGTGTGGCAATCGCTATCCTGATCGTCGTTGCAACGACCATAGTCTTTGGGCGAGCCTTGGCGATCGAGCGGTTCGTGGACCCGACGGCGGCCGAGACCGTGCGCAATCAGGCCTGGGGCCCGATGTTCTCTGCGGCGATGGTCTATTTCCCGGCAGGGGCCGGCTTCGGTTCGTTTGGCGACATTTTCAAGGTGCATGAACCGCACGACCTGCTCGCGACGACGATTTTCGCTCATGCGCATAACGACTGGCTGGAGCTTTTGCTCACGGGTGGATTGCCCGCGGTGCTTCTCTTGGGCATAGCGATGACAGCTTTCATTGTCATGGCCGTCCGATGGTGGCGGTTACGGAAAGGGCGCGAAGAGGATGTTTTGCTCGGGGGAGCAGGCCTGTGGATGGTGGTGATCTTCGCTGTCGCGAGCTTCGGCGACTATCCGCTGCGCGTGCCCTCTCTAGCGTGCCTCTTTTCGGTCATAGTGCTATGGATAAGTTCGCTCGCGTCCGATCGGACCGCGAAACAAGGGGTTTGAGGGGCTTGTACTTGTTACTTCAGCAGAAATCCTCGCGCTCGCACCCCATGCGGAAGGGCGTTGCGGCGCTCATGACCATGCTGCTGCTGGCCAGCTGCGCCAGCACACCCGAGATCGGCGGCGCGCCGGATCTGCAGGTGATCGAATCCAGTGAGCTGCCGCCCCCGGACAGAACCGATATGGTCGAAGCCGAGCGGCCCTATATCGTCGGCCCGTTCGACAAGCTGGCGATCGACGTATTCGGTGTCGAAGAACTTTCCAACCGGAAGGTTCAGGTCGATGCCAGCGGCCGCATCTCTTTCCCGCTGGTAGGCGTCATCAATATCTCCGGGATGACCCCGGGTGAGATCGAAACGGCGCTCCAGCAGAAGCTGGCCGCGAATTATGTTCGCAATCCCCAGGTGACAGTCAACCTCGAACAGACGGTCAGCCAGGTCGTGACGGTGGAGGGCCAGGTCAAGCGCCCCGGTCTGTTCCCGGTCGTCGGTCGGATGACGCTGCTGCGCGCGGTCGCACTGGCCGGTGGCACCGACGAGTTCGCCAAACTGAACGAGGTCGTCGTCTTCCGGACCGTCAAGGGCGAGCAATATGCGGCCCTGTACAGTTTGAAGCAGATCCGGCTGGGGGCCTATGGCGATCCCGATATCTATGCCAACGACGTCGTGGTGGTGGGTGAGTCCCAGGCGCGCCGGACGTTCAAGGATTTTCTCCAGATTGTCCCGTTGTTGACGACGCCCCTTATCGTCGCAGTGGACCGGTTCAGGTGAGCCGTGTCCTGCAGCCCATGTTTGTGGAAAAAATTTGATGCTTGAAGCGGCAGATGACCAAGGCGGCGGATTGTTGGGTCAGCAGCGCCAGCCCACGCGTGGACCGGACGCCTACGGCAACGACAGCTATGCTGTCCCGCCGATCCTCAAACAATATTGGCACACTGCGGTCCGCTGGCGCTGGCTGATCGGCGCGATCATCGCCGGTGCTCTGGCGGTCGGGCTCATCGTGACCCTGCTCACTCCGGCGCGCTACACCGCCAAGGCCCAGATCGAGATCAGTCGCGATCAGAAGAAGATCACCAAGGTCGAGGGGCTCGATGCTGCCGGCTCTGACCGCGATCTCGAATTCTACGAAACCCAATATGCGCTGCTGCGCTCTCGTTCGCTTAGCGAGCGGGTCGCGAAGACGCTCGGTCTCGCCCGGAAAAGCGAGTTCTTCGCGTCGCATGGCGTGACGCTCGAGGGTGAGAGGTTCGGTACCGGCACGACCAATCTAACCGTTGCGCAAACCGCCGCGCGCGAAAAGCTCGCGTCCCGCCTGCTTCTCGCCGGTATCGAGATAACGCCTGTTCGTCGCTCGCGGCTCGTGAACCTCAGCTACACCAGCCGTTCTCCCGAGATTTCCACCGAAATCGTCAATGCCTGGTCGCGGCAGTTCATCGCCGCCAGCATGGATCGCCAACTCGCGTCGACAGCCGACGCCCGCACCTTCCTCGAGGGGCGTCTGGCGGGTCTGCGATCGCGGATGGAGCAGTCCGAGCGCGACGTGGTAAACTACGCATCGCGCAATGACATCGTGACGCTCGATTCCGCACGTGGGAGCGACGGCAAGACCCAGATCCAGCGGACCATGATCGCCAGCGATCTCGAAGCGCTCAATACTGCGCTCAACGTGGCGCGGTCGGATCGTATAGCCGCCGAAAGCCGGGTAACCTCGCGCGGCAGCGACGACAATGTCGAAGCGCTGGCCAACACCACCATTACCCAGCTCCGCCAGCGCCGCGCCGATATCGCGGCCGAATATGCCAAGTTGATCGTGCGGTTCGAGCCGAACTACCCGACGGCGAAGGCGCTGATGATGCAGGTCAAATCGCTGGATGAAGCGATCAACCGCGAAACCGCGCGCGTCGGTAACAGCCGTGCGCTTAGCTATCGCGAGGCGTTGAAGCGCGAAAGCGACCTGAGCGATCAGGTTGCGGGGCTCAAGCAGCGGCTGGACAAGCAGCAGCACGACGCGATCCAGTATAATATCTATCAGCGCGAGGCGGACACGAACCGTCAGCTTTATGACGCCCTGCTGCAGCGCTACAAGGAGATCGGCGTTGCCGGTTCGGTGGGCGTGAGCAACATCGTCGTGGTCGACCCGGCCGTGGTGCCGACAGGGCCATCGGCTCCCAGCATGCCGAAGAACATGGCGTTGGCACTGGTGATCGGCCTGGGCTTGGCGGTCGTTGCGACACTCGGCCTCGAGCAGATCGACGAGGGTGTGAGCCATCCCGGCCAGATCCAGCAGCTGCTTCACCTGCCAGTGCTGGGCCATGTGCCGCTGACCGATACCAGCGTGGTCGAGAGCATCGAGGATCCGAAATCCTATTTCTCGGAAGCCTATTTCACCATACGCTCGAATCTGGCCTTCACGACCGACCATGGATTGCCACGGTCGTTTATCGTCACGAGCACCCAGCCGGCGGAAGGCAAGTCGACGACGTCCTACGCCCTCGCGCGGATCATCGGCCGGACGGGCAAGAATGTCCTGCTGGTCGATGGCGACATGCGCTCACCCGACATCCATCACCTCGTCGGCATCGACAACGCAGCCGGGCTCAGCAACGCGCTTGCCGGCGACGACAATGTCGCTGCGCTGATTCGCAGCACGCCCTATAAGGGGGTCTCGGTGCTCACCGCGGGGCCGAAGCCTCCCAGTGCGGCCGAACTGCTCAGCAGCGAACGCATCCGTTCTCTCGTGACGGAATTGCAGGGCATGTTCGACCATGTCGTCATCGATGCGCCGCCGATCCTCGGCCTCAGCGATGCTCCGCTGCTCGGCCGGGCGGTCGAGGGCGCCGTGCTCGTGATCCAGGCCGAAAGCGCCGCCGTCCGCGCCGTGCGGGCTTCGATCAGCCGCCTGCGGATGGTCAACACGCATATTTTCGGCACCGTGCTGACCAAGCTCAAGGCGAGCGAACTCGCTTATGGTTACGGTTATGGCTACGGTTATGGCTACGGCTATGGCGAAAGTGCCGAGACCAAAGCCGTCTGAGACGGTCGCCAGTGAAGAACGCGATGGTGAAGTCCTGGGGCGGCATTCTGCTCGGGCTGAGTTCCGTGGCTCTCGCTGTCGCTGCGGGCGTGAATGCGAGCGGCAACCAGTGGCGTATCGCAGACCCGGAGCGGACGTTGCGGTTGCGACCGGACGATGCGGTCGCGCTGACCCTGCGCCAGGACCAGCTGCATGCTGATGTAGAGATGGATGCGCGGCAGGCGGAGGCCGTCGCGGCGGTCGCGCGCACGGCGCTGAAGTCCGATCCGCTGACGGCGCCGGCGCTGCGACAGGTTGCGGTCGGGCGGGCGATGGAGGGCAGGGCTCAGGATGCCGACCGACTCCTGCGCCTGTCGCACCGGGTCACCCGCCGCGAGCTCGGCACATCCTGGCTGCTGATCGAATCGAATCTGGACCGCGGCGATGCGGCTGCCGTCGTGCGGCATTTCGACGAAGCGCTGACCACGAGCACGGTCGCCGGGGACCTGATGTATCCGGGCCTGGCCGCCGCGCTGTTCGATCCCGGGCTGCGGACGGCACTCATTCCCTATGTGCGCGACTCTCGCCCTTGGGTGCCGGCCCTGATGCGCTACGCATTGGTGGAAGGGCGCGCGGGAGAGTATCTCGGGGCGCTTGTCGTTGCGGCGGGAGGGCTGCCGCCATCGCCGGTATATGCTGGATTGAACGCCCGGATATTGAGCGCGGTAGCGGCGAAAGGCGACTTTCCACTCGCCCATCGCTACCTGCGGCAGATGGGCGCGGGTCGCGATGTTGCGGAGAATGCCGGTTTCACGGCCAGGACGACCGATAACGCGTTCAGTCCCTTTACCTGGAGCCTTGTCGATGAGCCGGGTTTGAGCGGCCAGCGTGACGGTGAGGGGCGATTGCATGTTCGCGTCGGCAACGGGCGGCAGGGGCGCGTTGCGCTGCGGACATTGATGCTGCCGGCCGGTCGATATGGCTTCAGCCAGAAGGTCGAGGCACCCGAAGAGGGCGTCGCCGCAGCGGCAAAGTGGGAAATGGCATGTCTTTCCGGCGCGCCGGCCCGTCCCTTGTGGTCGCTGGAACTGCCGGTGCGCCGGGCGTCATCGCATTATGCCGGGCAGCTTCAGGTGCCTGCCGACTGCAAGGGGCAACAATTGTCTCTTGTCGTCGCGGGCAGCGGCGAGCAGGAGGATGCGGAAATCATCGTCGACAGCCTCGCGTTGACCCGTCAGTAACGCGAGGCCGAGGGTATCCGGGCAGGCATGCTCGTTAGCGTCTGAGATTGGAGCCCTGGATCGCGCCAGTGATCGTCAGCGGAGCACGGAGGGGGAAAGAAGGGAATGTCTGTGCCAAGGTCAGCGCTGGTCTGCGGAGCCGGCGGCTTCATCGGAAGCCATGTCGTCAAGCGTCTCAAGGCAGAGGGATATTGGGTTCGCGGCGTCGATCTGAAATTTCCCGAGTTCGCCGAAACCGAAGCGGATGATTTCGTCATCGGCGATCTGCGCGACCAGGGGCTGTGCGACCGCGTCGTCGATCGCCGCTTCGACGAGGTTTACCAGCTCGCGGCCGATATGGGCGGTGCCGGCTATATTTTCACCGGCCTGCATGATGCCGACATCATGCACAACTCGGCATCGATCAACCTGAATATGGTGAATTGCCTCCACAAGCGAAACAGCCGCCGGGTGTTCTATTCCTCGTCGGCCTGCATGTATCCGGCGCATAATCAGGAAGATCCCGACAACCCCAATTGCGAAGAATCCTCGGCCTATCCGGCGGCGCCCGACAGCGAATATGGCTGGGAGAAACTCTTCTCGGAGCGGCTGTATCTGGCTTATAACCGCAACCATGGCATGCAGAGCCGGGTGGCCCGCTATCACAACATCTTCGGTCCCGAAGGGACGTGGAACGGCGGCAAGGAAAAGGCCCCCGCCGCCATCTGCCGCAAGATCGCGGCGGCGCGCAGCGGCGATGAAATCGAGATCTGGGGCGATGGCAGCCAGACCCGGTCCTTTCTCTTCATTGACGAGTGCGTCGAAGGCACGCTGCGCCTGCTGCGCTCGGATTTCGAGGGGCCCGTCAACATCGGGTCCGACGAAATGGTATCGATCAACCAACTGGTCGATTATGTCGCCGATATCGCCGGCAAGACGATCGTTCGTCGCCATATTCCGGGACCGCTGGGCGTGCGTGGGCGAAACAGCGACAACCGCCTGATCGGCGACCGCCTGGGCTGGCGGCCGAGCCAGCCGCTTCGGAATGGCCTCGAAGTCACCTATGGATGGATCGAGCGGCAGCTGAAGTCGAACGCGCCTGCGTAAAAGCGGACATTTTCCGCCGGAAGGACATAACCAAGTGCTTGATAACAAGGCGATACTGATCACCGGCGGAACCGGTTCGTTCGGCAAGGCTGCGGTGCGATCGATCTTCGCCCTCTATCCGAACGTCCGGCGCATCGTCGTCTATTCGCGCGACGAGTTGAAGCAGTATGAGATGGCGCTGGATTATCCCGCCGCCGACTATCCCGCGATCCGCTTCTTCATCGGTGACATTCGGGACCAGGATCGCCTGCGCCGCGCGCTGGAGGGAATCGATATCGTCATCCATGCGGCGGCGCTGAAGCAGGTGCCGGCGGCGGAATACAACCCGTTCGAGTGCATCAAGACGAACGTGATCGGCGCACAGAACCTGATCGAAGCCTGTCTCGACAGCGGCGTCACCCGCGTGGTGGCCTTGTCGACCGACAAGGCGGCCGCGCCGATCAACCTGTACGGTGCGACCAAGCTCTGTTCGGACAAGCTGTTCGTCGCTGCCAACCGGATCAAGGGCGACCGCGACCTGCGGCTCAGCGTGGTGCGTTATGGCAATGTCATGGGCAGCCGCGGATCGGTGATTCCGTTCTTTCTCGATCGCCGCGCATCGGGCGTTCTTCCGATTACCGATGAGCGGATGACCCGCTTCAACATTTCGTTGCAAGAGGGCGTCGACATGGTGCTCTGGGCGCTCGAAAATGCCGAGGGCGGCGAGATCTTCGTGCCGAAAATTCCGTCTTATCGTGTCGTCGACGTCGCCAACGCGGTTGGCCCGGATTGCCGGCAGGACGTCGTCGGCATTCGACCGGGCGAGAAGATCCACGAGGAGATGATCACCAACAGCGACAGCCTCAACACGGTCGATCTGGGGCGCTATTTCGCGATCCTGCCATCGGCAGGCGATTACACCATCGCCGATTATTGCCAGCGCAACGGCGCCAGGCCGGTGGCGCCGGGGTTCTCCTATGACAGCGGTTCCAACGATCATTTCCTGACCGTCGAAGACATCCGTGGCCTGATCGACGAGCATGTCCTCGACCGCTCGGTCGACTGAGCGGTCGGGCGGCATGGAGTTCATCCCCTATAGCTGCCAATCGATCAGCGACGACGATGTCGAGGCCGTCGTCGCCACCCTGCGGTCGCCGTTCCTGACGCAGGGGCCGGCGATCCCGGCGTTCGAACAGGCATTCGCCGCGCGTCACGACATCGCCCACGCGGTGGCGGTATCCAACGCGACGGCCGCGCTCCACATCGCCTGTCTCGCGCTGGACGTCGGCCCGGGGTCGTTGGTGTGGACCAGCCCGAACAGCTTCCTGGCATCGGCCAATTGCGCGCTCTATTGCGGCGCGCAGATCGACTTCGTCGATATCGATCCGGCCACCCGCAACATGTCGGTCGCACGGCTCGCCGAGAAGCTGGAGGCGGCCGAGGCGAATGGGCGTCTGCCGGACCTGTTGATCCCCGTCGATTTCGCGGGACTGCCCTGCGATCTGGAAGACATGCGGGCACTGGCCGATCGGTACGGCTTCCGCATCCTTGAGGATGCTTCGCACGCAGCGGGCGCCACCTATCGCGGCGCGCCGGTCGCCAGCCGTCATGCCGATGCGGCGGTGTTCAGCTTCCACGCCGTCAAGATCGTAACGACCGCCGAGGGCGGTATCGTCGCCACCAACGACGCGGCGGTGGCGCGTCGGGTTCAGCTCCTGCGATCGCACGGCATGACACGCGAAGCGGGCGAGATGGTCGGGGCGCCCGACGGCCCCTGGTCATATGAACAGCGATCGCTCGGTTATAATTATCGGATGACGGACCTGCAGGCGGCGCTGGGCCTGTCGCAGCTCAGCCGGATCGACGCGATGCAGGCCGAACGCGACATGCGCGCCGATCGCTACGACCGGCTGCTGGCGGATCTGCCGCTGAAGCTGCCGGCGCGGATCGGCGATCGACGGTCGGCCTGGCATCTTTATGCGATCGAGCTGGATCCGACCCGAACGAGCGTAACCCGACTGCAGCTGTTCGAGGCATTGCGCGCGGCGCAGATCGGGGTGAACGTCCACTATATCCCGATCCACACCCAACCTTATTATCGCGATCTGGGTTTCCGCGAGGGGGACTTCCCGGCCGCCGAAGCCTATTATGCGCAGGCGCTGTCGATCCCTTTGTTTCCACGGATGACCGACGCGCAGCAGGACAGGGTCGTCGCAGTGATCCGCGACGAGCTGGGAGAGGGCGGTCGGCCATGATGATCGCGGTCATCCCGGCACGAGGGGGATCGAAGCGCATTCCCCGCAAGAATATCCGGGCCTTCGCCGGCAAGCCGATGATCGCCTATGCGATCGAGGCGGCACAGCGGAGCGGCGCCTTCGACCATGTCGTCGTTTCGACCGACGACGATGAAATCGCCGCGATCGCTGCCGACCATGGCGCCGAAGTGCCGTTCCGTCGCCCGCCCGAGCTTGCCGACGACATCACGCCGACGGTGCCCGTCGTCCAGCACGCGATCCGCGGCTGTGCGGCGGCGGGGATGATGGCGACCCATGTCTGCTGCATCTATCCCGCCGTGCCGCTGATCGCCGCCGCCGATCTGCTGCGGGCGCGCGACATACTGCTGGCGGCGGGCGGAGAAGGCTATGCCTTTCCCGTGGCGCCGTTCCCTTCCGCGATCCAGCGCGCGTTGCGCCGTTCGTCCGACCACCGTGTCAGCGCCTACGATCCGGGGCATGTGCTAACCCGGACGCAGGATCTCGAGCCCGCCTATTTCGATGCCGGGCAATTTTATTGGGGAAGCATCGCCGCATGGAATGCGGGAGGATCGCCGCATGTGGGCGGATATACGCTGGTTTTGCCCGAATGGCGGGTGGTCGATATCGACACGCCCGATGACTGGGAACGGGCGGAAAGGCTTTACGCGGCGTTTGCGGACCAGATGTGCGGATGAAGGTGGCCATCCGTGTGGATGCCTCGCCAGAGATCGGCACGGGGCATGTGCGGCGGTGTCTTGCTCTCGCAGATGCACTGGATCGCTGCGGTGCTGACGTCCGGTTCGTCCATCGCGATTTGGGCGTCGACGTCGGGGGAATGCTGCCGGCCGTATATGGGGGATTGCTGCTTGCTCGGCCCGACAGAGCGAGCGCCGCTCTCCCGGGTGAGGGGCCACCGCACGCCGCCTGGGCAATGGTCTCGCAGCAGATCGATGCCGCCGATACGCTGGCGGCGATTGCCGGCTTCGACCCCGACTGGATCGTTGTCGACCATTATAGCTTCGATCGATGCTGGCACGATGCTGTCCGCATCGGATCGGGCGCGCGGCTGTGTGTGATCGACGATCTGGCCGACCGGTCGATCGCTGCGGACCTCGTCGTCGATCATAATTTTCACCCCGATCATCGAGAGAAATTTGCCGGTCGGCTCGAGGGCCGGCCGTTTTTGCTCGCCGGCCCCAATTTTGCACTGCTTGGGCCGGCTTTCGAACGCGCGATCCGGCTCGAGATCGATACAGCCGTGCCGAGCATCGGTATCTTCATGGGCGGCATCGACGTTCACGGCGCCGCGCTGATGGTCCTCGATGCGGTCGATGCCAGCGGGTTCGATGGGGCAATCGAGATCGTGACGACCGGCGCCAGTCCGGCTCTGGCCGCCATCGAACGGCGGATCGCGGGATGCTCGAGGATCCGATTGAGCCGCGACCTGCCGGACCTGACCGCCTTTTTCGCTCGACACCAGCTCCAGATCGGCGCGGGCGGAGGCGCGACATGGGAGCGCTGCTGCATCGGCGCTCCCAGCATCCTCTTGTCGATAGCGGACAATCAGCAAGCAGTGATTCCCTGTCTGGCTGAGCAGGGTGTCGTCCTGGCGGTCCCGGAGCGGGGAGGTCGCCCCGATCCGCAGGAGCTGGCCGGCATCATTCGACACGCCGTCGACAACCCTGCGTTGCGGGTGGATTTGTCGAATGCCGCGCGACGCCTCGTCGATGGGCGGGGGGCCATGCGCGTCGCCCTGGCGATGGGCGGGGCACGACTGAGGGTTCGCGATGCGACCATGTCCAACGCGGGGTTGATGCTGGAATGGCGCAATCATGCGGACATTCGCTCCAGCTCGCGCAATCAACAGGTCATCGACACGGGTACGCACGCCCGCTGGACCGAAAGGATGCTGACGGATCGCCGTCATCGCCTGCTGATCGGTGAAGTCGGCGCCATCCCGGTCGGCGTGATACGATTCGACGCGCTCACCGATGATTGTTGTGAGGTGTCGCTCTATCTTGATCCGGCGTTGAGGGGCTTGGGACTGGGCGATCGGCTGCTCGCCGCGGGGGAGGCGGCAGCTTTCCCCGGCCGCGACATCTTCGCCGAAGTGCTTGAGGAAAATAGGGGGTCGGCGCAAATGTTTCTGAGAGGAGGCTATGAGCCTGTGGGACAGCAGAGGTTCCTCAAGCGGCGCAGTAGCCCTGCCCAAAGGACAGACATATGATCCGGATCGGCCAGCGCGACGTCGGCCTTTCGGCGCGGCCCTATCTGATCGCCGAAATGTCGGGCAACCATAACCAGTCGCTCGAGCGTGCGCTGGAGATCGTCGATGCCGCGGCCGCCAGCGGCGCCGATGCGATCAAGCTGCAAAGCTATACCGCCGATACGATGACGCTGAACGTCAATGCGCCGGGCTTCGTCATCGACGATCCGAACAGCCTCTGGTTCGGCCGCCAGCTCTACGACCTGTACGACGAAGCGCACACGCCGTGGGAATGGCATGCCCCGATCATGGCGCGCGCGGCCAGCCACGGCATGGACTGCTTCAGCAGCCCGTTCGACGAGACCGCAGTCGACTTTCTCGAAGGGCTGGCTGTGCCGGCCTATAAGATCGCGTCGTTCGAAGCGACCGACCTGCCGCTGATCCGCAAGGTGGCGCGGACCGGCAAGCCGATGATCGTGTCGACCGGCATGGCGAGCATCGCCGAGATCGACGAGGCGGTGCGGACGGCGCGGGCCGCCGGCAACGACCAGATCATCCTGCTCAAATGCACGAGCACCTATCCGGCGACCGCGGCGAACACCAATATCTCCACCATAACCGACATGCGGCAGCAATTCGGCGTGGAGATCGGCCTGTCCGATCATACCATGGGCTGTGGCGTCGCGGTGGCGGCGGTGGCCCTGGGGGCGGTCGTTGTCGAGAAGCATTTCACCCTGCGCCGGGCCGATGGCGGCGTCGATTCCGCCTTCTCGCTCGAACCGGCGGAGTTCCGGCAGCTGCGCGACGAGAGCGAACGCGCGTGGCAGGCGATCGGCCAGGTTACCTATGGTGGAACGCAGGCGGAGGAGGCATCGCGTGCCTTTCGCCGGTCCCTCTATATCGGCCGTGACATGGCGGCCGGCGAGGCGCTGACCGCCGAGACGCTGCGCATCATTCGTCCAGGCTTCGGGCTGGCGCCGAAGTTCTTCGACGAACTGCTCGGCAAGCGGGTCAGGGGGCCGGTGACGGCGGGGACGCCGATGAGCTGGGACCTGCTCGCCTGACCAGCAATCAGGTCGCAGAGGCCTTGGTCCTGCGCGCGGGCGTCGTCGGCTGGCTGGCGGGTGCGGGATAAGGCATGATCATCGTTCCATCCGGCGCCGCGGTGAACGTCGTCTGGGTTGGATAGGCGAACTCGATGCCGTGTCCGGCAAAGGTCTCGAGGATCGTGATGCAAATCTCGTGGCGAACCTCGTTGAACACTTCGACATCCTCGTCGAGCACATCGAACAGCAGCTCGTAATCGAGGCTGGATGCGCCGAAATTCGTCATGCAACAGTGCAGGAAGACGGCCTTGTCCTGCGTGTTGACGATGCCCTTGACGATGTCGGGAAGTCGCCGGCAGACCTCCGGCGAGGTCTGGTACGTCACGCCCAGGGCCAGCGTGGCGCGCCGGCGCTGGGTATGTGCGAGGTTCCGGAGCTCCTTGTTGAGCAGGTTCGTGTTCGAGATCACGACCTCCTCGCCGGTCGTCGATCGCACCCGCGTGGTCTTCAGACCGATCGATTCGACCGTGCCGGTGGTCTGATCCCACCGCACCGTGTCGCCGCGTCGGAACGGCTTGTCGAAGATGATCGCGAGGCTGGCGAACAGGTCGGAGAAGATGCCCTGCGCGGCAAGGCCGATCGCGATGCCGCCGATACCCAGGCTGGCGACGAGGCCGGTGATGTTGACCCCGATGTTGTCGAGGATCAGCAGGGTGGCGACGATGAAGCACACCGCGGTAACCAGCAGCCGGATGATGCCGATCGCCGAACCAAGCGTGGTTGCGCCGCCGGCTTCGTCGCCGGCGCGATACTCGACGATGCCGATGATGACTTCGCGCACCCACAAGGCCGCCTGTACGGCAGTCGCGACCGTGAAAAGGAAGCCGATCGTTCCGGCGACGACCGCGGGTGGCGCGGCGTAGCCACTGACCAGCCGCGCGGCCAGCATGACGATGAAGAACAGATTGGTGCGCGCGATCGCCCGCCCGATGATGCGCGGCCAGTGACCCAGATGCTCGCGACGGCACATGCGGGTGCCCAGCATGCGCAGCCCGTAAAGGACGGCGATAATCACCGCGCCGATCGCGCAGGCGATCGTGATGCTGAGATAGTGGATCGAAATCCACGCCAGCGTCTGCTGCCAAAGGAGTTCGAGATTACCGAGCGATTGGATCACGGGTTCCTGGTTGGCGCCGGTAACGGCATTGCCCGTCTTCGACATTCAAGCTTCCATTAGTTGGTGTTTATCGAGCCCCAACGAGGTTGGGTGCGGCGGCGTTCCGCCGCAGCGGACACGGGCACCGCGGGTTCGGGTTCCGGTTCGACAATCTCGGCGTTTGTGAGGTTCTCGTCCGCGTCGACATCGCGGCGGCGTTTGCGGAAAGGGTTCCAGGCGCGCCTTTTTACATAGGTCTGGACGTAGCGATCGAAACCGATTTCGACCGCTACGATATAATAGATATATGGCTGGAAGGCGATGCCGACGAAGGAGCAGCCGAGCATGTAGATCAAGTGGGAGTGCTGAAGCGCGGCGGCGAGCGGCGAGACCCAGCCGTTGGCGCCTTCCTCCTTCCGGTATGTTCGTCGGATGCTCTCCATCCGAAAGATGCCGATCAGGTGAATCGACAGGAACATCAGCAGTCCGGGATATCCCTGTTCGCCGAGCATCTCGAAATAGGCATTGTGGAAGGACCGGCCGGCGTCATAGCCGATCACCTTCACGACGGTGCCGTCGGAGGTCTTGTAGCTCATGTCGATTTCGAGCTTGTTGCCGATATAGGCGGCAAAGCCGCCGCCGAGCGGATGCTCCTTGGCGTAGTTGATCGTCCATTTCCAGACGGCGATACGGGTCGATGCGGATGCATCGCCCTTATATCCCTGGATCGTGTCCATGCGCTGCGTATAGCTTTTGGGCAGGAAAGGGATGCCGGCCACTACGATGGCACCGATGATGCCCAGATAGAGCATCCGCCGTTTGGCCGCGCGCAGTTCGAGCAGGGCCGCCAGGACGATACAGAGCAGGCCGGTCCGGGTCTGGGTGCCGATCGGGATCAGCAGGCAGGCGAAGGCCAGTGCATACCAGTAGAGGCGGGTGAAGATCGTCGGCCGCGCGAGCGTCGAATATTTGGCCATGTAGAGGATCAGCGGGATCGAGCAGATGGCGAAGGCCGAGATCGTGCTGCTCTCGTACATGCCGCTGTTGTTTGCGACCATCAGGTTGAGGGTGCCATAGCCGCCGCCGCCCGCGACCGTCTTCGCGCCGCCGACCACGGCGATCGACGACATGCATATCAGCATGAACAGCAGAACGGCTTCGATGCGGACGCGAGTGTAAAGCGTCATGGGCATGAAGATCGAGAAGACCATCGCCTTCCACACCCAATCCCATTTCTCGAGCGCAGCCTCCGGAAAGTCGGCTGTCGCCGTCGTATATCCGCAATAGAGCAGCAAGATGATGAGGATGATCTGGCGCGGGCTAGGCTTGCTGAGGGTCTTGTCGTCGGCGATCGCCCAGCCGAGGAATGCGGCGATGAACACGATCAGCGAAACCGGGATCGAGCTCAGCAGATAATAGGACAGACGCTGCGGCGAGACGATGTCGACATAGATATAGGCGAGCACGAACAGGAACGGGCGGCGGAATCCGGCCAGCAGGATCCCGACCAGAAAGCCGATGAGGAACAGGTCACGCACGAGGCGCGCCGGGCCTCGGTTCGCCGGTCTCGACGCCGGCGCGACGCCCGCTTGCCGGTGGCTTCTTGGGCAGGATCGGCTTGAAATGGCGACCCGACTGCAGCGGTTCCTCGTTCACATCGGGATGGATGAGCACTTTCACCGCGACAAATGCGAGGAGGAAGTGGGCGAGCAGCAGCGAAAGCGTATCGATCATCGGCGGCGTCGCGATCCGTTTCGGGTTGACATCACAAGCGTCTTCATGCGCGTTCGAAATGCATGAAGATCCTCCATATCCTCGATCATAGCCTGCCCATCCACAGCGGCTATACATTTCGTACGCGGGCAATCCTCAAATCCCAGATTTCGATGGGGTGGGAGGTCATGGGCGTCACGGGTCCCCGCTATAACGATGCGCAGCCGGATCCCGTCGTGGAGGAGGGACTGCGCTTCCATAGGACCCCGCCGGTTCGGCCCGCCCGTGCGCCGATCGGCGAGTGGCGCGAAGTGCAGGCGCTCACGCGCCGGGTCGTCGAGGTGGCCGAGCAATGGCGTCCCGATATTCTCCATGCCCATTCGCCGGCCCTGGTCGGGCTGGCCGGTCTGCGCGCCGCGCGGCGGCTGCAGCTACCGTTCCTCTACGAGATCCGCGCCTTCTGGGAAGATGCTGCGGTCGGCAACGGTACCGGGCGGGAGGGCTCGGCGATGTATCGGATGACCCGGATGCTCGAAACGCACGTCGTTCGCCGGGCCGACCGGGTTGCAGTGATCTGCGAGGGTTTGCGCGCCGATCTCGTCGCGCGGGGAATCGCGCCCGACAAGATCATGGTGTCCCCCAATGGCGTCGATCTCGACCTATTCGGCGACCCGCCGCCGCCGGACAGCGCGCTTGCCGGCGAGCTGGGTCTGGACGGTGCCGATGTGATCGGCTTCATCGGGTCCTTCTACGACTATGAGGGGCTCGACGATCTGATCGCCGCCATGCCGTTGCTGCTGGAGCGACGGCCGAACGCCGCGCTGTTGCTGGTGGGCGGCGGACCGATGGAAGAGCAACTGCGCGCGCAGGTCGCCGCGTCGCCGGCCGCGGGGCGGATCGTTTTCGCGGGCCGTGTTCCCCACCAGCAGGTCGAGCGCTATTACAGCCTGATCGATATCCTGGCCTATCCGCGCAAATCTATGCGGCTGACCGATCTGGTGACGCCGCTGAAACCCTTGGAGGCGATGGCGCAACGCCGGCTGGTCGCGGCGTCGAACGTCGGCGGTCATCGCGAGCTGATCGAGGATGGTGTTACCGGCACATTATTCGCACCTGATGACCCGGCTGCGATCGCCGCTTCGCTGGCAGGATTGCTCGATGACAGGGCGAACTGGGACGAAAGGCGCGAAATCGCGCGCACGTTCGTGGAACGAGAACGCAACTGGGGCGTCAATGTCGCACGCTACCAGCCGGCCTATGAGAGCATGGTGCGGAAGGGTTTTCGTTAAGCCATTGTTGTCAGTAACGATTGATAACGTTTGAAAAGTAACGGAATCCCAATTTTGCCTTAATATGGGACGACAACGACACGATATGGGCGTTCCAATGGTTCAAACGAAAGCTCGCCGTCGGTCGAGCCTCATCATGGGCATCCTGCTCGCGCTGCTGCTCGGCGTGGCGGCAGCCTTTTTCGTGCTCGCCATGCCGATCCACATGCTGGAATCGGTCACGACCGCCACACGTCTTTCCAAGCTGATGGTGCAGGCCGAACCGCCGATTTCCCCGAATGACAGGACGTTGTTGTCTATCCTGGCGGGCATCCTCACCACCGGCATCGGCTGGGTGCTTGTGGACTGGTTGATGTTCGGTCGTGCCGGCATCAGCACCCTGATCCGCACCCGCGAAGACGATTATGAGGACGAGGACGAGGACCAGTTCCGTCCGACCGATCCGCTAGACCTTGTCGAGTCGTCGATGGCGCCCCCCGCCGATTGGCCAGCGCCGCCATCGGGCGATACCCGCAGGCCGCTGTCGGCCCGCACCGATATCGGCGATCCGCCCCTTATGGCCGGCCCCTTCGGCGGTTCGCCTGGGGCCATCAATCAGGCACTGCCGCCGATCAACGACATCCTGCTCGGGGCGGGAACGATCGCGCCGCCGCTGCAGGCAAATCCCCTGCCGCCATTGGTGGCCCCATCGGTCTTTGCACCGCCGCCCCTCGCGCCGCAGGCCCTTTCGAGCGAGCAGGGTGCGCATCCGTCGTGGCCGCCGCTCGATCTGGGCGAGGACGTGCGGGTGCCCGCATCGATGCCGGCCGCGCCACAGCATTTCGAACCGCCGATGGACATGCCAGCGGTGGCGTCCGGCTTGCCGAGTTGGATGCCTGCCCCGGGGATGCGTCCTGTCAGCCTGACGATCGAACCGCTGCCCGATGCATTTTTCGAAGAGCCCGCAGAAACGGTGCGCCCTGAGCCTTCGCCCGTGCCCGATCCCGAACCGGCCATGCCGATGGTGGATCACGCTGCGATCATACCCGCAGATCCTTTGCCGCCTATGCTCGGCGCGCAGAGCGCATTTCCTCCACCGCCTTTCGACTGGGCACCGTCGGCGCCGACCATTGGCGCGCTCTATCAGGAGCCCGCGGCAATCACTCCGCCGATCGTTGCGACACCGCCCGTGGCAGTCGCACCCGTCGCTCCCCAGCCGATTCCCGCGCTCCGTCCGATGCCGCCGTCCGGTTTCAAGCCGGGTGAGCTCGAAGACCTGTTGGGGCGCCTCGAGCGCGGCCTTCAGCAGCGCCGCGCCGCTGCTGCAAGTGCGTCGCAACCGGCGCAGGCGGTATCGGCACCAGTGCCGGCCTCAGCATCGCCGTTGGTTGCGCCGGTCGCTCTCGAACCGATCGCTGCCCCAGCGGCCGCTCCGCCTGGCCCGGCTTATGAGGGACCGCGGGATTTGCCTCCGGCTGGCTTTTCAGCCCCGCCGCCGTTGTTTCCTCCCGCCATGACGCCGCTGCCGGTTCCGGCGAACGAGCCTCGGCAGGCCGAGCCATCGCCCTACACCCTGGGAATCGCACCACCGCCCTCGGCGGAGGCGCCGGCATCGATCCTGCCACTGCCGCCCACGCCGGTCCCGTCGGACGGGCGCAATGACGAGTTGCTCGACCAGCCGCTTCACGTGACGCTCGATCTGCTGCGGAGCATGGTCAAGCGTTGACGCTCTGCCGATCGGCGATCGTGAGCGCTTCGAGGCTGAGGCTTGCCTGTCCCGCCTGACGACCGAGCATGCTAAGCTTCATGTCGGCGATCAGATGGCCTGCGATGATAAAATCGTCGGCGGCGATCCAGCTGGGCAGGGCGCGCAAGATGTCGTCGAGATCCTCGCCGACGAGCCTAAGGTCGAGATGGTGGCGACCGCCATCGAACAGCAGGCTGTGCCAGTCCTCGCTCCGGCTTTGGTCGAGGACGAGATGCGCAATGGGGTTGCACATGCGGTTCAGCCGCCTCGCTATGGCCTTGACCGGATCGCTCATCGTGCGGTCGTCGCGCGGTCGCGGGCGCGCCTGATATAGGCTTGCACCCGTCGGATCGTGCCGTCACGCGGTTCGCGCCCGCGTCGCAGGTTCGCGACGAAACCCGGATCCCCCATGGCATCCCGCCCGAAACGCGACGCGGGAATCCCACTTTCGCGCAAATAGCGTTCGATCATCGACAATAGATGCATGGCACTCCCTCACGACTCGTTTGTTCGCTTTATGTTCTAATGTCATTTCCTACTTGTCTAGGAAAAATCCTATCGGTATTGGAGGGGAATGGCCGAAGATGTCCGCAGCGCGCTCGACGCCCTGATCCGCGATAGCGGGGAGGATTACAGCGCGATCTCGCGCCTGCTCGGGCGCAACCCGGCCTATATCCAGCAATTCATCAAACGCGGCACGCCGAGGCGGCTTGCGGAAGAGGATCGGCTGAAGCTGGCGGCCTATTTCCGGGTATCGGAAGATCGGCTCGGCGGCAGGTCTGCTCCTGCGGGCGGCATGACCGGCCCATCGCCGTCCCTCGTCACCATATCGAGGATCGCGATCGGCGCATCGGCGGGGCCGGGGGGCATTGCCGAAATCGAGGAGCGCGATCGACCGATCGCCTTCGACGAGGCATTTCTGCGCGACCTGGGTGTCGGGCGGCGGGCGGCGTTATCGATCATCCGGGTCGCCGGGGATTCGATGGAGCCGACCCTCCATGATGGCGACGATATTCTGGTCGATCGCGACTCGATCGCGATCCGTTCGGGTAGCATCTATGTGCTCCGGCTAGACGACCTTCTCGTGGTGAAACGGCTGGTCCGCGATGATCGCGGTCTCGTCATCCACAGCGACAATCCGGCCCATCCGGCGAACAGCAGCTTCGACCCGGCAACGTTGCACGTCATCGGCCGGGTGCTGTGGTGCGGGCGAAAGCTTTAGGGGGCCGGAGTCGCGGCCGTTCAGACTTTGCTGCGATCGTACAGATACAGCGCGATCGTTATCGTCACGCCGATGGCCGTTCCGATCAAGGTGCCGATCGACGGCTGGCCATAATGGTTGCCCGTGATCGCGCCCGCAACGATCGTGAACGCGATGATCGCGCCGCCCGCGCGCGAAGCCTTGCCACTTTGCTGTTCCATGGCGGTCCCATGCCATGGCTGGGCGTCGCGCGCCAGCACCTGTGCCGAGCGTATCGTCGTGGGACGGGCTGTCCCGTTACGGGACGTGGTCAACGCAGCGTTCATCAGCCAAGCTTTTGGACATGAGGCTGTTTGTGACCGTGGCACGGCCCTTGTATCCCTAGTCGGATCGCACCGAGGGGGCTGGGGCTTGGAAGAGATTTTCTACATCGCGGATCGCAGCAGCCTCCATCAGGCGGAGGAACTGATTCGCCAGTTCGGCACGCTGGCGATCGACGAGGCCGCAGCGCGCAGCCGGCATTACCGCGAGCTCGGCAACGCTATCCGCTTCTGCGAATGGCGGCAGATCGAGCGTTTCCTGTCGGTGCTGGCTCTCGAGGGTGCGATCGGCACCGTTCATTGATGGCATCTGCCTTCACGATATGATCGCTGCGTTACACTAGACTCTGGCGGGCGGGGCAGGCTGCGGCTAGGGTCCCTGTCATGCGTGTCGCTCGTACGCCGTCTCGCGCCCAATCGATGATCCTGGGCGCAATGTTATGCGTGTCGACTGCGGCACAGGCGCAGCCAGCGCCTCAATCTCCCGCGTCCGAAGAACCGGCCGTTCTGCCGGATCTCGACCCTTCCACCGAAATGGCGCCTCTGCCGGATATGGAGGTCGATTGGCCGGAGCCCGCCGATGCTGCAGGCGCGTCGGCAGCCGCGGACGGCTCCGCGCCGATCGCGCCGGTCACGACGTCGGCCGTCGAATCCACGCTGTCCGACGCGCAGGCCGATCGTCGCTACGACGTCGATATCGCCGGGCTGTCCGGCAAGGACGGCGTCCCGCCCGAGGTCGAGACCGCGATCCGCGTCCGCTTCCGTCAGCTGTCCGCGCTGGAAGAGGGGAAGGGCACCGGTAACACCGCGCAGATCGACAGGCGCGCACGCCAGGACGAAGCGCTGCTCAATCAGCTGCTGCGCGCGGCCGGCTATTATGACGCCCGGGTAAGCACGCGGATCGCCGATGCGAAGACGGGTCGGCTCGGTGTAACCCTCGTCGCGCGGCCCGACACCCTCTATACCCTGTCCGCCGTCGAACTGGTGGGCATAGATGCGGCCGGCGAGAGCGCCGATCGCCTGCGCGCGGCGCTCGGTCTGGAGGTCGGCCAACCGGCCGATTCCGATCGTATCGCTGCGGGGCTGGTCGCGCTCAGAACCGAGCTTGGCCGTGAAGGGTTTGCCTTTGCCAAGCTGGATGAGCCCAAGCTCACGGTCGATCATGACGAGCATGTGGTTCGCCTCGCGGCCACGATCGATACCGGCAATGCCCAGCGGATCGGCAGGATCACCGTCGAGGGCGACAAGCTGTTCAGCGCGAAGCATCTCGGCCGCATCGCGCGGTTCCGCACCGGCGACATCTACGACGCCGCGCGGATGGAGGATTTCCGCCGCGCGCTGATCCAGACCAGTCTCGTCTCCTCGGTGACGATCAAGCCGGTGGCGACGGCGGATCCCGAGGTCGTCGACGTGTCGGTGAAGCTCGAGCCCGCTCCGCCGCGCACGATTTCGGGCGCGGTCGGCTACGGCACCGGCGAGGGATATCGACTGGAAGCGAGCTGGCAGCATCGCAACCTGATCCGGCCCGAAGGCGCGGTGACCTTTCGCGGCGTTCTCGGTACCCAGGAACAGTCGCTGGGCGGGACGCTCCGCCGCAACAACTACAAGGCGCGCGACCGGGTTCTGACCGGGCAGGTCGTCTTCAGCCATCTCGACCAGAACGCCTATGAAGCCCGCAGCATCACTCTGGGCGCGGGCCTCGAGCGGCAGACCAACATCATCTGGCAGAAGAAATGGACCTGGTCCTACGGCGTCGAACTGGTGGCGTCCAAAGAGCAGGATACCGTCAAGGCGACGGGCGCCCCGCGCACCCGCCAATATCTGATCGGCGCTCTGCCATCGAGCCTGTCCTATGACGGGTCGGACGACCTGTTGAATCCGACGCGTGGCTACCGCCTGGCCGCGCGCGTATCGCCCGAAGCCTCGTTGCAGGGCAGCGCCTTCGGTTATGTGAAGGCGCAGATCGACGGTAGCTCCTATCTGCCGATCGGCGATCGGACCGTTGTCGCCGGGCGGCTGCGCTTCGGGTCGATTATCGGTGCTGCGGCCGAGCGTATCGCGCCGACCCGGCGCTTCTATGCCGGCGGCGGCGGATCGGTGCGCGGCTATGGCTATCAGAAGATAGGCCCTGTCGACATCAACGGCGATCCGGCGGGGGGGCGCAGTCTTGCCGAATTCTCGATCGAGGCGCGCGTCCGCTTCGGCGATTTCGGCGTTGTGCCGTTCATCGACGGGGGCAATCTCTATTCGGCGCGACTGCCGACCTTCAACAACCTGCGCTACGGCGCGGGTGTCGGCGTGCGTTATTATACCAGCTTCGGTCCGATCCGCGTCGACCTTGGTACGCCGCTGAACCGGCGCTCCGGAGATTCGCGCATCGCCGTCTATGTCTCGCTGGGTCAGGCCTTCTGATGGCGGACGAGATCACGATGGTCGAGGAGAAGGTGGAGGCATGGCGACGCCGTCACCCGATCCTGCGGTTCGTGGTGATCGGCCTGCTGACGCTGCTGTTGCTGCTTTCCACGGCGATCTGGATGCTCGACAGCGGCCCCGGCCACCGTCTGATCATCGATCGCATCGGCGCGCTTCGCCCCTCGTCGGGGCTTCGCATCCGCATCGGCCGGATCGACGGATCGATCTGGAACCGCGCGACGCTGCGCGACCTTCGGCTCTACGATGCCAAGGGCCTGTTCCTCGAAGCCCCCGAGATCGCGCTTAACTGGCGGCCCGCCGCCTGGCTGGCGAACAAATTGTGGATCACGAGCGCCGACACCGATCTGCTCATCCTCTACCGCCAGCCGAAGCTGAAGCCGGCGCCTACGAAGGGACCATTGCTGCCCGGCTTCGACATCCACGTCGGCCGGTTGCGGGTCGCGAAGCTGAGGCTCGAACCGCCGGTCGCTGGCCGTCGCCACGTCGCGCGCATCGCGGCGACGGCGGATATCCACGACGGGCGGGTGCTGCTGAAGCTCGACGGTTCGTCGAGCGCCCGCGACAAGCTGGCGCTGCAGCTCGATTCCGAACCGGACCGCGACCGTTTCGATCTCGATGCGCGGGTGATCGGCCCGGCCGATGGCGTCATCGCCGGTGCCACGGGCTGGAAGAAGCCGGTCGATGGCGTGATCGCGGGCGATGGGACATGGTCGTCCTGGAAGGGCAGGGCGACGCTCGATGTCGGCGATATCCGCCTCGCCGACCTCCGCATCGGTGTCGACCGCGGCAGATACGCCCTCGACGGAACCCTGGCGCCAAGCAGCTTCCTGTCGGGCAAGCTGCAGCGGCTGACCGATCCAACCATCCGGATCAAGGGTGCGGCGACGCTCGCCGATCGGCAGCTTGCGGGCACGCTCGCGATCGCGACGCCGGCGGTGACGATCGACACGGCGGGCACGCTCGACCTGGCGGCCTCGGCATTCGACCGCGTTACCATCAATGCTCGATTGCTCCGCCCGCCGGCGATGTTCCCGAACATGACCGGCCGTGCCATCAAGCTGCGCGCAAGCCTGGACGGACCGTTCGCCACCGCGGCCTTCGACTATGTCCTGACCGCCGATCATGTCGCCTTCGATGCGACCGGCTTCGATGGCGTCCGAGCCGAGGGCAAGGGCAAGCTGTCGGATCCGCCCGTGAAGCTCCCCGTGAAGCTGACGGCGCGTCGCGTGACCGGGATCGGTGACGTCGCGGGCGGGATCCTCGGTAATCTCAAGATCGACGGCGTGCTGATGGTGACCGCGCAGAAGGTGACCGGCGAGGGGCTCAAGCTCAGCTCCGACAAACTCGGCGGCCAGCTCTCGCTCAGTCTCGATCTGCGGACTGGCGTCTATACCGTTGCCCTGACAGGCAAATTGCTGCGCTATTTCATTCCTGGCATCGGGATCGTCGACGTCACTTCGGACCTGAAGGTCGTGCCCGGCGCGGGCGGACGCGGGACCATGGTCGCGGGCCGAGGCCGTGCCTGGGTGCGCCGCTTCGACAATGCTTTTCTCCGTTCACTGGCGGGGGGGCTGCCGTCGATCGACACGGGCTTACGGCGCGGACCCGACGGCATCCTCCATTTCGAGCGGCTGGTGTTGACGGGGCCCGCCATTCGCCTGACCGGTAACGGCTTTCGACGCCGCGACGGAACATTCTATTTCAAGGGCAGCGGCACCCAGGCGCAATATGGCCCGGTCCAGCTGACCCTGGATGGCAATATCAGCCGGCCGAAAATCGATCTCGTCCTTGCCAATCCGGTTCCGTCGCTTGGCCTGGTCAACGTTGGCGTAAAGCTCGATCCCACCGCGCAGGGCTTCAGCTACAGCGCGACAGGGGGTTCCTATCTCGGCCCGTGGGGCAGCAGCGGCGCGGTCCTGCTGCCGGCGGCGCAGCCGGCCACGATCGCTGTGGCCAATCTCGCTGTCAGTGGCGCCAGGGGCAGCGGCAGCGTGCGGTCCGATCCGGGCGGCTTCACCGGGCGCATCGACCTGGCCGACGGTCCGATCACGGGACCGATGATCTTCTCGGTCGAGAATGGCCTGCAGAAGATCGAAGGGCATCTCCGCGCGCGTCGCGCCGAACTGGCGGCGCCTGTGCCGTTCACGGTCGGTCGCGGCCGGCTCGACGGCACGGTGCTGCTCGATCCGGCCGGCGTGAAGATCAATGCGACGACCGCGCTGTTCGGAACCAGGATGCGCGGTATCGTCATCGGCCGCAGCCGCGCCACGATCGCGATGACCGGCGGCAGCGGGACGATCGACGCCAACCTGGCAGGATCGCGCGGGCGCGGCTTCGATGTTGGGATGACCGCTCGCTTCACCCCCGACAGCCTCAGCCTGACCGCCGACGGCACCGTCGATCGCCGCCCGGTGAAACTGGAGAGCCCGGCCGTGCTGCGGCGCGACGGCGATGCCTGGCGGCTCGATCCGACCACGCTCCAATTCTCGGGCGGCAAGGCCAATCTGGCCGGTCGCTTCGGCGGGGCCGCCAACGAGATAAGGGCCGGCGTGCAGTCGATGCCGTTGTCCGTGCTCGACCTCTTCTATCCGGGGTTGAGCCTGTCGGGGGTGGCGACCGGCGATGTCGATTACAGGCTGGAGCGCGGTGCGCGAATTCCCACCGGTCGCGCCAATCTGAAGATCAAAGGCCTTTCGCGGTCGGGCCTAGTGCTGACCTCGCGGCCCGCCGACGTGGCGCTCGCCGGCGTGCTGACCGAGAAGGTCGCTGCCGCCCGTGCCGTGGTGTCGAGTGGCGGCAAGGTGATCGGTCGAGCGCAGGCGCGGATCACCAATCTGCCGGTTAGCGGGGCGCTTCCCGATCGACTGATGACCGGCAATCTGTTCGCACAGCTGCGCTATGGCGGCCCTGCGGACACGCTGTGGCGCCTGTTCGGGGTCGAGACGATCGATCTGTCGGGACCGGTGTCGATGGGCGCAGACATCGGCGGAACGGGCAACAACCCCGTGATCCGAGGGTCGTTGCGATCGACCCAGGCGCGACTTGAAAGCGCGGTGACGGGGACGGTGATCACCAGTATCGCTGCGAGCGGCCGCTTCAACGGCTCGCGCCTGCTGATTGACCGGTTGTCGGGGCAAACCCGCGGCGGTGGCAGCGTCACCGGCAAGGCGACCTTCGACTTCGCGACCCAGAACGGCATCGGCATGGATGTCGCGCTCGATGCGCAGAACGCCCAACTGATCAGCCGCGACGATATCGGTGCGGTCGTCACAGGTCCGATCAAGATTACCTCCGATGGCAATAGCGGCACGATCGGTGGCGATGTCCGCCTGACACGCGGTCGGTTCCAGCTCGGCAGGGCGGCGGTCGTCGCGACGATTCCCCAGTTCGAGACGGTCGAACTCAACCGGCCCGACGATGACGATGATGTGCGGCGTCCCTTCGCGTGGAAGCTCGACATCAACGTCGACTCGCGCAATCAGCTGGCGGTTACAGGCCTCGGCCTGGACAGCGAATGGCGCGGAAAGCTCCGCTTGGGCGGTACCGTCGAGAATCCGGCGATCAACGGCCAGGTCGATCTGGTGCGGGGCGGCTATGAGTTTGCCGGCCGCCGCTTCGATCTCGATCGCGGCGCTATCCGTTTTCTCGGCGAAACACCGCCCGATCCGCTGCTCGACATAACCGCGAAAGCCAATCTCAACGGCGTCAGCGCGACGATCGGTGTGAGCGGTACCGGACTGAAGCCCGAAATCCGTTTCTCCAGCACTCCAGCGCTGCCGGAAGATGAACTCCTGTCGCGCCTCTTGTTCGGTACTTCGATCACCAACCTGTCGGCGCCCGAGGCGCTTCAACTGGCGGCGGCCGTCAGCTCGCTGCGCGGCGGGGGCGGTGGGCTCAACCCGATCAATGCGGTGCGGCGTGCAGCCGGTCTCGATCGCCTGCGCATCCTTCCGGCCGATCCGACGATCGGCATCAGCACCTCGGTCGCTGCCGGCAAATATATCGGCCGCCGCACCTATGTGGAGGTCATCAGCGACGGTCAGGGCTATTCGGCGACCCGCATCGAGTTCCAGATCACGCGCTGGCTGTCGTTGCTGTCGAGCATCTCGACGATCGGCCGGCAGAGCGCCAGCGTGAAGGTGTCGAAGGACTATTAGGATCGTGGGTCCGCGGCTTCGGCGGTGAAGATTTCGTAATGCGCCACGTCGGTCGATCCCATCGCTTTGGCGAAGGCCTCTTCCCGATATCCCGGCAATTGGGCCAGCCAGCCGATGAAATCCTGGCTGCCAACGGCTTCGAGCGGGAAGACGCCCACCGGATCTTCCGCATCCGAATAGAGAAGAATGACGACATCGTCTCCCCAAGGCCCGCTGTCGTCGGTCGCTATGACAACGCGGCGCAGATCCTTTATTTTGAGGAGGCGCGGTGCCGAGCGTCCGTCGCTCGTGGTGATGATCTCGGCATCGAGAGAGACGCTCCAGGCGGCTCCGATCGAGCCCAATGGCCGGAACATGAAAAGACAATAACCGGCGATGGCGAGCAGGCCGATGGCGAGCTTGTCATATCCGCCGACCAGGCGCCAACCAAAGCAGTTGTTCGCGATCGCCGCCACGAGAAGGGTGAGCCAGAGCGCAGCGATGACGCGATAGGTCATGATTGGCCGGTCCGGGCTGCCCATGATGTCGCTCTGGTCACCGGGGCAGTGTGATCGCGTCCTTTGCCGAGCACAATATCTGCCGTGCGTGGGGCGAGGGGCGCTGACGCGAGCGGCGACTGGGTCAGGCTGTCGTCGTTGGCCGCGTGCCATGTGATTGGAACAGCCGCCCTCGTTCCGCAATCAGGACGATGCCAAGAGCCGCGGTCGATCCGAGCAGGAAGCCCAGGGTCAGGGGCAGGGTGGTGCCGCTGAAGGCCTGGCCGATGATCACGCCGATGATCGTCCCGACCACGCTGGAGAGGAAGCCCTGGATCGACGAGGCGCTGCCTGCGATGTCTCCCATCGGTTCCATCGCCATGGCGCTAAAGTTCGATCCGGTCAGGCCGAACAGGAACATCGTGAGTCCGTGGAGGGCAACGAACAGGACCAGCGTCTCCGACCCCGTCAGCACCAGGATCAGGCGGACCGAGCATAGCAGGATCATCGCGATCAGCGCGCTGTGCGAGACGAAGCGGGTGCCGAGCCGTTCGACGATCCGCGAGTTGATCAGCGCGGCGAGCGCCATCATCCCGGCGATCATCGCGAAGATCGGCGCGAACAGCGCGGTCGCGTTGAAGCTGTGCGTGATGATCTGCTGGATGCTGTTCAGGAAGCCGACCAGCCCGCCATAGATGACTGCGGACGCCATCGCATAGCCGATCGAATATCGATTGGTCAGCGTCGCCCGGGTCGCGTCGATGATCGAGGCGACACTGATCGGCCGCCGGCGCTCGACCGCCAGCGTTTCGGGCAGGCGCACCCAGGCCCAGACCGCGACGAACAGGCTGAAGGCTCCGAGCAGGTAGAAGATCCACTGCCAGGGGGCAACGAGCAGGATGAGCTGACCCAGCGTCGGCGCCGCGATCGGCACAGCCAGGAACACCATGAAACACAGCGAGGTCACCCGCGCCATGCGGCGTCCGGCGTAGCAGTCGCGCACGATCGAGATCGACAGGACGCGGGTCGAGGCAGCGGCGAAACCCTGCAGCCCGCGGGCACCGAGAAGCAGGTCGAAGCTGCCCGCATGGGCCGCGATGAAGCTCATCAGCGCATAGATGCCCATGGTCCAGAACAGCACCGGGCGGCGGCCATAGCGATCGGCCAGTGGGCCATAGACCAGCTGGCCGAAACCGAAGGCGCCGATATAGACCGCGATCACCAACTGCTGATGGTTCTCGATCGACACGCCCAGCTCGCTGCCGATCCGGCCGAGCGCGGGCAGCATGACGTCGATGCCAAGGGCATTGACGGCCATCAGCGACGCCATCAGTGCGACGAATTCGCCGAAGCTGAGGCCGTGCGAGGCGTTCTCGGATTGGATGGGTTCGGGAGCGTTCATCGGAGTCCTGCGCGGGATAGGCGTGGGCCCGCCGGCTGGCAACCAAAAGAGAAGGGCCCCGGAGCATGTGCCCCGGAGCCCTTTCTCGATGCGCTTTTGGGCGGATCAGTTCGAATAATACATATCGAACTCGACGGGGCTCGGGGTCATCTCCCAACGGGCGACTTCCGGCCACTTCAGCTCGATGTAGGATTCGATCTGGTCTTCGGTGAACACGCCGCCCTTGATCAGGAAGGCATGGTCGGCCGTCAGCGAGTCGAGCGCTTCGCGGAGCGATGCGCAGACGGTCGGAACCTCGGCCAGCTCTTCCGGCGGAAGATCGTAGAGGTTCTTGTCCATCGCCTCGCCCGGATGGATCTTGTTCTCGATCCCGTCGAGCCCCGCCATCAGCAGCGCCGAATAGCAGAGATAGGGGTTGGCCATCGCGTCGGGGAAGCGGAACTCGACGCGCTTCGCCTTGGCGCCCGTGCCGTACGGGATGCGGCAGGATGCCGACCGGTTGCGCGCCGAATAGGCAAGCAGAACGGGGGCTTCATAGCCCGGCACCAGACGCTTGTAGCTGTTGGTGGTCGGGTTGGTGAAGGCGTTCAGCGCCTTGGCATGCTTGATCACGCCGCCGATGAAATACAGGCAGGTGTCCGACAGGCCCGCATAGCCGTTGCCGGCGAAGAGCGGCTTGCCCTTTTCCCAGATCGACATGTGGGTGTGCATGCCCGAGCCGTTATCTTCCTTGATCGGCTTCGGCATGAAGGTGACGGTCTTGCCGTAAGCGGCGGCGACCTGCCAGCAGACATATTTGTAGATCTGCATGCGATCGGCGGTGGTGACGAGCGTGCCGAAGGTCAGGCCCAGCTCATGCTGGGCGGCGGCGACTTCGTGGTGGTGCTTGTCGCAGGGCAGGCCCATTTCGAGCATGGTCGAAACCATCTCGGCGCGGATGTCGACGGCGCTGTCGACCGGGGCGACCGGGAAGTAGCCGCCCTTGGCGCGCGGACGGTGACCCAGGTTGCCGCCCTCGAGCGCCTTGCCGGTGTTGGTCGGCAGCTCGATGTCGTCGATCTTGTAGTAGCTGGTGTTGTAGCTGTTCTCGAACTGGACGTCGTCGAACATGAAGAATTCGGCCTCGGGGCCGACATAGACCGTGTCGCCGATACCGATCGACTTCACATAGGCCTCGGCGCGCTTCGCGGTCGAGCGCGGGTCGCGGGCGTAAAGCTCGCCGGTCGACGGCTCGACGATGTCGCAGACCAGGATCAGCATCGGGGTGGCCGAGAACGGATCGGTCCAGATGGCGTCGAGATCCGGCTTGAGGATCATGTCCGACTCGTTGATTGCCTTCCAGCCTTCGATCGACGAACCGTCGAACATGAAGCCGTCGGTCAGCTCGTCTTCGCCGACGACGCTGGCGACCATGGTCAGGTGCTGCCACTTGCCCTTTGGATCGGTGAAACGCAGATCGACCCACTCGATCTCCTGGTCCTTGATCATCTTAAGAACGTCAGCGGGCTTGTTCGCCATGTGCCTTGCCTTCCCCGTGAGAATATCGATGAATGTTTCGGGCGTTCGTTGCGCCCAGTTTGACGGCCTGCGCGATCAGATCGCGTCCGCGTCCCTCTCTCCAGTCCTGATGCGGACCGCGCCTTCGACCGGCATGATGAAGATCTTGCCATCGCCGATGCGACCCGTTTGCGCTGCGGCTGCGATCGCCTCGACGACGCGATCGGCCAGGCTGTCGTCGACGACGACCTCAAGCTTCACCTTCGGCAGGAAGTCGACCACATATTCCGCGCCGCGGTAAAGCTCGGTGTGACCCTTCTGGCGACCGAAGCCCTTGGCCTCCGTCACGGTGATGCCTGAAACCCCCACTTCGTGGAGAGCTTCCTTGACCTCATCGAGCTTGAACGGCTTGATGATAGCCTCGATTTTCTTCATCTGTGCCCTCCCCGGCCAGCGCGTTTTGCGGGTCTTCAATAAGCGTGCGACACCGCGAGTCGCAAGGATGCTCGGCTGGGACGCGGCGATATTCTGCCGCGTTGCCGCAAAAGGCGGCATCTATCCGCGCGATGCCTCAAAAACAGGCAATCCATGCCTATGTATTGATCTTCATCGGAGCGGTGTCCAACGCTTACAGATAGGGCGGGCTGTTCAGCCCGGCGGGGCTGGCGGTGAAGATCTCACAGCCGTCCTCGGTGATGCCGATCGAATGTTCGAACTGAGCCGAGAGCGACCTGTCGCGCGTCACTGCCGTCCATCCGTCATCGAGTAGCTTCACGTCCGCGCGGCCGATGTTGATCATCGGTTCGATCGTGAAGAACATCCCGGGTCGCAGCTCCGGACCGGTGCCGGGGCGACCGACATGAACGACCTCCGGCGCGTCGTGAAAGACGCGGCCGAGGCCATGGCCGCAGAAATCGCGCACCACGCCGTAGCGGTGCTTTTCGGCATGGCGCTGAATGGCATGGCCGATGTCGCCGAGATGGTTGCCTGGCTTCGCCTGCTCGATGCCGAGCATCAGGCATTCATAGGTTACGTCGACCAGCCGGCGCGATTTGATGCCGACATCGCCGACCAGATACATGCGGCTGCTGTCGCCATGCCAGCCACCGAGCAGGGGGGTGACGTCGATGTTGACGATATCGCCGTCTTTCAACGTACGGTCCCCGGGGATGCCATGGCACACCACATGATTGATGCTGATGCAGCAGCTATGGGTATAGCCGCGATAGTTCATCGTCGCAGGGACGCCGCCGCCCGCCACGGTCATATCGTAGACGATACGGTCCAGCTCCTGCGTCTCGACGCCGGGTACGACGTGCGGGACGAGCGCATCGAGGATCTGGGCGGCCAGCCGGCCGGCGGCGCGCATGCCCGCAAATCCCTCGGGGCCGTGGAGTTTGATGGCGCCGGTCCGCGGGTGGGCGGCGGCGGCTTCGTCGGCGGTGATATAGGTCGTCATGGCCCGCATATAGGCGATCCTTGCCCTTTTTGCGAGCATGTGAAGGCACTTCCGTGGAAATCCCGATATCGGGGCTCCAAGGCGCTTTCCCCCCCGGCGATCCCGCTCTATGGAAACCGGCATGACTGGACCGGCAACAGAAGAACGAATCTGGACGGCAGCTTTGCTCGTCATCGGCGATGAGATTCTGTCGGGACGGACGCAGGACAAGAATATCGCGCAGGTCGCCGCCTGGCTGAATCTTCAGGGGATAAGGCTGGCCGAGGTTCGCGTCGTCGCCGACGACATGGACCTGATCGGCGAGGCCGTGATCCAGCTCAAGGCGCGCAACGATTATCTGTTCACCACCGGCGGCATCGGCCCGACGCATGACGACATTACGGTCGATGCGATCGCGCGGGCGCTGGGCGTGTCGGCCGTCATCCATCCCAAGGCGCGCGCGGCGCTGGAGGAGTATTATGCGACGCGCGGCGGGCTGACCGATGCACGGTTGCGCATGGCGCGCGTGCCGGACGGTGCCGACCTGATCGAGAATGCCCTGTCGGGCGCGCCCGGCATTCGCATCGGCAATATCTTCATCCTCGCCGGGGTACCGCACATCGCCGGGCTGATGCTCGAGGCATTGTCGAACACGCTCGAAGGCGGCCGCCCCTTGCTTTCGCGGACGATCGGCTGCTGGGTGGCCGAAAGCGAGATCGCGGATCTGCTGCGCGAGACCGAAAGCGCGCACGCCGGATCGCAGATCGGCAGCTATCCATTTTTCCGTGAAGGCCGTGTCGGCGCCAATTTCGTCGTCCGCTCGACCGACGCCGACACGATCGACCGCTGCATCGCCGCGATCGACAAAGGGCTTGTCCTGCTGGGGCACACGCCGATCGCCGACGGAATCTGAACCGGGTGGCTGCGGCCTCCGACCAGCCGTCTTCGTCGTCCCGATGAAAGCCGCTGCTGTCCGGTTGGGCGCGGCTATTTCCGCTCCGTGTCGAGCCACCCGTCAGCGCGGAGCGTGGCTACCCGGTTGCGGGCGACGGGTACGCGTAGGCCGTTGGTCAGAATGAGGGAGACCGAGCGGCCATCCTGTTGCCAATGGCGCACGGCGTCCCGCGCCACCCACCAGGAACGATGAACCGTCAGGCCCCGCCGGCCATCCATCGCCCCGACCAGATCGCGCATCACCGCATAATAGAGATACGATCGCGCCTGCATATGCACACGGACGTGGTGATCCTCCATCTGCAGGCAGATGGCATTGTCCAGGATATGATCGGGCAGGGTGGAAGGGCTTAAAGGCCGGGCCGCTGTCCGTTCAGGCAGATCGAAATCGCCCCAATGACCGGCAAGGATCGAGCGGAAAAAGCTGGTCCTGCCCAGTTCCAGCCACATCAGTGCCGCCGTTGCGGGCAGGGCGACGACGACGGTGAAGCCATACCATTCAAGGGCCGTGATCGACGCGGCGCGAAGCGGCCAGTACAGATGGGTCTCGATTGCGCCCAGAACGGCGAGCGGTATGCAGGCCAGCAGCACGAGCGCGCCGATCGACACAAGTGGCGGAAAGCCCCTCCGCGATCCGAGCATCAGTGCGAAGACCAGGCTCGGCCAGACCAGCAGGCTTCCCGTCCAGAACAGCGCCGTCCAATAGGCGATGCGGGTGATCAGGTGAGAGGCATAGCTACCGAAGGGGCCGATCAGGCCGAACTCCACGCCCGCCAGTGTGGCCCATGCCAGTACCCGAACCCAACGCTCCGGTTGTGTGAAAAGGTGGTCCAGTTCCATCGCTGCCCAGCGCGCCAAGAGATGTTCGAGCGGGATATCGACGGGCGATCCCATTCGCCCATTCGCCAACTCGCCCATTCGCGAAGAGCTTCTCGCGCACGGGTCAAGCCGACGGCAGTGATCGTGCAAATGGCATCGTCGCGAGTCAAGCAATCATGTCCGACTATATCCATATCCGACGCTTCGCAGTCGCCGCATGACCGTACTTTATCGGAGCGCCAATCTTTGCGTCCGCGCAGCGCCGGGCACTGACGTCAGCCGCTGGTTCGTCACTTTCGATCATTTCCGGCATGACGGCGATCTCGATCGGCAAGGCTTTGGCGAACAGTATTTTCGGTCAAGGGGCATATCGGTCGTCACGGTCGTTGGCCGGGGGAACCACTGGTATCAATATCCCGATATGGCGGAGGCGCTCGAAGCTGTCCGGCGCGCGCTTGCTACGGCCCGGACCAGGATCGCTTATGGAGCCAGCATGGGCGGTTATGCCGCGATCAGATTTGCGGACCGGATCGGCGCGACAGCCTGCCTTGCACTCTCGCCGCAATATTCGATCGATCCGCGCACGGTGCCCTTCGAACGCCGATGGCCGCGTGAAGCAGGTTCGATACACTGGGCGACCGAACCGGAAGGCTCCATCCGCATCCGGATCGCCCCCATAGTGGTCTTCGATCCGCGCAGCGACGACGGCAGGCATGTTTCCCTTATCGCGATGGATACCCGGCTCTCGCCGATCTCCATCCCTTATGGTGCGCATCCGGTGACCACCTATCTCAGTGCCGCACATTTGCTGACCGGGCTGATCGATGCGGTCTACGACGGCAATCTGGACCCCGTCGTCTTTCAGAACATTGCCCGGCAACGCCGGAAATCGACACCTATGTGGATCGGAGAACTCGCCAGGAGGCAGCCCGCCCATCGGTCCGGTCTGGGCGAAAAACTGGCCCGGAAGGCGCTTGTTCACCACCCGGACATGCCGCTCCTTCTCCATATCCTGGCCCAGATATTGACATCCAGGCACAGGCACGGCGAGGCGCTCGAAATCCACCGCCAGGCCTATATGCTCTCGGATCGCGATATCGCCTTCGGGCTACCATATAGCTGGGCGCTGGATCTCGCCGGATTGCCGAGGGACGCGCTGGACATCGCCCTGGAACTTCGCGAGCGCTATCCTGCCGAGGCGGCGGTGTCGGAGTGGGTCGTAGACCTCCACTTTCGCATCGGCAGTCTGGCCGGGGCGCTCGAACAGGCCGCGTGGGCCATGCGCGACTCATTGATCAGGGACGAAGCGGGCTCCGCGCACTATTTTCGTCTCCTGAAGAGATATCGTGAGTCCCGGCACCCTCGGATCGTCAGGCGAGTCCGATCATGGCTGCGCCGGAACTGGCTTCGAACCGATGCCGCCAGCCCTCCGACATTCGGCAGAGGACGGTGATCGCCAGCCGCGGCCGGTAAGCCGCTTGCCGACGGCCGATGCTCGACCCGTGCCTATGCGGCCCCGTCGTCCCGTACCCGGCGCGTCATCATCAGCGATACCAGCGCCGCACAGGCAAAGGCCGAAGCGATGACGAAGGCCGCACCCGGGAAGTAGACCGGAGCATCAGGTCCCGTGAACCAGGCGAGCGCAGGATTGAGCAACAACGGTGCGGCGATGGCGCCCACTGCGTTGAGGCTGCCGATGAATCCCTGCATCTCGCCCTGTGCGTCCGCCGGCGCGCGTTGCGACATCAGCGCCGTGATCGATGGCTGGACCAGCGCCTGCAGCGCGGTCAGGACGATCACGATCAGGCCGAACCAGGCATAAGGCACCAGCGCATAGGCGAGATAGCCGACCATCGCGACGGCGACGCCGATCATCGCGGTGCGCCGTTCGCGGAAGCGCTTGACGACCCGGCCGAGCACGGTTGCCTGCACAACCGCCATCGATACGCCTGCCAGCGCCAGCGACAGGCCGATCATGCCGTTCGACCAGCCATATTGGGCGATGGCGAAAAAGGCCCAGGTCGCTGGATAGACCATGGAGGCGATGTTCCAGAGCAGAAGGATGCCGGCCAGGCCGAGCACCCCGCGCATCTTGCGCGCCATCAGCAGCGCGCCGACGGGGTTCGCGCGGGCAAGGCTGAACGGACGGCGGTTCGCCGGCGCGAGAGTCTCCGGGAAGAAAAAGAAGCCGAAGACGAAGTTGATCGCCGAACACAGGGCCGCCGCGTAAAATGGCATGCGCGGACCGAACTCGCCCAATATGCCGCCCAATGCCGGGCCGAGGATGAAGCCGATGCCGAAGGCCGCGCCGACCAGTCCGAAGCGCTTGGCGCGGTCCGCCGGGGCGGTGATGTCGGCGAGAGCGGCAGTTGCCGGGCTGAACGAGGCGCCGAACACGCCGGCGATCAGCCGCCCGATGAAGAGCAGGGTGAGCGTGTGGGCAAAACCCATCAGCACATAATCGATCGCGAGGCCGGCCAGCGACAGCAGCAGAACCGGTCGGCGGCCGAAACGATCGCCGAGATTGCCCGCCAGCGGGCCGCACAGAAACTGCATCAGCGCGTAGACGACCGACAGCCAACCGCCCATCCGGGTCGCCTCTGGCAGGTCGAGGCCACCGATCTCCATGACGAGGCGTGGCAGGACAGGAATGACGATGCCGAAGCCGATCGCATCGATCAGGATCGTGGCGACGATGAAGACGGTGGCGTTGCCCCGGCCACGCTCTGAAACCGACATGCTTTCCCCGAATCTCGGCCGGGCCCAATCCGGCGCGGGCGTCATCGGCGTTCGGCAGTGAAAAAACAAGGACGCCTGGCAAGGCATGATGCACGAAAAGACATGGATGACGGACGGCGATGCTTGGTCCATGAGAGGATCAGGATCAGGGAGAGGCCCGCATGACCAAGATCATCATCGCCTATTTCGCGACACTCGTCGTCTTCGGCATCATCGACATCATCTGGCTGACCCAGGTCGGTCCGTTGCTGTACAAGCCCATCATCGGATCGATCATGGCGCCCGAGCCGCGCATGACCCCGGCGATAATCTTCTACGCGCTCTATATCGCGGGTCTGGTCTATTTCGCGGTAAACCCCGCGCTGCTCGCCGGCGAATGGCAGACCGCGCTGATCAAGGGAGCGTTGTTCGGTTTCTTCGCCTATGCGACCTACGATCTGACCAACCACGCGACGCTGTCGGTGTGGTCGACGAAGATAACCGTCGCCGACATGGCGTGGGGGGCCTTTGTTTCCGGCGTCGGATCGGCCGGCGGGTTCCTGATCACCCGGTTGATCGTCAAGGCCTGACCCCATGAAGGTCGAGGGTGGGTGCCATTGCGGGCTGGTGCGGTTCGAGGCGGAGGTCGGCGACGCGCCGATCGAAGTATTCGAATGCACCTGCTCGATCTGTTCGATGACGGGTTACCAGCACGTGATCGTTCCCGATGCGCGCTTCCGTTTGCTCGAGGGGCAGAAGGAGACGACCACCTATCGCTTCGGATCGGGCCGGGCGCGGCACATCTTCTGCACGCAATGCGGGATCGAGAGCTTCCACCGGCCGCGTTCCGAGGGGATCAGCATCTCGTTGCGGTGCATTGACGATTGGCAGGACCTTCCTGTCGTCATCAAGCCGCTCGGGGAGCGGGACCAGGCGGCGAAGAGCAATGCGAAGATGCCGGTTTGATCGGCCAAGTCGAAGCGCCTCCTGCTCCGAGCGGGCTCAGCCCGCCGGTTTCAGCCGGTAATGACTGACGGCCCACGGCACGCCGTCCTTGTGGCCGAACAGCCCCGCGGTCGCGAGGAAGAACAGGCGCCAGCGGCGCTCCCATAGCTTCGCATCCTTGCCATAGGTCTGGCGAAAAATCTCGGCGATCGCTGGCTGGTTGGCGTCGAAGCGCGCCAGCCAGTCGAACGCCGTGCGCGCGTAATGCGTGCCGTTCCAGCGCCATTCCTGCTCGACCGTGAACAGGTCGGGGAAATGGCGGAGGAGTTCGTGGCTGGGCATGATCCCGCCGGTGAAGAAATGCTGGGCGATCCAGTCGGCCTTGTCGGCATGGTCGAAGCGATAGCTCGCCCGGTCATGGGTGAAGATGTGGATGAAGAGATATCCGTCGGGCTTCAGCCAGCCTTTCGCCCTGCTCAGCAGCGCCTGCCAGTTCGACATATGCTCGAACATTTCGACCGAGACGACCCGGTCGAAGCGGCCGTCGGCCTCGAAGTCGTTCATGTCGCAGGTGATGACGGTCAGGTTGGTCGACCCCTGTGCCGCCGCCAGTTTCTCGATATGCTCGCGCTGCGAGTTGGAGTTCGAAACGGCGGTGATCCGCGCGTTGGGGTAGCGCGCGGCCATGTAGAGGCTGAGCGAGCCCCAGCCGCAGCCGAGCTCGAGGATTTCCTGTCCGTCCTGCAGGTCGGCGTGGTCGGCGGTCTGGGCGAGGGCGGCCTCCTCGGCCTCGGCAATCGTGCTGTTCGGACGTTCATAATAGCAGCAGCTATATTTGCGGCGCGGGCCCAGGCACATGTCGAAGAACGCCGCCGGCACCTCATAATGCTGGGCGTTGGCGTCGTCGGTGTGGATCGCGATCGGATAGTCGGCCATCGTCCGTGCGAATGCTTCGTTGTTCTCGGGTTCGCGCGCCAGCTTGCGGCCGGTGCGGCCGACCAGGAACTCCACCCCCGCCAGCGTCACGGAATCGGGAAGCGGCAGCCGTTCGACGGCGGCTGTGGCGGCGGCAATGATATCCATGGAAGGGACCCGTCAGTTCTTGCGCGGAGGCAGTGGGAAGAAGGCGCTGGTCCGCGCCATATAGGCTTTGAAGGCGTCGCCGCGGCTCTTCAGCATGTGCGCTTCGAGCGGCGGAATGCCCGAGACGTGGACGAGCAGCCAGTACATCAGCAAGGGGCCGATCAGCGCCAGCCAGCCCTGCCACCAGTCGCCGGCGAAGGAGATCGCGATGACGGGGTAGGCGACCCAGCCGAGCCATTCGAAGAAATAGTTGGGATGGCGCGACCAGCCCCACAGGCCCTTGTCGCAGACCTTGCCATGGTTGGCCTTGTCGGCGGCGAAGCTGCGCAACTGGCTGTCCGAAATGCCCTCCCCGACGACCGAAGCGATCAGCAGGGCAAGGCCGATCCCGTCGGTGATCGCGAAGGCGGCGCCCGGCCGATGCGCGGCGGCGTAGACGGTCACGACCAGCCCGATGCCGCACAGCGCCTGGATCTGCAGGAACAGGAACAGCCGTCCCTGGAACCGGTCGCCCCATTCGCGGCGCAGGTCGGCGTAGCGCGGATCTTCGCTGGTCGCCGTCGCGGTGCGCGACAGAATGTGGAAGCCAAGCCGCATTGACCAGAAGGCGACCATGCCGGCCACCAGCCAGCGCCGCTCCATCGGCCCGTCGCCCACCGACATGAGCGCCACGATCAGCCCGCCGATCCCTATGGCGAACGACCAGAAGACGTCGGCCCAGCCCGATTGTCCGGTCGGCTTCTGCACCAACCAGGCGGCCGCCATCATCCCGATCATGACCAGCGACGCGGCGACGATGCTCTCTATCCCGCTCATAAAACCCCTATGCCCATCGCCATTTCCTAAACCTATACGCGCCGTTGCGCCAAGGCGTTGCAGCCGATGTCCCGCAAGATTCGCATTGCGCTTTCGGCGGCGCTCTTTAGCAGTCGCCGCAAGGGCCGATACGCGCAACTCCCCGACGCCGCGGGACGTAACTGTGGGCAGAGGCCGGGAGCAGTGGCGCCATGACGGGGAATGAAGCATGACGAATATCCGCACGGGCCAGCGGATCGCGGTGGTCGGCAGCGGGATCAGCGGTCTGTCGGCCGCCTGGATGTTGTCAAAGCACAATGATGTCGTTCTGTACGAGGCCGAGCCCCGCCCGGGCGGCCACACCCGAACGATCGACGTCAATACCGGCGACGGTGGCGTTCTGGGCGTCGATACCGGCTTCATCGTCTACAACGAGCGGACCTATCCCAACCTGATCGCGATGTTCGCGCATCTCGGCGTGCCGACCCGCGTGACCGACATGAGCTTCGCCGTGTCGCTCGACGACGGAAAGCTCGAATATGCCGCCGGCGACAAGATCTGGCAGCTGTTCGCCCAGCCGTCGAACCTGTTCTCGCCCCGTTTCTGGTCGATGTTGCGCAACCTCGTCCGTTTCTACCGTGAGGCGGCGGCGCGAAAGGGCAGTTTCGGCGACATGACGCTGGGCCAGTTGCTCGAACAGGGGCGCTACGGCGATGCCTTTCGCGACGACCATCTGCTGCCGATGGCCGCAGCGATCTGGTCGGCGCCGGCGCAGCTTCTGCTCGACTATCCGGCCGAGGCCTTCGTCCGCTTTTGCAGCAATCACGGCCTGCTCGATCTGGGCAGCCGTCCGAAATGGAACACCGTCGTCGGCGGCAGCCAGGTCTATGTCGACCGCATTCTCGCCGATTTCGCGGGCGAGCTGCGGCTGGCCACTCCGGTCGGCAGTATCGAGCGCCGTGGCGGGCAGGTGACGATCACCGACACGCGCGGCAACGTCGACCGCTTCGATGAGGTGGTGATCGCCGCGCATGGCAACCAGGCGCTCGCCATGCTGGCCGATCCCAGTCCGCAGGAATTCGAATTGCTCGGCGCCTTCCGCTACAGTTCGAACCTCGTCGTATTGCACCAGGATGCGGCGTTGATGCCGAAGCGCAGGATGCTGTGGGGCGCATGGAATTATTTCGGCCGCCGCCACGACAATAACGCGACCGGCGATCTGTGCGTCAGCTACTGGATGAACCAGCTGCAGGGCTATCGGACGACGGAGCCGCTGGTCGTCACGCTGAATCCGAACCGTGCGATCGATCCAGCGAAGGAAATCAGCCGCACCACCTTCGATCATCCGATCTTCGACCATGCCGCGATGAACGCGCAGCGGCGCATCTGGGCGATCCAGGGGCAGCGCAACACCTTTTACTGCGGCGCGCATCTCGGTTCGGGTTTCCATGAAGATGGCCTGCAATCGGGTCTCGCCGTCGCCGAGATGCTCGGCGCGCAGCGGCCATGGACGGTGGACGAGCCCAATGGCCGGTTGGCAATGGACCCGGCGATGTGCCTTGCGCCGAAAAGGGCGGCGGCGGCGTGAAGTCGGCCATCTACGCGGGTGAGGTCTTTCACCGCCGGTTCCGCCCGCGTGGGCACAGTCTGCGCTACCGCCTGTTCCAGTGCCTGTTCGACCTCGACGAGATCGACGGGATCTCTGCTCGCTGCCGGCTCTTCTCGCGCAACCGCTTCAACCTCTTTTCCTTCCATGATCGCGACTATGGCGATCGCTCCGGCGCACCGCTGCGCCCGCAGATCGAGGCGCTCGTCCGCCGGACCGGGAAGGAACCCGACGGAGGGCCGATCCGTTTGCTCACCATGCCCCGCATGCTCGGCCATGTTTTCAATCCGCTGTCGGTCTGGTTCTGCCATCGCCGCGACGGGAGCCTTGCGACGATCGTCTATGAGGTCACCAACACGTTCAAGGAACGGCACAGCTATGTCATCCCGGTCGCCGCAGGGCAGGGACGCGAGCCGCTGATCCGCCAGGCCTGCGACAAGAGCTTCTACGTCTCTCCCTTCATGGATCTCGACATGCGCTATGATTTCACCGTCGAGCCGCCGATGGACAGGACCCGCGTCGTCGTCGCCGGTGGCGATGCGGAGGGTCCGTTGATCGTCGCCGCTTTCCAGGGCGACCGCCGCGAACTGAGCGATGCAGCGCTGCTCGGTGCGTTTCTGCGCCATCCGCTGCTGACGCTGAAGGTGGTTGCCGGCATCCATGTCGAGGCGCTGTGGCTGTTCCTGAAAAGGGTCGGCATCCGCCGCCACGTCGCCACCGGCGGCGACGGCGTGTCGATCGTGGCGGCGGCATGAGCGTCGCCTTTCGCCGGGAGAGCGACGAGGAGCATCTCGAACCCAAGTTCGAGCTGCCGATTCCCGCTGGCCCCAATCTCGTCACCGAGCGTGGAGCTGCGCTGATCCGCGCCAAGGTCGTCGAATGGGAAGCGCGAATCGCGGCTGCGGTCGAGGCGAAGGCGACCGAGGAAGAGCTCAAATCGCTCAAGCGCGACCTGCGCTACTGGAACACCCGCCACGCGACGATGGACGTCCAGCCGCTGGCCCAGGGCGACGAAGCCGCCTTCGGTACCCGCGTCCGCTACCGGCTCAACGGCAAGGACAACGAAGTCGCGATCGTGGGCGACGACGAGGCCGACCCGGCGGCCGGGCTGGTCTCCTTCTCCTCTCCGATCGCGCGGGCGCTGATCGGTGCGGGCGAGGGCGATTACGCGGATTTTGCCGGTAAGGCGGACGCGATCGAGCTGTTGGGGGTCAAACCGATCTGACGCGGGGCGCTCGCATCAGAGCCCGAGTTTGTCGAGGGCCGATGCAAGCTCGGAATTCATCGCTTTATCATTCTTGGGCATGAGCCGGTTCAGAACGGTCTGCACGCGCTTCTGCGCGACTTGCAGCGTCTTGTGCCGTACTTCGCGAATGGCGTTGGTTCGCCATGACGGGCTCTCGCCGAGAAGTGCCGCCCACTTGGCTTCTTCCGCGGCCAGCAGCGCCAGGGCAAGTCGGAGGCCGTCCCGCCGGCCATGGTCGTAATCATCGGACATCAGGCGCCTCCTCCGGCATCGTCGGCATGGTCACTATCACCTCGGTGGGCGGGACGCACACGGACACGGACACGCACCGAAAAGGCCGCGCTCCTTTCGGAACGCGGCCTTCCGCTTTTGCCCCTGTAGCAAAACACGCGCGATGTCCGGGCGGGCAGACCCGCCGACAAGGAGATCGCGATAAGAGTAAATCAGGCGGCGACGGAGCTTTCTTCCGGATCGCGCAACACATAGCCGCGGCCCCAGACCGTCTCGATATAATTGTCGCCGCTGCAGGCAAGGCTGAGCTTCTTGCGCAGCTTGCAGATGAAGACGTCGATGATCTTGAGTTCAGGCTCGTCCATCCCGCCGTAGAGATGATTGAGGAACATTTCCTTGGTCAGCGTCGTGCCCTTGCGCAGCGACAGCAGCTCGAGCATCGCATATTCTTTGCCGGTGAGGTGGACGCGAGCCCCGTCGACTTCGACTGTCTTCGCATCGAGGTTCACCGCCAGCTTGCCGGTGCGGATGACCGACTGGCTGTGCCCCTTCGAGCGGCGGACGATCGCGTGGATGCGCGCGACGAGCTCTTCGCGGTGGAAGGGCTTGGTGACGTAGTCGTCGGCGCCGAAGCCGAGCGCGCGGACCTTCGAGTCCATCTCGCCGATGCCCGAAAGGATCATGACCGGGGTCTGCACCTTGGCGTTGCGCAGCTTCTTCAGCACGTCATAGCCGTGCATGTCGGGCAGGTTGAGGTCGAGCGCGATGATGTCGTAATCATAGAGCTTGCCCAGATCGAGGCCTTCCTCGCCCAGATCGGTGGTGTAGACGTTGAAGCCTTCGGCGCCGAGCATCAGCTCGATGCTCTTGGCGGTGGTGGGATCATCCTCGATCAGCAATACGCGCATGGGACATTTTCCTGCTCATATGCGGGGGAGGAACCACCCGGCCCGCTCTGCCCGTCAACCTGTGTTAACCATGTCGTTAATGAAGGTAAAAGGTTAACGCGCTCTTAAAGGCCGGCCCCGATTTTTACGTAGGTAAACAAAGCGTTTGATTCTGAGGACTTATTCCCGGCCTGTTCCGGGTCCGGTCAATAGCGCCTCGAGCGCCGCGATCTCCTTGTGGAGTCGGGCGACTCGCCGCAGGATCGACTCGTCGAGCTCCTCGTTCCGATCATGGTCCTCGAAATATCGGCCGTCGCGATGTGTGAATTTGGAAGGGTCGCCGACAGCCCTCAGCGCCGATCCACGCGCACGCTTCGACTCGAATTCTTCCCGCGATTTCAATACATAGTGGTTAATCTGTATGAGGGCATGGTTGACGGGGGCAAAGCCGCGGCCGGGATCGAGCGGCGCGCCCGCCGCATCGACGTAGCGACCACGCCCATGCATGAGGCGCACCCGGTGCGCGGTTACCTTGTAGATGTCGGCGGCAATCGCGATCGTCTTGGTCTGTCGGCTGAAACCATGATCGCGTGGCGCGGCGCGGGTGAAGCGCTCCACCACCAGACCGGGAGCCTTGCTCGCCTGTCCCGCCGATCCGAAGAGCCGCCAGTTGAGCCCGATCGCGCCGACATCGGGCGGAAAACGCATGAGAAAATCGCCGACGCTATCGTCGCTTTTCAGATTCATGAACTCGTCGAGGTCGAGGAAGGCGATCCAGCGCGTCTCGCAGCGGACGATCGCATCCTGATAGGCGGCGAGCTGCGATGACCGTCCCTCGACGCCGGGCCAGGGCCGATAGTCGATCACGCCCAGCGCGCCGAGCCGGGCGAGCAGATCGTCGCTGCCATCGTCGCTTTCATTCGAATAGAGGACGATCCGCTCGATGCCGAGAAGCCGGTGCCAGGCGATCCATTCGAGGAGATAGGGCCCCTCGTTGCGGGCGATCGCGCAGAGGGTGACGCCCGGCGATCGATCGGCGGGCGGGATGGAGGGAAGGCCTGCCAGCTGGCGGCGGCCCTCGTCGCGGCCGTGGCGGTCGAAATGCTCCCACGGATCGAGGCCGTCGCGATAAGGATCGGCAAGATCGCCGCAGCAGAGCAGATAGCGCTGCGCGTCGAAATTGGCGTCCGTGACGGGTTCAGTGGCGAGTGGGTCGTTTGCCGGCACGGTCGTTCACGGATGCTGAGCCGGGCTTGATACGCTCGACGGTGATGCCATCGGCCTGGAGCATCGCCTGAACCGACAGCGGCCCGGCCAGATGCCCCGCGCCGACGGCCACGAACACCGTGCCCGGCTTTGCCAGCCGCGCCTTCAGCCATTCCGCCCAATGGGCGTTGCGCTTGCGCAGCAACACCTCGCGCAGATGCGGGGTCAGGTCCTTGTCGTCGGCGAACGCCTTGGCGATCGCAGCTTCGTCGCCCTTGGCCCAGGCATTGAGAATATTGGCGAAGTCGCTTTTCGCGTCGCCCTCGCCATCGGCGAAGCTCGCCAGCATCTCGCGCTGGTCGGCCTCGGACAGATTTGCGAACAGGGCGAGTTGTTCGGATGCCGTCTCCAGCGCTTCGACGGTCTTCGGCTTCGCGTCGGCCGCAATCGCCGCATCCGGGGAGGGGGTGAAGGCGGGCATCAGGCTGCCCTCGACCCCGGCGTCGCGCTGGATGCCCAGGTCCTTCATCATGGCGCCCATCAGCATGAAGCTCGCCTGCCAGGTCGGCATCCGGCCGAGCATGGCGACGTCGAGGCCCGACCGCTTCAGCACCGCCTCGAAAGCCGGGCGGCTCTTTTCGGGCACGCGCTCGACGATCGGCGGCAGGCTGGGATCGGGCGGGGGAAAGAGGCGGGCGATCGCCTGCGGATCCTTGTCGATCAGCGTTTCGATGACCAGCGTGTCCGACGCGGCCATCGCCTGCTCGATGCGATCGTCCTGCCATTTGTAGCCCGGCGGCAGGGCATGGATCGTCCCGAACAGATAGATGGTGGTGTCGGCATCGCCGAACTTCCACAGCGCGGGCGCCGCAGTGACCGGGGCCGCGATGAGCAGGGCGAGAAACGCGGTGATCGCGCGACGAATGAAACGCATGGATATGATCTAGGGAGAGCTGCGCAAAAATACGAGCCCCCGAGTTCCTCCCGTAGCGGTCAGGAATGGGGTATAGCGCCAATCCTTGACCCGCCGCGCCCCCTGCCGCAAAGGGCCGGGCGAGTTTCAACCCGCCCGAAGGACCCCGCCTTGGCGACCAAGCCGCTCTCGTTCCAGCGCCTGATCCTGACGCTTCATGATTATTGGAGCGATCAGGGCTGCCTGATACTCCAGCCCTATGACATGGAGATGGGGGCGGGGACCTTCCATCCGTCGACCACCTTGCGCGCGCTCGGCCCGCAGCCGTGGAAGGCCGCCTATGTCCAGCCGTCGCGCCGGCCGACCGATGGCCGCTATGGCGAGAACCCGAACCGGCTGGGCCATTATTACCAATATCAGGTGATCCTGAAGCCGAGCCCGCCCAATCTGCAGGAGCTGTATCTCGGCAGCCTCGAACGGATCGGCATCGATCCGCTGACGCACGACATCCGCTTCGTCGAGGACGATTGGGAAAGCCCGACCCTGGGCGCCTGGGGCCTCGGCTGGGAGGTCTGGTGTGACGGGATGGAGGTGAGCCAGTTCACCTATTTCCAGCAGGTCGGCGGCTTCGACTGCAAGCCGGTCGCGGGCGAACTCACCTACGGGCTCGAACGGCTGGCCATGTATATCCAGGGCGTCGACCGCGTCTATGATCTCGCTTTCAACGACGAAGGCGTCACCTATGGCGACGTCTTCCTCGAAAATGAGCGCCAGTTCAGCGCCTATAATTTCGAGGCGGCGAACACCGAAACGCTGTTCAAGCAGTTCACCCAGGCCGCCGACGAGTGCCGCGCGCTGCTCGATCGCGAGACGCCGCTGCCGCTGCCGGCCTATGACCAGGCGATCAAGGCCAGCCATATCTTCAACACCCTGCAGGCCCGCGGGGTCATCTCGGTCGCCGAGCGCCAGGCTTATATCGGCCGCGTCCGCGAGCTGACCAAAGGCGCCTGTGTCGCCTGGATGGCGCATAACGGGTGGGAGGCGTGACGATGCGCGCCATGATCGTCATGCCAGCGAAGGCTGGCATCTCGTGCGGTTTTCGCGCGCGCTTTTCTCATGAGATCCCAGCCGTCGCTGGGATGACGGCAGTGTCCGAGGTGGTTCGTGGCTGATTTCCTTCTCGAACTCCTTTCCGAGGAAATTCCCGCCCGGATGCAGGAGAAGGCGTCGGCCGATCTTGCTCGCCTGTTCACCGAGGAACTGGCCAAGGCCGGGCTGAAGCCCGACGGCATCACCTCTTACGTCACGCCGCGCCGGCTCGCGCTGATCGCGCATGGTCTGCCGATCGAGACGGCGGCCGTGTCGGAAGAGCTGAAGGGCCCCAAGACATCCGCGCCGCCGCAGGCGCTCGAAGGGTTCCTGCGCAAGACCGGGCTGACGCGCGAGCAACTCGTCGAGCGCGACGGCATCCTGTTCGCCGTCGTCGAGAAGCCGGGCCGCGCCACCGCCGCGCTGCTCGCCGAGGCGATCCCGGCGATCATCCGCGGCTTCCCCTGGCCGAAATCGATGCGCTGGGGCACCGCCTCCGCGTCGACCAGTTCGCTGCGCTGGGTGCGTCCGCTCCAGGGCGTGATCGCGCTGCTCGGCGACGATGTCGTGCCGCTGGAGATCGACGGCGTAATCAGCGGCGCCGCGACCGTCGGCCACCGTTTCCACCATCCTGGCATCATCACCATCGGCAATGCCGGCGACTATGTCGAAAAGCTGCGCGCCTGCCATGTGATCGTCGATCCGGCCGAGCGCCGCGACATGATCCGTACCCGCGCCGCCGAGCTGGCGGCCGAGGCGAACATGCAGGTCATTGCCGACGAAGGCCTGGTCGCGGAGAATGCCGGCCTGACCGAATGGCCGGTGCCGCTGCTCGGCCATTTCGATCCGGCCTTCCTCGATGTGCCGCGCGAGGTGATTCGGCTGACCCTGCGCACCAACCAGAAATATTTCGTGCTGAACGATGCCGCGGGCAAGCTTGCGCCGGCCTTCATCTGTACCGCCAACATCACCGCCAGGGACGGCGGCGCGGCGATCGTCGCGGGCAATGGCAAGGTGCTGGCGGCGCGGCTGTCGGATGCGAAGTTCTTCTGGGAACAGGATCGCAAGGTTCTGCTGGAGGAGCAGGCGAAGAAGCTCGACCAGATCGTCTTCCACGAGAAGCTGGGCACGGTCGCCGACAAGGTCGACCGCGTGGCGAAGCTTGCGCGGTGGCTGGTCGAAGAGGGCATCGTCGCTCCGGCGGAGGCCGGAGCCGCTGCCGGCTTGGGCGGTCCTTCATCGGCAGCGGCCCCGGCCTCCGCCGGGGCGACGAGCTTGGCCGACATGGCCGAACAGGCCGCGCGTCTCGCAAAGGCCGATCTCGTCACCGGCATGGTCGGCGAGTTCCCCGAGCTTCAGGGGATCATGGGCGGCTATTATGCGCGGAACGAGAGGCTGCCGGATGCCGTGGCTGACGCGATCCGCGATCATTACAAGCCGGTCGGGCAGGGGGACGAGGTTCCCGTTGCTCCTGTGACGGTGGCTGTGAGCCTAGCGGACAAGCTCGACATCCTCTCGCAGTTCTTTTCGGAAGGAATGAAACCCACCGGTTCGAAAGATCCTTTCGCTCTTCGGCGGGCCGGCCTTGGCATCTTGGAACTGCTCACGGTCAACGGTCTTCGGTTGAGATTGTTCGGGGCTTTCAGCACCGCCATAGGCTTCCGGACCTCCGCGCATCCAAATGTCGTTGACGAGATCGTTCAGTTCCTGATCGATCGCCTCAAGGTCCAGCAGCGCGAGGCTGGCGTCCGCCACGACCTCATCGATGCGGTCTTCGCGCTGGGTGGGGAGGACGACCTCGTCCGCCTGCTGGCGCGAGTGAAGGCGCTGCAGGCGTTCGTCGAAACCCGGGACGGGGCCAATCTGCTCGCCGGCTACAAGCGCGCCGCCAATATCCTCAAGAAGGAGGGCGGGGTGCCACAAGGTGCTTCGGCGACGCCGGATTATGCATCGGAGGCCGCGGAATCGGCACTGATCGCCGCACTTGATGCGGCGGAGCCGAAGGTCGCCGCAGCCGTGAAGGCGGAGGATTTCGCCGGGGCAATGTCGGCGCTGGCGACGTTGCGGGGGCCGATCGATGCGTTTTTCGATCAGGTCATCGTCAACGACGCTTCGTCATCGAAAAGAAACACTCGTCTCGCCCTCCTTGAAAAAATTCGTGTTGCGATGCACAACGTCGCGGACTTCTCGAACATCGAGGGCTGATTCGATTGCCATGCTTCCCAGCCGGAAGCGGGTCGTGATTGGGAGAGTTACGGGCGTATGACGACGCAATATGTCTACCGTTTTGGCGGCGGCGTTTCCGACGGCGGCAAGGGCGACAAGAATCTCCTCGGCGGCAAGGGTGCCAATCTGGCCGAAATGGCTTCGATCGGCCTGCCTGTGCCACCCGGCTTCACCATCTCGACCGAGATGTGCCAGCGCTATTATGACGAGGGCCAGCAGTTCCCGGCCAGCTTGAAGGCCGAAGCCGCCAACGGCATCGCGCATATCGAGGCGATCACGAACAAGAAGTTCGGCGTTGCCGCTGATCCGCTGCTCGTCTCGGTTCGGTCGGGTGCGCGCGCCTCGATGCCCGGGATGATGGACACCGTCCTCAACCTGGGCCTCAACGACGAAACCGTCGTCGGGCTGGCGAAGGTGTCGGGCGATGCCCGTTTCGCCTGGGACAGCTATCGTCGCTTCATCCAGATGTATTCGGACGTCGTCCTCGAACTCGATCACAGCGCCTTCGAGGAAGCTCTTGAAATCGCGAAGGAAGACAAGGGATATTATCTCGATACCGAGATGACCGCCGATGACTGGCAGGCGCTGGTCAAGCGCTACCAGGAACTGGTCGCGGAAATGTGGAACAAGCCGTTCCCACAGGATGTGCATGAGCAGCTCTGGGGGGCGATCGGCGCGGTGTTCGGCTCCTGGCAGTCGGAGCGCGCGAAGGTCTATCGCCGCCTCAACGACATTCCGGGCGAGTGGGGCACGGCCGTCAACGTCCAGGCGATGGTCTTCGGCAATATGGGCGACACCTCGGCCACCGGAGTCGCGTTCACGCGCGATCCGTCCAAGGGCGACCGCGCCTATTATGGCGAATTCCTGATCAACGCGCAGGGCGAGGACGTCGTCGCCGGCATTCGGACCCCGCAATATCTGACCAAGACGGCGCGCGAGGCCGCCGGCGCCAAGCCGGCGTCGATGGAAGAGGCGCTGCCAGTCGTCTATGGCGAACTGGCCAAGGTGTTCGACCTGCTCGAAACCCATTACCGCGACATGCAGGACATCGAGTTTACGGTGCAGCAGGGCAAGCTCTGGATGCTCCAGACCCGCGCGGGCAAGCGCACCGCCAAGGCCGCGCTGAAGATCGCGGTCGACATGGCGAACGAAGGCCTGATCACCGAAGAGGAGGCCGTCGCCCGCGTCGATCCGGCCGCGCTCGACCAGCTTCTCCATCCGACGCTCGATCCCAAGGCGCCGCGCGATGTTATCGCCAAGGGCCTGCCCGCATCGCCGGGTGCGGCCTCCGGCCTCGTCGTGTTCGATGCCGAGACCGCCGAGCGCCGCGCCGATCTGGGCGAATCTGTCATTCTGGTGCGCACCGAGACCTCGCCCGAGGACATTCACGGCATGCACGCCGCCAAGGGCATCCTGACCGCGCGGGGCGGCATGACCAGCCACGCCGCCGTGGTCGCGCGCGGCATGGGGCGTCCGTGCGTCTCCGGCGTCGGCACGCTCGCGATCGATGCGAAGGCAAAGGTCTTCCGCGTTGGCGGCCGCGAAGTCCGCGAGGGCGACATCATCACGATCGACGGCGCGACCGGCGAAGTGATGATCGGCGCCGTTCCGACCGTCCAGCCCGAACTGGCCGGCGATTTCGGCATCCTGATGGAGTGGGCCGACAAGGTTCGCCGCCTGAAGGTCCGCGCCAATGCCGAGACCCCGCTCGATTGCAAGACCGCGCGTATCTTCGGCGCGGAGGGCGTCGGTCTCTGCCGCACCGAGCATATGTTCTTCGACGCCGCCCGCATCACCGCCGTTCGCCAGATGATCCTGGCGGAGGACGAGAAGGGCCGTCGTGTCGCGCTCGAGAAGCTGCTGCCCGAACAGCGCGCCGACTTTACCGAGATCTTCGAGATCATGGCCGGCCTGCCGGTCACCATCCGCTTGCTCGATCCGCCGCTTCATGAGTTCCTGCCCCATGAGGAAGAGGAATTCGCCGAGGTCGCTTTGGCGACGGGCATCGGTGTAGAGGCGCTCAAGCGCCGTGCGGCCGAATTGCACGAGTTCAATCCGATGCTCGGTCATCGCGGCTGCCGGCTTGGCGTGACCTATCCCGAAATCTACGAGATGCAGGCGCGGGCGATCTTCGAAGCGGCGTGTGACGTCGCGGAAAAGTCGGGCAACGCCCCGATCCCCGAGGTGATGGTTCCGCTGGTCGCGACCCGTCGCGAACTCGAACTGATGAAGACCGTGATCGACAAGGCCGCCAAGGCGGTGTTCGCCGAAAAGGGCCGGACGCTCGACTATCTGGTCGGCACGATGATCGAACTTCCACGTGCCGCGCTGAAGGCGGGCGAGATCGCCGAGGTCGGCGAATTCTTCTCGTTCGGCACCAACGATCTGACCCAGACCACCCTGGGCGTCAGCCGCGACGACGCGGGCCGGTTCCTCACCACCTATGTCGACAAGGGTATCTATCCCAAGGATCCCTTCGTCAGCCTGGACATCGAGGGGGTGGGCGAACTGATCCAGATCGCCGCCGACCGTGGCCGCAAGACCCGTCCGGACATCAAACTCGGTATCTGCGGGGAACATGGCGGTGATCCGGCCTCGATCGCCTTCTGCGAAGCGATCGGGCTCGATTATGTCTCCGCCTCGCCCTACCGCGTCCCGATCGCCCGCCTCGCGGCGGCCCAGGCAGCGCTCAAGGCAAAGGGATAAGGGCATCCCGATCCCTCTCCCGTTCGCGGGAGAGGGAAAAAGGCGGGATGACATGGCGAGCCAGGCGGGGCTAAGCCTTCGTCATGTCTTCCTATCCCCGGCCCGCCGATCCCTCCCAGCGGCTGCTCTCTATCGACGCGCTGCGCGGGGTCGCGCTGTGCGGCATCCTGCTGATCAACATCTTCGCCATGGGCGGGCCGGTCGGCATGGACCGGCCGCTTGGGCCGCCTCTGCTGGCTGATCCCGACTGGCAGGTCTGGGGCGTCGCCCGGCTGTTCGTCACCGGTACCATGCGCGGCCTGTTCTCCATGCTGTTCGGGATCGGGCTGTTGATGTTCGTCGGAGACGACGACAGCGCCGATCGCTCGCGGCTCTATGTGCGGCGGCTGATGCTGCTCCTGCTATTCGGAATCGTCGACAGCACGCTGCTGTTGTGGCCCGGCGACATCCTGGTGATCTATGCGCTGGCCGGATTGCTCGCGCTGATCCTGCACCCGCTCAGGCCCCCGCAGCTGATCGCGGCAGCGGCGGTGATCCTGCTTCTGCTTTCGGTCTGGGCCGGGCTGGAGGCGCCCGCTTTCAAGCCGGCCGATTCCGTTTATTCGCCTGAGATGCTGGCCCGCGAGGGCGCCGCGAGGCTGGGCAGCTATTGGCAGAGCTTCGACTATATGAGCTATGTCAGCTGGACCTGGACGGTGAACGCGCTCACCTATCGCTGGGTGGGCGACGCGCTGGCGTTCATGCTGGTCGGGATGGCGCTGTTCCGGCTCGGTCTGTTCCGGGCCGATGTCGACGAGCGCTGGCTGTGGCGAATGGTCCGGATCGGCTATCCCGTGGGGTTAGTCCTGCGGCTGCTGCATGCGGTGCCGTTCTGGCTCAATGATGGCTCTCCCACCATCCTCAGTGGGTTCGTCGACCAGCCCGGGAGGCTGGCAATGACGATTGGCCATGTCGGCCTGTTCCTTCTGGTCTGGCACAAAGGCGCATGGCCGCGCCTGATGGCCGGGTTCGCACGGATGGGCCGGATGGCGCTCACCCTTTATCTCGGCCAGAGCCTGATCGCAGCCTTCATCTTTTCGGGCTTTGGGCTCGGCCTGTGGAACAGCCTGTCCTGGCCAGTGCTGTGGTTGATCGCGCTGGCGATTCTCTCCACCGAAGCCCTTTTCGCGCTCCTGTGGTTTCGCGCGTTCCGCTATGGGCCTGTCGAATGGCTCTGGCGGCTGGCGACCTATGGCAAGCGGCCGTAGATTTGCATGATGCCGTTCGGCTCGAGATACGACGGGGCCACGTCGGTATCTGCGATTAGGCAAAGCGCCTGGCATGTTCGTCGAAGTCGCCCTTGCGCAGCATCTCGGCCTGCTCGCGCCAGCGTTCGTCGGCGATCGTAGCGGGAGCCAAGCCCATACGCCCCTCGAGACAGGCCTCTTCGGCGGGGCTCAACGCGATGAGGTCGGCATAACGATGGATGCCCAGTTCGTTGAGCTTGATCTCTCCGCCGCGGCCGATGCCGAAAATACGGGCGAGATCGTCACGCTTGCCGGATGCGGCGGCCGCGATCGAGCCGGCGGTGTCGGCATTGATCGAAGGACGATGCTTTTCCAGCTCGGCGATCCGCTCATTCGCTGCGGCGGAGCGGGCGACGTGATGCTCGCGTTCGCGCTCCAGTTCGAGCCGGCGGTCATGCTCGCCATCCAGCTCGACCAGACGGGCCGTCAGCCGCGCATTCTCCTCGTCGGCCCGGATGCGCAGCGCGCGCTCCTGTTCGAAACCCTGCTTCCACTTGCGGCCGCCGGACAGGGTATAGAGCCCGAGCAGCCAACCGAGAAAGAAGATGAGGGCGATGATGGCCCACTGGTTGGTGGAGAAATCGAACATGGAAGCGGCTCCCTTGATTGAAAGGGTAAACCGTTTCGCAGACTTTACGTTCCTCACCCTTGCCGGCGTGCATGGGCCGCACGTCCCGCGACCTATTTCAGCACATTATCGCTGATCGAGCAGGCGGCCGGGCCCAGAATGACGATGAACAAGACGGGCAGGATGAACAGGATCAACGGTACGGTCATGATGGCGGGCAGGCGGGCGGCCTTTTCTTCGGCGCGCATCATGCGTTCATTGCGAAACTCGGCCGAGAGCACGCGCAAGGCACCGGCCAGCGGGGTGCCGTATTTCTCGGTCTGGATCATTGTCGTGACGACGCCGCGGATCGAATCGAGGTTCACGCGCTGGGCGAGATTCTCGAAGGCCATGCGCCGGTCGGTCAGGAAGCCCAGTTCGATCGCGGTCAGCGCGAACTCGTCGCCCAGCTCGGGATAGGCCTTGGTCAGTTCGCGGGCGACGCGGTTGAAGGCCAGATCGACCGACAGACCCGCCTCGGCGCAGATCACCAGCAGGTCGAGCGCGTCGGGCAAGGCCTTGCGGATCGCGTTCTGCCGGTTGGTGACGAGGTTCTTCACATAGATGTCGGGTGCCTTGTAGCTGGCGATCAGCGACCCGGCGACGATCATATACTGCTTGAAGGCACTCGCTTCCGGAAACCAGTGAAGCAGGTAGACGCCGATGGCCGCCGTCCCGCCGATCATGATCGGCGAGACGAGGCGGAAGAAGATGACGGTGATCGCGGCGTCCTTGCTGCGGATTCCGGCGCGGGCCAGGTTGAGCGACGCGGTCTTCAGCTGCGAGTCCTGAAGCATCTTCATGCTGCCGAGGATCGCGCGCATCCGATCGACCGAGATGCTGGCCTTCTTCTCCATCTTCTGGCGACGGCGGGTCTTGGAGGCGGCGACGCCGGCCTTGAGCTGTTCGCGACGATCGTTGAGCGCGCGCACGCGCCGCGCCATCGGATCGCGCGCGAAGGACTTCACCAGGCTGTGGCCGACGACGAGCATGATGATCGCGGTGGTCAGCGCGATGCCGATCGAGAGCAGCGTGCTGAAGAACTGAGGGGTGACGGCGTGTTGCATGGCGTCCTCAGATCTCGAAGCTGATCATCTGGCGCATGATGAAGGCGCCGATCGACATCCAGATCATTCCTCCCATGCCCGCGATCATCAACCGTGTGTCGGTGAAGAAACCGCCCATATAGGTCGGGCTGATGAAGCTGATCATGCCAAACACCAGGAAGGGCAGGACGCCGATGATATAGGCTGATGCCTTGGATTCGGACGACATCGCCGAGATCTTCAGCTTCATTTGCATACGTTTGCGCAGCACGTCCGACAGATTGGACAGCGTCTCCGCCAGGTTGCCGCCGGTCTCGCGCTGGATGGCGAGGGTGATGACGAAGAACTGGAATTCGGACGTTCCGAGCCGGTCGGCGGTTTCCTGCAGCGCAGCCTCCAACGTACGGCCGATCTTCATCCGATCGCTCACCGCCTGGAACTCGCTGCCCACCGGGCCGTCGATTTCGGAGGCGACCGCCCCCATCGTCTCGGCAATCGGCAGGCCCGCGCGCAGCCCGCGCACCAGCAGTTCGATCGCATCGGGAAAGCGCTGGATGAAATGCGCGATACGGCGCTTCGCCATGAAGGTGAGGAACATGCGCGGCAGGCCGACCCCGGCCGCCGTTCCGAAGATCAGCGCCATCCAGATCGGCAAGCCGAGGGCGACGAGGCCGAGCAGCGGGACCGCGAAGGCGATCCCGGAGCCGATGAAATATTGGCGGACCGTCCATTTCTTGCCGGCCGCTTCGATCTGCTGATGGATGTCGGCGGGGTCGGGCAGGAAGCGATTGAGCAGCGTCTTTTCGCGGCGGACCATCGTCGCGCGGCTGGCCAGCAGCTTGCGGACCTGTTCGTTGACGCCCGCTTCGCCGCTGAGGTTGTGGCGTCCGCGCACCGCTGACAGCCGGCGGTTGAAAGCACGCTGCGCGGGCGGGCGGGCCACCACGAAGAAGAACATGGTCATGACCACCGCCATGACCATCATGAAAAGCATCGTCAGCACGAGGCGGGGCCGTTGCCGGTCACTTCTTCGCGATCTTGGATTTCGGCGCGAAGATCGCCGCGAGCTCGTCCATCAGCGAACCCTTGCCCTTCTTCGCTTCGCGATCGGGGTCGTCGCTGGCCAGCGACAGCAGCTTCTCGCAGATGCTGGCGAGGCCCTGACCGAGCTTGGAGGCCTTGCCCGCTTCGGCGATCGGCTTGCCGAGCTTGGCGGCGTTGACCGCCTGCTTATGATCATAAGGCAGCACGAAATCGATCTCGCGCTCGATCGAGTTCTCGAAATCCTTGCGGCTGATCTCGGTCAGGCTCGGATGGACGCGGTTGGCGACCACCAGTACGCCGGCCTGCGGCGCGTTGTTCTTGAGCCAGGCGAGGATGCGGATTGTGTCGCGGGTCGCGGCCAGCGTCAGGTCGACGACCAGCACGACCGACTGGACATCGTGGAACAGGTGCGGATGCTGGACCATCATTCCGCGCGGCACGTCGACGATCGTGCATTCGAAGGCGCCCTTCATCTCCTCCTGAAGCTGGAAATAGGCGCCGCCGTCGGTGATGATCGGATTGTTGATCGGGGCTTCGGCCGACAGGACCGAAAGCTTGTCGTTCGCCTTCACCAGCGCGCGTTCCAGGAACAGGCCGTCGATGCGGGCGGGGTTGTCGATGGCATCGGTCAGACCGCGACCGGGCTCTAGGTCGAGCGAGAGCGCGCCGGTGCCGAAATGGACGTCGAGGTCGAGCAGGGCGGTGCCATGCCCGCCTTCTTCGCCCATCAGCCAGGCGATCGAACTGGCGACCGTCGACGCGCCGACGCCGCCGCGCACGCCGACCACCGCCGTCATCAGGTGAATCCTATCCTCGCTCGTCACACCGTGGCGTGGACCCATCAGCATCATCTGCGCCTGGGCGAGCGAGTCGCGAATCTGGTCGGCGGTGAAGGGCTTGAGCAGATAATCCTGGATGCCGCTGTTGAGCAGTTCGCGGTACAGCCGCACGTCATTGGCGGTGCCGGCCGCGATCACGATCGTGCCCGGCTCGCAGACTTCGGCGAGCGCGTTGACGTCGTTGAGCGGATCGATCGATTCGCTCAGGTCGACGAACAGGATCGTCGGGCTGGCAGACACCGACAGCGACTGGATGGCGGCGCGCAGGCCGCCCTTGTTCACCGATTCCGGCGCCCAGCCCAGTTCGAAGACCAGCGGCTTGAGCAGTTCGGAGCTGATGTCGTCGGTGACGAACGCGGCAAAGGGATTGCGGGTCTGCTGCTGCTTCGCGTTGAAGGGCGCGTTCATCAGTTGCCTCCCTTCGTGGATTCGACCTTGAGTCCGTTGGTCGCCGTCGGCTCGGCATTGCGCCAGATCCGGATCGCCTTGGTGGCGGTGTCCGCAGTCGAGCCGCGCGCCGATTGACCCTTCACCAGATCCTCGGGATTGGCGATCATCGCCGCCAGCGCCGAGTTGGTCGCGCAGCCGAAATTGGACGAAGCCGCCGCCGTGAAGTTGGGTTGCGAAGCCTGGGTATAGTCGGGGCAACCCGGTACGCTGGCGCTCGAGCGGCTGACGACGATGCGAACCTGGCCGGGGGCGATAGTGCCCTCGGTCACCGGCGCGCCGTTGCTGACGAACAAGCCGTACCGGCCGACGATCTCGGCGATGTCGCGGTTCGATCCGACGCCACCGACGCTGCCGTCGATGCTGATGCGGTCGCCATAGCCCAAGGCGATCGAGTCGAACCATTGGCCGACCCGCGCGCCGGCGACGGGATCGAGCCCGTCGCCGGGCACATCGAGCACATAGTCGCTGCGCTGGACGACCGGCTGATGCACCGATTCGACGCCGCGATTGTAGCGGCCGGCAAACGCCGGTGGCACGGCGATCGCGAGCATCGCGATGGCGGCCAGCGGGGAGAGGAGGGTGCGGTGCATGAAGCTCTCCACCTTGCGATCAGTTGAGCGAGAAGCCGGCGTCGGGCACCGAAGCGGCCTTGGCGGGCTGCGTCGGGGCACTCGACACGCGATTGCCAGGGGGGATGGTCTGGGGCGGTGCTGCAACCGGGGCGGGATCCTTCTCGCCGGTCTTGCCCATGAAGGTCTGCCCGGCGATGATCCGCTCACCGTCGGTCGCGCCTCGGAAGCCTGCGGTAGGCAGGACGATCTGCTTTGGCGACACCGGCTTCACCAGATAGGGCGTGACGACGATCATCAGTTCGGTCTCGTTGCGCTTGAAGCCGTTCGACCGGAACAGCGCACCGAGGATCGGCAGGTCGCCCAGGAACGGCGCCTTGTCGACATTGCTGTTCTGCGCGTTCGACATCAGGCCGCCGATCATGAATGCCTGGCCCGAGCCGAGTTCCACGGTTGTCTCTGCGCGGCGCGTGGTGATGCCGGGGATGGTGAAGCCATTGAGGCGCACCGAGCCGGCATCGGTCAACTGCGACACTTCGGGGCGCACCCGGATCGAGATCCGTCCGTCGCTGAGCACCGTCGGGGTGAAGGAGAGGCTGACCCCGTACTGCTTGAACTCGACCGAGACGGCGCCGAGCCCCTGCGCCAGCGGGATCGGGATTTCGCCGCCGGCCAGGAAGCTCGCGGTTTCGCCGGAAATGGCGGTCAGGTTCGGCTGGGCGAGGGTGGTGACGAGGCCATCCGCCTCGGCGAGATCGATCGCGGCCGCTAGGTCGAGGCCCAGGAACTTTCCGGCCAGGCCGAGCGAAGTTCCCGCACCGGCGCCGGTGCCGAGATTCTTGAGGTCGTAGAGCGTCCCCTGGCCGGTGATGAACTGGCCGGTCGAGGGATTGAATGGCAACGACAGCGAGCCGGCCGGAAGGTTGTAGATCGACGACGCGTCGAGCTTCGGGAACCCCGAGAGGTCGGCATTGCCGATCGTGCCGAAATTGCGACCCTGGGCGATTCCGAACAGGAAGCCGCCGGTGGTGTCGCGGTTGAGGAGGTTGACGCCGATCGACTTGGCGAACTCGCGGCTGACCTCGGCGATCTTGACGTGCAGGCTGACCTGCAGCGGGATTGCCGACTTCAGGCGGTTGACGACCTGGGTCTCCTTGCCGACGAACTGCTCGACCAGCTTCTGGGCTTCCTCGACATCGCTGGGCGATGCGACGGTGCCGGTCAGCAGGACGATGCCGTTCATCGTGGTCGCGGTGATCGCAGCCTCGGGCATGGCGAGCTTCAGCATCGTGTCGACGCTGGTGATGTTGGCGCCGACGCGGACGATGGACGACCAGATCACGGTGCCGGCCTTGTCAGTTGCATAGACCGCGGTTTCGCCGGGGCCCTTGCCGAACAAGTAGAGCTGCGTAGTCGAACGGACCTGGACGTCGGCGATCTTGTCATCGGCGACGAACAGATCGCTGATCGGGCTGGGCAGGGCGATCATCTGTCCCGATCCGATCGACAGCGTCGTGGTCTCGGTCGGCGTGCCGATGGTCGCGGTCCGGGCGGGGACGGATATGGCGCGGAGGCCGGCGGTGCGGACGACACCAGGGCGATAGGGCCGGGCAGCGGTAGCCGCGATCGGCGCCAGCGCAACCGCTGCGGTCAGCACCCCGCCGAGAAGCTGGTTGATATGGAGGCGCATCTTACTTGGCTCCCACCGTGCTCACGGTGATCATATTGCCGCGTGCGACCCGGACCGATGGCCCGGTCGGCACGCTCGCATTGGCGGGCGCGGCGGGGGCGTCTCCGCCGGCCGGCTTGGCGGGCACGCTGGCGCGCTGATAGCGCGAGACATCGGCGCCGACGGTGTAGGTGGTGTTGGTGTCGATCGGGCGCGACGCGATCTCGAGCAGCATCTGCCGCTCCATCTTGGGATCGGCCTGTGCCGGCAGCTTCACTTCGCCGCTGGCGATGCGCTCCTCGAGTTCGGCCTTGTCGTCGGCGATCGAGCGGAGTGCGAGCGACAGCTGGCCAATCGTTTGCGCTACCGCGATCTTCTCGGCGATCTTGGGCGTTGCTTCGAGGGTGACGTTCGACGTGTTGGCGACGACGGTCTTGCCTTGGTCGTCGACCGTCTTGTCTGTCCGCTGGTCGGCGGCAAGGACGCGGACGTTGCGGATGATGGTCTCTGCCGCCTTGAGCGGCAGGCCGTCGCCACCACCGGGCACCTCCTGGGTCAGCATCAGGTCGACCCGGTCTCCCGGGAAAACAAAGCCCGCGACGCCGGATTGGGCGGAAACCGAAATGGTGACGGCGCGCATGCCCGGGCCAAGGGCTGCGGCCAGGAACCCCCGATCGCCCGGTTTCACCAGCGCGCCCTGGGTAACGGGAGCGCCGGCGGTAACGGGGTATCGCACCACCGATCCGTTGAGCGAGGCGAGGTCTCCTTCGCCCTTGATATAATAGGTCTTGCTGACCAACTCGGCAGGCCAGCGCTGATAGCGGAAGCTTTCGGGACCGATGATCGTGCCGACCGGTAGCGGGCGAACCGCCACGGCGACTTCGGGGCCGGTGGGCTGGGCAGGCGCCGCCATGATCGGGGTAGCCTCGGCCTCGCTGTTGCTGCCGAACATGGTACGGGCAACGACCGCGGAAATGCCGGCCATGACGAGAGCCATGATCAACAGCAGCAATTTTCTCGCATCCATTGGCTGAGACCCATCTTCGCCCGGTCAGGGCGTGAAAACATGGTCCGGAACTGGACCGGATACCGCTATGCAACAGACGTGGTTAACAACCCGTTTGCGATGATCCACAATCCGCCGATCGCGATCGCGACGCCGTAGGGAACCTCCGGACGTTCGGCGTTCGGACGCCAGCGCTGCCGAACGAGCAGGACGATGGTGATCGCCCCGCCGGCCAGGGCCATCACCGTCAGCATCAGCATCAGCGCGCTGAACGGCAGCCACAGGGCAAGCGCACCGATCATCTTCACATCGCCGCCACCCATCAGGCGCAGCACGAACAGCAATGCGAACAGCGCGAAGACGATCAGCGCCACGCCGATGCGGAGCACGACATCGGGCCACAGGGCTTCGCCGGCGATCCACCAGAAGACGATGGCCAAAAGCGCGATAGCCGCGTTCAGTTCATTGGATATGGTTCGCGTCCTGATATCGGTCCATGCCGCCATCAGGAGCAGCACCGCCAAAAGGATGCCAAACAGGTCAGGAAGTTGAATAGACATGGTTAAGCAGGCTAGACGGCGGCTCTTACCAAAACCTAAACGCCACCCATGAACGAAACGATCATCACGGCCGACATCGCGATCGTCGGGGCCGGCATGGCGGGTGCAAGCCTCGCTGCCGAGCTCGGCGATTCCTCGCGCGTGGTGCTGATCGAGGGCGAGGACCAGCCCGGCTATCACAGCACCGGCCGCTCGGCGGCTTTCTGGTCGGAAACCTATGGCGGGCCGGTGGTGCAGCCGCTCACCTCCGCTTCCTTTGCCTATCTGGAAGAGAATGGTTTTCTTGCGGAGCGCGGCGAGATCCATATCGCGCGGGCGGGCGACATCCCGCTGGTCGAGGCGATGACCGACGCTTTCGGTGACAGTGTCCGGCTGGATCGACTGTCGGGCGAGGCCCTGGCCGCCCGCGTGCCCGGCCTGCGCCCCGATTTCGTCACGGGCCTCGATGAACAGACCTGCCGCGACATCGATGTTGCAGGGCTCCACGCCCACTATCTGGCCCGAGCAAGGCGGGCCGGCGTGGCGTTGCTGACCGATGCGCGCATCTTGGCTCTGGAGCGTGAGGCCAACGAGTGGCGGATCGGGACACGGGCGGGAGAGATCCGGGCAGGCCTGGTCGTGAATGCCGCAGGCGCCTGGGCCGACGATGTCGCCCGCTTGGCGGGCGCGGCGCCGATCGGCATACAGCCCTATCGGCGGACGATGATCCAACTCGAGGTCGATCCGCCTGCTGCCGCGTCTCTGCCATTGGTGATGGACGCGGCCGGAGGCTTCTATTTCAAACCCGAGCCGGGCGGGCGCATCTGGTTATCGCCGCATGACGAGACTCCATGCGCGCCGTGCGATGCGGCACCCGACGAGATCGATGTCGCCACCGCGATCGATCGTTTCGAGCAGGCGGTCGATTGGCGAGTCGTGCGACGCGAGCGGGCTTGGGCCGGACTGCGCAGCTTCGCGCCCGATCGCGCGCCGGTCTACGGTTTCGATGACCGGGTCGATGGCTTTTTCTGGTTTGCGGGGCAGGGTGGCTTCGGAATCCAGACTGCGCCGGCCGCGGCATTGATCGGGGCCGCGCTGCTGCTCGATCGGCCGCTGCCCGATTCGTTGCGGCACATCGATCCACGCGTGTATCGGCCTGGCCGCTTCTTACGTTGAGCGGCATTCGACCAAGGTCGAAGAACCATGCTTTTTCGGGGAGCCGTTGAACATGTCCTAGCATTTTTGCTAGCCAAAGTGCTTCTGTCGCGCTCGAGCAATAGCTTGCGATTAAAACGAAAAATCTGCCTTAGACTATCGGCTTACGCAATATTCCCGTCATGGAAAGGCGCTACTTTAACCATAAGCAGCATAGCTGTCAGTGGGTAGCATCGGGGTGGCGTAATGGGGATCTATATCAAGGGCCGGGATTTCTATCCCGCGAAGGTGCGCCGTAGCGGAGCGTATTTCCAGGCGGATTTTCTCGATATCCCGGGGTGCCATGGTTATGGCGCGACAGCGATCGAGGCGGAAGTCAGCGCACGCCAGGCGCTGGGCGCGCACATGGCAACGCTCGGTTCCTATGGCCGAACTCTGCCGGCGCCGTCGACGATAGTGGACCGTGCGCGCAGCAGCGATAGCTATCTCGTCTATATCGAGGGGCCGGAGCGGGTCGATAGCCCCACGCTGCCGGTTTTCGAAGCCGCCTGACCGAGGGGCTTCAGAGAACGGTTCAGGCCGTCGGTTGAACGGTCGTCGTATCGGACACAATGATCAGGTGGCTTGTTGCGGCGCGGATGCTTTGCTGCGCGACGAGTTCCTCATACATCAGGAACCCCTGAAGCCTTTCAAGCAGGAAGCCGCCGCTGCGCCGCTGAAAGCCGTCGCGCCGGACATGGAAATTATCCGCGAAGTGGCTCCAGGCGGCTATCATGATCGTCATGTGACGGACGAAGATCCCGATCTTGTGCAGGCCAAGCGACGAGGACGGGTAGAGGATGTTGCAATTGATGAACTGCATGCATCGCTTGTCGTCGAAATGGCCGGTGCTTTTGAGGGAGATCACGAAAGCCGCAAAGTCTTCGGCCAGGTGATATCTCGAATAATTGTTGGCCATGGACTGAATGCTCAATTGGGGCGTCGCCATGAGGCTGCCATGGAGGGCGCCGACCTCTTCCGGCGAGGGGAAGATCCGGTCGGCCTCTTCCGCTTTGCAGGCATAGGCATAGGGCATATTGGGGCTTGTCCGGCCGCCAGGTTTCAGCGCCAGGAATTTCCGATACTGGAACATGTAGAAATAGCCTTCCGGATCGCTGTCCTTCAGGATTTCGTAGAGCGCCATGAGCTGGGTATATTCGGATAATATCGATCCGTGGTTCTTTTCGCCGAGGGCATCGTCCGGAACCAGCATCTGGTTCAGATGGTCGAAGCGGTTGGGCGATATGTGCAGATAGTCGCAGCCCGGCGTGAACGCGGGTGCCTTATGACCGATACAATAGAATCGGGGCAATGGACGGCTCATCGATTATCCAGCAGACTCGGTTGCATGTACTTCGTTGCATAGCCGTATTGGACAAGCGCGCGTAGAAGGCATCGTTCCTCCGCTACCGACGGCAACCATCCCCTAGAAAACCAGAAAATGATCATCGCCGAGCATCGAGAGCAGGCCGATCGGTCCTTGCGCCTCGATACCATCGCCCAGATCGTCGAGGCTCATCCGCGCCAGCGCGAGGCCGCTCTGGCACACGGTGATCGCCACGCCGATACCGACAGCTTCAGCGAAAATCTGCGACAGCGTCGGAAGGCCCGCCTGATGGCGCTCCTCGTCGAACGGCGCTGCCATCGGCGTGCGCAGCAGGGCTACCGCGCCTTCATGGAGATGGAGGCGAACCATGGCGCCCGTGGCCGCTCCTGCGGCGCCAAAGGTGAGCGCTGCATGGAGCCGCTCGGCGTCGCCGGTTGCGACGAGGATGGTCAGCCCGCGCACCGGCATCCCGGATCCTTCGGCACGATGATCGTGCGAAAACGGAAAGCGAGCGCATCGACCAGCAGCAGCCGGCCCGTGGGATCGTCTCCGAAGCCCGTGATCGCGCGGATCGCCTCCATCGCGCCAAGGCTGCCCATCACGCCGGTCAGCGCGCCGAGCACGCCCTGATCGGAACAGCTCATATCCGCTCTGTCGGGATCGTCGCCGACGAGGCAGCGATAGCAGGGCTTGTCCGCTTCCCAGCCGCGCCAGACGCCGAGTTGCCCGTCGAACTGGCCGACCGCCGCGGACACGAGCGGGATGCGGAGCCGGGTCGAGGCATCGGATATGGCGAGGCGCGTGGAGAAATTGTCGCAGCCGTCGAGGATCAGCGCGGCTCCGTCGAGCAGTGCGCCCGCGGTGTCGGCATCGATGCGGACCGTCACCGGCTCCACCGCCACGTCCGGATTGGCCGCCGCGACCTTCTCGGCGGCCACCTCCGCCTTGGGTCGGCCGATATCGGCGGTGCCGAACAAGGTCTGGCGCTGCAGGTTGGACAGGTCGACGACATCGTCGTCGATAATCCGCAACCGGCCGACTCCGGCCGCAGCAAGATACTGGATCGCCGGCGATCCGATGCCGCCCGCGCCGATCACCGCGACCGTCGCGCCGAGCAGCGCCTGCTGTCCGGCGCCGCCAATCTCCTTGAGGATGATGTGGCGGGCATAGCGGTCGAGTTGCAGGTCGGTCAGGGACATAGCCGGTTCCTAGCCTGGCCTTCGCCAGGGTGACGCAAAAGAGGGTCTAGCGCCCCGTCGACCCGAAACCGCCGACACCGCGCGCAGTCTCGTCGAGGTCGGCGACCTCGGCAAAGCGCGCACGCTGGACGGCGGCCGGGACGAGTTGGGCGATGCGCTCGCCCCGTTTCACCTCGAACGGGTCGGAACCGAGATTGGCGAGGATCACCTTCACTTCGCCGCGATAGTCGGCGTCGATCGTGCCCGGCGTGTTGAGGCATGTGATGCCGTTCTTCAGCGCCAGACCTGATCGCGGACGAACCTGAACCTCATAGCCCTCGGGGATCGCGATCGCGAACCCGGTGGCGACGGCATGGCGCGCGCCGGGGGCAAGGGTGACATCTTCGGCCGAGACGACGTCGAGCCCGGCGGCATGGGCGGTCGCATAAGCAGGCAGCGGCAGCCCCGCGCCATGGTCGAGCCGCTTCAGGCTGATCGAAATCTCAGGCGAACTCATCGGCGATCCTTGTAGCGAGGCGGCGCGCGACCTCGGCCTTGGGCATGGCTTCCCAGCTTTCGACCCCGGTGCGCGTGACGATGTGGATGCTGTTGTCGTCGCCGCCCATCACGTCGCCCGACACGTCGTTGGCGACGATCCAGTCGGCATCCTTGCGCGCGCGCTTGGCGACGGCATGGTCGACGACCGTCTCGGTTTCGGCGGCGAAGCCGATCAGCAGGCGGGGGCGGCGCGGGCTCTTCGCGAGCCCGGCGAGGATGTCGGGATTTTCGGTCAGCGCCAGCGTCGGCGGGGTGCCCGAGCCGTCCTTCTTGATCTTGTGGCCGGCGGCCATATCGGCGCGCCAGTCGGCGACCGCCGCGACCATCACGGCGATATCGGCGGGCAGGGCGGCTTCGACCGCCGCGGCCATCTCGCGCGCGCTTTCGACGTCGATGCGGTGGACACCCGCAGGGGTGGCGAGACTGACCGGTCCCGATATCAGCGTGACCCGGGCGCCGAGCGCCGCCAATGCTTCGGCGATCGCGTAACCCTGCTTCCCCGAGGAGCGATTGGCGATATAGCGGACCGGATCGATCGGCTCATGGGTCGGCCCGGCCGTCACCAGGACATGGCGGCCCGCAAGTGCGCCGCCCTTGATGCCGGGGGCCGGTGCCGCGCGCGGCCGATCGAGCAGCCGTTCGATCTCGCCCCAGATGAAGGGCGGCTCGGGCAGGCGGCCGGGGCCGAACTCGCCGCATGCCATCGCGCCGTCGTCGGGATCGAGCACCGTAACGCCGTCCTCACGCAACCGGGCGACATTGCGCTGGGTGGCGGGGTGCAGCCACATGCGGACGTTCATCGCCGGCACCGCGAGCACCGGCTTGTCGGTGGCGAGCAGCAATGTCGTGGCGAGATTGTCGGCGATTCCATTCGCCATCTTCGCCATCAGGTCGGCGGTGGCCGGGCAGACCACGACGAGGTCGGCCTCGCGGCTGAGCTGGATGTGGCCCATCTCGGTCTCGTTCTTGAGATCCCACAGGCTGGTGTGAACCTCCTGCTCGCTGAGCGCTGCGAGCGACATCGGCGTTACGAAATGCTGGGCCGCTTCGGTCAACACGCAGCGGACGCTGCCGCCACCCTTGCGGATCAGGCGAACCAACTCACACGCCTTGTAGGCAGCGATACCGCCGCCGATGATCAGCAGGATGCGGGGAGCGATCATGGGCGCTTCATGCCTTTGTGGGGCCGGACTGTCGAGCGAGACGATCTATCGTGGAACGGAAGAACGCCTCCGCATCAAGGCGCGCGGCGGCAGACAACACGGTGGGAACTCGTCCCAGATCTGCTTGCCGGGCAAATTCCTTGTCGATGAATTCTCGAATTGGTGGCGGAAGCAAACCTGTCCCCAGTTCGTTGGTAATGGCTTTGCGCGCTACTAAGGCCTCTGCAATGGCAAGCACCTCTGTCGGTATGTCGCAATCGCCAATCAACGTTTGGAAGTGCATCGGTGGGATAACCGCCTGCGGATGTTCGGCGAGCCAGCGCAGTGCCACAGCCGGTCGCAGGGCATAGAAGACCTTCTTGAGCGCTACCTGCTTGTCATCGGCGAAATAGGTCTGCCGCTGCCGTATGCCGAGATGCAGATAATGGCGTGCTATGGCGGGCCGATTGGCATGCCGCCTAGCCAGATCGGCTAGTTCATCGCGGAACGTGGCATCTCCACGATAGGTGATCGGCGACATCAGCCATTCCAAGACCACAGCGTTGCCCTTCAGCATGAGCTTGAGCGCTTTGCCCAATTCCCATCCATTCAAGTCCATGTCATCAACGAGCGGCGTTTCGATCACGTCGCGCTTCGGCCACGGCGACAAGTAGTCTTCGGGACGTCTGACGAAGATAAACCGGCAATCATAATCGCTGTCTGGCGAAGGAAAGCCCCATGCGCGGCTGCCGCTTTCTATGGCCAAGCCGATAGCGACCTTGTCCAGCGCTTCAATTGCGTCCAGCCGCCGGTCTACCTCGGCGAGCTTGGTGGGCTCGAAAGTGGCTGGGATGGAACGAAGTTTGGCTGATGCGGACGCTTGCATATCAGGCGAGCAGCAACGTTGCTCCGACGCCAGCCGCCGCTGCGAGTAACGCGACCGCCGTATAGCGCCAGCCCATGTTGATCCGGATCACCTGCACCTCGCGCAGCGGCGGCGGCGGCGGAGCGGCGCCTGGGGCGGGGAACTGCGCCTCGATCCGGCGGACCAGGTCGGGCAGGCCCGCGAGCGTGCGGACATCGTCGACAATGCGGTCCGCCAGCCAGGCTTCGGGGCCCAGTTCGGAGCGGATCCATTCCTGCACGAACGGGCCCGAGGTTTCCCACATGTTGAGATCGGGATCGAGCGAAGTCGCGACGCCCTCGACCATGACCATCGTCTTCTGGAGCAGCAGCAGGTGGGGCTGGGTCTGCATGTCGAAGTCGCGGGTGATCGCGAACAGACCGTCGAGCATCTGCCCGATCGAGATATCCTTGGCGGCCAGGCCGCGGATCGGCTCGCCCACGGCGCGTAGCGCGGTAGTAAACTCGCCGAGATTATGATGCGCCGGGACATAGCCCGCCTCGAAATGGATCTCGGCGACGCGCTTGTAATTGCCGGTGATCAGGCCGTGGAGGATTTCGGCCAGCCAGACGCGGGCGCGCCGGTCGATCCGGCCCATGATGCCGAAGTCGATCGCGGCGATCCGTCCGTCGGGCAGGACGAAGAGATTGCCCTGGTGGAGATCGGCGTGGAAGAAGCCGTCGGCGATCGCCTGGCGCAGGAATGCCTGGACCAGCAGCGCGCCGAGCGCTTTGCCGTCATGACCGGCCTTCGCCAGCGCAGCGCGGTCGGCGAGCTTGATGCCGTCGATCCATTCCATCGTCATCACCCGGCGGGCGGTGCGGCTCCAGTCGATTTCGGGAACGATGAAGCCCGGAATGGCGGCCATGTTCTCGGCGAGTTCGGATGCCGATGCCGCTTCGCGCCGCAGGTCGAGCTCGCGCGCGGTCCACTGGCGGAAGGTCGCGATGACGAGGCGAGGACGCAGCCGCGCAAGCTCGCCGCCGATCAGCTCGGCGTGCGCCGCAGCCCATTCATAGGTATCGATCGCACGGGCGAAGTCTTCCTCGATCCCCGGGCGCAGCACCTTGACCGCGACCTTGCGGCCTTCGGTCGTCACCGCCCGGTGGACCTGTGCGATCGACGCGGCGCCGATCGGCACTTCCTCGAAGGAGGAGAACATCGCCTCGATCGGTTTTCCCAGGCTTTGTTCGATCGCAGCGCGGATCAGCGGGAAAGGGGCGGGTGGAACCGAATCCTGCAATCGAAACAGCTCGGCCGCCGCCTGCTCGCCGACCAGATCGGGTCGTGTGGCCAAAGCCTGCCCCAGCTTGATAGCGGCCGGGCCGAGCGCCTCGAACGCATCGGCATAAGCGGGCTGCTTCGGCACGCGCGCGCCGAAGCGGGCGAGTTTCACCAGCCGGCGAATTTGCGGCGGCGTCAGCGGATCGCGTTCGATCCCACGCAGTGCGCCATGGCGTGCGAGGGTCCTGCCCCAGCGCAGGAGCCGCCAGACATGGGTGATGCTGCGGGTCAAATCTTCCAGCCGCTATGAATGGCGACGAGGCCGCCCAGCATCGGTTCGACCTTTGTCTGCACGAAGCCGGCCTCGGTGATCTCGGCCTTGAAGGCGTCCATCGTCGGAAAACGGCGGATCGATTCGATCAGGTAGCGGTAGCTCTCTTCATCGCCTGCCAGCATCTTGCCGAGCTTCGGGACGAGGCGATGCGAATAGGCGTCATAGGCTTCCTTGAAGCCGGGCCAGAGCGTCGTAGAGAATTCGAGGCAGAAGAACCGTCCGCCGCGCTTCAGGACGCGGTGCGCCTCGGCGAGCGCCTGGGCGCGGTGCGTGACGTTGCGGATGCCGAAGGCGATCGTGTAGGCGTCGAAGCGGCTCGCCTCGAAGCTCAACGTCTCGGCATTCTGCTCGGACCAGGAGAGGCCCTCGATCTGTTTCTTGGCGGCGCGCTCCTTGCCCACCTCCAGCATCGCAGCGTTGATGTCCGACACGGTGATCCGCGCGCCCGAACGGGCCAGGCGGAAGGCGATGTCGCCGGTGCCGCCGGCCATGTCGAGGATGGTTTCGCCCTCGCGGGGTTTTACCCGGCGGACGAAACGGTCCTTCCACAGTCGGTGCATGCCGCCCGACATGGCGTCGTTCATCAGGTCGTAGCGGCTCGCGACGCTGCGAAAGACTTCGCCGACCCTGGCAGTCTTTTCCTCGGGAGGGATGTCGGTGTAGCCGAAGGATACGGTTTCGCTCATGCCGCCCGCTCTAGCCAAGCGACGCGCTGCCCGCAAACCATGTCTCGTTCGGAAAGCGTCATTCCGGCAAAAGCCGCATTCTCTTTCGTCTTCGCGGGCGAGAAGAAGGCGATCGTGGCTTTCGTCGCGATGGCGGGTCGTTTAGGTCGATCGGATGCCAGAGCTTCCCGAAGTAGAAACCACTGTTCGCGGCCTGCGGCCTGCGCTCGAAGGTCGCCGTCTGACCCGGGCCGAGACCCGCCGCGCCGATCTCCGCCGGCCCTTTCCCGTCGACCTCCGCCAGCGGATGACCGGGGCGACGATCATCGGCCTGGGTCGCCGCGCCAAATATGGTCTGATCGAAACCGACCGCGACGATGTCATGATCTTCCATCTCGGCATGTCGGGGCGATGGCGGATCGACCCGTCCGAGATCGGCCCGCACGATCATTTGCTTCTGGAGACCGATGCGGGGCGGACCCTGGCGCTCTGCGATCCGCGCCGCTTCGGTTCGGTCGACCTCGTGCGCAAGGCGGACCTGGCCGATTTTCCGGCGTTCAAGGCGCTGGGCCCAGAGCCACTCGGCGACGGATTGACCGGCGGCTATCTCGCTGGAGCGCTCGATGGCCGGACCGCGTCGATCAAGGCGATGCTGCTCGACCAGAAGATCGTGGCGGGACTTGGCAACATCTATGTCTGCGAGGCGCTGCACATGACCGGCATCGCCCCGACCACTCCGGCAGGGCAGGTGGCGCGCAGGCGGCTCGATCGCTTGGTCACCTCGATTCGGGAGGTGCTGGCCGCAGCGATCGAGGCAGGCGGTTCGAGCCTGCGCGACTATGTTCGCCCAGACGGCGAACTCGGTTATTTCGCCAAGCAATGGCGTGTCTATGGCCGGGAGACCGAGGCTTGCCATTGCGGAACGATCATCGCGCGGCGCGTGGATGGGGGCCGTTCGACCTTCTACTGCCCGAAATGCCAGAAATAGCAGGCGGGACATACCAGCCCCCGGGTTGACCGAAGCATGCCGTCTGTGTATTTGGCCGGCCTTCCCGGCGTGGGTTGAGTCTCTCGCCGTTTTTGTCATTTTAGCTAGGGTTTGAACGAGCATGGCGAATACGCCCCAAGCAAAGAAGCGCATCCGTCGCAACGACCGTCGCGCCGAGATCAACGGCGCCCGGGTCAGCCGGATCCGCACCTTTGTGAAAAAGGTCGAATCCGCCCTTGCCGCCGGCGACAAGACGGCGGCCTCGGACGCCCTCGTCGCTGCGCAGCCCGAAATGTTCCGTGGCGTGTCGAAGGGTATCCTTCACAAGAACACCGTGGCCCGCAAGTTCTCGCGCCTGACGAAGCGTATCGCCGCCCTCGGCTGATCCGCAAAGGCTTGCGTTACAGAAGCCCGTCGGCAGAAATGCCGGCGGGCTTTTTGTCATCTCGACGTCACGGAAGCGTAACCTGCGGATTTAATTTGATTCGTTGCCAGAAGCGTTGATAAGTTATTGAAAAATAGCGATTAAAAATAATTCTGAAAGAGGGCCCCGGCTTACCGAGTGTCAAGCCCATATTGCGGTCCCATGACAAAATTGATGCTCTTGATCCGCATCGCCGCTTCTCCTTAGAGTGACGTCCACAGCCGGAGCGCGATTCTGTCGCACCGGCATCTTGATGATTTTGCGACGGGTGCTCCGGGGCGTTGCTTCCGGAAACGGGGGAGGGTTTTGCCCTTCAGACGGACCTGGGGGATGGACGGCTTGTGCTGGTCCGGGAAGGAAGCGGTGTGTCTGACAACGTTGGCGGAGTGGGGATGGATGACGGTCCGGCGGTCAACGCCGGGATCGATGCCGCCCTCGCGCAAGCGTGGGAGACCATTCGTACCGGCCTGCGCCGGAGCATCGGCGTGCGCACCTTCGACGGCTGGCTCAAGCCGCTGACGCTCGGCGATTGCGATCTGGACTCGGGCACGCTTAAGCTGGTCGCTCCCAGCGAGTTCATGGCGAATTGGGCGACGACCCATTTCATCGATCATCTGCTGCAGGGCTGGCGCGCGTTGCTGCCGCAGATCCGGCACGTGTCGATCATATCGAATCCGGTGGCCGATCGTCCCGGCCTGTTCTCGGCGCCCGCGCCGGCGGCCGCCGTCGAAGCGCCGGTCGAGATCGAAGCGCCCGTCATCGATGAAGTGCGCTGCGGCACCCCGCTCGAAGCCCGCTACACTTTCGACAGCTTCGTCGTCGGCAAGGCCAACGAGGTCGCCTACAACGCCGCGCGCACCCTGGCGGAGGGCGGCAAGCTCGTTTTCAATCCGCTCTTCCTCCATGGCGGCACCGGTCTGGGCAAGACCCACCTGATGCATGCCATCGGTCATGAGTATCTGGTGCGGCATCCGGGCGCCAAGGTCGTCTATATGTCGGCCGAGAAGTTCATGTTCGAGTTCGTCTCGGCGATGCGCGCCAAGGATACGTTCAGCTTCAAGCAGCGGCTGCGCGCCGCAGACGTGCTGATGATCGACGACGTCCAGTTCATCGCCGGCAAGGAATCGACGCAGGAAGAGTTCTTCCACACGATGAACGAGCTGATCTCGGCGGGGCGTCGCCTGGTGATCAGCGCCGACCGCTCGCCACAGGACCTCGACGGCATCGAGAGCCGCATTCTCTCGCGCCTGTCATGGGGCCTGGTCGCCGACGTCAACCCGGCCGACTTCGAACTTCGCCTCAACATCCTGATGCGCAAGCTGCAGGGTATGCCCCAGGCGCAGGTGCCGCAGGACGTGGTGATGTTCCTGGCGCGTCGGATCAGCGCCAATGTCCGCGAGCTGGAAGGCGCGCTCAATAGGGTCGTCGCCTATGCGGCGCTGTCGGGCAAGCCCGTCGACATCGACTTCACCCAGGCGACTCTGGCCGACATCCTGCGCGCCAACCAGCGCCGGGTGACGATCGACGAGATCCAGCGCAAGGTCTCCGATCATTACCGCATCCGCCAGGCCGAGATGTCGAGCGCCCGTCGGGCCCGCGAAGTCGCGCGGCCGCGGCAGGTGGCGATGTATCTCGCCAAGCAGCTGACCCCGCGTTCGCTGCCCGAGATCGGTCGCCGTTTCGGTGGACGCGATCACACGACCGTCATCCATGCGGTCAAGCAGATCGAGAAGTTGCGCCAGCTCGACGCCGAGCTTGACGCCGATGTTCGGCTGTTGATCCGCCAGCTCGAGGGCTGAGCGCCAATCTCCCGCAGCAGTGCGTGTGTCGTTCGTGCTTCGAGGGCCCACCCGGCAGATAAAGTGACATCCCGACGTTCGCCGGGATGACGTAAGGGGGAGTTGGCTCTACATGGGGACCATGTCGGCCCCTCTGTACAACGCCCAGATCCTTCGTCTCGCGACCAACATCCCCCATCAGACCCGGTTGAGCGACGCGCAGGCGACCGCTTCCCGGCGTTCGCCGATCTGCGGCAGCCGCATAACGGTCGATGTCGCAATGGACGGGGAGGGCCGGGTCGCCGCACTGGGACAGGAAGTCCGCGCCTGCGCATTGGGGCAGGCCTCGGCCGCCCTGATGGCCGAACATGCGATCGGGCGCAGCCAGTCTGAACTCGAAGCCGCCCGCGATGCGCTGACGGCGTTTCTGGCCGGTGAGCGCGACGACCCCGGCGACTGGCCCGGCCTCGAAATCTTCCTGCCCGCGCGGCCGCACGCCGCCCGCCATCCCTCGATCCGCCTCGCCTTCGAGGCTGTCGCCGAGGCGGCGGCGCAAGCCTTGGCGGATCCGGTGCGATGAACGACGCTTCCGAGGCCTTCCTGTTGCGTGACGGCGTTCTGCTGCTGGGCGCGGCGATCGTCTTCGTCCTGCTTTTTCGCCGCTTGGGCCTCGGCGCCACGCTGGGCTATCTCGTCGCGGGCGCCATGATCGGTCCGCAGGGCTTCGGCCTGATCGGCGGCGCGGAATCGAAACTGGGCATCGCCGAACTCGGCATCGTCCTGCTGCTCTTCCTTGTCGGCCTCGAGCTGAATCCCAATCGATTGTGGCGGCTGCGGCGCGATATCTTCGGGCTGGGCCTCGCGCAGGTCGTGCTCTGCGGCATCGCGCTCAGTGTCGTGATCTATTTCGGCACGGCGTTCACGACAGCCGCCGCGATCGCCCTCGGCCTGCCGCTTGCGCTGTCGTCGACCGCGCAGGTGCTGCCGATGCTGCGGTCCGCGGGCCGCATGAACACGCCTTCGGGCGAGCGCGCCTTCTCGGTGCTGCTGTTCCAGGATCTGTCGCTGATCCCGCTGATCACGATCATCGCCACCCTGTCGCGCACGCCGCCTGTTCCGGGAACGCCGCCGGGCTGGCTGCTCGGCCTCTATACGGTCGGCGCGGTCATCGGCCTCGTGCTGGCGGGCCGGTTCATCATGAACCCGCTGTTCCGCCTGATCGGTAATCTGGGCGAGCGCGAGTTGTTCGTGGCGGCAGGTCTGTTCGCCGTTCTGGCCAGCGCAGCAGTGATGGAGGCGCTGCACCTGTCGACCGCACTCGGTGCGTTCATCGCGGGCGTGATGCTGGCGGATTCGCCCTATCGCCATGAGCTGGAGGCCGACGTCGAGCCGTTTCGCACGATCCTGCTCGGCCTGTTCTTCATCGCGGTCGGCATGTTGCTCGATCTGCAGATCATCGCCGAACGGCCGTTGTTCGTGATTGCGATGGCGATCGCGGTGGTGGCGACGAAGACGGCGGTGATGTTCGGTGTCGCCAAGCTGTTCGGCGTGTCGAATCGCGGCGCGCTCGGCTTCGGCCTACTGCTCAGCCAGGGCGGCGAATTCGCCTTCGTGTTGTTCGCCCAGGCGAGCGAGGCGCTGCTGATTCGGCCGGAGGCGGCGAGCCTGTTCGGCGCGATCGTAACGCTGTCGATGGCAACCACGCCGTTTCTTATGATGCTCTCCAGCCGTTTCCTGACCCCGCCGCCGAGTCAGGAGGAGCGTCCCGGACCCGATGGCGGCATGAGCCCGGCGGCGATCGTCGTCGGCTATGGCCGCTTCGGCCAGACAGTCGCCCAGATGCTGATGGCGGCCGGAACCCGGGTCAGCCTGATCGACAACAAGATTGAGCAGATCGACGTCGCCGAAAAGTTCGGACTGAAGGTTTTTTACGGAGACGGCACCCGCGTCGAGCTGCTCCGCCATGCGGGCGCCGATCAGGTTCGCTCGATCATTTTCTGCATCGATGGCGATGGTCTCGACAAGGCGAAGCTCCAGCCGATCCTCAGCGCCTTTCCCAAGGCCGCCGTGCTTGTCCGCGCGTTCGACCGGCGGCACATGATGGTGCTCGCGCGGCTCGATATCACCGGCGCGGTGCGGGAGCTGTTCGAGTCAGCGGTGCTGCTGGGCCGTGAGGCGTTGGAAGCGGTCGGGGTCAACGCGGCCAATGTCGATACGATCGAGGCCGAATATCGCCGTCGCGACGGATCGCGCCTCGAAGCGCAGATTGCGGCCGGCGACCTGACCGTGCGCCGCGACATGATGTTCAATCCCGATCGCAAGCTCGATCTCAGACCGGAAGAGGATGGCAATGGCATCGCGGGGTAGGGGCAAGGGCGACCCTCTGGCAGCGCTGCTGGCGCTCTCCGGCGCGGTGGCGGTGATCGCGGGAGCTTATGGCGCGCATGGCGCCACGGGCAAGGCGGCCGAATGGCTGTCGACCGGCGCGCACTATCAGATGATCCACGCGGTCGCGGGTCTCTTCATCCTGTCGAAGAGCCGGGGTGCCGCCGGGCTGTTGTTGCTTGGCGCCGCGCTGTTCGCGGGCACGCTCTACGCGATGGCATTCGGCGGACCGCGCTGGCTTGGGGCCGTCACTCCGCTCGGTGGCCTGGCGATGATCCTCGCCTGGGTCTGGATCGCGGTCCTTTACTTGCGGGGACGCTGAGATCTCGAGCAAGCGTCGCTCCGGCGGAGGCCAGAGCCGCTAAGACGACGTGAGGCAGGAGCCTGTGGCGGCCCCGGCCTCCGCCGGGGCGAGGCTGTCGTTCAGCTCATCAGGCGGGTTTCTTGGGTGCGGTTGGTGCGGCAGCCGGGACGGACGTAGCCGCAGGCTTCTGGGCGGTGGCACCCGCAACCAGCGTATCGAGCGATGAGCCGTCGAGCCCCAGTTCCTTCATCAGGCCATCGATCACCGGCGCCTGGGCGCGGTAGCGCAGGGCTGCGGCGACCGCCGACTGGGCAAGGTTCTGATCGCCGCCAACCGAGACGGATTCCCCGCCGCCATTGCCCGCGCCGGTCAGGCCATCGACCTGGACGATCCGGATCGAATCGATCGCCTCCATCGGCTTCGCGGCCTCGCGGATGATGTCGGGCAGGACCTTGAGCAGTTCCAGCTTCGCGTGCAGCGAGATATTCTCGGACGACAGGATATTGGCAGCCTCGTTGACCGCGCGCTTGCCGGCAGCATCCACTTCGAAGCGGACGCGGGCGGCCTCGGCGCGGTATTTCTCGGCTTCGGCCTCACCTTCGGCGGCGGCGCGAACAGCCTCGGCCCGGTCGGCCGCAGCCTGTTTTTCGGCCTCGGCCTGAACCTTGACGCCAAGCGCCTGGCGCTCGGCCTCCTGGGCGGCCTGGATCAGCTCGATCCGTTTGACGCGTTCGGCGATCTCAGTTTCCCGCGCGGTGGTCACCTGCTCTTCGGCGGCGACAGCTGCGGCGCGTGCCTTGTCGGCTTCGGCCTTGGCCTGGCTTTCCTCGCGGCTCTTGTTCTGGACGGCGATCTGCTGCTCCTGGCGGGCGATTTCCAGCGACTGGGTCTGGGCGATCTTCGCCTCCTGCACCGCGCGGTCGGCCTCGATCTGCGCGGAATCGGTGAGCTGCTTGGCGGAGATACGAGCCTGCTCGGCCTCACGCTGGCGTTCGGACTGCTGGCGCGCGATCTCCGACATCTGCTCGGCGCGGCGCATTTCGATTTCGCGCTCCTGCTCGAGCCGGGCGAACTCGTTGTCGCGTGAGATCAGGAAGGACGCGCGCTGCGCTTCGAGATTCTTCGTCTCGATCTGAACACGGGTATCCTGTTCGATGTCGTTGCGCGCCTTCTTGCGCAGTTCGATCTGCTCGGTCAGCTTGGTGAGGCCCTCGGCGTCGAAGGCGTTGTTGGCGTTGAAATGTTCGATCGAGGTCTGGTCGAGCCCGGTCAGCGACACCGATTCGAGTTCGAGCCCGTTCATCGCCAGATCGGCGGAGGACACCTGCTGCACCTTCTGGACGAAGTCGGACCGCTGCTCGTGGAGCTGGTTCATCGTCATGCCGGCCGCAACCGATCGCAGAGCGTCGACGAACTTGCCTTCGACCAGCTCCTTCAGGGCTTCCGAGTGCATGGTGCGCATGCCCAGCGTCTGCGCCGCCATGGCGATCGCATCGCGATCGGGTCGGACGCGGACGTAGAACTCCGCCTTCACGTCGATGCGCAGCCGGTCGAGCGTGATCAGCGCGTCGGCATTCTTGCGCTCCACCGCCAGCCTTACGGTGTTCATGTTGACCGGCATCGCTTCATGGAACACCGGCAGGAGCAACGCGCCCCCGTTCATAACGACCTTCTCGCCGCCGAAGCCGGTGCGGACGAAGGCGATTTCCTTCGATGCGCGCCGATAGAGGCGGGCGATGATCAGGCCGAGGATGATGAGGGTAAGGACGGCGATAGCCGGCACCACGACATAGACGCTCGACGCGGTGTCGAGGAAACTCGAACTGGCGGTAACGGGCAGGTTGCTCATGATTCGATCCATTGCGAGAAGGGCGGGCGGTCGCTGGAAATAGCCCGGAAGACATGGTTTTCGCGGCGGACGAGCAGGATTTCGGTCCCTTCCGCGAATTGGGTGTCGGGGGTGTCGGGCTCGACCATCACATAATGGGTCTGGCCATGGAAATCGCGGACCCGCGCCTTGGCGGGGGATCCCGGTGCGGCGGTGCCGACCAGGATTTCGGCGTGGAGGCCGATCAGCTGATCGATACCGATCGCGGTGGTTTCGTCCTGCGGCATGATCCGGCCGACCAGGCGGGCGGTGATGCCGGTCGTGGGCAGAGCGGCGACCGCAGCTGCAGGAATGGCGATCCATGCAGGGAGCAGCGCGCCGAGGTTCGACAGCGCCAGTTGCTGGGCGATCAGACCGATCACCCCGAAGCAGGCGAGGAAAACGACCAACAGCATGAGCAGCGGGAGCTGGCCGAAACCTAGCCAGCCAAGCCACTCGCCGTCGGCATCGACGTCGATATCATGGCCGAGCGCACCGGACCCCAGTCCGACGGCCTCGACGAGACCGATCAGGACCATCGTCCCCAGCGCGATCACGAATGCCAGATTTTCGCCTGCTGCGAGAAACGCGAGCATCGATTCTCCCCTCGCCTGTCAGCCTAGCGAAGGAATGGGACGGGGCAAACCCGCGGAAAAGTCCGAACTGGCTCAGACCGAGGCGGTGCGTTCCGTTTCGAGGAAGGCTGCGACCGCCGCGAGATCGACCTGCTTATCGAGGAAGGTCTCACCGATACCACGCGCCAGCAGGAAGGGCAGGCGACCGCCCTCCATCTTCTTGTCGTGGAGCATATGGCCGACGAGCTTCGCCCCGCTGGCATCGATGCCGGCGGCCTGGAGCGATGCGGGCAGGCCGGCTTTCTTGATATGGCCGGTTACCCGCTGGGCATCCTCGAGAGGGCAGAGCCCCTGCGCTGCCGAGAAGCGAAACGCCAGCGCCATGCCGGCGGCGACGGCCTCGCCGTGCAGCAGCCGGTCGGAAAACCCCGTCTCGGCTTCCAGCGCATGGCCGAAGGTGTGGCCCAGGTTGAGCAGCGCACGGCGGCCGCTGGTTTCGCGCTCGTCCTCGCCGACGATGCGGGCCTTGGCGCCCACGCTCTTTGTTATCGCGACGGCGCGTGCCTCGGGCATGCCGGCGAGCAGATCGGCGCCGTGCGTCTCGCACCAGGCGAAGAAGTCGGCATCGTCGATCAGGCCATATTTGATGACTTCGGCATAGCCGGCGCGCAGTTCGCGCGGCGGCAGTGTGTCGAGCGTAGTCGGATCGATCAGCACATGGACCGGCTGATAGAAGGCGCCGACCAGATTCTTTCCGGCCTTGCTGTTGATCGCGGTCTTCCCGCCGACCGAGGAGTCGACCTGCGCGAGGAGGGTGGTCGGCACCTGGACGAAGCGACAGCCGCGCTTGAGGATCGATGCGGCTAAGCCGACTAGGTCGCCGATCACCCCGCCGCCCAGGGCGATGATCGTGTCGCTGCGCTCGACCCCATAGTTGAGAAGGGCGTCGGTCAGCCGTTCGAGCATTGCCCAGCTCTTGGTCGATTCGCCCGCGGGCAGGACTTCGACGGCACTGGCAATCCCTGCGGCCGTCAGTGAAGTTTCCAGCCTATAAAGCTGATTCGGAACGATATTCCTGTCTGTCACGACAATGAATCGGCCGCGGGCGGCATAGCTGCCGAGCAGCTCTCCCGCGCGGTCCAGCGCGCCATTCTCGATGGTGATGTCGTAGCTGCGCTCGCCCAGCGGAACCCGTACGGTCATTGCGTCAGTGCCTTCAGAATGGTGTCGACGGTCGCGTCGTGCGGGAGCGGCTGGCTGCGGATATGGATCGGTGCCAGCGCGTAGACCGGGTTGCGGACGGCGGCCAGTTCGGCCAGCACCTCGAGCGGATCGCGGTCCTTGAGCAGCGGGCGGGTGCCCTCGCGCCGCTGGACCCGATCGGCCAGAACCTCGATATCGGCGTCCAGCCAGATTGCGGTGGCGCGGGCGAGGATCAGGGCGCGGGTCTCTTCCTGCATGAAGGCGCCGCCGCCGGTGGCGATCACCTTCGTCTTGCCGTCGATCAGCCGGCCGATCACCCGGCGTTCGCCGTCGCGGAATTCCTTTTCTCCGAACCGCGCGAAAATCTCGGCGATCGTCAGCCCGGCCGCGCGCTCGATCTCCTGGTCCGCGTCGACGAAGGGGAGGTGCAACCGTGCCGCGAGCCGCTTGCCGATCGTCGACTTGCCTGCGCCCATCAGTCCGATAAGGACCAGCGGACGGTCAAAATGAGGGAGATTGGGAGGCAGGCTTTGCGGCATGTCGTCGGGGGCTATACACATGGGCGCCCCCTCGGGCAAAAGCGCGTCGATTGCAACCGGCCCATCAGGCCCTGGATCAGCCAGAATCAAAGGAAGTTCATGTCGCGGTTCAGCTTCATCCTCTTGAGTGTCGTCATCGTCGTCGTCGTGGCGCTGGTGGCCCTGAGTTTCGTCAATACCGAAAAGCCGCCCGTCACGGTCGAGAAGGCGATGCTGAATGAAGCCCAGGCCCAGTAAGAAGGCCGGGTTTGCGCTGACGGTCGGCGTGGCCGCCCTGGCGGCTGCGGCGGCGTTTGCCCAGGAATCGCTGTTGCCACCGGGCTTCGGCACTCCGCCGGCGCCCGTCAGCCGGCCACAGCCTGCTGCGCCGACGCCGGGGCAGCCGACGCCGGCCGCCGCGCCCGTGGCGCCGGTCGGGACGCCCGCACCGGCGCTGATCCTCGATCCGGCAATCTTCACTCCGTCCGAGCCCGAGGCACCGGCGCCGCCCGCCGAGGAATTGCCGCCTTCGGCGCGGCGATCGGTCGACATGGTCGGCCCGTTCACCGGCTTCGGCGCGAATGCCTGGGGCGCCGGCGACGGCCGTTTCCTGTCCACGCTGATGCGCAGGCTCGATGTGCCGATCGCGTCGCGCTGGGCCTCGATCACATTGCGGCGCGCGCTGCTGACCAACGTCGCCACGCCCGCCAATGTCTCGGCGCCCGACTGGGTGGCCGAGCGCGCCTGGCTGCTGCTGCGGATGGGCGAAGCGGATGGCGCGCGGATGCTCGTCCAGGCGGTCGACGTCGACCGCTTCAATGCCAAACTTTATGCCGTCGCGGGTCAGACCGCGCTCGCCAATGCCGATGCGGCCGGGCTTTGCAGCCTCGCCGAGGGTGGTGCGATCCGCAGCCGCGAGCCGATCTGGCCGATGGCGCGCGCCGTCTGCGCTGCGCTGTCGGGCGATACGGCGATCGCCGACGTCCTGATGGATCAGGCGCGCCGCCGCAATCGCGATCCGCAGGGGATCGATGTCCAGCTGGCCGAGCGCATGATGGGCGTGAACGGCGCCGGACGGCGCAGCGTCACTGTCGAATGGACCGGCGTCAACCAGCTGACGGCCTGGCGCTTCGGTATGGCCAGTGCGCTCGGCCTCACCATCCCGTCCGATCTCTATGGCACGGTCGGCCCGCAGGGCGCCGCCTGGGGCGCGCGTGCGCCGATGGTGCCGCCCGCCGAACGGCTCGACGCGGCGATGACGGCGGCTCGGCTCGGGGTCTTCTCCAATTCGGCGCTCGTCGATCTCTATTCGCAGGCGGCCGATGACAGTGGGGACTACACCAGCGACACGCCGTCGGGGCGGTTGAGGATGTGCTATGTCGGCGACGATGACGGCTCGCGCATCTCTTCGATGCGAGGCTTCTGGAAGAGCGAGAACAGGACGATCGACCGCTATGCCGGCCTTATCCTGACGGCGCGGGCGGCGGCGCGGATCACGCCCGGCAGCGATCATGCCGGCGACGCAGCCGAACTGATCGGATCGATGATGGCGGCGGGCCTCGACCGCAAGGCGGCTGCCTGGGCGCCGGTGGTTTCGGCCATGTCGGTCGAGAAGGGCGACGATGCTTGGGCGATTCTGGCGGTGGGGACGCCCCGGACCGTCGTCGATGTTTCGGCCGACCGGCTGTCGGCTGTCGCCGATCGTTGGAGCGAGGAAAATCCCCAGAAGCTGCGGCTCTTGCTTGCGGCGCTCTCCGGTCTCGACCGGTTGCAGACCGAGGATCAGATGCAGCTCCTGCAGGATCATCAGGTCGGGTTCGACAATCGCAGCAACTGGGGCAGGTTGCTGCTCCAGGCCGCCGATCGCAGGGAGGTGGCGACCGTGTCGCTGCTGGTCGCGGTCGGCATGCAGAAGACCGGCTGGAATGGCCTGTCCTCGGCGATGTTCGCGACGATGATCCGCGCGCTTCACGACGTCGGGCTCGACGGCGAGGCTCGCATGATCGCGGCGGAGGCCATGACACGGCTGTAATCTCGACCGAATGGCAGGGAGGTGGGGATGAAGGACTCTGACGCCATCGCCCAGTTCCTCGAGATGCTCGCAGCCGAAGGCGGGGCGGCGAAGAACACGCTGCTCGCCTATGGCTCCGATCTCCGCGGCGCCTCCGAGCTGCTGGGGGGCCGACTGGTCGGCGCCGACAAGGCGGCGTTGCAGACGCTCGGGGCCGAATGGATGGCGCTCAGCCGGACCAGTGTCGCACGCAAGGGATCGGTGCTGCGGCGCTTCTTCGGTTTCCTGGAAGAAGACGGCATTCGCCGCGACGATCCGTCCGATGCGCTGCCACGCCCCACCGTCCAGCGGGCACTGCCCCGCGTGCTGTCGCACGGCGATATCGAGCGGTTGTTCGATACGCTGGAGGAACGCCGGCGCGATCGCCATGGGGATTCGCTCACGCTGCGGCTGATCGCGCTGATCGAGCTCCTCTATGGGTCGGGACTGCGCGCGACCGAACTGGTCTCGCTGCCCCGTCACGCGCTGCGCGGCGACCGTCCGTTCCTGATCCTGCGCGGCAAGGGCGAACGCGAGCGATTGGTGCCGATCTCCGATCGGGCGCGGATGGCGGTTGCCGACTGGGGCGTGCATGTGCCGACCGATCAGCCCTGGCTGTTTCCGTCGGGGCACAGCCATCTCAGCCGGGTGCGCCTGTTCCAGCTTGTCCGCGAACTCGCCGCAGAGGCGGGAATCCCGCCGCAGCGGATAAGCCCGCACGTCCTGCGCCACGCCTTCGCCACCCACTTGCTCGAAGGCGGCGCCGATCTGCGCGCGCTGCAGACGATGCTCGGTCATGCCGATATCGCCACGACCCAGATCTACACCCATGTGAACAGCGCGCATCTCGTCGAACTGGTCAATGCGCGCCATCCTCTGATGGACGCCGCCCGGCGTCGATCGGAACCGGGGGGCGGGCAGGGCGGTTGATCGCTCCAGAGGAGAGAGACGATGAACCGACTGATTCTGGGCGCACTGGCACTCGGCGCTTTGGCGACGACCGCGCCCGCCGCCGCCGATCGCGGCCCCACCCAGACCGAGGCCGCGGCGATCGCGGCCAAGCTGACCGCCGCCGGATTCAAGAGCTGGAACAAGATCGAGCTCGATCCCGACGGCCCGAAATGGAAGGTCGACGATGCGCGCAAGCTCAACGGCAAGACCTATGATATCCAGCTGACCGTCGACAACTACGAGATACTCAAGACCGACGGCGACTGACGCCGTTCGCGCGCCGCTCTTGTCCGCCGCCGCTCCCTGCCATAGTCCGGTGTCGCAACGGCATATGGGGTAGGGTGGGACATGGCTGCGGACGTTGTGATCGATGTGAAGCGCGATCGGCTGGTCATCTTCGCATCGACCCTGGGCACCGCGTTCGAATGGTATGATTTTTTCATTTACGGCACGCTGGCGAACGTCGTCGCGGGCCACTTCTTCCCCTCGGACAACCCTGCCGTCAGCTTCCTGATCTTCCTCGGCAGTTTCGGGGTGGGATTCGGCATGCGGCCGCTCGGCGCCATCCTGTTCGGGGTGCTCGGCGACCGGCTCGGCCGCAAATATACCTTTCTCGTCACCATCACCCTGATGGGCGTGGCGACCGCGGCGGTCGGCGTGTTGCCGACCTATGAAACGATCGGCGTCGCGGCGCCCATCCTGCTGGTGGCCTGCCGGGTGCTTCAGGGCCTGGCGCTGGGCGGCGAATATGGCGGAGCAGCGATCTACGTCGCCGAACATGCGCCTCGAAACCGCCGCGGCTTTTATACCAGCTTCATCCAGTCGGGGGTCAGCGCGGGTTTCATGCTCAGCTTGTCGGTCGTGCTGCTGTCCAACCAGCTTCTCGATACGGAAGCGTTCGCGGCCTGGGGCTGGCGTATTCCTTTCCTTTTCTCGCTGGTCCTGCTCGGCATATCCCTTTGGGTGCGGCTCAAGCTCAAGGAGAGCCCGGTCTTCACGGCGATGAAAGATAAGGGCGACGTCGCGCAGAACCCGCTGCGCGAAAGCTTCGACAGCTGGGCGAAGATCCGCCGCATCCTTCTTGCGCTGTTCGGGCTGTCGGCCGGGCTGACGGTGATCTGGTATACGGGTCAGTTCCAGTCGCTGTATTTCCTGCAGAACAGCCTGCGGGTCGACGATATGACCGCGCGGCTGCTTGTCGGCGCGGCCGCCTTCGGCGCCGTGTTCGGCTTCATCTTCTTCGGCTGGTTGTCCGACCGGATCGGCCGTCGCAAGCTGATCCTGGCGGGCTATGTGCTGACCCTGGTCTTCCTGTTCCCGCTGTTCCACTGGATCGCCGACGCAGCCAATCCGCGCCTCGCCGCGGCGATGGCGCGGGCGCCTGTCGTCGTCTCGGGCAGCAACTGCCGCTACGATCCCTTCGCATCGCAGCAGGAGACGGCGTGCGGCAAGATCCTCGATGCGCTGTCGAAGAAGGGCGTCGCCTACACCAAGATCGACGGAACGGCCGGAGCCGCGCCGGCGGTGACGATCGGCGGCACGCCCGTTGACGCCAGCGATGCCGAAAGCCTCGAAGCCGGGTTGGCGGCGGCGGGCTACGATCTGTCGAAGGTCACGCCGTCGGCGGGCGATTCGGCGAAAATCTTTGCCTATCTGCTGATCCTCGGGCTTTTCTCCGGGATGACCTATGGTCCCTCGGCGGCGGTGATGGTCGAGCTGTTTCCCGCGCGGGTCCGCTACACATCGCTGTCGGTGCCCTATCATATCGGGACCGGCTATTTCGGCGGCTTTCTGCCGTTCATCAGCCAATACATCGTCGCACGGACCGGCGATCCGTTTGCCGGCTTCTGGTATACCTTCGTCGTTGCGGGTGTGGCCTTCCTGATCGCTCTGATCTGGCTGCCCGAGACGTCCGGCAAAGAACTGGAATAGAATGGCGGGTGCGTCTATCGCCCTTGAGGTGACGCCCGACGTTCTTCCTCTCCGCCTCATTCTCGACCCCGGGGCCCTCGTGGCCAATTGGCAATGGCTCGCGAAGCGCGCGGCCGCGCCGGCGGGGGCGGCGATCAAGGCCGATGCCTATGGACTGGGGGCAGTCGAGGTGTCGCGCCGACTTGCCGATGCCGGATGTCGCGATTTCTTCGTTGCGACCTGGGCGGAAGCCGATGCGCTGGGGTCGCTGCCTTTCGGGGCCGGGCTGTCGGTGCTCCACGGCATTCGCGAGGAGGATCTGGCGACTGCGCTCGCCTCGCGCGCCCGTCCTGTCCTCAACAGCCCGACGATGGTCGCCCGCTGGAAGGCGGCTGCGCCCGGACGCCCTTGCGACGTGATGGTGGACACCGGGATCAACCGACTCGGCCTCAGCATCGAGGAGGCCTGTTCGGGGCTGCTCGACGGGCTCGAGATCGATCTGCTGCTCAGCCATCTGGCGTGTGGCGACGAACCGGACAGCGTGATGAACGAGCGCCAGCGGACGCGCTTCGTCGATGTGCGCGGGCGGGTTGCGGCGGCGCGCTATAGCCTGGCCAACTCGGCTGGGGCCTGCATCGGCCCGGCATATGGCTTCGATCTTATCCGTCCCGGCATCGGTCTCTATGGCGGCGTCCCACGGTCGGAGGCGGAAGGCCACATCTCCCGCGTCGTCCGTGTCGAGAGCCAGATTCTCCAGCTGCGCGACGTGCCGACCGGCGATACAGTAGGCTATGGCGCCACCTACACCGCGGAACGACCGACGCGGGTCGCGATCCTCAACCTGGGCTATGCCGACGGCTATCTGCGGGCCTTCGCCGGATTTGGACGCGCCCTTGTGGGAACGCGGTCCTGCCCGCTGATCGGCCGGGTCTCGATGGACCTGATCGCGGTCGATGTCGGCCGCGTCGATGTCTGCGAAGGCGACTGGCTGGAGATCGATTATGCGCTTGAAAGCGCCGCCTATCAGACCGGCCTTTCGCAATATGAGTTGCTGACAGGGCTGGGCAGTCGCTATCAGCGGCACTGGAAAGATTAGGATGTCCGCGATTTTGCAGCCTTTTATCGGATTTTTCGGCCCGATCGGCCGGCTTATGATCGCAGCGCTCGCCGCCATCGGCCGGGTCACCGTCTTCGCTGCGACGACGGTGTCGCGCGCCGTTCGCCCCCCTTATTACCCGGCGCGTCTGTTCGAGCAGCTGATGCAGATCGGCTGGTTCTCGCTTCCCGTCGTGGGCATGACCGCGATCTTCTCGGGCGCAGCACTGGCCCAGCAGACGTTCACTGCGGGATCGCGCTTCAACGCCACCTCGACGGTGCCGGCGATCGTGGTGCTTGGCATCGTTCGCGAGCTGGGGCCGGTGCTGGTCGGCCTGATGGTCGCGGGCCGGGTATCGTCGGCGATGGCGGCCGAGCTTGGCACGATGCGGGTGACCGAACAGCTCGACGCGCTGACCACCCTGCGCACCGATCCCTATCGCTACCTGATCGCGCCGCGCCTGTTCGCGGCGTTGATCGCGATCCCGATGATGGTGATCGTCGCCAACGCGATCGGCATCTTCGGCGGCTATTTCGTCGCGGTGTACAAGCTGGGTTTCAACCCAATCGGCTATCTCGACACGACCCGCCAGTTCCTCACCGCGACCGACCTGCAGATGGCGGTGGTGAAGTCGGCCTTCTTCGGATTCTTCATCGCGCTGATGGGCTGTTACCACGGCTTCAAGGCGCAGGGTGGCGCTGCCGGGGTCGGCCGTGCCACCACCGACGCGGTCGTATCGGCCTTCATCATGATCCTGTTGTCGAACATGATCATCACCCTGATGGCGTTCGGCTGATGGCGGATAATCCCAAGATCGTCCTGGACGGCGTCCGCAAGTCCTTCGGCACCAATGCGGTCCTCGACGGCGTCAATCTCGAGATCGAGCGTGGCGAATCGATGGTCATCATCGGCCAGTCGGGCAGCGGCAAGTCGGTCACGCTGAAATGCATCCTCGGGCTGATCCGGCCCGACCACGGCGCGATCCGGGTCGACGGCGAAGATCTCGCGGCGATGTCCACCCGTCAGCTGGAGGTGGCGCGCGCGAAGTTCGGCATGTTGTTCCAGGGATCGGCGCTGTTCGATTCGCTGCCGATCTGGCGCAACGTGACCTTCGCCCTCACCCAGGGGCGGCTGCGTGACGCTACCAACATGCGCAAGATCGCGACCGAGAATCTCGAACGGGTCGGCCTGGACGCCAAGGTCCTCGATCTGCGCCCGAGCGAGCTGTCGGGCGGTATGCAGAAGCGCGTGGCGCTGGCCCGCGCGATCGCGCCCCGGCCGGAGATCATCTTCTTCGACGAACCGACCACCGGTCTGGACCCGATCCGCGCCGATGTGATCAATGACCTGATCGTCGAACTGGTCGATGAACTGGGCGTCACCGCGCTGACCATCACCCACGACATGGCCTCGGCGCGCAAAATCGCTCACCGGGTCGCCATGCTCTATGAGGGCAAGATCGTCTGGCGGGGGCCGCGCGATCGGCTGTACGACAGCGGCAACCCTTATGTGGATCAGTTCGTTCAAGGGCGAGCCGAAGGGCCGATCCAATAATCGCTGTTCGACGTTTTCGATAACTGAAAGCGTTCTTTCTAATTGGATCGATCAGTCGCGCTTCGGCAAAAGGCGGTCAACCATATCTGAAAGGACGATCGATGCTCGGACGCACTGTTCCCAATGTTACGCTGAAGACCCGCGTGCGCGATGACGCTGTGGGAGGCCCGAACCCATTTCGCTGGCAGGACGTCGAAACCGGCGATCTGTTCGCCGGCAAGCGGATCGTCGTTTTTTCGCTGCCGGGTGCGTTCACTCCGACCTGTTCGACCGAGCAGTGTCCGGCCTATGAGCGCAGCTATGACGATATGAAGGCGAAGGGCGTCGACGAGGTATACTGCCTGTCGGTCAACGACGCGTTCGTGATGTACCAGTGGGGCAAGCAGCTCAACATCGGCAAGACGAAGCTGCTTCCCGACGGCTCGGGCGATTTTACCCGTCGAATGGGCATGTTGATCAACAAGGATCATCTGGGCTTCGGCGCTCGTTCGTGGCGCTACGCTATGGTGGTCGACGACGGCAAGATCGTCGGCTGGTTCGAGGAGCCCGGCATCAACGACACCGGCGCCGACGAGGACCCTTATGGCGAAAGCGCCCCGGAGAAGGTGATCGAGTGGCTCGATGCGCATCCGGCGAAGGCATTCGCCGACGCGTGACGCGCCAAGTGATGCGGTAATCGAGACGTGCCTGTCCCGTCATGCCAGCGAAGGCTGGCATCCATGTCTGCCATATTCCCGACGGCCATCTGGTTGACGAGAGACATGGGCCCCAGCCTTCGCTGGGGCGACGGGCCTGGGGGCTATGCCGTCCCTATTCTTGCCGCCGCCTCGACCCGCGCTACCCAGCCCTGAACCACGGGATAATCCCGCAGATCGAAGCCGCCCTCATGGGCGACCCGCGTGTAGGCGACCAGCGCGATATCGGCGAGCGTAAGGGCATCGCCGACCAGAAAGGCGCGCCCGGCGAGCTGCCCGTCGAGCAGTTTCAACGCATCCTTGCCCCGCCCGACGATTTTCGGATCGAGATCGGCCACGGCCCTGCCCAGATAATGGAGCTGGAAGCGGGCAACCGCGACGTAGGGCTCGTGGCTATATTGCTCCCAGAACAGCCATTCGAACATCTTCGCCCGCTGATGGGGGTCTGTCGGGATCAACTCCGATCCTTCGGCCAGGCTCAACATGATCGCGTTGGACTGCGCGAGGGTACGGCCGTCCTCATAGCGGACGAGCGGCACCTGGCCCGCCGGGTTCATGGCGAGATAATCGGGGGTCCGGGTCGATCCGTCGAGGACGCTCGTCTCGATCCACTGATAGGAAAGGCCGAGCAGATCGGCCGTCCATTTCACCTTGAGACAGTTGCCCGAAATCGAATCGCCATAGATTCGCATTCGCCGTTCCCCCGTTAAGTGGCCGAAACCCGTGAATTTCCTGTATCCGCTTCCGCTACGCTGCAGAAACAAAGCTGAAGCCTGTTATCATAAAGCCGGCTTATCGACCTGCGATCGCTCGACCTTTCCACGGCATTGCCGAAATCCGGGTAAGTGATTGTCATAAAGCCGTAAGCTATCGTCGGGGCAGCTGTAACAAAGATGAATCATAGGCTCTGCACGTCATCCCCACAGGAGACGAGCGATGAACGCCATCACCCGTATCGCTGCTGCCCAAGGCAGCCGCCCCACCTTTCCGGAATCCCGCCGCGAGCGTCGTCGCTATCGCACCATCTGGGTGTCCGACATCCATCTCGGTACGCGCGGCTGCAATGCCCAGATGCTGATCGACTTCCTCGACTCGACCGACAGCGAGACGATGTACCTGGTCGGCGATATCATCGACGGCTGGCGGCTGAAGCGCAGCTGGTACTGGCCATCGTCGCACAACGACATCGTCTGGCGGGTGATGAAGCGCGCCAAGCGCGGTACCCGCGTCGTCTTCATTCCCGGCAATCATGACGAGATGTTTCGCCAGTTCGCCGGACTCACCTTCGGCGGGATCGAGATCCGCCGCAATGCCATCCACGAGACCGCCGATGGTCGCCGCCTGATGGTCACGCACGGCGACGAATTCGACACGGTGGTGATGTGCCACCGCTGGCTCGCCTTCGCCGGCGACTTTGCCTACGAGACGCTGATGCGGCTCAACGTCGTGATCAATGCGGTCCGCCAGTGGTTCGACCTGCCATATTGGTCGCTGTCCAAGCACGCCAAGAACAAGGTCAAGAACGCGGTCGAGTTCATCTCGCGGTTCGAGGAAGCCGTGGCTCATGATGCCGGCGAGCGCGGCGTCGATGGGGTCGTATGCGGCCATATCCACACGGCCGAAATCCGACAGTTCGGCGATATCGTATATTATAACGATGGCGACTGGGTCGAAGGCTGCACCGCTCTGGTCGAGCATTTCGACGGCAGGATGGAGGTGCTCCACTGGGCCGACGAGATCGCCGCGCGCCGCCACGTCGCAGCCGCCCCCGCGATGGCCGCCTGAGATGCGGATCGCGATCGCCACCGACGCCTGGGCACCTCAGGTCAACGGCGTCGTTCGCACCTTGCAGGCGGTAACCGCCGAACTGGGTGCGATGGGACATGAGGTATGCGTGATCGCCCCCGACCAGTTCCGGACGATCCCTTGTCCCAGCTATCCGGAAATCCGGCTGGCGCTGACCACCCGTGGCGGGGTGGGGCGCCGGATCGCCGAGTTCGGGGCGGAGGCGATCCACATCGCCACCGAAGGGCCGCTTGGGCTCGCCGCGCGGCGCCATTGTCTCAGCCGGCGGCTGGCCTTCACCACCGCCTATCACACCCAGTTTCCCGATTATGTCGCCGAACGGACCGGCATGCCGGCCGACTGGTTCTGGCGGTATATCCGCTGGTTTCACGAGCCGTCGGCGGCGGTGCTGGCATCGACGCCCTCGGTCGAGGCGATCCTCGAGGCGCGTGGTATCGGGCCGGTGCGGCGCTGGGGCAGGGGCGTCGACCTGTCGCTGTTCCGCCCCGATCGGCCCGGGCACCCCGACTTCGCCGATCTGCCGCGTCCGATCCAGCTCTATGTCGGCCGGGTCGCGGTAGAGAAGAATATCGAGGCCTTCCTGGCCTGCGACACGGCGGGAACCAAGGTCGTCGTTGGTGATGGTCCGGCGCGGGAGACTCTGTCGCGCAGCTACCCTCGGGTTCGGTTCGTTGGCGCGCTCCACGGCGAGGAACTGGCTTCCGCCTATGTCGGTGCTGACGTCTTCGTCTTTCCGAGCCGCACCGACACCTTCGGACTCGTGATGATCGAGGCGTTGGCCTGCGGCACCCCGGTCGCAGCCTATCCGGTGACGGGGCCGATCGACATCCTCGACCCGTCCTGCGCGGCGATGGATACCGATCTTGCGGTGGCGATCGACGCGGCGCTCGGCTGCGACCGGTCGGTCGCCGCGGCCTATGGCGCGACCTTCGGTTGGCGCAAGAGCGCCGAACAGTTCCTGAACGCGCTGGTGCCCCAGGGAGAAGGCAAGCGACGGCTTGCGGCCTGACACTCCTTCGCCCGCAAGTAGAGGCGACTGCAGGGAGGCTAAGAGTTCTTGTGCTGGCGCGCGCGCTTCAGTACATCGTCCCCATGCTTCGGCCGCTCCGTGACGGGGCGGCCCTTTTATTTTGGAGGACCGCTATGGCCCAGCCGCTCATGCCTCATGCGACCGCTTCGTGGCTGGTCGACAACACCGCGCTCGCCTTTCAGCAGATCGCCGAGTTCTGTGGGCTCCACATTCTCGAGATCCAGGCGATCGCCGACGACATGGCCGCGACCAAGCTGACCGGGCGCGATCCGGTTCGCGCGGGCGAACTCAGCATGGGCGAGATCGAGAAGGGCCAGAAGGACCCGGCCTACCGCCTCGTCATGCTGAAGGGCCCCGAGCAGCAGCGCCGGACCAAGGGACCGCGCTACACGCCGGTCTCGAAGCGCCAGGACAAGCCGGACGGCATCGCGTGGATCATCCGCAACCACCCCGAAGTGTCGGATGGCCAGATTTCGAAGCTGATCGGCACGACCCGCACCACGATCGCCGCAATCCGTGATCGCACCCATTGGAACATCGCCAACATCGTGCCGAAGGATCCGGTCACGCTGGGTCTCTCGTCGCAGCGTGAACTCGACGCCGTCGTCGCCAAGGCCGCCAAGGCTGCCGGCATCGAAGCGCCGACCGACACCCGCCTCGAAGGCGACCGCGAGGCCCTTATCGAACAGCTCCGCGCCGAGCGTGACGCTGCCAGCCGCAGCGCAGAGACGGTCCACGCCGAGGAATCGACCTATGGCGGCGCGACCTTCCACGATCCTTTCAAGAAGTAAGCGGTCTTAGCCCTCTCTCGTGTTCGCGAGAGAGGGCGCCGGTAGCTGCTTCACATCCTTGACCCTGCCGCCGCCCGAGCCCAAAAGCCTTCGCATGACCGAAATCCCCGCCTTCGCCGACCTCTCCTTCGAGGATGCCCTGAAGCAGCTCGAGGCGATCGTCCGCCAGCTGGAATCGGGCGATGTCCCGCTCGACGATTCGATCTCGCTCTATGCCAAGGGCGATGCCCTCAAGCGCCAATGCGAAGAGCGGCTGAAGGCCGCGCAGGCCAGGATCGAGAAGATCAGCCTGGGCGCCGACGGGACGCCGCGGGGAACCGAGCCCTTCGCCGCCAGCTGATATGTCGGACCTGCTGACCTTCGAACTGGCGCGAATCGCGCACGAGATCGACAGTCGGTTCGACGCGTTGCTGACTCCGCCAGACGACAGCCGCAGGCGTCTCTACGAGGCGATGCGCCATGCCGCGATCGGCGGCGGCAAGCGGCTGCGGCCGTTGCTGGTCTGCGGATCGGCGCGGTTGTTCGCGGTCGACCAGGAATGTGCGTTTCGCACCGGCCTCGCGATCGAAGCGATCCATGTCTACAGTCTCGTCCATGACGATCTGCCGTCGATGGACGACGACGACTTGCGGCGTGGCCGCCCCACCGTTCACAAGGCCTTTGACGAGGCGACGGCTATTCTGGCGGGTGACGCTTTCCAGGCGCTCGCGTTCCAGATCGCCGCGTCCGAGGCGACACACCCCGATCCCTTCGTCCGCAGCGAACTGGTTGCCGCGCTCGCGCTGGCGGCCGGGCCGGCTGGCATGGTCGGCGGACAGGCGATGGACATGGCGGCCGAAGCCGCCGACGACCATGATCTCGATGCCATTTCGCGCCTTCAGCAGCTCAAGACCGGTGCTTTGATCGCTTTCGCGGCCGAGGCCGGGGCGATCCTGGGGCGGGTAGCGCCGGAAGGAAGGACGCGGCTGCGCGCCTATGCCCACGACCTGGGACTGGCCTTCCAGATCGCCGACGACCTGCTCGACGTCGAGGGGGATCCGACGGCGATGGGCAAGGCCGCCGGCAAGGACACCGCTGCGGGCAAGGCGACGTTCGTCGGGCTGCTCGGTGTCGACCGGGCCCGAGCGCAGGCGAGACTGCTGTCGCAGCAGGCGATCGATCATCTCGGCAATTTCGGGCGCGAAGCCGATCTGCTACGCGCCATTGCGGCTTATGCGGTCGATCGCGACCGCTGACCATAAGACAACTGAACGCAAGAGACAGGGGAGCATCTATGCGGACGGGCGTTTATCCCGGCACTTTCGATCCGGTCACGCTGGGCCATATGGACATCATCCGGCGCGGCGCGAAGCTGGTCGACCGGCTGGTCGTCGGCGTTACTACCAATCCGTCCAAGTCGCCGATGTTCACGATCGAGGAACGGCTGGCGATGGTGCGTCGCGAGACGGCCGATCTGGGCGACAAGATCGAGATCGTCGCGTTCGATTCGCTGCTGATGGACTTTGCCGAGAATATGGGCGCTTCGATCATCGTCCGCGGCCTGCGCGCCGTCGCCGACTTCGAATATGAGTATCAGATGGCGGGGATGAACCAGCAGCTCAACAATCGGGTCGAGACCGTATTTCTGATGGCCGATGTCGCGCTGCAGCCGATCGCATCGCGCCTCGTCAAGGAAATCGCGCTTTACGGCGGGGCTATCCATCGCTTTGTGCCGGAGCGCGTCGTGCAGGAAGTCGTCGCGCGCGTCGAAAAGATCGGTAAGAAGGGAAGCTAGGCGTCTTGAGGCGGTTCAGCCGCCGGCAAGCCGGACAAGCGTAACGAGGCCGCGCCGCTATGTGCGCGGCAGGAGACATATTCTGATGCGATCGAAGTTCGTTGTTACGGCATTTGCGGGCCTGTTCATGGCTGGCGCCGCGCTGGCCCAGTCCGTGCCGACGCCGCCTGTCGCGCCCGCGCCGGACGCTCAGAATATCCTCAATCTCGACCTGTCGAGCGGCGGGCGGGTGAAGATCCAGCTCCGCCCGGACAAGGCGCCGGGCTCGGTCGAGCGGATCAAGACGCTGGTGCGCCGTCATTTCTATGACGGTCTGGTCTTTCACCGCGTCATTGAGGGTTTCATGGCGCAGGGTGGCGATCCCAAGGGGACGGGCGAGGGCGGTTCCGACCTTCCCGACCTGAAGGCCGAGTTCAACGACCTGCCGCATGTCCGCGGTACGATGGCGATGGCCCGCGCCCAGGGACCGGACAGCGCCAACAGCCAGTTCTACATCATGTTGCAGCCGAACCTGACGCTCGACGGCAATTACACCGCGATCGGCCGGGTCATCACGGGCATCCAATATGTCGATGCCCTCGAGAAGGGCGAGCCTCCGGAGAATCCGTCCAAGATCGTCCACGCGTCGATCGAATCCGACGATCTCGGCCAGCCGCCGGTCGCCTTCGTGCCGCCACCTGCGCCCGCCGCCGCCGCGCCGGTGGCCGAGAGCAAGAAGGAAAAGAAGGCCCGCGAAAAGGCCGAGAAGAAGCAGAAGGCCGATTCGAAGCCCGCCGATCTGGCAAAGCCCGCTGACGCAGTGCGTAGCGATGTCGATGCGACGCCAGGCGCTTCGGGCACCGATGCGGCGGTTCAGGCCGTGACCGACGGCCAGTCGACCGACAATGCGGTGCGCGAGGTTGCCGGCGAAGGGGCCAACCCGCCCCAATAATCAGGCGCAAGACGATGCGCGTCGACCTTTTCGATTTCGATCTCCCGCCCGGGAATATCGCTCTGCGGCCTGCCAGCCCGCGCGACAGCGCGCGGATGCTGCTGGTCGAGGGGGACGCTGGGTTTGCCGACCACAGCGTGTCGGACCTGCCGGGCCTGCTCCGCGCGGGCGATTGCCTGGTGTTCAACGACACGCGCGTGATCCCGGCCCAGCTGGAGGGGATGCGGGGCGAAGCGAGGATCGGCGCGACTCTCCACAAGCGAGAGGGCCTGCGCCAATGGCGCGCCTTCGTGCGCAACGCCAAGCGGGTGAGGATCGGCGATCGCATCGATTTCGGCGCTGGCGTATCCGCGATTGCGGCGGACCGCGGTGACGACGGATCGATCCTGCTCGATTTCGAGGGCGATGAGCCGGTCGAACTGCTGCTCGAGCGCGCCGGCACAATGCCGCTGCCGCCCTATATTGCCGGCAAGCGCCCGACCGACGCGCGCGACCATGAAGATTACCAGACCATGTTCGCGCGTGAGAAAGGCGCGGTGGCGGCCCCGACCGCCGCACTCCATTTCACGCCGGGACTGATGGCGGCGCTGGCGGCGGCGGGCATCGCGAGCGAAACGCTGACCCTCCATGTCGGGGCGGGCACTTTCCTGCCGGTCAAGGCCGACGACACCGACGATCACCGCATGCACGCGGAATGGGGGCGCATCGACGCCGCGACCGCCGATCGCCTGAACGCTGTGCGGGCGGGCGGGGGCAGGGTGATCGCGGTCGGCACGACCAGCCTGCGCCTGCTGGAAAGCGCAGCCGGCAAAGACGATATCATCCGACCGTTCGACGGCGACACCGCGATTTTCATCACCCCCGGCTACCGCTTCCGCGCGATCGATGGACTGATGACCAATTTCCACCTGCCGAAGTCGACCCTGTTCATGCTCGTGTCGGCGCTGATGGGGCGGGAGCGGATGCAGGCGGCCTATGCTCATGCGATCGCTACGGGTTACCGCTTTTATAGCTACGGGGATTCCAGCCTGCTATTGCCGTGATGGCTGGACAGCTTTGGGCGCAAGCCATCATGCCCGTTCAGATGGGATGGGCGCTAACCGCTAGCCCAAAATCCTGAACCGGACCCGATGACAGTCCCGAGGAATTGCCAAGGATGCGCAGCGGCGCGCCGAATGTCGCGGGCTACGATATCGTCGGCCAACAACCCTCGATTGCGCTCGCGCGAACCGGACATGCGAGACGGGGCCGGGAGCAACCTCCCGACCCCTTAAGCCATCACTTGCGCCGCGCAGCCGTCTCGTCGCGCTTCGCCTTGAACTCGGCGTCGGCCGACCAATCCGGCCAGATGCGGCTGTCGGCGAGGGTGCGACCCGTGTTGTACAGCAGGGTCAGGTCGGGACCGATGTTGGACAGGTCCAGGTCGCCGCTCCATTCGTCGGCCGGCTGGTGGTAGCGGTCGCGAGTGTAGCCCGCGGCCAGATCCATGCCGCGTGCGGTCCCCCCCTCGATCAGGTCGATGCCGCCCTTGAACGAGAAAGCCGGCACGCCGGCCTTCGCCATCGAGAAATGGTCCGACCGGTAGAAGCCCCCGGTCTCGGTCTTAGGATCGGGCACATAGATGCGGCCTAGTGTCTTCCCCTCCTCGATCAACAGGTCGAGCAGGCCGAGCTTGGCGACGCCGGTGATCGTGAAGTCCTTCGCTGCGCCGTCGCCGACGATGCTGTCCATGTTGATCACGCCGGCGGTGGTGGCCAGCGGATAGACCGGATTGGCCGCATAATATTCGGAGCCGAGCAGGCCCTTCTCCTCTGCGGTCACCGCCAGGAACAGGATCGAGCGGTCGGTGCGGGGCGCCTTGGCGAAGGCGCGGCCCAGTTCCAGCAGGGCGGAGATGCCCGACGCATTGTCGCGCGCGCCATTGTAGATGCGATCGCCCTTCGCATCGGGTTCGCCGATCCCGAGATGATCCCAATGGCCCGAATAGATCACCGTCTCGTTCGGATGCTTCGCACCGGCCAGACGACCGAGAACGTTGTAGGACGTGATCGTTTCCGCCTTCACTGCGTAGGAGGCGTCGAGGGTCGCATTGAGCGCGACAGGCTTGAAGTCCTTCTTCTGGGCGGCTTTTTTCATCGCGTCGAAATCGAGGCCTGCGGCCTTGAACAGGTCGACGGCGAGGTCGCGCTGGATCCAGGCTTCCATCGCGACATGATCCGCCTTTGGATTGGCGCGGACGATGTCGAAATTGGTGATGGTGTTGGAGTTCTTGACCGTCGGCCAGCCATAGGACGCGGGCGCATATTCGTGGATCACAAGGACGCCGGCCGCGCCCTGCCGCGCGCCTTCCTCATATTTATAGGTCCAGCGGCCATAATAGGTCATCGTCTTGCCGCCGAAATCGCCTTCACCACCCTCGAAATCGGGATCGTTGACGAGGACGACGAGGATTTTGCCCTTGAGATCGGCGTCCTTGAAATCATCCCAGCCCCGCTCGGGTGCCTTGACGCCATAGCCGACGAAGACGAGCGGGGCCGAGGCAATGTCGACCTTGTCCTGCCCGGTCAGCGCCGCGCGAACCGCAATCTCATCGCCCTGCGTCAGGGTACGGGCGATGCCATCGGCCATCTTGAGCGACAGCTTCGGCGCGCCGACGATGTCGGACTTGAGCAACGGCACATTCTGCGTCCACCCCCCGCCGGGAACGCCAGGCTGCAGGCCCGCCGCCTTCATCTGTCGGATGAGGTAGGCGATCGTCTTCTTTTCGCCCTCGGTCGCGGGCGCGCGGCCCTCGAAGCTGTCGTCGGACAGCGTTTTCATATCCTGGCTGAAACGCTGGACATCGAAGGCGGGTGCGCTCGCCGCGGACGGGGCGGCGAGGCAGATGCCCGGCGCGAGCAGCAGCGAGGCTGCGAGCAGGGCTGCGATCTTGCGCATGGAAGCTCCTGTCGGAAAGGTTGGTAGCCCGAGCGGGCGATGACTCAAATAAGCGAATTCCGACGGGAGCTGCCAGTCTTTTTGTCTATACATTAGGCGGGACGCTGCCCTGTCGGAGGAAGGCCTGTTGCGGCCTCGGCCTTCACGAGGAGCAGGGGGCATGGCGCGGGACGGCCACCCGAAACGCGTCAGCGTCGATGATCGTCACCGCGGCGTGCTCGCGCGCCTTGCCATAGTGCGGCGCAGCGACTACAGGCCCGCCATCTTCCACAATCTAGACATGGAGCCGCTCGCCGATGGCGACCGAACGCACTTTCTCGATCATCAAGCCCGATGCGACGCGTCGCAATCTCACGGGCGCGATCACCGCCAAGCTCGAAGAGGCCGGCCTGCGCGTCGTCGCTTCGAAGCGTATCCACATGACCAAGGAACAGGCCGAGGGTTTCTACGGCGTGCACCGCGAGCGTCCGTTTTTCGGCGATCTGGTCAGCTTCATGATCTCGGGCCCCGTCGTGGTTCAGGTGCTCGAAGGCGAAAATGCCGTCCTGCGCAACCGCGAAGTCATGGGCGCGACCAACCCGGCGAATGCCGACGAGGGCACGATCCGCAAGGAATTCGCCGAGTCGATCGAAGCGAACTCGGTCCACGGCTCGGACAGCCTCGAAAACGCCAACATCGAAATCGACTATTTCTTCAAGCCTGAAGAACTGGTCGGCTGAACGTCCGATGGGAGAGGGGGCTTGCTTCCTCTCCCGTCACGCCCGCGATCGGGGATAGTCAAAATCCCATCATCGCCGCCACTTTGGGCGGTGCAGCGAGCCGCCAGTTTTCGAGCAGGCGATGCTCCCCTGCTCCCAGTCGCTGTCCGGCTGGTCGATCCTGATGCCGCCTCACCCGACGGGCCGAGATAGGGTGGTCTGAAACAGACTCCCAATCGCGCGCCGCCGTCACTCGGCTCCCTTGTGACGGGCCTTCCATAAGGAATCGAGCCGGCCCGATGCCGCCTTCTCGCTGCTGCGCCCGATCAGCGACAGGCCGCGCAAGCGGATCGACGTGCCGCCGAGGAAGCTGCTGTCGGTGACATAACCGACATCGTAGAGCGTAACGTCCTCGGCCAGTTCGCCGTCGACGGTGAAACGCGTGGTGATCGCAACCGGCAGTCGGGCATCCCCGCGCGGTTTTTCGGACTCGCCGGCCGCTTTGCGGGCCTTTTTGAGCCCATCCTCGAACCACGATGTCTCGATACGCGGATCGGTGCTGTCCACCGGATCGACGCCCAGCGCCTTCGGAAAAGTGATGGTCTGGCCCTGGATCACCTGGTTGCCGGTCGCTTGCAGCGCGATGCGGTCACCGTCCTTTTCGGTTTCGGCGCGCAGCACCAAAATGCGGGCCTTCGTGGTCGCCGCGCGGCTTTCGGCCACACGCGCCTCTTCGGTGTGGCGCCGCTCGCTGTAGCTGTTCCAGAAGGTCAGCCCCGAGATGACGAGCGCCGAAACGCCGAGCACCTCGGCGAGGGTAAGTAGTCTCAGCTTGCGGCGCCGTACGGCGGCAGCTTCCGAAGTTTCTTCAGCCATGCGTGCGGATATAGGCGGCGACCGCGGCGGGATAAAGACGATGTTCTTCAATCAGCACACGGTCGGCCAGCATCTCGGGCGTGTCGCCCGGCAGGATCGGTACCCTGGCCTGCGCCACGACCGCGCCGTCGTCGAGGGCCGCCGTGACGACATGGACCGAGCAGCCGCCCTCGGCATCGCCCGCCGCGATCGCGCGGGCGTGCGTGTCGAGCCCTTTGTATTTCGGCAGCAGCGAGGGGTGGATGTTGAGCATCCGGCCTTCCCAGGCGGCAACGAAGCCCTCGCTCAGGATCCGCATATAGCCGGCCAGGGCGACATAGCGGACGCCGGCGTCGCGCAGCGCCCGATCAATGATCGCGTCGAAGGCTGTTCGGGTTAGCCCCTTGTGGCTGTGCGCGAAGGTCGCAATCCCCGCATCGCGCGCCGTGGCGAGACCGGGGGCTTCGGGGTCGTTGGAGGCGACCAGGACCACCGCATAGGGACAGTCGGGCGCCCGCGACGCTTCGATCAGCATCGCCATGTTGCTGCCACGTCCCGAGATCAGGATGGCGAGTGGGACTTTGACGGTCATTCGAAAACCCCGAGCGGTCCAGGAAGGCCTTAGCCCAGGTGCGTCGCCGACCAGCCGGCTTTCGCGCTCCAGGTTTCTATCGAGCCCGTGACCGTGCAACCCTTGTCGCCCTCGGCGATATGGCCGACCCGCACGACCGTCTCACCGGCGTCTTCCAGCGCCTGAGTGACGTCGACGACGTCGGCGTCGTTGACGATGATCGCCATGCCGACGCCGCAGTTGAAGGTTCGCGCCATCTCGCCGGGTTCGATATTGCCCTGTGCCTGCAGGAAGGCCATCAGCCGTGGCTGCTCCCAGCCATCGGCGTCGACATGCGCGTGCAGACCGTCGGGCAGCACCCGCGGGATATTCTCGAGCAGGCCGCCGCCGGTGATATGCGCCATCGCCTGCACCTTGCCCGAACGGACCAGCGGCAGCAGCGACTTCACGTAAATGCGGGTCGGCGCCATCAGCGCGTCGATCAGCAGCACGTCCTGATCGAACAGGGCGGGCCGGTTGAGCTTCCAGCCCCGGTCTGCGGCGAGGCGGCGGACCAGCGAATAGCCGTTGGAATGGACGCCGGAGGAGGCGAGGCCGAGGATGACCTGCCCTGCGGCAACCCTGTTGGCGGTCAGAACCTGGTCGCGCTCGACCGCGCCGACGCAGAAGCCTGCCAGATCGTAATCGCCATCGGCGTACATGCCCGGCATTTCGGCGGTCTCGCCGCCGATCAGCGCGCAGCCGGCGAGTTTGCAGCCTTCGGCGATGCCCGCGACGACGCGGACGGCAACATCGTTGTCGAGTTTCCCCGTCGCGAAATAGTCGAGGAAGAACAGCGGCTCGGCACCCTGGACGATCAGGTCGTTGACGCACATCGCGACCAGATCGATTCCGACGCCGTCGTGACGGCCGCTGTCGATCGCCAGCTTCAGCTTGGTGCCGACGCCGTCATTCGCCGCGACCAGCAGCGGATCGCTATAGCCTGCCGCCTTGAGGTCGAAGAACCCGCCGAAGCCCCCCAGATCTGCGTCCGCGCCCGGGCGCCGCGTCGACTTGGCGAGCGGGCCGATGGCCTTCACCAGAGCGTTGCCCGCCGCGATCGAGACGCCGGCCTTGGCATAGGTATAGGATTCAGTTTCGGTGGTTTCGTTCGCCATCCGCTGCCCCTAGCCACATCGCACTTGGATTTCCACGGCCAAGTCGCCAAAAGGCGTGTCGTGACCGTCATCGATCGAATTTTCCGTCCGCTTCCGCTCTCGATCCTGTGCGTCGCACTGTTCGCGGCGGCATTGGCCTTTGCGCAGCTCGAGCGCGCCGACGAGCGCGGCGTGCCGCCGATCGATGGATCGGGCAGTTTCGAGGTGAACGGAATCAAGGTCGATATCGCCGCGCGCACCGCCGATCAGGCGCGCACCGGCGGCTGGCGCGAGGCGCAGCGCAAGGGCTGGAAGATGCTCTGGGCGCGGGTGAACGGGAAACCGATCGAGAATGCGCCGGGCCTGCCCGATTCGACGCTCGATTCGATCAGCGGCGGAATCGTCGTCGAGCGCGAGCAGATCGGCCCCAATCGGTATATCGCCACGCTGGGTGTATTGTTCGATCGTGCCCGTGCGGGCGAACTGCTGGGTGTGAAAGGCGCGCTGCGCCGCTCGGCGCCGATGCTCGTCATCCCGGTCGAATGGAGCGGGGGTACGCCGATCAGCTTCGAACGGCGCACCGAATGGCAGAAGGCCTGGGCGCGTTTCCGTTCGAGCAACAGCCCGATCGATTATGTTCGCGTGTCCGGCACCGGCGCCGACCCGGTCCTTCTGAACGCCGCCCAATCCCGCCGTCCCGGCCGGGGCTGGTGGCGGATGCTGCTCGATCAATATGGTGCTGCGGACATCGTCGTTCCCGAAGTCGCGCTGTTTCGCCAATGGCCGGGCGGGCCGGTTCTGGGGCGCTTCATCGCGCGGCATGGGCCTGACGGGTCTGTGATCGACAGTTTCACCCTGACCGCCGAAAACAGCGATGCGCTGCCGGCGATGCTCGATCGCGGGGTCGACCGGATCGACCGTGCCTACAGCCGCGCGTTGCAGGAGGGCTCGTTCCGCGCCGACAAGTCTCTGGTCATCGAGGCCCCCGTCGCCGAGGTCCCGATCGACGACGTGCTGGCGGACATTGCGGCCGCGGCGACCAGCAGCATCACTATCCAGGCGGAAACGCCCGACCCCGCTATCCTGCGCAGTTCCGAAGCAGCGCTGCGCGGCATGACCGGGGTGACGTCGGTCCAGACGTCCAGCCTTGCCCTCGGCGGGACCTCGGTCTTCCGGGTCGCCTTCTCGGGGCCGCCTGCAGCCTTCCGCGAGGCGCTGGCAGCGCGCGGCTGGCAGGTGGAGGATATCGCGGGCGGCTTCCGCATCCGACGCGGAAGCGGCAGCCCGGCAACGCCATGACCGATCAGATCGCGCTGCCCTTCGCCTGGCCGGCGGACGAGGATGAGCGCGACTTCATCATCAGCGACTCGAACAGCACGGCCGTCCGGCATCTCGAACATTGGTCGTTGTGGCCGGTGATGGCGACGGTATTGACCGGCCCCCGCAAATCGGGCCGCAGCCTGCTGGGCCGGATTTTCGCTGCGAAGACGGGCGGCCGCTTCGTCGACAACGCCGACACCCAGGACGAGGAGAGGCTGTTCCACGCCTGGAACGCGGCGCAGGCGGATCACAAGCCCCTGTTGCTGACCGCCGAACTGCCGCCTGCGCGCTGGAAGATCCGCTTGCCCGATTTACGCTCGCGCCTTCTCGCCAGTCCGCATGTCGCGATCGACGAACCCGACTTTCCGTTGATGATGGGGCTGGTCGAGAAGCTGCTGCATGCACGGGGCCTTGTCGCGAAGCCCGATGTGGTTCGCTACGTCGTCCCGCGGATCGAGCGCAGCTATATCGGGATCGGCCGGATCGTCGATGCGCTGGACGAAGCGGCGCTGGCACGTCGCCGGCCGATCACAATGTCGGTCGCGCGGGAGGCTCTTGCGACAATTGGTGTCACCGAAGATACATATAGGCTGCTATAGACGGACGATATGGATAGCATCGAACAGCCCGATCATGACGACGAACTGGTAGGCGAGCTTGCGCCGATCGAGCCGATCGCGCTGCGGGATCGCTATTTCAACCGCGAGCTCAGCTGGCTCGCGTTCAACCAGCGGGTGCTGGAGGAAGCCTCCAATCGCGCCCATCCGCTGCTCGAGCGGCTCCGGTTTCTCTCGATCTCGGGGAATAATCTCGACGAATTCTTCATGGTGCGCTTTGCCGGGTTGCGCGCACAGCAGCTCGAGGGCGTCGATACATTGTCGCCGGATGGCCTGACTGTTGCGCAGCAGCTCGACGGCGCTTCCGATCGCGCGGACCAGCTGATGGCCGATCAGCAGCTGGTGTGGGATACGCTGCGGGACGAGATGGCCGTCGTGGGCATCGTCGTGCTCGAGGCGGGCGAGATCGAGGGGCAGGACGCGGTCTGGCTCGAAAAGCACTTCCGCGACCATATCTTCTCGGTGTTGACGCCGCAGGCGCTCGATCCCGCCCATCCGTTCCCATTCATTCCCAACAAGGGCTTCAGCCTGCTGTTCGATCTGACCCGCCTGTCGGATGGCGAGCAGATTTTCGAGCTGGTGATGGTCCCGTCGACTTTGCCGCGTTTCGTCCGCCTGCCGGGCGAAGGGGCGCGCTATGTCGCGATCGAGACGATGGTGCGGCGTTTCACCGGGGTTCTTTTTCCCGGCTATGAAGTGAACGGGCATGGCGCGCTTCGCATCATCCGCGACAGCGATATCGAGGTCGAGGAGGAAGCCGAGGATCTCGTCCTCTACTTCCGCACCGCCATCAAACGTCGCCGCCGCGGGCGGGTCATCCGCATCGAGCTGGAAGGCGGCATGTCCGCGTCGCTCGAACCGCTGTGGAAGGCCCAGATCGGCGGCGCCGACAGCTTCGTCACCGAATCAGGCAGCTTCCTCGGCATCACCGATCTTGCCCAATTGGTCGAGGAAGATCGGCCCGACCTGAAGTTCACGCCGTTCAGCCCGCGATTCCCGGAGCGCATCCGCGAACATGGCGGCGATTGCTTCGCGGCGATCCGGGCAAAGGACATCGTCGTCCATCACCCCTATGAAACCTTCGACGTGGTGCTCGCCTTCCTTCGCCAGGCGGCGCAGGATCCCGACGTCATCGCGATCAAGCAGACGCTGTATCGCGCCGGCAAGCAGTCGGCGGTGATCCGCGCCCTCGTCGACGCCGCCGAGGCCGGCAAGTCGGTGACGGCGGTCGTCGAACTCAAGGCGCGCTTCGACGAAGAGCAGAATCTGATGTGGGCCTCGCAGCTCGAACGGGCGGGCGTGCAGGTCGTCTACGGCTTCATCGACTGGAAGACGCACGCCAAGGTGTCGATGGTGGTTCGCCGCGAAGCCGAGGGGCACCGCACCTATTGTCACTTCGGGACGGGCAATTATCACCCGATAACGGCGCGCATCTACACCGATCTGAGCTTCTTCACCGCCGATCCGCGTCTGTGTCGCGACGCAGCGCTGCTGTTCAACTACATCACCGGCTATGTCGAGCCGACCGACCTGAGCAAGATCACGATCTCGCCGCACGGCATGCGCGACGAGCTGTGCCGGTTGATCGATGCCGAGATCGACCACGCCCGCGAGGGCCGCGATGCCGCGATCTGGGTGAAGATGAACTCGCTGGTCGATCCGGCGATCATCGAAAAGCTGTACCGCGCCAGCGCGGCGGGGGTTCAGGTCGACCTGGTCATTCGCGGCATCTGTTGCCTGCGCCCGGGCGTGCCCGGCCTGTCGGACAATATCCGGGTCAAGTCGGTGATTGGCCGCTTCCTCGAGCATAGCCGCATCATCTGCTTCGGCAACGGCAGTGCGCTGCCCAACCGCAAGGCCAAGGTGCTGATCAGTTCGGCCGACTGGATGCCGCGCAACTTCGATCGCCGCGTCGAATATCTGCTGCCGATCGAGAACCCGACCGTGCATGCCCAGATCCTCGACCAGGTGATGGTCGCCAACCTGATCGACGACGAGCAGAGCTGGATACTGATGCCCGATGGCAGTTACGAGCGGATCGTACCGGGGCGCCGACCGTTCAACCTGCACCGGTATTTCATGACCAACCCGTCGCTGTCGGGCCGTGGTGCCGCACTCCGCCAGTCCGGCCAGGTACCCAAGCTTACCCTGCGGCGGTGATTCGTCGCGGCGCGGGCGGAAGCCAGCATCGGGCGATACCGACCCAGAAAAGCGCCAGGCCAAAGCCGCTCAGCACGTCGCCGGGCCAATGCACGCCCAGCGCCATCCTGCTCCACCCCATGACCGTTGCGACCCCCAGCGCGATCGGCAGCAGCCACGGCGAGCGTGCCGCGAACAGCACCGCGAGCGACAGCCACAGGATCGTCGTTCCGGCGCTGTGAGCGCTGGGGAAGCTGTAGGAACTGACGACATCGAGGCGTCCGGCGAGCGGCGGGCGCTCACGTGCGAAGACCAACTTCGCGATTTCCACGGCGATCCGCCCGCTGGCGACGGTAAAGACCAGCCATAGCGCACGGCGCCTGTCTCCCCAGAACGCCAGGCCGCCGGCCACGATCAGCGTGAACGGCGCCAGTAGCGCGAGACCGCCGAAGATGGTGAGGATCTGGACCGCGGGCACCGCCGGATCGGAAGGCGCCAACCGGAAGGCCATCAGCAACCTCAGGTCCAGCGTTGGAGCGATTTGCCACAGGCCAAGGCCCGCGACCATTAGGAACACGCCCAGCAGCGGCATGGGCGAAAGGCGAGGCGTGGTCGGCATTGCCGCTGCTTAACGCGACAAAAGATCGGAAGGGACAGAATTCGGTCGTCGCCGCGTTTGCTCTGCGATCGATTTCGGCTAAATCGAGCGCATATGTCATCCATCTCGACGTTCCGCCGTGCCAAGACCCCGGCGCCCGGCCACACCCGTGTCGGGATCATCGACATCGGATCGAACTCGATCCGCCTTGTCATCTATGATGGACCGGCCCGGGTTCCCGCCGCCCTGTTCAACGAAAAGGTGATGGCGGGACTCGGCAAGGGCGTGTCGCGCGACGGAATGCTCGACGCCAATGCGATGGAGCGCGCCCTCTCGACTCTGGCGCGATTCCGCCGCCTGTCCGAACAAATGGGCGTGCCCCAACCGCGCACCGTCGCCACAGCCGCGGTGCGCGAGGCAAGCAACGGCCAGCAATTCATCGATCGCGTGCTCGACCTCGGCCTGCCAGTCGAAATCCTTTCGGGCGACGACGAAGCCCGGATGGCCGGGATGGGCGTGATCGCCTCGATCCCCCAGGCCAATGGCATCGTCGGCGATCTGGGCGGCGGCAGTCTCGAACTGGCGCGGGTGGTCGACGGCAAGGTCCACGAAACGAGCAGTTTCCCGCTCGGCGTACTGCGGATCGCGGCGGTCAAGGCGAAAGGCCCGCGCGCCTTCCGCAACTTGATCGCCAAGACATTTGCGAAGAGCGGCTGGGCCGGGAAGGGCGCGGGGCTCCCTTTCTACATGGTGGGCGGATCCTGGCGCTCGCTGGCGCGGCTCGACATGCATTTGACCGGCTATCCTTTGCCGATCGTCCACCATTACTGGATGCCGCCCGAGAACGCGCAACATCTCGTCCGCGTGCTGGCACATCTCGATCGCAAGCGGCTGCGCGACGTCATCGGCCTGTCGGGTTCGCGTATCCCCACCCTGTCGCATGCCGCCCTCCTGCTTAGCCATGTCGTGCGGCAGCTCGGATCGAGCGAACTGATCGTCTCGGCCTACGGCCTGCGCGAAGGCCTGCTGTTTGACGAACTCACCGAATATCAGCGCGCGCAGGATCCGCTGATCGCGTCGACCCGCGAAGAGGGTGGGCGGCAGGGCCGCTTCCCGGAACATGGCGACCTGCTCGACCGCTGGCTGGCGCCGCTGTTCGCCACCGAAAGCCCGGCCGACGCCCGCATCCGCCACGCCACGTGCCTGCTTGCCGATGTGGGCTGGCGCGCTCACCCCGAATTCCGCGCCGAGCGGGGGGTCGAAACCGCCTTGCACGGCAACTGGGTGGGCATCGATTCGCGCGGTCGCGGCATGATGGCGCATGCGCTCTGGGTCAGCTTCGGAGGGCATGGGATCGTGCCGATGATCAGCGGGGTCTGCTCTCCGTCCGAGATCATGGTCGCCGATCGCTGGGGACTTGCCCTGAGGCTGGGCCAGCGCTTTTCGGGCGGCGTTGCCGATGCTCTGGTGGGCAGTCGTCTGTCGATCGCCGGCGACGCGCTTGAGCTGCATATCGAAAGCAGCAACGCCATTCTCTATGGCGAGACGGTCGAACGGCGGCACAAGGCGCTGGCGACCTCGCTCGGATTGCATCCACGGCTCGTGATCGGCTGAACGCGACAGCCGGCGTCAGCAACGGCCGGCTGGAGGTATTGACCGGGCGTTCCACGCGATTTTCCGGCGATTGGACGCCAGCGGCTTGAGTGCGCTGCAGCATTGTGACTGCGTGCTCCCGACAGCGACATGCTGCCGGGAGAAGTTATGGACGGAACGCATCGCTTCCGGCGCGATATTCAGGGGTTGCGGGCGCTTGCCGTGCTGCCTGTCGTCATCTTCCATGCCTTTCCCGATCGGCTGCCCGGCGGCTTCGTCGGGGTCGACATCTTTTTCGTCATCTCGGGCTATCTGATCACGCGAATCCTCCACGCGGAACTGCGCGAGGACCGGTTCAGTATCGCCAGCTTCTATGTCCGTCGGGTCAAGCGGCTGTTCCCGGCGCTTTACCTGATGCTGCTGGCGACGATGCTGCTGGGCCTGGTGATGCTGCCGCCCGCCGAACTGCGCGAGCTGGCGAAGACTGTCGTCGCCACGGTCGGCTTCTTCGCCAATTTCCTTTTCTACACCTTGTCCGGCTATTTCGATGGGCAGTCGGAGCTCAAGCCGCTGCTCCACACCTGGTCGCTCGCGGTCGAGGAGCAGTTCTACCTGGTGTTCCCGCTCGCTCTGACGGCGGCCTATCGGCTGCGCCCGCGCTGGCTGCCCGCGCTGCTACGGATGGCGGCTGCGCTGTCGCTGGCCTGGAGCATATACGAATTGGGGCAGGATCCCTCGCGTGCCTTCTATTATCCATGGCCCCGTGCCTTCGAGTTGCTGATCGGCGCAATCGTTGCGGTAGGGGCGGTACCGAAGGTGGGGCATCCGGCGGTCCGCGACGGTCTGTCGCTGCTCGGCATCGTCCTCATCGTCGGATCCTTGCTGATGCTGTCCGACGAGCAGCCCTTTCCCGGCCTGGCGGCGCTGCCGCCCTGTATCGGCGCGGCATTGGTGCTGGCGATGGGCGAGCACGGCGAATCGCTGGGTGGCCGAATGCTCGGCGCGGCGCCTCTCGTGGTGGTGGGATCGCTCTCCTATTCGCTCTACCTGTGGCATTGGCCCGCGCTGGTGTTCGGACGCTATATCGTGCTCCGCCCGCTGACCGCGCCAGAAGCGGCCGCTGCGGTCGTGGTGGCCTTCGCGCTTGCCTGGTTGTCCTGGCGTTATGTCGAGCGGCCGGTGCTGAAGTGGCGGATGGCTCATCGGCCTGTGCTGATCGGTGGCGCTGCGATCATGGCGGCGACGACCGCCCTCGCTATGGCTGTGGTGCTGACCAAGGGGTTGCCGCAACGGATCGACCCGGTGGGCCGCACGTTCGTCGCAGCGGCGGGGGACAGCAGCCCCTTCCGTACCGCCTGCCACTCGGGCGAGCATGACGTTATCCCCTACGCCCGGCTCTGCCGCTTTGGCGATCGACGTGCAGTCCCGGACACCTTGGTGTGGGGCGACAGCTTCGGAGCAGAACTGGTGGTGGCTCTGGGCGAGAAGCTGGCACCCGAACGGCGATCGGTGCTGCAGATCACCGCCTCGGGGTGTCCGCCCGCACTCGGCTATACCCCCAGGGATCGACCCGGTTGTGCGGCCTACAATGCGGCACGTCTGGCCCAACTGACCGATGATCCGCGCATCCGGGAGGTGGTGTTGGTTGTCAATTATCTGGGTTTCATGGCCGATACGCCTGACCAGCAACATAGCCTGCTCGCTGGTATCGAGCGGACCGCGCAGGCGCTTCATGCACAGGGCAAGGGGTTGAGCCTGGTTTACCCGATCCCGCGCATGCCCTTCGTCGCGCCGACGGCTCTCGCCATGCAGCAATTGCGCGGCGGAGACCCGGGGCGATTCGGGCAACAGCGCGACGACTTCGATAGGGGCGCTTCGCCGGTATCGACCTGGCTCGACCGTATCGCGCGGGAAACCGGGGCGCGCCGCATCGTACCGGCCCAGCGGCTATGCGGTCCCCGTCTCTGCCCGGCTTATATGCCGGGGGCAGGGGTGCTCTATTTCGATCATGCCCACCTCAGCCTAGCGGGCGCGCGCCATCTGTTCGCAGGCGCGCGGATCTAGTCCTGCTCTTCGACTTCGAGTGCGGACATCACCATCTTGCCGCTGCGGACGCTGAAGGCGAGACGCCCTTCGACGAGCGCCAGAGCGTCCTTGCCGAACACCTCGTAGCGCCAGCCGTCGAGCATCGGCAGCGAGCGGACTCCGGCGGCGAGCAACTCCAGGTCGTCGGCGCGCGCAATCAGGCGCGGGGCCACGTCGGCGTCGCGCGAGCGCACCTTGAGCAGCAGCTTGAGCAGATCGGCGATCAGTGCGCCCTCCTTGCCGAGGCCGGGCTTGCGGTCCTCGCGCGGCGGCATCTCGCTTTCCGTCATCGGTTCGGATTCGGCGATGGCGTTCATCAGCCGCGCGCCGATGTCGTTCTGTGCCCAACTCGGCGACAGTCCGCGAATTCGAGCCAGGTCGCTCTGGACCTTGGGCGGATGCGAGGCCATGTCGGCGAGCGTTTCGTCCTTGGCGATGCGCCCCCGCGGCAGGTTCTTCGACCGGGCTTCGCGCTCGCGCCAGGCGGCGATCGCCTTCAACCGGCCGAGAACCTCGGGCTTGCGGCTGGGCAGGCGGATCCGGGTCCAGGCGAGTTCGGGGACGTTGGCGTAGCTCGCGGGATCGCCGAGTCGCTCCATTTCGACATCGAGCCAGCCGCCGCGCCCGGTCTTGCGCAGCTTCTCCAGCATGCGGGGGAAGATATCGGACAGATGGGTGACGTCGCCGATCGCATAATCGATCTGGCGCTTGTCGAGCGGGCGGCGGCCCCAGTCGGTGAAGCGGGCGCCCTTGTCCAGCTTGATGCCCAGCATCGTCTCGACCAGATTGGAATAGCCGATCTGTTCGCCAAGCCCCATCGCCATGGCGGCGACCTGCGTATCGAACAGCGGGTAGGGGGTCTTGCCGGTCAGGTTGTGGACGATTTCGAGATCCTGGCCACCAGCGTGGAATACCTTCAGCACGTCCTCGTTTTCGACCATAAGGTCGAGCAACGGCTTGAGATCGATATCCTTCGCCTTGGGATCGATCGCAGCAGCCTCTTCGCTATTGGCGATCTGTATCAGGCAGAGATCGGGCCAGTAGGTGCTTTCCCGCATGAACTCGGTGTCGACCGCGACGAAGGGGGACTGGGCGAGTCGCGTGCAGAGATTGGCAAGCGTTGCGCTGTCGGTAATCAAGGGGTGAATGTGCATGGTTTCGTGCATATAGCGTGATTGTGGGAGGGGGAAGCGCTTCGCGCGTCCCGCGATGCCGGAAACGAGATCTTCTCCAAAAACGACATCGATTTACCGCTGAGGTCCATTTTTGTCCGACAGGATAAGGGCCGGTCGGGGTCACAACGCTTGACAAGCGCCGGGCGCCCGCGCGAAGCGCTGCGCTCGCAAATCCCACGTGAAAGTTGATCCGTCACCATGATGCACGCCTATCGCACCCACAATTGCGGCCAGCTCCGGGCCCAGGACGTCGGGTCCCAGGTTCGCCTGTCGGGCTGGGTGCATCGCAAGCGCGACCATGGCAATCTGCTGTTCGTCGATCTGCGCGACCATTATGGGCTGACGCAGATCGTCACCGACATCGAGTCCGAGGCCTTCAAGCAGCTCGAGCGCCTGCGCGTGGAATCGGTGGTGACAATCACCGGCGACGTAGTCGCCCGGTCGGGCGAGGCGGTGAACTCCAACCTGGCGACCGGAGAGATCGAGATCCGCGCTCGCGAGGTGTCGGTCCAGTCGAATGCCCAGGAACTGCCGCTGCCGGTGGCGGGCGAGGCCGATTATCCCGAGGATATCCGCCTGCGCTATCGTTTCCTCGATCTGCGGCGCGAACGCATCCATGCGAATATCGTGCTGCGTTCGAACGTCATCGCGTCGATCCGCCAGCGGATGATCGGCCAGGGCTTCACCGAATATCAGACGCCGATCCTGACCGCGTCGAGCCCCGAGGGCGCGCGCGACTATCTGGTGCCGAGCCGCGTCCACCCCGGCAAGTTCTATGCGCTTCCGCAGGCGCCGCAGATGTTCAAGCAGCTGCTGATGGTGGCGGGCTTCGATCGCTATTTCCAGATCGCACCCTGTTTCCGCGACGAAGACGCCCGCGCCGATCGTTCGCCGGGCGAGTTCTATCAGCTCGATTTCGAGATGAGCTTCGTCACCCAGGAAGACGTGTTCGCGGCGATCGAGCCTGTGTTGCACGGCGTGTTCGAGGAATTCGCCAAGGACCGCGCGGTCACCCCCGCGCCGTTCCCGCGTATCGCCTATCGCGACTCGATGCTGCGCTACGGCTCGGACAAGCCCGACCTGCGCAACCCGCTCCAGATCACCGACGTCACCGAGCATTTCGTGGGTTCGGGGTTCGGCCTGTTCTCGCGGATCGTCGAGGGCGGCGGTGTCGTCCGCGCGATCCCGGCCCCCGGCGCCGGCGCGAAGAGCCGCAAATTCTTCGATGACATGAACGACTGGGCACGCTCGCAGGGGCATGCCGGTCTCGGTTACATCAACATCAAGGCCGGCGAACCCGGCGGCCCGATCGCCAAGAACCATGGCGAGGAAGCGACTGCGAAGCTGATCGCGGCGCTCGGCCTCGGCCCCGATGACGGCGTCTTCTTCGCCGCTGGCAAGGAACTGCCGACCGCCAAGCTGGCGGGCGCCGCGCGCACCCGCGTCGGCGAAGAACTCGGGCTGATCGAGCAGGGCGTGTTCAAGTTCTGCTGGGTCGTCGATTTTCCGATGTACGAATATGACGAGGAGGCCAAGAAGGTCGACTTCAGCCACAATCCCTTCTCGATGCCGCAGGGCGAGATGGAAGCGCTGGAGACGATGGATCCGCTCGATATCCTCGCCTATCAGTACGACATCGTCTGCAACGGCGTCGAGCTGTCCTCGGGCGCGATCCGGAACCACAAGCTCGACGTGATGTACAAGGCGTTCGAAATTGCCGGCTACACCAAGGAGCAGGTCGACGAGAACTTCACGGGCATGATCAACGCGTTCAAATATGGCGCGCCGCCGCATGGCGGCTCCGCGCCGGGCATCGACCGCATCGTCATGCTGCTGGCCGACGAGCCGAACATCCGCGAGGTCGTGCTGTTCCCGATGAACCAGAAGGCCGAGGACCTGATGATGAACGCGCCGTCGCCGGTGAGCCTCAAGCAGCTTCGGGAGCTCAATATCCGCGTCGTCGAACAGCAGAAGGGTTGATTTGCTCTGCCGTGCGGAACTGGCACGGCAAGGCCTGCCCCGGCGACTGTGCGAATTGGCCGTGACTTAGCCGCTCTCGCGGCCGAGGCCGGCTAATTCACACAGCTCGCATAGCCATAGCGTTGCACCTGGCCGATGCGCCGGGCGATCCGATCGCCATAGCGGCGGGTGAAGCCGCTGGGGGCGGTTGCGGCGCGCTTCTTCGGCAAGGGCAGGACGGCGGCTATGCGGGCCGCTTCCGTGCGGCTCAACCGTGACGCGTCATGGTGGAAATAGCGCATCGCCCCGGCATTGGCGCCATAGGTGCCGATCCCGGTTTCGGCGACGTTGAGATACACCTCCATGATCCGCTTCTTCGGCCATAGAAGCTCGATCAGCACCGTGAACCAGGCCTCGAACAGCTTTCGCACATAGCCGCCATTCTGCCAGAGGAAGGCATTCTTGGCGGTCTGCTGACTGATCGTCGACCCGCCGCGGATGCGCCGGTCGCCCTCGAGATTGCTCGCCATGGCCTTTTGGATCGCTTTGAAATCAAAGCCGTGATGTGAGCAGAAATTGCCGTCCTCGGCGGCGATTGCCGCCAGCGCCATGTTGGGCGACATGTCTTCGATCGACATCCAGTCCTTGCTGATTCCGCGTCCGTCAGCGGCGTTGGCCAGCATCGTGACCGTGATCGGCGGCGGGACGAAGCGGTAGATGCCGACCCACAGCAGCGAGCCGACCACGAAGTAGAGGATCACGCGGCCGGCCCAGCGGAGGGCGCGGCGTGTAAAGCTGGTGCGAGTCATGCAGCGCGATTATCAGCGGTCGGCGCGAACGATAAGCCCACTTTCGGTGGGGATCAGGCTGAGGCGGGCCCTTTCCAGACCCCGGAGGCCTGCGGCCCTCACAATCTTCTCCGGTTTGGGGCGCCTGCTCTGCGGCACCCGCTCGATCCAGAGCAGCACAGGGCAAGTGCCGATGGTCGCCGTAACCGGCCTGTCGCGCGGAATGACCGTCGCTCTGAAGCCATGGCTATGGGCGAGGCGCTTGTAACCCAAGGCGAACACGGGCTCTTCGCGCTGCGCCGCCCGGGATTTGCTGCCGTCGTCCAGCCGCCAGCCCGAAGCGGCGAAAACCTGGGTCTGCGGGCAGGCCGTGACGATCCGCGAAATCCGCTTGGCGCCGAGCTGCCACCCGCTTCCCAGCCCGTTGATCGTGGCGGAGACGAGAACCGACAGGACTGCAACCACCGCCAACCCCATCATCCACATCTTCCGATTGGCGATTTTCACGCCTGCTGTCGCCATCAGCGCCGTGACCAGTACCGCGATGTCGGCGGAGTTGCTCGTCGTGATCAGTCGCCGCTGGGTATCAATCTGGGCGATAGCGACCATGGCGGCGATCAGGGCGCCACCGATTACGACCGCGAAGCCCGTGTCGCCGCGATCCCAGTCTTTCCGGCCGAGATAGGCGCCCGCCAGTGCGACGGGATTCTGAATGATCGTGCCGATCAGCAGCGCGAGCAGGATTTCCCCCGCCGACTCGTGGCCCATCTCGATCCAGTTCTGGTAGAGATCGAAGTTGGCGTTCCAGGCATCGGCTTGCCACGAGATGATGGCGATCACTCCCGCGATCGACAGCGCCATCGCGACGGCGATCGACCGGGCCCAACGCTTGAAGCCGCGAGCGATGGCGCTGAGGATCGTCGCCATCGCGACGATACCGCCAAACAGCGCGCCGCCATAATCGAGGGTCATCGCCGCGATCGTCGCGGGCATCGCGATGATCAGCAGGGATATGTCGGTCTTGCTGCGATAATCCCTGTCGGCAAACATGATATGCCGGGCGAGAAGGATCTGGATGGCGAAGGCCGCGAGCTGCCAGAAGTCGCCGCGGAACACGCCAAAGGCGCGGGCAGTGGCCGGAGCCGACAGCATCAGAAGCAGGAAGATCGTGTAGAAGGGGGTCTGCTCGGGCAGCCTCTTCGAGAAGCACCGCACCGCGAACACCAGAGCGGCGACGGCGGGGAGGGCGGAGATAAGCCGTCCGAGCGGGATGGAATTGATTCCGGCCATCGCAAGCAGGGTTGCCCAGCCGTCGAAGATCGGCGGACGGATATCCACAATCCAGCGTTCCTCGATCAGCCGCCTGAGCCCACGCGAACTATCCGCCAAATAGATGGTCCAGTGATCGTCGAGAGTCGCGCCGCCCAGCAGTGCGCAGGCGGCCAAGGCCGTGATGATAATCGCCAGCGCGACCGCAGCGGTCGTGTCTGGTCCGCGTCGCCGTCGGCCTGCCTGAATATCCCCGGTCATGACACCCCCGTATCAAAGCGACTTACTACTGTCAGTGGGACATATCACACAGTAAGCTTTCGTCATGATTGTCCGCATTCTCATCGCGTCGCTCGCGAGCGTTCTTCCGATGATGTCGAGCGCGGCTATCGGGTCTGATATGCGCGACTATTGTCCGGATCGGCCGGGCCTCGGCACGCCAGGCTGCACGATCGATCCAGGGCATATCTCGGTCGAGTTGGGCATGGCCGACTGGACGCTCGACCGCACCAGCACAGAGCGAACCGACACGCTGCTGCTGGGCGATGTGCTTATCCGCTACGGAATTGCCGACCATGCGGAGGTGCAGGTCAGCTGGACGAGCTTCGGCCGCGAACATGATCGTGATCGTTCGACCGGAGGCCAATCCACCGACAGCGGCGTCGGGGACGTGCTGGTCGCCATTCGCCGCAATCTCGCACGTCCCGATGGCTCGGGGTTCTCCTTGGCCCTTATGGGGATCGCGACGGTGCCGGTGGGACGCGAGCCAATCGGTGCGGGTGACTGGGGCGCCGCTTTGCGGATGCCGATATCCTATGCTCTCGACGATCGGTTCACCATCGAACTGGTGCCGGAGGTCGATGCCGCGGTCGATTCGGATGGAGTGGGGCGGCATTTCGCCTACAGCACGGTCGCCGGGCTGCAGACGAAGCTCGATCCCGAATGGAGCGCGACGGCCGAATATCAGTTCATTCGCGATCGCGACCCGGCCGGGCATGAGAGCCAGCAGCTTGCCGGCCTGTCACTGGGCTGGCAACCGCGCGACGATCTCCAGTTCGACGTCGGCGCCAATAATGGGCTCAACCGTCACACGCCCGATCTGGAGCTCTATATCGGGGTATCCCGGCGCTTCTGAACAGCACACGCAAAAAAGGGCGCCCGGAGGCGCCCCTTCTTGAAATAAACTGCGCGATGCGATCACATCGCAGGCAGGAGCCGCTTCTCTCCGGCGATGCGCATCATCGCCTTCTGCAGCTTGTCGAACGCGCGAACCTCGATCTGGCGAACCCGCTCGCGGCTGACGCCATAGACCTGGCTCAATTCCTCGAGCGTCTTCGGCTCGTCGACCAGCCGGCGTTCGACCAGGATATGCTTCTCGCGATCGTTCAGCGCCGCGAGGGCCTCGTTCAACATGTTATGCCGGACGCTGCGTTCCTCGACATCCGCAAGACGCTCATCCTGCAACTGGCCCTGGTCGACCAGCATATCCTGCCACTGGCCTTCGCCGTCCTCGTTCACCGAAACGTTGAGCGAAGCGTCGCCACCCATCGACATGCGTCGATTCATGTTGGTGACTTCCTCCTCGGACACGCCGAGATCGGTGGCGATCTTGCGAAGGTGCTCGGGCTTAAGGTCACCGTCTTCGAACGCTTCGAGCTGCGACTTCATCCGCCGCAGGTTGAAGAACAGTTTCTTTTGCGCCGCGGTGGTGCCCATTTTAACGAGGCTCCACGACCGCAGGATATATTCCTGGATCGACGCCTTGATCCACCACATCGCATAGGTGGCGAGGCGAAAGCCACGATCGGGCTCGAACTTCTTTACGCCCTGCATCAGGCCGATATTCCCTTCGGAAATCAGCTCGCTGGCGGGCAGGCCGTAGCCGCGATACCCCATTGCGATCTTCGCGACGAGGCGAAGATGCGAGGTTACGAGACGCGTCGCGGCCTCGGGGTCGCCATGCTCCTGAAAGCGCTTGGCGAGCATATATTCTTCTTCCGGCTTCAGAAGCGGAAACTTCCGGATCTCGGCCAGATAGCGGTTGAGGCTCTGCTCCCCGCCCAATGCGGGGATCGTGGCGGGCACGTTCTTTCCGCTTGCCATGATCTTCTTACTCCCTAGGCGGCATCCCGTCATGGTGCGCCGCAAACCTTGTTGCATCGGCAGCGGAGAATCACTCCCGTACCGTTCTGTAACATCTATAACAGCTTTACCCGCAGTTCGCTGAACAATTGCTGCATATCCTGCGGAATTTCGCTATCGAAACGTAAAGTTTCGCTTGTCACCGGATGTACGAAACCCAATCGCGCGGCATGCAGCGCCTGGCGCTCGAAATTCAAACGGTTCAGCAGCTCGCGATGTTCCGGGCGCGACCGGCCGTAGACCGGATCGCCGAGCAGCGGATGGCCCAGCGAGGCCATATGCACCCGAACCTGATGGGTTCGGCCGGTTTCAAGGCGACATTCGACCAGCGCGGCGGCCTTGAGCCGTTCGATCAGGGTGTAATGGGTGACAGCATGCTTGCCCCGGCCGTCGGATACGATCGCGATCTTCTTGCGGTTGGCCGAGGAGCGGCCTAGCGGCGCGTCGACGGTACCCTCCGCGAGCTTCGGATGCCCGGCGACGATCGCCTTGTAACGGCGGTCAATGCTGTGCTTGGCGAACTGAGCTGCCAGCCCGACATGGGTCGGGTCGGTCTTGGCGGCGACCATCAGCCCTGACGTGTCCTTGTCGATGCGGTGAACGATGCCCGGCCGCTCGACCCCGCCGATGCCCGACAGGCTGCCGCGGCAATGGTGAAGCAGGGCGTTGACCAGAGTTCCGTCAAAATTGCCCGCGGCCGGGTGGACCACCAGCCCAGCGGGCTTGTCGATCACGATCAGATGTTCGTCCTCGAAGACGATGGTGAGCGGAATATCCTGCGCTTCGTTATGCGCGGGCGTCGGATCGGGCACGCTCACCGAGAAGGAAGCGCCTGGCGTCACCTTCGTCGCTGGGTCGCGGGCGAGAGCACCTTCGGCGTTCGTGACCTGGCCAGAGGAGATCAGCGCCTTGAGCCGCTCGCGCGACAGCGTCGGCAGAGCAACAGCCAGCGCGCGATCCAGCCGCCAGCCACCGGCGTCCTGTGGCACCACGGCCTGCAATGTCGATTTCCCCCCGGTCATCCTGTACCGATGTGGCGATGGAACTGACGATATCAAGGGCGATGTTGGACGAAATCCTGTCCACTGCGAGCGCCTCTCCCACAGCGGAGATTTGCGGGCTTCTGCTGGGACGCGGGGCGGTCGTCACGGCGCTGCGGCCCTGCGCCAATGTCGCCGCCGATCCGCGCGACAGTTTCGAAGTCGATCCCGCCGCGCTGATCGCCGCGCACCGGGCCGGGCGGGCGGGCGGCGCCTCGCCGATCGGCCATTATCATTCGCATCCCAACGGGTCGCCTTATCCGTCCGAACGCGACGCCGCGGCCGCCGAGCCGGGGAGTTACTGGATTATCGTCGGTGAGGATGAGCTGCGGTGCTGGTATGCCGACGGCAAGGGGCCTTTCCGCGCCGTAACGATCATTCCCGTCGACAATCGCTGATTGCGCTACCGTTCCGCGCTTGCCAAAAGACGCGACCTTCGTTCGCCCTTTAAGGAAGTCTCCATGGTCAATCGTTCGGCCGAGTTCGCGAGCCTGCTCTGTTCGCGGCTGTGCCACGATCTGCTGTCACCGGTCGGCGCGCTCAACAACGGGATCGAGCTGCTCGCGGACGAGACCGATCCCGAAATGCGCGAGCGCTGCATGGAGCTTCTGGCCGAAAGCGCACAGACCACGGCGAACCGCCTGAAATTCTACCGTCTCGCCTTCGGATCGGCCGGTGGCTTCGGCGAGCTGGTCGACACCCGCGAGGCGCGTTCGGTGATCGAAGGCCTGCATAGCAGCGGCAAGGTCCAGCTCGGCTGGATGGTCGATGCTCCGGCGCTGCCCAAGTCGGCGATCAAGACCTTGCTCAATCTCGCGCTGATCGCGGGTGACGGCCTTGTCCGGGGCGGACAGCTCGATATCGCGGCCGAGGGAGGCGAAGTCGTGATCCGCGCCGAGGGGCCGAAGGTCGTGCTCGACCCCGAACTGCGCAACGCGCTGCTCGGAGAGGCCGATCCCGACATGATTTCGCCCCGCGCCGCGGCGGCCTGGCTTGTCCATATTCTGGTCAGCGAATGTGGCGGTTCGGTGCAGGTTTCTCAGCCCCAGGACGGGGTGCTCATGATCGGCGCGACGCTGCCTGGCGGCTGACCAAGCAGCGGTTCTCAGAAGTATCTTGATCGATATCCTCATTGCGGGAGCGCCATGCTGGCGCGCCTCCTTGGGTCGCGCGTAAACCCTGCCTTAACCATGTTGCGCCATGACCGGTTTCGAAGAACCGGTTCGGGAAGAATGCCATGGACGATCTGCTCGGCGATTTCGTCGCGGAGACACGCGAAACCCTCGAAGCCCTGTCGGGGGAAATCGTCGCATGGGAACTTGCGCCCGATGACCGCTCACGGCTCGATGCGATCTTCCGCTTCGTCCATACGGTAAAGGGGAGCTGCGGCTTCCTCGATCTTCCGCGACTCGAAAAGCTCAGCCATGCGGCCGAGGATGTCCTTGCCGACGTCCGCGCCGATCGCCGGCGCCCCGATTCGGGTCTGGTCAGCGCGGTGTTGGCGGTGATCGACCGGATCGCGGAGTTGACCGACGCGATAGAAGACGGGCGGTTCATCGCCGATGCCGACGATGCACGCCTCATACAGGCGCTTCAGCCGGGCGCGGCGCCGGCTCCCGCGATCATCCCAACCCCTTCGACCCTCGAAGACGACGTCGCCGCATTGGCTCAGGCGCTGGATGCGATCCAGGCCGCCAACGATAGCGCGGACGACGAAAACGAGGTGGTGGTGGTCGCCGATGTCGCCGCGCCGCAGGTCGATCGCCCAGTCACGTCGGCGCCGGCCACGCCCCGCGTCGTATCCCGGACGATCCGCCTGCCGGTCGACCTGCTCGATCGCATGATGGCGGGCGTGTCGGATATGGTGCTCGCCCGCAACGAACTGGCCCGCCGGCTGCGCGAGAGCGGCACCGAGTCGAACACCGAAGTCGCCTTCGAGCGCCTGTCGCAGTGCATCGCGGAAATGCGCGACTCGATCACCCGCACCCGCATGGCGCGGGTCGAGCATCTTTTTACCGCGCTGCCCCGCATGGTGCGCGATATCTCCGCCGAACTCGGCAAGATCGTGCAACTGGAGATCGACGGCGGCGACGTCGAGCTGGACCGCGAGATGATCGAGATGATCCGCGATCCGCTGACCCATATCGTTCGCAACGCGATCGACCACGGCATCGAACTGCCCGAACTTCGCGTCCTTGCCGGCAAGCCGGTGGCGGGCCGCCTCCATGTCAGCGCGCGCCAGGTGGGCAACCAGATCCTGATCGAGGTGATCGACGACGGTCGCGGCATCGATGCCGATCAGCTGGTGCAGAAGGCGATCGCCAGCGGCATCCTGGGCCAGGAACGCGCTGCCACCCTCAGTTGGGAACGCAAGCTCGATCTGATCTTCGAGCCGGGCCTGTCGACCGCGCAACAGGTGACGGCCATTTCAGGCCGCGGCGTCGGCATGGACGTCGTCCGCGCCAATGTCGAACGGATCGGCGGCCTGGTCGATGTCGAGAGCCGGCCGGGGCAGGGGCTTCGCCTGACCTTGCGCGTGCCGCTCACCCTGACCATCATCCCGGCCCTCACGATCAGTGCAGGCGGACAACATTTCGCCATTCCGCGATCCGCGATCGACGAAATCGTCCGCATCGGCGGCGATGCGGTCCGCATGGCGACGCTGGGCGGTGCCGACATCGTCTTCATTCGCGGCACACGCGTGCCCGTGGTATCCCTGAACAAGGTGCTTGGCATCTCCGAAAGAAGCGCACAGGCGAATCTGGTCGTGCTCAAGCTGTCGGGCGGAGCGCGCTATGCGCTCGCGGTCGAAGCGGTCCATGACCATGAGGAGTTGGTGGTGAAGCCGGCCGCGCCGATCGTGATGGCGTGCGGCATCTATGGCGGCACGACCTTGCCCGACAACAGCAGGCCGATGCTGCTGCTCGACGTGGCCGGCGTTGCCGAAAAGGCCGGCGTTCGCCATGACGACAAGGGCGCGACCGAAACGGTTGTCGAGGACAATGACGTGGACCAGCATGAGAAGGGCGCAGTGCCCGTGCTCCTGTTCCGCGATCTCGACGGCATCGAGCGCGGCGTGCCGCTGGCACTGGTCGAGCGGATCGAGGATTGCTTCTCGACATCGGTCAGCACCACCGCCGGTCGCATGCGACTGAACATCGATGGTCGTCTCGTGCCCCTCGTTTCATGCGGCGCACCGATCATCGAGCCGAAAATCCGCGTCCTGCGCATGCGCGACGGCGGCGAGGAACTGGCCTATGCCATCGATATCGTGATCGACATCGTACCGGTCGCGATCGAGCTGCAGCGGAGCACCGTGCCGGGGCCGGTCTCCGGGGTGATGCTGGTCGAGGATCGACCTGTCGAGTTCATCGACGCCTTCTGGCTGTTCGCGCAGGGACTGGGCATCGAGCCTGCGTCGGCACAGCGGCCGGTCTGCCTGCTATCGGATGAGGACCCCTGGACGCGCCAGGTACTGGCGCCGCTGGTCGAAAGCGCCGGCTACAAGATCATCTATTCGCAGGATAGTGGAGTGGCTGCCGACCTGGTGATCATCGCCGACGGCACGGCATCCGAGCCGACCGAAGCCGGAGCGGTGCTGCGACTCCGCCAGAATGCCGAGGAGCGCGGCGGCTCACCCAACAGCCTGTGGCGTTATGACCGGATCGGCCTGACCGCCGAACTGCGGCGCCATTGGAACAAGCGGAGCGCCTGACCATGAACGATCTCTACCTCATCGTCGAAATCGCGGGTCAGCGGGCCCTGCTCCCCGCTGCCTGCGTGGAGTCGGTCGTCGAGATCGAGGATATCGCGCCGGTGCCCAGTGCTCCGCCCCATGTCTTCGGCCTGTTCGCCTTGCGTAGCCGGGTGCTCACTGTGATCGACACGATTGCGGCACTGGGAGCGGGCCGCAGCTGCGATGGCGAAAAGCAGGCCGTGATCGTTCATGTCGACGGCCATCTCTACGGTATTCTGGTCGACGATGTGGACGATGTCGTCCAGATCGACGGCGTCCCCGCCCACCCGCGTGCACCGCTGTCGGCGGGCTGGGCCCGCTATTCGAACGGGGTGCTGGAACATGACGGCGAACCGATGCTGCTGATCGACGTTGCGGCGATGATCGCCGGGCCGATCGACATAGCCGCTTAGGCCGTTAACGGCACGCTTACCGGTCGAAGTCTATAGACAGTCGAATTGCCCATCCAAGACGGAAGACCGTGATGAAGACCTGCCTGGTTGTCGATGATTCCAAGGTGATCCGAAAGGTCGCGCGTCATATATTGGAGGCGCTGAACTTCACCGTCGAAGAGGCCGGCGATGGGCGCGAGGCGTTCGATCGCTGCAACGCCGGCGATCTGCCCGATGTGATCCTGCTCGACTGGAACATGCCGGTGATGAGCGGCATGGAGTTCCTGCGGTCGCTGGGCGCCGCCGATTTCGAGAAGCGGCCGAAGGTGGTGTTCTGCACCACGGAGAATGACGTCGCGCATATCCGTGCGGCGATCGAGGCGGGGGCGGACGAATATATGATGAAGCCGTTCGATCGAGAGACACTCGAAAGCAAGCTGCAACTGGTCGGCGTTGCCTGATCCATGTCTCGGGGGGGACATAGCGGCACCCTAAGGGTGGGGGGCACCGATCTCGGCAGGGGACAGCCCCGCCCGATCCGGGTGCTGCTCGTCGACGACTCGCTGGTGGCCCGAACCGTGCTGGCCCGTCTGCTCGAGAGCCGGCCGGAATTCGAGATCGCCGGCGCAGCACCCACCGCCGACCAGGCGATCCATTTCCTCAGCAGCCATGACATCGACATCGTCGTCCTCGACGTCGAGATGCCTGGCAAGGACGGGCTGACCGCGCTTCCGGAAATCCTGGAAGCCAGCAATGGCGCTCACGTGCTGGTCGTCTCCTCCGCCGCCGAGGCGGGGGCGTCCGCGACCGTGCGGGCGCTGACCCTGGGCGCGACCGATACGCTGCTCAAGCCGACAGCCGGCAATTTCGCCGGGGAGTTCTCGCACAAGTTCGTCGACGCGCTGCTGCGGATCGGCCATTCCAATCGGCAGGCGCACCGGCCCGATCGCCGTGCACCGGATGCGTCGCCACGTCCTGTTGTGGCGGCGCCGATCATCGCGTTGCAGCCCGTCAGGTCCGGCAAGATTTCCTGCCTGGCGATCGGCGCCTCGACGGGGGGGCTCCACGCGCTGTCTGCCTTCCTGCGACGGCTGACCCCCGGCTTCCGGGCACCGATCCTGATCACCCAGCATCTGCCGCCGCCCTTCATGCCCTATTTCGCGGCGCAACTGCGCGATATCGCGGGCCGGCCCACGTCGGTGGCGGCCGACGGTACGCCCTTGGTGCCCGGCGAGATGCTCGTCGCGCCCGGTGAAGGCCATATCCGCCTCGCCCGCAGCGGCTCGCGGATCGTCGTTCGCATCGATCCCGCTCCGGCCCCCAGCCGGTGCATGCCATCGGTCGATCCGATGTTCGAGGCGATGGCCGAGATATTCGGCGGCGAAGGTGTTGGGGTCGTTCTTACCGGCATGGGTCGCGACGGTACGCTCGGCGCCGAGACCATGGTCGCGGCAGGCGCGGAGATACTGGCGCAGGACTTGGCCACCTCGGTCGTCTGGGGGATGCCGGGATCGGTGGCGCAGGCTGGGCTCGCCTCGCTGGTGATGTCGCCGGAGGATCTGGCGCGCCATGTCTGCCACCGCAACGCCGGTGGCGCATGGACGTAAGCCCGCGCGCCGCGGTGGCGATCGCGCGCCTGTTCGAACAGGCCACGGGCCAGACCCTCTCCCAGGACCGCTTCTGGCGGATCGGCACCACGCTGACGCCCTTTTGCAAGGCGCGGGGTATCCCGAGTTTCGACCATCTGGCGCATGCGCTCGATCGCGGAATCGATCGCGAGTTGTCGCTCGACATGATCGATGCGCTGTTGAACAACGAGACCAGCTTCTTCCGCGACCTGGGGGTTTTCACCCAGGTCGAGAAGGGGATATTGCCCGGGCTGGCCGCCGCACGGGAGCGGGAGAAGCGCATCCGCATCTGGTCCGCCGCCTGTTCGACCGGACAGGAAGCCTATTCGCTGGCGATGCTGTTCGCCGAGCAGGCAGAAAGGTGGGCCGGCTGGCGGATCGAAATCTTCGGCAGCGACATTTCCCGCTCGGCGATCGAACAGGCGAGGGGCGGGCTCTACACCCAGTTCGAGGTCCAGCGCGGCCTGCCGATCCGGCAACTCATCGCCTGGTTCGATCCGGTGCTCGATCAGGGGTGGCGGGCGAAGCCACAGCTGGCGTCCTACGTAACCTTCCAGCGGCATAATCTGCTCGGTCCACCGCCGGCCGGCGGACGTTTCGACCTGATCCTCTGTCGCAACGCACTGCTCTACTTCTCGCCGGAACGGCGTCACCAGATGCTCGAAGGGCTCGCGCTGGCCATCGCCCCCGATGGCGGCCTGCTGCTGGGCGCTGGCGAGACGGTGCACGGATCGACCCGCTTCGTGGCCGACCCCGACCTGCCGATGGTCTATCGCCCTGCCGGCGCGCGCAGCATATCCCACGCGGCCTGACGGTTCTGGGCCGAGCAAAGCGCTTCCTCCCCGGGCGATCAGGCCTTAAGCATCCGACATGGATGAAATCATCGATTGTCCGTCACCGAATCATGACGAGCGGACCCTGCCCATCACCATGCTGGTGCTTCATTATACCGGCATGCAGGACGCCGCGTCGGCGATCGCGAGGCTGATCGATGCCGAGGCTAAGGTTTCGAGTCATTATCTGATTGCCGAAGACGGGCAGGTGATGCGCCTGGTGCCCGAAGCGCGCCGGGCCTGGCATGCCGGACAGGCGCGTTGGCGGGGCATCTCGGACGTCAATTCGGCCAGCGTGGGGATCGAGATCGTCAATCCCGGGCACGAGCTGGGCTATCGGCCCTTTCCAAAGGCGCAGATGGATGCGTTGATCCCCTTGATTTCGGATATCTCGACTCGTCATGCGATCGAGCCGGCCAATGTGGTCGGACATTCCGACGTCGCCCCCCGGCGCAAGCAGGATCCGGGTGAACTGTTCGACTGGGAATTGCTCGGCAAGCTCGGACTGGCGCTGCGGCGCCCCCGTCATGGCCTGCAGGATCCGCACTGGACGCCGGGGGGCTTCCTGCTGGCGCTCGAGCGCTTTGGCTATGATGTCAGTGACGGGCCAGCCGCTGTCACCGCCTTCCAGCGCCGTTTCCGCCCGGAGGGGATCGATGGTGTTGCCGATGGCGAATGTCGGGGAATCCTGCTGCGGCTGCTTCTGCACCGCGAAGGCGAAGGGTTGCTTGAGTCCACCGGGAAAACCCCCTAACGGCACCTTCACCAGAGGGCCGGGCGATCGCCGCGCAGCGATGCGGGGAGGAAAGTCCGGGCTCCAAGGAGTAACGGTGCCGGGTAACGCCCGGCGGGGGCGACCCCAGGGACAGTGCCACAGAAAGCAGACCGCCCGGCGGGTTTCGAACTCCGGGTAAGGTAGAAAGGGTGCGGTAAGAGCGCACCGCGGGCCCGGTAACGGGAACGGCATGGTAAACCCCACCGGGAGCAAGATCGAATAGGGACGGCATATGGGCCACTCCGCCCAGTCGTCCGGGTTGATTGCTGGAGGCCGGGTGCAAGCCCGGTCCTAGAGGAATGATCGCCCATCCGGTGCAAGCCGGTGGACAAAACCCGGCTTACAGGCCCTCTGGTATTTTCCGCGATGTCGCTCCGATCCAATGATCGACCTGCGGCAATGCCAGCAATGCTCGTTCAGTTGACCAGCGTCGCCGTCGCGCGGTCGTTCGTCTCAACGGTGCCGGTCGAGCCATCAGCAGCAGGCATCATCGGGCCATGGGCTCTGTCGAGGTAAAAGCCGGCCAGGAAATAATGCGCGCGCACCGCTGCAGGATGCCGGGCTGCCTGCGCCATCGCGAGTTCGGCTTCGGCGCGTTGCCGATAATAATCGCTGTCCGGATCCATAAGCATCCCCGTTTCGAGGAAAGCATAATGCGGCAAGAGCGATAGGGATGCCCATCCAGATCGATAAAATCGGAAAATTATCCTGGTTTTAGCGCATTTCGGCGCAATCGCCGCAATTGTGCAGGTGCGAAGGGTACCGCTGTCTGCGCCAGCCGATCAGTTTCGGGTCCATAAGGCCGACAGCGCCGAGTGAAGTTCCTGATTGGAGAAGGGTTTCAGCAATCGCGGCGACCCATGGAATTTGCTCGGCTCTTTGCCGGCGCTTACGCCGCTGGTGAACAAAAAGGGAATTCTCCTTTCGATCAGCACGTCGGCAACCGGATAACAAACCTCGCCTTTCAGCCAGACGTCGAGCACCGCCGCATCGATGTCCGCCGACCTGGCGACGTCAAGGGCGCTTTCCAGCGTCAGGCAGGGGCCGACGACGTCCGCGCCCAACTCGATCAGCGAATCCTGGATTGCACTGGCGATAATGATCTGGTCCTCGACGACGAGGACTGCGGGGCGTCTGTTTGCCAATCTGAAAATCTCCGCAGGAACCTCAATGTGCGTTCGCGACAATTCAAAAGGCCTTGATTTGGCGCTTACTCCTGCCGCGTCGAACCGACCGGAGCTGGCGCCTGTCACACATTGCGACGCGTTGCCCCCACTCTCCGCAGGCCCTGTTTCGAGCCGCCGATGTGGGCGCAATAAGCTGACCTCTCGTTTCTTCCCTTCGCTGAATATCTCGAGAAGTGTCGCAAACCCCATCACTTATACCGACCGGCCGGATGTCTCCTGGCAACGCATCGAAGGCCGGCTCTCTCCCCAATGCGATTAGCACAAATTCAAATTGTAAACTATTGTTAAAAAGTCAATTGTGAAAAGATGGGGTGCAGTAAATTTCTATCGATTCCGCACGACACAGCTTCTGACGACAAAAATGCTCCAAATACGGACTTAGTATATAAGTCGATTTGTTATCTTGAAGCTGGAAGGATAAGATTAGGTAATAATATGATAATTATACGGGATTTTGACGAGTAATTCTCCTATTCCTATTGCCAGCATGAAGATGATGTCTGGTGAGCAATGGCTCACATGGCGATATGACCAAATGCTGACGCCTTCTACTGGCGCAGCGCCGCGACATCGTCGGTGCGAAGACTGGGAACCAGCAATTGACGCCGTCTTGGAAGTGCCTCGGGCATGTCCTTCGCAATGAAAGCGAGCAATCCTTCCCGAATGTCGCACCGCAGGTCGAACGCCAGGCTGGCGTCGCGCGCCGTGACGAGCACGCGCAGTTCGATCGTCTCCTCCTTCGCATCGGTTACCTGCAGGTTCCAGAAGCGACGATCCCAGCGCGCATTTTCTGCTACAAGCTCTTCGGCTTTCGCCCGGATGCGCGGCACATCGGCGGCATGATCGACTTGAAGGAAGACCGAGCCCGTTAGCTCGGACGTGTTGCGCGTCCAGTTCTGGAAGCTCTGCTCGAGAAATTTGGAGACCGGCACGATCAGGCGACGATCGTCCCAGATCCGCACGACCACATAGGTGAGCCGGATTTCCTCAACCCGCCCCCATTCGCCATCGATAATCAGCACGTCGTCGATGCGAAGCGGTTCGGTGAAGGCAAGCTGGATGCCGGCGATGAGGTTCTTGAGCGCCGGCTGAGCGGCGGCGCCGACCGCTAGACCGGCAAGGCCCGCCGATGCGATCAACGTGACGCCGACGCTGCGCACGCCGGGGATGCTGAGCAGCATCATGCAGATCGTCAGGAAAATGACGATGAAGGTGGCTATGCGCGACAGGATCGCGGTGCGGGTCTGCCGCCGCCGGGCGCGCAGATTGTCGGCTACGCTGATGTCGTAACGAACGCGCATGACGTCGCTCAGCGAGCCGATCAGCGCGATCGCGAGCCAGCCGATCAGGCCGGGAACCAGGAACCCCGCCACTTGTTGCCACAGGCCGCGCGCCCAGGGTTCGAGGGGAAGGCCGCGCTGGGCGAGGCTCAGGGCGATCGCGACGAGGATCCAGCGCAGGGGCCCGTGAATGTGCGCGACGACGATATCGTCCGAGCCGCCTTCGGTTCGGGCAGACAGCCGTCGCAGAAGCAGGACGGCAAACCGGTGCACCGCGAGGGCCGCCACGACCGCGATGGCGAGTGTCGCCATAACCACCGCCAATTCGGCAAGGGGCGCGGGCAGTGACAGCGTCTTTGTCAGGAAATCTTGCATCGCATCGCAACGTAACCCCGTTTCCTGGGTTCCCCACGGCGCAACCTTGTGGGGTGAGCCGGTCTTCCATGCTGTCGCGCGGCGCTGCGGCATTGCATCGACGGACCGACCACCTATCTTCAGTCCCTCAACAGGAGGACGAATATGGCCCGGGAAATCGCGACGCTGGCGGGTGGCTGCTTCTGGTGTGTGGAGGCGGTGTTCGACGACATCATTGGCGTCGAGTCGGTCGAAAGCGGCTATATCGGCGGCCACGTCCCCAATCCGACCTACAAGCAGATCTGCAATGGCGACACCGGCCATGCCGAGGCGATCCGAATCACCTTCGACCCCGATGTTATCGGCTATGGCGATTTGCTCGACATCTTCTTTCACGTCCATGACCCGAGCCAGCTCAACCGGCAGGGCAATGACGTCGGCACGCAATATCGCTCGGCCATCTTCCCGCATTCGCCCGAGCAGGCGGCGGAGGCCAAGACCGCGATCGAACGGGCGCAGCCCGACTGGCCGGGAAAGATCGTTACGACGATCGAATCCGACGCGCCCTGGTATGTCGCCGAAGACTATCACCAGGAATATTTCGCTCGGGAAGGCGCCGGCAACGGCTATTGCGTGATGGTCGTGGCGCCCAAGCTCGCCAAGTTTCGCAAGAGCTACGCGGCGCGACTCAAGGACAGTGCGAAGGTCTGAGGGTCAGCGCGGTGCCGCCGCGCGCTGCAGCCGATCGTTGATGGCCAGGCCGAGCCCGCGACGCGGCACCGGAGCGACGGCGATGGCGGCTGCGTCGGATTGATCGGCGGCGTGCAGCAGGTCGAACAACCGTGCGGCGGCTTCTTCCAGCGCACCGTCGGTCGACAGGCTGACATCCCCCGCCACCGCACCAAAGCCGATGTGAAACTCGCCGGCTTCGGCGGTCGCGGCCTCGAGACGCACCGGTTTCGACGGGGCGTAATGGCTGGACATCTGGCCAGGCGCCTCGATCGACCCGCTTTCGCCGCTGTCGACGGGTACACCAGACGCTTGGGCCAGCATCTCGATCGTGATGCTCCCGGGTCGCAACAGCCGCAGCCGGTCCACCTCGACCGCGACGATCGTCGACTCGATGCCGATGGCCGTCGGCCCGTCATCCAGCACCAGCGAAATGCGGCCGGCCAGCGAACGTGCGACATGATCGGCGCGGGTGGCGCTGATCGTACCACTGGCGTTGGCGGAAGGGGCGGCGAGGGGACGGCCGCATGCCTCGATCAGCGCGCGGATTGTCGGATGCGCGGGCATTCGCACCGCGACCGTCGCAAGGCCGGCGGTGGCGAGGCTGGCGATCGGCGAAGATGGAGCGGCCGGCAGCACCATCGTCAGCGGCCCGGGCCAGAATCGATCGGCGAGGCCGCGGGCCAGCGATGAAAAGACCGCGACCTGCTCGGCCATAGTTATATCGGTCACGTGCACGATCAACGGGTTGAAGCTCGGCCGGCCTTTGGCAGCATAGATCGCTGCGACCGCTGCGCCCGACGTCGCATCGCCGGCGAGGCCGTAGACCGTCTCGCTCGGCACGGCGACCGGCTCGCCGCGTAGGATCAGCGCGGCAGCCTCGGCGATACCGGCCTCATCGGCGGGAAGGATACGGGTCTCGGTCACCCGGCGCGGCTATAACGCCAGAGGGCGTGGGGCAAGCGATACCGCCGAACGCCCGTCCAACACGTTCGCAAGCAAGCGCCTTTAGCCGTCGACCTGTTCGAGCAGTTCGCTCGGCTCGATGTGCAGGCGGCGCATGTTGCGCACGACCCGGGGCCATTCGTGCCGCAGGAAGCTGTCGCGTGCTTCGCGGCGCAGCCTTTCGGTGGCGCCCTCGGCTACGAACATGCCGACGCCACGCTTCACCGTGACGAAGCCTTCGTCCTGGAAGCCCTGATAGGCCTTGGCCGCCGTCAGTGGATTGGCACCATGGAGCGCGGCAAAAACACGGACCGACGGAAGGCCATCGCCATCGCCAAAGGTGCCGTCGAGGATCGACTCGGCGATGATATCGCGAAGGCGGAGATAGACGGGGCGGTCCTGGCTGCTCATGGCGTCACACTGTGCTAACACAGCATGGCGCGTCAATGGCAATCAGCCTTTCCACGTCGAAACGACAGCTTCATAGGCTGGGCGAGGACGCTCCTCGAGTTCACGCGAGGGGGAGCCCAGAAACAGGAAACCGGCAATCCGATCGTTCGGAGATCCGCCCAGCGATTCAAGGACCTGGCGGCTATAGCTCGGCCAGCCGGTCAACCAGCTGCCGACGAAGCCGGCGGCGTGGGTCGCCAGCAACAGGTTCATGCAGGCCGCGCCTGCCGACAGCTCCTGTTCCCAGACGGGTATCTTGCTGGCTTGGGACGGGGTCGACAGCACCGCGACCAGCACGGGCGCCTGCATTGCGAACTGCTCCATCGCCTCCAGCTCCAGCCGGCCCGCTTCGGGTTTCTCGGCGCGATAGGCGTCCTTGAGCAGGTCGGCGAAGGCCGTGCGGCGTTCGCTCTCGACGATTACGAAGCGCCACGGGGCGAGTTTGCCATGATCGGGCACCCGCATCGCCGCTTCCAATATCTGGCGCAGTTGCGCCGAATCGGGCCCCGGGGCGATCATGTCGCGGGGCTTGCCCGAGCGACGGGTGGCGAGAAGGGCGGCGGTCGAGCTGAGATCGTTGAACATGGTCGCGCTGTCTAACAGCGCCCCGCCGGTGCAACAATCGGCTTCACAGGACAGGAATCGTTGTTACTGTTGACAGTCATGAAGGCCGCGCCGCGCAGGGGAGCGCCGTGCGCCATGACAATAGGCCGTGCGCCGAAAGAACAGAAAGCACTTCATGGTCAATCCCGACGCAGACGCGACCACCGAGCCCGCATCGCCGCATGTGAGCCGCTCCGACGGCGACAGCTGGTTCGGTCATCCCCGCCAGCTGGCGCGGCTCTTTTCGACCGAGGCGATGGAGCGCTTCGGCTATTATGGCATGAGGGCGCTGCTGACCCTCTATCTTACCCAGCATTTCCTGTTCAGCGATCAAACCACCAACGGCCTCTATGGCGGGTTCACCGCGCTGGTCTACCTGACCCCGCTGATCGGCGGGCTGCTCGCCGATCGCTATCTCGGCTCGAAGAAATCGGTGAAGTTCGGTGCGATCCTGATGTCGATCGCCTATCTGCTGCTCTGCTTCGGCGGCTCGACCGCGAAGCCCTACGCCTTGATCGACAACAGCCGCTACGAAGTGGTGATCGACGATGCCAAGCAGCAGTATATCGTCGATGGCGCACGGAAACTGGCGATCAAGGGCCAGGAGGACGGCACCGTCGATCTCATCGGACCTGATGGCGCGGTTGCTCGCTCGATCCCCAAGGGCAGCTTCAAGGCCGATGCCGATCGCGATCCCTTCTATACCGGGTTGATGCTTGTCGCGCTGAGCCTGCTGACGATCGGCAACGGCTTCTTCAAGCCGAACATCTCGACGATCGTCGGTGCGCTCTATGCGCAAGGCGATCGCCGCCGCGATGCCGGTTTCACCATCTTCTACATGGGTATCAACCTCGGCTCGCTTTTCTCGCAGATACTTTGCCCGTTCCTGGCCGTGGCACTCGGCTGGTGGGCGGGCTTCGGCCTCGCTGCGATCGGCATGATGATCAGCTGGGCGCTGATCCAGTTCGCGGGCGACAAGCTTGCGGGCTATGGCGATCCCCCCGCTGATCAGGTGAAGGACCGCAGCCTGCTGATCTATATCGGTGCGCTGGCGGTCATCCCGGTCGGCTGGTTTCTGTTCGTCAACCTGATGAGCACTCAGGCGCCCGAAGCGGGCTCCGGCATCGTCGGCTATCTGGTGAGCTTGCCGATCATGGGCAAGGTGCTGTTCGCGACCTTCCTCGCCTCGGTAATCCTGATCCCGGTCTGGGCTCTCAAGGCCGGCAATAAGGTCGAGTTCCAGATGATGATCGCGGCGATCGTGATGATCATCTTCAACGTCGTCTTCTGGACGCTGTTCGAGCAGGCCGGCTCGTCGCTCACCCTGTTCGCCGACCGCAACACCGACCTGTCGGTGTTCGGCCTCTTCACGATGTCGGCGGGACAGACCCAGTTCTTCAATGCCTTCTTCATCGTCGTGCTGGCGCCGCTCACCTCGATCCTGTGGGGCGCAATGGGCCGGCGCGGCATCGAGCCGTCGATCCCGGTAAAGTTCGCGATCGCGCTCGTCGGGGTCGGGCTAGGCTTCCTCGCGCTGGTATGGGGCACCTCCTATGCCGGGGCGGACTTCAAGGTCTCGGTCTGGTGGCTGGCGTTGCTCTACCTGATCCACTCGATGGCCGAGCTGTGCATCTCACCGGTCGGCCTTTCGATGATCACCAAGCTGTCGATCGCGCGCGTCGTCGGCCTGATGATGGGCCTGTGGTTCCTGTCGATCAGTTGCGCGCAATATGTCGCCGGCATGGTGGCACAGGTCGCCAGCGTCGAAACCGTCGGCGGCCAGGTGACCAATTTGAAGGTCAGCCTGGAAACCTATGCCGGCGTCTTCCAGACCATCGGCATTGTCTCGATCGCCATCGGCGGCGTGCTGCTGCTTGTCTCCCCGCTCATCAAGAAATGGATGCACGGTGTTCAATAATCCTCTGAAACTAAGCCTTGCGGCTGCGCTTGCGCTGACCGCCTGCACCAGTGGCGCCGCGCCTAAATCGGCATCGTCCGATGCGCCGGCGCCCGGCAAGGGAAAGGGGTTCGATCATGATCCCTTCCCATCGACCTACCGTGCCTACCCCGGCGCGCCGACCGCGATCGTCCACGCCACCGTCTATGACGGCGAGGGCGGTCGGATCGAGAACGGCACGCTGTTGCTCGCGGACGGCAAGGTGGCGGCGGTCGGTGGCCCCGACCTCGCCGTTCCGGCGGGTGCGACGGTGATCGACGGCAAGGGCAAATGGGTCACACCGGGCGTTATCGATGTCCACAGCCATCTCGGCGACTATCCTTCGCCGGGCGTCGAGGCGCTGTCGGACGGGAATGAGGCGACCGGTCCGGTCACCGCGCAGGTCTGGGCAGAGCATAGCGTCTGGCCGCAGGACCCCGGTTTCAGCCGGGCGCTGGCCAATGGCGGGGTGACTACGCTGCAGATACTGCCCGGGTCGGCCAATCTGTTCGGCGGCCGTTCGGTCACCCTTAAGAATGTCTATGCCCGCACGGTGCAGGGCATGAAATTTCCCGGCGCGCCTTACGGTCTGAAGATGGCCTGCGGCGAGAACCCGAAGCGGGTCTACGGCAGCAAGGGCCGTGAGCCATCGACCCGCATGGGCAATGTCGCCGTCGATCGGCAGACCTGGATGAAGGCCGCCGAATATAAGCGGAAGTGGGACAAATATGAGGAAATGGGCGGTGAGATCCCCGCCCGCGATGTCGCGATGGATACCCTGATGGGCGTGCTCAACGGCGAAATCCTCGTCCACAATCATTGCTATCGCGCCGATGAAATGGCCATCGTTCTCGATATGGCGAAGGAGTTCGGCTATAAGGTCACCGCCTTTCACCATGCCGTAGAGGCCTACAAGATCGGCGATCTGTTGAAGGCCGGCGGCACATGCTCCGCCGTCTGGGCCGACTGGTACGGCTTCAAGATGGAAAGCTATGACGGCATTCCCGAGAATCTGGCGATCCTGCACAATGCCGGCGCCTGCGCGATCATCCATTCGGACGATCAGAACGGCATCCAACGACTGAACCAGGAGGTCGCGAAGGCGCTGGCCGCCGGCCGCCGCGCCGGTTTCCAGGTGAGCGACGAGGAAGCCTGGACCTGGCTCGCGATAGGCCCGGCCCGCGCCCTCGGCATCGCCGACAGGACAGGCAGCCTGAAGCCTGGCAAGATGGGTGACGTCGTGCTGTGGAACGGCAACCCGCTCAGCGTCTACACCCGGCCCGAAAAAGTCTGGGTCGATGGTGCGATGCTCTACGACGCCAACAATCCGCGCCTCCGCCCGGTGAGCGACTTCGAGCTGGGCCAGCCCGGCGAAGGAGATGTGAAATGAAGCAGCTTCTTCTCGCCTGTGCGGCATTGATCGCAGCCCCGCTGTCCGCCGAAACCATCGCCATTACCGGCGGCACCGTCGCGATCGGCGATGGATCGCAGCCGATCCAGGGCGGTACGGTGGTCATCGCCAATGGTCGGGTGGTCTCGGCCGGCGCCGGTGTTGCCGTGCCTTCCGGCGCCAGGACCATCGATGCGACCGGCAAGTGGGTCTCGGCCGGGATCGTCGCCGGGGCCAGTACGCTGGGGCTGATGGAAGGCTATGGCATGTCCGAGACCAACGATCTCAGCGCCGACAAGTCGCCTTTCTCGGCGGCGCTCGACGTGTCGACCGCGATCAACCCGAATGGCCAGCGTATCGCGGTCGAGCGGTCCGCAGGGGTCACCCGCGCCTTCGTCATTCCGGGCACGGGCAACACCATGTTCGGCGGGCAGGGAGCGGTGATCGACCTTGGCGCCGATTCCGATCCCATCACCCGGCCGCGCGCGTTCCAATATATCGAACTCGGCGAGGATGGCATGAAGCCTGCGGGCGGCAGTCGTCCGGCGGCCTATGCCTTGCTGAAGGTCGCGCTGGGCGCGGCGGCCAATCCGGCTTCGGCGGACTTTGCCGGCAAGGATGCCTTGATCACCCGGCAGGACGCCGAGGCGCTCGGGCCGGTGCTGCGCGGGACGCAGCCCTTGCTCGTCCACGTCGAGCGGGCCGCGGATATCCGCTCGGTGCTGGCGCTGAAGAAGCAATATCCGGCGATCCGGCTGGTGCTGCTCGGCGCCACCGAGGGCTGGATGGTCGCCGACCAGATCGCCGCTGCCGGCGTCCCGGTGATCGCGGCAGCGCTGGTCGATCTGCCCGAGAGGTTCGAGTCGATTGCGGCGACCCAGTCCAACGTCGGGCGTTTGACGAAGGCGGGGGTCACCGTCGCCGTCTCCAATGCCGACATCTCGGAAGGGCCCTACGAGTCCTACCTCGGTCAATATGCTGGCAATCTCGTGGCGCTGACGAAAATCCCCGGTGCACAGGGGCTGGATTGGGGCGCGGCCTTCGCCGCGATCACGTCGAAGCCCGCTGCGGCGATCGGCATGGACGGCGAGATCGGCTCTCTCCGGCCTGGCCGCCGTGCCGATGTGGTGATCTGGGACGGCGATCCGCTCGAGCTCGCCTCTGCGCCGACCGCCATTTATATCGACGGCGTCGCCCAGCCGATGACGAGCCGTCAGACCAAGTTGCGCGACCGCTATCTGAACCCGGTCGAGCAGTCCCTACCCAAGGCTTACGAACGGTGAGTCGTGGCGTCGCGTCACCTCGCGGCCTTGGCTGGGGTGACGCTGATGCGACGAGGCTTAAGGCTTGAGGCACATCGCAAATCGGCGCATTGAGCGATCGATTTTCCGCTGGGGACGGTAGAATGGCGCGTAGATATTTCGGCACCGACGGCATTCGCGGGCGGACCAACGAAACTCCGATGACCGCCGAGATCGCGATGAAGGTCGGACAGGCGGCTGGCGCACACTTCATGCGGGGGGAGCATCGCCATCGGGTCGTGATCGGCAAGGACACCCGCCTGTCGGGCTATATGATGGAATCGGCGCTGGTCGCCGGCTTCACCAGCGTCGGCATGGACGTCGTCCTGCTCGGACCGATTCCCACCCCGGCCGTCGCGATGCTTACCCGGTCGATGCGCGCCGACATCGGGGTGATGATCTCGGCGAGCCACAACATGTTCGCCGACAATGGCATCAAGCTGTTCGGTCCAGACGGCTACAAGCTGTCCGACCGTGACGAGGCCGCGATCGAGGCCCGTCTCGAAAAACCGGTCAAGCTCGCCCTCTCGGCCGATATCGGCCGGGCCCGCCGGGTCGAGGATGCGCGTGGACGCTATGTCCATGCGGTCAAGTCGAGCTTCCCCGAGCATCTCCGCCTCGATGGCCTTCGCATCGTCCTCGATTGCGCCCATGGCGCCGCCTATGAAGTCGCGCCGCTGGCGCTGTGGGAACTGGGCGCTGACCTGATCTCGCTCGGCGTCAGCCCCAATGGCATCAACATCAACGATCAGTGCGGATCGACAGATCCCCGCGCGCTGCAGGACAAGGTCCGCGAAACGCGCGCCGACATCGGCATCGCGCTCGACGGTGACGCCGATCGCCTGATCATCGTCGACAATAACGGCAAGGTCGTCGACGGCGACCAGTTGATGGCGCTGGTCGCGACTGGCGCCCATGCGCGCGGCGAACTGCGCGGCGGCGGCGTCGTCGCCACGGTGATGTCGAATCTGGGCCTCGAGCGCTATCTGGGCGGGCAGGGGCTCTCGCTCCACCGCACCCAGGTTGGCGACCGCTATGTGGTCGAAGCGATGCGCGCCGAGGGCTTCAACATCGGCGGCGAACAGTCGGGCCATATCGTCATGACGGATCATGCGACGACCGGCGATGGCCTCGTTGCGGCGCTGCAGGTGCTGGCCCAGCTGGTCGAAAGCGGCAAGCCGGCGAGCGAATTGCTCCACCAGTTCGATCCCCTGCCGCAACTGCTCAAGAATGTCCGCTTCGCGGGCGGCGAGCCGCTCAAGAGCGAGACGGTGATGGCCGCGATCGCCGATGCCGAAACCAAGCTCAACGGCACGGGTCGCCTCGTCATCCGGAAGTCGGGCACCGAACCGCTGATCCGCGTCATGGCCGAGGGCGAGGACAAGAAGCTGGTCGAATCGATGGTCGATCAGATTTGCGACGCGGTTCGCAAGGCTGCCTGAACCACACGCCATGACCATTGCGCGTGTCCTCATCATCGCCGGCTCGGATTCGGGGGGCGGCGCCGGAATTCAGGCCGACATCAAGACGGTGACGCTGCTGGGCGGTCATGCCATGACGGCGATCACCGCGATCACCGCGCAGAACACCCTGGGCGTGACCGGCGTGCACGCCATTCCCGCCGACATGGTGATTGCCCAGATCGACGCGGTGGTCGCCGATCTGGGCGTCGATGCCGTCAAGATAGGGATGATCGGCAGCGCCGAGATCGTCGAGCGGGTTGCCGATCGACTCTCCCACCCCGACATGGCCGACACGCCGGTCGTCTTCGACCCGGTCATGATCGCGACGAGCGGCAGCCGGCTGGCCGATGACGCAACGATCGCGGCCTTCGGGCGGCTCATGCGGCGCGCGGCGGTGTCGACACCCAATCTCGACGAGTTGGCGGCACTGAGCGGCCGGACACTTGCCGACGAGGCCGGCGTCGCGCTGGCCACCTCGTCGCTGATCGACAGCGGAAGCGGGCCTGTGCTCGTGACGGGGAGCAGCTTCGTGCGCGACCAGCTGACCGACATGCTGTTCACGACCAAAGAGCCCTCTCCGCAGCTGACATGGAGCGCGGGCCGGATCGATACCCTTCACGATCATGGCACCGGCTGTACGCTGGCCAGCGGGATCGCGACCGGACTGGCGCAGGGGCGATCGCTCGGCGATGCGATCGATCGTGCGCGCGATTTCGTTCGTGCGGCGCTGATAGGGGCGCCCGGGCTGGGACATGGCCACGGTCCGATGGGTCACAGGGCGATCGACTGACCGGATCTTAGCCCAGCCTACGCGGGCGGGGCGGTGGTCGCGTTCAGATTACCGGCGCGTCGCGCCCCAGCAGTCTGGCCAGATCGCTGCGTCTCTGCGTGATGTCCGCGAGAGAATAACGGTCGAGCACCGCCAGGAAGGCTCCCAGCGCTTCGCTGAGGACGGTGTTCAATCCGCAGGCGGGCGCGATCAGGCAGGTGCCGCAGTCCGCCAGCTGCAGATCGGGCTCTCCATGCCGTACCACGTCGCCGATGCGGATGTTTTCCGCCGGCGTCGCCAACGCGATCCCGCCACCGCGCCCGCGCACCGTGCGGATGAAGCCCGCGCGGCCCAGCATATGCACCACCTTCATCAGATGATTCTCGGAAATCGTATAGGCGCGCGCGATCTCCGCGATGGACGACTGCCGCTCCGGCCAGGTTGCCAGGTGGATCAGCACGCGCAGCGCATAGTCGGTGTGCCGGGAAAGACGCATGGCGCATCATAGGGCTAATTAAAGATGGATTCAAATTGCATCTTAACGTGACTCCAGATAGATGGATTTCGAATACATCTTTAAGGACGTGACATGGCCAGAACGCTTTCTTCCGAAACCATCGCCATCGTGAAATCGACCGCGCCGGCGCTGCAGAAGCATGGGCTGGAGATTACCCAGCGCATGTATGAGCGGCTGTTCGTCGATCCGGCGATCAAGGCGTTGTTCGATGAGGCCGCCCAGGAGTCGGGCGAGCAGCCGAAGCGGCTCGCGGCGGCGATCCTCGCGTTCGCCAAGAACGTCGACAACCTGCCGGCGCTGGCACAGGCGGTGGAGCGGATGGCGGCACGGCATGTCGATACCGGCGTGAGGGCCGAGCATTATCCCGCTGTGGCGGCGGCGCTGCTGCCCGCGATCAAGGACGTATTGGGCGATGCGGTCGACGACGCGGTGCTCGATGCCTGGGGACAGGCCTATTGGGTGCTCGCCGACATCCTGATCGGGCGTGAGCAGCAGCTGTACGAAAGTGAAGCGGCGTAATTTGACAGGCCGCGTCGCGGCGGCCATTCGATCGGTCTCTTCAACGGGACCGGACGATATGACCAACGCAGAACAGGCGCTGCGCGCGCTCGCACCGATCAAGGGGAACTGGTTTCACAGTTTCGAGGCGATGCCGGGCGTGTGGACCAATGGCCACAAGACCCGCGACGGCATGGAGTTCGAACTGGAGCATTGGCGTTTCCCGGCGGATCTGTCGGGCAAGACCGTGCTCGACATCGGTTGCGCCGATGGCGGCTTCAGCGTCGCGGCGCTTCGGCGCGGCGCGACGTCGGTGCTGGCGATCGACGAGCAGGTGACGACCGGCATGCGTCATTTCAACGCGGTTCGGCCCTATCCTGAAATCGAATTTCGCCAGATCGGCCTGTTCTCCGAAGCGTTCATGCAATTGCCGACGTTCGACGTCATCGTCTTCGCGGGCGTGCTCTACCACGTCCACGACATGCTGGAGGCGCTCAAGCGCGTACGCAGCAAGGTGACGGGCATGGTGATGCTCGAAACGATCTATAACCAGGCGCTCGGCGATTGGCCGCCCTCGGCGGTTTTCTACGAGAAGGACGAGTTTCACAACGATCCGACCAATTGGTGGGCGCCTAATTTCGCCTGCCTGGAAGCGATGCTCCGCGTCGCGGGCTTCGACTTCGAGCGGACCTGGCCGGTGGGACCGGCGGCCGATGCGCCGGAGGGGCGGGCGGCCTATCTGCTCAGGCCGACCACCAGTTCGCTGTTCGGGGCCATTTCCGAAAGTGCGACAGGCAGCAATTCGATGCTGGAAGAGGCCTATCAGCGGATCGAGCAGCTCCAGCAGGAAAATGCACGGCTGCGGGCTCGCCTGGCGGGCGGCTGAACTATTCTTGCAGTGAGCGTTGCTTGAGGCCTGCACGGGGGCGAAGTACCCGGTAGCTACCGTCGATATAAGAAAAGGGCCGCCCGCAATGATCCGGACGGCCCTTTTTCTGTTCGATGCTGAAACGATCAGGCTTCGTCTTCGCCCTCGTCAGCGGCGGACTCTTCGAGGAGCTCCGCGCTGATTTCGCCGGGTTCGGCGTTGGGGTCGTAAGCTTCGGTGAAGCCGGCTTCGTCACGCTCGAACATCGAGGCCATGACGTCGACGCCCTGCGACTGCAGTTCGGCTTCTTCGGGCGAACGGGCAACGTTGACCCGGACGGTGCGGCTGACTTCGGCGTGAAGGCCGATCTTGACCTCGTGCAGACCGATCGTCTTGATCGGGCGGCTGAGGACAACACCCGACTTCGACACCTTGATACCGTCTTCGGCGAGAGCCTCGACGATGTCGCGGGCCGAAACCGAACCATAAAGCTGGCCGGTGTTCGATGCCTGACGGATCAGGGTCACCGACTTGTCGTCGAGAACCTGGGCTTCCGTTTCGGCGCTTTCGCGACGCTTGGCGTTGTCGGCCTCGATCTGAGAGCGGTTGGCCTCGAAAACCTTCTTGTTGGTTTCGTTGGCACGAAGCGCCTTCTTGCGGGGCAGCAGATAATTGCGGGCAAAGCCGGCCTTGACGGTGACGACATCACCGATCTGGCCCAGCTTCTCAACGCGTTCGAGCAGGATCACGTCCATGTGGCGGTCCTCCCTTCTTACTTAACGATGTAGGGAAGCAGCCCGATGTGACGGGCACGCTTGATCGCCTGGGCGAGTTCGCGCTGCTTTTTGGCGGACACCGCAGTGATGCGGCTCGGAACGATCTTGCCACGCTCGGACACGAAGCCCTGGAGCAGACGGACGTCCTTGAAATCGATTTTGGGAGCATCCTTCGCGGAGAAGGGGCAGCTCTTGCGGCGGCGGAAAAATGCGCGTGCCATGATTTTCTATCCCTTCCTTACGACGCGAATTCGCGGTCTTCGCGACGGGGGCGGTCGCCCCGGTCACCACGATCTCCGCGGTCGCCACGATCTCCGCGGTCACCACGACCGTCACGACGGCCTTCACGGTCGCCACGACGCATCATTGCGGACGGGCCCTGTTCGTGCTCGTCGACGCGGATCGTCATGTAACGGATGACGTCTTCGTTGATCGCGGTCTGGCGCTCGAGTTCGGCGACGACACCGGCGGGGGCGTCGAGGTGAAGCATCACATAATGCGCCTTGCGGTTCTTCGCGATGCGATAGGCGAGGCTGCGCAGGCCCCAGGTCTCGGTCTTGACGACCTTGCCCTGATTGTCCTCGACGATCTTGGTAGCGGCTTCCGCCAGCGCGTCGACCTGGGCTTGCGCCAGATCCTGACGCGCGAGAAACACATGCTCGTATAGAGCCATGTTCGCGTCTTCCTTCATTTGGCCGATCGCTGACGCCGTGCCCATCACGAACGCCCCTCCGGCTTTCTTGCAAAAAATCAACGGGGGCAGAGACCATGTCTCCACCCCTGCTGGGGGGGCGCTATGGCGGAGTTGATGGGGAAAGGCAAGGCCGGGGCCTTATCGGCGCCCCGGGAGACATATCGAAGAGGCTATGGGGAACCGCGTGGGATAGGGGATGGTTGACCCGCCACAACCACGATAGGGTTCACGCATGAAATTGCTTCGATGATAGCCAACCGTATTCATTCGTTTGCCCTGATCGCCGTCGTCGGTGCGTTGGCAGCGCCGGTTCACGCCGCGACGCCGCGCCAGATTCTTGCGGAGGCAGCCTTTCAGACCCGGGACAAAGCGACTGCGCTCGCTCAGATAGCCGAGGCGGAGCGAGGGGCTTTGGCGCTGCTCGCGCGCGATCCCGCCAACGGCGATATCGCGTTCGTCCGCGCGATGGCGCTCGGCTATAAGGCGAAGCTGACGCGCAACCGAGGCGATGCGATCGAGGCGCGCAGGCTGTTCGAAGGTTTGGCAGCCGCCGACCCGCGCGATGCCGAGGCGGCGGCGGCCGTCGGCACCTGGCATCTCGACTCGGTCGTCGATCTCGGCGGTATGGTGGCCAGCATGGCGATCGGAGCGAAGAAGGCGACCGGCTTTGCGCTGATGGACCGTGCGGTCACGCTGGGCGGCAATCGGGCGATGTATCCCGGCTTGGCCGCGTTGCTGCGGCTCGCGATCGACGCCGACGATGCGCGCGGCAGGGCATTGGCGCAGAAGGCGAGCACCGCGGGAATAGCGCAGCCGCTCGACCGGGTGTTTCAGCGCAACGCGGTGGCGATATTGGCGTCGCTGAAGGCAGGCGACCGCAAGGCGACCCAGAAGCTGGCACGCCAGCTCTTGCCGTTCGGCCGGCTCGAACGCTGACCCGTGCGGGGCTTTGCGCTTGCCACTGCCGCAAAGCTTTTCTAGTGGCGCACGCCTGATCGAGGGGAACAAGCGATGCGCGCATTCATCTTTCCGGGGCAGGGGAGCCAGGCTGTCGGCATGGGCCAGGCGCTCGCCGACGCGAGCAGCGTTGCGCGCGAAGTGTTCCAGGAAGTCGATGACGCATTGAAGCAGAAGCTGTTTAAGCTGATGGTCGAAGGGCCTTCGGACGAACTGACCCTGACCGAAAATGCTCAACCCGCGATCATGGCCAACGCCATCGCCACCCTGCGGGTGCTGCAGAAGGACGGCGGTATCAGCCTCGCCGACAAGGCCGCCTTCGTTGCGGGCCACAGCCTGGGCGAATATACTGCTCTGTGTGCGGCGGAGGCGATCGATCTTGCCACCACCGCGAAACTGCTGAAGCTGCGTGGGCAATCGATGCAGGCGGCGGTGCCGGTCGGCGTCGGCGCGATGGCGGTATTCCTGGGGCTCGATTTCGCAGCCGCCCAAGCGGTCGCCGAGGAAGCGGCGCAGGGCGAGGTCTGCCAGGCCGCCAATGACAACAGCAACCGGCAGGTCGTCGTCTCGGGCCACAAGGATGCCGTCGAGCGCGCGATCGAGATCGCCAAGGCGAAGGGCGCCCGCCGCGCCATGCTGCTGCCCGTTTCGGCGCCGTTTCATTGTTCGCTGATGCAGCCGGCCGCCGATGCGATGGCCGAAGCGCTCGGCAAGACTGCCGTGCAGAGCCCGCTCATTCCGGTTTACGCCAATGTTATCGCCGCGCCGGTCGCCGATCCGGCCCGGATCATCGAATTGCTGGTTCAGCAGGTGACCGGCACCGTGCGCTGGCGGGAGAGCGTCGCCGCGATGGCCGATGCCGGTGTCGAGCAGTTCGTCGAGCTGGGCGGCAAGGTCGTCGGTCCGATGGTCAAGGATATCACCGACAAGGCGACCGCCACCAGCGTGGTGACGATGGCCGATCTCGAGGCGCTTGCGGCTTCTTTGTAACACTTCACATTCGTCGTCATGCCAGCGTAGGCTGGTATCTCAGGAGATGAGGGTGCGAAGCTCGCCCGAGATCCCAGCCTCCGCTGGGATGACGCTTGGAGAATAAATATATGTTCGATCTTTCAGGCATGACCGCGCTGGTCACCGGCGCATCTGGTGGCATCGGCTCGGCGATCGCCAAGGCCCTGGTTCAGCAGGGCGCGAAGGTCGCGCTGTCGGGAACGCGCGAGGATGCGCTCAGCGCGGTTGCGGCTGAGATTGGCGGGGACACCGTGATCCTTCCCTGCAATCTGGGCGATGCGGCAGCGGTGGATGGGCTGATCCCACGCGCCGTGGAAGCGCTGGGCAAGATCGATATTCTCGTCAACAATGCCGGCGTCACCCGCGACAACCTGATCATGCGGATGAAGGACGACGAATGGGATCAGGTGATCTCGGTCAACCTGGAAGCCGCCTTCCGCCTGATCCGCGCCGCAACCAAGCCGATGATGAAGGCGCGGTTCGGCCGCGTGATCACCATCACCTCGATCGTCGGAACCACCGGCAATCCGGGGCAGGCCAACTATGCCGCGTCCAAGGCCGGCCTCGTCGGCATGTCGAAGGCGCTGGCGCAGGAATTGGCGAGCCGCAACATCACCGTCAACTGCGTGGCTCCCGGCTTCATCGCGTCGGCGATGACCGACGGGCTGCCCGACGCACAGAAAGACGCGCTCCTCGTGAAAATTCCGGCGGGCAAATTGGGCGAGGGTAGCGACATCGCCGCAGCCGTCGTCTATCTGGCCAGCCAGGAGGCATCCTATGTCACCGGCCAGACGCTGCATGTGAACGGCGGGATGGCGATGATCTGATGCCGCGGGGACGGCGCTTGTCGTTCCCAGTCATCAAACCATGCTTGCAAGCAAAGTCCGCCCTCGTTAGGGCAGGCGAAAGAGACCCTAAGGAAGGTTTAGAACATGAGCGAGACCGCCGAGCGCGTTAAGAAGATCGTTGTCGAGCATCTGGGTGTCGAGGCCGAGAAGGTCACCGAGGAAGCCAGCTTCATCGACGATCTTGGCGCAGACAGCCTCGACATCGTCGAGTTGGTCATGGCCTTCGAAGAAGAATTCGGTGTCGAAATCCCTGACGATGCGGCTGAGAAGATCGCGACCGTCAAGGACGCCATCAGCTATATCGAGAGCCACAAGGGCTGATCATTTCACCCGCCGGCCGTTGATCGACCGGGGCAGGTGACAGAGCCGAGGCTTTTGAGCGGCTCCCCGACCCCGGGCTATCCGATGGGACGGGGAGCCGCTTTGCCGTCAAGATGAAATGCAGGAGAATGCCATGCGCCGCGTGGTCGTAACCGGATTGGGCCTTGTCACGCCTCTGGGCGCGGACGTCGAGACTGCGTGGGCGAACATCCTCGCCGGCAAGTCGGGAGCGGGGAGAATTACCCGTTTCGACACGACCGAGCAGGTCTGCAAGATCGCATGCGAGGTCAAGCCGGCCGATCATCCCTATGGCTTCGATCCGAACAAGCGCGTCGATCACAAGGTCCAGCGCCAGGTCGATCCCTTCATCATCTACGGCATCGATGCCGCCGGACAGGCGCTCGAGGATGCCGGCCTGACCGAGATGACCGAAGAGGAGAGCTACCGCGCCGGCCTGTCGATCGGCTCGGGTATCGGGGGCCTTCCCGGGATCGCCAGCGAGTCGATCGTCTGCGAGACCAAGGGGCCACGCCGCGTATCGCCGCACTTCGTGCATGGGCGGCTCATCAATCTGATCTCGGGCCAGGTCTCGATCAAATACGGCCTGCGCGGACCGAACCATGCGGTCGTCACCGCCTGTTCCACCGGTGCGCATGCGATCGGCGATGCCGCCCGCATGATCGCGATGGACGATGCCGACGTCATGCTAGCGGGCGGTTCCGAGGGTGCGATCTGCCCGCTCGGCATCGCCGGCTTCGCCCAAGCGCGCGCGCTGTCGACCGATTTCAACGACGAGCCTGAAAAGGCCTCGCGTCCGTATGACAAGCGCCGCGATGGCTTTGTCATGGGTGAAGGTGCCGGTATCGTCGTGCTCGAGGAATATGAGCATGCCAAGGCGCGCGGCGCGAAGATCTATGCCGAGGTGATCGGCTATGGCCTGTCGGGTGACGCCTATCACGTCACCGCGCCGCATCCCGAGGGTTCGGGTGCCTATCGCTCGATGGCGATGGCGCTCAAGAAGTCAGGGCTGCAGCCGTCCGACATCGATTATATCAACGCCCACGGCACCTCGACCCCACTGGGCGACGAATTGGAGGCCGGCGCCGTCCGCCGCCTGTTCGGCGACGCGCTCAAGACCGTGTCGATGAGCTCGACCAAGTCGGCCATCGGTCACCTTCTCGGTGGCGCCGGCGCCGTCGAATCGATTTTCTGCATCCTCGCGATGCGCGATCAGATCGTACCGCCTACGCTCAACCTCGAAGATCCCAGCGACGGGCTCGAGGATTTCGACCTCGTCCCGCTCAAGGCCAAGAAGCGCAAGGTGAAGGCCGTGCTGAACAACAGCTTCGGTTTTGGCGGCACCAACGCCAGCCTTGTCATGCGCGCGATAGAGGACTGAGCGCGGATTGGGCCGCCGCAGGAGACCATCGATGATCCGCCGCCTGATCGCGTTGCTGCTGTTGCTCGCAATGATCGGGGGCGGAGCCGCGCTCTGGATCTCGCGCGACTGGTGGGGTGAAGGCCCGCTCGAAAAGCCGGTCAGCGTCCAGGTCAAGAAGGGCGATACGCTCGCTTCGGCTGCGCGGGCGCTGGAAAAGGCGGGGGCAGTGCGCTCGACCACCAGCTTCCTGCGCTTCGCCCGACGTTTCGGTTCGCAGGATCCGGTGCGTGCGGGCGAGTTCGAGATACCGGCCCGCGCGAGCGGCGCCGAGATCCTGGACCTGCTCCAGCATGGAAAGGCGATCCAGCATCTCGTCACCATCCCCGAGGGGATGCCGTCGATCCTTGTCCACGAACGGTTGATGGCGGAGCCCCAGCTTACCGGCCAGGTCGCCGTGCCGGCCGAGGGATCGGTGCTGCCCGACAGCTACAGCTTCGAAGCAGGTGAGCCGCGCGCGGCGGTGCTGGCGCGGATGCAGGCGGCAATGCGCAAGGCGCTGGCGGAAAGCTGGGCGGCGCGCAAGCCGACCACGGTAGTCACCAGCGCGCGTGACGCGCTGATCCTCGCCGCGATCGTCGAGAAGGAAACGGCGGTCGCCTCCGAACGGCGAACGGTGGCGGCGGTCTATTCGAACCGCATCCGCCAGGGCATGAAGCTCCAGGCCGATCCTACCGTCATCTACCCGATCACCAAGGGCAAGCCGCTCGGCCGTCGTATCCGCCAGTCGGAATTGCGCGCCGTCAACGGCTACAACACCTATGCCTCCGCCGGCCTGCCAGATGGGCCGATCGCCAATCCCAGCCGGGCGGCGATCGAAGCGGTGCTCGATCCGGCGAAGACCCCGGCGCTTTATTTCGTCGCCGACGGCAAGGGCGGCCATGTCTTCGCCAATACGCTTGCCGAGCACAATGCCAACGTCCAACGCTTCTACGCCATCCGCCGCTCGCGCGGAGAGATGTAGGTCGGGCTGCCAGCCGTACCGGAATCCGTTGGCGCGAAGCCTGTCAGCCGAGCCAGCCCTTCTTCCGTGCCGATGCAGCGAACCCGAATTGGAAGGCAGCCATCAGGATGATGAAGGCGGGAAATATCGCCGCGTTCCAGCCCATCAGGATATGGATCTTCTGTATCAGGAAGCTATGTCCGAACTGAACGATCACTGCGAAGAGCGAGATGAGGTAGAGCAGCTGCGCCCAGCGCCTCCGGAGGAGCAACGACATCGACCCCAGCGTTCCGCTGCCCACGGCGATCGCGTAGATCCACCACAGAGCCGTCGGCATGTCCTTGATGCAATCGGCGGCGGCCTTGCCCGCTTTGGCGATCATCTGCTCATAAGGGGTCGTCAACTGGCTGTAGAAAGCGAACAGACCCGCGAAACCCCATAGCAACAACAGGCTGGCGACAATCCAGTACCAGGACGGGACGCCGGGTTTCTCGATTGCTGCAGTCATGGTCTTTCCCCCCTCTGTAACGGTTGAACTGCCACGAAGACGTGCCGGCTTACCGCGATCCTACAAGGGCGCTGACAAAATTAGCCGAGCAGTCCCTGCGTCTTGGCCCAGCAGGCGAAGCCGATCTGGACGATCGCGATCAGTGCGATGATGGCAGGGAAAGCGAGCGAGGCGGCCCCGAGCTTCGCAGCGCCCTTGTAGACGACGAAGAACCAGCCGAACTGGACGATCACCGCGAGCAGCGACGCGATGAACAAGGGGCCGGCGGCGACGCATCGGAACAGCAGCGCGATCGATCCCAGCAGGCCCGCGCCGACTGCGATCACATAAGCGGCCTTGATCGTCATCGGCATTGCGTTCCATGCCGCACGTTGCCCTTCGGGAAGTCTCGCGACCTTTTCGGCGTTCATCGTCATCTGGCTGAAGCAGGCGAAGCAGCCGATCACGTTCCAGACGAGCAGAAATGCCGAGATCACCCAATACCAGACAGGAACCATCGCGACATCCCCCGAGCGCAAAGCCAGGCAAAGAATGCGCCCGATCGAGGCTTGTGACAATGGCGAGGCGAAGGGCCTCAATCCATTGGACGTTCAGGCAGGTTCCCCCGCCCGAAGCGGGTCGAATCGAACGATGTCGCGCAGGCTGACCAGGGTTTCGAAGTCGCGGATATTATCATCCGACGCCAATATGTCATCGGCGAAGCGCTGGTAGGCTTCGATCGACGGAACGCTGACGATTATCAGGAAATCGGTGCGGCCGGTGACGTTCCACGCCGCAATGACCTCCGGCCGCTGTTCGAGCGTACGTGCGAAGGCCTGTTCGGCTTTCAGCCCGCTTTGCATCAGTTCGACGAGGACATGGATGGTGATAGCCGGTGCGAGATGATTGGGATCGATCAGCGCGACATCGGCGATGATGATGCCATCGGCGCGCAACCGACGAAGCCGACGGAGCACCGCGCTTTCCGAGAGGCCGACCTGCTCGGCGATGCTGCGGGCAGCCTGAAGATTGTCGCGGCGGACAAGCGCGATGATTCGACGATCGAAATCATCAATGGCGACTGAATTCGTCACGGGTATAGATATCTCACCTGTTTCCACCACTTTATGACAGAATTCGGCGATCTTAGCCAGCCAGCTCTGGCTATAGAGATGGAATGACCAGCAGAAGCTTCCCCATAGCGACGCGCTTCAATACCCATCTGTCCATCGCCTACGCCGCCTTGATCGGCTCGATCGCTGCCTTCTGCATCGGTACATCCTTCGCGAAGCAACTCTTCCCGTTGATCGGAGCACCGGCGACGAGCGCCTATCGTGTCGGCTTCTCGGCGATGATCCTGTTGCTGGTCTGGCGGCCATGGCGGGGCCGGGTCACCCGCGCGGACCTGTTCGCCACGATGCGCTATGGCGCGGCGATGGGGATCATGAACCTCAGCTTTTACATGGCGATCCGCACGATTCCGCTCGGGTTGGCCATCGCGATCGAGTTTCTCGGTCCGCTCGGCGTATCGTTGTTCCATTCGCGTCGTCCGCGCCATTTCGCGATGGTGGGACTCGCGGTGGCCGGCTTGGGATTGTTGTTGCCGATCAATCCCGGCGATCATGCGCTCGATCCCGTCGGCATCATGTTCGCGCTTTGCGCGGGATTGTGCTGGGCGCTCTATATCATCTTCGGCAAGCGGCTGAGCCATCTTCACGGCGGTCATTCGGTTGCCATCGGCATGGCGACGGCGGCTCTGATCGTGGTTCCGATCGGCGTGTATGACGCCGGCGCCGCGATGTTCGTGCCAAGCCTCATCGCGATGGGGCTTGGCGCCGCGATCCTGTCGAGCGCGATCCCCTATTCGTTGGAAATGGTCGCGCTCAAGCGTCTCCCGTCGAGCAGCTTTGGAGTGTTCATGAGTCTGGAGCCCGCGGCAGGCGCCCTAGCCGGTGTCGCCCTGCTCGGAGAACAGCTTAGCGGTCTCCAATGGCTGGCGATCATGCTGGTCGTCGCGGCCTCGATCGGAACGATGCTGATGACCGATCCGCACGAGGCCGTGCCGCCACCCGTCTCTTAAAGCTTGAGTCCCTCGGTTTCGCTGAGCCCGAGCGAGATGTTGAGGTTCTGCACGGCGGCGCCCGCTGCGCCCTTGCCGAGATTGTCGAGCGCGGCGATCAGCCGGGCCTGCCCGGCCTGCTCGTCGGTATAGACGAACAGCTCCAGCCGATCGGTGCCGGCAGCCTGCTCTATCGTCAGGAAAGCAGGATTGGCGTCCGCCACGCGTACGACAGCGCTGCCATCATAAGCGGCGCGCAGCACGTCACGGATCGCGTTGCCGGTCGGACGGCCGGGCAGGAGGTGCAGGTGCAGGGGCACCTCGACCAGCATCCCGCGATAGGTCTTCGCAACCGACGGGAAGAAGATCGGCGGATGGGCCAGACCGGCGCGCTTCTGCATTTCCGGCACATGCTTGTGGCCCAGGCCGAGCGCATAGGCGCGGAAGGCGGTGTCGGTCGCATCCGGGGAGGCCGGGTCCTCGAACATGGCGATCATCGATTTGCCGCCGCCCGAATAGCCCGAGACGGCGTTGGTCGAGATCGGCGTATCGGCCGGCAGTACTCCAGCGCGAACGAGCGGTCGGACAAGGGCGAGAAAGCCGGTCGGATAGCATCCGGGATTGGAGATGCGGGTCGCACGCGCCAGCGCCGCCCGCTGCTCGGGGTCGAGCTCTGCGAAGCCATAGGTCCAGTCGGCCGCGGTGCGGTGGGCGGTCGATGCGTCGATCACGCGTGTGGTCGGGTTCTCGATCAAGGAAACGGCTTCACGCGCGGCGTCGTCGGGCAGGCACAGTATGACGGCGTCAGCGGCGTTCAGCGCCTCGGCGCGCGCGGCCGGATCCTTTCGCCGGTCCTCGGCGATGGTCAGCAACGCGATGTCGAGCCGTCCGGCGAGCCGGTCGCGAATCTCGAGACCGGTGGTGCCTGCGGCACCGTCGATGAAGACCTTTGCGGTCATGGCTTGAGTCTCCGCCGGCTCAGGATCGGCCGGTCATGATGGTGTGCGAGGCGAGCGACGACGTCGGCGAGCGGCTCGATCACTACGCTCATCCAATAGGCATTGGCATGAATGAGCCGGTGTTCGTCCACCATCAACCCGATATGGCCGGGAAAGCTGATCAGATCGCCTCGTCGGAGCGGGGCCTCGTCTGGCAACTCAGCGCCCAGCGTCTCGCGCTGCATATCGGTATCGCGTGGCGCCTCGATTCCGCATGCGGCGAGCGCCACCTGTACCAGGCCCGAACAGTCGATGCCGTCGCCGCCGCGACCGCCCCACAAATAAGGCGAGCCAATCAGCAGTTCTGCCACCGCTACCGGATCGCTAATACGTTCGTTGATCGGGGCGACATGGCGCACATGGATGAAGCCGGTGTCGGTCGCCAGAAAGCCGTCTTGAATATCGCCGGCGATCCGTGCGCCGAACGGCAGGCTGCCCCGCATCGGCGTTTTGATCGAGGGGCCCGCGAACAGCAATGCGTCGCGGACATGCACGCGGTGCGTCGGGGCGACGACCGGTACGAGCAAGCTCGAGTCGACATAGCCGACATAGTGATCCTGACGCGAAAATCCCCACGCCCAGCCGCCGGCGAGATCGAGGATAGCGAACTCCTCGCCCGGCAGGATTTGCGAGACTGCCTCTGCATCGCGGCTGGCGGCGTTGCACATCATCGCCGCGCTGCTCCCCGCCATGCTCGGCATGGGGGCCGCATAATGCGGAGCAAACAGCGTGCCGGCGAGCGCGACATCCGCAATGTCGCGGCGATAGGCATGGACGCGGGGATCGAGTCGCCGCGTCGGTCCGTCTAGATGAAAGGAAGCCGCGGGCGGGCGGGCGCCGCGTGCGGAATCAGCCGCGTACTTTCTCGAGGTCGATGGATTTTCCGAAGGCATCGAGGAAGGCGGCCCCTTTTTCGGTCTTGGCGACGAAGATGTTGCGACGATCATTATCGTCACGTTCGCGGCGCAGATAGCCGAGCGAGCCCAATGTGTTCAAGGCGCGCGTGATAACGGGTTTCGAAACACCCAATTGTTGCGCCAGACCGCGCACTGTGTGCGGGCCAGGGGTAATATAGCTGATCAGAAGCAGGGCCATTTGCCGGTTCGTTAGATCAGGCTGTCCGGAGCGGACATAAGAGACCAAGGCTCTCATCCACTGGGAAAGCTGGTTGTCGGCCATGAGACGCGCCCTTCGCATTAATCTGGTCGAGGTGGGAATCCTCCGCCAAAAAACGCGGGCCGCTCCTTTTCGTTTCACCAGCCAACGGCAATTGTTGCAATCCGTCGCTGAAAACCGGCGAGCAGTCTCACTGCGTAACGAATTTCGCCTTCAGCATGGCGAAGGCGGCGCGCAGGCCGAGTGCGTCGCCGCCCTTCGGCCGGCCCGGTTTCGGCGACGGTCGCCAGGCGAATGTATCGAAGTGCGCCCACGGCGTGGCGTCAGGCGTGAAACGCTGCAGGAACAGCGCAGCCGTGATCGCACCCGCCATTCCGCCTTCGCCGGCATTGTTGATGTCGGCCGTGGACGATTTGATCAGCTCGGCATAATCCGCCCAGAGCGGCAACCGCCAGGTGGGATCGGATACGGCGGCTCCGGCCGCGGCGATGTCGGCGGCGAGCGCGTCGTCATTGACGAACAGGGCAGGGAGGTCGGGCCCCAGCGCAACCCGCGCAGCGCCGGTCAGGGTCGCGAAGTCGAGGATCAGGACCGGCTCGTCCTCGCCGGCACGGGTCAGTGCGTCGCCGAGTACCAGTCGGCCCTCGGCATCGGTGTTGCCGATCTCGACAGACAGGCCTTTGCGGCTGCGCAGGATGTCGCCGGGACGGAAAGCATCGCCCGCAACGGCGTTCTCGACCGCCGGAATCAGGATGTGAAGCCGAACGGGCAGGCGCGCGCCCATCACCAGCCCGGCCAATGCCAGGGCATGCGCGGCGCCGCCCATATCTTTCTTCATCAGAAGCATGGCGGACGAGGGCTTGAGATCGAGCCCGCCCGAATCGAAGCACACGCCTTTTCCGACGATGGCGATGCGGGGATGTTTGGGGTCTCCCCATTCGATCTCGATCAGGCGGGGCGCGCGGTCGCGCACGGCGGCGCGGCCGACGGCGGCGATCATCGGGTAGCCCTGGTCGAGCGCGTCGCCCTTGATCACCCTGAACTCGGCGCCATGCGCCTTCGCGATCGTCTCGGCGGCATCGGCCAGTTCGGCGGGGCCCATATCGGCAGCAGGGGTGTCGACAAGGTCGCGGACCAGCGCCACGGCCTCGGCCAGTGCAACCGTAGGTCCGATCGCTGCGACATCCTTGCTGAGCAGGATGCGGGCCGGGATCGGATCGGGCTTGGCGCGATAGCGATCGAAGCGGTGGTGGGCGAGCAGCCACCCGAGTCCCCCCGACAGCGGTGAATCGTCTTCGATCCGATAGGTGCCGGCGGGCAGCTTCTGGGCAACGGCGGCGAGGTCCCAGGGCCCGGGCGCCTTGGCGGCGCCGAAGATCGCGGACCATTCGCCGTCCTTGCGGCCAGGCAGGATCAGCAGCTCGCCCGGTTTTGCCCTGAATCGGGCAGCATCGGCCAGCGTGCGGACCTGGACGGGTTGGTCCTTCAGCCAGGCATCGAAGCTGTCGGCGGCCAGCGGGACGAGGCTATGGGCGGCTTCGCCGCGATCGGGCAGGAGCAGGCTTGCGAAATCTGTCATGCCCGGCGTTAAAGCATCCGACGGGCTATCGGTCGAGCAGGATGTGCATTCGGGCGGTGGCGATCAGCTTGGTCCGGTCGTCCTGCCAGCAGACCGCGCTGGCGTTGGCGACCCGTTTGCCGATGCGGACGATATGTGCAACCGCATGTGTCTCGGTCATCAGCCCTCCGCGTAGATAGTCGATCGCAATGTTGATCGGCTTCACCTTGGGCAGCCCGGTTGCGCGCATCTCATGGGCAAGCGCCTCGTAGCAGGCCATCTCCAGCAGGCCGCCGATGACGCCGCCATGGATGAAGCCTGGCCGGCCTTCGATCTCCGGACGCCAGCTGACGCTGAGGATCGGCTCGCCCGTCGCCCGGTTGGGGTGGACGCCGATCAGGTCGGCATAGGGGGATTGGAAATTCATCAGTTGCCCGTGAAGAAGAAGGTCGCCAGCGAATGGGCGACGGGATCGTCGGGATCGCCGTCATGCGCAGAGCAACGAACGAAGGCGACGTTCTTCGTGACCTTGTAGCAGGTCGCGCGCGCCGTAATCGCGCGTCCTGGCGGCGCCGCGCGGACATAGTCGATGCGCAGGTCGAGCGTGGCGAGATGTCTGGCCCGCTTGAGCTTGGCGACGATGGAAAGGCCCGAGGCATTGTCGATCAGCGAGATGACCGGGCCCGATGCGAGCACGCCGTTCGCCGCATTCATCGCCAGACGGGGATCATAGTCGAAACCGACTTCGGCCCAGTCGTCGCCGTGGTCGATGTAGCGCAAGCCGAGCTGGCCGGCATGGCCTTCCATGATCCGTTTCATATGGGGCAGGTCGAGCAGGTCGGTCATCCCATCATGGGATAGGCCGTTGGAGACGGCGCGCAAGCCCTAGATGGTCGTCTGCGAGCCGAGTTCGACCACCCGGTTCGGCGGAATCCGGAAGAAGTCGGTGGGGTCGGAGGCGTTGCGATACAGGAAGATAAACAACAGGTCCTGCCAGAAGGGCATGCCGCTGTTCTTCGACGGGCGCAGGGTCGACCGGCCGATGAAGTAGCTGCTCTGCATCGGCTCCAGCTTGTTGTCGCCCTGCCGCAGCGCGAAGGCCAGGTCGCGGGGGATGTCGGGACTTTCCATGAAGCCGTAGCTCAGCACCGCTCTGGTGAAATTCTCGTCGATATTGGTCATGTCGAGCCGCTTGGCGGCGGGCACGACCGGACTGTTGGCGGTGTTGATCGTCAGGGCGAGATTGCGCTCGTGCAGGATCTTGTTGTGCTTGAGGTTGTGGAGCAGCGCGCTCGGCGCGGCTTCGGTCCCCGATGACAGAAAAATCGCCATGCCGGGCACCCGTTCGGGCGGGCGGGCTCGAAGCATACGGGCCAGTTCCTCGAGCTCGATCGCCTGGCTCTTGTCGATCGCCAACAGCAACTTGCGTCCGCGCACCCAGGTCAGGATCAATATTCCGACGCCAAAGGCGACGATCAGCGGTACCCAGCCGCCCTCATAGACGCGCAGGATATTCGCCCCGAAGAAGAACAGATCGAGCAGGAGGAACGGCACGATCACCGCGATGGTCAGAGGCCAGCCCCAGCCCCATGTCCGCCGGACGACGAGGAAGGCTAGACAGGTCGTCACCACCATCGTGCCCGACACCGATATACCGTAGGCCGCCGCCATCGCCGACGACGAGCCGAAGCCCAGCACCAGCACCATCACTCCGACGAACAGCAGCATCGTAATGGTCGGAAGGTAGATCTGCCCGGCGGCATGTTCGGACGTCTGGCGGATCTTGAGGCGCGGCAGCAGGCCGAGCTGGATCGCCTGGCGGGTCAGCGAATAGGCGCCGGTGATCACCGCCTGGCTGGCGATGACGGTGGCGCAGGTCGCGAGCAGGACCAGCGGGATGCGGGTAAGGCCGGGCGCCATCAGGAAGAACCAGTCCTGATTAACGAACTCGACGCCCTGTGTCGCCGCGACCTCGAGCTTGTGAAGCGCGAAGGCGCCCTGGCCCAGATAATTGAGCGAGAGCGCGGGGAAGACGACGAAGAGCCAGCCGGTGCGGATCGGCTTCGCACCGAAATGGCCCATGTCTGCGGTCAGCGCTTCGGCGCCGGTCACCGTCAGGAACACCGCGCCGATCACGAACATCCCGGTGATGCCGTGATTGGCCAGAAACAGAACGCCGTTGTGCGGCAGGATCGCCGTCAGGATCATCGGTTCGTCGGCGATGTGGATCAGGCCGATTCCGCCGATCGTCAGGAACCAGATCAGGCAGACCGGGCCGAACAGGCGACCGACGACCTGAGTGCCGCGCGCCTGCATCATGAACAGGCCGATCAGAATGGCGCAGGTGATGACGATGATTTCACCACGCGATACGGCATGTTCGAGGCCCGGAATCGTCCTTAGGCCCTCGACCGCCGACAGCACCGACAGGGCAGGGGTGATCACGCCGTCGCCGTAGAACAGCGCGGCGCCCGCTGCGCCGAGCGCCATGACCAGCACCCGGCGGCGCTTGGTCGATCGCTGCGCCAGCGCCATGAGCGCGAGGACCCCGCCCTCGCCATTGTTGTCGGCGCGCATCAGGAAGAGCACATATTTGCAGGTGACGACCAGGATCAGCGCCCACAGGGCGAGACTGAGCACGCCCAGAATCTCGCCCGCAACGATGCCGTCGGCGGCGGCCTGGCCCAGGGCTTCGCGGAAGGCATAGATCGGGCTCGTGCCGATATCGCCGAACACCACGCCCAGCGCACCCAGCGTCAGCGCGGCCATGCCGTCCTGACGGCGTTTGTCCCGGGGCGTCTGGCCTCCGGAGTCGGCCCTGTCTTTTCGCATCAAATACGCCCTCGAAGCGGCGAAGTCGGCCGGCGGTTAGGCCCGTAAAGGATGGAATGCACGCAGAATCTCGCGGGGATGCGGCATTGATTGCGTGGAAAGGGCAATCGCGGTAAAGCCAGGCCCGAACTGCCTCGGTGGCGCGTCCGAATCGACGTTGTCTCCGGGGCTTCTCTGTTTTCCCGCGCCCCCGGAGGCCCGACAATGACCCGCCGCCGCCAGATCTACGAAGGCAAGGCCAAGATCCTTTACGAGGGCCCGGAGCCCGGCACCCTCATCCAGTATTTCAAGGACGATGCGACCGCGTTCAATGCCCAGAAGAAGGGCACGATCAACGGCAAGGGCGTTCTGAACAACCGGATTTCCGAGCATATCTTCACGATGCTCGGCACGATCGGCATTCCAACGCACTTCATTCGCCGGCTCAACATGCGCGAGCAGCTGATCCGCCAGGTCGAGATCATTCCGATCGAGGTCGTGGTGCGGAACGTCGCCGCGGGTTCGATCGTCAAGCGGCTCGGGATCGAGGAAGGGACGCAGCTTCCGCGCACGATCATCGAATATTATTACAAGGACGACGCCCTGGGCGATCCGATGGTTGCCGACGAGCACATCGCGTGTTTCGGCTGGGCCAGCCAGGAGGAGATGCACGACATCTCCGACATGGCGATTCGCGTGAACGATTTCATGTGCGGCCTCTTTGCTGCGATCGGCATCCGTCTGGTCGACTTCAAGCTCGAATTCGGCCGCTTCTGGGACAATGAGTTCGCCCGCGTCATTCTTGCCGACGAGATCAGCCCGGATGGTTGCCGCCTGTGGGACATGACCACCGGCGAGAAGCTTGACAAGGATCGCTTCCGCCAGGATCTCGGCGGTGAAGTCGAGGCCTATCAGGAAATCGCGCGCCGCCTCGGCCTGATGCCGGAAGGCGAGAACATGATCCTCGATCTCGAAAGTCACCGGAAGAACCGGAACAAGTGATTCCAACGGTTTAGGCCGGGGCGTTTCAGAGGTATTCTGAAGGCGCCCCGGCCTGCCGCATTCCTGCCGCATTTGGTCGCAGGCGCTATTTACAACTAATGGGATAGACATAATGTGACGCTACGATCTCGCGGTCTTATACCGCCGAGTCGAGGAGCGTCTGACCATGTCGGCACACCGTTTCGAACATCCTTCAACGGCGCCGGTGACGCTGTTGCTGCCCGATCTGGAAAGCGACGAACCCGGCTATTGGCTTCGTCATTGGATGAACAGCCGAATAGACTGCCGCATGGTCGATCTGGGTCATGCGCAGCGTCCTGAGCGCAACGATCTCGTCTCTCGTCTCGACCACGCGCTGCGCGGCGTCGATGCGCCCATCATCCTGGTGGGCCACGGACTGGGGGCGCTGACCATCGCCGCCTGGGCCGGGCTGATTAGCTGTGAGAGCGAAGCGACGGTCGCCGGCGCTTTGCTGATAGCCCCCGGGGATCCAGGCGTGGACGACGCCGATCCCCGCCTAGCCGATTTTTCTCCTCTACCGTCGAGCGTCTTCTCCTTTCCGGCGCTGCTCGTCGCCAGTGACGACGATCCCACGATATCCGCCGATCGCGCTTTCAGCCTCGCCCGTCAGTGGGGCGCCGGCTTTGCCCGCTTCAGCGCGTGCGGCCATTTTTCACCCGCCGACGGTCTCGGTCGGTGGACGGACGGCGAAGATCTGCTCGATCGCTTCATCGAGCTCGTCGAGCCGGGCCATGCGCAGGCGATGCGCGGGCTCGACCAACTCGTTCACGGGTTGCCGCCGAGCGGCCGCCGGCCGCCCTCTCTGCTGTTCGCCTGAGGCGGTCGCCAGTTCCGCCCACCGGGCGGCACGAGCGCCCCGTCCACCCCATCTCCGGGGGGTGGGCGGGGTTGCTTCTATGTGGTGCCGCCATGCCGCCCGCCCACCGACGAGCATGAAGCTGAACTGTCGCACCAGCAAAATATTCCGATGTGGCGCAGGGACGGCCTCCGCTCTATGGAGCCCCGACGTGGCCGGTCAGACGGTTTTGAAAGGAAGTATTTCATGAGCAGCCGTACGGAAGCGGTGAAGATCGCCCCGAACGACGCCTTCAACACCCAGACGGTGCTCTGGGTGAAGCATTGGAACGACCATCTCTTCAGTTTCGCAGTCGATCGCCCGGCGACGATGCGTTTCCGCTCGGGCGAGTTCGTGATGATCGGCCTGCCGACGGACGCGCGACCGCTGCTGCGCGCCTATTCGATCGCCAGCCCGTCTTATTCCGATGAGATCGAATTCCTGTCGATCGCGGTCGAGGATGGCCCGCTGACCTCGCGTCTCCGCCACATCATTCCTGGCGACGAAATCTATCTCGCTCGCAAGACCACCGGCACGCTCGTTGCCGACGCGCTGACCCCCGGCAGGCGCCTTTTCCTGTTGGCTACCGGCACCGGCCTCGCGCCGTTTCTGTCGGTAATGCGCGATCCCGACATCTATGAGCGCTATGATCAGGTGATCATCGTCCACAGCGTTCGCCGTGTCAGCGATCTCGCTTTTCGCGACGTGCTCGAAAGCCGCCTCGCCGGCGATCCGCTGGTTGAGGAAGAGGCCGCGGCCAAGTTCCGCTACATCCCCACCGTGACCCGCGAGCCTTTCCCGCGTCAGGCTCGCATCACGACGATGCTCGAAGATGGTGGTCTGTTCGACGGCGTCGACGGCGAACCGAAGCTCGATCCCGCGCATGACCGCATCATGATGTGCGGCAGCATGGACATGATCCGCGACTGTTCGGCGATCCTCGAGCGCCTCGGCTTCGAGGAAGGCTCGAACGCCAAGCCGGCCGATTTCGTCATCGAAAAGGCTTTCGTGGGCTGATCGGATATTGCGCCATCCCGGCAATAACCGGGATGGCGGCAAGTCTTTCTGGCGCGCCGGCCTCCGCCGGAACGACGCGCCGGATCAGTTCTTCGGCTTCAGCAACGCATCCAGCCAGCCAGCGCTGCTCCCCACCCGTTCGAGGCGGGGATAGCGATTCCCGCTATAATAGGGGATGGCGACCGTGCGATACTGATCGCCGCGCCGCACCAGCAGTTCGATCGGCCTACGGCTATTGGCGGCATTGTCGATCCGCTCGACCAGCTTGGCGCCGTCGAAGGTTTCGCCGTCGAGCGCCACGATGATGTCGTTGTTGGTCAGGCCCGCGGCGAACGCCGGGCTGTCCCAGATGACCTGTTCGATCTTCCGGTCTCCGCTGTCGATGACAATGCCCAACGAGTAGCTGAGGTCGGTCACCTTGCGACGCCGTTCTTCAAGCCGCCAGAAGCCGGTCGGTTTGCTGGCATAGGCCAGTCGGTATCCGCCCCGGGCGATCCAACCGAGCGGTGCACGGGGGCGGGCCTGGTCGACCCGGTCGCGCAGAAAGGTCGCCCAGTCGTAGGACGCGACCCCGTCGAGCGTCGCGACGACATCGTCGATCGTGTAGGTCAGGGTGCCCCAGTCGCCGTCGCGCATGCCGAAAAAGGCGCGGGCGAAATCGTCGAGCGAGCGGCGACCCCCGGTCAGTTCGCGCAACTGCATGTCGACGTCGAGCCAGACGAGCATGCCTTCGTTGTAATAATCTTCCGATCGCTGCAGGCTTGCCCAGGGTTGAGGGCGGCGAGCGGCGATGATGGGGTCGTTGGTCGTATCGATCAGCGGGCGCCACTGGCGACCCGGGCGGCTGTCGAGCTGCGCGGCCGCCATGGCCAGATAGGCGAGCGTATCCTCCGCCGAAACGAGGCCCGATCGCGCCTGCAGGACATAGCCCCAATATTGGGTCTGCCCCTCATAGACCCACAGCAATGAATTGCGCATCGGGACGCTGTAATCCGGGGTGTAGAGATCGGCGCCGCGCCGGTATTTCCCGTTCCAGCTGTGGACATACTCGTGCGGCAGCAAATTGTGGCGTGCTGTCTGTTCTTCCCACCGGGTGAAATAGCCGGTGGCGACGCCATTCTCGCTCGATCGCTGATGCTCCAGACCAATGCCGCCGAGCCGGTCGCTGATCGACAGCAGAAAGTCATAATGATCGTAATGCTCGGACCCGAACAGCGCGGTCGCCTGCTCGACCAGCTTGCGATGCGCCTGGATCTGGACGTCGCTCGCCTGGAGTTCGCCGGCATCGTCGGCAGCGATAGTGAGCCTGACCTTGGGGCTGAGCTGAACTTGCCGGAAATGGCGCCCAGCCAGCATCGGGCTGTCCACCAGCGTCTCGAAGCTGACCGGGCGGAAGCGGACCGTCCCGGGCGCCGTCGTGCCGATCGGTTCCAGTGCCGTGCCATAGCCCCAGCCAGCGGGCAGGATCGCGGTCGATGACACCATGATCCGCCGGGTGAAATAGCCGGCCGGATAGAAAGCAGCGAGGTTCCATTGCAGGCTCAGCAACTCGCTCGTCATCACCACACGACCCTGCGAACTGCTGGTCGGCGAGACATAGTCGAAGGACAGGTCGATCGATCTGACCCCCTCGGGCACGTCGATCTGGATGGCGAAGACATCGACCGGATCGCGCTTCCAGCGCAGCGGCTGACCGTTCGCACTGATTTCTATGGCGGCGATGTCATCGATCGGGCCGCGCGGGGCATGATTGCCGGGCAGCCATTGCGGATAGAGCAGGAACAGCCGGCCGGCGGTCGCCACGGGGATCGTCTCCCGGACGCGAAACACGCCGCGCGCGACGTCGGTCGCGTCGACGGTCAATTCGATCGTGCCGGGATAGGGAATGTCGCGGGCCGCGGGAACCTGTCGTTCGATCGGCAGCGGCTGGGGGAGGCTGAGTTCGATGGCGGCAGCGGGAGCGGCCAGGATCAGAGCCAAAGCGGAAAGGGAAAGCAGCGGAGTACGACGCATCGGATGGGCGGTGTCCGTTATGATTATCGGTCGATCATGCCGCCTTCCCGAGCGTTCGTCACCCCTTCCTGTTCATCAAAGCATTGCTGGCCGAAGCTCGGACGCTGTCGCGAGGCACTCGCTCTGGTTCGCCGGGTTCAGCGCGGCTGTCAGGCAGGCGGCGCTGAACAGCAGTCCGGCGGCGACCGCCAGCAGCAACCGGCGACGGTCCGAACGCTTCGTGGTCACCAGCAATTCCGGCTCCGCCAATCGACGCGGATCTCGTCCGTCGCCGGCCAGGCCTGATGCTCTCCCCACCACTTGATCGCAGCGAAGATGCGGGCTTTCAGTCGAATTGAGCGATCACTTTCATGCCATTTCTTTATCTCGGTCATAACCGTCACCTCCTCGGGTACGGCCTGCTGAATATGACCGTTCCGTATCTCGCGCCAATCGGTTATCGATCGTTTCAGATAAGGTGAGTTTATCATTATGGCCCGACAGATTCCGCCGCTCGGTGCGGTGCGCGTGTTCGAGGCGGCGGCGCGGCACCTCAATTTCACCCGCGCGGCCGAAGAGCTGGCAATGACGCAGGCTGCGGTCAGCTATCAGATCAAAGTGATCGAGGACCGTCTGGGTACGCCGCTGTTCATCCGCTCGGGTCGCAGGGTTTCGCTGAGCCCGGCCGGGCAGCGGCTGGCGCCGTTTGTCTCAGCGGCCTTCGACCAGCTAGACGAAGCCTTCGCCAAGGTGCGGCAGGACGAAAGCGGGGTGCTGACGATAAGTGCTGCGCCCGGCATCGCCGCCAGCTGGCTAGGCCCGCGCCTGACCCGCTTCCATCTGACCAAGCCCGATATCGCTGTGCGGCTTCTGGCCACCAACGACCTGGCCGACTTCACCCGCGACGACGTCGATGTCGGAATCCGGACCGGGCCCGGCGATTGGCCTGGTCTGCGCGCGATCGAACTATTTCCGGCAGAATATACGCCGATGTGCAGCCCATCTTATCTGGAACGGATGGGGCCGTTTACCGATCCGGCGCAATTGCTCGGCACGCTGCGCATGAACTCGGACGATGTGTGGTGGCGGGTATGGTTTGCCCAGTCGGGCGTTACAGTTCCCGAGGATTTAGGGCGCAACATGTTTCATGTCGACTCGCAGGTGATCGAGGGGATGGCGGCCATCGCGGGGCAGGGGGTGGCGATGCTCACCCCGCGCTTCTGGCCCTTCGAGATCGAAACGGGACGCCTCGTCCAGATCTTCCCGCATGTTGGCGGCGGGAGCAGTTTCTGGCTGGTCTATCCCGAACACAAACATGGATCGGCGAAGGTGAAAGCCTTCCGAGAATGGCTGATGGCGGAAGTGCGGGCGGGATGACGGTGGGGATACCGGGAATGACGTGCGAAGAGGCTTTCCCGCCGAGGCTTTTTCTCGCTAGAACCCGATCATGACCGATATTGCCGAGTTGCCCGAAGACAGCATTCGTAACACCTCTTTCGACAGCGCGCTGTCCGACCGCTATCTGGTCTACGCCCTTTCGACGATTACCGCCCGATCGCTGCCCGACGTGCGCGACGGATTGAAGCCGGTGCACCGCCGCCTGCTGTGGGCGATGCGGCTGCTCAAGCTGGATCCGGCGTCGGGCTACAAGAAATGCGCCCGCGTCGTCGGCGATGTCATCGGCAAATACCATCCGCATGGCGATCAGTCGGTCTATGACGCAATGGTCCGCCTCGCGCAGACCTTCTCGCTGCGGTACCCGCTGGTCGACGGGCAGGGCAATTTCGGCAACATCGACGGCGATAATGCCGCAGCGATGCGGTACACCGAAGCGCGGCTGACGACCGCTGCCGGCGATCTGATGACCGGCCTCGACGAAGGCACGGTGGACTTCCGTCCGACCTATAATGGTGAGGAGGAGGAGCCCGAGATATTCCCCGGCCTGTTCCCGAACCTGCTCGCCAACGGCGCCAGCGGCATCGCCGTCGGGATGGCCACATCGATACCGCCCCACAATGTCGCCGAGCTGATCGACGCTTCGATCCTGCTGATCGACAAGCCCGAGGCCGAGATATCCGAACTGCTGCAGTTCGTGCAGGGTCCGGATCTGCCGACCGGCGGTATCCTGGTCGATGGCCCTGCGGTGATCCACGAGGCCTATGCCACCGGCCGCGGCGCCTTCCGGGTCCGGGCGAGAATCGCCAAGGTCGACGAAAAGGGCGGCGGCTGGCACCTCGTGGTCAGCGAAATCCCCTATCAGGTTCAGAAGTCGAAGCTGATCGAGCAGATCGCCGATCTGATCAACGACAAGAAGCTGCCGATCCTCGCCGATGTCCGCGACGAGAGCGACGAGGATATCCGCATCATCCTCGAGCCGCGCAGCCGCACCGTCGATGCCGACATGCTGATGGACAGCCTGTACCGCCTGACCGAGCTCGAAGTGCGCATCTCGCTCAACATGAACGTGCTGGACGACAACCGCACGCCGGGGGTGATGAGCCTGAAGGACGTGCTGGCCGCCTGGCTCAAGCATCAGTTCGAGGTGCTGATCCGCCGGTCGCAGTTTCGGCTGGCCAAGATTGCCGACCGGATCGAACTGCTCGACGGCTATCTGATCACTTATCTCAACCTCGACCGGGTGATCCAGATCATTCGTGAAGAGGACGAGCCCAAGCCGGTGATGATCGCCGAATTCGGGCTGACCGACCGCCAGGCCGAAGCGATCCTGAACATGCGCCTGCGCAGCCTGCGCAAGCTCGAGGAATATGAGATCAAGAAAGAGCGCGATACGCTCGACAGCGAGGGCAAGGGGCTGGAGGCGCTGATCGAGAGCCCCGCGCGGCAGCGCACCCGGATGAAGCGCGACCTGACCACCTTGCGCGATCGCTACGGTCCCGAGACCAAGCTGGGCGCGCGGCGTACGACGCTGTCCGAGGCCGGCCCTGCGCGCGAAATTCCGCTCGAGGCGATGATCGAGCGCGAGCCTGTCACCGTCATCCTGTCGCAGCGCGGCTGGATACGCGCGATGAAAGGGCATCTCGACGAGGCGGCGCAGGCTGCGGTGAAGTTCAAGGAGGGCGACGGCCCGTCCTATGCGATCCGTGCGCAGACCACCGACCGTATTCTGCTCGCGACCGATCAGGGGCGCTTCTACACCTTGCCGGCCGACAAGCTGCCGGGCGGGCGCGGTTTTGGCGAGCCTGTGCGCCTGTTCGCCGACATCGACTCGGATGCGCGGGTCGCCGCGCTGATGGTCGCGCGGGCAGGGGCCGAGCTGCTGCTCGCCTCGGGCGAGGGCAAGGGCTTCATCGTCGACATGGGCGAGGTCACCGCCGAAACCCGCAAGGGCAAGCAGGTCGTCAACCTGCGCGAAGGCGGCCGGCTCAAGATCATCCACCCGGTCGCGGCCACCGACGATTATGTCGCGGCTATCGGCGATAACCGGAAGATGGTGATCTTCCCGCTCAGCGAATTGCCGCGCATGGCGCGCGGACAGGGCGTCACGATACAGCGCTACAAGGACGGTGGCCTTTCGGACGCCATCAGTTTCAGGCTCGACGATGGTCTGAGCTGGGCAATGGGAGGCGATACCGGCCGAACGCGCACCGAAGCCGATCTGACGCCGTGGCGCGCGGCGCGCGGCGCCGCAGGGCGGATGCCGCCGGTCGGTTTCCCGCGCGACAACCGCTTCCGGGGGTAGCGAAAGGCTTAGTGCCTTAGAAACAGAGCATTAACTCTCCACTGTTAATGCCGTTGGACCATGCGGGCGGCAAAATCCCATCTTGTCTCAACATCCGAGCGGATCGGTAGCGATCCCGCATTGCCTGCGCACAAGCTTCCGATCGCGTTGCAGGAACTACTCGATACGCCGCGCTCCGCCGCCCAGCAGGAGTTCATCGACACGCTGCCGATCGCGATCGCGCTGATTTGCATGGTCGATCGGAAGCCTGCAATCCTTGCCAGGAACAGCGCTTTTCTGGGCCTGACCAATCGACACAGCAGCCGCCGTGAGATCGACCCGGTCCGCGATCTGTGCGTCGGCATCGGTCTGCCGCTGCTTCCCGAGCTGGAAGATTTTCTGAACTCGGACGAGAGCGAACGCTCGTTCGACATGCAGGAAGGCGATGGCATCAGCGGCCGCCATTTCGCCGTCCGCATGTCGCGTCTGTCGAGCCGCGAATCACCCGTTTCACGCTGCATTCTATCGCTGATCGATCGCACCCAGCAGGTCGACGGCGAGAAGTCGCTGCGCACGCAGATGCTGCGCGACAGCCTGACCGGCCTGCCCAATCGCGCCAGCTTTGCCGAACAGATCGAGCAGGCGATGCTCAACTACGAAACCGAGGAGCGCCAGTTCGCGGTGCTGTTGATCGACCTCACCCGGTTCAGCCGAGTGAACGAAGGCGTCGGATCGCTCGCCGGCGACGAACTGATCATCACGGTCGCCCGCCGCCTGATCTCGGCGCTGCGCGCCGGTGATGTCTTGGCCCGCCTCGTAGGCGACGAATTCGCCGTGTTGCTGAGCGTCGCCGACGATCCATCCGAAGCGATGCGCGCCGCGCGCCGCATGCAGGCCTGTCTCGCAACTCCAATCCGGCTGGGCGACCTCGAGATCAAGATCGACTGCGCAGTCGGCGCCGCGATGATGACATCGAGCATCGACGCTGCCGAAGACCTGATCCGCAACGCCCAGTTCGCCATGAAGCGCGCCAAGCAGTCGGGCCATGCCGAACTTTACCAGGCCGGCGACAGCGCCACTGCGCGCCATCGCTTCAGCCTGGAAACCGAGCTGCGCCGAGCGATCGAGCGCGACCAGCTTCACCTCGCCTTCCAGCCGCTGATCGAACTGTCGAGCGGCCGCGTGATCGGCTTCGAGGCGCTGGCCCGTTGGGATCATCCCGAAAGGGGCGCGATCTCCCCGGTCGAGTTCATTCCGGTCGCCGAGGAATCGGGGCTTATCGTTCCGCTCGGCCGCTGGGCCTTGCGCGCGGCAACCCGCACCCTTGCCGAATGGGACCGCAAGGCGGGCGCTCCATTGCCGATCCATATGGCGGTCAATGTCTCGGCGGTGCAGTTCCAGCGTGATGATGTCGTGTCCGCGGTCAGCGCCGCTCTGATCGAAAGCGGGATCGCCGGCAGCCGGCTCAAGATCGAACTCACCGAAAGCTGCATCGTCAGTGATCCCGATGGTATCGCCAAGGTGTTGCGCGCGATCCATGACCTCGACGTGACCATCGCCATGGACGATTTCGGCACGGGCTATTCGAGCCTCGCTTATCTGCAGCGCCTGCCGATCAACGTCCTGAAGATCGATCGAAGCTTCATCGCGCCGATGCTTCACGACCGCGACTCGGTCGCGATCGTCCGCGCCATTCTCGGCCTCGCCTCGGCGCTCGGGATGGCGACCACCGCCGAAGGCGTCGAATCGGAAGCACTGGTCGAAACATTGATCGGCCTCGGTTGCGATGTCGCGCAGGGCTATTACTTCGCCCGGCCGTTGCCGTCGCAGGACGCCTTCGACTATCTGCGGACGCGGTCGGTCTGAGCCATTTCTTCGGCAGCGAGTTGCGCAACCCGCGCATCGCCCGGAAAATCCTCCGCGATCCAACGCCGCTCGATTGCCTGCAGCGTCGCCGCCACCACCGGACCGGCCCGCAATCCCATCGCGATAAGATCGCCGCCGCCGATCGGCAGGCGCGGCCTTTCCCAGCCTTCGAGCTGGTCGAGGCCTAGCGCCTCGATCGGGCGGTCGCCGCGCAGAGCCAGGTCGGTCGCGACGTCCGGTCCGAAGCGATAGGCGAGGGCGCGTGGTGACTCGTCGATACCGGATGCGGCCTGTTCGAGGCGACGTGCCGCAGCGCGCGACAGCTTAAGGCGCTGGGCGATCGACGTTACACTATCGGGAGGGAGCAGAGCGCCCAAGCGCCGCAATGGGTCGGGGCCGACCTGCGCCACACTTTCGCGCGCGATCAGCCGAGCGAGCCGGGCGACGCCGTCGCCGTCAATCTCGGGGATGATCGGGCGGAAGATGCCGCTCTCGAACATCAATGCTACGGTTGCAGCTGGTGCGACGCCGCCAAGCAGCTTGAGAAGTTCATCGGCGATGCGTTCGCGCGACAGGGCCATCAGGTCGTTGGCGCGAGCGATGCAAGCCTCGAGTGCGGCGGCATCGGGCGCGCCCTGTCCGAAGCGAGCATGGAAGCGGAACAACCGCAGGATACGCAGATGATCCTCGGCGATTCTCTGCAGCGGGTCGCCGATGAACCGGACCAGCCGCGCCTCGAGATCTGCGATGCCGTCGAAATAATCGTGGACCTGGCCGGTCAGAGGGTCGGCCGATAGCGCGTTGATTGTGAAGTCCCGGCGGGCGGCATCTTCGCGCCACTCGTCGGTGAAGGCGACGACGGCATGGCGCCCGTCGGTCGCAACGTCGCGGCGCAGGGTGGTCACCTCGATCGGTCCCGACGGCAGCAGCGCGGTGACCGTGCCGTGGGCGATGCCGGTCGGGATCGCCTTGAAGCCGGTGGCGGTGATCCGTCGGCTGCTATCGTCGGGCAGCAAACGGGTGGCGCAGTCGACGTCCTTGACCGGCAGGCCGAGCAGCGTGTCGCGGACGGCACCGCCTACATAGCGAATGTCGCCCCGATCTGCGCCGAGCGCATCGAGCAGACGGTCGAGCCCGGGATTGTGCCGCCAAACCGCATCGGGAAGGATCGTCATGCGAGGGTTCCAAGCGCGGCGCGCAGCCGCGGCGCGAGATCCACGATCAGTCCGGCGGTTACGCCCCAGATGCGCTGATCGGGCCAGTCGATCTCATAATATTGCCTTGGGAGGCCCTCGAACGTCACCGACCGCTGGAGATGGTTGGCCTCCTCCAGGAGATGGTCGAGCGGCACTTCGAACACCCCGGAAACTTCCGATTGCTGCGGAAAGAACTCGATTCCCTCGGGAATAACGCCGACGACCGGGGTGATCAGATAGCCCGACCGGGTCGCATAGGGACGCGCCGGACCGATCACCTCGACCCGCTCGCTCGGCAGCCGGACCTCCTCCCACGCCTCGCGCAGCGCTGCGCCGACGGGGCCATCGTCTTCCGGATCGACTCGGCCACCCGGAAAAGCGACCTGGCCGGCATGCGCCCGTAACGCTTCGTGGCGGACGGTCAGCAGTACGCGGGGGCGCGACGCCTCGATGATCGGAACCAGCACCGCCGCGGGCGCGAGGCGGGAGATGTCGTCCATCGTCCCGGCATCGCGAAGGAAGGGGGCGTCGTCGCCCACGGTTGCGGCAAAATTCCGCCGCAACCGATCGGCCAGCGAACTCATTGGGCGTCGAGCGCGAAGAAGTGGCCTTCGCTCCACAGCCCGGGCGGATCGGCGCCTTCGTCCAACGCGAGGTTGACCATCTCGTAATAGACCGGGCGCGCGATCAGCGCCACGAGGCCGCCGCGCACGGTGACGTAGGGATGTGGACCGTCTGCGCGTTCGACGATCCGCAGCGGATGATCGGCATCCGCGACGACCAGGTCGCCGGTGTTGAGCCGAAAGGCCAGACGCCGGTCGCGGCCTTTGCCCTCGACCTTCATCTCGACCGCGACGAAGGGGGCGTCGTCGACCAGGATCGACAGTTTTTCGACCGGCGTGACCAGCACATAGCTGCCATCGGATTCGCGCCGGAGAATCGTCGAGAAGAGCCGCACCATCGCGGCACGTCCGATCGGCGAGCCCTCATGAAACCAGGTGCCGTCGCTGGCGATCCTCATGAAGCTGTCGCCGCAATGGTCCGGATGCCACGTGTCGACCGGCGGCGGACGATTGTCCGCGGCAAGGGCCGCGATGTCGTTCAGCGTCAGTCCGGCGAAATCCGGTGGTGGCGTCGTTTCAGGCATGACGGTGATGTGGCGTCAATCTGCCCCGGGGACAAGGGCGGCGACGCGCGGGCCGAGGGTCCCCTGCGCGGACACGACCTGCCCGGGCCGCAGCCGCGCCAGCAGCCGGTCGCGGTCCACCGGGCCGGGTACTGTCCAGCCGCTCGTATGTCGTGACGAAAAATCGAAAAAGCGCTCATAATAAGCGGCGTCGCCGATCAACATCATCGGCTCGCTGGCCGTCGCGTCGGCCTCGGCCAGCGCAAGCTCCATCAGGCTGCGGCCGACGCCGGCGCGCTGATGGTCCGGCTGCACGGCAACGGGACCGACGAGAATCAGCGGCGTCGCGCGACCATCGTTTTCGGTCAGCTGAATCGGCCAGCACTGGATGGATCCGACCAGAGCTCCATCTTCGAGCGCCGCGAAGCTCAGCCCCGGCAACGCTTCAACCCCCTCGCGCAGCCGATAAGCGGTTCGCCGATGTCGGTCTTTCCCGAAGGCAAGGTCGAGCAGACGCTCCACGTCCGAGGCATCGACGGCGGCAATTGGGGCGAACGTGATCAAGTCGGTGGCATGTCCTGTCGGTGTCGGGCGCGAATTCCCGAACGGAGCGGCGCCTTTAGCCGCTTGAAGATGAATGTGAAGCAAATTCGAATTGCGATTTGATGAAGCTTCGGAAAGCGGAATCACCCACCCGGCCTCCGCCTCGTCGACCTCCGGGACGGGGCATGTGACCTTCGACATCGACGGGCAACGGCATTGCCTGAGCGCGTCGCCGATCGGGGCGGCCGAAGATTTCCCCAGTAGCTGGGGACAGACTGTGGATAAGTTGGGGATAAGGTCCTTCGCCGCCTAATGCCGTCGGGTCATCGCCCGGCTTGCCTCATTTTCGGGCATTCCCTATCGCTGACGATGATGACACCAGAATTCGGAACCCCGAGAACCGCGATCGTGACCGGCGGAGCCAGGCGTATCGGCGCTGAGATCGCCACGGCGCTGGCTGCAGATGGCTGGGATGTGCTGATCCACTATCGCCATTCGGCACAGGAGGCGCAGACGCTGGCGGATCGGCTGCCCCGTGCACGGACGGTGCAGGCCGATCTGGCCGAACCCGGCGGGTGCGATCGTGTGATCGCCGCGCTCGACGGCATGGCGCCGGCGGCGCTGCTGGTGAACAGCGCCTCGTCCTTCGTCTATGATTCGTTCGACGATTTCTCGATCGAGGCCTGGGACATGCACATGGCGGCCAATGCCCGCGGCCCGGCGCTGCTGGCCCGTGCCTTTGCAGCGGCCGTTTCGGCAGGGGCAGGGGCGTTGATCGTCAACATGCTCGACGCCAAGCTGTCGCAGCCCAATCCCGACTTCTTCACCTATACGATCTCGAAAATGGCGTTTGCGGGGGTCAATGAGCTGCTGGCGCGCTGCCTTGCGGGGCGGGGCATTCGCGTAAACGCGATCGCGCCGTCGGTGACGATGGTATCGGGGCCCCAGAGTCGCGAGAATTTCGAGAAGGTTCATGGCCTCAATCCGCTCGAGCGCGGTGTCGAAGTCGGCGAGATCGTCGCCGCGCTGCGATTCCTGATCGCGGTGCCGACCATTACCGGCCAGACGATCACACTAGACGGCGGCCAGCGTTTCATGGGCCTGCCCCGCGACGTTCAGTTCATGGAGCTTTGATGGACCCCGTTCACCTCGCCGGCCTGGTGCCGGACACGCTCCTTCCTCGAACGCGGCGGATCGTCCTGCGCGATCTGGCGGTGCCGGTCGATATCGGCTTTCACGAGTTCGAGGTGGGAAATCCCCAGCGCGTTTTCGTGACGGTCGAGGTTTGGCTCGACGAAGCCAGCTTCGCCTCAGTCGACGAGGTCGCGGCCGCGTGGGACTATGATTTCCTTCGCACCGAGATTCTCGCCCTGGCCAGCGGGCGCCGCTACAATCTCCAGGAAATCCTGGCGCGCGAGATTTATACGCTTGTTGCGGCCCGGGCAGGGGTGAAGGGCTTGCGTGTCGCCACGAGCAAGCCTGACGTCTATCCGGACTGCGCGGCGGTCGGGGTCGAGCTCAGCTCTTTCTGACCCTGTCTTTTCAGCGCAGGCCCATTCAACGCTGAATTGTACGGCCGCAGGGGCCGAGCTGTTCCAGCACATAGCGATAATCGACGCGAACCGCCTCGGCATTGGTCGCCGACAGCGCGGCGACGGACTTGCCGGGCAAGCGCTGTGGCAAGAAGCAGGCGAGTCGATACCAGAGCATTGTATCCCTGGCCGGCGCCCGCGCGCTGTCGTCGACCATCTCGCCGAGGGCCACGGCCCATTGCGGCTGCTCGCCTGGACGGCGGAGAATCGACAGTGAGATTGGGCGATTGTCCGCAGTCGTCAGGAAGATCTGGGATTCGCTCTCGCCTGGGATGGCGCCGGGGACATGAAAGGCGTTGCCGATTCCCGTCACGAGCGGCGGAGTGGTGGCGGCCGTCGCTTCGGTGAGAATCGATCGGAGCGTCGATTCGGTCGTTTGCGTCCAGTCGAGTTGAGAATAAGGTGAAGTGAGGCGCAGCTCCTGCGGGCGTCCCGGGACGCGGTTCGCGAGCAAAATGAAACGCGCTTTCTTCAGTTTGGGCGGCTTGTTTTTTGCGTCCAGCGCAACGTCGGCGATATAGGTCACCACACCGGAAAGGCCGTCGGCGCCGCGAAGCAACATTCCGGTCTGCGCTTCGATCAGAAAACGGGCATGTCCTGCCGCCAGATTAGGCGCGAGCTCGCCCTTCAACCTGTCCGCCTTGACGACGGTGACCCCCGCCACGACCTGCGCGGTCAGGGTCAGGTCGGCAAGATCGGAATAGGAAAAGGCCCTGATTTCGGGGGGCTGGGCGGTGGGAGCCGGCGCATATTGGGCCCCGGCTGAACCGGCATAGCCCACAGCTGCGATTAAACCGCAAGCAATGAATGTGCCAAAATGGATATTCTGCAGTTTGCTGGGCTGTGCGGGCATGGGTGTTTTCCTCGGCTACGCATCTTTTGCCCAGTCCTTAACCCCTAAGCCGGGGCAGTGTCATGCCGGAAAGCCAGCCTCAAACTGGTGTTTCGGTTATTGCGTCGATCGAACTGTCGCGATAAGGACACACTTCCGCTAAATATTAGAACATGTCTGGCGGGGTAGGGCCGGGCGCCGAGGGACTTCCTTCTGGCGCATGCCGGACATTTTTGCTGGCTTCTGGATTGGAGGGAGTGTCGTTCCTTAATGGCTTATGGTGATCAAACGCTGAGCACCCGCAAGGTGGTGTCGATCGCGTTGGTGATTGCGCTCCACGCCGTCATCGGTTACGCCTTCGTCACCGGTCTTGCGTACAACGTCGTCAAGAAGGTCGCCCGCGATCTTAAGACGTTCGACGTTGCTGAAGATGCTCCTCCGCCCCCGGACAAGCCACCGCCTCCGCCGCCGGAGACGAAGGTTGAGCCGCCGCCCGTCGTGGCGCCGCCGCCTATCGTTCGGGTTGCGCCGACGATCGCTCCACCGATCGTTTCGGTTCCAGTGGCGCCGCCTCCGGTTATCACGCCAACCGCTCCTCCTGCGCCGCCGCCACCGGCAGTGTCTCGCAGGCTGGAAGCTCGTGGATCGCCCGGCGAATGGGTGACTCCGGAGGATTATCCTTCGGCTGACCTTCGCGCCGAAAACCAGGGTACGACGGGCTTCGAGCTGTCGGTTGGCCCTGATGGCAAGGCCACCGACTGTCGGGTCACATCTTCGAGCGGCTTCCCGTCGCTTGATCAGAAGGCCTGTCAGATGCTGATCCGTCGTTCGCGCTTCAAGGCGCAGCTGGACGGCAATGGTCAGGGCATGGCTGCGACCTATCGCAACCGCGTCCGCTGGCAGATCCCGAAGGACTGATGCTTTTGCCGGGCTGGCGCCTGAGTCGGTCCGGCATTTTTTTGACCGAATAAGTTAGATAGATTCAGAGAAGGACACGAAGTTTATGGCTAGTCCCGCAGCCGCAGGTTCCAACCCCTATGGCCTTATGGCCGCCCTTGAGCAGGGTGGCACGATCGCTTGGACGGTGTTCATCATCCTCGTCGTGATGTCGGCCGCTTCCTGGTACATCATGTTCACCAAGCTGCTCGAGCAGCAGAAGATCCTGAACCAGGGCAAGCGCGCTCGCGCCGCATTCTGGTCGGCTCCGAGCCTCAAGGACGGTCAGGCCAAGCTCGAGAAGAACTCGGCTTATCGCCAGCTCGTCGACGATGGCCTCATCGGCCAGGACCAGCACACCAAGCTGACCGATCCTGTCGATCAGCATGAGTGGCTGACCGGCTCGCTCGCTCGCAGCCAGGCGCAGATCAACTCGAAGCTCGGCAACGGCCTCGCGGTTCTCGCAACCGTCGGTTCGACCTCGCCGTTCATCGGTCTGTTCGGTACCGTTATCGGTATCTACCGCGCCCTCATCAAGATCGGCGCTGCCGGTCAGGCCTCGATCGACGCCGTCGCCGGCCCGGTCGGTGAAGCTCTGATCATGACCGCGCTGGGTCTGGCCGTGGCCGTTCCTGCGGTTCTCGGCTACAATTGGCTGATCCGTCGCAACAAGGTCGTCGCCGAGCAGATCTCGGCTTTCGCGACCGATCTGCACGGTTACATGGTTTCGGCCGGTGCGGTTAAGCCGGCGGTTGCGGTCAAGGCCGCTCCTGCTCCGGTCGTCAAGAAGTAAGCGGCTGACGGATTGGGGCGGGTGCAGCGCATCCGCCCCGTTCGCCAGAAACAGAACGGCCAGGATCCGGCCCCGAGCCGGGCATCCGTTGCGCCGCCCAGTAGATAGGATTTCTGCCGATGGCCATGAGTGCCGGCCCCGCCGAAGACGACAGCCCGATGTCGGACATCAACACGACGCCGCTCGTGGACGTCATGCTGGTGCTTCTGATCATCTTCCTCATCACCGTTCCGGTCGTTATCCAGACCGTGCCGGTCAAACTTCCGAACGTCGTGTTCGAGCCGACCACGACCAAGCCGGAAAATGTTGCGCTTTCCGTACGCGCCGCCTCCGATGGCAGCTGTGAGGTTTTCTGGGGTCAGACCCGCGTTACCTCGCAGGAACTGATCGATCGCGCAGTGGTCAAGCTGCGCAAGGAAATCGACCGTCAGGGTGGTCCTAGCGCCCCCGGCCTCGAGCTTCCGGAGGTTCACATCCGCGGCGACGTGAACACGCCCTATCGCTGTATCGGCGGTGCGGTGTTCACCATGCAGCGCGCAGGCTTCACTCGCGTCGGCTTCATCTCAGAGCCGCCCGCTGGTTACGCGACCCCGCGTCTCTGATTTCGCTTTCGAGGAGTTTTAGTCATGGCAATGGCCGCAAGTACGACCGAAGGCGAGCCCATGATGGACATCAACACCACGCCGTTGATCGACGTGATGCTGGTGCTTCTGATCATGTTCATCATTACCATTCCGATCCAGACCCATGCGGTTAAGCTCGATCTTCCGAGCGATCAGGGACCAACCAATCCCCCGCCCGTCGATCCGGTGAAGAACAAGGTGGTGGTTTCGCCGACGGGCGAGATTCTGTGGAACGGTTCGCCGATCTCGAGGGTCCAGCTTCGTCAGTATCTGGATATCACCCAGACGATGAATCCGATCCCCGAGCTGCATCTGCAGCCCGATCCCCAGGCACGCTATGTCGTGGTCGACGAGGTTCTCGCGATCACCAAGCGGGCCCAGGTCGAGAAGATGGGTTTCGTTGGCAACGAGGCTTACGGCGCCGCCTTCTAACAGGCACGTCGAGGCTCAAAGAAAAGGGCGGCCCTCGGGCCGCCCTTTTTGTTTGTGCGATGATTGTGAGGGAGGCGCGCCGTAGGGCACGCCTCCTTCGTCAGTCGAGACCCGCGAATGCGTGCAGCGGCACTTCCGGACGGGCTCCGAAGTGCGAGATCACCTCGGCCGCCGCAAGACCGGCGATGCGCGCGCTTTCTGCGATCGGCAGGTCATGGGTAAGGCCGTAGAGGAAGCCTGCCGCATAAAGGTCGCCGGCGCCGGTGGTATCGACGACGCGCTCGACCTTGGCGGCCGGGCTGCGAATCTGTTCGGTGCCCTGGACGACGACCGACCCTTCCGCACCCAGGGTCACCGCAGCGAGGTCGACCATGTCGGCGATCTGCTTCAGCGCCGCGTCCCGGTCCTCGGTCTCGAACAGGGCAAGCAATTCGGACTCATTGGCGAACAGGATGTCGATGCGGTCGCGGATCAGCTCGAGGAAGTCCGATCGATGGCGGACTACGCAGAAGGGATCAGACAGCGACAGCGCGACCTTGCGGTCGGCGGCATGGGCGATGTCTGCGGCGCGGTGGAAAGCCGCCTTGGCGTGAGGCTCGTCGTACAGATAGCCTTCGAGATAGGTGATCTTCGCCGAAGCGACGAGCGCCTCGTCGATATCGTCGACGGTCAGGTTCACGCAGGCACCCAGATAGGTGTTCATCGTCCGCTCGGCATCCGAGGTCACGAAGATGATGCAACGCGCGGTCGAAGGGCCGTCGCTGGCCATCGGTGTGGTGAAGCTGACGCCCGAGGCGAGCAGATCGTGGCGATAGGCCGCGCCGAGTTCGTCGTCGCGCAGCTTGCCGATATAGCCACAGGCCGCACCGAGTGAACCGAGCCCGGCGATGGTGTTGCCGGCCGAACCGCCCGAGGCGCGGGTCGTCGAGCCCATCGATGCATAGAGCCGCTCGGCGGTCTCTTCGTCGATCAGGGTCATCGAACCCTTGGCCAGCTTGTGGTCGGTCAGGAAATCGTCTTCGGCATGGGCGAGCAGATCGATGATCGCATTGCCGATTCCGACGACGTCGAGGGTCGCTTCGGTCATGAAAGGTCCTTGCGCTGGGCGGTTCACCCGTGAAGAATGACGGCCATCCCATGCCGTGCGCCGTCTGCGCGGGCAAGCCCGGACATGGATCCTTGTTGCCGGACCGCCCCAAAAGGGACGGCGATGGCCAATCATGAGGCCGACGGGCCGATCGACGTGGCGCGGGCAACGCGGTTGGTGTCGACGGTGTAGGCAGATCATTGGACGAATAGATGCTCGACGAACTGGACGATCTTCTTGGCAAGGCACGCGGCTGGATTGCGCAGGGGCACGGCGTCGCGCTAGCGACGGTGGTACAGACCTGGGGGTCGGCGCCGCGTCGCAGGGGATCACATGCCGTTATCCGCGACGATGGGCTGTTCGAAGGATCGGTCAGCGGCGGTTGCGTCGAGGGCGACGTGCTCGTGTCGGCCCAGGCGCTGCTGCGCGCCGGCGGCGGCTTCGATCGGCGCGATTACGGCGTGCAGGACGAGAATGCCTGGAGCTTCGGCCTGGCCTGTGGCGGCAGCATCGCGATATTGATCCAGACCATCGATGACGGCCATTTTCCGATCGGCCTGCTCGAGAAGGTCATCGCCGAACGACGACAGGGCCGCGCCATCGCGGTCGACAGCGACCTCGCGACGGGCGTTGCATCCCAGGTGCCGAACGATATGGCCGAGAGGGAGGGACGTTTCGTCAATCTCTATCCCCCGCCGCTGCGGATGATGATCGTCGGCGCGGTCCATGTCAGCCAGCATCTCGTGCCGCTTGCGCGTCAGCTCGGTTACCGGGTGCACATCGTCGATCCGCGCGACGGGTTCGCCGCCGCCAGCCGGTTCAGCGATATCGAGGTCGACTCGCGCTGGCCCGACGAGGCGATGGCCGATTGGCGCCCCGATAGCGGCACCGCCGTCGTGACGCTCAGCCACGATCCGAAGATCGACGATCCCGCGCTGGTCGCGGCGCTCGGCAGCGACGCCTTCTACATCGCGGCACTCGGTTCGCGACGGACGCATGCCAAGCGGATCGAGCGACTGACCGAAGCGGGCTTCTCGCAGGAGGCTCTGGACCGGATCGATGGACCCGCCGGGGTGGCGATCGCGGCCGCCACGCCTGCCGAAATCGCTCTGTCTATCCTGGCGGGCGCAACGGCGGCGTTGCGGCGCGCATGACCGTCGGCGCCGTCCTGCTGGCGGCGGGCAGTGGCCGGCGGATGGGTGCCGACAAGCTGATGGCCGATCTCGATGGCCGGCCGCTCATCCTTCACGCCTTCGACGCGATTCTCGCCGCCGGTCTGGATGGGCCGATCGTGGCGACGATGCCCGGCGGGCCGATCGCCGCGTTGCTCGAAGGACGCGGGCGGGTCGTGGCGGTCGCCGATCATGCGCTGGGCATGGGCCATTCTCTCGCAGCGGCGATGCGCGCGGTGCCGGCCGACTGGACGGCGGCGATCATCTGTCTCGCCGACATGCCCTTCGTCGCGACCGCGACCTTGAAGGCGCTGGTGGGTGCTGCGTCACCCGAGGCGATCGTACGGCCGGCCTTTGAGGGCAGGCCGGGCAACCCTGTCCTGTGGGGCCGCAACCATTTCCCTGCGCTGGCATCGCTGACCGGAGATCGTGGCGGGCGCGACCTGCTGGCGCGCCATCCGGCATCGTCGTTCCCTTGTAACGATCCGGGCGTGTTGATCGACATCGACACCCCCGAAGCGCTCGCCGAAGCACGGAAAAGCTTCGGCCGCGAATAACGTAGCGACTGCTACAAGGACCGTAGCGCCGCCGCTGGGCGGGCAGCGAGCACCGGCAGCGAGCCCACCAACCCAATCCCCAGTGTCCCCAGCGCGCCAAGGCCCAGCGTCAGGAAGACGATGCCCCAGTCAGGGGCCCAGTGCAGCTCGAAGATCTGCGTGACCACATACCACCCTCCGGCGGCGCCGGCGGCCAGTGCCACGACGGCGATGATGGTGGCCAGCAGCAGATATTCGATTGCCTGAGCGGTCAGGATCTGGCGACGGCTCGCGCCGAGGAGCTTTAGGAGAACCGCATCGTAGAGCCTGGCAGGACGCGAGGCGGCGACCGCGCCGATCAGCACCGCGACCCCAGCCGCCAGCGCCACCGATGCCGCGGCGCGGATCGCGGTCGCAAGCTGGCCGAAGATGGTCGAGACCTGGCCGACGACATCCTTCACCCGGATCAGCGAGACCGACGGGAAGCCGGCGATGACCGCGCGATTGACTGCGGTCTCGCGCGCATCCGGCAGCGATATGGTCGCCATATAGCTGTGGGGTGCCGCTTCGAGCGCGCCGGGCGCGAAGACGATACCGAAGTTGAAGCCCATCGTTTCCCAGTTCACGCGTCGGATCGAGGCCACGGTCGCGTCCATTTCGACACCGAGCACCGACAATGTCATCATGTCGCCGGGCTTCAGGTTCAGCGCTGTGGCGGCGCGGTCCTCGACCGAGATCAGGGGCGGGCCGGCATAGTCGGCCGGCCACCATTTGCCGGCGATGATCTCATTGCCTTCGGCCAGCTTGGCCGAATAGGTCAGCCCGCGATCACCGTTGAGGATCCAGGCGCCCTGGGGCACGGGTTTCATGTCGGTCACGCGTACGCCGCGCACCGCGACGACCGAACCCCGCAGCGACGGAACGCTGTCAATCTTCGCCTCGGGCGCTTGGGCCAGAATGGTCGAGCGGAAGCGTTCGATATCCTCGGTCGGCACGTCGAGCGCGAAGAAATTGGGGGCGATGGCGGGAACGGTCTTCTCGATCTGGTTGGTGAGATTGGTCTGCAGCACCGCCAGCATCACGAACAGGGTGAGGCCCAGTCCGAGCGCGACGATTAGCCGGTCGGTCTGCGCCGCCGGGCGGTGGAGGTTGGCGATGGCGAGCCGCAGCAGCGGGCGGCGCGGGCGGGGCAGCGCCCGCGCGCCGCGACGGACCAGCCAGCCCACTCCGCCGAGCAGAGCGAAGATGCCCGCGGTCGCGGCAAGGAAGCCGGCGCTCAGCAGGGGCTGCCGCGCGGTCGCGATCGCGAGCAGAGCGATGCCAAGGCCCGCGCCCGCCATCGGCAGCAGGATGCGCCAGCGCGGCACGCCCAACGGTTCGACCCTCGCGCGGAAGATCGTCGCAGGACTGAGCTGTCCGGCACGGGCCAGCGGCGACAGGCTGAACAACAGCGCGGCGAGCAGGCCGTAGATTGCGCTGATGAGCAGCGGCAAAGGGAAGATCGCGAATCTGGGTGCAACGGGCAGGGCATCGCCGGCCAGCCAGCCGACGATCGCGGGCACCGCAGCGCCGACGACCAGGCCGGCGAGGATCGCGCCGGCCGACACGACCGCCACCTGGATCAGGTAGATACGGAAGATCGTTCCCGATGATGCTCCGAGGATCTTGAGCGTCGCAATTCCCGGCCGTCGTTGGTCGAGCCACGATGCGACGCCGTTGCCGACGCCGATCCCCGCGACGACGAGCGCCGTCAGGCCAACCAGCGTCAGGAACTGACCGAGCTGGTCGACGAAACGACGCAGGCCGCGCGCGGCGTTGCTACGGTCGCTGACCTCCCAATTGGCATCGTGGAAGCGGCTCGAAAGCTGCTCTGCCAAGGTATGGGCATCCTGGTCGGCAGGCAGGCGAATGCGGTAGCGCGCCGTGAAGAGACTCCCAGGCTGGACGAGCCGGGTCGCTGCCAGCGCCTCCTGCGAGACGAGGATGCTCGGCCCCAGGGTAAAGCCTTCGCCGACCCGATCGGGCTCCTCCGCGATCAGGCCGATCACCCGCAGAGTGGTTTCGCCGACCCGGACAGGATCGCCTGGCTTCAGCGACAGGCGTTCCGCCAATGCGGGGGCGATGGCGGCGTCGAGGCCCACGGGGCGCTGCGCGAGCGCGCCCGGCGCGAGACTGAGCGCGCCATAGAGCGGCCAGCGATCGTCGATGCTCTTGAGCTCGGCCAGCACGGAAGCGGTGGCGTCCGGCCGCGATGCCATGGCGCGCAGACGGATGGATTCGGACACCGTTCCCAGCCGGGCAAAGGCTTCCCGCTCGTCATCGGCCGCTTGCCTCTGGGCGACCTGCAATTCGACATCGCCCCCAAGGATTTCCTGGCCGCGGGTGTCGAGTTCGGCAGTGATCGACCGGGCGAGGCTGCCGACGCCCGCCAGCCCGGCGACGCCGAGGAACAGGCAGATGATCAGGAGACGCAAACCCTTCAATCCGCCGCGCATGTCGCGCAGCGCCAGCGCCCAGGCGATTTTCATGCGGCCTGCCGGTCGGAGATGATCGCGCCATCGCGCATCTCGACGATTCGGGCGCACCGCGCCGCCAGCACCGGGTCATGCGTGATGACGAGCAATGTCGCGCCGGTCTCGCGCTGGCGGTCGAACAGCAGGTCCATGATCGTGGCGCCGGTCGCCCCGTCGAGATTGCCGGTCGGCTCGTCGGCAAAGATGATCGCGGGACGGGGCGCGGTCGCGCGGGCGATCGCGACGCGCTGCTGCTCGCCACCCGAAAGCTGGGCGGGATAATGGTCGAGCCGGTGGCCGAGGCCGACGGCTTCCAGTTCGGCTTGTGCGCGGGGGAAGGCGTCGGCGACGCCCGCAAGTTCGAGCGGCACCGCAACATTTTCGAGCGCCGTCATCGTCGGCAGGAGGTGAAAGGCTTGCAGGATGATGCCGATCCGGCCGCGTCGGGCTGCCGCCAGCCCATCTTCATCGAGCGTGCCGAAGTCGAGTCCGGCAACGTCGATCCTGCCCTGATCGGCGCGTTCGAGGCCCGACAGGATCGCCATAAGCGACGACTTCCCCGATCCTGACGGGCCGAGCAGCGCGACGGTCTCGCCCGCGCGGATCGCCAAATCGACTCCCTGGAGGATATCGACCCGCGCCGATCCCTTGCCCAGCGCGAGATGGACGGCGCTGGCGTCGATGATGGGAGATGTCATGCGCGGGAGAATTCCTCGACAGTTGCTGTACCGCAACATGAGGACTGGCCCGCCCTCGATCAATGGGGCGCAGCGAAAAAGCGTCGAGCTCCGTGGAAAGCTACGCCGCCGCCGCCTTGGGTCCCTGCGCCGCCATTCGCTGCAGCTCCGGCAGCGCCCGGTCGAGCGCGCTCTGATGATGATCATCGCAGCGCGGCATCCGATTCCAGGCATCGAGCGCGGCGATCTTGTAGGCTTCGGCGAGGGTCGGATAGTTGAAGGTGTTCTCGACGAAATAGTCGAGCGTCCCGCCCAGATTGAGCACGGCCTGTCCGATGTGGATGAGCTCGGTCGCGCTTTCGCCGATGATATGGACGCCCAGCAGGCGGCGATCCTCGAGCGCGAAGATCATCTTCATCATTCCGGCCTGCATCCCCATGATGTGACCGCGCGACGTCTCGCGGAAGCGGGCGATGCCGCATTCGTAGGGAATGCCGCGCTCGCGGACGTCCTGCTCGCTCAGGCCGACGGTCGAAATCTCGGGCACCGCATAGATGCCATAGGGGAAATAGCTGGGCGCCGGCGGCATCGGTGCACCGAAGGCGTGACAGGCAGCGATCCGGCCCTGTTCCATCGATGTCGAGGCGAGGCTGGGAAAGCCGATCACGTCGCCGGCGGCATAGATGTGGGGGACGTCGGTCTGCAGGGTGGCGGGATCGACCTTCAGGCGGCCGCGACTATCCGCCTCCAGTCCGCAATTCTCGAGTCCGAGGGCGGCGGTCGCGCCGATCCGGCCGGCGGCGTAGAGCAGCATTTCGGAGCGGATGCGGCGCCCGTCCTCAAGGATCGAGATGGCCCAGCCCTGGCCATCGACCTCGACCCGGTCGAGCTTTGCGCCGAGCCGGATCGACATGCCGCGATCGCGCAGCTGGTGGACGAAATCGTCGATGATCTCGCGATCGACGAAGTCGAGGAAGCTGTCGCGCGGCTCGATCAGGGTTACCGGGACGTCGAGCGCCGAGAAGATCGTCGCATATTCGATGCCGATCACGCCGGCGCCGATCACGGTCAGGCTGCGCGGCACGCGCGGTTCGGCGATCAGGGCATCGCTGTCGAGGATCGTCGTGTCGTTGAACGGGATCGAGGCGGGGCGATAGGGTGCGGTGCCGACGGCGATCAGAACGCGTTCCGCTTCGAACAGGTTCACTTCCCCTAGCGGCCCGGTGACCTCGATCGCGTGCGGGCCACGGAACGTCGCGACCCCCTCGATCGTGCGCACGCCGTTGCGGCTGAACTGATGCTCCAGAACGTCGATCTCGTGATCGAGCGTTTTCTGGAGACGAGCGTTGAGATCCTCGCCGCGAATGTCCTGCTTCACCCGATAGGCACGGCCGTAGAAGCCGCGCTCGCGCCAGCCGGTAAGGTTCAGTACCGTCTCGCGCAACGTCTTGGACGGGATTGTCCCGGTGTGGACGGACACGCCGCCCACCCGGTATCGGTTCTCGACGACGAGCGTCGATTTGCCCAGCTTGGCGGCCTGGATGGCCGCACGGCGTCCCGCCGGTCCGCTGCCAATCACGATCAGTTCGTAGCGCATCGCTTCGCGTCCTCCGGCATACCCGTGGCGGGCCCGATGGTCCGCTCTGCATCCAGACCTTGGAAGATATGGTTAACGGCGAAACGATTGCCCTCGTGCATCCGGGGCGATGATTGTTTGTCGATGGACCAGCGATGCCATGAAAAAGGCCCGCCTCTCTCGAGACGGGCCCCTTCAATCTGGGATGATGGATCAGGCCTTGATCTTCGGCTTGGCGCCGCCCTTCTTCGGTCGCTTGGGGGCGGCCGGGACGATTTCGAAGGACAGCGCATTGTCCTTCAGCTTCACCTTCACCTCGCCGCCATGGACGAGTTTGCCGAACAGCAGCTCCTCGGCCAGCGGCTGCTTGATCTTTTCCTGGATCAGGCGGCCCATCGGTCGGGCACCGTAGAGCTTGTCATAGCCCTTGGCGGTCAGCCAGTTCTTGGCCTCGTCGTCGAGGCTGATGTGCACTTCGCGGTCCGCCAGCTGGAGCTCGAGCTGGAGGATGAACTTCTCGACCACGCGCGAGACGACTTCGGCCGGCAGATAGCCGAAGGGCACGATCGCATCGAGACGGTTGCGGAATTCCGGCGTGAACATCTTCTTGACCGCTTCCTCGTCCTCGCCTTCGCGGGTGAGGGTGCCGAAGCCCAGCGTCTCGCGCGCCATGTCTGACGCGCCGGCATTGGTGGTCATGATCAGGATGGTGTTGCGGAAATCGACCGTCTTGCCGTGGTGATCGGTCAGCTTGCCGTTGTCCATCACCTGCAGCAGGATGTTGAACAGGTCCGGATGGGCCTTCTCGATTTCGTCGAGCAGCAGCACGCTGTGCGGATGCTGATCGACGGCGTCGGTCAGCAGACCGCCCTGATCGTAACCGACATAGCCCGGAGGCGCGCCGATCAGGCGGCTGACCGAATGCCGCTCCATATATTCGGACATGTCGAAGCGCTGCAGCGGAATGCCCAGGATCGAGGCGAGCTGACGCGCGACCTCGGTCTTGCCGACGCCGGTCGGGCCCGAGAACAGATAGTTGCCGATCGGCTTGTCGGGGTCGCGCAGGCCAGCCCGGCTGAGCTTAATCGCCGAAGACAGCACCTCGATCGCCTTGTCCTGCCCGAACACGACCCGCTTCAGGTCGGTCTCAAGCTGGCCAAGCGTCTTCTTGTCGTCGGTCGAGACCGACTTTGCCGGGATGCGCGCCATCGTGGCGATGACCTGTTCGATCTCCTTGGGCGTGATGATCTTCTTCCGCTTGTTCGGCGGCACCAGCATCTGCGAGGCGCCGACCTCGTCGATCACATCGATCGCCTTGTCGGGCTGTTTGCGATCGCTGATGTAGCGCGAGGACAGCTCGACGGCAGCCTTGATCGCGTCGGGCGTGTACTTGACGTTATGATGCTCTTCGAACGCCGAACGCAGGCCGGTGATGATCTTGATCGTGTCCTCGATCGTCGGCTCGTTGACGTCGATCTTCTGGAAGCGTCGCAGCAGTGCGCGGTCCTTCTCGAAGTGGTTGCGGAACTCCTTGTAGGTGGTGGAGCCGATGCAGCGGATCGAACCGCCCGACAGCGCCGGCTTGAGCAGGTTCGAAGCGTCCATCGCGCCGCCGCTGGTGGCGCCGGCGCCGATTACCGTGTGGATTTCGTCGATGAACAGAACCGCATCCGGCAGTTTCTCGAGTTCGGTCACGACCTGCTTCAGGCGCTCTTCGAAATCGCCGCGATACCGGGTGCCCGCCAGCAGCGCGCCCATGTCGAGCGAATAGATCACCGCCGGCAGCAGCACATCGGGCACCTCGCCTTCGACGATCTTGCGGGCCAGGCCCTCTGCAATCGCGGTCTTGCCGACGCCGGGATCACCGACATAGAGCGGGTTGTTCTTGGAGCGACGGCACAGGATCTGGATGGTCCGGTCAACCTCCGGGCCACGGCCGATCAGCGGATCGACCTTGCCGAGTTTCGCCTTCTCGTTGAGATTGACGCAGAACTGCTTGAGCGCGCTTTCGCCCTTCTTTCCGTCGGGTTTGGCCTGCGCCTTTTCTTCTTCTGCGCCCTTCACTTCGCGTTGCTCCGTGGGCTGGCCGGCCTTGCCGACACCGTGGCTGATGTAACTCACCGCATCGAGACGGCTCATGTCTTGCTGTTGCAGGAAGAAGACGGCGTAGCTCTCGCGTTCGCTGAACAGCGCCACAAGAACATTGGCGCCGGTCACCTCCTCACGGCCCGACGACTGGACGTGGAGGATCGCGCGCTGAACCACGCGCTGGAAACCGCTGGTGGGGGAGGGATCGGTCTCGCCCTCGACCTTGAGCGCATCGAGCTCGGTATCGAGATAATTGGTGACCGCGTTGCGCAGTTCGCTCAGCTCTACGCCGCACGCCGTCATGACCTTCGAAGCATGCTCGTCCGCGATCAGCGCGAGGAGCAGATGCTCCAGCGTCGCATATTCATGGCGGCGGCTGCTGGCTGCGCTCAGCGCGTTGTGCAGCGTCTGTTCGAGTTCGCGGGCGAAGGAAGGCATGGTCGTTTCTACTCCATTCGGCATGGGCCAAGCCATGCCGCTGCACCATATGTTGGAAGCCTCAGGCCGTTCATCAAGAACCAGCCTTCTGCCGGAGCCAAGCGGACATCGCTTTCCGGCAGAAGCGCCTCATCTCTTGAATAGGCTTTCGGCCGTTGCGCGATGGTTAATGGCGCTCTTCAATTTGGACTGGCACCGTTCGATTTCACCATGGAGCGTGGCAATCCGGGCTTCCAGTTCGTCGACGGAAAGATGATCGATATCCTGCCGGGTGAGTTGCTTCACCGGATCGTCGGGGCGCTTCGCGAAAAGATCGTCGGGCTCCATGCGCATAACGTTGACCCTGGCGGGGCGCATGTCAATAAACCCTGCGACGATCGCGCTGTCGCACGGCTGAAAAACGCCGAAAAGGGGGACGAATGGCCGAATTTCCTGATTGGATGACCGCAATAGATCCAGAGGGGAAGGGTGGCCCGGAAATCCTCGTTCCGCTACGGCGTCCGGTCCCCCGTCCCGGTCGCGATCAGGTCCTGATCCGAGTCGCGGCAGCCGGCGTGAATCGTCCCGACGTCGCGCAGCGCAAGGGCGCATATCCGCCGCCGCCGGGCGCTCCGTCGATTCTCGGTCTCGAAGTGTCGGGACAAGTCGTCGCGCTGGGCGAGGGCGCCTTGCCCGAAATGCTGGGCCAGTCGGTCTGCGCGCTCGTCGCGGGTGGCGGCTATGCCGAATATGTCGTGGCCGACGTTGGCCTGTGCCTGCCGGTTCCGAACACGCTGTCGATGGTCGAAGCGGCGGCGATCCCCGAAACCTTGTTCACGGTGTGGAGCAACGTTTACGAGCGCGCCTATGCCGCCGATGGCGACCGGTTGCTCGTTCATGGCGGCACCAGCGGGATCGGCACCATGGCGATCCTGCTCGGCCGCATCTTCCAGGTCGAGGTGATCGTCACCGCCGGATCGGACGAGAAATGCGCCGCTGCCTGCAAGCTCGGCGCCGCCCACGCCATCAACTACCGCACGCAGGACTATGTCGCCGAAGTCGCGCGCATTACCGACGGGAAGGGGGTCGATATCGTCCTCGATATGGTCGGCGGCGATTATCTGCCGCGCAATCTGGATTGCATGGCGGAGGATGGCCGGCATGTCTCGATCGCGGTGCTGGGTGGGGCGAAGGCCGAGATCCCGATCTGGAAGATCATGCAGAAACGGCTGATGCTGACAGGATCGACACTGCGCCCGCGCAGCACCGCGTTCAAATCGGCCGTAGCCGATGAGATCGCATCGGTCGTCTGGCCACATGTCGAGGAGGGGCGGCTCAAACCCGTGATCGACGCGACTTTCCCGCTTGCCGAAGCTGCCGACGCGCATCGTCGGCTTGATGAGGACCATATCGGCAAGGTGGTGCTGGTGGTTGACGCGGCGATCGGCTGAGCCGCGGCGGATAGGAAAAGACCGGACCGTCGCCGGCCCGGCCTTTCCCAGATAGAAGCGACGCCAAGGGCTGCCGCTTGATTATTTATCGAGCGACTTCGCGTGGTCGAGGTGCTTCTGGACGATGGGCGCCAGTTCCCCGGCGGCTGCCTTGAGCGAAGGGGTGTCGCCCTTTTCGGCATAGTCGCGAAGCATCGCCAGCGCGTCTTGATGCGCATCGACCTGTTCGTCGATATAGGCCTCGTCGAAGTCGGCACCCTTCTTCCCTGCCAACTCGGCCAGGTCGTCCTGCTGATCGCTGGTCATGGTCGCATCGGGCGTGATCGCCGGCGTGGCCGAGGCGGCGGCCGCCTTGATCTTCGCGGTCGAATCGGTGTGCGCGGTGATCATCTCGGCGGCGAAGGTCTTCACGGCCTGCGATGATCCGTTGGTGGCGGCGAGTTTGGCCGCCGCGATTTCGAAGGCATCGGAAGCGCCGGCGCGATTGACGAATTCCTGGGCCGTGGGCGTAGCCGACACCGCCTGCTTGACGTCAACCATGGCGTTCGATGCCATGGCATCGGCGGATTCTGCGGCCGCACCCGCGCTGTTCGCCGCGTTGTCGAGCGTTTGCTCGGTCTTGGCGCCGCACGCCGTCAGGCTCAGCGACAGGACCGATGCCGATGCGATCAGTAGAAACTTGTTCATTTATTCTCTCCTCGGGGACGGTCGGCTCAACGATCCGAGGCGGCTGGCGTTCCGACAAGACAGGAGGACCCTGCGGTCAATCGCTGAAAATGCAGCGCGTTACCGATAGCCGCCATGCTCGCAGTGTTGTCGAAGATGCACCAGGCATCGGCATGGCCCCGCGCACTTGCGAGCATGGCAATATAGTCGCGCAGGCGCGTCTCGTCATAGGCCGCGCGATAGATGACGGGAGAGCCGTGGAGCCGGAGATAGCGCAGGCCGTCCCAGCCAGCCGGCGCTTCGGCGCCGGCCACCGGTGACGGATCGGCGGCGACCCTAGCTATGCGATACGAGCGCAGAAGGGTTTCGGCCTGTTCCGAGAACCAGCTGCCGTGGCGCGGCTCGCACGCCACCGGCGCGTGCAATGACGACCGAAGGCTTCCGAAGAATGTCGCCGCGGTCTGCAGGTCGAAGGCAAGGCTGGGCGGTAACTGAACCAAAAGCGCGCCGAGCTTCTTGCCGAGCCCGGCGACCTGCTCGGCAAACCCTTCCAGCAAGGGAGCGCAGTCGCTCAAACGCCGATCGTGACTGATCGCCTTGGGAAGCTTGACCGAAAATCGAAATTCCGGCCCCACGCTTTCTGCCCATCTTTCGTAGGTTGTGCGGCGATGTGGGCGATAGAAACTGCTGTTGATCTCAGCCGCGTTGAAGCGCGTCGCATAGCGATCGAGGTGCGAACCGGGGCTTGGAAAGTCAGGCCGATACTGTGAAGGGATCGACCAGCCGGCGGTACCGACGAAGATGTTCGGGCTCATCGTCGGCGCGAGACGTCAAAGCGGTCGCGAATGCGCTCATTGAAGAACTGTCCCTTGGACGGTGCGGAGGTCAGCGCCGACGCTACGGACATCGGGACGTCATGATAGCTGTACCGCCGACCGCTTACGAACTCGATATCGAGGCGGCGGGCCGGCGGATTATAAGCGAAGTTGCGGATGACCGACGAAGGCATGCGCGAAGAACGTTCCAGCGACGGGGATGCTCCCGCGCAGACCTGCGTCGAGGGAGATCGGGGCGTCAGCCCCCGTTCACGCTCGCCGTATCGAAATAATCGCGCCAGGCGACGATATGGTCACCCTCGACCTCGAACACGCCCATCAACCGGATCGCGAGCGCCTCGCTGCCATCGGCGCGGAGCAGATAGTCGATGCGCTCTGTCAAAACCATGTTGCCGCGCGCCGCTATAGCGAGCGTTTCGGCGCGCATCGATGCCATGCCGATGCTCGATTCGAATTGCGCCATCAAGCCCAGCGCCTCTTCGACCCCGGTGGTGGTGACGAGCCCGACATTTTCCCACACAGTCGCCGGCGTGAAATAGCGGCGAAATGCGGCGACCATGCTCTCCTTGCTCGGCGCGCATTCGGCCAGGAAGGCTTCCACGGTCTCGATGGGGCTTGGCATATCGTCTCCTGATCTCTTGTTGCGTCGGTTTGTCTGTGGCGAAGCTTATGTCGACGACCGCAGCCGGACAATCAGGCGAAAAGGTTGATCACCTCTGCATCGGGAAAGCTTGCCTCGACCAGCAATGAGCGATGGCAACAACCCGGCTCCCGTTCGAAGCAAAGCAGGGCCGTCGGTCGTTCGCGGGCCATGTCGGTCAGGATGGCCGCTTGCGCCATCGCTTCCGGCAGCTCCAACTGCCCGCCATAGATATGACGCAGCCCTGCGAGGTTGTGCCGACGCGCCGCATCCCGGCCCTCAGGTGGCGTCCCGAGCGCCTTCAGGCCGACATAGTCGATCCCGGCATCGCGCAACCCGGCTGCCAATATATTCTTGGAGAAACCGGGCCGCCGCGACAGCGGCACTGCGCGCACATCGGCGAGGAGTTGGACGCCAGCCTGCTTGAGGGCCTCGATCACCTCTGCCTGGGTCGCGCCTTCATAACCGATCGTGAAGATCCGCATCGAAGCTGTCGAATCAGCTCTTCGTGCCGCGGTTGGTGTAGAGCAAGGCGGCAACGATCGCGGCGGACCCGATCCCGATCGCGGCGCCGACCACAGCGGTGGTCTTGGTCACTTTCGGCGCCGATCGGCGCGTCTTCTTCGTCGCCGGGTCTTTTTTCATTACCGGATCGGGTGTTTCGGGCTTGCTGGCCGCCGTGCTGCTGTCGTCGCTCAACGTTTCTCTCTCCTGTCTGTTCGGCGATCTTGCCAACCTTTGTGCCCGGTAACGGCTCAAGAAGGCAAGCAAGTGATCGTCGAGCCGTTCCGGAGCTGTGGCGAACAGGCAGTGGGGGGCGCGGTGATGTTCGATCGGCGTGGCATGCGGAATCGCCTTGGCGGCCGCGCGGCCGAATGGATCGATCGGCATAGTCTCGCCGCGCCGTCCTGCATGGTTGCGGACATCACCCTAGACGAGCGCCTGCCACAGCAGTTTGGCCGTGAGCGCCAGGCATATCGTCACCAGCACCGGCCGGATCACCTTCGCGCCGAAGCGGATCGCGGTGTGAGAGCCTGTCCATGCTCCTGAAATCGATCCGATCGCCATGCAGAGGCCCAACAGGATCATCGTATGTCCTGTAGAAAGAAAGACCAGCAAGCTCCCTAAATTGCTCGAAAAATTAAAAGCCTTCGTATGGGCCGTGGCACGGATGAGACCCATCCCGCGCAGTGACACGAGGCTGGTCGCGAAGAAGCTGCCGGTTCCCGGCCCGAAGAATCCGTCATAGAAACCGATCGCGCCGCCGACCGGCATGTAGCCGCGGGTGCCGATCCGGTGATGGACATCCTCGTCCGACATGCGCGGACTGAGCAGGACATAGGCCGCGACCGCGACCAGGAGGACCGGTACGATGAGGTTGAGGATGTCGGTCTCGATCGACTGAACGACCAGCGCTCCGATGGCTGACAAGATCAGGATGACGAAGATCTGCGGCCAGTAGGCCCGCCAGTCGATCATGCCCTTGCGGCTGAAGCTGAAGGTTGCTGTCGCCGAACTGAAGCTCGACTGCAGCTTGTTCGTCGCCAGGGTCGCGATCGGCGGAATTCCGGCCGACAACATCGCGGGAACGGTCAGCAGGCCGCCGCCACCGGCGATCGCATCGATGAAGCCGGCGATGAATGCGACGAGGGTCAGGATCGCATAGGTTTCGGGCCCGAAGTGCATGTCTCGATCTGCCCGAGCGCCAAGCCCCGCGCAAGCCTGGTTTCGCAAGCCTTGGCAGTGGCGGGCAGGGGCTTTATTGCGCCCGCCATGACGCCATCCCGTTTCCACTTCTCGATCGCCGCAACCGACGGCAAGGCCCGCACCGGCACGATCCACATGCAGCGCGGCGAAATCCGAACGCCAGCCTTCATGCCGGTCGGCACCGCGGCGACGGTGAAGGCGATGAAGCCCACCGACGTCCGCGCGACCGGCGCCGATATCATCCTGGGCAACACCTATCACCTGATGCTCCGGCCCGGTGCAGAACGGGTCGCCCGATTGGGCGGCCTGCACAAATTCATGCGCTGGGACCGGCCGATCCTGACCGATAGCGGCGGTTACCAGGTGATGAGCCTTTCGGCATTGACCAAAAGGAGCGAGGCCGGGGTTTCGTTCAAGAGCCACCTCGATGGCTCGGCGCATATGCTGAGCCCCGAGCGTTCGATCGAAATCCAGCGGCTGCTCGACTCCGATATCGTCATGGCGTTCGACGAACTTGTGCCGACGACGACGACCCAGCAGCAGCAGGCCGAGGCGATGGAACGCTCGATGCGCTGGGCGAAGCGCTCGCGCGATGCTTTCGACGCCGGGGGCGAGCATGCCACCCGCGCGGCGCTGTTCGGCATCCAGCAGGGCGCGCTGGACGAAAGCCTGCGAAAGTCTTCGGCTGACGCCCTGCTCGACATCGGCTTCGACGGCTATGCCGTGGGGGGCCTGGCGGTCGGCGAAGGGCAGGAGGCGATGTTCGCCACGCTCGACTTCGCACCGGGGCAGCTTGATCCCGACAAGCCCCGCTATCTCATGGGCGTCGGCAAGCCCGATGACATCGTCGGCGCGGTCGAGCGCGGCATCGACATGTTCGATTGCGTGCTGCCCACGCGCTCGGGGCGCAACGGGCAAGCCTTTACCCGCCAGGGGCCCATCAACCTGCGCAACGCCAGGTTCGGCGAGGACGAACGTCCGCTCGACCAAAGCTGTGCCTGTTCGGTGTGCGGCCAGTTCAGCCGCGCCTATATCCATCACCTGATCCGCGCTGGGGAAATCCTCGGCGCGATGCTGATGACCGAGCATAATCTCGCCTTCTACCAGGCGCTGATGGCCGATCTGCGCGATGCGATCGCAACCGGCACGCTGGCGAGCTTTGCCGCCGATTTTCGTGCCGCTTATTATCGAGGAAGCGCCCCGGACTGATCGGGGAGACCTGCTTGGGATCGGCCTGGGCCACTCGCGGTTTCGCTGCCCGTCGCAGCGTCCTGCCGGAGAGGGCGGTCAGGCGGAAGCGCGTGTCGCCAGAATCAAAAACCCCAGCAAGCCAGAGACTTGCTGGGGTTTAGTGGTGGGCGTGGCAAGGATTGAACTTGCGACCCCTGCGATGTCAACACAGTGCTCTACCACTGAGCTACACGCCCAACGCCGGGCTCCCTAGCCGAGGCATTCGGGGTGCGCAACCCCGTGGGAGCGCTTTTTCTTCAAAGGCCCGAAGCGCTGCCCACCTGGAACATGCGATCGACCTCGAGCACGAGCTCGCGCAGGTGGAATGGCTTCGACAAAACCTTGGCGTCCGGAGGCGTGGACCCCGATTTCAGGGTGACAGCGGCAAAGCCGGTGATGAACATGACGCGCATATTGGGTGCGATCACATTGGCGCGCTGCGCCAGTTCTATCCCGTCCATCTCCGGCATGACGATGTCGGTCAGCAAAAGATCGAAACTGTCCTTCTCGATCAAAGGCAGCGCGGTGGTGCCGCGGTCGACGCTGGTGACGGCATAGCCCGAGCGTTCGAGGGCGCGGGCGAGATACTCGCGCATCGAATCGTCATCTTCAGCCAGCAATATTCGGATCATGGCGCCGATCGCACTCCATTGTCGGCCACATGCCGGACGTGCGGTTCTTTATATGCTCTAACCGCTTAATAAATTCCAGCCACGTCGAAAAAGCCTACCTTTGGCGGAGATTTCTGAAAAAGCCCCGGTTGCACAGGGGCTGTCGCGACCCTAGCACTGGAAGCAATGGCATCAGAGCCCACCTTCGCCATCCTTGGCCCGGATATCCCTCGGTCGCCCGTATTGCTGGCGGTGCCGCACGCCGGCCGTCGTTATCCCGAGGCTGTGTTCGCGCGTTCGCGAGTGCCGATGGAGCGACTGCGCGCGCTGGAGGATCGCCATGCCGACCTGCTCGTCGCGCAGGCGGTGGCCGAGGGGGCGACCGCAATCGTGGCGCAACTCGCCCGCGCGGTGATCGACCTGAACCGCGACCCGCGCGAGATCGACCCCGCGATGATCGACGGGAGCATCGATACCGACAGCCTGATGACCAGCGCCAAGATGCGGGCAGGGCTCGGTCTGTTTCCGCGTCGCTTGCCCTCCTGCGGGGAATTGTGGCGCACGCGGATGACGGCGAAAGACGCGACGATGCGGATCGCCGAGATACACGAACCCTATCACCGCGCGATCGCGGATCGACTTGCCGCCATACGCTCGATCTTCGGCGTAGCGGTGCTGATCGATTGTCATTCGATGCCGCCGTTGCCGGTCAGGCAACCGGGCGGTCCGGTGCGAATCGTCATCGGCGATCGCTTCGGCGCGGCTGCGGCCGGATCGGTCGTTGATCTCGTTCTGGCGGTCATCAACGGAGTCGGGCTGACGGCCGCGCGCAATCATCCCTATGCTGGCGGTTATACGCTCGATCGGCATGGACGGCCGCGCCGAAAGGTCCATGCCATCCAGATCGAATATGACCGGTCGCTCTATCTGGACGCCGCGCTTGATGCGCCAAGCGATCAGATCAGCGAATGCGGGCGGTTGCTGGCGACGATCGCCGCGGAACTGGGCGGAATGTTCGATCTGCATATGCCGATCGCGGCCGAATAGAGCAGGCGACCGAGACGCCCGGCGCGCCCTAACCCTATTCCAAGAGCGCTGAACAAAAAAGAACCACCCCGTGCTTACGCACGAGGTGGCCAAGGTTCAGGGAGGAACGCATCCCGGAGGATGCGCCGTACGGGGCCGCGAAAGGGGGGCACGACCGCCGCACCCCATCTAAATAGGCCCCTTGCCCTCATGTTTCAAGGAGAGTTCTCTCTCCTCGGGAAAATTCCTTATCTTTGCCGTGGGTTTGGCTGAAAAATGGGATCAGACGGAGGCTGCCGGAGCCGAAACATTCGGCGCCTTGCCTTGCTGCATCTGCATTCCGAAGACATCGCGAATCAGCGACAGCGAATAGAGGTGCGCATAGATCAGCGGGAGCAGACCGCTCTGGACCATCTTGCGGAGCACGTCGCCGCGCAGCTCCTTGAGCTTGTCCTCGGAAATGATCTGGAAGCCGCGATAAACGAAAGGCTGGCCGCCACCTTCCGGCTCGATGGTGACTTCGCCGTCGATCAACAGCTTGTTCTGAACCAGCTCCTGGACGAACATGCCGGTGCGCATGCCCGCCTGTTCGAACTGCTCGCAGAAGGCGAGGGTGTTGCGGACGGCGTCGGACGGCTCCTTGCCGTCGAACAGCGGGGCGCCTTCCTCGAACTCACCCAGCATGCCGGCGGTGCCGTCGAAGCAGAGCGAAAGATCCTCGCTGTCGGGCCGCAGCCGGGCGAGCATGAATGGGTAGCGACGGACATAGGCCGGGACATAGAGGTCCTTGGTCGGCATACCCTTTTCGTCGGTGAAGACGTTGACGCCTTCGTTCAGGCCGAACAGCGCCAGCGGAACCGGATCGGCGCCGGTCGAAAAGACGATCGGATAGTGGCGCTGCGCGGGGATGAACTCCTCAACGGTGAGCGGCACCGCGTGCGCGGTGCTGAAAAACTCCGCACTCTCCAGCGTCTTGGCTTTCCAGGTGGCGTGAAGCTCGCTCGAGAGGGGCTGCAGTTCGTTATAGAACAGGGGCAGGGCGTTGACCGGTGCGCTCGCCATCGAAAATCTCCTGAAGAAGCCGGATTTGCGGTCGGGCGGAAGGCCCGAATGATGCCGCAGCCGTCTATTGGTCCTCGCCGCCCGACGCAAGCGGAACAAGCTTTCCGGGGTTCATGATACCCAGCGGATCCAACGCCTGCTTGATCGCGCGCAGCGCGCCGAGGCGCACGGGATCGGTGAGGCGCGCGAACTCGGCGATCTTGGCCTGGCCGATGCCATGCTCGGCCGATAGCGATCCACCGACCTGCGCCACGAGATCGTGGACCATCGCGCTGGCCGTTTCGCCATGCTCGGCGATCCAGGCGGCGCGGGGAGCGCCTTCGGGGGGAAGCAGGTTGAAATGGATATTGCCGTCGCCGAGATGGCCGAAGGCGATGATCCGCGATCCCGCAAAGCGGGCCTCGAGTCGCTCGCGCTCGCGCTCGATGAACGCAGGCATTTCGGCCACCGAAACCGATATATCGTGCTTGAGCGAGGCGCCGTCGATCTTCTCGGCGTCGGAGATCGATTCGCGTAGCAGCCACAGCGCCTCGGCCTGGCTTTCACTGGCGGCGATCGTGGCATCGACAACGAGGCCATCCTCGATCGCGGCGGCGAGACCCTGCTCGATCGCATGCACGGGGTCGATCCCCCCGATTGTGCCGACGGCTTCGATCAGCACATTCCATGGGCAGGGTTCGGCGAGCGGCGCGCGGGTGCCCGGGATGTTGCGCAGGACGAGGTCCAGCGCATTGGCCGGCACGAGTTCGAAGCTCTCGATGGCGTCGCCGGTCCGCTCCTCCAGGCGGCGCAACAGGGTAAGGGCCTCGTGCGGACCGGGCACACCCACCCATGCGACCGCGCGGCTGTCGGGGGCGGGGACCAGCCGCAGCGCAGCCGCGGTGACGATGCCGAGCGTCCCTTCTGCGCCCGTCAGCAACTGGCGCAGGTCATAACCGCGATTATCCTTGCGGAGGGTGGCGAGCCCATCCAGCAGCGATCCGTCGGGCAGGATCGCCTCGATCCCCAGGATCAGTGCCCGCATCGGACCGAAGCGCAGCACCTGCGTTCCTCCGGCGTTGGTCGAGACCAGCCCGCCCACAGTTGCCGATCCCTTGGCACCGAGCGACAGCGGAAAGCGCCGGCCGATTGCGGTGGCTGCGTCATGCAGATCGGACAGGATCACTCCCGCCTCCGCGATCACCGCATTGTCCTGCGCGGATATCGACCGGATGCGGTTGATCCGGCGCAGCGACACGAGCAGCGCCGATCCGTCCGGCGGAGGCGTGGCGCCGCCGACGGTGCCGGTGTTCCCCCCCTGCGGCACCAATGCCACCCGTGCCTCGGCGGCGAGGCGGACGATCTCGGCCACCTGTGCGGTCGATGCGGGGGCGAGCAGGGCGGCGCTTGCGCCGTGATAGCGACCGCGCCAATCGGTGAGCCAAGGGGTCACAAGATCGGGGTCTGTCACGAACCCTTGTGGCCCCAGCAGCGCGGCGAGGCGATCGAGCAGAGCGGGATCGGGCGTGTTCAGGCGGGGCATGTGCGGAACATAATGCAGGCGCCGTGCGATTTGCCAGCCAAACCGCGTGTAATCTCAACAGGCTGCGCATCAGTTCATCCTTCGTTCAAGCGATTGCGCGGAGGACCGAACAGGTTAAGTGTTGTCGTCCCGGCGTGCGAAACGTCGCAAAGGGTGGATTCTCGATTGTGATACCGGGCCGTTTGCCGCGACTATTCTACGCCGGGGCATTGCCTGTGGTGATCGCCGGGCTGGGATGGACGATCCCGGCGGGAGCCGATCAGAGGCCCCCCCAGCCCGCGCAATATGCCCAGATCACCGTCGAGCAATCCTTGATCGTGCGCGTGCCACGGCGCATTCCGGCCAAGCCATTGCGCTGGAAAGAGAAGAAGGGCCCCAAATGCGTCGCGATGAGCTCGATTGCGGGGGCTGCGGTTGTCGCGGACGATGCGATCGACCTGGCACTCAAAGGGGGGCAGCGGCTTCGGGCCGAGTTTTCGTCGAATTGTCCGGCGCTCGATTATTATTCCGGCTTTTACATTCTGCCGACCGACGACGGGAAGATCTGCGCCGATCGTGACATGATCCGCACCCGTTCCGGCGGACAGTGCGAAATTCAGCGATTTCGCAAGCTGATCCTGCACGATTAAGGGCCTCGCAACCCTAATTTTCTTGACAAAGACGGGTCATATGCTCAATCGCGCGGCTAGTGCGGCGCACATTGCCGCCTTTTCCGGATAACTTCATGTCCTTTGCCGATCTCGGCCTTTCAGACGAACTTCTCCGCGCCGTTTCGGAGTCAGGGTATAGCGACCCGACGCCCATCCAGGCTCAGGCCATTCCGCCGGTCCTCATGATGCGGGACTTGATCGGCATTGCCCAGACCGGAACCGGCAAGACGGCCAGTTTCGTGCTGCCGATGATCGACATTCTGGCGCATGGACGCAGCCGCGCGCGGATGCCGCGCTCGTTGATTCTCGAGCCGACCCGCGAACTTGCGGCACAGGTCGCCGAGAACTTCGAGAAATACGGTAAATATCATAAGCTTAACATGGCCCTCCTCATTGGCGGCGTGAACATGGGTGAGCAGGTCGCGGCGCTCGAAAAGGGCGTCGACGTGCTGATCGCCACGCCGGGTCGCCTGATGGATCTGTTCCAGCGCGGCAAGATCCTGCTGACCGGCTGCAGCCTGCTGGTCATCGACGAAGCCGACCGGATGCTCGACATGGGATTCATTCCCGACATCGAGGAAATCTGCACGAAGCTTCCGGCACAGCGGCAGACGCTGCTGTTCTCCGCGACGATGCCGGCGCCGATCAAGAAGCTCGCCGACAAGTTCCTGACCAATCCGAAGCAGATCGAGGTTTCCCGTCCCGCGAGCGCGAATCTCGCGATCGAACAGGCGCTGGTCGAAACGTCGAGCCGCGCCAAGCGCGACACATTGCGCGACCTGCTCCGCGAAGAGGCGGTCACCACCGCGATCATCTTCTCCAACCGTAAGACGACGGTGCGCGACCTTGCCCAAAGCCTGAGCCGCCACGGCTTCAAGGCGGGCCAGATCCATGGCGACATGGAACAGGCCGAGCGCCTGCGCGAGCTGGACCGGTTCAAGGGCGGTGACATCAACATCCTCGTCGCGTCGGACGTCGCCGCACGCGGGCTCGATATCAAGGGCGTCAGCCACGTCTTCAACTTCGACGTGCCATGGCATCCCGACGATTACGTCCATCGCATCGGCCGTACCGGCCGTGGCGGCGCGACCGGCATCGCGATTACCCTCGTGACGCCAGAGGACGCCGACGCGATCGAAGCGATCGAAAAGCTGACCAGCACGAAGATCACCCGCCGAGCCAAGGCTGTCTCGACCGGGCCGTCCACCGAAACCGAAGAAGAGCCCCGTCGCGGTCAGCGTAGCCCGCGCGCCCGCAGCGAACCGCGCGATCGTGACGACGCGCGCGCGCCGACGGAGCGCAGCGGGCGCCGCGACCGCAAGCCTGCCGCGCCGCGCGAAGCCGAGGCACGCGACTCGCAGCAAGCTGCGCCGCGTGACGAGCATATCGAGCCATCCGCGCCCGCAGCCCGTGAGCCTCGGCCGCCCGTGCAGCGCGATGCCCCGGCACCCGCGCCGCGAGAAGCGAAGCGCGACGACCGTCCTCGCCGTGACGATCGTCCCCGCCGGGACGATCGACGCGAGCCGGTCGACAACGAGCCCGACGACGGCTGGAACGGCCCGGTGCCGAGCTTCCTGAGCGTCACGCTCGGCTGACAGCCCGGACGATCCTGATACCGATAGATGTGAGGCGGGAGCACCGGTTGCTTCCGCCTCGCATGATTCCGGGGGTCAGCGCGCCAGATCGACGATGAGCGTCCTCATCAGGCGAAGTGCCGGATCGATGCTCGCAACAGGTGCGCGCTCGTTCAGTCCGTGGGAGAAATCGTCCTCGGGCTTCAGGAACATGCCCAGCACGCCATAACTCGGCACGCCCTTGGCGCGAAAATACAGGCTGTCGGTCGCTCCCGCCGCCATTTGCGGCACGATCGGAAGACCGGGGAAGCTCAGGTCGATCCCCCTGCGGACCGCCTTCATCAAATCCGGGCGGAGCGGCGAGGCGTCGCTGGCCAGCGGATGATCGAGGATGGTGATGGTTGCCCTGGGATTGTCGATGACCTTGGCGAGCGTGTCGCGAACGCTCTCGACCGAAACTCCGGGGAAGATGCGGCAGTTGACCGATACCGTAGCCTTTTGCGGCAGCGCGTTGAGGGCATGGCCCCCGGCGAGCATGGTCGGTACGCAGGTGGTGCCGACAATGCCGACATATTCGGGGTCGGCACGGAGTGTCGCCACGGCGGCCTCGTCGGCCGGGTTATCGGCGAATGCCAGCATAGCCGCGCCGATCGCGCCTCCGGTCTGCTTGCCGGTTGCCTTGAAGAAGGCGGTGGTGATCGCGTTGGTCTGGGCGGGAAAGCGATGGGCAGCAATCCGGTCGATCGCCTGGGCAAGGTCGGCAATGGCATTGGTTGTGCCCGGGCGGCTGGAATGGCCGCCGGGATTGGTGATGCTGATCTCTATATCGGCATAGGTCTTCTCGCCGCCCTGGACGTAGAAGGCGACGGGTTTTCCGCTCTTGTCGAGCAGGCCGCCGCCGCCGTCGGCGTTGAGCAGCAATTCGGCGTTGGCGCCATATCGATCGGCCAGGTGCGCGGTCGTCGCCATGGCGGTCTCTTCGTCGCCTGACAGCAACAGGATGATGTCGCGCGAAGGCTTGAAGCCTTCGGCCTTGAGCTGCAGCAGGGTCGAGACGAGGACCGCATCCCCGAACTTCATGTCGAGCGAGCCGCGGCCGTAAACGAAACCATTCTCCTCGATCGGGGTGAAGGGATCGCGGGTCCAGTCGGAGGGACGGGCCTCGACCACGTCCATATGACCAGACAGCAAAATCGGCTTGCCCTTGCCTGTGCCGCGGAAGCGCGCGGCCAGCGAGACGTCGTCTCCGCTTCCTTCGACCGTGACGTCCTCGGCGGCGAAGCCGCCCTGCGTGAGAAGGCCGGCGATATAATTGGCCATCACTGCCATTTGCCCTCGGCCATGGACGGTCGGGATCGCGATCATCTTCTTCCAGATGTCGAGAGTCCGCTGGTGCTGCGCGGCCGTGGGGGCGGGGGCGGCCTGGGCCGGCGGGGCCAGGGCAGCACCGGCGAGGAGGGCCGTCAGCAGATACCGGGCGCCGCGCATCGATCCATCCTCAGCTTTGAAAACCCGAGAGTGAAGCGGTGGCGGATCGCGGTCAATCGTTCAACTCGCGGGCCGCGTCCCACAGCTTGCGGAACTTGCGCCGCCAGCGGCCACGGTTGCGTTCGCGACGGATGCGGCGCTTCTCGCGGATCGTATCGAACAGCTGCCGTGTGCCCCGGCGCAGGAAGCCCCGGAACAGCCCGCGGTTCGACAGCGGCTCGAACCGTTCGTCGACCGACTCCGGATCGAGCAACCCGCTGGCGCCGATCGCCAGGGTCGTATCGCTCCATGTGGCGGGTTCGAACGGGATCAGCGACTTGCCGCCGCCGATCAGACATTCGACCGTTCCGATCAGCGATCCGGTGCGATCGAAAGCATCGCGCACCGCATCCTCCGTCGTGCCGAGATGCTCGGCCATCAGCCGCTCGCGCAGCGCGCGGATCGCCGGATCGGGGCTGCCGCCGGCCTCGCTTTCGATCGCGATGTCGCATTCGCTGTCGAGGCCCATCGAGCGGTTGTTCATGTTGGACGATCCGACCCGCAGGATGCAGTCGTCGACGATCATCAGTTTTGAGTGGACGTAGATCGGCTGTCGTCCGGCGGTGACGGGGGTGTAGATCTGGAAACGATCGTGCCGGTCGATCTCGGCGAGAGCGAAGAAGAGCTCGGCCCGTGCGCTGCCCATCGCGGTTTCCTGGAGCCAGCCGTCGGCGCTGATCGGATTGACGATCACGATCTCGGGTGGGTCGCGTTCGGTCAGGCGCTGCGCGATCGCTTCGGCTACCCGGCGCGAAGCGAAATACTGGTTGTCGGCGTAGATGAAATGTCGGGCCCGCGCGATCATGTCGACATAGAGATGTTCGATCTCGCGGGCCTCGACCGCCCCCTCGGTTTTCGGGACGGTGCGGGAGATCGCCACCAATCGGTTGGTGAACATCGGAGCAATGAGGTCTGGCCAAGCTCCACCATGGCGGGAGGGGGCGGTCAGTCGCTTGCCGGTCGCATGTTCCCAACGGTCCCGAGCGAGATCTCCCAGCGCCGCTGCCGCGTCACCCTCGATGATCCCCGCGGTATCATGCCATGGCATATAGGGTTTGCCGTTGGGCAGGCTTCGCCGCGGGTCATCGTCGATATGCTCGGGAGTATCCCAGCGATCCGATGTCATATCGATCCCGCCGCACATAGCGACACTGTCGTCGATGATGAGTATCTTCTGGTGATGGGTCGCCCCGATCGGGTGTGTGCTGTCGAAGCGGATCGAGACGTGGCGGTTCATTCGCCAGCGCGCCAAGGTGAAGACCGACAAGCCCCGGCCAAGCATCTTGATAAAACCCATGTTCCAGATCAGCAGGTGAATGCGCAACTCGGGCCGACGCTTCGCGAGCCACGGGATGAAGTCCGCCAGGCAGTTTGGCTCCTCGCCATCGCCGTCCTCGGGATCGAGCAGGATGCGGGGGTCGACGTCCCAGCCGACCAGCAGGATCTGTTCACGTGCGTTGAGCATCGCGTCACGCGCGACGCGGAAATAATCCGCCGCGTCCACGATCACCGCCATCCGGGACGCCGGCTCGATTCGCCAGCAATTGGAATCCGTCGTGAAAATTCCGCTCGACATTGTCCGCCCGATATCGAAGCTGCCCATATTTTCGGAACCATTTCTGGCGCCGTAACATTTTCGTGGACCCTAACGCCTTGTCACTCGTTTCGTGCCATCGGAATTGCGGCTGATTTCAAAATGATATCCTGGGGCAGATCGTGTCGAACTCCAAGCGCCCTTCACTAAGGGACAGGCTGCGGACGGAAACTTCCGCGGCGCATGACAAGATCGATGCGTTGTTCGGTACGCCGGACTTCACGACGGTGAAGGGTTACGTCGCTTTTCTGCGTGCGCAGTCTGTGGCCTGGGAAACGCTCCGCCCGTTGCTCGACGAAGGGTCGCTCGACAGGGCCGACGCGCTGCGTCGCGATCTCGGCGAACTGGGGCTGGCAACGCCGGGGCCGCTTGCCGATGTCGATCTTACCGAAACGGCGTCGATGGGGCACCGCTATGTGCTGGAAGGATCGCGGCTGGGCTCGGCAGTGCTGCTTCGCATGCTCCAGGCCGACTCGCCGTCGCTGGCGGATCGGGCCAGCGACTATCTCGTCGAATCCAGTAAAACGACCGGCTGGAAGAAATTGTCGACTAGTCTACAGATATATTCCGACGCTTATGGTAACGAAGAACAGATCATCGACGACGCCCTGTTCACGTTCGGGTTGTTCGAGAGATCCTGGAGAGCGGCGATGGTATCCCCGCTGGAATAAGCTGAGGCCTTGACCACGATATCTTCCGACCAGCCTGATCTCACAAGCTGCGACCGCGAGCCGATCCACCTTCTAGGCGCTATCCAGAGCTTCGGTTTCCTCCTGTCGGTCTCGACCGACTGGCTGATCAGTCGTGCCTCGGAAAATCTGGCGGAGCATATCGGCGTCGCTTGGGACGAGGCGCTTGGCCAGCCGCTCGACAGGATTTTGTCCGACGATGCGGTCCACGATATCCGCAACCGCATCTCCTATCTTCAGGGCGAGGATTCGGTGGAGCGCCTGCTGCGCGTCCGATTGCGGCCTGGACTGGCGGAATATGACGTGGCGATCCATTTCAGCCACAGCATGATCATCATCGAGGGCGAGCCGAGCGGCCCCGCCGGACATGAGGATATCGGCATCACCGTCCGATCGATGCTGATGCGTCAGAGCCAGTCCAGCACGATGCAGAATTTCCAGCTCAACGCGGTGCGGCAAATCCGTGCCATTACGGGCTTCGACCGGGTGATGCTCTATCGCTTCGATCAGGATGGCGCGGGCGAGGTGGTTGCCGAGTCGGTGGTGTCGAAGCGCGAGTCCTTTCTCGGCCTGCGCTATCCGGCGACCGATATTCCGCGTCAGGCGCGGGCTCTCTACGTCCGCAACGTGTTGCGCGTGATCGCCGATCTCCAGGATCCGGGGTCCCGGATCATGCCCGAGAAGGACGTCGGCGGGCAGCCGATCGATCTGTCGATGTCGGTGCTGCGATCGGTATCCCCGGTTCATATCGAATATCTGTCGAACATGGGCGTGCGCGCCTCGTTGTCGATCTCCGTCATCTGCGAGGGGCGTCTGTGGGGGCTGATCGCCTGCCACCATTATGACAGGCTGCGTCCGACCCTGGAGCAGCGAACGGCGGCCGAGCTGTTCGGCCGGATGTTCTCGATGATGCTCGAATCGCGAGAGCGCGAAGACGCTGCGGCTTACGAGCAGCGTTCACGGGCGATCACCGACCGGCTGATGGCGGTCGTCGCGCAGAACGCTGAGTTGCTCCACAATCCGGAATGGATCGGCGAGACGATCAGCGCAGCGGTGCCCAGTGACGGGATCGGCGTGTATCTCGACGGTCGCATCTCGTTGTCTGGTATGACGCCGGACGAAGATCAGTTCGGTGAACTTATCCGCTATCTGAGCACTGGAGCCGCGTCTCAGATCGTCATCACTGACAATCTGTCGCGATTGCATCCACCCGCCGCCGCCTATGCCGAGCGGGCGGCCGGGATATTGGCCATTCCGATCTCTCGTTCGCCGCGCGACTATGTGATCCTGTTCCGCAGCGAAAAGGTCCGTTCGGTTCGCTGGGCCGGCGATCCGCAAAAGGCGATGGAGGAGGACAGCAACAGCGTCCGCATATCGCCCCGCAAGAGCTTCGAGGCGTGGCGGCAACTCGTCCAGGGGGTGAGCGAACCGTTCACCGCCGCTGAACAGCGTGTCGCCGAGGCGGTCCGTACCTCGCTGCTCGAAGTCGTGCTGCTGCTGGCCGAGGGCCGACAGAACGACCAGATGAAGGCGCATGAGCGACAGGACCTCCTGATCGCCGAGCTCAACCACCGGGTCCGCAACGTGCTCAGTCTCGTTCGCAGCCTGATTTCGCAGACTCGTGGCAATGCGCTGACCTATGAGGATTTCGCGGAAACCCTCGAGGGACGCATCCAGTCATTGGCCCGCGCGCACGACCAACTCACGGTGAAGCGCTGGGGCCCGGTCGAGATCGAGCCGCTCGTTCGAGCCGAGGCCAGCGCCTATCTCGCGGACAATGGCGATCGCTTGCGGCTTTTGGGCCCGCAGGTGCTGCTTGAGCCCGGAGCGTTCAGCACTCTGTCGCTCGTCCTGCACGAACTCATAACCAACTCTGCCAAATATGGCGCGTTCAGCGACAGCGGTCATGTCGACCTGCAGTGGAGCGTCGATGCGGACGGAGCCCTGCTGATCTCCTGGCGCGAACGCGGTGGTCCCCCCGTGCGCGCGCCCGAACGCAAGGGATTCGGCACGACAATCATCGAACGATCGATCCCCTATGATCTAGGCGGACGGGCACAATCGTCCTACCGGCTGACCGGATTCGAAGCGGAGTTCACCATCCCAGCCAAGTTCGTGACGCTCGGCGCCGGCACGGTGAGCGGCACCAGGCAGTCCGAGGTCGTGGCTTTGGCGACACCCGTCGATTTCCCGAAAACCGTACTTCTGGTCGAAGACAGCATGCTGATCGCCCTCGATGTCGAAGACGCATTGAAGGCGTTGGGTGCGACCCGGGTCATCACAGCCTCAACGGTGCGGCAGGCGCGCAGCGCGGTGGCTGCCGACGATTTCGATTTCGCGATCCTCGACATCAACCTTGGCGCGGATTCGAGCCTGTCGGTGGCCGAAGAGCTGCGATCGCGCGGGATCCCGTTCCTGTTCGCCAGCGGCTATGGCGAGCAGGCCCAGCTGTCGCGAGATTTCGCGGATGCCTATGTGATCACCAAGCCCTATGGCCGGGCGGAGATCATCGAGGCGATGGATCACCTGCGCGCACGGGGTGGCGGGTAGGCCGGATACACAGCGTAGGCGACGGGCGGACGGAGTCGGCACGCGTTCGATGATATTCAGCACGGCGTAGCCATCGATGGGCTCACGATTCGTCGTGCGCGCTTATCCTTCGACGGCTTCCAGAAACAGGTGGGCGGAATGAGTCCAGCCCAGCTTTTGGGCGCGCGCCAACCCGCCTGCCGCCAATCGCGTGCGCAGGGCTTCGCCGCTCAGCAGCCGATCCAACGCATCCGCGATCGCATCGGTATCCGCGCCATCGACCAGAAGGCCGGTCTCTCCGTCTACGATCGCGTCGGTCGCACCGCCGGCACGGCCGCCGATCACCGCCTTTCCGCAGGCATTGGCCTCCAGAAATATCAGGCCGAAGCCTTCGGTATCGCCGTCGGCCAGGGTCCGGTTCGGCATCGCGAACAAGGTACAGCGCCGATAGAGACCGGTCAGCTCGGCATCGTCGACCGCGCCGGCGAAGTCTATCCGGTCGGCAACGCCTGAGCCTGCGGCCATCGCCTTCAGCGAGTCCTCCTGCGGGCCGCGCCCGACAATGCGCAGACGGTAGCCCGGATGGTTGGGGGCGACCCGCGCGAAGGCCTCGATCAGGCGATCGAAGCCCTTGCGTTCGATCAGCCGACCGACACCGAGCACGAAGGGTTCGCTCGTTTCGCCCGGCGTGAAACGCTCGAGATCGACCCCCGGCGTCACCAGCCTGATCCGCTCCGGCGCCACGCCGAAGTCCTCGATCAGGCGGTCGCGGGTGAATCTGGACACGGTAATGATGATGTCGCTGGCGCGCAGCGCCGGGCGGCGCAGCCGGGCGAGGCGATTATAGCTGGTTTGCACCACCTCCTCGCCATGCGTGTACATCACGACCCGCCAGGGCCCGAGAAAGGCGAGCAGTAACGCCAACCAGCCCAATCCCTGCAGTTCGCCGATCACGATGATGCGCGCCCGGATGCGGATCGCTGCGGCGATGACTGCGACGAAGGCGTAAAGCATCGCCGGCAGATCGATCAGCAACAGATCGAGCAAGCCCAGCCGTCGGCGGATGGCCTCGATCCTGGGTGGGCGCAGCCAGGCTACACGGCGGATCGGATAGGGACGGGCGGCATCGCTTTCGCGCCAGCCGGGGATGGGACGACCCTCATCGGGATCGCGCCACGCGGTCAGCACATGCACGTGCGGCGCGGCATGGCGGGCGATCCGGTCGTAGACCATCGCTGTGCCTCCGATCAGCGGCGGCATCATGTTGGTCACGAGCAGGATCGGCGCGGGGGCCGTCAATGCCGGACGACCTTCCACAGCGCGGTGATCACGGAGCGCTGGAAGACGAATACCGCGCCGATCCAGACCACCGCCAGCATCGCGGCCGCCTGGATCACGGCGGTGATCGGATTTTCCGGAATGCCGCCGCCGCGCGCCATGTCGATACCGATGCCGGCGACTGCGACCACGGCGCAAATCGCAACCGACGGCAGCAGGCTCGCCAGCATCTCGCGCAGGGAGAACAGACGCAGCTTGATCCCGAGGCGGATCGCCGCGGCCGCATAGACCAGCGAGACGCCAACCGCCCCCATCGCCACGAAAATGATATTGGTTGAGCTGAGCAGCAGGAGCATCGCGATCCGCGCCGCCTGCTCCCACACCGCCAGGAAGAAGAGCGGGCGGGTCTGCCCCATGCCTGAGAGCGACGCGCTGAGCACCACGAACTGCCCGGTGATCGCGGCCGCCACGCACAGCCATGGCGCGGGCGCGATCGAAACCTGCCATTGCCAGCCATAGAGCCCGATCAGCATCGGGGCCGACTGCGTCGCAATGCCGACCAGGATCGGAGAAAAGATGCACCCGAACAGCCGCATGCGCAGCAACAAGGTGGTGTTCGCATCGATCCCGCTGCGCATTTCATGGGCGACGAGGGGCGAAAGAACACTGAGCACCGGCGGTGCCGCATAATTCCACAGCATGCGCGGGAGCATCTCGGCCCGATCGAGGAAGGCAGCAGGCGCGAGACCGAGCGAACGGCCGACGAACAGTTCGTTGAGACGCGGCCCCAGTTGGGCAAGCAGGGAACTGCCCAGTACCCAGCCAGTGAACGACGACACCGAACGCCAATGGAGGAAGGACGGCCGAAAGACGAAGCCGGGCGGGCGACCGATCAGCATCACAGTCAGTCCCACGATGCCGGTGACCATTGTCGCATAGGCCATCGACAGCGTGCCGAAGCCTTGCAGCGCAAGTGCGACGGCGGTGATCGCACCCGCGGCGGATGCGGCCAGGGTAGCGACCATGATCGCCTTGAATCGCAGGGTGCGGGTCAACAGACCATGCGCCAGCACCTGGAAGGGGGCGAGCACATAGGTGATCGAAACGATGCGCAAAACGGTGGTGATGACCGGCTCGCGGTAGAAAGCCGCGACGAGCGGCGCGATCGAGAAGATCAGCACCGCGAAGCCGAAGCTGGCGATCATCGCCATGCCGAGCGCGGTGCGGATCCGCGCCTCATCCAGCTCGGGAGCCGCGATCAGGAACATGTTGACGCCCGCGCTCCGCAGCGTCTGCGCGATCATCACGGCCGCCAGCGCGATCGAAAACGCGCCCAGTTCATGCGGCGACAGAAGACGCGCGACGATCAGGCTGGCGGTGAAGTCGATCGTGAACTGGATCATCGTCTGGAAACCGACGATCCGAGCCATCGCGCTACCGCTCATGCTCAAGACACCTGTTCCTTCATCGTCGATGGCTCCGCGACGCTACCGCGCGCTGCAGGGTTAGTGAAGCGGTCGATAGGGAGGACAGGCACGGACGGGATCAAGGCCGGTAATGGCCTACGTTGCGGGTGAACCAAGTGCTGAGCGTCACCCGGTCGCCGCCCAGTACTTCCCTGACGCCATGCGCGGCCCGCTCGTCGCTGGGATAGAACACCATCGAGCCGCATTTCGGCATGCTGAGATAATGGCCGCCATGGTCGTCGCGAATAAATGTCTCACCACCGGAATAATCGTCATTGCAATAGGTTACGGCAGAATAGTGGCGATAGCGCATGGCTTCTTCATCGCCCGGATAGCCGTCGTCCTTGTGCTCCGCCATGCTCTTGCCAGGACGCCAGCGTACCAGATCGGTAAAGTGCGGAAAGACGATCTCGCGAACGGCCAGGCAGATCAGCTGGCTGACCATCACCCGATAAGCGCCGATCAAGTGGCGCAGTTCGCCCTGTTCCCAATGGTCGTAGGCGAAGGTATCGCTGTCCTGCCAGGGCAGCTTAGTCGGATTGTCGCTGCCGGCCGGCTTGTCGGTGTGGCTCCGCGAAAGATCGCAGAGTCGGCGGCAGATGTCCGGGTGCAGAGCACCGTCAAAGCGGTGGATCAGGGTGGACCCCGTCTCGACCTTCTGCACGCTGACAATCCCCGCCCACGCAGCCCCGTTACATGCTGCACGCTTAAGGCCTAAAGCGCGCGTGATACAAGCCGCCGGAGTGCAATTTGGGGTCGGTCAAGCCAACCGATCGCGACAAGCGTTGCGTGAACCGCATGGTCGCTGGGGGGGGGCGTCTAACGACGGTGCATTCAGGGGCCGCATGTCCAGGTGCCGGAGAATGACCGACTAGCGCCATCGGCGCGCTGATAGGTGAGGGTGGCGGCAAGAGGCGGGGACTCTCCGCCCGTGGTGGGGGCGGCTCCGGTCAATGCGATCAGGATCGTCTTTCCCTGGCCCGCGAAGTTCGCGCCCCGCAGCATCGCGTCATAACCCCCGGGCGCGCTGACCCGTTCGACATAATCGAGTATCTTGACGACGCCCTGCGACCGCTCCTTCGATCCGACATTGCCGCGGCCAACCAGCAACATCGCTCCGTTCGGTGAAGCGAAGCTGCAGGCCAGTTCGCCGGAGAGCTTTTCACGTTCGAGATCGGTGCCAGTCATCCCGACCAGGATGATCTCGGAACCGTCTCCGCCGCTGGTGCGCGCTTCAGCGGTTTCGGTCGGCGCAGCCGCGACGGGTGCCGGTGAAATCTCGCCGACATTGGCGATGGCCGTGGTCCGATCCTGAACCTCGGCGGCGTTGAATTGGTTAGGCTGCTGTGAACAGGCGCTGAGGGCAGAGCATGTCAGCAACGCGATGAAAGCCGTCCGCGCAAGGCTTCCCGCGGATGCAGGCGTTGGGGAAAGCTTGTGTCGCATCTCGTTCCAACGCGCGGAGCCCGGTCGTCGGTTCCAACGCATGTTACGGGAAAGAGCGATGATTGGCGCACCCGACAGGATTCGAACCTGTGACCCCTGCCTTCGGAGCTAGAACCACAACGCTACGACAGGCTTACCAATCCAACGCTAGAGTACGATAACACGCTGTTTATACAGCATTTTATTGATCGTAAGGGTTCTCTGTGCTACGCCAACGACACCCACAGTTTTCGATACGGTGGTGAGATTTTGGTGAGTTTTTGAGCCCGCACTAGCGAGGTACTTATGTCGAAACTTACGAAAACCGTCGTGGACAAGTCCGAACCACGCGACCGTCAATACACCGTTTGGTGCGGCGAGCTGAAGGGCTTTGGCGTCTTCGTCCTGCCCTCCGGCACCCGGACCTACTTCGTCGATTATCGAAACGCCAACAATGTGCGGCGGCGGATGAAGCTGGGCCGGCACGGACAGATCACCGCCGAGCAAGCGCGCACGCTGGCCATTCAAGCCCTGGCCGAAGTCTCCAAGGGGAACGATCCCCTCGAAAACCGGAACAGCGCGCGCAAGGCGATCTCGGTAAAGGAGCTTTGCGAGCTGTATATCGCGGAACTCGAAGCCGGCCGCATCCTCGGCAAGGGCGGGCGGCCGAAGAAGGCCAGCACCAAGATCACCGACCTCGGCCGGATCAACCGCCACATCATCCCACTCCTGGGCAAGAAGCGCGTCACCCACGTCACCAAGGCCGACGTGACGACCATGATGAAGGACATCATGGCGGGCAAGACGCGCGGGATCGAGAAGACGGAGAAACTGCGCGGTAAGTCGATCGTACGGGGCGGCATCGGCGTCGCTAGCCGCACCGTCGGTCTCCTGGGTGGCATCTTCACCTATGCACGGGATGACCTGGGCATCATCGAGGTCAATCCGGCGCATGGCATCCGCAAGCCCAAGGACGCCGTGCGCCAGCGCCGTCTGAACGAGGACGAGTATCGCGCCCTCGGGCGCATCCTTGCCAATGCCGCCGAGGATGAACGCTACACGCGCACCGTGGAGATGATCCGTCAGATCGCCATGTCGGGTTGCCGGCGCAGTGAGGTCATCAAGCTGCGCAAAACGGAACTCGACACCGTGGGGAGTTGCTTCCGGTTCGAGGATACGAAGGAAGGTCAGTCCGTGCGGCCGATGGGCTTGCCGGTGCTGGAGTATTTCGACGAGCGGGACATGAGCGGCGACAGCCCCTATGTGTTTCCCGGCGAGCGGAACCTGGCCAAGCCGTTCGGCAGCTTCCCTCGGCATTGGGAAAAGATCTTCGCCGGGACGGAGCTGGCGGACATCACCGCTCATGTACTGCGCCACAGCTTCGCCAGCCTGGCGAACGACCTTGGTTTCACCGAGATCACCATCGCGGCGCTTCTCGGCCATGCCACCGGCTCTATCACCAGCCGTTATGTGCATACGCTCGATGCAGCCCTCGTCATGGCGGCCGATACGGTGTCCGGCTACATCCATGCGCTGCTCAATGGTGCTGAGCTGACACATACACATTATGCGCTTGATCGGGGCTCGCGTAAGGCTGCGTTGGTTCGGTTTCTGACGCCCCATCAAGACTCAACAGCACAAGCTGAAACGTCACAACGGCTGGCCGCCTGACAATTGCACACGATGGTATGGGATGCAGGCCGCTCCTAGACCGATGCGGCTTTCATCCCCAAAACTGTCTAAAGAACAAGAGGTCGGCCGGGTCATTATCCATCGGCACATAGGCATATTGACATACATTATATGAACACATATTGATGTGTTTAATGTATATGTCATGAAAGCTCGATAATGGCCCACTCGCACGCCGACCATGGTCATGGCCACGATCACGACCACGATCATTCGCACACGCCGACCATCACCAGCGACAATGAGCGCAAGGTGCTGCTGTCGTTCGGCCTGATCTTCACCTTCATGGCGGTCGAGGTCGTGGGCGGTCTGCTTTCAGGGTCGCTGGCGCTGCTGGCGGACGCCGGCCATATGATGACCGACGCGGCGGCGCTGGCGCTCGCCTATGCCGCCTTCCGTTTCGGCCAGCGCGCGGCTGATTCCAAACGCACCTTCGGCTATCTGCGTTTCGAGGTGATCGCCGGCTTCGTCAACGCCGTCACCCTGTTCGCGATCGTCGGCTGGATCGTCTATGAAGCCTGGCAGCGCTTTCAGGAGCCGCAGCCGATCCTTGCCGGCCCGATGTTCGGGGTCGCGATCGCGGGGCTGCTGGTCAATATCCTCGTCTTCTGGATTCTGACGCGCGGCGACAGCGAGCATGTCAACATCAAGGGCGCGGCGCTCCACGTCATGGGCGACCTGCTCGGCTCGGTCGGCGCCGTGGGCGCGGCGATCGTGATCTACCTGACGGGCTGGACGCCGATCGACCCCATCCTGTCGGTGGTCGTCTCCCTGCTGGTACTGCGTAGCGCATGGAAACTGGCGGGCAAGTCGCTGCACATCCTGCTCGAAGGCGCGCCCGACGGCGCGGCGCCGGAGAAGATCGAGCGCCATATTCTGGAGCATGTGCCGGGCGTGGCTGCGGTCGGCCATATCCATGTCTGGTCGATCACGTCGGGCCGCACGCTGGCGACGATGCACGTCCGACCGGCGAACGACACCGAGGCCCGCGTAGTGGTGCGTGCAGTGGAACGCGAGTTGGAGAGCCATTTCGAGATCGAGCACGCCACTGTAGCGGTGGATTGGAACGAGGAAGGCGAGACGTGCAGCCTCGCTCCCGGCAGCAAGCGGGATGAGGGACGCGGACCTGGGCACGACCATCCCAGCCACAGCCACGGCGGCGTGAAACACGCTTGCTCCCACTGATAGGCGGACGTTGGTGCAGCCTATCTGAAATGCTCTGTCAGACTGCCTCCCGGTGCCTGAAGGTGGCTCTTGGCAATGAACGGGAACCAAACGCCCGCAGGAACATCGCTGTTCTCACTGCCGCGCAAGCCTTGGGCGGCGCCAGCCCGCCGATCGTGATGTCGCTCGGCGGGCTGGTCGGTCAGCAACTCTCGCCCGATCCCGCCTGGGTTACCTTCCCCGTCAGCCTGTTCGGACTCGGCCTTCGCGACCACAGCGGCTGTTTCCTTTCTTGCCGGCACGATCTTGCACAGCTCGGGTTGGATGGCGATCAATTGGCTGATTTTCCCGGTAATCGCGACGAGCCTCATTCCGCTGCTGCTCCGGCAAGCCGGTTCCACAAGTGCAAGGGGATGATCGAGGAAAACCGGCAATTGGTTGGCTAGCGGGTGGTCAAGGCTGGCCCTAGAAGGATCATAAATCTACACATCGTCATATATTCACGTATAAGAGGCTCCTGATGTCCGACACCACCAACTCTGACGATCATGGCAATCCTAAGCATTCTCAGGGACTGTCGAGCCACGACGTAACGATCCTGGCCGAAACTTTCCGCTTGCTGGGCGATCCCTCCCGCCTGCGTATTCTGCTCTATTGCCTGCAAACGCCGCGATCGGTGGGCGACATCGCCGAAAGCCTCGATCTGTCGCAAACGCTGGTCAGCCACCATCTGCGCCTCCTGCGCGGCGCGCGCCTCGTCCGTAGCGAGCGACACGGCAAGCAGATATTCTATGAAGTGGCGGATGCCCATGTGAGCACCATGCTCATCGACATGGCCAGCCATATGGATGAGGATCACGACGACGAATGATCGCGCCCAGTAATATTTGTTCACAGAAAGACAGGAGGACCGGCGCACCTCGATCAGGCCCGCCGGTCCGATAACCATATCCCTCAGAACCAGGACCGGATTCCGATCAGGAAATTCCACCCACCTCTGCTTTCAGCGCGGGCGCGGCGAAAATCCGCCGTGTCGCCAAAGGCGCGTTCATATTTCACGCCGATATAGGGCGCGAACTCCGGCACGAACTGGTAGCGCAGACGCAACCCCAACTCGGCGGTGGACAGCCCGGAACCGATGCCCAGCTCGGGAACGTCCTGCGCGGAGAAGTTCAGTTCGGCGGTTGGCTGGAGGATCAGCTTCTGGGTCAGGCGCTGGTCATATTCCGCTTCGATTCGCGCGGTGACGTCACCCTTGTCGGACAGGAACAGCGCACTGTCGATCTCGAACCAGTAAGGGGCAAGGCCCTGAACGCCGATGACAGCGTAGGTGCGGTCCGGTCCGGACCGAAAATCGTGGCGTATGCCGGCCTGGAGGTTCCACCACGGATCGAGCGCGTGGCTCCAGAGCGCCTGCGCCTCGACACTTTCCGGGCTGTCGTCGAAGTGGCTTTCGCCTTCGGTCTTGAGCCAGAGCTTGTCGATATCGCCGCCATACCAGCCCTGCACGTCCCAGGCATAGCCGTCCTTGCCCTTGCCGATCACGGCTTCGAGCTGATCGATCAGGATATTGTGGCTTTTGATATCGCCATGTTCGCGGCGCACGATTTCGCGCGCCGGAGCCATGGCCGCCGCGCCGAATATGGCATCGGCGGCGTGATCGGGGCCGCCCATGGCCGCCGCCGATGGCCCGCGCACCGGCGGGTCGGGAATGCCCGGTTCATGGCCTGCATGGGCCTGGTGCGCTTCCATCGGCGCGGCTGAAGGCATGGCGTGGCCGGCATGAGGATCGGGCGCTGCGGAGGGTTCCGGCGGCATGTCGTGCCCCGCATGGGGATTGCCTTCGGCACCGTCCATACGATGCCCCGCATGGGAATCGGCCGGGTCCTGCTGTGAGGCGCCAGCATGACTCCGGTGATCGTGTTGCGCTCAAGCGGGAGTCGCGACGGCGAGGAGAGCGATGCCCACGAGCCGCATCATGCCGCGTCTCCGTCGAGCGGACGGACGGTGACGACGCGAAACATCCCGGCGTGCATGTGGAGCAGCAGATGGCAGTGAAACGCCCAGTCGCCGGGCGCATCGGCGGTCAGGTCGAAGCTGACCTTGCCGCCCGGCAGCACATTGACGGTGTGCTTGCGCGGATAGCTGCCGGTATGACCGTTCACCAGTTCGAAGAAATGGCCGTGCAGGTGGATGGGATGGGTCATCATCGTGTCGTTGATGAGGGTAACGCGGGCGCGTTCATTGCGCTCGAAGCGGATCGGTTCCACGCCCTCGCTGAACTTCTCGCCATCGAACGACCACATGAACCGTTCCATGTTGCCGGTGAGGTGGACCTCGACCGTGCGCTGCGGCGGGCGCGTGTCGGGATTGGGCGTCAAGGACATCAGATCGCGATAGGTCAGCACCTTATGGCCGACATCTTCGAGGCCCAGCCCCGGATCGCCGGTGCGATCGACCGGCGCCATGGCGATGGCGTCCACGCCCACACCGACCTTGACGCTGTCGGGAACCAAAGACTTGTCACGCATGTTCATGCCGCCCATCGAATGGGAACCGCCATGATCCATGCCGCTGTGATCCATCCCGCCATGGTCTGCTGTCACCGCGTCTGCCCCGGCCGCCATCGCGCCATGGCCCATGGCACTATGGTCCATTCCCGCCATTGATCCGTGGTCCATGCCGCCCATGCCCATGTCCTTCATGGTGAGCGTGGGACGCGGGCGCAGCGGCGGAATCGGCGCCGTCATCCCCATACGGGATGCGAGCGTGGCGCTCGCCATGCCGGAACGATCGATCGATTCCGCCACCAGCGTGAACGCCTTGTCCTCGGCGGGTTCGATGATGGCGTCATAAGTTTCGGCATTGCCGATCTGGAACTCGTCGACCGTTACGGGTCGGACATTCTGGCCATCGGCGCTGACCACCGTCATCGGCAGGCCGGGGATACGGATATTGAAGATCGTCATGGTGGCGGCATTGATGAAGCGCAGCCGCACCCGCTCGCCGGGACGGAACAGGCCGGTCCAGTTCTCCTGCGGGCCATGACCGTTGATGAGATAGGTGTAGGTGACGGCCGTCACGTCGGAAATGTCGGTGGGGTCCATCCGCATCTGCGCCCACATGGCGCGGTCCGATGCCGACATTTCCTCCTCGGGGCCGCCCTTCATCATGCCGAACAATGTCTGTTTCTGGCGATTGAAGTAGCCGCCTTCCGCCTTGAGCTTGGTGATGAGAGCGTGCGGATGCAGGAACGTCCAGTCGCTCAGCACGATCACATGCTCGCGATCATAAGCGATCGGATCGGGCTCGGCGGGATCGATCACGATCGGACCATAATGGCCCTGTTGTTCCTGAAGGCCGCTATGGCTGTGATACCAATAGGTGCCGCTTTGCAGCAACGGAAAGTCATAGACGAAGGTCGAACGCGGCTTGATCCCCGGAAAGCTGAGGCCGGGCACGCCGTCCATCTGGAATGGCACGAGCAGCCCGTGCCAGTGGATCGAGCTGTCCTCGTCGAGCGTGTTCTCGACGTGCAACCGCACATTCTGCCCCTCGCGCAGCCGGATCAGCGGCGCGGGCAATACACCATTCATAGTCACGGCGTGACCGGTCCGCCCGCCTACGGTGAAAGGCGTATTGGCAATCCTGAGGTGAATATCCTCGCCCGAGAGTGTGGGCAGGGTCGGTACAAGCCCGGTCGAGCCGGTTCTGGCCCAGGCGGGAACAAGCCCCGTGATGCCGAGTCCGGCTATGCCGATGGCTCCCGCTCGTAAAAACGACCTGCGCTCAATGAATGGTGTCATGTCTCTATGTCCTGCAGGTGCCCGATTTTCGGAAACGGGAACAAGGGCCGGAAATGCCGGACGGACGACAGCCGTCATCCGCCCGGTCGGACCTGGTGGTATGGCTACGCCTCCCTATGCCACTTCAATAGCGCGCGCGGGATAGCCGTCCTCGGCGAGCGCGACTTCGATAGCTTGCGCGCTAGCCACGGTATCGACCGTGACCTTCTTGTCCGCGATACTCACCTCGACCTTCGCATTGGCGTCGATCGCGGTGATCGCTTGCGCGATGTGCTTGATGCATGAACCGCAGCTCATGTTTTCGACGTGGAATTGCATGGGAAATCTCCATTGTTCCTGACAACGGATCACAAGCTAATCTTTCCCATCGTTGGAGGGTCAAGGCCGTTTTTCGCGGTCGCTATCGGAAAGGAGATCACGGCCCTACCGTTGAGCCATGTGCTTGCGAGGGCGGCTTGCTCTCATCAGGTCAGGATATATTTTGCCCTTGACCTTCCCATCATTGGAACCTGCATCTTGCGACAAATTCCAATCGTGAAGTGTGGAGTATCGAGCCATGATAGCCGCAGAAACCCTGAGAGATTCGGACGAATCCATCGATTCGGCGATCAGCTTGCCGATTGAGGGCATGACCTGCGCGTCCTGTGTGGCCCGCATCGAACGGTCGCTGAGCAAGGTCGAGGGCGTACAGTCCGTCAGCGTCAATCTGGCGACCGAACGCGCCGACATTCGAGCAAACGCCGACATTCGAGCAAACGCCGCCGTCGACCGAAAGGCGCTGGTGCGGGCCGTCGAGGCCGCCGGCTACAGCGTGCCATCTGTCGCCGGCATCGAACTGGCGGTGGAGGGAATGACCTGCGCATCCTGCGTCGGTCGCGTGGAGCGGGCGCTCAAAGCTGTCCCCGGCGTCACCGAGGCGATAGTCAACCTAGCGACCGAACGCGCGAGCGTGCGCGGCGCGGCCGATGTTGAGGCGCTCATCGCAGCGATCGCGGGCGCGGGCTATACAGCGCGCCCAATTGAGGCCAGCGTTTCTGGCGACGAGGAAGCGGCCGAGCGGAAGGACGCCGAGCGCCGGGCGCTGAAGCGCGATCTCACCCTTGCGACCGTACTGGCGCTGCCGGTGTTCCTGCTCGAAATGGGCAGCCACGTCATTCCCGGCGTCCATGGCTTGATCGACCGCACGATCGGCATGCAGGCAAGCTGGTATCTCCAGTTCGTCCTGACGACGCTGGTGCTCGCCTTCCCCGGCATCCGTTTCTACAAGGCGGGCCTGCCCGCGCTGGCGCGGCTGGCGCCGGACATGAACTCGCTGGTTGCCGTCGGCACGCTGGCCGCCTACGGCTATTCGCTGGTCGCGACTTTCGCGCCCGGTCTGCTGCCCGCCGGGACGGTCAACGTCTATTATGAAGCGGCGGCGGTCATCGTTGCGCTGATCCTGTTGGGCCGTTACCTCGAAGCCCGTGCAAAGGGCCGCACCTCCGAAGCGATCAAGCGGCTGGTGGGATTGCAGGCCAAGACCGCCCGCGTGCGCCGCGACAGCGCGGTGTTCGAGGTTTCCATTAGCGAGGTCATCACCGGCGACATTATCGAAGTGCGTCCCGGCGAGCGCATCCCCGTCGATGGCGAAGTGACCGAGGGCGAGAGCTATGTCGACGAGTCGATGATCACCGGCGAACCCATCCCGGTCGCCAAGGCTGAGGGCGCCACGCTGGTCGGCGGCACCGTCAATCAGCAGGGCGCGCTGGCGTTCCGCGCCACCGCCGTTGGCGGCGCGACGATGCTGGCGCAGATCATCCGCATGGTCGAGCAGGCGCAGGGATCGAAGCTGCCGATTCAGGCGCTGGTCGACAAGGTGACGATGTGGTTCGTCCCCGCCGTGTTCGGTGTGGCGGCGCTGACTTTCGCAGCCTGGCTGTGGTTCGGCCCGTCGCCCGCACTGACCTTTGCACTGGTGAATGCGGTCGCCGTGCTCATCATCGCCTGCCCCTGCGCTATGGGGCTGGCGACGCCGACCGCCATCATGGTCGGCACCGGGCGCGGAGCGGAACTGGGTATCTTGTTCCGCAAGGGCGAGGCGCTGCAACTGCTGAAGGACGCCAGGGTTGTCGCGGTCGACAAGACCGGCACGCTGACCGAAGGTCGTCCCGCGCTCACCGACCTGCAAGTGACGGACGGCTTCGACCGGGCGGCGGTGCTGGGTCTGGTCGCCGCTGTCGAGGACAAGTCGGAGCATCCGATCGCCCGCGCAATCGTCGACGCGGCCAAGGCGGAAGGTATTGCGCTGCCCGCGATTACCGACTTCGACTCTATCACCGGCTTCGGTGTCAAGGCGGTGGCGGGTGGCGAGCTGGTCCAGATCGGTGCCGATCGCTACATGCGCGAGCTTGGGCTGGACGTGGCCGCCTTTGCGGAGACAGCACAGCGGTTGGGGCAGGAAGGCAAGTCGCCGCTCTATGCCGCCATTGGCGGGCGGCTTGCCGCGATCATCGCGGTGGCCGATCCGATCAAGGCGACCACGCCGGCAGCCATCGCGGCGCTGCACGCGCTCGGCCTCAAGGTTGCGATGCTGACCGGCGACAACCGCATGACGGCCGAGGCTATCGCCCGCCAGCTCGGTATCGACGAAGTGGTCGCCGAAGTCCTGCCCGAAGGGAAGGTGGAGGCGATAGCCCGGCTCAAGGCCGAGCATGGCCGCGTCGCCTTCGTCGGGGATGGCATCAACGATGCGCCCGCGCTGGCGGCTGCCGATATCGGCCTAGCGGTCGGCACCGGCACGGATATCGCGATCGAGGCGGCCGATGTCGTGCTGATGTCGGGCCATCTGAACGGTGTGGCGACGGCCATCGCCCTGTCGCGCGCGACGATTGGCAATATCCGCCAGAACCTGTTCTGGGCGTTCGCCTACAACACGGCGCTGATCCCGGTCGCGGCAGGCGTGCTCTATCCGAGCCTGGGCATCCTGTTCTCGCCGGTGTTCGCGGCGGGTGCTATGGCGATGTCGAGCATCTTCGTCTTGGGTAATTCGTTGCGCCTGCGCGGTTTTCAGCCACGCGAGACAGGAGGAACGGCATGAACATCGGACAAGCCTCCAAGGCGTCGGGCGTCTCCGCCAAGATGATCCGCTATTACGAGCAGACCGGCCTCATTCCGAAAGCCGATCGCAAGGACTCCGGCTATCGCGATTACTCGCCATCGGATGTTCATATGCTGCGGTTCATCCGGCGGGCGCGTGATCTCGGTTTCTCGGTCGCGGAGATCAACGATCTTCTGAGCCTCTGGCGGGACAAGGCCCGCCAGAGCGCCGATGTGAAGCGGATCGCGCAGGCCCATATCGCCCAGCTTCAGGAGCGGATCGAAAATCTGAACCAGATGGCCGCGACGCTCGGAACGCTGGTGGATTGCTGCGCGGGCGATGATCGGCCTGACTGCCCGATCCTTGCCGATCTGGAGGAACCCGGCGCCGCGCCAGCATCCGTGCCGGCGGCAACGGGCCGCCTTCGGCACCGACCGTAAACGAATCAGATATTCGACACCGCTCCACGATGCGGCGCCGCTCCCGCTAAGCCGTGGTCAACAAGTCCGACAACAAGCGGACGCGTTGATCCCGAGTGGTGCGGTCGCCTTCAGAAAAACGCTGACGCCATAACCTATGGCGACCACCCCGCCGATTTGCAGTAGGTCTCGTCGTGAAGGGCGGCGCTTCTCCGTCATGTGTCGTCCGGGGTCGCGCCTCCCAGCGCCCGGATCAAGGCGATTGCCGTTCGGGCGCGATCATATTCGACCGTGATGCTGGCGCGTTGCGCGGCGAGCGCGGCGGTTTGGGCCGTCGTCACCTCCAGATAGTCGGCCGCGCCGTCGCGATAGCGATCAAGCGCCAGGCTCTCAGCCCGCGCCGCCGCTTGGGCGGCTATGCGCTGCTCGCGATCCTGACCCGTCAAGGCATCCATGCGAGACAGGGCATCCTCCACCTCCCGGAACGCATCCAGCACGGTCTGGCGGTAGCCCGCGGCGAGTTCTTCATAGTCCGTCCGGCTGATGGCCAGCCGCGCTCGCCGTCCGCCACCGTCGAACAGATTGAAGATCGTGGTGATCGGCCCGAGCGCCCAGAAACCAGTATCCGCGCTGACGATCGGCGCCTCGACCGCCTGATACCCCGCGCCGAGCCCGAGGCTGATGCGCGGATAGAAGGCGGCCCGCGCGACGCCGATCCGCGCATTGGCGGCGACCAGGCGGCGCTGCGCCTCGGCGATGTCGGGACGGCGCTGAAGAAGTTCGGAGGGCAGGGACGGCGGCAGGTCAGGCAGCGCAAGGCTTCGTTGCGCGGGATCGATGGCGAAAACAGAGGCGCTCTCGCCAACCAGCGCCGCGATCCGGTTCTCGATCCCCGCGCGCTGCGCCCGTAGCGCCTCCAGACGGGCGCGGGCATCGGCGAGCTGGGCCGTCGATCGGCTACGGTCCACGCCAGAGGCAATGCCGCCTTCGTGGCGGGTGCGGATCAAATCATCGGCGCGCGCATAGGCGGCCACGGTCCTGGTCAGCAGGACCTGCTCGGCATCGACGGCGCGAAGTTGGACATAGAGATCGGCGACCGAAGCCTGAAGGCTGAGCCGCGCCGAGCGCAAGGCGGCCTCCTGCGCTTCGGCATCCGCCGTAGCGGCGCGCACGCTGTTGCGGACCCGGCCCCAAAGGTCCAACTCATAATCGAGACCAACACCGAAGAGGATCTGGTTCGCGATTACGGGCTCGCCAGCTCCGATCGATCGTCCGGCTGAAAGCCGCTCGCGCGAAGCCCCGCCGGTCAGATCGACATTCGGCAACTGGTTGGAGCGGTCGAGCCGTGCCGCCGCCAACGCCCGGTCGTAACGGGCAAGCGCGGCCGCGAGCGTCGGGGTCCGCTCGTCCAGCCGCGCCATCAGCTCGTCGAGCACCGGGTCCGCGAATCCGCGCCACCACTCGCCACGGTCTAGATGATCGCCGGGCGCGGCCGTCGTCCATCCTTCCACATGGCGGAAGCTTGCCGGGGTCTCGATTGCCGGCGTTTGCATCGGCGGCAGGGTGGCGCAGCCGCCGAGGCCGATCGCGGCGACGAATGCTATCCTAGCGCTGCGCATTCGGAGCCGCCGGTTGCCGTGCGGGAACTACCCGGACCTTGTCGCCGGTGGCCAGCGCGTCGGGAGGGGTCTGAACGATGCGGTCGGTTGGACGTAGCCCCGAGATAATCTCGATGGTCGCGCCCTGGTCGCGACCCACCGCAACCTCCCGAAGCGCGACCTGACCCTGGCCATCGACCACGGCGACCCGCGCGCCGTCGGAACCGAGGATCAGGGCGCTCGCCGGCACCTGGACCGTTTCGGCGCCGCCAGGCACGGACACCCGCACCTCCGCGTAGCTGCCGGGTCTCAGGCGTCGAGCGCCGTTATCGACCAGAAATTCCACCAGCATTGCGCCGGATTGGCGGTCCACCGCCTCGGAGAGACGGGACAGTGTGGCCTCGAACACCTCGCCCGGTCTGTCAGGCACGGTGAACATCGCTTGCGTGCCGCGCACCAGCCTTCCCGAAAAAGCTTGCGGTACGCGCACATAGAGGCGCAGGCGGCTGACGTCGGCAACGGTGAACAAGGGTTCCACCCCCGGCGCGCCCGTCTGGACCAAGGCGCCGAGCTGGGCCGAGCGGCTGGTGACGACGCCATCGAACGGCGCCGTCAGCCGCGTAAATCCGGTCAGCGCCCTCAGCCGGCCGACGTCCGCCTGAGCGGCCCGTGCGCGCGCATCGGCAGCGGCAAACTGCCCCTGCCGCTCATCGGCTTCCTGCCGGGACACGGCGTCCTTTTCGAGCAGATTGTTCCAGCGCGCCGCCGTGGTTTCGGCCAGCCCGCGATCAGCGGCCGCGGTCTGATAGGCCGCCTGGGCCTGCGCGAGCTGCTGGTCGATCTCGGGCGCATCGAGGATGGCGAGCGTTTGCCCGCGCCGCACCCGGTCCCCGATGTCCGCGCGCCATTCGCGCACATAGCCGCTCACCCGCGCGTTGATCGCGGCGCGATTATAGGGATCGAGACTGCCCGGCAGCACGATCTCGCCTCCCTCGGACACGCGGGGCTGAACCAGGCTGACGGTGGGCAGCGCGTTCTCGGCCGCGATGGCTGCCTGTTCGCTTTCGGCCATGCCGCGCGAAACGAGGCCGCCTCCGACCAGTGCGGCAATCACGAGACCGGCCGCGCCGAGATAAAGGCCGGCGCGCTTCTTTGGGGTTGGATCAGACATGCTGGAGTTCAAGCTCCCTTGCGGGTGAGGAAGGCGCGCCCTTGCGATGGGCGATGCTGAACAGCGCCGGCACGAGCAGCAGTGTCGCCACGGTTGCGAAGATCAAGCCGCCGATCACCGCGCGGCCGAGCGGAGCGTTCTGCTCGGCGCCCTCGCCGATACCGAGCGCGATGGGGGTCATGCCGATGATGATCGCGAGCGCGGTCATCAGCACGGGGCGGAAACGGACCACCGCCGCCTCGATCGCGGCGCGGGTGGCGTCGCCGGTCTCGGCTAGGCGTTCGCGTGCGAAGCTGACCACCAGGATGGAGTTGGCGGTGGCGACGCCCATGCACATGATCGCGCCGGTGAGCGCGGGCACGGAGATGGTCGTGCCGGTCACGAACAGCATCCAGACGATGCCGGCGAAGGCGGCCGGCAGCGCGCCGATGATGACCAGCGGGTCGATCCAGCTCTGGAAGGTCACGACGATCACGAGGTAGATGAGGATAATCGCGCCGATCAGCCCGAAAGCGAGACCGGAGAAGGCGTGGTTCATCGTCTCATATTGTCCCGCCAGCGTGACGGTTACGCCGGCCGGGCGCTCGGCATCCATCTCGGCAATGATGCGATGAATGTCGCCGGCCACGGCGCCCAGGTCGCGAGCCTGCGGCGTGGCATAGATGTTGATGACCGGCTGGATGTCTGCTCGGCTCGCTACGTTGATGGTCGTATTGCGAGTCACGGCGCCAAGACCGCCCAGCGTCTGGGCCTCCCCGGCGCCCGTCGCCGAAACCGGCAGCGCTTCCAGCGCAGCGATCGTGTCGACCTCCAGTTCGGGGACTTGCGCCACGACAGGATAGGACACCCCGTTTTCGGGATTGAGCCAGTAAACCGGCGCAGACTGCTGCGTGCCGGCTAGGGCGGTCGCGACGCTGGTGGTTACGTCACGCTGGTTGAGCCCGTATTGCGCGATCCGCGAGCGATCGATGTCGATGTTGAGCTGCGGCGCGCGCGAGGATTGCTGGAGTCGGGCGTCGGCGAGGCCGGGCACGGTCCGAACGCGTTTGAGGATCGCTTGCGCATAAGCTTCGTTCGCCGCGAGATTCCGGCCGCGCACCTGGATATCGATCGGCGCTGGCGAGCCGAAGTTCAGGATTTGGCTGGTGATGTCGGCAGGCAGGAAGGAGAAATCAACGCCCGGAAAGCTCACGGGCAGCTCGCGCCGCAAAGTGGCGACATGCGTGTCCGTCGCGGTTCGGTTCCGCCCGAGCGAGATGAGGATATCGCCCTCGTTCAGTCCCACCGTCCCCGTATTGTTGTAGATGACGTTGAGCAGCGCGGAGGACATTCCGACATTGGCGACGACCGATTCAACCTGCTCGGCGGGGATCAATTCGCGCACCCGCGTCTGCACCCGCGAGATCAGCGCCGTGCTGTCCTCGATGCGCGTGCCTGCCGGCGCGCGCACATGCAGGGTGATTTGCCCAGCATCCACAGTGGGAAAGAAGTCGCGGCCAAGTGTGGGAATGAGCAGCAGCGACGCCACCATCGCGCCGAGGAACGCCGGGATGAAGATGCGCCGTGCGGACATCACGCGGGAAAGCACCCGCCCGAAGCGGTCCTTCTGCCTGTCGAACCCGGTCGAAAAGCGATGCTGGAACCGGACGAGTGGATTGCGCGAGCGGGCGCGCTCGGCCTCTTCGCCCTCCCGATGCGGGCGTAGCAGATACATCGCCATCGTCGGGATGAGCGTGCGCGACAGGATGAACGAGGCGATCATCGAGAAGATCACCGCCAGTGCCAGCGGCACGAACAGATAGCCTGCGACGCCCGGCAGGAAGAACATCGGCACGAAGACGATGCAGATGCACGTCACGATCACGAAGGCGGGCGTCACGATCTGCGCCGCGCCGTCCATGATCGAGCGTAGAACCGGCTTCCCTTTCTCAAGGTGCCAGTTGATGTTCTCGATCGTGACCATCGCGTCGTCGACCAATATGCCGATGGCCAGAGCCAAGCCGCTCAGCGTCATGATGTTGATCGTCTGGCCGGTCGCGCTCAGCGCCAACAACGCGGCGAGGATCGCCAAGGGTATCGTGGTCACGATGATGATCGTCGATCGCCACGATCCCAGAAACAGCAGGATCATCAGCGAGGTCAGCACGGCGGCCAACACACCCTCATAGGCCACGGTGGAGACGGCCGCCTTCACCAGCACCGACTGGTCGCCGATAAGCTGGACGCGCAGCGTTTCCGGGAGGCCCTCGGTGATCTGTGGGATACGCTCGCGAACCGTATTGACGATATCGATGGTTGAGGCCGCACCGCTCTTGAGCACGGTCATCAGGACTGACCGCTGGCCTTCGACTTGGACGATGTTCATTTGCGGCGGCGCGCCGTCGCGGACTTGGGCGATGTCGCGCATGGTGATCGTCGCGCCGTCGACCACGCGAACTGGCAGATTGTTCAACTGCTCGACCGAGCCCGGCGCATTGTTGAGCCTGACGGTGTATTGCAGGCCGCCGACCTTGGCGAAGCCCGCCGGGATGATTTGGGTTTGCGCGGCAATCGCCGCCGCGACGTCGCCGGCGGACAGGCCGCGAGCGCGCAGCGCCTCAGGGTCGATGTCGATCTGTATCTGACGCTGCTTGCCGCCGAATGGGAAGGGCATGGCGACGCCCGGCACGGTGATGAGCTGCGGGCGGATTTGATTGACGCCGAGATCGTAGAGCTGCTGTTCGCTCAGCCCTTCGCCGGAGAGGGCGAGCTGGACGATCGGCACGGTCGAGGCGTCATAGTTGACGATGAACGGCGGAGAGATGCCCGGCGGAAGCTGACGCAAAATGGCCTGCGAGATCGACGTGACCTGCGCGGTCGCGGTGCGAATGTCCGCGCCTGGCTGGAAGTAAATCCGCACGACGCCAACGCCGTTCATCGACTGGCTCTCGATCCGGTCGATGTCGTTGACGGTCGTGGTCAGCACGCGTTCGAACGGATTGATGATCCGTCCGGCCATGTCCTCGGGCGACAGCCCATTATAGGTCCAGGCGGTCGCGATCACCGGCACGCCGATGCGCGGGAAGATGTCGACCGGCATCCTCAGAACGGACAGGATGCCGAGGCCAAAGATCAGCACGGCCATCACGATGAAGGTCAGCGGTCGCGTTAGCGCGACCCGCACGAGCGCCATCATCGTGGCTGGTTCCGAAACATAGGTGACTTGCTAGGCATCGCACGTCCTCCCGCGAGATCGCGAAAATGGGCATGCTCCCGTCTTGCGTGATCGTGATCGTGGTGGCTGTGGGAATGGGGCATGTCGATCTCAAACGGAGCCATAAGATGTGCACATGAATATGTGTTCATTTGTTTGATGTCAACTCGATGCAGTCAAGCACCACCATGAGCTGGCCGTGGCGATGACGAGCAAATGGCAGCGTCATTTTTGCGCTCGGAGAAGCCGATGACGGCGTCGGCGGTTGAGGGACGGCTTCAGGAATCCGGGAATTCCTGACTTTCCGCATTGATTCGTTTGTTGCCGCAGACCGATGCTTCTTCCAACGTTTGGAAGGTCAAGGGATGAATCACTTCGGGCTCACGTCGGACCTACGCCGCCGGTACGTTGCTCGATGACTATGTGCAGTCGGGCACCATGGCCGCCGACCAAGCGGCGCTTCTAGCCGAAGTCGCCAAGGGTCCCGACCGCGTCGTCATCATTGAGGACACGCGCGAGCTTCAATGCGCCGCGCCTAATCTCGTCGCGATGCGCACCAAGGATGGCATTGCGACGCTCGACGCGCCATGCCGGCGTGCCCCTTCGACCTATCGCCTATCCTTTCATATTTATCTATATTCATATGAATGATTGTTGAAAATAATCCTTGACCTTGCCAACGCTGGAAGCCGCAAAGCGAACAGGAATCGATCAGACGCCGCGGAACGGATGAACAAGGCGCGGCACAGTTGAAAGGCAATATCATGCCGACAAAAAGCGCACTTCTCCTGGCTTCCATAGCCTTGGCTATTGGCGGCCTTACGTCAGCTTGTAGCAAATCGGGCGGCGATCAGGGCGCACAAGCGGCGGCAGCGCCGCAAGTGCCAGTAGCGCAAGTTGTCGTGCGCGAGCTTGCCCCCTCGGCCGAGTTCAACGGTTCGCTATCGGCGCCCCAGAGCGTCGAGTTGCGGCCCCGCGTCAGCGGCGCAATCGTCTCCGTCCATGTCCCCGAAGGCGTGCTCGTCAGGAAGGGGCAGCTTCTGTTCCGCATTGATCCGCGACCATTCCAGGTCGCGCTCGATCAGGCGCAGGCGCAGCTTCGTCAGGCGCAAGCCTCCGCAACGCTCGCCGAAAGCAATTTCACCCGCTCGGAACAACTCGTCGCGACCGGCGCAATCTCGCGCAAGACTTATGACGACGCGCTGGCGCAGCGGAACGCCGCACGCGCACAGGTGCAGGCCGGTAGCGCGGCCGTAGCCGCCGCACGGCTCGACCTTTCCTTTACGCAGGTCACGGCGCCGGTCGGCGGCCGGGTCGATCGCGTGCCCTCGGACCTTCTGGCGCGCCGACCCGACATCCGCGCGGTCGAACATACGCTGCGCGCCGCCAACGCGAATATCGGCGCTGCCCGCTCAGCGTTCTTCCCGACGATCAGTCTGACCGGCTCGGCGGGAACGGCGAGCGCGAGCCTCGACGATCTGTTCTCATCGGGGTCGGGCGCATGGAGCTTCATGCCGCGCATCACCCTGCCGCTTCCAATCTTCGGCGGCAGCGCGCTGAGAGCCAACCTCGATCGCGCGGACGTGCAGAAACGGATCGAAATCGCCAACTATGAGAAGGCGATCCAATCCGCCTTCCGCGACGTGGCTGACGGGCTCGCCGGCAAAGGAACCTTGGACGCCCAAATCCGATCGGAAACGCAGCGGGTCGATGCCAGCCGCAATGCCTACAGGCTCGCGGAACAGCGGCTCAACTCAGGCGAGGATGACAACCTCGCCCTGCTCGACGCGCAGCGCACGCTTTACGGGTCACAGCAAGCCTTGGTCCGCTCCAAGCTGGTGCGGCTCAGTAATCTCATCAATCTCTACAAGGCGCTGGGTGGCGGCTGGACGGAGTTCACGACACCGCCTGATGATCCGTTAGCCCGGTGATTGAGCTGCGCCAGCTCCGCTACCTGATTGCGGCGGCCGAGGCCGGTAGCTTCAGTCGCGCGGCGCGCAGCATAAATATCAAGCAAGCAACGCTCAGCCGACACGTCCTCGAAATCGAGAAGCGGCTAGGCATGGCGCTGTTCGACCGCAAGACCCGCGGTGCCACTCTGACTCCGAATGGCAGAACCTATCTGCGAACGGCACAGCGCATCGTGAAGGAGTTCGAGGAACTGAACAACTGGGTCCGCGCCACGAACAACGGCCACGTCGGCAAGCTGGCCGTAGGCTTCTATACGTCCTTCTCCGCCGGCAACTTGCGGGCAACGCTCAGCGAGTTCGGCGAACGCCACCCCGAGGTCAAAGTATCCGGCTTTGAACGCGATCGGGATATGCTGTTGGCCGGGATCGAGAATGGCCTGCTCGATATCGCGATCATGATTGGGGAGGCCTCCTATCGGGGTCTGATGAGCCGTTCTTTCTGGAGTGAGCGCATATTTGTAGCAATGCCGGCAGGCCATCCACTCACCCAATGCGAACGCATCCATTGGCCCGACCTGACCGGCGAACACTTTTTGCTGACCGAACGAGATCCCGGCCCAGAGACCCGAAACATCCTCATGGGCAAACTTGGGGTCCCCGGTTGCATGCCAGAGATCGACATGCAGGATATCGGACGCGAGACAATGTTGAGCGCCATTGCGCTCGGTGGGCGTCTCTCGATTGTCGCCGAATCCGCCTTGGGTATCCAAGTGCCAGGCGTAACGTTCAGCGAAATCCACGACAGTCATGGACATATGCGGATCGGCTTCTCGGGCTATTGGCGTGAAGACAATGACAACCCCGTCTTGCTGCGCTTCCTTGATCTCGTGGCCGGTCGCTATTCGCTGCCGCCCATTCTGATGCCGCAGCCATCACATCACCAACCGGAAAAGAAATAGCCATGACACGAAGCAAGACACTCTTCATCGTGCTGGTCGCGCTGGTCATCGGATTCGGCGTGGGCTTCGTGCTGCGCCCGGTGATCATGCCCGTCGAGCGTGCGCCGGCCCTCGCGAGTCCGGCCCCCGCCGCACCGGAGCCGGCCGAACCGCGCGGGACGCAGTATTTCGCGGCGCATCTCGATGAAGCACGGGAGATCGTGGGGCAATGCGCGGAAGGCTCGGTGCGGGGCAGCGAGTGCGCCAATGCCGAGCAGGCCGTGATCGAGGCGGAAGGCCGCGACCGCTTCAAGAAGTTCATGGGCAACTGACGGCAGGCGGCGCGCTCTCACTTCCCCTGCGCGCGGTGCCGGCGAAAGGCGCGGTCGGTTTCCATGAACCGGGCGAGCATCGGCGCGACCAGCTTGTCGGGCGGGACCGGCGCTCCCCCGGTCTCGGCTGCGAGCGCGGCGGCATAGGCGACGAGATCGCGATGCACGGCGGCGGGCAGCTCCACGGAGAGCTTGACCGGCCGATCGTCGGCCAGCGGCCCCAACTTCAATTTCGTCATCGTGTCGCTCCGATCGGTTCAAGCACCAGGTCGCGCGTGATGACCACGCGCAACGGATGCCCCGGCCGGATGGTGAGCGTCGGCTGCACATTGAGCTGCCGACGCACGATCTGCTGGCCGGTCTGGTTGATGGTGTCCTGCGAGCCGCGACGCAGTGCGCGAGTAAGTTCGTCCTCGCTATCCGCGCCCAATTCGGCGCCGACGCCGAGCAGTGTCGAAACGGCGGCGGCTTTCAGCAGATTGCCCCAATGCTGGTTTACGCGATCCTGTAGGCCAGCATATCCGGCCGCATCAGCGCCGGGCTGGCGCTCGAGAACGATCGAGCGGCCGTCCGGCAATATCAGCCGATCCCATGCCAGCAGCACGCGCGCCTGCCCGGCGGCGATCTCGCTGTCATATTCGCCGATCAGCCGCGTGCCCTGCGGGATGAGCAGGATGCGGCCCGTAGGGCTGTCATAGACGTTTGCCGTTACCTGGGCGGTGATCTGGCCGGGAAGGTCCGAACGGATGCCGGTGATGAGCGCGGCAGGGATGATGCTGCCGGCCTGCACGATGTTGGGCGAGGCCGGCGCCACGAGGCGTTCGACGCTGACCGTCCGCTGATTAGACGCCTGCGCCAAGAAGGCTCGCTTGGCGGCCTGGTCGCCCTGCGCCGTCTCGGCAGGTTGCGGTGAGGCAGGAGCACCAGGCGCTGCCGTCGCGAGGTTCGGCAAAGACGGCATCGCAGCGGCCCCGGCGCTGCTGCCACCCAAGAACACGCCGCTCATGCGGGCGGCGTCGCGCTCCTGCTGCGCGCGCTGGCGGGCGGCTTCCTCAGCCTGCGCGCGCGGATCGGGCTGGGCGCCGACCGGCGGGACCTGGACATTCTCCCCGCGCTGCTGGGCCGAGACGATCGGGCCGCCGAGGTCGCCGGGAAGCGGCGGGCCGAGTTTCGGCGCTTGGCTATAGTCGCGCGGTCCCGACGTGATGGTCTCGGACGTGGCGCGGCTGTCGGTGTTGTAAAGCTCCTTGGCCTCCTTCTCGCCGGCCGGCTTGAGCGCATAGATCAGTGAGCCGCCGATCCCGAGGCCGGCGACGACGCCGAGGGCGGCCAGCGCCTTGCGCGACAGGCGCATGACGCGCGGCGGGTTGCCGCGAAGCTGGAAGGCTTGCGGATCGGGGCGCGGCGCTTGCGGTGCGGCCGCCTCGGGCGGGGAATTGTCGGCGGGATCGGTCACGGCCGCCCCCTGCGCCCATTGTCGCGCACGATGCGGACGCGCTGCTCGCCGCGCCGGTCGCCCAGGCGCAGCTCGGCGGCGGCGAACAGCCGGTCCACCACCATGTAGCGGCCCTGCACGCGGTAATTAACTAACTCGGCATCGCCGGCCGCGCCGGTCACGAACAGCGGCGGCATCTCGCCCTGCGAGATCCCGGCCGGAAACTCGATGAACACTTGGGCTGCATCATCGAAGGCGCGAACCGGCTTCCACGGCACGCGGTCGCCCTCGATCCGGTAGCGGAAGTTGAGCGCCGCGAGGTCGAGGCCGGTCGCGACGGGGGCAGCGGCGGCATTGGCGCCGCGCAGCGCGATGAGCTGGTCCTGCGGATAGGTCCATGAGACCGAGGCCATGTATGTCGATGCGGTCGCGCGCAATTCGATGTGATAGGTGCGCCGGTCGGTATTGATGACGAGGTTCGTGGAAATGTCGGGGCGTGTTGGCTTCGCCAGGATATGCACGCGCGCCGTCGCGCCGCTGCCGCTCACCGTGTCGCCGATGATCCAGCGCACGGTGTCGCCGGCCGCGACCGGCCCGGGCCCCACGAGCTGCTCGCCTTCCTGAAGCGCGATGTCCGTCACCTGGCCGGGCGCGGCATAGACCTGATAGAGCGCGCCGTCCGTCCAGGGATATTGCTGGATGGCGTTGAGGAAACCGTCGCGCACCGGCTGCACGCGGGCGGCCGCGTTGGCGGCCCCGACACGGCGGCGCGGATCGGCGGGCTCGGAAGTCGCTGCCCCGGCCGCGACCGGCTTCAATTGGCCGGGGAGCGGCAGGGGTTCGGGGATCGTCACCACCTCGACGGCGCGGAGCGGTTCCGCGGCCGGCGTCGCCGCGATCTCGCGCGGCGGATCATCATAGCGAATCGCGGGCGGCTTCGCCGATGTGGTGGCGCAGCCGGCGAGCGCGGTGGCGGAGACAAGCAGGACCGCCGAGGCGGAACGGCGAAATGGCGTGTGCGTCATTGCGACAGCTCCCTTGACCAATTCAAAGCGTTGACGAAGACGCCGAGCGGATTCTTGCGCAGGGCGTCGGGGGTGCGCGGCGGCTGCACGACGATGGTGAGGATCGCCGACCAGCGTTCGGTGGCGGCAAGGCTGCCGTCCTGATAGCGGCGCTCGGTCCAGGCGACGCGGAAGCTGTCGGGCGATGCCCGGATCACGCTCGACACGTCCACCGCGACCTGCACCCGGCCGACATTGGCGAAGGGGTCGTTGGCGCGGGCGTAGTCGTTGAGCGCCACCGCGCCCCGATCGGTCGTGAAGTCGTAGGCGCGCAGCCAGTTCTGGCGGACGATCACCGGATCGGCCGGGATCGCCCTGACCTGCTCGATGAAGCGGGCGAGATGGAACGCAATTTGCGGATCGGTCGGGCGATAGCCCGCCTCGGCGGGGGCGACGGCCTGGGCCTCGCCGAGCCGATCGACCTGCACCACCCAGGGCACGATATGCCCACGCGCCGATTGCCAGACGAGACCGGCGGAAAGGCCGCCCGAGAGCGCCAGCGCGCCGAAGAAGGCGAGGCGCCAGTTCTTCGCCTGCACGCGCGCGGAGCCGATGCGGTCGTCCCATTGCTGGGCTGCGCGCTGATAGGGTGTCGTGGGTTCGGGCGTCTGGCCGTAGCGGATGGTGGGGCGTCGGAACATGGGAGGTCAGTCCTTCTCTTTGATGTCGGGACCGGCGCCGCCGCCGTGGCTGTCGCCAGCCTTCATGGTGTGGGCGAGGACGGTCGCGCCGTGGCTGACGGCCTGGCGGCGTTTCATCGCGGCGGCCCATTCAGGCTGGGCGGATGCGCCGGCCGACGCGGAACCGCCAGCGGTTGCAGCCGCCGGGGCGGCGGATGCCGGCCCGCCGGTGATCGTGCCGCCGGTTGCGGTGAATCCGGCACGGGCGCCGGAGCGGAAATTGGACTTGATCGCCTCGCCGCCCTTGGCGGCCGCCTTGCGCAAGGGCGAAAGGACGGCGTTCGCCGCGCTTCCCGCCGCCGCTTGGCCGACAGCGGCCATGCCGCCCGCAACAGCGCCTGCACCGCTCTTGCCGAACGAGCCGAGGCTGTAGGCGCTGGTGGCACCGCCTGCCATCTGAGCGCCACCACGCGCGGCGGCGCCGGTCATCCGGCCGGCCGCACCGACTGCGGACCCGGCCGCGCCCACGCCAAGGCGTGCGGCGGCGGCGCCTCCGATCAGCGCGCCGCCTGCCGCCAGCGCGGTCCCGGCCGCCGTACCCGCGCCGAGCTGCGGGCCGCCCGAGACGATGCCGTTCGCAATGCTGGGGCCGAAGATCGACAGGCCCAGCAGCGACAGCGCGGCAAGCGCGATGGCCATGACCTGATTGATGTCGGGCGCGGGGCCGAGGGCAGCGCCGGTGAACTGGCTGAACAAGGTGGTGCCGATGCCGGTGATGACGGCGAGCACCAGCACCTTGATGCCGGTCGAGACGACATGGCCCAGCACCTTCTCGGCCATGAAGGCGGTCTTGTTGAAGAAGGCGAAGGGCAGCAGGACGAAGCCGGCCAGCGTCACCAGCTTGAACTCGATCAGCGTGATGAAGACCTGCACGGCGATGATGAAGAAGGCGAGCACCACGATCACCCAGGCGAGCAGCAGCACGAGGATCAGCGCGAGGTTGGAGAACACGGCCCAAAGGCTGGAGAACTGGCCCGCCGCATCGAGCAGCGGCTTGGCGGCTTCGAGCCCCTTCGCCGCGATCGTGCCGGGCTTCATGAACTCGTCGATCGTCATCGCCCCGCCGCTGGCCTGGAGGCCGAGCCCGGCGAAGCTCTCGAACACGATGGTCGCGAGCAGCGAGAAATTGCCGATGATGAAAGCGAAGGTGCCGATGTAGAGCGTCTTCTTGACGAGGCGCTGAAGCACGTCCTCGTCCGCGCCCCAGGCCCAGAACAGGCCGGCGAGCGTTACGTCGATGGCGATCAGCGTGGTCGAGAGGAACGCGACCTCGCCGCCGAGCAGGCCGAAGCCTGAGTCGATGTAGCCGGTGAAGATGTTGAGGAAATTGTCGATAACGCCGGTGTCGTTCATGGCCGGGTGCCTTCATCCGGCGCCGTGTCGCTGCCGCGCTCGATCTCGGGCGGGGGCTCGTCCTGGCGGAAGAAGCGGCGGCGGTTGACGGCCCAGGCCGCCTCGCAGCCACTATCCGGCTTGGTGAGCGAGGCGCAGCGATCCAGCTCGCGGGCGAGCCTGGCCTGGCCTTCGTCCGCCGGCAGGAAGAGCGGGGGCGCGGGCGCAGGCTCATCGGGCTGGACGGCGGCGACGATCGCCACCGTCATCATCAGCCCGGCCAGCGCCGCCACCCCTGCGATCTTCGCCGTGCGCGACATCGGGCGTCTCAGTTGCCCATGAAGCGGCGGAACCGCTCGCGCCCTTCGGCCTCCTCGGCCGCCTGGCGGGCGGATTGCAGCGCCTGCGCCCGGCCCTGCGCCGCGACCGCGGCGGTGAGGTCGGCGAGCTGCTGCGATTGCAGCGCGAGGAGCTCGTTGCCCGCCTGCGTCGCCTGGAGCGCGCCGGTCGCCGACTGGCTGGCCGAGACCAGGCTGTACATCGTCGTGCGGGCGCCTTCGATGTTGCCGACGACGCCGGCCTGCACCTGCAAGGCATCCTGAAAGGCGCCGACGCTATCCTCCCAGCGGGCATTGGCGTTGGCGACCATCTGCGCGTGGGTGCCGGTGAGCGCCGCGCCCTTGTAGCGGCCGTTGAACACCTGCTGGACGTTCTGCACGTCATAAGCGATGCGCTGCGCCTCGCCGAGAAGCTGCTGGGTGCGCTGCACCTGCTGCTGCAACTGCTGGAGCGAGCTGAACGGCAGCGAAGCCAGGTTGCGCGCCTCGTTGACGAGACTGGTCGCCTGCTGCTGGATTTGCTGAATCTGGTTGTTGACCTGCTGGAGCGACCGCGCGGCCGTCAGCACGTTCTGCGCATAATTGGTCGGGTCATAGACGATCCCGCCGAACTGAGCGTGCGCCGGCGTGGCGGCGGTGATGCCGATCATGCTCGATGTGGCGATGGCGCCGGCCAGCATGGCGCGGCGCAGGATATTGGGTTTCATGGGGTCGTGTCCTTCAAGGCAAGGGGGAGCTGGCCGGCATCTTCCCGGCGACCGGCCAGCGGATCGAGTTGGGGTTCGGGAAGAAGATCGACCGCCCAGGCCAGGCCGCGATGGCGCAGCCATTCGGCGGCGAAGCGCTCGCGGCCGTGGGTCTCGACCAGTTCGGCGATGCGGAGCTGATCGGTCTTGGAAGACGCGGCGGCGAAGGCCAACGCGACCTCGCCTAGCCCCAGCTCGAACAGCCGGTTGCCGCGCCGCGACTGGCAGTAATAGTCGCGCTTGGGCGTGGCCCGGCTGAGGATTTCGATCTGGCGAGCGTTGAGGCCGAACCGTTCGTAGATGGCGGCGATCTGCGGCTCGGCGGCGCGCTCGTTCGGCAGGAAGATGCGCGTCGGGCAGCTCTCGATGATGGCCGGCGCGATGTTAGAGGTTTCGATGTCGGCCAGGCTCTGCGTGGCGAAAACGACGCTGGCGTTCTTCTTCCGCAAGGTCTTAAGCCATTCGCGGAGCTGGGCTGCGAAGTCGGGGGTGTCGAGAACCAGCCAGCCCTCGTCGATGATGATGAGCGTCGGCGAGCCGTCCAGCCGGCCTTCGATCCGGTGGAACAGGTAGGACAGGACGGAGGCGGCTGATCCGCCGCCAACCAGGCCCTCCGTCTCGAACGCCTGCACCGACGCTTCGCCGAGCCGTTCGACCTCGGCATCGAGCAGCCGGCCCCACGGTCCACCAAGGCAATAGGGGGCGAGCGCCTGCTTGAGCTGCTGGCTCTGGAGCAGAACCGCGAGCCCGGTCAGCGTGCGTTCCGGCACGGGCGCACTGGCAAGGGAGCCGAGCGCCGACCACAGATGCTCCTTGGCCTGCGGATCGACGGGGACGCCTTCGCTGGCGAGGATCGCCGCCAGCCATTCGGCCGCCCATGCGCGCTCGGCCGGATCGTCGATACGGGCGAGCGGCTGTAGCTGGACGCTGCCGTCGCCGTCGTCGGACAGCCCGAGATCCTGCCAGTCTCCGCCCGCCGCCAGCGTGGCGGCGCGGATCGAGCCACCGAAGTCGAACGCGAAGACCTGGGCGTTCTCGTAGCGGCGGAACTGCATCGCCATTAGCGCGAGCAGCACCGACTTGCCCGCGCCGGTCGGGCCGACGATCAGCGTGTGGCCGACATCGCTGCCATCGGGGTGAAGGGAAAACCGGAACGGGGTCGAGCCTTCGGTCCTGCCATAGAGCAAGGGGGGTTGTCCGAAGTGCTCGTCCCGTTCCGGCCCCGCCCATACTGCTGACAGGGGGATCAGATGGGCGAGATTGATGGTGGAGATCGGCGGTTGCCGGACGTTGGCGTAGGTGTGGCCGGGCAGGCTCCCCAGCCATGCCTCGATCGCGTTCATCCCCTCGGGGATCACGGTGAAGTCGCGGCCCTGGATGACCTTCTCGACCAGCCGCAGCTTCTCGGCCGCAATGGCGGGATCGCCGTCCCACACCGTCACCGTCGCGGTGACATAGGCCATGCCGGCATAGTCGGAGCCCAGCTCTTGCAAGGCGGTGTCGGCGTCGGCGGCCTTGTTCGAGGCGTCGCTGTCGAGCAGCGTGGACGCCTCGTTGGTCATGACTTCCTTGAGGATGGCCGCGACCGATTTGCGCTTGGCGAACCATTGCCGCCTGATCCTGGTCAGCAGCTTGGTCGCGTCGGTCTTGTCGAGCATCAGCGCGCGGGTGGACCAGCGATACTCGAAGGCGAGCCGGTTCAGCTCGTCGAGCAGGCCGGGGAAGGTCACGCTCGGGAAGCCGACGATGGTGAGCGTGCGCAGATGGTGCTCGCCGAGCTTCGGTTCGAGCCCGCCGGTCAGCGGCTCGTCGGCGAGTAGCGCGTCGAGGTGCATCGGAGTTTCCGGCACGCGCACGCGCTGGCGGCGGGTTGAGGTGGTGCTGTGCAGGTAGGTCAGCGTCTCGCCGTCATCGAGCCAGCGGACCTCGGGCACGAAGCCCTCGACCAGATTGAGAACGCGGTCGCTGCGGTCGGCGAAGCCCTTGAGCAGTTCCCACGGATCGACGCCGCTGGTGGACCGGCCCTCGTAGAGCCACCCTTCCGCGCGCGCCGCTTCCTCGGCCGGCGGCATCCACAGCAGGGTGAGATAATAGGCGCTCTCGAAATGCGCGCCTTCCTCGCGGAACTGTTCGCGGCGCTCCATGTCCACGAGCGCCGAGACCGAATCGGGAAAATCGGAATCGGGGTAGTCGAGCGCGGGACTGCGCTGCGCCTCGACAAAGATCGCCCAGCCCGAGCCGAGACGCCGGAGCGCGTTGTTGAGCCGCGCGGTGGTGGCGACCAGCTCGGCGGGTGTGGCGCTGTCGAGATCGGGGCCACGGAAACGCGCCGTGCGCTGAAAGCTGCCGTCCTTGTTGAGAACGACGCCCTCGCCGACCAGCGCGGCCCAGGGCAGGAAGTCGGCCAGGTGGGCGGCGCGATTCCTGTATTCGCGCAGGCCCATCATGGCCGCATCCACGCCGGATAGCGGAGGTGCCGCCGGGCCACGTCCACGAACTGCGGATCACGGCGCGCGGCCCAAACCGACAACGCATGACCGATTGCCCAAATCGCCAGCCCGGCGATCCAGAGGCGAAGGCCGAGGCCGATCGCGCCGGCGAGCGTGCCGTTGACGATGGCGAGCGAGCGCGGGGCGCCGCCGAGCAGGATCGGCTCGGTCAGCGCCCGATGGACCGGCGCATAGAAGCCGGCGATCGGCTCGACGGGATCGGCCGCGCCCGTCATGCGATCAGCGCCCCGCCGCCGAACGAGAAGAACGACAAAAAGAAGCTCGACGCGGCGAAGGCGATCGACAGGCCGAAGACGATCTGGATCAGCCGGCGAAAGCCGCCCGAGGTGTCGCCGAAGGCCAAGGTGAGGCCGGTCACGATGATGATGATGACCGCGATGATCTTCGCGACCGGCCCCTCGATGCTTTCGAGGATGGATTGCAGCGGGGCTTCCCACGGCATCGACGACCCGCCCGCGTGGGCGGGCGCCGAGATGGTGAGCGCGATGACGCTGGCGGTGGCGGCGAGCATGGCGCGGCGTGCGCCATGCCGAAGGGCATGGATCATGGTGCGTCTCCGAGGTTGGGGGGTGCGAGGGGGGTCAGGCGGTAATCGCCGGTCTCGGCGTCGATCCCCTCGACGCGAGCCAGCTCGGCGAGGCGGCGACCGTGCCCGTCGCGAACCAGCACGGCGATCAGGTCGATGGTCTCGGCGAGCAGCGCGCGGGGAACCGTGACGACGGCCTCCTGAATGAGCTGCTCCATGCGGCGCAGCGCCCCGAGCGCGGTCCCGGCGTGGATGGTGCCGATGCCGCCGGGGTGGCCAGTGCCCCAGGCTTTGAGGAGGTCGAGCGCCTCGGCGCCGCGCACCTCGCCGATGGGGATGCGGTCGGGGCGCAGCCGCAGGCTGGACCGCACGAGATCGGACAGCGTGACGACGCCATCCTTGGTCCGCATGGCGACGAGGTTCGGCGCGGCGCACTGAAGCTCGCGCGTGTCTTCGATCAGGACGATGCGGTCGGTGGTCTTGGCGACTTCGGCCAGGAGCGCATTGACCAGCGTGGTCTTGCCGCTGCCGGTCCCGCCTGCCACGAGGATGTTGGCGCGGGCGGCGACGCCATCACGCAGCGCCGCGGCCTCGGCCGGCGACATGATCCCGGCCGCCGCGTATTCATCGAGCGTGAAGACGGCGACGGCGGGCTTGCGGATCGCGAAGGCGGGCGCGACGACGACGGGGGGCAGCAACCCCTCGAACCGCTCCCCTCCTTCGGGCAGCTCGGCCGAGACGCGCGGGGACCGGGCATGAACCTCGACGCCGACATGGTGCGCGACCAAGCGAACGATGCGCTCGCCGTCCGCGGCGGCCAGCTTCATGCCGGTGTCGCTGATGCCTTCGCCGAGCCGATCGACCCACAGCCGGCCGTCCGGGTTCAGCATCACCTCGATGACGGCGGCATCGTCGAGCCAGGCCGCGATCGACGGGCCGAGCGCCGTGCGCAGCATCCGCGCGCCGCGTGTCTTCGCCTCGGAACGGATCGGATGGACGGTCAAAAAAAAGCCCCTGATGAGGGCCGGGCGAGCCGCCGCCCGGCGTCAGGGGCACATCAAGAGAGGCAGAAAAGACCGTGCTTCAATAAGTAAATGTGGTCGTCGTAGTCTGGCGTAGAGATACAAGAACTGGCGTAGTCAGCTCATTCTTCTTGGAGCGGAAAGTCCTCGCCAATTTCTTGCCTGACCTTCGAACCCTTCGCGAGTCGGCGGCCGAGCGCATCCATGAAGGCGTCGTAGCGGTCGCCGCCCTGGCGACGCATCGCGGCCCGCTCGCTCTCGGGCGGCGGCGGAGTGTTCGACAGCCAGAAGCGCACGAACAGCGCGATCATCTCGACACCGATCCCCGTGTCGCGCTCCAGCCGGGTGATGCGGCGGTCCAGCTTGTCGAGACGCTTGGCGATGGCGGCCTCGCGCTGCTCGTCGGCGTCGGGCGACAGGAAGGATGCGATGGCCGCCTCGGCGATCAGCGACCGGGACTTGTCCCTGCGGTCGGCATAGGCGGCGAGCGCGCGCATCAGCTCGGGGTCAAGATAGACCGACAGCGGCGTCTTGGTGCTCATAGCTCGATGCCGTCCTCGGGATCGAGCGACGCCTGCCGGGCCACGCGCTGCATCTGGCGGCGCACCGTCGCCTGCCGCGCCGCATCGCTATCGGGGTCCGGCTCGTCCAGCTCGAACTCGTTGGCGGGCGCGGGCCGGGGCGTCGGCGCGATGTCGATGTGGGGCTCCAGCGCCGGCTCGCGGCGCAGGTCCCCGTTCGCGGCATCGTCCTCAGCACCCGCCTTCTTGGCGGCCTTTTTCTTCATCGGCTTCTTGGGCGATTCATGCTCGATCGGCTCGGGCATCGGCGGCGCCTCGATCGGCGCCAGGCCGCTCCAGTCGTCGGGGCGCGGCGGGCCGCCTCCGACATTCATGTCAGGCGGCGACATCACCCGCTGCGTGAACCGCCGGTCCTTGAAGTAGCGGGCCTTCTTTGCCCGGATCGGCGGGATGCCCGCGACCATGACGATCTCGTCGTCGGGCGGTAGCTGCATGATCTCGCCGGGGGTGAGGAGTTGGCGGGCGGTCTCAGAGCGCGACACCATCAAATGCCCGAGCCAGGGCGAAAGCCGGTGGCCGGCGTAGTTCTTCATCGCCCGCATCTCGGTCGCGGTGCCGAGCGCGTCCGAGATGCGCTTGGCGGTGCGCTCGTCGTTGGTGGCGAAGCTCACGCGCACATGGCAATTGTCGAGGATCGCGTTGTTCGGCCCGTAAGCCTTCTCGATCTGGTTGAGGCTCTGGGCGATGAGGAAGCTCTGGATGCCGTAGCCGGCCATGAACGCCAGCGCGCTCTCGAAGAAGTCGAGTCGGCCGAGCGCCGGAAACTCGTCGAGCATCAACAGCAGCCGGTGGCGCGATTGCCGCGCCTTCAGGTCCTCAGTGAGCCGGCGCCCGATCTGGTTGAGGATGAGGCGAATGAGCGGCTTGGTGCGTGAGATGTCGCTGGGCGGCACGACGAGGTAGAGCGTGACCGGCAGCTCGCCCTCGACCAGATCCTTGATGCGCCATTCGCAGGTGCGCGTGACCTGCGCGACGACGGGATCGCGATAGAGGCCGAGGAACGACATGGCGGTCGAGAGCACGCCCGATCGCTCGTTGGCCGATTTGTTGAGCAGCTCGCGCGCGGCCGAGGCGACGACGGGATGGACGCCGGCCTCCCCCAAATGCGGCGTCGTCATCATCGCCCATAGCGTGCTCTCGATCGGGCGGCGGGGATCGGACAGGAAGGCGGCGACGCCCGCCAGCGTCTTGTCGGCCTCGGCGTAGAGGACATGGAGGATCGTGCCGACCAGTAGGGCATGGGAGGTCTTCTCCCAGTGGTTGCGCTTCTCCAGCGAACCTTCCGGGTCCACCAGCACGTCGGCGACGTTCTGCACGTCGCGCACTTCCCAGGCGCCCTTGCGGATTTCGAGCAGGGGGTTGTAGGCGGCCGACGCGCCGTTGGTCGGATCGAACAGCAGCACCCGCGCGTGCCGGGCGCGAAAGCCGGCGGTGAGCTGCCAATTCTCGCCCTTGATGTCATGCACGATCGCCGAGCCCGGCCAGGTGAGCAGCGTCGGCACGACCAGGCCGACGCCCTTGCCGCTCCGGGTCGGCGCGAAGCACAGCACATGCTCGGGGCCGTCGTGGCGCAGGTAGTCGCGCCCGAGCCGACCGAGCATGACGCCGCTGTCGCCCAGCAGCCCAGCGGCGGCGATCTCCCCGCGCGTCGCCCAGCGCGCCGAGCCATAGGTCTCGGCGTTCTTCAGCTCGCGCGCACGCCAGACCGACATGCCGATGGCGACGACGATCGCGGCGAACCCGCCCGACACAGCGATGAACGCGCCGGTCTGGAATATCTCCGGCGCGTAGGCGTCAAACGAAAACCACCACCAGAAGAAGGCCGGCGGCGGATAGATCGGCCAGTCGCCGAGCATGAACCAGGGCGCCCCAAGCTGGGGCTGATAGGCGAGCGCTGCGGCCGTCCATTGCGTCGCGGCCCAAATGGCTGCGAGCACGATCAGGAAGACCGTGAAGACCTGACCCCAAAGGATTTTGGTTGCCGACATGGCACCGAGGTCGATGCGTACCGGACATCAAATCAAGTCACTGTTATTGTTGAGGGAAGTCTAGCGTAGAAATACAGGGAGTAGCGTAGTTTAGTCTGCTATGTTTTCGACGGTGATCGATTGAACGGTCCCGTATGTCGCGCGCTATCAGAGCGGACAGATCGAGAACAAGGTGCTTTACCAACCAGAATGGGTATGATACCCGATCCAAGTTCGGGCATCATACCCGAACCGGAGAAAAATGGTGCGTCTAATCGGATCGCGGGATGTCCTGAAGCTGACCGGGCTTTCGGCTGATCAGCTGCGCGAATGGACCGTGCGGCGCAGGCTCATTCATCCGGACGTCCCGGCATCACGCCAGGGTCAGCAGGCTCAATTCGGCTGGCAGACAGTGCTGTTGCTCCGGCTCGCCGTCGTTATGCGCAGCCGGTTCCATGTCGAACTCCAAGTCCATCGCGACCTGCTGCTTCGCGCACGCGAGCTATTGAACGGCCGGTCCTTTCCGGGCCTGTGGAACCACCGGCTCGTTATCTTTGGACTCGATAGCTGTGCGCTGCTCGGTGGTAGCGATCCGTTGCCGGCCGACCAGGATGCAATCCTGCTTCGGCTCAACGCCCATCTTGAGGCGCTGTCGCAGGGCTTCGGCGTCTCCGAGCCGATCGCGCAACTCCCTCTCTTTCCGGCGGTGGGATTGCGCCGAAGCGAAGCGCCGGCTGACGCAGAGGGCGGCATCATGCTGCGCACTGCCGAAGGTGACGCGGCGTGACCGCGCTCGCCAGAATCGAAGCGGGACTGCGTGCGATCGGCTATCGACCGGAATCGCTCATCCACGACTATAGCTTCGCCGATGTGCTGTCGGAGGCGGGCGAGGAACAGTGCGTCGCACTTGCCGCGTTCACACAAGTTCCCGAATCCTATCGCTCGGCCGCCTTTGGCGTGATTACCGGCACGCACGATGCGGACGCCGTGCTACGCCGCCGGGCGCTCGGTGCGCCGATCTTGTTCTCGATCAGCCCTGAAGATGTCGGGGTCTGGCGGGTCGGCGCGGAAGGCAAGCCACGTCTGAGCGAACGGGTTCCGCTCGACCAGCTGGACGCGCTGTTCGAGCGCAATGCCGACAATTGGAACCCACACGCGGTTCACCGCGCCAAGTCGCTGGCCCAGACCCAGACGGCCTATCAGCTCGACTTCGTCGATCTGGGACTGATGCCGGCGATCGAACATGAGATCGAAGTGAAGCTCGATCGGCTGCTCGGCGAAGTCATTGCCCAACTGCTGTCCGGGATCGACGATCCGCAACGCGAAGAAGCGGTTTTCCGCACCACCTTCAGGCTCCTTGCCGCCAAAATCCTGATCGATCGCCAGCATCCTGACGCGACATCATGGACCCATGCGCCGGTGCGCGATGTGCTCGCCGGCATCGAGACCTATTATCATCTCGATCATATGCTGCGGCCCGCGGTCGATGCCCTTCCGTCGTCGGCCGTGGAGACTGCATGGACGACGCTTCGCGGCGCCATCACCTTCCGGAACATTTCGTCGGACAGTTTGGCATTCGTTTACGAAAACACGCTGGTGACGGCTGACACGCGCAAACGCTTCGGCACGCACTCTACCCCCAGACAAGTGGCTGAATATGTCGTTGGCCAACTCGATCTCGGCCGCTTCGATCTTGAGGACATAACGATCTACGAGCCGTTCGCTGGCGCGGGTATGTTCCTCGTCGCGGCACTGCGGCACCTGCGCGATCAGCTTCCCGATACGCTCACCGGCGAGGAGCGGCACGCTTTTCTCGTCAAGCGGATCAGCGGTGCGGAACTCGACAGCTTCGCCTGTGAAGTCGCGACGCTATCGCTGATCCTTGCTGATTACCCCAACGCAAATGGCTGGAAAATCGCATCCAAGGACTTGTTCGAGAAAGACGCGCTTCGAGCAGATGCCGCTGGCAAGCGCATCGTCCTGTGCAACCCACCCTGGGAGGACTTCGACAGCGAAGAGCGCCAGCGCTATCCCGAGATGGCGGCAAAGTCGTTCTCGAAGCCGATGGCGGTGCTGCGGACGCTCATCGAAGCCAAGCCCCAAGCGCTGGGTTTCGTTTTGCCGCAAGGCTTTCTCCGCCAGAAGCAATATGGCGAACTGCGCCAGCTGCTCGCTGACACATATGACCGGATCGAGCTGACATCGCTTCCTGACCGCATCTTTCAGCGTGCCGGGCTGGAGGCGGCCGTGATCATCGCCACCGGCCAGCGCGACGCTGATGCGAAGAATCTTCCGAGCCAGTTGCGCTCCGTCGAAGTCACCGACCGAGGCCGTCCGGATTTTCTCATGACGGGTAAGGTCACCACCGAGCGCCGCCGCACCAAGCTGGTATGTTCGGGGGACCTTTGGATTGGTGCGCTCGACGAGGTCTGGGAATATCTGGCGGACTATCCCGTGCTTGGTGGTCAAGCCGAAGTTCATCGCGGCCTTCAGTGGATCAGCCAGTCTGCCGGCTGGAGCGCAGTTCCTCGGGAGGGCTTTGCCAGAGGAATTTTCAAGCCCGCGGACTCGCTTCTTCAATTTAGTATCACCACGACCGGCTTCGTCGATATGCGCGAGGAATCCGCATATCGGTTCGGTCCACTCACGCGCGCCTGGGACAAACCCAAAATACTGGTCAACGTGGCGCGCCGGTCGCGTGGCCCCTGGCGGCTGGATGGCGCGCTAGACGCGAGCGGGCTCGTGCCGTCGCAGGCGTTCTTTGGCATCTGGCCGACCACATCAGACCTGCCAGTGGAAGCGATCGAAGCGCTGATCAACAGCCCGCTGGCGAGCGCCTTCGTCCTCGAGCGGGCCTCGAACCAGCATCTCACCAATGTTGTTATGAAGCAGCTGCCGTTGCCAAAGCGGGGCGCGCTTGGTGACGTGGTCGCCGCAGTGTGGCGCTACCGCGACGCGCTTGGCGCCGCCGCAGCCCATGCGCTACGCACGCCCGAGATCGACGAGCGGTTGGAAGGGTTGCTGATCGATATCGACGCGCAGCTCTTGAAGGCCTTCGATCTGCCTCCTCGTCTGGAGCGACGATTGCTCGAAGCGTTTCGTGGACATGAAGCTGAACGGCGTGTCGCACATACCTTCAAGGGCTGGTTCCCAGAGGACTTTACCGCCTACCTCCCGCTGCACGAATATGTCGGCCCGCTGCTACGCGAAAACACTGGCGCCTGGGCGCTCGAAGTCTTCACGCCGGCACCGGAGCACGAGGTTGAGCGGCTCAGGCGCTACGTCCAGTAGCGGATGGACACCTATCTGCTCGATACGAACCTTGTGTCCGTGCTCTATGACGCGCGGAGGCCCAATCATATCGCCGTCCGCCAGGCAGTCGCCGACTTACCGGCGCAAGCCGCGCAGCTCGTATCGGTAGTAACGGTCGGCGAGCTCAGGTTCGGGTTAGCGCTCGCGCGCGCCGCAAGCCAGCCGCTCACGCACATTGAAGCGTGCCTCGTCAGCACCGAGGCACACCCGTTGGCCGAAGTCACACGGCACACGGCAGATGCCTTCGCGACCGTTAAATCGAGCGTCGCGCTGGCGCGGATCGACATCAGGCGCCGTATTCCACGCTGGGTCGAGGCCTGGACCGATCGTGTGAGCGGCCAGCTTCTGCAGATCGATGAGAATGATCTCTGGATTGCGGCACAAGCGCTTGAACGAAACTATGTCGTCGTCACCTCCGACCGGGATTTCACTCAAGTGATTGCGCCGGTGGTTCCGGACCTTCGCGTTCTTCTCGTCTGAGCGACTCCTTCTTTTGCTTCAGCTCGCTCTCGGCCCCAAACCCTTCCGCTAAAGGCCCAGCCCTCGGCCGCGCCCGAACGACCAATCTACCCCGCCGCCCGTACGCATGACGCCGGAGATGTGCTTGCCGATCTGGCGGTCGAGCGAGGGCGACCAGGGCACGAGCTGGAAGCTCAGGCCATTGTCGATCATGGCGAAGCGCCCCGAGGCGAGCGTGATCCGCTGGCGCACCGTGCCCGCGACATACTCCCCGGCCTTGGACGGCGCGTGCGGCTGGCCGATCTCGGCCGACAAGTCCTTGGCGGCCGCGTCCAGCTCGCGGCGGCGGAGCGTGTCGAGCAGGTTGCGCGCGAAGATGATCCGCTGTCCCTGCCGCCGCGCGAGCCCCTCGTCGGCGAGATGCTCGGCGCGGGCCTCCATCGCGGCGCGCACTTCGGTCCCGAACCCGCCGCCGAGATCATGGCCGTCGCCTGACAGGTTGCGCCGGTCGAGCCAGGTCGCACCCGGCGCGCGGACCTGCGCCTCAAGGTCCATGTCGGAGCGCACGGCCAGCGCCACCCGCTGCCGGCCTTTCCGGTCCTCGAAGCGGCGCAGCTCGACGATCGCGCCGGGCCGGCAATCGCCGGTCGCCTCGATGTCGGGAAGCTGGACATGGTGGGTGCGGCCGTCGATCCCGTCCACGATCGCATAGGCTTTGCCGGTCAGCTCGTCATGCAGGCCGCGATCGACCAGCCGGCCGATAACGGGCTGAGCGGGATCGGCGTCGAGGACATAGCTGCCGGCGCCCCGGTCGATGCCGCGGTCGCTCATCGCCTTGTGCATTCGCTTGATGATGTCGTCGCGCTCGCCGAGTTCGCGCAGCGCCGCCTGGGCATCGCCGGCCAACGTCCACTGGCCGGGCGCGATCTCGCTGACGAGGCCGAGCCGCTCCAGCTTGCGCAGCCGTCCCATCCTCAGCACATGGTCGCCGTCCGGCCGGACGCTGGGCTCGGGCGCCATGTCGATCAGGCCGTTGCGCTGCATGGTCCGCGACAGGTCGCGGTCGATCTCGGTCCAGCGCTCGGCTTCGATCTGCCGCTCCAGCGATTGCCGGATTTCAAGGTCGGTGCGCGGGCCGAGTTCTTGGGTGACGATCTCGCGCGCCTGCGCCCGCATCCCTTCGCGGATATAGTCGCGCGAGATGATGAGGTTCTGCCCGTCCTCGCCGACGCCCCGCACTATGATGTGGATGTGGGGATTGTCGGTGTTCCAGTGCTCGACGGCCCGCCAGTCCAGGCGGGTGCCGAGATCCTTTTCCATGCGGGTCATCAGCTCGCGGGTGAAACCCTTGAGGTCGCGCATCTGCTCGGCATCCTCGGGCGAGACGATGAACCGGAAATGATGCCGGTCGTCCTCGCAGCGGGCGGCGAACTCGTTGCGGTCGAGGCCGTCTGCGTCGGCGCCGAACAGCACGCCCCGCTCGCCGTCGCGGGTGACGCCATCGCGTTGCAGGTAGTTGAGATGAGCCGCGAGCGAGGCGCGGCCGCCATGCCGGACCACGCGCGCCTTGACGATGACCTGGCGCGATCGGTGGCCGAGCCGATGGGTCGCGCGGACGCTCGCCACGCGGCCCCGACCGAAGGTCGAGCGGCCCGGCGCGACGATCTGGCCGCGGCGCGAGACATGGCCGCCGGCCCGCTGCGCGGCGGCGAGCGCTTGGACGATGATCGGCAGCGCCCGCTGGCTACCGCGCGAGCGGATACGGCCTGGCCGGAGGCGGAAATCGTCGTCGCGGCTCATGCCGGGACAGGCCGCAATGTGCGGCAAACCCTGCGCGCTGCTGGTTTCCAGCCAGCGCCGCACAGTGCGGGATTTCCGCACACATTGCGCAGCAATGCCCGAAAGCCTTGAGAATCAAGGCCACAACCGAGGCGCAGGGGCTCCGCACATTGCCGCCCTTTATCTTGCCCTCGACCTTCCCCCTTCAGAAAGACAGCCCTGCTCCCTTCCGGCGCTGCGAAAGCCTGCGCCGAAACCCGCCAGAGCGCGCGAAAGCCGCTCACGGCGGAGGCCGCCCGGAAAGCGGGACGAACAGGCCGTTGGAGGGAGACGCGGCATCGGCCATGACAAGCCCGGCGCGGTCGTCGGCCGGCCCTTCCGGCGGCACCTGGGATACCGTGCGATCGGCGGATCGCGGCGCAGGCGAAACCGCGCCCGGCCGCACCGCGAACAGCGCAGCGCGGCGCCAAGCGAAGGGATCGGGCAGCGGCGCGGCGGCAAGCCGAGTGTCGTCCGAACCACCGGTGATCGACGCCAGCTTTGCGAGATAGGCGCGGGTCTCGACGGGCAGCGGACGACCGCGCGACAGATATTCGTCGTAGCGGCCCGGCCCCGCGTTATAGGCTGCCAGCATCGCCGTCGCGTTGCCGTAGCGGTCGTGCATCGCGCGCAGATAGGCCGCGCCCGCCATGATGTTGTCGCGCACGTCGTAGGGGTCAGCCCCAAGCCCATAGCGTGCGCGCAGGCTGGCCCATGTCGCGGGCATGATCTGCATCAGGCCCATCGCTCCGGCCGACGAAACGGCGCGGACATCGCCGTTGCTCTCGACGCGCATGACCGCCCATATCCAGCGTTCGGGGATTCCGAAGCGCCCTGCTGCGTCGGCGACATGGGCGGCATAGGGATGGCGCGCGGCCGCTCTCTCGGCGGGCGCGTCCTGCGCCCGCGCGGCGACGGGCGCAGCGCTCGGTGCGAGCAGCAGCAGGACCGCGAGCAAGGCGGCCGACACGCCCCGGCTCCGCCGCCAGCCTGCCAGCGTGCTCGCTCCGGTAAAGGGTGCGCGCGAAGCGCCGGCCGAGGGCCGCCCTTGACCTTCGCTGCGCGCGCCGGCCGGCCTGCGACCGAGCGGGACGGAGGGATGAGGCGGTCTTTCCGCGAACAGAGGGATGATCGGGGAAGGCACTGATCAGCTCCGATCGTCGCGGGGCCGGGGGCGTTTCCACGACAGCCTGAACGTCCGTCCATCATCATCGGCACGGAACAGCACCGGCCGGAACGCCGCCGGGAACAGCGGGCTGTCGATCTCCAACGCGATATAGTCGCCGGCACGTTCGCCGACCCGTTTCCACGCGCCGCCGACCTCGGGGCCATCCTCGTCGTCGAGGTGGACGCGGTAGTCGGGCGCATTTTCGGCGTCGCTCGGATCGAGCGCGACAAGCACGATCGCCTCGTTGATACCGAATAGTCGGACGCGGCCGGCATAGCCGTCGGCGGTGGATTCAAAGATATTGGTTTGCATGGCCGATCTCCTTGGCTTCGGGGGTGGAAGGCGATGGGGACGGCGCGCGCAGATAGAGCGGCGTCGCGCGTCCGATGACGGCGGAAGCCGGCAGCGGGCCGAAGTAGCGGCCGTCCAGACTGTCGGGATGGGCGGGATTGAGCAGCAGCAGCTCGCCCGATCGCAGCGTGCGGCACCCCTGCCAGACCGGAAGCGGACGGCCCTGGCCATCACGCGCGCGGGCGATGGCGACGCGCCGGCCATCGACGCTCACCGCATCGCCGATCCGGCATGTCCGCTGCCCGGCTTTAGCCGCGACATGCTTCAAGAGCGGCACACCCTCGGGCAGATAGCCGCGCGTCGAAAGCCAATGCGCCAGCCGTTCGGGCGGCGCGACGGCGACCAGCGCGCCGATGGCGGGATCGCGGTCGGGATGGATGCGGTAGAGGCCGATGGGCGCGCTGGCGCTGGCGTTCCAGATGGCGCGCGGGAGCGGATTGGCGACGGCGATAGCGACGAACGCCGCGGCGAAGGCGGATGCGGCGATGGCCGTCGCCATGACGTAGCGGCGGCGTGTCATCCCTCGATCTCCCGGCGCTTGAGCCAGGCGTGATGGCGCTCGATCGTGTAGAGGCGCGACGGCTGGCCGACGGCGATGCGGTTGTGGACGTGGCGCCAATGGTCGGCCGCCGCGTCGCAGGGATCGACGCCGGCCGCCTCCACCGCGTCGATCGCCGCGAGCACTTGTTGGACCTTGGGCCAGCCTTCGATCTTGAGCAGGATGTCCCCGCCCGGCCGCACGAACGGCAACGTCGTGTAGGCTTCGTTGGCCGCGACCGCGCGCACCACGTCGATGCGCGAGACGATCGTGCCGAAGTCGTTCGACGCCCAGCGGACGAAGGCGAAGACGGCGCCCGGTCGGAAGCCGACCACGCGGGTTCGGCGGGTCAGGATGCGGTCCTGGGCGACGCGGCCGAAGCGTATCCAGTGCTCCAGCTTCTTCTCGATCCAGGTCAGCTCGACATGGGTGAGGCCGTCGCGGGCGAGCGCGCTGAACGCGCCGCCGCCGCGCACGGCGGGGGGCTGATCGTCGATCATGGGAGGTCTCCGGGGATGAGGCTCGCGACGGGGGCGGTGCGAGGGCGGCGACCTGGCCGCTGCGCGAGCGTCGAGCCGGCGAGCAAGGCCGCGCTGTCCACAGCCGCGCGCGCCGTTAGCAAGAATCCGAAGGATTCTTTTCTATTAGCACCGTTAGAAGTGGTGCGATTCCGCGAGGATTTCTGCGGGTTTGCGAGGCCCGCGCGTTCTCGAAAGTCCGTGTCCGGCGTTCTTGATCGTCCGAATCCGGCTGTTCCCGATAGTCCGAACCTCATGGCCAGTTCTCCACAGGCTTGAGGCCGACGCGGCGCATGGCGGCGTCGAACGGATCGACGGGGACGGGAGCGAAGTTCAGCCGGTCGCGGCCGAGCGCATGTTCGAGCGTGAGGACGTAGCCGGGGAGCGGCTGGCGCGCGACGATGGCGCGCAGCTCGAACGCGAACCGGCGCAGCGGCGAGAGCACGCCGGATTTGAGGTAAAGGTGCGGAACGTCGAAGCTCCAGCCGCCGCTCTGCCGTCCGCCATGCTTGCGCACGATGCGGTAGAGCCAGCGTTCGAGGCCGCCCGTCAGGTCGAAATAGGCGCGGTCGATGGTCAGCACGAGCGCGCGGTCGAGCACGCCGGCATAGAACCAATCGGGCAGGATCAGCTCGATCCCGAGCGCACGGCCGTTGCCGTCCGCCAGCTCGCGCCATTCGTTGATCCACGAGAAACGATGGCGGCGGCGCTGGTGCTGCTGCCGGATCGAGGTGGCGACGGTGGTGGATTGCAGGCGGTCGAGCGCGGCCTTCAGCCGCTCGTAGCTCGCCTTGCCGGTGCCGCGCCGGGTGAACGCCAGTATCTCGTGCGGCGTCGTCACCATAAGGCGCGAGGTCGGCCGTCCGGCGTCGCGCGCCTCGATGAGCTGGCTCGCCGCCCATATCAGCACGTCGGCGTCCCAAATAGTCGCCATGCCATGCTCGGGCACGGCCTCGACCGAGATCCACGTCGCGCCCATGCGGAAGTCGATGGGCGCGGTGCGGCGGGATTTGGCGAGGCTGAAGAACGGCCAGGCCATCAAGTCCTGCGCGTCGCGGGCCGCAAGGTCGCCGGGGACCGAGCGGAACAGCTCAAGCTGCGTGCGCTCGGCGCTGGACCGGCCGGAGAGGGAGCGTGCAGTGGGCATCGGCGCTCAGCGGCGCACGCAATCGGTGGGGAGGCGCTTGGCGGGATAGACGACGCCGTTGCCCGGATCGGAGGTCGAGCGGCGGGTGCCGAGCGCGGCCCAGGAGTCGAGGTCGTCGATCGCATAGACGATCCGGCCGCCGAGCCTGCGGAACACCGGGCCGGTGCCGTAGCAGCGGTGCTTCTCCAGCGTGCGGGCCGAGAGACCGAGATGGATCGCCGCGTCGGGCGTCTTGAGATAGCGTGGCGTTGTGGCGGCGACAGGCTCGGCCATGATGATCCTCCTGATGATGGCCGGCCCCGAAAAAGGGGTCCGGCGGACAGGAGGTGATCCTGGCGAAATGACCCCGGCGCGGAGAAGGGACAGCGCCGAGGGGAGCGGCAATGTCCCCTGTCAGCCGCCGCGCAGCAGGCGGAGATAGCCGCCGTCCCGCAGCTCGACGGCTTCGGCCAGCCAGCGGCGGACGCGCTTGCGCTCCTTGCTTTCAACCCATTCGGCGGCGCTGTAGCGGCGGACCCTGCGATGGATCAGCGAGGCGGCCAGCTCGCGTTGAGTGGCGCCTGCCTGGTGGCCGTCGAGCACTTGCAGCAAGGTGACGAGGTGCAGGCGCCGGAAGGGCGGCGGGCGCCACGCTGGCGGGCCGGCCGCCATGCCGTTGAGGCGGCGGCACAGGCGCTCGACCGACGCGAGGCGTGCGAAGGGGTTAGGTCCGATCGGCAGCATCACGGCCATCGGTCCGTGACACGGACCGCACATGCAAAGATGCTCGTCGCCATCGGGATCGGCGAGGATGATATGAAGGAAGTCGCCCATCCTGATCCGCGCGCGAACGTCGCCGAGCGCTCGCATGTCGAGAGGTTGCGCGCCGATTCCGGCAAGCGCGGGCGCGAGGACGATGCTGGCCGGCGACAGGTCTGGGCGCGCGACCGCCAGCTTGCGGTCGAAGGCCGAGCCGGGGGCGGCGTGGTAGCTGATGCCCCAGCGCTGCACGAGGTTGGCGGTCGCATTGTCGGCGGAGATCGTGCCGCGTTTCACGCGGCCGAGCGCACGGCGGTAGTCGGAGCGATAGCGCACGTTGCGGCTGAGATAGCCGATGGCGATATCCGAATATTGCAGCGCGTCGTCCCCGGCCTCGTCCGGGGGCGCGCGCCAGTCCTTCTCAGGCGGCATCGAGACCCTCCCAAGCATGGCCCTCTGCGGAGCGCGTTGGAAGATTTTCTCAGTCGCGGGGGCATGGAGAAGCCCTGCCGAATGGGTGGGCGCATAGCCGATTCAAGTCAGCGATTTGGCCTGATTTCTGCGCTTTTGCGATGCTGACAGAATGGTCGTTATGAGCCAGATGGACGTAGATAATGGCGATATCCGGTCTCAGACATCCATCTCGCGCGCGCAAGATGGGAGTCGTAGACCAACTGGGCGCGTTCGGGTTCCCTCTCCGGGTCAATCCCGAAAATGATCCGCACGGCCTCGCGCCAATCGGCTTTTTCCGCTGCCGCGTCTAACAGTCGCCAGTAGGTGCGGTGATGGCGTTCGTCATACTCGGTGACGTGCGGCGCATCAGGCGCGCTGTCCTCGAAAGCAGTTATGGCCATTGCCTCGCTTCGCTTTCAGCAATTGCTCCCTGCGCCCGCAGATTGGCAGGCTATACACCATAATGGACCGAAGCAATTACACTGTCTTCGCTATGGCGGCACGATGCTGAGAGCATAATAAAGCGAACATCGACGCCCATTACTTCCTCGATTTCTCTGCCGCGCCGCGCACCAGCATGACGCCTTCGCCGCGTTCCGAATCAAGGAAGACGATGCCTGCGTCCTCCAGCGCCTTGACCACCTGATGGCGGGTATCTTCGCGCACGGGCAGGTTATTCTCGGATTCGAGACGTTTGAGCGCAGTCAACGCAACAAGGGCCTCGTCGGCAAGCATCTCCTGGGTCCAATTGAGAAGCGCGCGAGCGGCCCGCACCTGGCGGGAAGTGATCATACGCGATCACGTTCACGAGGCCGGGCCTATGCGCCATGAAAACGACTATTATAGTCGCCTTGGTATAAGGGGAACCGACAAACGCGAGCCGAGCGAACGTCCGGCGAGCGCGCCTTTTCCAGCGGCCGCGCGGACCATCGGGCCGCGCGGCCGCTGCCGATACGGGCATCCGAGTCGGCGGCGTTATGCCGGCGACAGGAAGCGAAGCCGCAGGGCCGGACGGTCCAGCCCTGCGGCAATGGGCGTCAACCTGTCTTGAGGCGTTGCATCCCTTCGGCCAGCGTCCAGAGCGCGCGGTTGAGCGTCACATTCTGGTCGATGCCGTTGATCGGTCGCGAACGGCTGCGACGGATATGGCCTTCGGCATTGCGCTTGCTGCCATGCAGCCCGCCCCGAATGATGTTCTCCTGTATCACGTTGAAGGTGGTCCACAGGCTGCTGTCCCGATCCTCGTGACGGCGCGGCTCGATGATCTGCTCGGGGGTAAGCGGGCTTTCATCATCGCCATAGCGGGCGACAAGGCTGACCTCGCCAAGCAAGCGCTGCTCATCTTCGGAAAGCCGAACCTCCTTCATCGTCTCGCTGGCGTCGATCAGCCGGGGGAAGTCCTCCGCCACGGTGTAAACGCCTTCGATGATGTCGTGCTGGATATTGCCCTTATGCGGCACGCGGACTTCCTCGAACCGCTCGCCCGCGATCATGCTGTTGGTGCAGACAAACCGCAGCATCCCGGCGAACATCTGATAGGCGCTAGTCCCGTCATGGCTGTTGACGATGATGACCTCGGCGGCCTCGGGCTTGCCGATGCCTCCGTCCCGGCGCAGCCGCAGCATATGCTTGGCGTGGCCGTGGCGGCTGCCGTCACGCGGGACCGACTGGACGGCGAAGAACGGGAACCATCCCTCTCGGCGCAGCCCCTCCACGATGTCGATGGTCGGGACATAGACATAGCGCTCCGAACGGCTGTCGTGCGCCTCGTTGGCGAAGATGGATGGGACGTGGCGATAGAGCGCCTCGTTGTCGAGCGGCTCGCGCCCGCTGATCTGATGGGCGTTGCGGCCGAACCGGGTGGCGAGGTGGTGGATGCTCATGGTCTTTCCTTCCGTGGGCTTGGGTTTCCGCGCAGCGGAGCGCCGCGCTGAAACCCTGCCCGTCGGCGAGACCGGGGGTGCAACCGGAGTGGGCGGCTTCGCGGGGAACCGGCTGCACGGAACGCGAAGCGTGGAGGAAGCTGGGCGGAAGCCGCTCCGAAGGGCGCTGGGGGCAGAGCCCCAAGCAACCGCGCCGCCCCGGCGACGCATGACGGGCCTGCGGCTCGCGGCGTTCGGGGGCGCGAGCGCGCAACGTCGCGCCGAGGAATGAACGGCGGCAGCCGTCGACTGCGAGGTTCTCAGCGCCATCCGCCGGAAGCCGGCCGGGCTATACGATCACGCATGGCCCCCGGTCGCTTTTTCGGAGGCTGGAGAAGGTGCGCCCCGCCGTGTGGCGGGGCGCCGGTGGGATCAGTCGGACACCAGCTCGTAGTCGCCAGTGGTCTCGTTCTCGAACAGCCGGAGATAGACCGGCGTGCCGCCGGGAAGGGTCAGCTTGAACGAGACGTAATCGCGCTGCTCCTTGCTGGTCTTCTTCCAGGCGGCGCCGAACTCGATGCGCTCGTCGTCGGCCGCCACGATGCGGAAGTCGGGAGCCTTGTCATTGTCCTTGCCGTCGATCGGGCGAAGCTCGACCTGCTCGCGCGTGCCGAAGAAGCGGATTTCGCCGGTGTAGCCGCGATTGGTGGTGGTGAAGATGCCGCGGATCATATCGTCAGTCCTTTCTTGCCTCGGGACCACGCCATTGCGGCCTCGATGGCTGTCGACCGGACGGGGGACGACTGACCTGCACCCGAAGGGCGGAACGAAGTGGCTGGCGGTGGCGGACGGCTTTTTTGCTTCGCGATGCAAAGCCGGCAGGGCCGGCGGCGGAAAAAAGCCGTGCGACGCCGTTGCGGGGAGGCAGGCGGACCTCGGCCAGACAAGCCTTTTCAGAGGCCGTGTGGCGGCGTGCCGAGAGCAGATGCGGGGAAGACGACGTTGCGGCATCCCTGACGCCACCTCATGTCGCGCCAAGGCGAACCGATCACATCAGAGAAGCGTGCTTTGGAGAATGAGCAGGACGACGCAGTAATAAATGACGATCCCGGTGACATCGACCAGCGTGGCGACGAACGGCGCGGTCGCGCTCGCCGGATCGAAGCCCAAGCGCGTCTGGAGCATCCGATCAGCCACCGTCGGACTGGCCCATTCGGCCAGCGCTATTCGATGAAGGCGGCGAGGTTGCGCAGCGTCGATGCCATTCCGGCCTGGTGGTCGTCGGCGCTGATACCCGGCGGCACGTTCGCGCAGAGGATGGTGACGCGGGTGCCATCGGCAACGGGCGTCAGCGTCGTCGTCACCCGCATCGTTCCGGCGAAGGCAGGATCGTCGGAAGCGAACACCACATCTTCCACGATGCGCTCGTAGGGGAGCAGCTCGACGAACTGGCCGGCGAAGCGGTCCTCCCGTTCGGAGGACTTTCCGACCACGCCGGGCGCGGGATCGTCATAGATGAAGGCCATGCGATAGCCGCCGCCAGCGCGTGCGTCGAACGACTCGATGCGCGCGTGCATCCCCTTTGGCGGCCGCCAGGACGCCACCGATTCGGCGTCGGTCATGGCCCGGAAGATGTCGCGCGGCGGAGCCAGGATCGTGCGTGAGGCCGTGTCGATTCGCGCGCTGTCCGATGCTATCGCCATGCCGGATGATTAGCGGGAAGCGGGGCCAGCCGCCAACGCATCGCGAGCCGGGCCACGCCCGGCGAGCGCATTTTTCCTGAACGCCAGAGCGGCCGCGCCCGGACAAGAGCGCGGCCGCGAATTATCCGGCCTTCACGAAGGGAAAGGCCGGAACCGCTCGCGCGGTCCCGGCCCGTCACCTATTCGGCCGCAACCGCATAATGCGGCTGACCCTCGTCCTCCGGTTCCGGCGCGATGGCGTCCGCCTCGATCCCGGTCGGCTGCGCCACGGCGTCCGCGCCGTCCTGCGCTTCGGTGTCGGGGGCCTCCGCTTCGGACGGCTGCGCGTCCGCTGCGAAATCCTCCGCCTCCACCGCCTCGGGTTCACCCTCCGGCGCGCGCAACAGGACGGGAAGCCAGCCCGTCCCGGCGACAAGCTGCTCCGCCGCGTCGGCCATGTCCGCCTTCTTCATCGGCAGGATGCGCTCGGCTGCCTCGACCGAAACGGCCTCGCTGACGGCCTGCCCGATATGGGCCTTGGTGACGCGCCCGAAATAGCTGCGGGCGGTCGCGGTCCACGTCGCGGTCATGTCGAGGTCAACGGCCTTGGCCAGTCCGTCCGCCGCCTCGATGCGGGCGGTGGAACGCTCCCAAGGCACCTTCACCGCATTGACGGTGAGCGACACGCAATGCGCCAGAAGCTCGGTGCGGCTGTCGCCGTCCAGCGCCGCGAGAAACGGCCACAGGTCCGCCGTATCGTCGGGAAGCTGCGCGCCCCATTGATCGTGCCGCGCCGCGAGCGCTTCGCCCGCGCCGCTGTCCGCGATGCCCTCGGCATGGCTGGCGATGTCTTCGCTCTTGGCGGTGATGGCGAGGCAGGACTTGCCGAACCCATGATAGAACAGGTCCAGCACCAGCGCGTGGGTGAGGGCCACCATCGCCATGTCGGGCTGCGCGCCCAACGCGAGACGGAGGCCGAGCGTCCGGTGGGCCGTGAGGTCACGAACGAGGCTGTCCGAAATGGGCTTGCCCGCGTCGGCCTCGTCCACCTCTTCTTCCTCGTCGGCGTCCTCGTCGTCCTCCACGGCTTCGCCGTCCTCCGCGATGTCATCGCCCTCGTCCTCGGTGGCAACCTCGGGCTGCGGCTCGTCCTCGGCGCGGACATAGCCGCGCTCGATCTTCACCTCGCCATTGGAGCCGAGGGAGACGAACACGCCGCCACGCTCGATGATGGCGGGATCGTAGGCCGAGCGCTTGGCGCTGATCGCGTCGATCTCGTTGCTCAACGCCTGCGCCTTCACCGCCACGTCCTCGGGCATGTCCTCGTAGGAGTCATAGCCTTCGATCAGGGCGTCGTGTGCCGCCGCCGCCTCGGACAGCCGCGCCTCGTCCTCGTCGGACAGGCCAACAGGTTGCGGATAGTAGCGCCGCATCCCATGACCGTGCGGATAGTCGATACTCGCCTCGGCCCATTTCCAGCCCTCGGCCAATATCTCCCCGGCGATCTCGCGCAACCGCTCCACGGCAAGCGTGTCGAGCAAGCCCGCATCCTCGAAGAAACCGCCGTCATCCTCGGTGAACAGGTCGCGAATGACATTGCCCCCGGCCTCGGCGTAGGCATCGGCGCCGATGAACACGGCCCGCCGGTCGCTCGCGGGCACGTTGCTCGCGGTGAGGTCGCGCCGGATGATCCACGGCTCCTTGTTCCACGACAGGTTATCGAAAACCTGCTCCTGACGGGCATGGTCGTCGGTGATGACGAACGCCGCCAACTGGTCGAGCGTCAACCCGTCCTGCCGATAGACGTCCATCAGCTTCGGGCTGACCGCGCCGAGCCGCAGCCGCCGCTTGACGATCTCGGGCGACACGCCGAACCGCGCGCCGATTTCCTCCGCGCCCCATCCCTTGTCGCGGGAAAGCTCGTGGAAGCGCTCGAACTGATCGGCCGGATGAAGCTGCTCCCGATTGTAGTTCTCATCCAAGCTCACCTCGGCCGGATCGTTCTCGGTGTCGAGCCAGCAGCGGACAAGGTGGTTCTTCCTGATCTCCTTGCGCTTGGCGCGCAGCAGATAGGCGAGCCTGCGCCCTTCGCCAGCGGTGACGAGATAGCAGCCGGTCGGCTTGCCGTTCTTCACCTCCGGCTCGACGACGAGGTTCTGATAAAGCCCCTTGGCCGCGACGGACGCGGCGAGCGCTGCAATGAACTCGTCGGTATGCGGCACCTTGCGGACGTTCTTCGGGGACTTCTTGAGCTTGTTCAGGGGGACGAACACGGTCTGACCGTCTTGCGCGCTCTGCTCGGTCGCCACGGTTTCGATGGTATTGGTCATTTCCTTACTCCTTGGGCTTAGGTTTCCGCGCAGCGGAAGCGCCGCGCTGAAACCCTGCCCGTCGGCGAGACCGGGGGTGCAAACGGAGGGACGGCTTCGCGGGGAACCGGCTGCACGGAGCGAAGCGGAGGAAGCTGGGCGGAAGACGTTCCGAAGTGCGCCAGGGGCGGAGTCCCAAGCTCCGCGCCGCTCGCGGCGCCACAAACGACGCACCCTTGCGGCGGACGGCCGGCGCGGCGGCGTGCGCGCGGGCCTGGGGGCCAGCCGTCGCCGCGCCCTCCGGCCAGAGCAAGTGTGCAAACGCGGGCAGATAAAAACGCGCGACCCCTGCGCGGCTTCAGCCGCCAGTGTGCGCTCCCTAGATCCCCGCGTGCTATCTGGGGCGTTGCGGGGTGTCCCCGCTCGAAGGGGTCCGGCGAGACCTGTCAGGGACTCGACGGTAGGGGAAGGCTTTCCCCCTCAAACCGTTTGGGATGAAGACGGAAACAGCACGATCCGCACGCTGGAAGCGCGTTGCGAAGGCTTCAGGCTGTGGCTAGAAATAAAGTGCCCCGGCGGTATGCAAAGCAGGGACCACCGGGGGATACGGGCTCCATGTAGTCGATCCTGGCGGAAAAATCGAGGAGCACGCGGCCCGCGTCATGGGATTGCAGCCGATTGGCCGCGACGGACCCCGTCAAGCGACGCCATACCTATTCTTGCCGTTGCATCGGTGCTTCCGGGAGAAAGATTGCAGCGCTAGGCATATGTGATGAGCAGCGCCTACTTAAACGCGATTCTGGCTAGGGAGGCCGTTGATACCAGCGCGTTCTCACCTGTTCGGCAGGTCCAGACAATAATCGCGCCTGTGCTTCAGCAATGGGCAAACCGTTTCTTACTGTCGATTTCTCCGAGCGGCTCGTTTGCCAAAGGCACGGCCAACCGAAGCGGCACTGACATCGACCTTTTCATTTCGCTGCACGAAGACACGCCCGAGACTTTGAAGGATATTTACGGCTCGCTCTTCAACGCCATTGCAGGCGCCGGCTATGTGCCAAAGCGGCAGAATGCGTCGATCAACGCGACGATCGGCGGCTTCGATGTCGATCTCGTCCCCGGCAAGCGGCAGTCCGCCTGGACGACGGATCACAGCCTCTACCGGCGCACGGCCGATACCTGGACGAAGACAAATGTGACGACACATATCAACACCGTCGTCATGGCGGGCCATCAGCGCGAGTCGCGGCTCCTGAAACTGTGGCGCAACCAGAAGCGGCTCGAATTCCCATCTTTCTATCTTGAGCTGACCGTGATCGCAGCCTTGAGCGGGAGGACATCGCCTGACTTGGCGGAGAATGTCGTGACGGTGCTGGAGTATCTCAGGGACAAGTTCACTGCAGCACGGGTGATCGATCCCGCCAATGGAAACAATGTCATATCGGATGATCTCACCGGCACGGAGAAGCAAGCGGTGCGGCGGTTGGCGGAAGCTGCGCTGGGCGGCAATTGGAGCGGCTTCGTGCAATGACCGAATGGTCCCTCAAAACTTTGCTGCAAAGCCTGCACGACGAGATCGAAGCGAAGCTGGGCATCGCGCGCGGCAGCTTCGGTCACGGCGGAACGAAGGGTGACGCCAGCGAAGCTGTGTGGCTGGAGCTATTGCAGGGCTATTTGCCCGAACGGTATCGCGCTGCCGGCGCACATGTGGTCGACAGCAAGGGCGCCTTCAGCCACCAGATCGATATCGTCATCTTCGATCGCCAATATTCGCCCTTTATCTTCAATTTCAAAGATCAGTTCATCGTACCGGCAGAGAGCGTCTATGCTGTGTTCGAGACCAAGCAGGCGATCAATGCGCAGCATGTCGCCTATGCGGCGGACAAGGTGGCCAGCGTTCGCGCACTCCATCGGACGAGCCTGCCGATACCGCACGCGGGCGGCATCTACGATCCGCGACCATTGCCGGCCATTATCGGCGGACTGCTCACGTTCGAGAGCGAATGGAATCCACCGCTCGGCCAGCCGCTGACCGATGCGCTCGCAGCGCTCGATGGGCAGCACCGCCTCGATATCGGATGCGTCGCAGCGCACGGAGTGTTCGGCTGCGACACGGACGGTTGCTCGCAGGCGCAGGTCGGCGTGCGAGCGGCGACGCGGTTCCTGCTCGACCTCATCTCCCGCCTTCAGGCGAGCGCGACCGTCCCGATGATCGACGTGGGCGCTTATGCCGCTTGGCTCGACTGACCGCTAAGCCGCCGGGATCGGGACCGCGATCTGATTGGCGATGGCGGTATAGAGGTCGATGTCGGCCTCGGGCGCGCGGATCGACACACACAATGCGTAGCGGGCGGAACGATCCCAGCGCTGGAGCGAAGGCTTCTCCTTCCACCATCCGCTGACGGGGAAGACTCCGATCGCGTCGCGCTCGGCGAGGGCGGCCGCGCTGCCACGCCAAATGTCGCTATGGATCGAACCGCGGTCACGGATCGTACCCAGAACCCAGGAGTCACCGCCCGCGGCAGCGCCGACAGCGCCAGCCTCTTCGTCCTGAGCCGCCTTGTTGATCCGCTGCCGGAACGCTTCCAAGCCTTCGAGCGACCGCTTCACCGCAAAGCGGAGATTGTGCGAAGCGTAGCGGTGGCGCCGCGTCCAGCCCCGTTCACCGGGATTGGGCTCAACGAAATAGGACAGGGTGATCCGCAGCTCCACATCGAGATCGCCAAGCGCAGCCAGTTCGGCGCGCGGCCAGGGCAGTCGATGCAGATTCATATCGCGTGTTTTGATCGTCGAGCCGTCCTTGCGGAATGGCAACAGGGCGTCCTCGACCATCAAAGTCGCGTCGTTGGACGCGCTCATCAGCGCCCGGCCAAGGTCAGGCACGCCCCAGCCGTAGCGGCGTAGCATGGCCAGCTTCTGAGCTTGCGAGCCGGCCGCGTCGAAGCGCTGGCGCATCGCCGGCGTCCATTCGGCGGAATGGACAATGAGCGCGCGCACCGTTTCCGGCCAGAGTGTCGGACGGGCTGCGATAACGCCGGCGGCGAGGTTCGCGCCGAGCGCGGCAGCGCCGCTAGTGTCGCCGAACGCTTCGAACAGGCGCATGTTGGGACGATAGTGGGTCGTGAGGAGTTGGAGGTCGTCGATCGCCGAGGCCGGGTTGGCACCGTCATGCGCGAAGTTGCCGCCTTCGAACACGACATCCGGACGGATCGGCCATTGCCGATCCCAGATGGCCGACGTTCGGCTTGCCGGCGAGAGGTCGCCGGCCGGGGCGACGGGCGTCCATCCGTCATAGTCGGGATGGGTGATCGTGATCTTGTCGGTGCTGGCCCCGACGACGAGCGGATTCCAAGCCTGCGCCGGGCTTTCGACCTCTTCGAGGTCGTTGCGGTCAGGATAGTCGGCCGGATTGATGTCGCCGCGAAGATTGCCCGCCGCTAGGACCATCAGGCGTCGCCTGTCACCGCCGCCATAGCAGAGCTGATCCATTGACGAGGACCAGGAGGACGGCCGGCCCCGGCGCAAGCCGACGTCGCTGGTCACGGCCATGCAGAACACGCGCCGGCGACGGGGAGCATGGTCTTCGGCACGAGCGATACCGGTGGCCGTGATCGCTCCGTAAAGTCGCGGCTCGTTCTGCCCGGTTGGCGGCAGGATCTTCACCGTTTCGAGGCGATGACCAAGTGCGACCGGCTCGCCGTGGGAAAGCGCCGCTTCGAGATCGCCATAAAGCGCGACGCCAGCCATCGACGTGCCGTGACCATTCCAGAAGGCGCTGTCGCCGACGCCCCAGTCACCGTCGTAGCTATGCTGATCGGCAGGATCGAGGCCCGGCGCGAGCAGGGGGTGGGCCTGGGTCGCTCCGCTGTCCAGTATGCAGACTGCCGGTGCCAAGGGGGGCGGCGGTGCGATCCGATCAGCCAAGTCGTTCGCCCAAGCGGCCTGATCGACCGTGCGCATTTCGAGAAAGAGGGATGGAGTGTCCTTGGCGAGACGCAGTTCAGCCACGGCGTCGGAATTGCGTATCAGCCGATCCATCGTCGCTTCATCGGCGAGCGCCAACGCGACATCGCGCTCGGGAAAGCTGATGACGTGCTCCTTGATCGCGACATCGAGCTTGGCGGCGACAGACTGGAAGATCGCGAGACCGCCATCCCGAAGCCAGACTTCCCACCACACCTGACGGCCGTCGGCGGGAAAGTGCTGCGCTTCATCGGTAAATAGCGAGCGTGCGACCGCGACCCTGATGTCGTCGATCCGAGCGATCAGGGCCTCGTTCTTGGGCTTGCCGGTGCGCGTCTCCTCATCGCGATAGGCTTCGATCTTCTTGACGAAGAAATCGGCAGCAGCTTCCGGAACGAATACAGTGGCCGAGACCATCTCGTCGCCCTCCGCCGTAGGTCGAACCGCTACCAGCTCGATAGCCTTGGGCTTATTCTCCAAGGCTTCGACTGCGGCGCGCTCGGCTACGGGGATATCGAACTCCAGATAGAAGCCTGGCTTGCCCTCGGCGACGCCGTCTTCCCGCTCTGCGAGCCGTTGGCGGCCGGCGGCGAGCGCCGTTCCGATTGCCTGTTCCAACCGTGCAGCGTGCGCGGCACGCGCCCGCGCCGGAGGGAGGCCGCTGATGACCAGGCGGGGTGACGTGTACGCCTCGCTTTGGCCGCCGCCTTCGACGTGGAAATGGGGGCGGTCGCGGGGAGGTACAGCCATCGGGCCTCGTTGCTTAGAGGATGGCCGCGCGCCGCTCCGTCAGAGCGGTCAGCAGCGTCGCGGTCGTCACGCCATCGTGGCCATCCAGCACCGCGACTTTTGCCGCCTCGTCGGCAGCTCTGGCGACTTCGGCTTGGGAGAGATGGGCGGCGGATTCGAGAACAGGCGCCCATTCGATCGGCTTGAGATCGAAGGTCGCGAGCCGGGCTTCGAGGATGCCCTGCACAACCGAGGGATCAGGAAGATCGTAGCTGATGACATCGTCGAACCGTCGATAGAGCGCCTTGTCGAGCAATTCGGGGTGATTGGTCGCGGCAACGATGAGGCTCGGGCCATCGTCATTTTCGAGAAACTGGAGGAAGGAATTGAGCACCCGGCGAATTTCCCCAACGTCGTTCGGCCCGGCCCGTTGCGCGCCGATCGCGTCGAACTCGTCGAAGAAGTATACACCGCGCTGCATGGCAACGGCGTCGAAGACAAGCCGAAGCCGTGTGGCGGTCTCGCCCATGAGCTTGCCGATCAATCCATCGTAAAGAACCGTGAAAAGGGGCAGCTTCAACTCACCGGCCAAGGCGGCGGCGGTCATTGTCTTGCCTGCGCCAGGAGGGCCGACAAGCAAGAGCTTGCGGCGCGGGGCGAGCCCCCGCGCGCGGAGCCGCTCCTGCTGGCGCTGTTCCCGAAGGACGCGCGCAAGCCGCTCATCAAGTTCGGGCTTGAGCACCATGCTGGACAGCCGGACATCGGAATAGCGGGCTTCCAGAAGCCCTGCGAGTTCGCCCTTCGGCTGCGCCAACGGCACGGGGCCGGCTCCGCGCCGCGCCACCGTCGCGCTTTTGCCCTTGGCGGCATCGACCAACTCGCGCAGTTCCTGCGCGAGCTTCCCATGACCCTGCCTCGCCTCGTGCGCGGCTAGTTGCGTCGCCACGGAGAGGAAGCGGTCCTCATCCCCGTCTATATGGCTTTGCAGCAGTGCAACGATGTGGCGCGCGGTTGTCATAGGTCAGTTCAATGTTCCGGCCTCGGGTTGGAGAACTTTTCGGGAATCTAGCGTCGGTGATTCGCTGTGTAACGCGAATTCGTACAAGGGGTCGTTACTGCCCTCTCTGCCCTTCGCCAACACAGCATTTAGCCGGCGTCGATGGTCCGCTTGGCCGGCCGCAATCCGCGGGGTCTCGATTGCCGATGACCATGCGTTTCATCCAGCCCGGAATTAGGACGCCCCCATCGGATCATCACAGCCGCGAAAGGGCGTGGTGAGTTCGGTTCGACAAGTTTTCCGCGGAAATGCAGGGGCTTCGCGTCGCGCCGCCGCCAGCGTGGTGAGTTTTGGACTTCGAGAGGCGGCGCACCAAGGCTGCTGCGACAGTCTTAACTCACTGATTTCATTGGGAGTTTTGGCGCACCCAAGAGGATTCGAACCTCTGGCCTTCGCCTTCGGAGGGCGACGCTCTATCCAGCTGAGCTATGGGTGCGTATGGCTTGGAGCCGTAAGATTTGCGCCGGGGTAGGTCAATCCGCGATCGAATCCGACAGTCCGAGCGCGGTGAGAATTTGGTGAGTTTTTTCGTCCGTCCTTTCTTCCGTCCTCCTAAACCCTCGTAAATACTGTATAAAATCGCTGCTCTCGCGTTGGACGCGAGCCTTCGGAGGGCAGTACTCTATCCAGCTGAGCTACGGGTGCGTCGAGGGGCGCTTAGCAAAGCGATCCCGGAACCGCCAGCGCAATTTCGGTCGCTTGGCAGCTATTTCGGCGCGCCGGTGACCGGCTGGAACTTGCCGAGCCCACAACTGGCGCCTTGCGGCACGGGCGACGACCGCAGCACCGTGATGATGTCGACCGAGCAGAGCTGGGATAGCGACGTCGCATAGCCGAACCGCTCCTCGAAACCCAGGCCCGGGCAGCTATAGGGCAGGGTGTTTCGGTACACCTTCCTGCCGCTCATGTAGAAATCGATCGTGCGGTCGTCGCGCACCCGGGTGGAGCGGATCGAGCGGAGCGGGATACAGGTCACCGCCGGGCCATCCGGCTTGATCTTCGCTTCCTGCTCCGGCTTCAGCGGCCGGGCATCGGCGTTGACGCCGAGCGCCACCATAAAAAGCGCCGCTGCACCTGCGATCATCCTGTTCATCGACCGTCTCCTATCTGCCCGAAGATACGGGGGAAACGCAGCGAAAGATGCGGAAAAAGCATCAGGCCGCCTTGGCGGCGGGCGGCGGAGGGGTCTTGGGCTTGAAGGCGCACAGATCGCTGACCCGGCAGCGCCAGCATTCGGGTTTCCGCGCCTTGCAGACATAACGGCCGTGCAGGATCAGCCAGTGGTGAGCACCCTGGAGGAAAGGCTTCGGTGTCACCTTCTCCAGCTTCAGTTCGACCTGGAGGACGTTCTTGCCGGGAGCGAGGCCGGTCCGGTTCGAGACGCGGAAGATGTGGGTGTCGACCGCGATCGTCTCCGCGCCGAAGGCGGTGTTCATCACGACATTGGCGGTCTTCCGGCCGACCCCGGGCAACTCCTCCAGCGCTTCGCGGGTCTGCGGTACCTCGCCGTCATATTTGTCGACCAGGATCTGCGCGGCGGCGATGACATTCTTCGCTTTGGTGTTGAACAGCCCGATCGTCTTGATGTGCTGCTTGAGCCCGGCTTCACCCAGTTCGAGCATCTGTTGGGGCGTCGTGACCTTGGCGAAGAGCGGACCGGTGGCCTTGTTGACCCCGATATCGGTCGCCTGCGCCGACAGCGCCACCGCGACCAGCAGCGTATAGGGATTCACATAGTTGAGCTCGGTTACGGGCGCGGGATCGTCGTCCGCGAGCCGACGGTAGAATTCGAAGACGTCGGCCTTCTTCATAGGCCCAGTACGTCGCCCATCGCGTAGCGGCCGGCGGGGCGGCCCTTCATCCACTGGCACGCCTTGACTGCGCCGCGCGCAAAAATCGTGCGGTTCTCGGCGCGGTGGCCCAGTTCGATCCGCTCATTGTCGGACGCGAAGACGACCATATGGTCGCCGGCGACGGATCCGCCGCGCAAAGAGGCATAGCCGATCGTCCCTTCCTCGCGAGGCGTGTCGTTGCCATGGCCGATCCGATCGAAGCGGTTGAGCGCCTCCGGGGTCGAATTGCGACCTTCGGCTGCGGCGGCGCCCAGCAGAAGCCCGGTGCCGGACGGCGCATCGACCTTGTGGCGATGGTGCATCTCGACGATCTCGATGTCCCAGTCCGACCCAAGCCGCGCCGCCGTCTCGCGCACCAGATGGGCGAGCAGGTTCACGCCGAGCGAGGTGTTGGCCGACTGGAGGACCGCCAGGCCGCGCGCTGCGGCATCATCGATCAGCCGGTGATGTTCGGGAAGGAGACCGGTGGTGCCGATGACCAGCGGGACCTTCGCCGCAAGGGCGGCCTCGAGATGATCGGCCAGCGCGGCAGGAGCCGAGAAGTCGACCAGGACGTCGCTGGCGGCGGCGAGCGCGGTGACATCGGCATGCGGGCCGAATACGGCGCCCTGCATGTCCACGCCGCCCGCGAGACTGGCGCCGAGATCGGGCGAAGTCGCGGCAATCGCCTGACCCATGCGGCCGTTGGCCCCCAAAATGCCGATTACCGTCATCGCGGCCCCCTTAGTGTTCGGCGGGCTTCATGGCTCCGCGCCATGGCGCGCGCAAGGGGCCAGCGCCCGTCTCCGAAGAAAAGCGGCTTAACAGCGGGCCGGGAACGCGCGACAAGGGGGCGGAGATTATCGATGACAGCTGTACCGCCGACAAGCATGCCTACGCCGGCCGACTGGATGGTTCCGCTCGACGCGGTGCTGGCGGCGCTGCCCGACGACCCGGGCACGCGCCTCGCCTTTCCGATCCGGCATGGCTCTATGAAGATCGGCGTCTATGCGCCGCGGGATGTCGACGAGCAGGCGCCGCACGAGCAGGACGAACTCTATATCGTCGCGTCGGGCACCGGGACCTTCGTCAAGAATGGCGAGCGGCGACCGTTCAAACCGCAGGACGCGATCTTCGTCGAGGCCCACGCCTTCCACCGCTTCGAGGATTTCACCGAGGATTTCGCGACCTGGGTCATCTTCTGGGGGCCGAAGGGCGGCGAATGATGCTGGCGACCGGGGGACTGGCCCCGTTGATGCTGGCGATCACCGCCGCGACGAGCGCGGACGTGCCCGCATCATCGCCTTTCGCGGGCATGCCCAATGTTCGCTTCAGATATTATGATGTCGAAGGGCGCACCCCGGCGGAGATCTATCGATCGCTGCGCGCGCGTTCGCCGATGACCGGCGACGGCGTGGCGAAGACCGGCTGGCACATCAAGGCCGGCTGGCGCCAGGCGCGGCGCGGCGACACATGCGAGGTGGACAGCCCGATGACGAGCCTGTCGATCGAGGTGCTGATGCCCCGCCTCGCGACCACCGACGGCGTGACGCCGGAAGGGCTCGCCTTCTGGGAGCGAACGATGACGGGCCTGGAAATCCACGAGGCCGGCCATGCCCGGATCGCGATCGAGCATCGCTACGATTTCGTACAGGCGGCGGCCAAGGCGACCTGCGGCAGCATCAAGGACGTGGCGAAACGCACCCAGAAGCGGATCGAGGCGATCCAGGAAGAATATGACAGGCGGACCCGCCACGGGATGACGCAGATCCCGAGCCCGCAGGAGTGACTATGGCCGATATCCGAAACATCGTCATCCTTACCGGGGCGGGCATCTCAGCGGAAAGTGGGCTCGACACCTTTCGGGGGCCCGGCGGCCTGTGGGAAGGGCACCGGGTCGAGGATATCTGCACGCCGGAAGCGCTAGAGCGCAATCGTGCGCTGGTGCTCGATTTCTACGACCAGCGGCGCGCGGCGCTGGCGACGGTCGCGCCGAATGCCGGGCATCTGGCGCTCGCCCGGCTCGATCGCGAATGGCAGGGCGACCTGCTGATCGTCACCCAGAATGTCGATGATCTGCACGAACGCGCTGGGGCGACGCGGATGCTGCACATGCATGGCGAACTGATGTCGGCGCTGTGCGAGGGGTGCGGCGCTCGTGCTCCTTTTGGCGGGAGCATGCTTGACGGCCCGGCGTGCGGGGTCTGCGGGACAGAGGATGGATTGCGGCCCGACATCGTCTTCTTCGGGGAGATGCCCTATCAGATGGACCGGATCGACCGAGCATTGAGCGAGGCGGACCTTTTCGTATCGATCGGTACGTCGGGGGCTGTCTATCCGGCGGCTGGCTATGTCCAGCAGGCGCGCCATGCCGGGATCGAGACGCTCGAGCTCAATCTGGAACCGTCGGCGGGCAGCTATTTCTTCCACGAGACGCGGTTGGGCCCGGCGAGCGTACTGGTGCCCGCGTGGGTGGATGAGGTTTTGGCCGGGCAGGGCTAGACGGCTCCGGCTCTCTCCAATCGCAGACCGAGTTTCAATCGACCCAGTCGAGCCCGATCTCACGGTAGAGGCCGCGATCCTCTTCCCATTTCTCGGCGACCTTGACGTGCAGGAAGAGGTGGACCTTGCGCTCGAGCAGGACTTCCAGTTCGGCACGGGCGCGCGAGCCGATTTCCTTCAGGCGCGCGCCGCGTTTGCCGAGCACGATCGCCTTTTGCGTGTCGCGGCCGACCAGGATCTGCTGGTGGATGGCGACCGATCCGTCGCGGCGCTCCTCATACTTCTCGGTCTCGACCGCCGAGGCATAGGGAAGCTCGGCGTGGAGCTGATGGAAGATCTGCTCGCGGGTGACTTCGGCGGCCAGCATCCGGTCGGTCGCGTCGGAGACCTGTTCCTCGGGGAAGTGCCAGGGGCCTTCGGGGATACGCTCTGCCAGGACCTTGCGAAGATCCTGAACGCCGTCGCCGGTTGAGGCCGAAATCATGAAGATCGCCTCGGGGCTGAGCTTCTCCTGCAGGCGGACCGCGAGGTCGAGCAGCTTTTCCTTCGCGCAGATGTCGACCTTGTTGAGGATTACCAGCTTCGGCTCGCGCCGGGCGGCCAGCGTATCGAGCAGATCGCTGATGCGGTGGGTGATGCCGGTCTTCGCGTCGATCACGAAGGCGATCAGGTCGGCGTCCTGCGCGCCGCTCCACGCGGCGGCGACCATCGCCCGGTCCAGCCGGCGCTGCGGCGCGAAAATGCCCGGTGTGTCGACCAGCAGGATCTGGCTCTCGCCGGCGATCGCGACACCGATCAGCCGCGTGCGCGTGGTCTGCGCCTTGGGGCTGACGATGGCGACCTTCTGGCCGACCAGAGCGTTCACCAGGGTGGACTTGCCCGCATTGGGGGCGCCGACGACGGCAACGAAGCCGCAGCGTTCGGTCATGACAATTTCTCCAGAAGCGCCTTGGCGGCGGCGGTTTCGGCCTCCTGCTTCGAACTGCCCTCCGCGCTGGTCTCGGCCTTGCCGGGAATAGCGACGGTGACGGTGAAGCGCGGGGCATGATGCGGGCCGGTGCGGGCGCCGGTGGTGTAGACGGGCGGCTTGCAGCGATGGGCGGCGGCCCATTCCTGCAGCGCGGATTTGGGATGCCTGGGCGCCTGAAGCTGCCCGGTCGTGCGGTCGCCCCAGGCGCGGCGGACAAAGGCCTGCGCGGCGTCGAGGCCCTCTTCGATATAGAGCGCGCCGATCAACGCCTCCACGACGTCGCCCAGCACATTGTCGCTCTGCACCGCGCCGTCGTCGCGGGCCTGCTTGCCCAGGCGCATATAGGTGGCGACGCCGATATCCCGGCCGACGGCGGCACAGGTCTCGCGGCTGACGATCGAGTTGAGTCGGCGCGAGAGATTGCCCTCGGGCTCGTCGGGGAACAGTTCGTAAAGCCAGGCCCCTGCGATCAGGCCGAGCACCCGGTCGCCCAGGAATTCGAGCCGCTCATAATGGTTCGGGCCGTAGCTGCCATGGGTCAACGCGCGCTCGAACAGGGCGAGGTCGCGGGGGCTGTGGCCGAGCGTGTTCGCTATCCAGGTGCGCAGGGCATCTTCGTTCATCGCGGCCCCTTAGCGGATTGAAGGGATTGCGTCACCTCCGGCCGGAAGGCAGGGTGAAACCATGGGCGATGTGGTCAATTTCAACAAGGCGCGCAAGGCGAAGGCACGAACCGACGCCAAGGCGACGGCCGAGGCCAATCGCGCCAAATTCGGTCGCCGCAAGGACGAGAAGGCCCGCGACCGGATCGAACAGACGCGCACCGAAAAGCTTCTCGATGGCGCGAAGCTGGAGAAGGATTGAGCGGGGGAGGTGCGCCGGAGAACCCCCGGGCAACGAAGAGTTAACCATCTCCGTTTATCTGTCGGCACCAGACTACAGCCCGCCGGACCGATCAGTTCCGATGCGATCGGACTGTGACGATCAAGGCCGGTCAGGAGCGCGACATGATCCCCAAACTTATGCATTTCATCTGGGTCGGCGACGAAAGCAAGCGACCGGACAATTGCATCGATAGCTGGCGGGCGCTCAACCCCGACTGGCAGTTCATGGTCTGGGGCAACGCCGAACTCGAAACGCTCGATTGGGTCAATCGTGCGCACATGACGGCCATGTACGGTCGCGAGCTCAACGGCGTCGCGGACATGATGCGATGGGAAATCCTGCACGCGCATGGTGGCGTTCTGGTCGATGCCGACAGCATCGCGCTCCGCCCGATGGACGATCATCTGCTCGACTGCGAAGCGTTCGCCTGCTGGGAGAACGAGATTCTGCGGCCCGGCCTGATCGCCGCCGGCTATTTCGGCTGCGTCGCCGGCAATCCTTTCGTCAAGCAGATCATCACGGATATCGCGGCCGAGCCGTCCGTCATCCATGAACTGGCGTGGAAGACCGTCGGGCCGCAGCGGGTGACCGATGCCTATCGCAGCTACGGCTATTCCAAGCTGCGCATCTATCCGAGCCACTATTTCATCCCGGAGCATTTCACCGGGCTGGTCTATGACGGCAAGGACCCCGTCTATGCCCATCAGCTGTGGGGATCGACCCGAAAGTCCTATGACGACATCCATCAGCTGAAAGTGCCGACGACCGCCGGGGAGCCCGCCGAAGCCGGGATTGTGCAGACCGTTGCTCCCAAATCCACCGCGTCACCGGCCGAACCGGAGGTCCGGTCGGCGTCGGTTTCTCAACTGGAGGCCATTCACGCGCCCTATTTCGTGCAGCGTGTCCCGATCAGCAGCGAGATCGCCTCGGTCGGTCGGCTCGACGTTTTTGGCAGCCTCTGCCGCGGCAAGCGCGTCCTGCATGTCGGGTGTGCGGACTGGCCGATCACCGATCCCGCGACGTCGCTCCATCTGGCGCTGCAACCCGTCTGCGCGAAGCTCGATGGCGTCGACCCGCATCGTGAGGCGCTCGACCAACTCGCGCCCTATGCCTCCGGACGGCTCTTTTCCGACTTGGCGGAGGTGACCGACAGCTATGACGTGGTGCTTGTTCCCGAAGTGCTGGAGCATGTTCCCGACGTTTCGGCCTTCCTCGAGCAGCTCGAGAATATCGACGCGTCGACCTTCCTCATTTCCGTGCCCGACGCGTTCCAGTGTCGCGGCCACCACTTCGAATATCTGAATGAAGCACAGACCTTCGTCGAGGTCGTCCACCCCGATCACAACGTCTGGTACACGCCCTACACCTTCGCGAACACGATCCGGAAATATAGCGGGCTGCACATCGAGCAGATGTGGTTCTTCAACCGGATTTCGATCCTGGCCCTGTTGACGAAGGCCGAGATGCGCATGGCGGCGTAACGGCAACCGCGAAGATTCCTGTCCGACCGACCCGTTGCGATCCCGATCGCGGCGGGTCGTTATCGTAATGCGGGCATTCGGCTGTGGGCGGCAAACCTAATCGTGCGACGCGAAACAGATGGCCGCCCGCAACCATATTTTTCAAACTCGATTTTCTTCTGGTAAATATCCATTCCATTCGTAGTCTGTGGAGCGCAGGTCGAATCATATCGAATTTATTCTAGTTTATTATGCTGATTCCGGCCGTGGCACGCGATGACTCGGATGGCCGAGCCGTGCGTGTGATTTGCGTTCAAATCGTCGAGAAAGGGTCTGCTCATGCGCCGCTGGAAGAACCTAACGTTCCTCGCCACGTCTGCGATGGTCGCGGCGTCTGGCATATCTTCGGTGGCGGAGGCGTCCGACCTTCTTCTGATCAACGGCCATGTTTATACGCCGTCGGGATGGTCCGAAGCCCTGGCGATCGAAGGCGAGAAGATCGTCGCCGTCGGCAGCACGGCCGATCTGAAGAAGGCCCATGCTGCAGGTGCCAAGATCATCGATTTGGCCGGCAAGACGGTGCTTCCCGGCCTGCATGACATGCACGTCCATCCGCTGGGCGCAGGGCTGGCGCTGCAACAGTGCAGGTTCGAACAGGGATCGTCGCCCCAGAGAATCCTCGACGCGGTTGCTGCGTGTGTGAAGAAAGCGAAGCCGGGCGAGTGGATCACCGGCGGGCAGTGGGCCGCCAGTTCCTTCGGCGATACCCCGCCGACGCGGCAGATGCTGGACAAGGTCGCTCCGAACAACCCGGTCGCGCTCACCGATATCAGCGGCCACAGCAGCTGGGCCAACAGCCTGGCCCTGAAGATGGCCGGCATTTCGCGGACCAGTCCGAACCCGAAGGGCGGGATCATCGAGCATGATGCGTCCGGCGAGCCAGATGGTCTGCTGCGCGAGAGCGCAGCGCATCTCGTCCGGGCGAAGGTCCCGCCACCGAGCGCCGAACAGAATGTCGAGGCGCTGAAGACCGGTGTCAACGAACTGGTGTCCTACGGCGTCACCGCCCTCGTCGATGCGGTGGTCACGCAGGATGGGCTTGCCGCTTACCAGACCCTGTCGGCGCGCAAGGAGCTGAAGGCGCGGGTGCGCGGTTGCCTGGTCTATGGTCGCGGCTGGGGCGACAATTCGCAGTTCGACCGGATCGTGGCGGAGCACGGCAAATACGCCACGGCGCGTTTCAAGCTCGATTGCGTCAAGGTGTTCGAGGACGGTGTGCCGACCGAGAGCCATACGGCGGCACTGATCGATCCCTACGCACCCGACGAGCATGGCCAGGTCCGCGACCCGCAGCGGGGCTTGTTGCTCGTGCAACCGGCGGAGCTCAATCCGCTGGTCACACGGCTCGACAAGGCGGGAATGACCGTCAAATTCCACGCGGCCGGCGACCAGGCATCCCGCACCGCGCTCGACGCGATCGCGGCGGCGCGCGCGGCGAACGGCCCCGATGGACCGACGCATGATGTCGGCCACCTCACCTTCATCCAGCCCGAGGACATGAAGAAGGCGAAGGCGGTCAGAGCCACGCTCGAATTCTCGCCCTATCTCTGGTTTCCGTCGCCCATCAACGACGACATCATCAAGGCATCAGGCGCAGAGCGCATCAAGCGCGTCTGGCCGGTGCGCGAGGGCATCGATTCCGGCGCGCTGGTGGTTGTGGGCTCCGACTGGTCGGTGATCCCGTCCGCGAACCCGTGGATCGGCATCGAGACGCTGGTGACCCGCAAGGCGCCCGATGGCCAGCGGCCGGGCGAAAGCTATGGGCCGAACGAAGCGATCAGCCTCAAGGAAGCGATCGACCTGTTCACGATCAATGCCGCGAAGCAATTCGGCTATGCCGACAGCCACGGCACGATCGAGGCGGGCAAGGTTGCCGACATCATCGTCGTCGATCGCAATCTGTTCGAAATCCCGATCACCGATGTTCACAATGTCTTGGTCACGCAGAGCTATGTCGGCGGCGAACTGATCTACCAGAAATAGGCGACACGACTATTTCTCTTGCGCGCCCGAAAGCGACGCGTCGGTTCAGCGCGCCATCATCATCATGGCGACGAGGCCGGCAGCGCTGCCGGCCCACAGGAGCAGAGCGGTGCCGAGGAAGCGGATGAGCGCGCGGCGGCGAACGGCCGGGTCGGTTATGTAGCCGTCGGCGGTCCGCTCGGTGAGCATCTGCTGCAGCGCATGCGCGGGGGAGGGGACATGCTCGGCCACGATATCAGCCGAGAAGGCGACGACCTTGCCCCGGACGCGGCGTTCCTTGAACGGCGCCGTGTCGTTGGTGGGCTTCAGATTGAACAATGCCATGGTCGCCTCCTGAGGGCCGCATGATGCGGCCACGGCCGTTAACAGACCCTAAAGATCAGCCGATCGCTTCCCAGGCCTCGGTGATTTCCTGGAGATAGGCGCGGGCCGTCTCGACATGCTCGGGCTGGTTGTTGCGCCCGCCCAACTGCACGAGCCGGCGGGATTCCCGGTAGATCTTCGCGAGATTGACCGCGATCTCGCCGCCGTTGCGGAAGTCGAGGCTGGTTTCGAGCGCAAGCAGGATGTTCGACGCGCGCGCCTGCTTGTCGATGACCTTGGCGGTCATGCCGGCGCGTTGGGCGGCTGTCATGATCTCGAGCGCCTTCATCAGCTCCTCGAACAGGATGCCGATCAGGCGGTGCGGCGAGGCGCCTTCGACGCGGCTTTCCACATCGACCGACTGGTAACGGGCCTTCGCGCCGCTCATCGCGCTGCCATAACCATTGCTCATGTACATCTTCAATCAGCCCTCTTGATCGCGGGGGTTGGAATCAGCTTTCATTGGTCCAGAGTTTGATCTGCTGGTTCAGATAGCTCTGGGTCGACGAGAAGGCGGAGAGCGCACTCTGCATCCGGGTATATTGGGCGGTCAGCTGGGCGCGATAGGCGGTGTCGCGCGTGGTCAGCTTCTCCTGTTCGTCGGCGATCGACTCCTTCTCGTTGTCGAGCCGGGTCTGCGATGCCGTCAGCTGGCCCGATGACGCGGTCAGTTCCTTCTTGATCGCGTCGAGCGCCCCCGACAGGCCGAGATCGATGGTGATCGTCGCGCTGGTTACCGGACCGAGAATATCGAACGACAGGCCGGCCGCCGGCGAAGTGAAGGACGCCTGGACGCCGGTTGTGCCCAGCGGCAGCGTATAGGCGCCGTTGAGCGTCGCCTGGGCGGAGGTGGTGCTGGAACCGGGCGTGGCGTTGGTGACGGCGTAGGTGCCGCCCTTTACGGTGCCGACCGCGTTGGTGATCTGGATCAGCGGATTGTCGCTGCGCTGGCCCGGGTTGAACATCGCTTCGACCGCCGAGGGATTGCTGCTCATGATCGATGCGAGCTTTGCGCTGTCCAGGCTGAGCGAGCCGTCCCGATTGGTAGAGACGCCGATTTCCGCCAGGGTCGTCGGGCTGCCGTCGGTCGCATAGGTCAGCTTGGTCGAGGTGAGGGTGCCGAGCTTCGTGACCAACGCCCGGATGCCCGCATCGCTGCGCAGCGATCCTTCGCTGCCGGTCATGGAGCGCAGCGTAGTCTTCATTTCGTTATAGGCGGCAACGAAGTCGCTCACCGCCTGCTTGATCGCATCGACGGGCTCGCTCGATCCGATCGTCACCGTCGTGCCCGGCGATGCCGACAGCAGGTTGATCTTCACGCCCGGAATGACGTCGCTGAAACTGTTGGTCGATTTGGTGACGGTGATGCCGTCGACGATCAGCTCGGCATCCTGCGCGCTTTGCTGGAGCTTCAGGCCCGTGATGTTCTGCGGATCGTAATTGTCCGGGTCATAGGCGAAGCGGTCGAGTTCGCCAGCAGTGCCGCTGGTCATCTTGAACGTGAAGCCGTTCGCCTCTCCGGTCGAGCCTTTCATGACCAGCCGGGCGCCGGTCGAGTCGGTGACGATGCTGGCGGTGACGCCGAGACCCGAATCCTTGATCGCCTGGGCGAGGCCGGCAAGCGAGTTGTTGGCTTCGGTGATCGTGATCGTCTTGGTCTTGTCGCCGACGGTCAGTTCCATCGTGCCGAGGCCGACCGCGGTCGCGGCGCTGCCGAGCGCCGAGGCCGTCATGCTTTGTGCGGTCGCGATTTTCTCGACCTTGATCGTCGCGGACAGGCCGTTGAGCCGCGAACCCGCAATGGCGCTGACGCCCAGGATCGAGCTGTTCGAACTGGTCGGCTGGGTGAACAGCGATCCGCCGGAAATCAGCGAGGACAGCGACGAGGAAAAGGTGCTGATCGAACTGACCGCGCTGGCCAGGTCGGAAATCTTCGCGGTGTTCGCGGTCGTGCGGTCGGTGAGCGCCTTGGTCTTGTTGGCGATGGAGGCTGTCGCGAGCTGATCGACGAGCGAAGACGTGTCGATGCTCGACGCGCCGAGCGCGGTCAATATCGATGAACCGACGGACGTAACCATGACTTCACCACCTCGCTGCTGCCGGTAACGGCGCACTCGGTGTCGGGTTTAGCAGCCGAAGTCCTTTTAATTTCCTAACGTCCGCTAACCATGAGCGTACGGTGTACGGCTGCTCTGTCAGGATGCTCGGGACTGGGTGGATTACGCCGTCTTCCTGCCTTCTTCATCGAAACGGGCGCCGTTCGGCACGTCCACGTCGGGCTGGACGATGCCCTCCGCCATCGCGCGGTCGAGATTGAAGACGAACGCAAGGATCGCCGCGACGGCGATGAACAGGTCGTCGCGGACCAGCTGGCCCGAGCGGCTGGTATAATAGATGGCACGGGTCAGCTGCGGATATTGCAGCATCGGCACGCCGTTTTCGGTCGCCAGTTCGCGGATCGCGTCGGCGGTCGCGCCGCGCCCGCGCGCCAGCACAACGGGGGCGACGTCGAAGCCCGGGCGATAGCGCAGCGCTACCGCGAAATGCGTCGGGTTGGTGAGGACGACGGTCGAATCCACCACCGCCTTGCGCGCCGATCCCATGGCCGCCGCCATCTGTTTCTGGCGAATCGCGGCCTTCAACTCGGGCGAGCCTTCGGTCTGCTTCGATTCTTCCTTGATCTCCTGTTTCGACATGCGGAGCCGCTTGGCGCGCTGGAGCATCTGCATCGGCACGTCGGCGCCGGCGACGACCGCCAGCGCCAGGGTCATCACCAGCACCGCGAAGACGAAGGTCGATCCGAGACTGTCGAGCGCGGTCTTCAGATCCTGTTGGCCCAGGGTCACGATCGAGGCGATCTGGTCCATCAGCAGCCAATAGCCGACCGCCCCCATGGCGACGATCTTGAGCAGCGACTTGCCGAGTTCGATCACCCCCTGCATGCCGAAGATGCGCTTGAGCCCGGCCATCGGGTTGAGCTTGCTCGCCTTGAAGCCGAGCGCCGACCAGCGGAAACCGAGCGAACCCAGCATGGCCGGCGCCGCAATCGCGGCCGCGAAGGTCAGGGCAAACAGCAGGACGAGCGGCATCGCGACCGTCAGCACCATCGTCATGAACGCAGAAAATGGATCGAAATTCTGGATCGCGCCGGAATCGAACGACAGCGCGTTGGTCAGCATCTGCTTGAGCGCAGCCATCAGCCAGGGGCCCGCGACCGCGATCCAGCCGGCGCCGACGATCATCACCAGCGCGGTGCCCAGTTCCTTGGACTGGAGGACGTCGCCTTTCTCGCTGGCATCGTCGCGCCGCTTCGGTGTCGGGGCTTCTGTTTTCTCGTCGTCCTCGGGACCCTCGGACATGGTCTATCGCCCGAGCGCGAGGGTGCGGGCTTCGGCCAGGCCGCGCTGGATGGCCGCGGTGATGCCTTCGGACATTACCGGCGCCGCGATCGCCAGCAGGATAAGCCCTGCCATCAACGTGGCCGGCAGACCGACCGAGAAGATGTTCATCTGCGGCGCCGAGCGCGCCAGCATCGCCATGACCAGTTGGATCAGGATAAGGGCAAAGCCGACCGGCAGGGCGATGGCGAGCCCAGCAGCGAACAATTCTCCACCGAACAGGGCCAGGCCCTGAATGCTTCTGGCGCCCATCCAGGCTTCTCCGGGCGGCAATGCGCGGTAGCTTTCGACGATGATCGCGGCGAGTTGCAGATGGCCGCCGGTCGACAGGAACAGGAAGGTCGCCAGCAGCGACAGATATTGGCTGACCGCGGGGGATGGCGCGCCTGACGCCGGGTCCATCATGCCGGCGAAGCCGAGGCCCATTGCATTGCCGATGACTTCGCCCGCGACCAGCGCTGCGGAAAAGCCGATCTGGACTGCGAAGCCGAGCGCCAGCCCGGCTAGGATCTCGCCCGCGACGAGCACGAAGCCCTCGATCGTCACGATGCCGCCGACAGGCAGGACGAAGGGCGTGTTCGAAAGTGCGGGGATGCCGATCGCCAGCGCGACCACCGCGCGCAATTGCAGCGGCACCTGCGGCGCGCCGAACACGGGTGCCGCGATGAAGGCCGCGCCGGGGCGGATCATCGCGATCATCCAGAGCCAGAGCTGGGTTTCTATTCCCGCCAGGCCCTGGGGAATCATCGGAGCATGTCCGGTATGCGCGCGAAGATCTCGCGGGTGAAATCTGCGAGCAGCATCATGATCGCGCTGCCGAACAGCGCCAGCGTGATGCCGACGACGATCAGCTTCGGGACGAAACTCAGGGTCTGTTCGTTGATCGACGTCGCCGCCTGAATCATTCCCAGGATGATGCCGGCGACCAGCGCCGGGATCAGGATCGGCGCCGACGCGAGCGCCAGCACCCACATCGCCTGCTGGGCGACGCCGATGAAATAATCGGGTGAACCGGCGCTATCCACGGCGAATATCCATCACCATCATGTCGCGAAACTCGCCGCAAGCGAGCCCATCGTCAGTGCCCATCCGTCCACAAGAACGAACAGTAACAGCTTGAACGGCATGGAAATTATGGCAGGCGACAGCATCATCATCCCCAGCGACATCAAGGTCGAGGCGATGACGAGATCGATGACCAAGAAAGGCAGGAAGATCAGGAATCCGATCTGGAACGCGGTCTTCAATTCGCTGGTCACATAGGCGGGCAGCAGGATCGAAAATGGAATGTCGGAAGCGCGTGCGAACTTCGGGGCCTTGGCAAGATCGGCGAACAGCTTCAGGTCGGTCTGGCGGGTCTGGAGCACCATGAAGCGATGCAGCACAGCGCCGCTCCGAGTGACGGCTTCCTCGATCGTGATCTGTCCGGCGCCATAGGGCTTGAAGGCGTTGGCGTTGATCTGCTCGATCGAAGGCCGCATGATGAACAGCGACAGGAACATGGCTAGGCCGACCAGAACCTGGTTCGGCGGGGTCTGCTGAAGGCCGAGCGCCTGGCGCAGCAGCGACAGCACGATGATGATGCGGGTGAAGCTGGTCATCATCAGCACCAGTGACGGGAGCACCGTCAGCAAGCTCATCAGCACCAGGATCTGGAGCGACAGCGACAGCGGGCGGCCGTCGCCCGCGATCGTCGTCATCGCCCGGTCGAGTGCGCCGGTCTGTGCCGGCCCCGACGTCGATGCGACAGCCGGATCGACCGCCAGCAGCACGACGAGGAGAAGCGCGGCGAGCGACAGAATCGTTCGGATCGACGGGCGGCGCGCTGCTATCATGGCGCGGTTTCAGCACTACGCCGGGTCAACTTCAAGCCGTTCATCTTTCGCCATGCGCGTCCTTTCGACGAAAGCCTGAATCTCCCTGCTTTATCCACAGCAAAGAGACGCGCGATCCCGATGCTCGCCGCGACTCGCGCTCTACAGAAAGCTGTAGGGATCGACATCCACCGCCACGCGGACGCCCCGCGGCCATTGCAGCGGACTGAGCCAGTCCCGGATCACCTGTTGCACGTCGAGCGAGCGGCGGGCGTGAACGAGCAGACGCTGGCGATGCCGGCCGCGCAACATGGCGAGCGGCGCGGGGGCGGGCCCGTAGACATGCATCCCGTCGACCGCGGGCGAGGTCCGCCCGATCAGCCGGGCGGTGACGGCCGCCTCCTCGAGCTTCTCGGCCGAGATGATGATCGCGGCATAGCGGCCGAACGGCGGGGCCTCCGCCATCTTCCGCGCCTCGGTCTCGGCATCGTAGAAGCTCTGCGCATCGCCCGATAACAGCGCCTGGATTACCGGCGCCTTGGGGGAATGGGTCTGGATATAGACATGGCCCGGCTTTGCGCCGCGCCCGGCGCGCCCGGCAACCTGGGCGATTTGCTGAAAGCTGCGTTCTGCGGCGCGCAGGTCGCCGCCCGCCAGGCCGAGATCTGCGTCGATCACGCCGACCAGGGTGAGTTCGGGAAAATGATAGCCTTTGGTGATCAGCTGGGTGCCGACGACCACGTCGATATCGCCAGCCTCCATCCGCTCGACGAACTCGGCCGCACGGGCAGGGGTCGACAGCGTGTCGGAGGTGGCGATCGCGATCTTCGCGTCGGGGAACAGCATCGCGACTTCGTCGGCGATCCGCTCGACCCCGGGGCCGCAGGCGACCAGGCTGTCCTCGTCCTTGCATTCGGGGCAGGCAGCGGGCGGGGCCATGCTGTGCCCGCAATGATGGCACTGAAGCCGGCTCAACAGCCGATGCTCGACCATCCAGGCGGTACAGTTGGGACATTGGAAGCGGTGGCCGCAGGTCCGGCACAGGGTCAGCGGCGCATAGCCGCGCCGGTTCAGGAAGAGGAGGCTCTGCTCCTTCTTCTCTAGCCGATCGGCCAGCGCCAGGACAAGCGGCGGCGCGATCCAGCGGTTGCGCGGCGGCGGATCGGCAAGCAGATCGATCGCCTCGATCTCGGGCATTTCGGCAGCCCCGTGGCGCGAGGTGAGCTTGAGCTCGGTATAGCGGCCGATCGCCGCCTGCTGCCGGGTTTCGATCGCGGGCGTCGCCGAAGCGAGGACGATCGGGATTTCCTCCAGCTTCGCCCGAATCACCGCGACATCGCGTGCATGGTAGAGGACGCCGTCCTCCTGCTTGAAGCTGGTCTCATGCGCTTCGTCGACGATGATCAGGCCGAGGTTGCGATAAGGCAGGAACAGCGCCGAGCGGGCGCCGACCACGACCTTCGCCTCGCCATGGACGATCCCGCGCCAGGCCCGGCGCCGCTGCGACTGGCGCAGTTCGCTGTGCCACGCGACCGGCAGATGGCCGAAGCGCGCCTCGAACCGCTTGAGGAAGGGCTCGGTCAGCGCGATTTCCGGCAGCAGCACCAGTGTCTGGCGGCCCGCGCGCAGGGCTTCGGCGATGGCTTCGAAATAGACTTCCGTCTTGCCCGAACCGGTCACGCCGTCGAGCAGGAACGGGTGAAAGCTCTTCGCCGCGACCGCGTCGATCAGCATCCCGGAAGCGAGCTGTTGTTCGTCCGACAGATCGACCGAGACGTGATCGGGGTCGGGCGAAATCCAGGGCGTGTCGATCGACACGGTCACCGCTTCGATCGCGCCCGATTTGACCAGCCCGCGGATGACGCCCTCGGAAACATCGGCGATCGTCGCCAGTTCGCGGATGAGTCCCTGGCGCTGGCCGATCCGGTCGAGCGCCTGTTCGCGCTGCGGGGTGTTCCGGCCCGGTCGCTCGCCGGTCGCGCGATATTCCGTGATGGTCCGCGCGCCGTCGAGCGCGCTGGAGGATGGCAGCGCCATGCGCAACACGGCGGCGGGCGGCGCCAGATAATAGTCTGAGGTCCACTCGATCAGCCGGCGGAGCGGCGCCCCCAGCGGCGGTACGTCGTAGACCTCGAGGAGAGGCCGCAGCCGGTTGTCGCCGACCTGATCCGCCGAGGGGAGCATTTCCTCCTCCCAGACGACGCCGACCACCTGCCGGGGTCCGAGCGGGGCCAGCACGATGCTGCCCGGCTCGACGACATGCTCGCGGTCCGCGCGGTAATCGAGCGGGCCGAGGGCGGGATTGAGCAGGAGGACATGGGCGCGTGCCATGACCGGATGCTTAGGGGGCGGTGCCGGTCGCCGCAATGGCGGGCCTTGGGCGAAGCGGTGGATAACCCGTATGGAAGGCCCTGCGGACCCTAGGCGGACGGCCGTGGCGCCGCTATAGGCACCGCCAACAAGACGCGTAGCCAAGGGGCGCTTTCATGAAATTCTTTGTCGACACCGCAGACACCGCCGATATCGCCGAAATGGCGGCCACCGGCCTTCTCGACGGCGTTACCACCAATCCTTCGCTGATCGCCAAGTCCGGCAAGCAGTTCGTCGATGTCATCGCCGAGATCTGCAAGATCGTGCCGGGGCCCGTGTCTGCCGAAGTCGTGGCGCTCGACCACGAGACGATGATGAAGGAGGCCGAAGTCCTTCGTAAGATCGCCGACAATGTCTGCATCAAGGTGCCACTGACGATCGACGGACTGAAGACCTGCAAGGCGCTGTCCGACGACGGCACGATGGTCAACGTCACGCTCTGCTTCTCGGCCAACCAGGCCCTGCTGGCCGGCAAGGCGGGTGCGAGCTTCATCTCGCCCTTCGTCGGCCGGCATGACGATATCGGCTTCGACGGCATGAGCCTGATCGCCGACATCCGCCAGATCTACGACAATTACGACTTCGGCACCGAAATCCTCGTCGCCAGCGTCCGTCACCCGATCCACATCCTCGAATCGGCAAAGATCGGCGCAGACGTGATGACGGCTCCGGCCTCGGTGATCCGTGCGCTGTTCAATCATCCGCTTACCGAGAAGGGCATCCAGGGCTTCATGGCCGATTGGGCCAAGACCGGGCAGAGCATCCTCTGATCCTGTTGGCGCTGCTGCTGGCCGCCGAGGCACCAGCGGCGGCGCCGACGCTCGACAAGGCGATCGAGGCGGCTGTCGGCTGCCCGGTCGCCCGCACCGGGGAGATCGTCGTCTGCGGGCGCGGCAGGGTCTCCGACCGCTATCGGATTCCCGAGGCGCTGCGACCCAATGGATTCGATTTTTTCCAGGAAGACGTCGACGGCGTGTCGCGGGAGCGGCACCGCCTGATGGAAGGTGGCGGAAGCGGGATAGGGTCCTGCTCCGCATCCGGGGCCAGCGGCGCCAGCGGCTGCCTCACTCAGAAATTCCGGGCATGGGAGCAACAGCAGGCGGGGCATTGAACGCTTTGTCGGCTCCGCAGGACATCCGGTTATCAACCGGGATAACGGTTACGCCATTGTGTGTTAACCATTCGAGCGTACGTTGTCCGTCATGGGAAGCGTGATCGACTTCGAAGGCGGTGCGATGGCATCGCTCAAGCGGCGGATGGCCGAGGTCGAAGAGGCCAATCAGGATCTCATCGCCTTCGCGCGCGGCCATTCGGGTGCCGTCTCCTCGATCCACTCGGCCGTACTGGCCGCTACCGATGCAGATGGCCTCGACCATCTCATTCATATCGTCACCCAGATCTGGCCCGACATGCTCGGCCTCGACGCGGTATCGGTGGCGCTGTTCGTCGGCGACCGGGGCCTGCGTGCGGATGCGTCGGGCATGCAGTTCGTCGAACGTCGCATCATCGAGAAGTCGATCGTCGACATCGACGGCGTGGTGATGCGCGGCGTCGATCGCGGCCATCCGCTGTTCGGTCCCGCCTCCGAGCTGATCCGCGCCGAAGCGCTGATCCGCCTGTCCGCCGAAGCGCCTCTGCCGGGCGGCGTTCTGGCGCTGGGCCAGCGCCGCTCGATGGGCTTCGACACGCGCGCGGGATCCGAACTGTTGGGCTTCCTCGGCGCGATGCTTTCGCGCATGATAGGGCGGTGGTTGCTGCCCTAACCCTTGATGATCATCCGGCGCGGGGAATTGCCGTGCTGTGGGCCGATCATCTGCGCCGCGATCGGCGCCGCTCCGAGCATACCATCCGGGCTTATCTTGCCACCGCACATCGCCTGATCGCTTTCATCGGCCGTCATCGCGGCGGGCTGGTGGATGCGGCCCTGTTGACCGGCCTCGACCGTGGCGACCTGCGCGCCTATCTCGCCGAGCGTCGCGCCGAAGGGCTTTCCAATGTATCGACCGCGCGTGAGCTGTCGGCGATCCGTACCTTTCTGGGCCATATTGCCGAGGGCGAAGGTGCGGCCAAACCCGTCAAGGTGAAGGGTCCTCGGATCAAAAGGGGCATTCCGCGGCCGGTCGCCCCGGACGATATTGCGGCGATCGCCGAGGACGCCGCCGAATCCGCGACCGAACCCTGGATCGCGGCACGCGACGAAGCGGTGCTGATCCTGCTCTATGGTGCCGGCCTGCGCATCGGCGAGGCGATGGCGCTGACCGGTGACATCCTGCCATTGGGCGATACGCTGAGCGTCACCGGCAAGCGTGCGAAGACCCGGATCGTGCCGATGCTTGAACCGGTCCGCGAGGCGATCGAGCGCTATGTCGCGCTCAGTCCCTATGGTGCGGCGTCGGGCGAAATCCTGTTTCGGGGCGCTCGCGGCGGGCCGCTGGCGCCCGAAATGATCCGCCGCGCTATGCGGGCGGCGCGGGTGCGGCTTGGCCTGGGTGAGCGCACCACGCCGCACGCGCTGCGCCACAGCTTCGCGACCCATTTGCTGGGCAGGGGCGCCGACCTGCGCTCGCTGCAGGAATTGCTGGGCCATGCCAGCCTGTCGTCGACCCAGGTTTATACCGGCGTCGATGCCGCGCATCTCATGGATGTTTACCGCAACGCCCATCCGCGAGCCTGACGATATGAACACGCACCCGACGATCCGCCGCGCCGAACATGGCGATCTCCTGCAGCTTCATGCGCTGGTCGAGCGTGCCTATCGCGGTGAGGATGCCAGGGCGGGCTGGACGCACGAGGCCGATATCATTCGCGAAGGCCAGCGCACCAGCCACGGCATCCTTGCGGCGACCGTCGACGACGACAATGAGCGCTTGTTGCTCGCAATCGAGGATGATCGCGTGATCGGCTGTGTGCAGGTCAGCGATCGCGGGCATGGGTCGACCTATCTCGGGCTCCTGACGGTCGATCCGGCGTTGCAGGCCGGTGGGCTCGGCAAGACGTTGATTGCCGCGGCCGAGGCGATCGCGGTCTCCGCGTTCGAAGCGCATGCGATTGAGATGACCGTCATCGACCAGCGTCCCGAGCTGATCGCTTATTATGAACGGCGCGGTTATCGACTGACCGGCGAACGACGACCTTTCCCCGTCGAGCTCGACCCGCCGCTGGCGATGGTCGTGCTGGAGAAGGCGCTCGGTTGAGACGCGAGGGGAGGGAGAAATCCTCCCTGCGATGCAGCTTTCGAGGCGAATGAATCATCCGCCGGCGCGATCGGCCTATCGCCTTGCCGGGACCCAGTCCGCGAAGGTCGGCTTGTCGCTGACCTTCCAGACCTGGCCCTTCGCGTTAAGATAGAGCTTCTCCATCTCGTTGCGCTTGAACGGGCGTGAGCCGATGCGACCGAAGATCGCCATCTGGTTGCCGCTTTCATCGACCGCGCGGTCGCGATCGAGGCCCTTCGACATCGCCAGTGCCGGCGAGGGGGTCTTCGCCCAGGCGATCAGCTCGGGCTTCGGCGCGGGCGAGAAGCCGTAGAAGTTGGGCTGGCTATCAGGTGAGGTCAGCTGGATCACCTTCAGGCCGTTCCGGCCGTCGGCGACATAGGCGAACAACGAGGCGTTGGTCGTGCCGACGATGACGTCCTCGGCATCGTTCAGAAGGCCGTCGAAGGTGACCTTCTGATAGAGCACCGGCTTCAGCGGCCTGGTGATGTTGACGATGACCAGGCCGTCCTGCTTCGCCGCGACATAGGCATAGGTGCGGGCCAGGTAGACGCGCTGCGCATTGGCGATCGGCAGCGTCGCCGAGGGGACCAGAACCGGCTTGTCGAGATGCGTCACGTCGACGAGCTGAAGGCCTTCCGCAGTGGTCACCCACAGATAGCGGAACTGGAGCGCCGAGGCGCGAGCGTCGCGCAGTGGTACGGTGGCTGCCAGGCGGGGCCGCTTCGGATCGCTCAGGTCGACCACGACCAGACCGACATTGGCGGTGATATAGGCATAGTTGCCACCCAGCGTGATGTGGCGGGCACCGGCAAGGACGTTGTTTTCGTTCCAGGTAACGGTGCGCTTGAAGAAATTGTTGCGCGGCTCGCCGTCGGCGAGCGTCTCGACATTGACGACGATCAGGCCTTCCACCGCATCCGTAACGAAGGCGTAGCGATAGATTTCGCCCATCTTCTGCTCTTCGTTCTCGGGATAATATTTGAGGATGTGATCGTTGCGCTCGGTCGAGATGTTCTGGTCGGTCGGCAGCGCCATGCAGGTCGCGTTCTTCGACGCGATATGCGTGTCGTGGCCCAGCGGCGAGAAGGGCGCGGTGATGATCCGCTGCGACGTGCCCTTGTTGGCGATCGACGCGACGTCATAGACGCGGAAGCCGCCCTTGCCCTCGGCCACGAAGAAATATTCGCCGCGCAGCTGGACGCAGCGCGCCTCACCACCGGTCGTGTGATGGGTGTTGGCGAACTCCTCCAGCGAGTCCGACTCGCCCGACAGTTTCTTGTCGAAGCGGGTGCCGCGGATCCACTCGATCAGTTCGCGGTTGTGGCCGAGATGCTGCTTGTACCAGTCGGGATAGGCATATTTGTGGAGATAGGAGCCGATCACCGCCTGCGGTTCGCTCCATTCGGTGACCCGGATCGCCTCGATGCCCTTCTCCAGTCCCGCCCAGGCGTTCATCCCGACGAAGTTGACGAAGTTGGTGCCGAGCAGGTTGAGCTGCGCCATGATCGCGTTGTTGTCGTCCTCTGCCGAGAGGTGGCAGTCGGTGCAGGTCTTCGTTTCGGTCTTGCGGACCGTGTGCGGGAAGTGCGGCGCGAAGGCCTGGCTCGAGAAGCCGGCGGACGAGATCGGCGGCTGCTGGATGTAGATCCGCTCGCGGTTGATGTTGGTCGAGGACAGAACCAGCGCCGATGTCGAGCGCACCGGGGCGATGATGTTGCCCTTGGTCGTCTGGTGGATGCCGAGCTGGAACATCTCATCGCGCGCGACCTGCGGATTGTAGGTCGCGAAGTTGCGCGTTTCGATGCCGTCATATTTGTGGCTGGACGTCTTCCAGTTCGCCTCGATTGGCAGATGGCAACCGCCACAAGACGTCGTCCAGGACAAATGGCAGGTGAAGCATGCCATCTTGTCGGTGTTGTGCGCGCGGTCCTCCGGCGCGATGCCGGGGCCGAAAGCGAACTTGCCGGTCTCGATCCCGTCCTTGCCCATCAGCTTGGCGCGGGCGGCGAGCGGGTTGAAATTGGCGCTGGCGCGATCGACCGATTCCTTGACCAGCGAGACCTTCCATTCGAGCTTCGGATCGACGATCGACCGCTGGATCAGCACGCGCTCGCCATTGGCGGCGGTGCTCCATTCGAAGCGGCGCTGGCCGTCCTGATTGCGCAGCAGCGACAGGTTGGTCCCGCCCGGAGGCGCCGCTGGACCGGAGGTCAGCAGCGTCGGGAAGGTGTCGGCGGTGCCGTGGCAATCCTTGCAGCCGATCTCGACCGCATTGGCGACCTCGCCGTAGAGCAGGCCGTTGCCATGGCTGTCCTGCGCGAAGTGGCAGTCGGCGCATTGCAGGCCCATTTCGGCGTGGATGTCCATCATGTGGACCGCCTTGCCCTTCTGTTCGCCGACGGGGGCGAACTCGGGCATGCCGTTCTTGCGGAATTTCTCTGGGTCGTTCGGATCGACGATGTTGCCGGCTTCGTCGAGCAGATTGCCCTCGCGGTCGCGCTTATAGATGGCGCGGAAATTCCAGCCATGGCCGTGATAGTCGGCGAACTGGGTGTCCTTCGCCTTCGGATTCAAATCGTCATAGACGTTGCGCAGGAAATCGATGTCCGCCCATTTGCCGATCGCGGCGGCGGCTTCCGGGTTGCGCTCGAGCACCTGGTGGCGCTCGGCCATCGTCGGGTTCTTCTGCTTCTCCGGCCACATCAGCGGTGCGTCGGACTCATAATCCCACATCGTGTAGCCGAGGTAGCTGTTCAGGAAGATATTGGGCTGGTGCATGTGGCAGTTCATGCACTGTGCGGTCGGGATCGCCTTGGTGAAGGCGTGCTGGATCGGGTGACCCTTTTCCTTCTGCGCGCCGATCGGATGGGCCGGGACGCCGTCCTTGCCGTGCATCGCGATGTCGCTGGCGGCATGGCCGTCATGATCGGGCGCGGGCGCGCCATGCTCGCCCTTGGCGCCGTGGCCGCCGCCGTGCCCGTCGTCCTTGGGCTCGAGCTTGTCCTTGATCGTCGGATCGAGCGTCGCGGTTTGACCGTCGCGCCCGAACTTGGCGTAGATCAGGCTGTGTGTCGGTTCGCGGTCGTTCGCATAGACGACATGACAGCCGGCGCAGCCCGAGTTGCGATAATCGCCGGGCTGGTCGTTGGTGCCCATGAACCACATGAACGGATCGTTGAGACGCGTCTTGTGGATATTGAGCACGGGGATGGCGACGCGCAGGCCGGTGGCGGGGCCGCGGTTCGACTGCTTCAGGTCGGGACGGCCCGGCTCTTCGAGGCGCTGGATGATGCCGGTCGAGTTGGGCAGTCCGATTTCGGCAAAGCCGGTGTTGATGGTGCGGCCGCCGCGTTCGAACACGCGAAAGATGTCGCCAGGCGGGATCACGTGCCAGGTCGGCAGCGGATACATGACCGGTAGTGCGCCGCGTGCCTTCTGCTCGGGGGTCACTGTGCCCGGTGTGACACCCGGAGACTTGATCTGAGCGGGCTCACCGTTGGCGGTATACGCCTCGCCGAAGATGTAATTCTTGTAGGGGACGATGCCGTTATTATAGGCGCCGCCGCCCCACAGCATCGCGCCGGTGGCCATCAGCGAGCGTTCGGCCGCCTGGATGATCTCGAGGTGACAGGCGCCGCAGGCCTGGCGCGCGACGCGGTAGTCGGATGGGTTGACGAAGCGGATATATTCGGGGGCTTCCTTGTTGAGCAGCGTGTAGCTGCGCTTCGGATTGGCCGACGACGGCCAGTGCCAGCTCTCCGGATATTTCGGCAGGACGTGCGCCTTGTCGCGGGTGCGGACATAGGCGGCGTCGCCCAGCTTTACGCCGGTTTCGACATGCACCTTGCCGTCGCCGCCATGGCAATCGACGCATCCCAGCACGACTGCTTCGGTCTGGTGCATCGTCTTGCGATCGGTGGCGGTGTGACAGGAGATACAACCGGCGTTCTTCTCGTCCGCCTGGGCCCAATCCTGGGTGCGCGGCGCATCGGCGAATTTGGGGTAGGTCCGCGCGACCGGCTTCTCGCCTTCAGAGGCCGGGGCGGGCGAGGGGGCGGAGACGACGAAGGTGACGGCCGCCGCCAGCGCCATAGCGCCGCGAGCCGCCCACCGCATCGTCATCATGGATCCCAGACCTCGCATCTATACCCTCAGAACGACAGGATCGTGTTGAAGAGGACCGAATAATATCGATCGTCCCCGCGCGAATTGGTGAAAAGATCGGAGAAGCCCTTGCCGGGATCGAGCACGGCCCCCGACAGGCGGAAGATCACATTCTGGACCATGCTGGGCCGCCAGATGAACGCACCCGACAAGTCCCAGCCGATCGATTTGGGAATGCTGCCTTCGTTGCGCAGTTCGCGCAGCGTGGCGGTATTTTCGAACCACAGATGGTTGAGATTGGTCGAGAAGCGCAGCTGCGGCAAAACGTCGAGATCGGCGCCGACGCCGAGCAGCATCGTGCCGGGATTGTTGAAGTTTGACTGGCCTTGCTCTTTCGAGGTGCGCAGGTCGTTCAACAGGCCGTTGCGCGGCGAGATCGCGACGTTGACGCCGCCGCCCGCGAAGGGGACGACCTGACGGATCCAGTAGCTGGTATCGGCGCCGGCGAAGATCGGGTTTTCGAAGATCGCCGAGAAGCCGCTCTCGGTGTTGTCCTTGGGCTTGCCGTCGCCGGTTGCGTAGAGGCCCGACAGCTTCACGCGGATCCAGTCGATGTCGTAGCTGAGCTCGGCCGCGGCGAAGAAGGCGCGAATCTTGGCGGGCTTCGAGGTGAAGAAGCTGTTCCGGTCTTCGCCGAACGCGCCATAGAAGGTAGAGGTGAGATTGAAGCGCTTGAGGCGCCCGTCGACGCTGTAGCCGACATAATAGACGTCATATTCGCGCGGCCGCTGATCGCCCAGCAGCGCCGGGCGAACAGGAAAACCGTTATGATCGAGCTCGCGCTCTTTCTCGCGGTTGAAGTTGGCGGTCAGCGAGACCAGCGAGGTCAGCCCCTGCAGCGGGAAATCCTGCGCGAACAGGTTGGCATGCAGGATATAGTCGTCGCGCGGCTTTTCGGTAATGTCGTTGAGGCCGCTATTGGTGTCCTTGTCGAGACGCCAGATCGCATTGACGTTGAACTGATATCGGTTGTTGTCGCGGTTGCCGAACAGCCGGATGCCGAGCTGGTTATCCTGGAACAGGAAGCCTCGGAAATCGAACTGGAAGGGCTGGATTCCGACGCGCAGCGAGTCGAAATCGTAGCGGTCCGAGCGGTTGCCCAGATGCTTGTCGATAAAGGCTTCCTGCAAGCCCAGGAACGTATCGGTCCGGTGGCTTGGACGCGACGATTCGACGTGAAGGACACGGCGTTCCTCCACGTTCACATGGTTGACCTGATAGGCGACCAGGACGCGATACTCGACGTCCGGCGGCTTGTAGGCGGTGGAGCCCTTGGTCAGGCCGAAGCCGAACAGGCCGGTCTGCGCCAGCACCAGACTGTTCTGGCGGCCGAACTGGCCGTTTGCGCCAGGATTGCTGCTCGTCTGGTCGGCGACCGGCGTCGGGAAAGACCGCGGCTCGACGATCGTGTCGGAAATCGCGTTGATGCCGAAGAACCAGTCGTCGCCGGTGATCGGCAGGAAGAACGGCTTCTTGTCGATCTGGATCGGCAGATCCGCCTTGAGCGGATTCTGATGATAAGGATCGAAGCGCGATTTGCAGACCGATTGAAGGCCGACGAAATTCTTGTCAGGACACAGCGCGGTGACAAGACGCCAGCGATCGGGGATCGGAAACTGGTCGGTCGGGAAGGCTTCCGGCGGCGGTGCGTAGACCGCGCCGACATTGTTCTGCGTGACCGGGGCCGGCAATTCGCTGACGTAGCCGGGACGGCGGCGGCCATCGATCATCGGGTCGGCAACGGTCGCGCCAGGCTCGACGCTGCCTGGCACGGCAAGTGCGCTCTGGTCGACGGGCGCCGCGGGCATCGCATCAGCCGGAGCTGGGGCCGGCGCCTCTTCAGGCGCGGCCGAAGCCAGCGCCATCGCATGGAGCAGAATGGAGGAGAGCGCCGCAGCCATTATTTACCGTCGCACACGACTTGTTCGGAGGTGTCGAGGAACGGCGCGAATGGGCAGTTCACATAGCGCAGCCGAACCCCAGCGCCGACATTGACGACCAGCTGGTCGGCCCGCATCGCCGTCGGTGCATGGCCGACCGTGCCGGCACGCTGGCCGCCGTTGAACAGGCCCAGGAACGAGATCATATCATCCTGGTCGATGCCGTCGCCCGAAATGCCGATCGCGCCGATCAGCGTGTTGCCGCGGTAGATCGGCATGCCGCCCGGGAAAATCTGGATGCCGTTCTGCAGGCGGTTCTGCGCCTTGCCGGGAACGTCGGGGGTGAAGGTGCAGCGCTGCCGCGTATCGGTGGCGGAAGCGCCGAGAATGAAGCCGACATGCTCGACGACATTAGGCACGATCAGCGTGCTCTGCAGGCCGGTCGAGAAGGGGCTCCAGGCGCTGAACGGACGCGACAGCGGGCCGTTCGCGCGGGAAACTTCACCATCCGGGAAGAAGGGGCGCGCGATATTGCCGATCGAGCGTGCCGCGAAGGCGGTCTTGCCGGTCAGTGCGGCAGGATCGTTGAAGAAGGTCCGTGTGCCTGCGACGAAGCTCTGTACGTCGCTGCTCGGATTGCCGAGCAGATCGCTCGCGGCCGAGGGATTGGAGAAGAAGGCGACCGTGCGGGCCTTCTGCAGCGAAACGTCGGTGCCGAAGATGGGCGCATCGGGCGATCGGGCGAGACCGAGGACGCTGCCGTCGCTGTCGATGACCGAGATCGTCACCTGCGCCGGACTGTCGAGCGGCTTGCGGATCTGCGCGCGGGCGCGGCTCATGATCTTGAAGGCTTCTTCGAGGACGGCCTTCACTTCGGTCTGGGTCAACGGGCTGGAAACGCGCGCGCCGTCGGTGCCGGCGCGCAGCGGATAACGGTTCGCGCCCGATCCATCGGTCAGGATGAAGGCGTCGACATTGTCGATCGTGCTGCCCGAACTCCGTTCGGTGGCGGTGGCGGCGCGATAGCCCGATGCTTCCGAGCCATAGGCGTTGCCGGCCAGCACCGTGGGGGTGCCGCCCTGGCCGAAATAGCCCGGAATGATGACGAGCGAACCGGTCGCGCCGTTCAGCGCCGAAAAGGCGCGGGCATTGGCCGGCGTGGTCTTCAGGTTCGACGGAGTGGCATCGGTGTAGCGCAGCTGGACGACCGCCTGGATATTATTGGCGCGGATCGCTTCCGGTGCCTCGAAGCCCGACACGGCGGCGGTCGCGATATACTCGTCATCGTCGTTGTCGAAATCGTCGATGTTCGCATCATAGCCGTACAGGCCGTCCGACATGATCCCGATGCCGCCGACGACGACTCCATTCTTGTAGAGCGGAAAGCCACCCGGGTCGGCGGCGAGACCGAGGGGGGAGCGCTTCGGGCCGACGAACGCGCCGGCGCCGCCGCTCGGAACATAGCGCTGCGACAGGTCGGAGCAGGGCAACTGGCTGAACTGCACGCCGAACAGCGGTCCACCCGCAAGCTGGTTGTCGCCGGCCGGAAAATGCTCCTGGACGATGAAGCTCGCGGTGCGGGTCGAGAAGGCGTTGCCGGCCGATGAGAGATAGGCGCCCGTAACCGCCTTGGCGATCGCGGCTGCGGCCAGCGGATTGGCGGCGGCCGAACCGGGAAGGACGAGGCCTTCGAGATCGCCGGGCGTCACCGCGCGGTGGGTGGTCCTGACCGTCAGCGTCGTCGGCGTGCCGGTCATCTGATAGACGGCGAGGACGTTGCCGACCCGATCGACCACCGCGATCATCGCGGGCTTGTTGCGCGCGGCGGCTTCTTCGATCGCCTGTGCCAGTACCTTTTGCACATCCGCGGCGGTCAGCGATTCCTGCGCCGGCACCGCGTATGTCGGCGTCTGCGACGGGGTGGGCGTTGGCGTTGGTGTCGGCGTGGATGACGATCCGCCGCCACCGCCGCAGGAGGCAAGCGTGAAGGCGAGGGCGGTAAAAGCAGCAACACTACGCGGAGCACGGATCATTTGAGCGACCTTATCGACGCGGCGGCCTGACCCAGCGCTGCGCGGAATTCCATGGGGCGATAAGCGTTGCTGTTGCCCACCGCCTTATAGGCCCGGTCGATCGCGCCGCGCGCATTGCGGGCGCGATCTTCGCTGACATAGCCCTGCCGGACCAGCGCGTTGAGCAACGTATCGACGGCCATCACCGCCTGTGCCGAACCTTCATAATCGGTGAAGCGCGGCGAAATGGCATTGCCGGCAATCGTGTCGATAATCGCGAAGGTCTCCGCCCGGCCGATAGCAGTGCGTCCGAGCGTGTCGGCCAGCCCGCCGGCTGTGGCCGACAGGCGCCGGGCGGCGGCGACCGCGGTCGGGCGATCTTTCGCCAGCGCGGCGTGGAAGGCCCTGGAGTCTGTATCGAACTTCGCGGCCATGCCCGGTGCCACGACCTTGGCGGCAGCGGAGAGCATGATCATGTTCTCGTCATTGAACGGCGGCATTCCAGAAGGGATCGGCCGGCCGGGATTGCTCACCCAGCTGGACTTGGCATTGGGGCCGTCGACGATCTGCCGGTGACAGCTGTGGCAATCGAAGAAGTAGATCTCCGGGAAGATGCCGTCGGTGCCGAGCTTCGGGCTGGCGAACAGCGACGTCGCGCGGCCAACCGCCGATGCCTGACCGACCGCCCAGAGCTGGACATTGCTGGTGCGCCGCTTGCGCTGCACATAGTCGGCATCTTCGTCATGATGCTGCTGGAGCGCAGAGAAGAGATCGACTTCGAACGCGACGCGCGGGTGCCCGGCGGCCATGATGCGGTGCGAGACGAACTGGCCCGGCTTGTCGCTGCCGAGATGGCAATCAAGACATTTTTCCGAGCGCGCGCGAGGCTGATCGATCGGATAAAGGCCGCGGGAGACGTTCGCGGCGTGGGTCTGTCCGACCGCATAATGGGTCGAGAGCCAGCCATTGCCGCCGCCGGCACCGCCGTGACAGGATTCACAGCCGACGCCGTCGGTCACCTGCCAGCGCGCGCCCTTGCCTGCGAAGGCGGGGTCGGCGTGACAGCCCAGGCATTCGCCGGCCGACGTTGCCGGGCCGATGCCCATTTTGCCGGCGATCGCCTGGCCGCGCGCGGAGGCGAGGGCGGCATAAGCGCGGCTGTGTGCACCGGTCTTGCTGGAGGCGCTCTGCCACTGGAGAATCTCGTCCTGGCGGACGATTTTGCCGGTCGGCTCGCTGCGGCCGTGGCATGTGGATCCTGCGCAGGACGCGACGCCGACATGGACGGCGCCGGTTGCAGGCGAGGCCGATGATGCGACGGCCTGCTTGGCCGTGCCGGTCATGGCGAGGAAAAGCAGTGCAATGCCCACGACTGCGGCGCTGAACAGCCCGCAGACGATGGTCAGTCTGCTCGAGACTTTACCCCCCAATTCGGCGCTCCCTAACTGCCGACACCCCACTCGTAACGCCACTTTTGCCCCTGGGCGGCTACGATCGAGAGTTTGTATCGCTCTTTAACCGCCCAAAGGCAATCATTCAAAGCTTATCAAACGCTTCGCCGCCGGATGACGAGGTTGCGGATCTCGGTCATGTCTTCCATCGCGAAGCGGACGCCCTCACGCCCGAGGCCGGAATCCTTGACGCCGCCATAGGGCATGTTGTCGACCCGGTAGCTCGGCACGTCGTTGACGACCACGCCGCCGACATCGAGATCGTCCCATGCGTCGAGGATCTTGAAGATGTCACGGGTGAAGATGCCGGCCTGCAGGCCGAACTTCGAATCGTTTACGATCCGCAATGCCTCATGCCAGTCGCTGAACCGGATCAGGAAGGCGGCAGGGCCGAAGGCTTCCTCGCGGTTGAGCTTGGTTTCGAGATCGACATTTTCGAGCAGCGTCGCTTCGAGCATCGCGCCATCGCGCTTCCCGCCGCACAGCAGCGTCGCGCCCTTGGCGATTGCTTCCTGAATCCAGTTGTCGAGGCGCTCCGCTTCCTTCACGTCGATCATCGGGCCGACGAAGGTCTTTTCTTCGTGTGGGTTGCCGGCGATCAGCGTCTTGGTCTTGGCGACAAGCTTGGCCTTGAACGCATCATAGACCTGATCGTGGACCACGATCCGCTGTACGCCGATGCACGACTGCCCTGACTGGTAGAAAGCGCCGAACACCGTGCGGTCGACCGCATCGTCGAGATCTGCGTCGGCATCGATGACGACGGCGGCATTCCCGCCCAGTTCGAGCACGACCTTCTTCTTGCCGGCGCGCGCCTTCAGGTCCCAGCCCACATCAGGCGAGCCGGTGAAGGAGAGCAGCTTGAGCCGGTCGTCGGTCGTGAAGAGGTCCGCGCCGTCGCGGGCAGCGGGCAGGATCGAGAAGGCGCCCTTGGGCAGGTCGGTCTCGGCCAGCACCTCTCCCATGATGATCGCGCCCAGCGGTGTGCGGCTGGCCGGCTTCATGACGAAGGGGCAGCCGACCGCAATCGCCGGGGCGATCTTGTGCGCGGCCAGGTTGAGCGGGAAATTGAACGGCGAAATAAACGAGCAGGGACCGATCGGCACCCGCTTCCAGATGCCCTGATAGCCTTTCGCCCGCGGCGAGATGTCGAGAGGCTGGACCTCACCGGTCATGCGCACCGATTCCTCGGCGGCGATGCGGAAGGTATCGATCAGCCGGCCGACTTCGCCGCGGGAGTCGTTGATCGGCTTGCCCGCCTCTACGCAAAGCGCATAAGCGAGTTCGTCCTTCCGCTCGGTGAAGCGGTTGACGCAATGCTGAAGGACGGCCTGGCGCTCATAGCTGGCCATCTTGGCCATCGGCTCGGCGGCCTTGACCGCCCATCCGATCGCGGAGTCGATCGTCTTCGCATCCGCCAGCGCGACCAGAGTCGCGACTTCGCCGGTGAACTTGTCGGTGACCTTCAGATCGGTGTTGGGCTGCTGCGCCTCGTTGGCGAGGTAGAGCGGGTAGGTATCCTTGAGCTTCATCGCTATCCGTCCATCTGTACAAACAATCGCCGGGGCGGAAAGCCATCGGCAGCGGCAGGCCAGTGCCCGCCGCCGCCGATGACGCGCCGATCAGGAGACCTTCTTGCTCAGGTCCTTAATGTCCTTGTTCAGGATCTGATCGTTTTCCGAATAGTCGACGGGGCAATCGATCAGATGGACGCCCGGTGTGTCGAGGCAATGCTTGAGCAGCGTCTTGAGGTGCTCCGCGCTTTCGACACGATGGCCATTGGCGCCATAGGCCTCGGCATATTTGACGAAGTCCGGATTGCCATAGGTCAGGCCCCAATCGGCGAAGCCCATGTTCGCCTGCTTCCATCGGATCATGCCGTAGGAGTTGTCGTTGAGAATCAGCACGGTGATGTTGAGGCCAAGGCGAACCGCGGTCTCCATCTCCTGGCTGTTCATCATGAAGCCGCCGTCACCGCAGATCGCCATGACCTTCTTGTCGGGATAGACCATTGCCGATGCCATCGCCGACGGCAGGCCCGCGCCCATGGTGGCGAGCGCGTTGTCGAGCAGGACGGTGTTCTGCTGGCGCGCCGGATAATTGCGGGCGAACCAGATCTTGTAGACGCCGTTATCGAGGCAGATGATGCCGTCCGACGGCATCGCGCTGCGGACCTCCTTGACGAGGTGCGGCGGGAAGATCGGAAACCGCATGTCGCCATCGAGCGAGGCGGTATGTTCGACTTCGGCCTTGCGGGCCTTGAACATGAAGTCGAAATCCCATTTGCCCGAAGGAACGATATCTTCCTTCATCTGCCAGATGGCGTTGGCGATATCGCCGATCACCTCGACCTGCGGGAAGTAGACGGGGTCCACCTCCGCGGTCTTGGTGCTGACGTGGATCACCGGGCAGCCGCCGGTCTTCATGAAGAAGGGCGGCTTCTCGATCACGTCATGGCCGATGTTGACGATAAGGTCGGCATGCTCGATCGAGCGATGGACGAAATCGCCGGCCGACAGCGCGGCGCAGCCCAGGAACTTCGGATGGGTTTCGTCGATCACGCCCTTGCCGAGCTGGGTCGTGACGAAGGGGATGCCGGTCTTCTCGACGAACTGCAGCAGCATCCGGCCGGTCAGCTTCCGGTTGCCGCCGGCACCGATCACCAGGACAGGCGACTTGGCGTTCTCGATCATCTTCACCGCGGCGCGGACCGCTTTGGTGTCGGCGGTCGGGCGACGCGCGAGCGAAGGCTTCAACGGCACTTCATCGGTGTGCTCGTCGGCGATGTCCTCGGGAAATTCGATATGGGTCGCGCCCGGCTTCTCTTCCTCGGCGAGGCGATAGGCTTCGCGAACCTTGCTCGGGATATTGTCGGCCGATGCGAGTTGGTGGGTGAACTTCGTGATCGGACGCATCATGTCGACGACGTCGAGGATCTGGAAGCGGCCCTGCTTGGACTTCTTGATCGGCTTCTGGCCGGTCACCATCAGGATCGGCATGCCGCCGAGATAGGCATAGGCGGCGGCGGTCACGAAATTGGTGGCACCCGGCCCGAGCGTCGCCATGCAGACGCCGGTCTTGCCGGTGTGGCGGCCATAGGTCGCGGCCATGAAGCCGGCGCCCTGTTCGTGGCGGGTAAGGATCAGCTTGATCGTCTTGGAGCGCGACAGGCTGTCGAGCATGTCGAGGTTTTCTTCACCGGGGACGCCGAAGATATATTCGCAGCCCTCCTCCTCCAGACATTGGATGAAAAGATCTGATGCCTTCGTCGCCATGTTGTGCTCCCCCTCTATGCGCCGCGCCCCTGCCGCGATCACGCAAGATGGGGAATTGCTATGTCATTTCAGCGACGGCGAACAGGGTTTTTTACAATCCGTTGCGGATTGATTCTGCCGCTACTTGTCAGAGATCCAGAATCCAGTCCCAGCGCATTATGCCGGCCCCGTCCATCACGGTAACGCCGCATTCCGCAAGGGCATCGCGGATTCGATCGGAAGCGGAATAGTCTTTCGCGGCACGGGCTGCCTGGCGTTGCTCGATCAGTATTTCGATCTCGTCCTCGCCGATCCGGGCATCGGCCGGGCGCAGGCGAAGGTCCATTCGGGACAGAGTCAGCAGGCCGAGGCCGAGCGCAAGATCCATCGATGCGAGCAGGCGAAGACGCTCTTCGGCGGCGATCGCCTTGTCGGCCAGCGCGGCCTCCAGCAACGGCAGGGTCTGCGGGACCATCAGGTCGTTCGACAAGGCCTCGTCGAACCGGACGATCATGGCCTGTGCCTTGGCGCTCAGACCCGCCTCGATCACCGAGCGCTGGTAGGCGAAGGATGCGCCCTTGCTGGCGCTCGTTTCCTCGACCAGCCGCAGCCAGTCTGGCATGCCGGCGCTGTCGCGCAGTTGCTCGACGGCGAGGGTCAGCCGGGTCAGACGGGTCAGTGCCGCGGCGAGCGCCTCGGGCGAGAATTCCAGTTCCGAGCGATAGTGCGCCGACAGGCACAGCAGCCGATAGGCGAGCGGATGGACACCCTTGTCGATCACGCTGGCCAGGGTCGCGAACCCTCCTTTCGACTTCGACATCTTGCCGCCGCGATCGACCAGGAAATTATTGTGCATCCAGAAATTGGCACCCGAGTCCGGGGTGCCGGTAAACGCCTGGTTCTGGGCGATCTCGTTGCAATGGTGGATCTCGCGGTGGTCGATGCCACCGGTATGGATATCGAAGCGGGTGCCGAGATATTTCATGCTCATCACCGAGCATTCGAGATGCCAGCCCGGTGCGCCCGGGCCCCAGGGCGACATCCATTCCATCTGCCGCTGTTCACCCGATGGCGACCGGCGCCACAGCGCGAAATCGGCGGCGTTGCGCTTGCCGTCGACTTCGGCGATGCGGCCGACGGCGTCGTCTCCGCGTGCGCCGGCGAGGCGACCATAATCGGGCACCTTCGAGGTGTCGAAATAGAGACCGCTGTCGAGCTCGTAGCTTGCCCCGGCATCCTCGATCGTGCGCGCAAAGTCGATCATGTCCTGGATATGGTCGGTCGCGACGCTCCAGATCGTCGGCATGATGATGTTGAGGCCGTTAAGATCGGCCTTGAACGCGTCGGTATAGAAAGCCGCAATTTCCCAGATCGTCTTGGCGGCCGTCTTTGCGGCAGCCTCCATCTTGTCGTCGCCTTCGTCGGCGTCGGATGTCAGGTGGCCGACATCGGTGATGTTGATGACATGATTGACCGGCAAGCCCTTCCAGTTGAGCGTCCGGCGCAATGTGTCGGTGAAGACATAGGCGCGCAGATTGCCGAGATGGGCGAAATTATAAACCGTCGGGCCGCAGCTGTAGACACGCGCCATCGTCGGATCGATCGGCGCGAAGGCGCGGGTCGACCGGGTGAGGCTGTCGAACAACATCAGCGGGGCGCCGGTGGGTGCGGTCGGGGAAACGGTGTCGGTCATGCGCGCTTCCATAAGCGATATCGGCGGTCGCTCCAGAGGGATTTTGACGGTCGCCTCGTCAATTACGGTGGCCCCTCTCGGCATTTTGCTGGCGAGGCCTGAAGTCAAAAGAAGAAGGCCGGCAGGTTGCCCCGCCGGCCTCTTCCTTTTCCCTCGGGGAAAGATCAGCCCTGCGTCTTGCCGTCGGGCAGGGCGACCGTCTCGATCAGCAGATCGAGCTGCGCCTTGCAGTCGGCCTTGATCAGCGACTGTGCCATGTCCTCGAGGCCCGGCGAGGTCGGCTTGACCACGACGAACTTCAGCGAGGTCGGGGCCTTGGCGCCGTCCCAGCTCAGCTTGTACTGACCGCCATCGTTGACGGGCAGGCTGGCAGGCCAGAGCGCTGCGGCCTGGCCGGCGGCCAGGTCGATCGTGCCGCTGGTGCCATCGGCCTTGGTGACCTTGACGCTGGCAGCCTTGCTGGCGTCGGGACGCCACACGGTAACCGACGAGGTGTCCGCAATGCACATATTGGCGCTGCGGGTCACGTCGACATACCAGACGTTCGGGTTCTTGCCGGCGTTCTTGTCGATCCCGCTGGCGCTGCGCACGGCCCCGATGCGGGCGCGCCGTTCGCCGCCGCCTGCGACGAGCGCATTGAGCGTCGAGCCGGTGGTCGCCGCCGCGACGGTCGATGCGGTCGAGCTGAACGTGCCCGGGCCACTCAGCGTGCGGGTGCCGCGACCGTCGAGCAGGACGACGGTGTCGCCGGCCTTCAGCGTGATCTTGGCGTTGTCCGCCAGAGCCTTGCCGGCCGGATAGACCTTTGCGGACGGACCTGCCGAACGTACGACGAGCGGAGCCGCAACCGCGCTACCGGCGAGCATGGCGCCAAGAATTGCCGCAATTGCCTGCGGCCGACATTTATTTATCCAGAGCACTATACCCTCCTGGTCCAACCTCACGAAGACGCTCTATCAGATTGGCGAGCGCCATATCATCAGGATTATCTGCGGCCATCTTTTCAAACTCGGCCAACGCACTTTGATCACCTTGGTCATATTTACGGAAGATGTCTGTGAACTGTTGCACAGCCTCTTCGGAAAAATTCAGGACGGGCTCGTACACTTCCATCGGGGTTGACCGCCCCGACACCGCGATGCGCCCGATCGGTCGGAAACAGGTGAGCGTCGATCGTTCGACCACCGTGTCGCTGACCAGCGTCTTGGTCTTCAGATACTTGTTCGCGCCTTCGAGCCGCGATGCCGTGTTCATCGAGTCGCCGAGCGCAGTATACTGGATCCGACCCTCGCCGCCGAAATTGCCGACGATCGCCTCGCCGAAATGGACGCCGACCCGGGTGACGCCGATCGGAGGCACGCCGTCGGGCGCCTCACGGCGGAATTTCTCGCCCGCTTCGTACATCGCCACCGCGCATTTCACGGCGCGCTCACAATCGTCGGGCCGGCTGATCGGCGCGCCCCAGAAGGCGACGATCGCGTCGCCGACGAACTTGTCGATCGTCCCGCCATGCTCCAGGACGGTTTCGGACAGCACGTCGAGATATTTGTTAAGCAGGAAGGCCACCATTTCCGGCTCGATCTGGTGGCTGAGCTTGGTGAAGCCCTCCAGGTCCGAGAACAGCGCGTAGATCTCGCGTTTTTCGCCGTGCAGCTGAAGCCGCTCGGGGTTTTTCATGATGTCCTTGGCGATGTCGCCGGGCAGATATTTGCCGAGGGCCGACTGCGCGAAGTTGCGTTGTTCGGAGCCGATGCCCCGAGCGGCGGTGCCGACCGCCGAATAGGCGAACACCCAGCCGATCAGCCAGCCGAACACCGGCAGGCCCTGGGTATCGATGCCGTGGAACTGCCAGATGAACGGCACGGCCACGATCGCGCCGGCCTGAACCAGCAGCAGCAGACCGAGCTTCCAGACCTTCATGTTCGACACGGCGGTCAGCGCGCCGAGACCGATGACGCTGAGCGCGATCAGCCACAGACCCCAGCCGGGGATCTTCTTTGGCATGATGTTGTCGAGCATCTGCGCGAGCAGCGTGGCGTGGATCTCCAGGCCGATCGTCGTTTCGCCCTTTTCGATCCGTGAGGACGGGGTGATGAACTGGTCGACGTCGGGAATGTCGCCGCCGATTAGGATGTAGCGCCCCTCGATCTGCGGACGAAACGCCTCGATCAGATCGGGATTGGCGATGATCTCGATCGGAAATTTGTCGAAGACCGGCCGGTCTTCGAAGGCGGGAAGCCGATAGCGGATCGACCCCTGGAAGGTGCGGAACTGGTCGAAGGCGCCGGTTAGCGAGTTGGCCATCAGCGGCGGCAATTCCCTGGGCTGATTGGGCCAGCTGCGCATGACCCCGTCATCGTCGGCGAGTAGGCGGATGCTCGTCGCGTGGACGTTGCCGGGTTTCGTCTGCTTCAAAAAATCGCGGAGGAAAGTCTCCTGGTCGAGCGTCATGAAGGTCTTGTTGGTCGCGTTGGATGCGAAGCCCAGATAGGTGGGGGTCTTCATCGTCCTGAACGCGTCGATCAGGACCTGGTCTTCGGGGGTGGGCTGATCGATGAGAATATCGATGCCGATCCCTTTCGGCTTCATCTGGTCGAGTGCGAGCAGACCCTTGGCCAGCATCGCGCGATCCAGCGGCGATCGACGACCCGTCAGGCGCAGTGTGTCCTCGGTAAAGGTCACCATCGCGACCCTGGGATCGGTTTCGACGCGGGGACTGGCGAGGAGCAGGCGAACGTCGAACAGCGCGCGTTCGGCATCCTTGGCCAGCATCACGTTCCAGCTGTAGCGCGCGAAGGCGAGGCCGAGAATGAGGAAGAGCGCGGTAACGATGAGGCGAGTCGTGCCGATCTGCCGCACGGTCTTGCGCACAACAGGCCCGAAATGTCGGATACGCGTCACCAGAGACGCGCCTTCGCCGCTACCCGCCATTCAGAATTCCCCTACATTACCCCGCACCGATATTAGCCGCTACGGCGGCGATGGGAAGCGGCGAGTTGACTTGCATTCATCGAACGCTCGGGGCAGGGTTCCCATTCTGTTCCCAAGGCCGTGCGCCTGAAAAGGAAACCCGATGTCGCCGCTCGTCGCTCTCGCGCTACCCCTCTGTCTGCTGATCGGGCTTGTCCTGGGCTGGATCGTGCGCGGGCGGCTTTTGGCGAGCGGTGCCGAGGAGATCGTCGAATTGCGACGGTCGCTCGACATGGCGCGCGATGCGCTGGGCCGGTCGGAGGTCGAGCGGTCCGCGCTGGCCGCCGAGCGCCAGGCGCGTACCGAAGCATTCGAGGCGCAGATCCGCCAGTTGCAGGAAGCCAAGGAGCAATTGACGGCTCAGTTTGCCGAGGTCGGCGCCAAACTGCTCGAACAGGCGCAGCGCCAGTTCCTCGAACGCGCCGACCAGCGCTTTCATCAGGCCGGCGAGAAGAGCGAAGCGCAGTTGAAGGCGCTCCTCAACCCGGTCGAGACCACGTTGAAGCGCTATGAAGAAGGCTTGCAACGGGTCGAGAAGGATCGGGTCGATAGCTATGCAGGCTTGCGCGAGGCGGTCGATCAGGTGCGGGTCGGGCAGGGGCAGGTCCGCGACGAGGCGGCCAAGCTGGTCAACGCGCTGCGCGCCAGCCCGAAGGCGCGGGGGCGTTGGGGCGAGCAGTCGCTGCGCAACGTGCTCGAACAGTCGGGGCTGTCGCCCTATGCCGATTTTAAGACCGAGGTTTCGGTCGATACCGAGGATGGACGGCTTCGGCCCGACGTCGTCATTCGCCTGCCCGGCGGCCGCAAGCTGATCGTCGACGCCAAATGTTCGTTCAACGCCTATATGGATGCGACCGAGGAGGTCGACGACGCCGCCCGCACGACCCTGCTTAAGGCGCACGCTGCGGCGCTGCGCACTCATGCCAGCCAGCTTGGTCAGAAAAGCTATTGGGACCGCTTCGGCGAAGCGGCCGACTATGTCGTCATGTACATTCCGGGCGAGCATTTCCTGTCGGCGGCGATGGAGCAGGATCCCGAGCTGTGGGACTGGGCGCACCAGCGCCGCGTGCTGATCGCGACTCCGATCAACCTTGTCGCGCTCGCCCGCACGATCGCCAGCGTCTGGCGCCAGGAGAAGATGGCGGAGGAAGCCCGCGCGATCGGTCGTCTCGGCAAGGAGATGTACGAGCGGCTCTCGACGGCGGCGGGGCATCTGCGCAAGGTCGGCGGCGGGCTCAACAGTGCGGTCGAGAACTACAACAAATTCGTGTCGAGCTTCGAGAACCGCGTGCTCGTCACCGGCCGCAAATTCCGCGAACTCAATGTCGAGACCGGCGACAAGGAGATCGACGAGTTGCCCGCGATCGAAACCCGCGCCAGCGAAGTGTCGAGCGATCTGCTACCGCCGCCGGAACGCGGCGATCCGGTTCTGCCCAACTGACCGGCTTCGGTGCCGGCGATGGCCCTGTTCGAGAACAGGCCAGATCACTGGCTGTCGCTCCGGATCATCTGGGCCGTGCTGGTCGCGACTACGCTGGTCTTCACCTGGACATCTGCGGCGGAGTATCTGCGCCGCGACGCCATCCTGAGCGGTGGGCGGGAACTGTCGGCGCGCGTCGTCGCCCAAGATCGCAGCGACCCATCATCGCTCGCCGCCTGCTCGGTGCGGATCGAGTTCCGCGATCGGTCCACGGCATTTCAGGATAGCATGGCCGTGTCCTGCAATGACCTCGCCCTCTATCCCGTCGGCCGCCGCTTCGCCATCGTTGCCAATATGGAACGGGGCGACTGGATGCCCGCCGGTCAGGGGCGGTCTTCGCCGGCGGTTTTCGGCGTCGTGCTCGGGCTGATCGGCATATCCCTTGCCGGCGTCCACACGCTGCGGATGCGCGCGCAGCCCGACAGCGAGATATATTGAGCCGGCGTGGGGATTGCCGAGTGCCGTCGCACACCCCAATTCTTTCGAGCCAGTTCTCTCGAGACTACGTGGCCCCACGACCCCGAACCTGACGAACGGAGCACTCCGTGACCGCCCTTTCTTCAACAAGTTCGCCGGCAAGGCCTATGAGGACAAGCGTCCGCTCCAGCGGTACGTCGACGAATCCAAGCGCCTGCTCGGCGTGCTCGACCGGCGGCTCGAGGCGCGGGACTGGATCATGGGCGCCGATTACAGCATCGCGGACATCTCGACCCTCGGCTGGATCCGCAACTTGATCACCTTCTACGAGGCGCGAGATCTGGTCGCCTTCGACAGTCTGAAGAATGTGCCGACCTGGCTCGACCGCGGACTGGCGCGCCCGGCGGTGCAGCGTGGGCTGGAAATTCCCCAGCGCCCGTGAACCTTCGGGTTTGCGTTTCATGCAATGATCTCGCCAGGGCCACCGCATTGATATGCAGGGAGAACGGGGCGACCCTGACTGCGAAAATCAGGGAAGACGCTCATGGGCGGGCGTGCATCTAGTCATCAGGGGGTGTTTCATGAAGACGTTTATGTTGGCGGCCATCGCACTGGCCATCGCGCCCATCGCTTCGCCCGCCGCGGCGGAGGAAATTTTTTCCCACCCGGTCGCGAAGGATCCGGTGGCGCGCATGTTCCAATGGTGGAACGCCGCCTTCAAGGATCCTGAAGGTTTTACGCCCGAGGCGTTCGGGCGCTATTTCACCGATGATGCGGTGATGAGGATCAACGGCACCAACCGCGCCAAGGGGCTGGTCGACCTCGCGGCCCGCTTCCGGATGATCCAGAAGAGCGTCGAGGCCGTCGAGATCAAACTGCCCTTCGTCGAGGCCTTTTCGTCTCCCGACGGATCGAAGGTCTTCACCTATCACCTCGAAGAATCGGTCGAGAACGGCAAAGTCAGCCATTCGATGGTGATGGGCTATGTCGAAGTCCGCGGCGGAAAGATCGCGCTGGTCAATTTCATCAGCAAGGACGGCCAGCCTGGGCCGATTGCCGGCAAATAGAGTTCCATCGCCTGAGCCCGGCCCCGGATCAGATCGTCAAATCCGGCGAGATGTGTTCTGCGAGCCGGACCGACGCAGGCGCCCAGCATCACTTTGAACCTTGGCGGAAAAAATTCGCGCCCTATGGTTCGACGCAACAACAATGGAGGGCAATTTGAAAAGCTGGATACTCGGTCTGGCGAGCGCGGCGATCTTCGCATCGGCCGGCATCGCGCAACAGGCTACCGCTCCCGCCGGGCGCAGTTACATCCACGCGGGCCGGCTGTTCGCCGATCCGGCGAGCGGCACGGTTCTGCGCGACAAGACGATCGTGCTCGAAGGCAAGCGGATCGTCGAGATCCGCGATGGCTTCGTGGGCGAGGGCGCGGTGATCGATCTGTCCAAGGCATTCGTCTTGCCAGGGCTGATCGACAGCCATGTCCACCTGACGAGCCAGCAAAACCCCAACAGCCGCCTGGACGGTGTGACCCAGAGCAACGCGGACCAGGCGATGGTCGGCGCCGGCTATGCGCGCCGCACGCTGTTGGCCGGATTCACCACCGTGGCCGATCTTGGCGGGACCAATGAATCTGTCTTCGCCCTGCGCGACGGCATCAAGCGGGGCAACGTCGTCGGCCCGCGCATCATCGCGTCTGGCTCGGCGGTGTCGATCCATGGCGGCCATGGCGACATCAACGGCTATCGCGACGACATCATGCATATGTTGTCCGAGCAGAGCATCTGTTCGGGCCCCGAGGATTGTATGCGCGCGGTGCGCGTCCAGGTCCGTTCGGGCGCTGACATCATCAAGATCACCGCGACCGGCGGCGTCCTGTCGAACACGGCGGCCGGCCTCAACCAGCAATTCTCGGAAGCCGAACTGGCGGCGATCGTCGAGTCGGCGCACCGGATGGGCCGTCAGGTCACGGCACATGCGCACGGCGTCGATGGCATCAACGCCTTTCTGAAGGCCGGCGGCGATTCGATCGAGCACGGCACCTATCTGGACAAGGAATCGATCCGCCTGTTCCAGCGCGCGGGCACCTATCTCGTCCCGACTTTGATGGCCGGCGATTTCGTCGCGCGCATCGCCAACGGGCCGAACAACTTCTTCACCCCGGCGCAGACCGACAAGGCGCGTAAGGCCGGGCCGCTGATGCTCGACATGGCGCGCCGCGCCCATGACGCCGGCGTGAGGATCGCGTTCGGCACCGATTCCGGCGTGTCGGCGCATGGCGATAACGCACAGGAGTTCGCACTCCTCGTCCGCGCCGGCCTGACCCCGATCGAGGCGATCCGCACCGCAACCGTCAACGCGGCCGCGCATCTGCAGATTTCGGATCAGGCGGGACGGATTGCCGTCGGCATGCCGGCGGACCTGATCGCCGTCGCGGGTGATCCGCTCAAGGACGTCACCGAACTGGAGCGCGTCAACTTCGTCATGCGCGAAGGCGTGGCCTACGCCAAGGACTGAGCCTCGCTCCGAGTAATGCTAGAACCGGCCCGTCTCGACATCGAGGCGGGCCGTTTTTGTTACAGGCTGAACCCGAACCGCGCAGCCAGACGCCGCCCGCCGTCGGCGGCGATCGCGCCGGTGGCGATGCGCCGACCATGCCAGGTGTCGGTCAGGTCCACGCCCAGAGTGAGGGGGCCGCGCACATAGTCGATCCGCAGCCGCGCGTCGGTATAGCGGCCATGCGGGCGGAGCCGCGCCGATCGGAGCGGATCGTGGGAATCGCCGCTCGATCGGCCGATCTGCGCGCCGACGGTGAACGGCGTGCCGACCACGGCGAGCGAGGCGCTGGCGGCGAGATAGAGATTGTCGCCGCCGATCGCGGCCTGCTTCGGCGCGTAGAGGCCGAACAGGTCAAACTGCACCGGGCCGATCGTCGTGCCCGCACCACCGCCCATTTCGACATAATTGGCGCCGCCATGGCCGAGGAAGGCGTGGTGGCTGATCTGCGCGTCGGCCCGGAAGGCGCCGAAGTCGCGGCGATAGACGATGGCGCTGTCGATTCCAGCCGATGCGCCATCGTGGCGCGGGCTCCCGCGCAGGGTGGTGGCCGCTACCGACAGATCGAACCCATCGGCCGGTCGCAGCGATACCCGTGCGCTGGCCGCCGGACGGCCGTCGCTCCAGCTCAGGCCGCGTCGGCGTTCGTCGCTGGCAAGGCTGGCGGAGACCGATGGAGACCAGTCGGCCGCAAACACCTGTGCGGCTTGGCCGCCGAGCAGCAGCCCGGAAATCGTGGCTACTGCCCGGAGGTCCATCGTCAGCTCGCGTTCGGCCGCGCCGCGGCTTCCAATTCAGCGAGCAGGGTCGCGCGGTCCCGCTCCGCCACCGCCAGCACATGGTTGCGGACTTCGTCGTTGCGCTCGGCGACCTCTCGGCCGATCGTCTTCTTTGCGCCGGTGCACGTCCCCGGGCTGCTGCCCTTGAGCTGCAGCTCGCTGTCGACCACCCGGCTGACCGTCGCGCCGCCGCCGCGCGTCATGCGCCGCTCGACTGCAACTTTGGCGACCCAGGTGCAGCGGACGACGCCGCCGGTCCGTGTTGGCGGCGACATGCCGACCTGACGCGTGCTGAGCGCGGTCGTCGCGTGATAGGCGACATTCACGGGGGCGCCGCGATGCTCGATCGTCGTGCTGTGGAGATGGCCTCCATCGGCGCCTGCGAGGGACGCCGAAAGCGCCCCCAATAGCATCATCATGGACATATTCGTTCTCCTGCTTGCGTCGCCCTTATGCCGGCGATCGCAACGGTCGGGTTATGGCCGCTATGTTGCTGATCCTTTGCCGAAGGGCTACGTTTGCCATGCCCTTCGACGTGGAACCCTGATCAACGCGTTGCGACCGGCCCGTATTCTGTGGGATCGTTCGCAGTGACCGACAGCAACGCCGTCCATGCCGCGACATTCTGGCGCAGCTGTACCGGATCGACCTTGTCGAGCGTGTCGTCGGCAGTGTGGTGGAGGTCGAAATAGCGGGTGCCGTCCTGGCCCAGCTCGATCACCGGAATGCCCAGCTTCTGGATCTCGGAGATGTCCGATCCACTGGCATCGCCATTTTTCGGAGCGAACTGGATGCCGAGCGGTGCCAGCGCCGCCGTCAGCTGCGTCATCGCGGGTAGGGCGGCCTCGGCGATCGAGGTCTTGTATCGCCAGATCCTGTCGGCGCCGAAGTCGGACTCGGCGAGCAGGTGATGTTTTTCGTTCCTGTGCGCCTCGCGGTAGGCGGCACCGCCGAACAGTCCGATCTCCTCCGACCCGAACCAGACCACCCGGATCGTTCGCAGCGGCCGGCCCGCGTCCATGATCCGCTTGGCGGCGGCGGTGGTGATGGCGACGCCCGCGGCATCATCGATCGCGCCGGTGCCCTGGTCCCAGCTGTCGAGATGCCCACCGACGAGGACGATCCCGGCTGCGGGATCGCGACCCGGCACTTCGGCGATGACATTGCCCGAGGTCCGCTTGCCGGCGGCCTTCGCGGTCACCTTCAGCGCTACGGTGACGGGTTGGCCGCGTTTCAGGACACGTTCGAGCTGATCGGCGTCGGGGTTGGCCAGCGCCAGCGCGGGGATCGGCTGCGCACCGTCGGCCCAGCTCTGCGACCCGGTGTGTGGTACCCGGTGATTGTCGGTTCCGATCGAGCGAATCAGGATCGCGGCGGCGCCCAGTTTCGAAGCGACCGATGGACCTTCCCGGCGGATCTTGCCGACCGGCGAATAGTGCGACCCGTCCTGGGTGGCCACCATGTGATGGGTGACGAAGACGATCTTGCCCTTCACCCGAGCCGGATCGGCTGCCTTGAGCGAATCGATCCCGTCAAAGGCGACGATCTCGGCTTTCAGCCCTTTTGCCGGAGTCGCGGCGCTGTTGCCCAATGCGGCAAGAGTGAGCGACTGCGGAAATGGCGCGACGATCTCCGCGCTGGCCTCGCCGCGTTCCCACCACGGCACGTCAAAGGTTTCGATGCGGACATTCGCAAAACCGAGCGCCTTGAGCTTCGCCACCGCCCAGTCGCGGGCGCGCGCTTCGGCTTCGCTACCCGCGTAACGCTGACCGATCTCGGTGGTCAGGCCTTCGGTAATTTCCCAGGCGACCGTATCGGCCAGCGCGGCATCGCGCAGCGCGGCGGTCTCTTCGGATTTGGCCTGGGCAAGGAGCGGGGAGGCGAGGGCGGCGGAGGCGGCGAGCGCCAACAGCAAAGTTTTCTTCATGGGGTTGGTTGCTAACGCCCCGCTCCCCATTTGCCAATTGCCCTGTCGTCGGCTAGTGGCGGCGGCAATTTCCAGCCTTGATCCGTATATGAGGTTCGCGCCCGATGGCCGTGCAATATAGTTTCGTGATGAAAGGTCTGACCAAGACCTTCCCCGGCGTCAACAAGCCGCTGTTCAATGATATTCACCTGCAGTTCCTGCCCGGCACCAAGATCGCCATCATCGGCGTGAACGGCGCCGGCAAGTCGACCTTGATGAAGGTGATGGCCGGAATGGACACCGAATATGTCGGTGAAGCCTGGGCCGCGGAAGGCCTGACGGTCGGTTATCTCGCCCAGGAACCGCAGCTCGATGCGTCGAAGAGCGTGAAAGAGAACGTCATGGACGGGGTTCGCCCGGTCGCCGACATGATCGATCGCTTCAACGCTATCTCGGCCGAGATGGGCGATCCGCAGGACGACACCGATTTCGACGCACTGATGGACGAAATGGGTGTCCTTCAGGAGAAGATCGACGCCGCCGATGGCTGGACGCTCGACAACCAACTCGAGATCGCGATGGAAGCGCTGCGCTGTCCGCCGGGCGAGCTGCCGGTGACCGACCTTTCCGGTGGTGAGCGGCGTCGCGTGGCGTTGTGCCGCCTGCTGCTCGAGAAGCCCGACATCCTGCTGCTCGACGAGCCGACCAACCATCTCGATGCCGAGAGCGTCGCCTGGCTCGAACAGCATCTGATCGATTATGCCGGCAACGTCATCCTCGTGACCCACGATCGCTACTTCCTCGACAATGTCGTCGGCTGGGTGCTCGAACTCGATCGCGGTCGCGGCATTCCCTATGAGGGCAATTACTCCTCGTGGCTCGACGCCAAATCGAAGCGGCTCGGGCAGGAAGAGCGCGAGGATGCCGGCCGCCAGAAGGCGATCAAGGAAGAGCTGGAGTGGATCCGGCAGAGCCCCAAGGCCCGCCAGACCAAGTCCAAGGCACGTATCCGCGCGTTCGACGAACTGGTCGAGAAGCAGAATAACCGCGCGCCCGGCAAGGCGCAGATCGTCATCCAGACGCCGGCACGCCTCGGTGGCAAGGTGATCCAGGCCGAGGGGCTGAGCAAGTCCTATGGCGACAAGAAGCTGTTCGACGGGCTCGACTTCACGCTGCCGCCGGGCGGCATCGTCGGTGTGATCGGGCCGAACGGCGCGGGCAAGACCACGCTGTTCAAGCTGATCACCGGCCAGGAAACGCCCGATTCGGGTTCGATCGACATCGGCCCGACGGTGAAGCTCGGCTTCGTTGACCAGAGCCGCGACGCGCTCGATCCGAAGAAGAATGTCTGGGAAGAAGTGTCCGAGGGTCATGACATCATGACGGTCGGCAAGTTCGAGATGTCGACCCGCGCCTATGTCGGTGCGTTCAACTTCAAGGGCGCCGACCAGCAGAAGAAGGTCGGCCAGCTCTCGGGTGGTGAACGCAACCGCGTCCATATGGCCAAGATGCTCCGCAAGGGCGGCAACGTCCTCCTGCTCGACGAACCGACCAACGATCTCGACGTCGAGACGCTGCGCGCGCTCGAAGAGGCGCTTGAGAACTTCGCGGGCTGCGCGGTGGTCATCAGCCATGACCGCTTCTTCCTCGATCGCCTCGCCACGCACATCCTCGCCTTCGAAGGCGACGGCCATGTCGAATGGTTCGAGGGCAATTTCGAAAGCTACGAGGAGGATAAGCGCCGCCGCTTCGGCGACGCGGCCGACCGGGCGAGCTCCGGCGCATACAAGAAACTGACCCGCTAAGCGGGAGAATAAAAGGGCCCGGAACCGCGTGGGTTCCGGGCCTTTTTCTATGGTGACACTATCCTGGTTTTGGCCAGGATGGCGGCGATCACATGTAGTTCATCGGATCCGGGGTCGGCAGCTTGCAGGCGCTCTGATAGCCGCGCTTGCACATCGCGACTTGGGCGCGCCAATCGCGCATCGCCATCGCATAGGCGTCCTGCTGACGGATGAACGTTGCATCTGTGGCCAGGACTTCGCGGTTATGCTGGCGGAGCGCGGCGGCATAGGCGGCCTTGTCCGCCGCATATTCCTCCTGGTTGATTTCGTTCTGCGCCTGCGCGACCGCATTGTTGGTCTGGGCCTGGGCGATGGCGCCGCCGACCTTGTTGTTCAGCGACTGGGTCTGCGGCACTTCCTGGGCATCGGCCGCGACATGCGCGGCATCTGTCTTCGCGGGACCGCTCTGCGCTGCCAGCGGGGCAACGGCGATAAGCGCGGTGATAGCGAGGATCGAACGTGCGATCATGGGCTTGGCTCCTCAACTGTGATCTCTGAGGGGCTTAACGAATGTTAGCGGTGCGCGTTCCCGAACCGTCGTTTTCGCGATCCGATCAGGCCGGAGCGAACTCGCCGGTCGACTCGTCCAGCACATGCAGGAGGCCGTCGTCGATGGCGAAATAGGCGCCATGGATTCTCAGCCGGCCTTTGCTTTCGCGGATCGGAATGCAGGGAAAGCTGCGCAGATTAGCGATCGAGACCTTGACCGCTTCGCGTTCGAGCGCACGGATCGCGGCCTCACCCTCGCCATGCTCCGCGATCACCTTGTCGCGGGCCTCGTCGAGCATCGACATCCAGTCGGCGATGAAGCCGCCCTGTCCGGGTTCGGCGTCCGCGAAACGGCGCGTGAGGGCGGCCGCGCAACCGCCGCAATTCTGATGGCCGAGAACGACGATCTCGGGGACTTCGAGCTGCGTGACGGCGAACTCGAGCGCCGCGGATACGCCATGATGACCGGGCGCCGTCTCGAATGGCGGCACCATGTTCGCCACGTTGCGGACCATGAAGATCTCGCCTGGCGAGGTATCGAAGATAAGGGTCGGATCGACCCGGCTGTCCGAGCAGGCGATGACCATAAGACGGGGGCTTTGGCCGCCGGCAAGTTCGGTCCAGCGCTCGCGCTGTTGCTTCCAGCCATTCGCCTGGAAGCGACGATAGCCCTCGATCAGCCCGGCGAAATCAGTCATGCGGGGTCCCTAGGCTTGACCGCGGGGGCTGGCAAGAGCGCCTCACATCGCTTATCTGGCATGACATGAGCGAAACCCTGCCGAACCCCGCCGTCCCGAAGCAGCGCAAGCCCGACTGGATTCGGGTCAAGGCGCCCATGGGCAAGGCCTTTGCCGACACCAAGGCGCTGATGCGCCGCCTCAACCTGGCGACGGTCTGCGAGGAAGCGGCCTGTCCCAACATCGGCGAATGCTGGACCAAGAAGCACGCGACGGTGATGATCCTGGGTGACACCTGCACCCGCGCCTGTGCGTTCTGCAACGTCAAGACCGGCATGCCGCGCGCCGTCGACGCGCTGGAGCCGCAGCACACTGCCGACGCCGCCGCCGAACTCGGGCTCGAGCATATCGTCATTACCTCGGTCGATCGCGACGACCTTCCCGATGGCGGCGCCAGCCAGTTCGTCAAGGTGATCGAGGCGCTGCGCCGAACGACGCCGAAGACGACGATCGAGATTCTGACCCCGGATTTCCGCAACAAGGCCGATGCCGCGATCGAGATGATCGTCGCCGCGCGGCCCGACGTCTACAACCACAACCTGGAGACGGTGCCGCGGCTCTATCCGACGATTCGGCCGGGCGCGCGCTATTATGCGTCGCTCCGTCTCCTGGAGACGGTCAAGCGTCTCGACCCGACCATCTTCACCAAGTCGGGCATCATGGTCGGGCTGGGCGAAGAGCGCCTCGAAGTGCATCAGGTGATGGATGACATGCGCTCGGCCGACATCGATTTTCTGACGATGGGCCAATATCTGCAACCGACGCCGAAGCATGCCAAGGTGATGGATTTCGTCGCGCCCAAGACGTTCGACGCCTATGCCGCGATCGCGCGGGCCAAGGGCTTCCTCCTGGTCGCCGCGACCCCGCTGACCCGGTCGAGCTATCATGCCGGCGATGATTTCGTGAAAATGCGCGACGCCCGCAACGCCGAACTGGCGCGCAAGGCGGCGATACAAACGGCCTGACATGCCGCGCCATCGCGAAACCCGGACGCTGCCTTACAGCCCGGAACAGATGTATGTCCTGGTGGCGGATGTCGCGCGTTACGGCGAGTTTCTGCCGTGGGTGTCTGCGGTCCGGGTGCGCTCGGACAGCGACACCGAAATGGTCGCTGACCTCATGGTCGGATTCAAGGCGCTGCGCGAGAAGTTCACCTCGAAGGTCAAGAAGCAGCGACCGTCGAGCATCCACGTCGATTATGTCGATGGGCCGCTGAAGTTTCTGCACAATGAATGGGCGTTCGAGAGCGACGGGAAGGGCGGGACGATCGTCAATTTCTCGATCGACTTCGAATTCAAGTCGCGCATTTTCGAGATGATCGCCGGCCAGATGTTCGATCGCGCGCTGCGGATGATGATCAACGCGTTCGAGGAGCGTGCGGCCGAGCTTTACGGCTCGTCGGTCAGCGCCGCCCCCGGCATCAGCAGTTCTAGCGCGCACAGCGCCGCCTGAAGCCGGACGCCGCCGCGCCCGAGATCGCCGAAATGCCGCTTGTCGGCGGCGATGTCCTCGGGATCGGCGCCCTTCACGGCGCGACCGAACGCCACGGTACCGACCGGCTTCTTCTCGCTGCCGCCACCGGGCCCGGCAACGCCGGTAATCGCGACCGCCGTGTCGGCGCCGCTTTTTTCCAGCGCGCCGCGCGCCATCGCCCAGGCGACAGCGATCGATACCGCGCCGAAGGTCTCGATCATCTCCAGCGAGACGCCGAGCAGGCTGACCTTGGCTTCGTTCGAATAGGTGACGAAGCCGGAGCCCAGCACGTCGGACGAGCCGGGAATTTCGGTCAGGGCCGCGGCAACCAGACCGCCGGTGCAGCTTTCCGCTACCGCGATCTTGCGGCCGGCCGCACGGTTCGCGTCGATTACGCGGCGCGCAGCATCGATCAGCTCGGCAGGCAGTAGGGTATCTTGGCGCTCGGTCATGGTCGGCTCCCGCTTGCTAGTTGCACGGCACGCGCACGGTGGCGATCGCCTGCGCGGCGATGCCCTCGCGGCGGCCGGTGAACCCCAGCCGCTCGGTGGTGGTGGCCTTGACGCTGACTTGGCCGACCGGGACGGCGATCAGACCGGCGATCCGGTTGCGGATCGCGTCACGGTGCGGCCCGACTTTGGGCGCCTCGCAGATGATCGTCAGGTCTACGAAGTCGATGATGCCACCCGCCGCGATCACAAGATCGCGGGCATGGGCGAGGAAGATGTCCGAAGCCGCGCCTTTCCAGCGCTGGTCGCTCGGCGGGAAGTGCTGGCCGATGTCGCCCGCTGCGATCGTGCCCAGTAGCGCGTCTGTCAGAGCATGAAGCGCGACGTCGGCGTCGCTATGTCCAGCCAGGGCGCGCTCATGGGCGATGCGGATGCCGCCGAGCTGAACCCCGTCTCCATCGGTGAAGCCATGGACGTCGAAACCCATCGCGGTGCGGCTGATCATCGGGCGTCTCTCGGTGGCTGCATCGAAATCCGCGGCATAGGTGAGCTTGTCCAGGCTGGAAGCGCCATCGACGATCGCCACCGACTGCCCATGCGCGCGGGCGACCTGCGCGTCGTCGGTCGCCTCGCGCGCTGAGTCCCAGGCGCGGTGGGCGGCAAGGATCGCGGTGCGGCGGAAGGCCTGCGGCGTCTGAACCCGGATAAGTCCGTCGCGGGGTACGCTATCGCCGAGAAGCTCGCCGCCCTTCGCCAGCGTGTCGGCGACCGGCAGTGCCGGGATCGCACCGTCGGCACGATCGAGCGCGGCAAGCAGCCGGTCGATAACGTCGGCCGGCAGGAAGGGGCGGGCGGCATCGTGGATCAGGACGATGTCGGCATCGATCGCCTCAAGCCCGGCAATCACCGAATCTCGCCGGGTCTTGCCGCCGATGACCGGCGCGGGCAGCGGGCGGGTGGCGATTGCCTCGGCGTAAAGGTCGTGATGGTCGGCGCCGATGACGATCTGGACGAGACCGATGGCGGGGTGGCCGGCCAGCGCGTCGATGGCGTGGGCCAGTACCGCCTTGCCGGCGATCGGACGATATTGCTTGGGCGTATCGCCGCCGCTGCGCACGCCTTGTCCGGCGGCGACGATCAAGGCGGCGATGCGAGGCTTTCCCGTCATTAGCCGCGCTTTAGGGCTGGCGATGGGCTTCGTAAAGCGCTGCCCCCAAAACGACCTCGGCGCCGCAGAGGGCGAGGCGCCGGGTGGCATAAATGTCTAGACATTATTCGGTGACGGCGCGTGCCCCATCTTGGCGACGAACGGATGAACGCCCGGCCATCGGTTCGCTTGCTCCCCCGTCGCTTTGCAGCTAGAGGGAGTGCCGCTTTTTTAGGCAATTTGGCTTTCCATGACACCCAGGCTTCGTCCCATCGACATCGGTCCCGTGAGGATCGAAACACCCGTGATTCTCGCGCCGATGACGGGCGTCAGCGACTTGCCGTTTCGCAAGGTCGTGCGCGGCTATGGCTCGGGCCTCAACGTCACCGAGATGATCGCAAGCCAGGCTGCGATCCGCGAGACGCGGCAGTCGCTGCAGAAGGCGTTGTGGGATCCGGCCGAAGAGCCTGTGTCGATGCAGCTCGTCGGTTGTACGCCGAAGGAAATGGGCGAGGCGGCCCGGCTCAGCCAGGATCGCGGCGCCGCGATCATCGACATCAACATGGGCTGCCCGGTCCGTAAGGTGGTCAACGGCGACGCGGGCTCGGCGCTGATGCGCACCCCTGAGCTGGCGGTCGAGATCGTCAAGGCAACGGTCAAGGCAGTCGATGTGCCGGTCACGCTGAAGATGCGGATGGGCTGGGACCATGACAGCCTGAACGCCCCCGAACTCGCACGGATCGCCGAGGATGTCGGGATCAGGATGATCACCGTTCACGGTCGCACCCGGTGCCAGATGTACAAGGGATCCGCCGACTGGGCGTTCGTCCGTCGGGTCAAGGATGCAGTGAAGATTCCGGTCATCGTCAACGGCGATATCTGCTCGATCGAGGACGCCGAAGCCGCGCTCGACCAGTCGGGCGCCGACGGTCTGATGATCGGTCGCGGCTCCTATGGCCGGCCCTGGCTGCTGTCGCAGGTGATGCACTATCTCGAAACCGGCGAGCGTAGGCCGGATCCTACGATCGAGGAGCAATATCACGTTATCATAGCGCATTACCATGCGATGCTTGAGCTCTATGGCAAAGAGGTCGGCGTCAATATGGCGCGCAAGCACATCGGTTGGTATACGAAGGGACTGACCGGTTCGGCCGAGTTCCGCAACACCATCAACCAGGAGCCCGATGCCGCAAAGGCGATCGCGATGCTCGGCGAATTTTACGCACCATGGCTCTCCCAGGCAGCGGCCTGATCCGCTTCGCCCGGCGCGCTCCGGCGCCCGATCGCAGCGGTGAGCCTCCGTCCGCGACGGAGATCATGGCGGCGATGGCGACGGCCGTGCTGGTGATCGATCCCGACGGCAGGGTGATCGAGATCAACGCGGCGTGTGAATCGCTGTTCAACGTCAGCCGCAACCAGATCGTCGGCCGCCCCGTGCTCGATGCGATCGGCCATCCGCTGACCAGCATGCCGAGCGACGCGCCGTTTGCGGCCTATGACATCGACGTGGTCCTGCCGGGCCAGCGGCGGATGCGGGTCGACCTGATGGTCGCGCCGTTGCCCGACAGGCTGGGCTGGCGGGTTGTGTCGATCCATGGTCATGCCCGCAGTGCGATCGGCGCACGGTCGATCGATCGGGAGGGCGGCACCCGGACCGCCGTCGCCGCCGCCGCGATGCTGGCGCATGAGGTGAAGAACCCGCTCTCGGCAGTGCGCGGCGCCGCGCAGTTGCTCGAGGCGACCGTCGACGAAGAATCGCGCCCGCTCACGAGCCTGATCCGCGAAGAGGTCGACCGGGTCGCAGCGTTGATCGACCGTATGCAGGGCTTCACCGACACCCGCCCGATCGAGATGGCGCCGCAGAATATCCACGCGATTCTGGGCCATGCTCGCGAAGTCGCTCTCAAGGGTTTCGCGCATGGGCGGGTGATCCGGGAAATCTACGACCCGTCGCTGCCGGCCGTGCTCGGGCATCGCGATTCGCTGATCCAGATCCTGATCAACCTGCTCAAGAACGCGGCCGAGGCGATGGGTGACGAACCTGGCGTGATCACGCTGACCACCGCCTATCGCCACGGCGTGTCGATGCGCCGCGCCGATGGCGACGCGCGCCAGCCGCTGCCGATCGAACTGTGCGTGATCGACGAGGGGCCTGGTGCCCCGCCCGAGATCGAGGGCCATTTGTTCGATCCGTTCGTCACGACCAAACGCACCGGCAGCGGCCTTGGCCTGGCGCTGGTGGAGAAGCTGGTTTCCGACCAGGGAGGAATCATCGAATATGCCCGTGAAGGCACCCCGCCGCGGACCGTTTTCCGCCTGCTCCTGCCGCGTGCGCGGGTGACGGCATGACCGGAGCCGGGGGCAGGGTCCTCATCGTCGATGACGACGCCGCAATCCGCACCGTGGTGCGCGAAGCGCTGCGCCGCGCCGGCCATATCGTCGAAACGGCGGCGTCGGTGGCGGAACAGCGGAGGCTGTTCGACAGCTTCGATCCGCAGGTGCTGGTAACCGACGTCGTCCTGCCCGACGGCAACGGCCTCGATATCATCCCCGAGATTCTCCAGAAAAATCCCGGCCTGCCGGTGATCGTCCTGTCGGCCCAGAACACCTTTACGACTGCACTGCGCGCGACCGAACAGGGCGCGTTCGATTATCTTCCCAAGCCGTTCGATCTCGGCGAGCTGACCCGTGCGGTCGCCGATGCGCTGGCCTCGCGGACTGCCAGCGGGACGTTGCCGCTGGAGGGTGATGCCGCCGAGGATCTGCCGCTGATCGGCCGCTCGCCGCCGATGCAGGAGGTGTATCGCACCATCGCCCGCGTGGTCGCCAACGACCTGACCGTGCTGGTGCTGGGCGAGTCTGGCACCGGCAAGGAACTGGTGGCGCGCGCGATCCATGATTTCGGTCCGCGATCGTCGGCCCCTTTCGTCGCGATCAACATGGCGGCGATTCCGCGCGAACTGATCGAATCCGAGCTGTTCGGCCATGAGCGCGGGGCCTTTACCGGCGCGCAGGCGCGCAGCGCGGGTCGGTTCGAGCAGGCCCAGGGCGGCACGCTGTTCCTCGACGAAATCGGCGACATGCCGATGGAGGCGCAGACGCGCTTGTTGCGCGTATTGCAGGCGGGCGAGTTCACCACCGTCGGCGGGACCCGCTCGATCCGCGCAGACGTCCGCATCATTGCCGCGACCCACAAGGATCTGCCGCGCCTGATCGCCGACGGCGGCTTCCGCGAGGATCTATACTATCGACTCAACGTCGTGCCGATCCGCCTGCCGGCGCTGCGTCAGCGTGGCGACGATATTGGCGAACTGGCGCGCTTCTTCCTGGAGCGCGCGGCGGCGGACGGACTGCCGCGCAAGGCGCTCGACCCCGGCGCGACGGCGCGGCTGATCCAATATTCCTGGCCCGGCAACGTCCGCGAACTGGAAAACCTGATGCGCCGCCTCGCGGTGCTCAGCCGCGACGACGTCATTACCGTATCGATCGTCGAACAGCAGTTGCAGCAACCCGCGATGATCGAAACGTCGTCGTCGGCGCCGGCCGGCAATGGCGGGTTGGCCGACGCCGTCGAGCAGCATCTCGCGCGGTATTTCGCGACCTTCGGCCGCGATCTGCCGCCCGATGGCATGTACGACCGCGTGCTGGCGGAGATCGAGCGACCGCTGCTCGAGCTCAGTATGGCGGCGGCCAAGGGAAATCAGCTGCGCGCGGCGCGGCTGCTGGGGATCAACCGCAACACCCTGCGCAAGAAGCTGACCGACCTGCAGATCGACGCCGGGGCCTCGCGGCGGATCGACTGACCGCGGTACCGCGTCCGTCGTCGGAGCAATCTCTCATCGAACCCGGACAATGACGCCGGACCGACGGTAGCGTTCGACCAAATGCGCGTAACTGTGTTCCCGAAGCCACGCTATTGTGGTATTCGGGCAACGATGGCTGCAGTAGGTCTTGCATTGAGGCAATGGCGCAGGCGCGTCAGGATGGCGTGGCGTCCCCGCCGGCTGATGCCTCTTCTCGAAATCATGGCGCCGCTGCTGGCGTTGCTGGTCGTCGTCGTCAGCTACCGGGTCGTCACGGCCACCGGAAAACCAGAAATCCCGATTTCCCCTACGGTGGTGGCGCTACTACTCGGTGCCAACCTGCTGTCTTTCATGGGACTGATGGTGTTGGTCGCGCGCCGGGTGGCGCTGCACCGCGCCGAGCGGTCGGGGCTCGGCGGCAAGGCTCGCCTTCACGTCCGGCTCGTCGCCTTCTTCTCGTTGATCGCCACCGCGCCGACGCTGCTCGTCGTGATCTTCGCGTCACTTTTGTTTCAGCTCGGCACCGAATTCTGGTTTTCCGATAAGGCGACCGTGGTCCTGCGCAGCTCCGAGCGGGTCGCGCAGGCTTATGTGACCGAGAGCAAGGAACGGCTGCTCGGCGACATCCTCGCCATGTCGGGCGACATGCGCAGCGCACTCTCCACGACGACGATCGATGATCCGCGTTTCGCGCCCTTTTTCGCGCGGCAGGTCGCCTATCGCGGCCTGTCCGAATCGGCGATTATCAGCGTCGACCCGGCCGGAACGCCGCAGCTGATCGCGCTTGCCAATCTCGACAAACGCCCGCTCGACAAGCGTCTGCCGCCTGCGACTCTGCAGTTCCTGGCGGGGGGGCAGCCGCGGATCACCGCGGCGGCAGGTGATCGGATCGAGGGCACGATCCTTCTCGACGCCGCCAGCCGGACGTATCTCTACATTTCGCGCCAGTCGGACCGGAACGTGCTGGCGCAGGCCGCTCGTGCGCGCTCGGCCCTGGGCGATTATGTCGCCACGGTCGATCGCGCCCGCGCATTGCAGCTGCGCTTCAACATCCTGCTGATGATCATTGCGCTGACGATCTTGGGCATCGCGATCTGGGTGGCAATGACGGTCGCCGACCGGTTGGTCCGCCCGGTCAACGACCTGGTCGCCGCCGCGCGAAGGGTCGCCGCCGGCGACCTCAGCGCGCGGGTTCATATCAATCCCAGCCCCGACGAGATCGGGACGCTGGGCAGCGCTTTCAACCGCATGACCCGGAAATTGGGCGAGCAGACCGGCGCGCTGGTTTCGGCGAACAGCCAGCTCGAAAGCCGCAGCGCCTTCATCGAAGCCGTGCTGTCGGGCGTGACGGCGGGGGTGATCTCGGTCGATGCCGATCGGCATATCACTCTGGTCAATCCGTCGGCGCGGGCGATGCTCAACCTCGAGCAGCCGATCGACGGACAGCCACTCGCCGAGATTTCCCCCGAACTTGACCGGGTTATCGATGCCGGCAACCGCGAGGCGGTCGTCCAGATCGTCATCGCGGGCGAGCCGCGAACGCTCTCGGTCCGTTCGGTGGAGGCCGAGGGCGCACAGGTGCTGACCTTCGACGACATCACTCAGCGGCTTGCCGACCAGCGGCGCGCCGCATGGGCCGATGTTGCGCGACGCATTGCGCATGAAATCAAAAATCCGCTGACCCCGATCCAACTCGCCGCCGAGCGATTGCAGCGCCGCTACGGCAAGGAAATCGTGTCGGATCCGGCGGTCTTCGAGCGCCTGACCGCGACGATCGTGCGCCAGGTCGGCGACATGCGACGCATTGTCGATGAGTTCTCCTCCTTTGCGCGCATGCCCAAGCCGGCATTCCGCGAAGAGGCCATCGTCGACATCGCGCGCCAGTCGATGTTCCTGCAGGAAGTAGCGCATCCGGCGATAAGCTTCAGCCTCGACAGCGAGGGACTGGCGCCGACGATGATCTGCGATCGCCGCCAGCTCGGCCAGGCTCTTACCAACCTCGTCAAAAACGCCGTCGAGGCGATCGACGAGAATCCGGACCAGCATGCGCCGGGCGTGATCGCGATGACGATCCGTATCAGCGACCGGCGGCTGCGCATCGTGCTCGCCGACAACGGCCCCGGCCTGCCGGCCGAACGCGAGCGGCTGACCGAGCCCTATATGACGACGCGCAACCGCGGGACGGGCCTCGGCCTCGCCATCGTGCGCAAGATCGTTGAGGACCATCTCGGCATCCTGTCGTTGCGCGATCGGCCCGGCGGCGGCACCATCGTCGAGATCGATTTCGACCTGGAAGCGCTAGGTAGTCTCGCGATCGCGGGCGACGAGCGCGGCGACGATGCCGACGAAGAAGCGAAATTTCCCGCATTGAAACGAAGTGGAATTGGTTGAGGCATGGCGCTCGAGATCCTGATTGTCGACGACGAAGCGGATATCCGCGAGCTGGTGGCCGGCGTGCTGGAGGATGAGGGCTATGCAGCCCGCACCGCCGCCGACAGCGATTCCGCGCTCGCCGCGCTCGATGAACGACGGCCTTCGCTCGTCCTGCTCGATGTCTGGCTACAGGGGTCGCGCCTCGACGGGCTCGACCTGCTCGACGAAATCAAGCGACGCGACCCGACGCTGCCGGTGCTGATGATCTCGGGCCATGGCAATCTCGACACGGCGGTCGCCGCAATCCGTCGCGGCGCCACCGATTTCATCGAGAAGCCGTTCGAGGCCGAGCATCTGCTGCTGCTCGTCGACCGCGCGACCGAGACCGATCGCCTGCGCCGCGAGAATGCGACTCTGAAGGCACAGATCGGGCAAGAGGATGAGCTGACGGGCAATTCCGGCGCGATCAATGGCATCCGAGCCACGCTGAAGCGGGTCGCGGCGACCGGCAGCCGCGTGCTGATCAGCGGCCCGGCCGGCGTCGGCAAGGAGGTCGCGGCGCGGCTTCTCCATCTCTGGAGCAACCGGGCCCAGGCGCCTTTCATCGTCGTCAGCGCGGCGCGTATGGAGCCCGAGCGGGTCGAGGAAGAACTGTTCGGCGTCGAAGAGAATGGCGAACTGCTGCGGCCCGGGCTGCTCGAGCAGGCGCATGGGGGCACGCTGTTCCTCGACGAAATCGCCGACATGCCGCTTACCACCCAGGCCAAGATCCTGCGCGTGCTGACCGAACAGGCGTTCAATCGCGTCGGCGGCCAGCGCATCGTCAAGGTCGACGTGCGGGTCGTGTCGGCGACGTCGCGCATCCTGTCGGAGGAAATTACCGCCGGTCGGTTCCGCGAGGATCTCTATTATCGCCTCAACGTCGTGCCGGTAAACATCCCGCCGCTGGCGGACCGACGCGAGGATATCCCAGCGTTGGTCGAGCATTTCCTGGCGCGGTTCGCATCCGAGCGGCGGGTGCCGACACCGATGGTTACCGACGACGCGGTAGGGGCGCTGCAGACCTATGACTGGCCGGGAAATGTCCGCCAGCTGCGCAACATCGTCGAGCGCACGATCATCCTCGCGCCGGGCGAGCGCCTTGGCCGGATCGAGCTCGACATGCTCCCGCCCGAGGTGCTGAACGATCAGGCGAGGCTGGCGCCGGGGGAGGCCGCCCGGTCGATCATGGGGACGCCGCTGCGCGAGGCGCGCGAAACCTTCGAGCGCGAGTATCTGCGTGTCCAGATCCGCCGGTTTTCAGGCAATATCTCGAAAACGGCGTCGTTCATCGGGATGGAACGCTCGGCGCTCCATCGGAAGCTCAAAACGCTCGGCCTCGTCGATCCGCGTGATGAGGTGGAGGAGTAGATCGGCAATCGTCGTCCCGGCGAAGGCGGCGTCGTTGCTATCCTTTGTCGCAGGAGCAGGCACAACGCGCTGAAAAGAAGAGGAGTTCTCGGTCCTACGGGCTTGGGAATCTTGTCTTTTCAGAGAATCGAGATCGATTGCTGCAACAGCGAGATGGACGCGCCCATCGAGCTGCGGTATTACGCATATAGCCCCGCATAAGGCGCGGGCTGCACGACGCCATGCAAAGGCGCACTTAGCGGGCCATGACCCGCCAAGACCGGAGACCGGCAAATGGCCGATAAGGTCAATAATCTTCAGGATATCTTCCTCAACTCGGTCCGTAAGACCAAAACCCCCGTCACGATGTTCCTCGTCAAGGGCGTCAAGCTCCAGGGCATCATCACCTGGTTCGACAACTTCTCCGTCCTCCTTCGCCGCGATGGCCAGTCGCAGCTGATCTACAAGCATGCGATTTCGACCGTGATGCCGGCGCATCCGCTCGACATGACCGAGATCGACAAGAGCTTCGAGGAAAAGAAGTCGCATCTGTTGCAGGAAGTGTTCCTGTCGGCCGTCCGCAAGGCGCGCGAGCCGGTGACAATGTTCCTCGTCAACGGTGTCATGCTCCAGGGCGAGATCGCCGCCTATGACCTGTTCTGCATGTTGCTGCGGCGCGATGGCCTGAGCCAGCTCGTCTACAAGCATGCCATCTCGACCGTCCAGCCGGCGCATCCGATCAACCTGGCCGAGATAGACGACTCGGACGAAGATTGAGCGTTTTCAACCGTGACGACGACGACGGGCTGAGCCGCGGCGCGCGAGCGCTGGTGGCTCTGCCCGAGCGTTCGGGCGACAATTCGCGAAGCGCGGAAGCACGACTCGACGAGGCGGCGGGGCTTGCGGCCGCGATCGGCGTCGACGTGGTCGAGAAGCTTTCGTTCAAACTGCGCGATCCCAAGCCTGCCACGCTGTTCGGATCGGGCCAGGTCGAACAGATCGCCACCGCTGCCCGGATGGGAGAGGTCGAACTGATCATCGTCGATGCGGCGTTGACGCCGATCCAGCAACGCAATCTGGAAAAGGCGATCGAGGCCAAGGTGATTGACCGGACCGGGCTGATCCTCGAGATCTTCGGCGAGCGCGCCGCGACGGCCGAGGGGCGATTGCAGGTCGAACTCGCCCATCTCGACTACCAGGCGGGCCGGCTCGTCCGCAGCTGGACCCACCTCGAGCGGCAGCGGGGCGGCTTCGGCTTCCTCGGTGGCCCGGGCGAAACCCAGATCGAGGCCGATCGCCGCCTGATCCGGGACCGGATGGCCAAGTTGCGCCGCGAGCTCGAACAGGTCCGGCGGACCCGTGGCCTGCATCGCGCGCGCAGGCAGCGCGCGCCATGGCCGGTGATCGCTCTGGTCGGCTATACCAATGCCGGCAAGTCGACGCTTTTCAACCGGATGACCGGTGCCAAGGTCATGGCGGAAGACCTGTTGTTCGCCACGCTCGATCCGACGATGCGGCAGATCAGCTTGCCGGGGCTCGACAAGGCGATCCTGTCGGATACGGTGGGTTTTGTCTCCGACCTGCCGACGCAGCTGGTCGCGGCGTTCCGCGCGACCCTGGAAGAGGTCACCGGCGCCGACATCATCCTCCACGTCCGCGATATCGCTCACCCCGACAGCGATGCACAGGCGAACGACGTGCTGACGGTGTTGGGCGACATCGGCGTCGGCCCGAAGGCGCCCGATGGCGAAGCCGGCGAGGGCGCTCCGATCTTCGAGGTCTGGAACAAGATCGATATGCTCGATCCCGAAAGCCGGGCCGCGACCGAAGCCGAAGCCGTGCGGCGCGAGGATGTGGTCACCCTGTCAGCGTTGACCGGCGACGGGGTCGAGAATCTGCGCAGGGCGGTGTCGGACCGACTGTCGACCGGTAATCGCGTGCGGACCCTGCCGGTGCCGCTGACCGATGGCGCGGGAATGGCCTGGCTCCATGCGCATGGCGAAGTGATTGGCCAGGAGGTCGAGGGCGATGCGATGATCGTCGAGGTCCGGCTGTCCGACACGGATCTGGCGCGGTTCGAGGCACGCTGACGGTGTATTGCCCTGGCAATCGCCAGGGTGACGACAGGGTCAGGCGCCTAGGGCCTTTGCGCGCACCCACAGCGCTTCCTTGTCGTCGAGCGACAGCCCCTTGAAGGCATCGCCGGCAATGGCTTCCATCGTCCGGAAGCGCTTCTCGAACTTGGCATTGGCTGCGCGCAGGGCCGCCTCAGGGTCGATGCCGTGCTTGCGAGACCAATTGACGACCGCGAACAGCAGATCGCCGATTTCCTCGATCCGGTTGGCGTCGGTCGGCGCCGTATCGACCTCTTCGATCTCTTCGATGACTTTCGCGCGTGCGCCGTCAGGATCGGGCCAGTCGAACCCGGTCCGCGCCGCGCGCTTCTGGAGCTTTTCGGCACGGAGCAGGGCGGGCAGGGCGGATGCTACCCCCGCCAGTGCGCTGGCGTCGTCCGAAGAGCCGGCGCGTTCGGCGGCCTTGATTTCCTCCCAGCCCGGACTCGCGCCGTCGCCAAAAACATGCGGGTGGCGACGAACCATCTTCGCACTGATCGAAGCGAGCACGTCCTTCAGGTCGAAAGCGCCCATTTCCTCGGCGATGCGGGCATGAAAGACGACCTGGAGCTGCAGGTCGCCCAGTTCGTCGCGCAGTGCCTCCATATCGTCCCGCTCGATCGCGTCGGCGACCTCATAGGCTTCCTCGATCGTATAAGGGGCGATAGTCCGGAAATCCTGTTCGATGTCCCAGGGGCAGCCGGTTTCCGGATGGCGCAGCCGCGCCATGATGTCGCGAAGTTCCTCGATCATGTTCGTCATCTATCCCACGGCGGAAGCGGCGAGAAGAGCGCCCGGAAATGATCAACGAAGGCGCGGGCGTTGGGCGCGTCGGCGGTGCCGCGCAACTGCACCGCGTAGATAGCGACATCGGTCGCGCCGCTGTAGTCCGGCAATATGCGCACGAGGGATCCGTCGCGCAGCGCCTGGCCGATGTCCCAGGTCGACCTCAGCGCGATGCCAAGGCCGGCGATGGTCAGTTCGCGGGCGACCTCGCTCGAATTGGTGCGCACCGCGCTGGTGCCGTCGACATTGATCGCTCCGTCGGGCCCTTCGAGCCGCCAGGGAAGCTGGTGATCGGCGGCGAGCAGCCGGTGGCGCGGAAGATCGGCCGGGCTGTGCGGTGTCCCATGTTCGGCGATATAGGCGGGCGCGGCGCACAGGATACGCCTGTTGTCGGCGAGCTGGTGACCGATCAGCGACCCGCCGGGCTGGGCGGCGATGCGGATGGCGATATCGATCCGCTCGCCGAGCAGGTCCACGAAGCCGTCGTCGAGATCGAGCGACAGTTCGATCCGCGGAAAGCGATCGAGAAAATCCTTGAGATAGGGTGCGATGTGCAGGCGCCCGAACGAGGTCGGTGCCGACACGCGCAGCCGGCCGCCGGGCTGGCCGATCTGTCCCGCCACCCGGGCCTCCGCCGTTCGTATCGCATCGATGATACGGCTCGCATCTTCATGAAATCCTTGGCCGACATCGGTCAACAATAGCCGTCGGGTCGTACGGTGGACCAATGTCGCGCCGAGCCGCGCTTCGAGCCGCGCGAGGCGCTTGGACACCATGGCCGGCGAGATGCGCAGCCGTCGCCCGGCGGCGGACAGGCTGCCCGCTTCGACGATGGTGACGAACAAATTGTAATCTTCGTGCATGTCGGTTCGTGCTGCCTCAACATCGATTGCAATGCCATCGCTAATCCCGGATGACCGAGGGGTTTCCTGCGCCCTGGCGCGGTTATCCCCGGAGCAAAGGCGGGATCGGACGGCGTTGGCAGACGACAGGCATTCGGATCACGTGACCCCCGGGATCGGGGAGCTTGATGGAATCCAGTATCTGCGCGGCATCGCGGCGATGATGGTGTTGCTGTTCCACGTTCAGGTCCAGCTGTACCGCCTCGGCTATGATGGCGCCTGGCCGTCGGGCCTGCTGGGCGGGATCGACATCTTCTACGTCATCAGCGGTTTCATCATGTGGTCGACCACGATCGAGCGGAGCGAAGATGGGCCGCTCGATTTCTGGCGCCGTAGGATTGTACGGATCGTGCCGCTCTACTGGATCGTGACGGGCTTCGTTGTGATCGTCCTCCTGTCGGCGCCCCATATGACCCAGTCGTCGCGCTTCGACCTGCCTCACGTCGCTTCGTCCTTTTTGTTCGTCGGTCATCCCCATCCTCTCACCGGCCGGGTCGAGCCGCTCCTCATTCCGGGATGGACCCTCAACCATGAGATGTTCTTCTACCTGATCTTCGGTCTGTTCCTGCTCGTACCCGCGCGCATCCGGCTTGTGGGCATGCTGTCGGCACTGGCGGGGCTGGTGGCGTTCGGCCGCTTGCTCGCTCCACCGGCGCAGAGCGTCGCGGCCTTCTATACGTCGAACATGCTGCTCGAGTTCGGCTTCGGCATGCTGCTTGGCGCGCTTGCGGTGCAAGGGGCGGGGTTGAAGCGTGCCAGGCTGGCCCAGGGGTGGGTGCTGCTGGCGATCGGCGCGATCATGATGGCGTTTCCACCGGCCGGCCACACTCTGCCGGGCGTCGTCGTCAGGGGGCTTCCCGCGGTCATGATCGTCGCGGGGGTTTTGGTGGTCGAGGCCCATCGCGGCTTGCACCGATCGCGGCTGCTCACGGGTCTGGGCGACGCATCCTATTCGATCTACCTGTCCCATATGATCACACTGTCGGCCAGCAGCCAGCTGTGGCGAGCGATGGGGCTCCCGACAGACGCGGCCGGCCTTGGCGCCTATGTGCTCGTCGCGGCTCTGCTCGCATTGGCGGGGGGCTGGTTTCTCTATGTGGGTGTCGAGCGGCCGCTCAGTCGGCGACTGTGCGCGCCGGTGCGCGTCCGCACACAGGTCGCCAGCCCCGAAAAGAGCGCGTAACGGCGATGACAGGAGCGCTTTTTGGGATTAACGGTCCGGCCATGGCCCATGATATCGCCGTCATCCTGCCCTGCTACAATGAGGAAGCCGCGATCGCCGCGACCGTGAGGGGCTTCCGCGACGCGCTGCCTGACGCGCGCATCTACGTTTTCGACAACAACAGCAGCGACCGCACCGTCGAGGTCGCCAGGGCGGCGGGCGCGATCGTCCGGACCGAGAAGATGCAAGGCAAGGGCCATGTCGTCCGGCGGATGTTTTCCGATGTCGAAGCCGACATCTATGTGATGGCCGACGGCGACGCGACCTATGACGCTGCGGCCGCGCCGGGGATGATCCGCATGATGCTCGACGATCGGCTCGACATGGTGGTGGGTGCGCGCAAGTCCGAGGTCGATGCTGCCTATCGGCGCGGCCATCGCTTTGGCAACAAGATGCTGACGGGCATATTGGCGCAGCTGTTTGGGCGAACATTTTCTGATATTTTATCGGGTTACCGAGTTTTTTCGAGACGGTTTGTGAAGAGTTTCCCGGTGCTGTCGGCGGGGTTCGAGATCGAGACCGAGATCAGCATCCATGCGCTCGAGCTACAGATGCCGGTCGGCGAGATCGTTACCCAATATGGCGCACGGCCCGAAGGATCGACGTCGAAGCTGTCGACCTATCGCGATGGCTGGCGCATTCTTTGGACCATCGCCAGCCTGTTCCGGCTCGAGAAGCCTGTGCTGTTCTTTGGTGCGATCGGCGTGGCGCTGGCGATGCTGGCGATCGTCCTGGCAATCCCGCTAGGGATCACCTTTCTTCAGACCGGGCTCGTGCCGCGTCTGCCGACCGCGCTGCTCGCGACCGGACTTATGATCCTCGCCTTTCTCAACGGCTTTTGCGGACTGATTCTGGCGACCGTGGTGCGGGGACGGCGCGAAGTGCGGCGGCTTGCTTATCTCAGCTTCGCAGCTCCAGGCGGCCAGGACCGCTAAGAGCGACCGGACCTCTCAGCGCGTCTCGCCGTCCTCGCCGCGATATTTGAGTTCGAGATAGCGACCTTGCGTCGCGAGCTTGTTGAGATCGCCGCTGACCAGCTGCTCGCCCATTCGGGCGAGTTCCTCATCAACGACGCGAAGCCCCTCGACCAATTGGCGGTCGGGCGAGCTGCCGTTGCGTTCGGCGCGGCGCATGGCTTCGGGGACGCGCTTATAGCCTTCGACCAGCTCGGGCAGTTCCTCCGCCATGAGCTTGCGGAACTCGTAGGCCGCGGGCTCGCGCGGGTCGATCTCGGCGAGATGGGGAGCCAGCGTCTCCAGCTTGATGCCGATCTCGTCCGCCAGGCGTTGTGCCGGCGCGGGCAGGGCGGGGCGCTGCGCTTCCAGCCAGCGCTCGGTCTGCAAGGGGAGGAGGGGCAAGTCGCTCTTCGCCATCTGCTGCGGGGTCGGCTCGGCAGCTTGGGGCCATCCCATGATCCCGAAGAAGACGATCGCCATAGCCACCAGCATCAGGAAGAAGCCCCAGATGCCGAGCGGAACGATGAAGCTGCCGATAAGCCCCCCCGCCAGTGCGACCGCGAGCACCGCGAAGAAGGCATATTTGAGCCGCCGGAAGAACCCGACCACGCGCCTGCGATGCGCCTTGATCGCACGCGGGCTCGTCTTCGAACGAATGCGTTCGAGCACCTCTTCGGCGCGGTCCATCGTGGCGCGGCTGTCGACCATGCGAGGTGTTACTCCAGCGCCCTGAACGGCTCGGTTTGCGCCTGGTTGGCGCCCTCGGCCCGGGCGATATAGCCCTTCGACTTCTCGACCTCGCTGGTCAGCGTCGTGACGGTCTGCTTCATCGACGACAATGCTTCGATCTTGAAACGATCGATCGTGTCCATCGTGTCGTAGATATTCTGGAAGGCGCGCTGCAGCGTTTCGACCGGGATGGTCGACGAGGCGGCCTGCTTGTGGATCTCTCCGGTCTGGTTCTTGAGCATCAGCCCCGTTGAATCGATCATGTTCGCGGTCGTCGTGTTGAGCGCAGTGATCTGTTCGAGGACGAGCTTCTGGTTGTTCAGCGCTTGCGCGACGGTCACTGCCGTCCGCAGTGCGGAAACCGTGGTGGTCGAGGCGCGGTCGACGCCTTTCACAAGCTCGATATTGTTCTTTTTGACCAGGTCGAGCGCAAGATAGCCCTGCACCGTGACAGCCATCTGGGTCAGCAGATCTTGACTCCGCTGGCGAATGTAGAACAGCGCGGTTTCGCGGATGGCCTTCGCCTTTTCCGGTTCGCTGCTGTCGAGTTCGAGCGCCTTGGCCTCCAACCCGTCGTCGAGCGTCTTCGACAGATGGATCATCTGTTCGAGCCGGCCCATCGCCGCCCAGAGATTCTGCCGCTCGACATCGATCGCGGCATTGTCCTTGATCAGTTCATCCTTGCCCGAGGCCAGGCTACGCAAAATCGAGGCGATGTGGCTCTGTGCCGATTTGTAGCTGTCGAAATAGTCTCGCATCTTGCTGCCGAACGGGATGATCCCGAACAGCTTCTTGCGCGTGAAGAGATCGCCCTTCGAGCCTGGATCGAGATCCTCGATGGTGCGGCGGAGCACGGCCAGGTCGGCGCCGACGCCGGTATCGGCATCCATCGCGCGGACCGGACGATCGAGGAAGCGATTCGACTGACCAGCAGCCTCGGCGATTTCCTTGCGCCCCATATTGCTGATCGAATCGACCCGCTTGCCGAATTCGGGGCTGTTGACGTCCTGCGCCACCAATTCGGAGATGAAGCCATCGACCTTCTCGTCGAGCTTGGTGCGCTGATCGTCGCTGAGCGGCACGAGGCCGGCGGCCTTTTCCGGGGCGAGCACCTTCACCGGAGCCGGCGCGTGCAGCACCAGATCAGGTTCCTCGGTCGTCGTCGTGGTGGCCATGCCCCTGCGTCTCCTAAGAATTGGTTGAGCGAAGATGGCCGTACGGGGTGCATTATTCAAGCGATACGGTCATTTCCATGATCCGGTCATTGTCCGCATTCGTAAAATGCAACGATTGCATAAAATGCAATCGTCATTGCCGTAACAGCATTTGTCGAATCGACCACCGCGCCGCAAAAGGGACGGGCCTTTCAGGCATCCTCTCCTAATGACTTATGGGCTGGTTCTCCGGAACTGGCCCTTTTTTTTCAGGCCGGAAGATCGCCGACTTCATTGCCCGCATGCGGCGGTCCGGCGACTTTGGCGGAAATGTTCGACACGCTACCCTTGTTGCATCGCGCCATTTCCGCTATGCGCCCGCCAAATTCCTCCAGTTCAGGATCTTTGAGACCATGAGCCTCCGCAACGTGGCCATCATCGCGCACGTCGATCACGGCAAGACCACGCTCGTCGACCAGCTTTTCCGCCAGTCGGGCACTTTCCGCGACAATCAGCGCGTCGAAGAACGGGCAATGGACTCGAACGACCTCGAGAAGGAGCGGGGAATCACGATCCTCGCGAAGTGCACCTCGGTTGAGTGGGAAGGCACCCGCATCAACATCGTCGACACGCCCGGCCACGCCGATTTCGGCGGCGAAGTGGAGCGCATCCTGTCGATGGTCGACGGCGTGATCCTGCTGGTCGATTCGTCCGAAGGCGCGATGCCGCAGACCAAATTCGTGACCGGCAAGGCGCTGGCGCTGGGCCTGCGTCCGATCGTCGTCGTCAATAAGATCGACCGTCCCGACGAGCGTACCCAGGAAGTGCTCGACGAGGTGTTCGACCTCTTCGTGTCGCTCGAAGCGACCGACGAGCAGCTAGATTTCCCGGTTCTGTTCGCCAGCGGCCGCAACGGCTATGCCAATGACGATGCGATGGCGCGCTCGGGCACGCTCAATCCGTTGTTCCAGAAGATCGTCGATCATGTTCCGCCGCCATCGGCCGATCCTGATGGTCCGTTCAAGTTCCTGGTCACGCTGCTCGACCGCGACAATTTCCTCGGCCGCATCCTGACCGGCCTGGTCTTCTCGGGTTCGGTCAAGACCAACATGCCGATCCACGCGCTCGATCCCGACGGCAAGATCGTCGAGACCGGCCGTGCGTCGAAGATCATGGCGTTCCGCGGCCTCGAGCGCGTCCCCGTGGACGAAGCCAATGCGGGCGACATCATCTCGATCGCCGGCCTGACCGTTGCGACCGTCGCCAACACCATCGCCGACCCCAGCGTCAGCGAGCCCCTGCACGCCCAGCCGATCGATCCGCCGACGCTGTCGATGACCTTTGCGGTGAACGACAGCCCGATGGCGGGCCGCGAGGGCACCAAGGTGACCAGCCGCATGATCCGCGACCGGCTGTTCCGCGAAGCCGAATCGAACGTCGCGATCAAGGTGACCGAGAGCTCGGGCAAGGACGCCTTCGACGTCGCCGGCCGCGGCGAGCTCCAGCTCGGCGTGCTGATCGAGACGATGCGCCGCGAAGGCTTCGAGCTGGGCATCAGCCGTCCGCGCGTGCTGTTCCGCGAGAATGAGCAGGGCGGCAAGGAAGAGCCTTACGAGACCGTCGTCATCGACGTCGACGACGAATATTCGGGCACGGTCGTCGAGAAGATGGCGATCCGCAAGGCCGAGCTGGTCGACATGCGTCCGTCGGGTGGCGGCAAGACTCGCATCACCTTCTCGGCGCCGTCGCGCGGCCTGATCGGCTATCATGGCGAGTTCCTTTCGGACACCCGCGGCACCGGCATCATGAACCGGCTGTTCGAGAAATACGGCCCCCACAAGGGCAATATCGAGGGCCGCAAGAATGGCGTGCTGATCTCGAACGGTGCCGGCGAAGCGAACAGCTATGCGCTTGGCCCGCTCGAAGAGCGCGGCATCCTGTTCGTCGCGCATGGCGAGGCCCTTTATGAGGGCATGGTCATCGGCGAAAACGCCAAGACCGACGATCTCGAAGTCAATCCGATGAAGGCGAAGCAGCTCACCAACTTCCGCGCCTCGGGCGGCAAGGACGACGCGATCCGCCTGACCCCGCCGAAGCGCATGACGCTGGAGCAGGCGATCGCCTATATCGACGACGACGAGCAGGTCGAAGTCACGCCGAAGTCGATCCGGCTGCGCAAGCGCTACCTCGATCCGCATGATCGCAAGCGCGCCAGCCGCGCCAAGGCGGCAGCGTAAGGACAAGAGAAAGGGCGTCGGAATGATCCGGCGCCCTTCTTCATGGTAAGCTCATTGATCCCGATATTCCGGCCCCGCCGGAATGGCGTGGGCGCCTAGTCAAACAGCTCCTCTAGGAAACTCTTCTTCCGCTTATTTTTATAGCGGTCGTTATAATGCCCGTGTTGCTGGTGCTGTGGTGGCTGCGCATAGTCCTGGCTGCGCGGTGGCGCATAGGCCTGCGGTGGTGGCGGAGCTGCCGGCGCCAGATCGGCGGCGGAACGCTCGATGATCTTGTCGAGCTCCCCGCGGTCGAGCCAGACGCCCCGGCACTGCGGGCAATAGTCGATCTCGACATTCTGGCGGTTGCTCATCGTCAGCGGAACGGCGCAGACGGGACAGTTCATGGACATCGTCAAATCTCCCTCGACAGGTGCTCCGCCCGAGGAAGATGGACCCCGGGACCGAGCATGCTCGATGCGGTCCGACATCACGATCCTTCGATCGCCAGAGGGGCCCGGTCCCGCCGTGCCAAGATAGGGCCTGGGCGGGCGAGGGCAAGTCTCGCCCGGAAGTTTGTCTGCTTACCCGGCGAGCCTCGCCACCTCTTTCCGATAGTGGGGCAGCGCGATGACGATCAGCACCGTGATCAGCGGCAAGGTGACCGCGCCGGTGATCGCGATCGAATAGCGCAACGCCGACTGGTCGCCGAAGCCGAAGTCGGTGATCGCCGCGATGACGGTCGCGCCGAGGCCCATGCCAAGCAGGTTGACGAAGAGCAGCGCGATCGCCGTCACCTGGCCGCGCAATTGGTTGGGCGTGACGTCCTGGATCGCCGACAGCATGACGCCCTGCGATGCCTGGCCGATCAGGGTGCCTACCGCCATCAGGGTCAGCGAGAGAAAGGCGCTGGGCATCAGGGGCGCCGCGACCAGCGGCAGGCCCTTCAATAGGGTCGCGTAGAGGACGATGCGCATGTTCGCATCGGCGCTTCCCTTCTGCATCAGTCTGCCAGACAGCCATCCGCCCGTAAGCGTACCGATCGTCCCGCAGACGAGCATCACCATCCCATAGCTGAGGCCGACTTCCGCCGGGGTCATCCCATAGGTGCGGATGAGGAAGGTCGGGAACCACAAGGTGGTGCCGATGGCGAGTAGCGCTATCAGGCCCAGCGAGCCTATCAGCGAGCCGAACAGCACCCAGCGCTCGGAAACATAGGTAAAGGCCTCGCGCAGGCTGTTATGGCGCGACAGGTCCTTGGCGACCTCGTGCCGTTCGGGTTCGCGGATCACGAGCATCAGCGCCGCGATGGCGATGCCCGGCGCCGCGACGCACAGGAATACGCCCTGCCATGGTGTGAAGCTGCCGAGCACGGGCAGGGTGATGCCGCCCGTCGCGGTGAAGCGGGTGAGCAGCCAGCCGCCGATCAGCAGCGCGAGGCCGCCACCGATCGGATAGCCGATGGCGTAGAGGCTGATCGCCAGAGCACGGCGCTTGCGCTCGAAGAAGTCGCTGATCAGCGAATAGGCGGTGGGGCTGAGCGTCGCCTCCCCAACGCCCACGCCGACGCGCGCCAGGAACAGCCCGGCGAAGCTCGACGCGAAGCCGCAGGCGGCCGTCATCAGCGACCAGAACAGGATGCCCCAGATGATCAACAGCGAGCGACGACCGGTCCGGTCGACATAGCGGCCGATCGGCAGAGCGGCGATGCTGTAGAGGATCGAGAAGGCGAAGCCCTGCAGCAGGCTGATCTCGAAATCGGAGAGACCGAGGTCACGCTGGATCGGGCCGACCATCAGGGTCAATACGCGCGCATCGATCGCGCTGAACGCATAGCCGACGAAGAGGACGACGACGACCAGCCAGCGATAGCCGCCGGTCGATCGGGCGGGTTCGGCGACGGCGGCGCTGTAGGATGTCACCATGCCGATGGCGGATCCTGGCGGGCAAGGATCTGGTCGGTCCGCGCCGCGATCAGAGCGTCGTTGTCGCTGCTTTCTGGCAACAGCCAGAAGCGTTCCGCCCTGACTCCGTCGAGCGCGAAGGCCGAGACTTCATCGGGCTCGGTCAGCTTGAGCTTGAGCCCAGTGGTGCGAAGAAGATCCTCCATCGTCCGATAAGCGACCTTCTTCTGGTCGGGATTTTCGACATAATCGGCCGGGCGCACCTCGCCCGACGCCAGGATGCCGGTGTTGACCGTATGCGGCCCCGGAAAGAGCACCGCGGCGCGCAGCTTGCCGCCCTCGCGCAGCAACTGCTGGTGCAGCACTTCGGAGATGCTGGTGACCGCCGCCTTGGTCGCCGCATAGATCGGCGTGTTGGGCAGCGAGCGCAGGCCGCCATTGGTCGACGATGTGTTGATCACCACACCTTCCTCGCCGCGCTCGATCATGCGGGGCACGAACGCCTTGATCCCGTGGACGACTCCGAGGACGTTGACGTCGATCCCCCAGCGCCAGTCGCTGAGCGGTAGGTCCCAGATCTTGCGCTGCGCTTCGCCGAGGCCGACCCCGGCATTGTTGAAAAGCAGATGGACCGTCCCGAAGGCGTCGAAGATCCTGTCGGCGGCGTCGCGGACCGACTGTTCCTTGGTCACGTCGCAAATGACGGCGAGCGTACGCCCGTCGCCCAGCGTATCGATCTCCGCCCGGACGCTTTCCAGCCGGGCGGGATCGATGTCGGCGATCACCACATGCGCCCCGGCGCGGGCGAGATCGGCGCACAGGCATTTGCCGACGCCGCTCGCCCCGCCGGTGACGACCGCCACCTTCCCCTTGAAGTCCTGCATCAGGCGGCTTTCCGCTGACCGATGTCGAGCCCGACATTGCGCGGGTCGTCATTGCGGCCGACCCAATGCGGCGCGATCCACTCGCCGGGAACCGTATCGAGGATGATGCCGCCGGTCGCGGTGCCCCCCTCGACATATTGCATGTCGGTGATGCGGCGGACGGGAATATCGACGAGCGGGTCATAAGCCGACTCGCGGAGCTGGATCGTGCCCTTCATGGCGCGGCGCTCGCTGTAATTGCGCTGCCAGTTGAGGCGGGTGAGGAAGACGTCGCCGTCGAACTCGCCGGGGCGGTCGATCGCCGGCATGCCCTTGTAGCAGAAGAGATGCTCTTCGAATGTCAGCGGCGCGTCCAGCTTTTCGCCGATCGTGCCCTCGATCTCGAAATAGGTGATGCCATGGCGCGAGCAGGTTGCGCGCAAATGGTCGCCGTTCCGAGTGAAGCTGGTCTCGGCGATCTTCTTGGGCTCTCCGAAGCGCTCGCGGCCCGAGGTGACGACGCTCTCACCCTCCATCGCCATGTGGAAGCAATAGGCCCCCGGCGCGCCCTTGTAGGTGCAGTTGACGCCGACAGTGAGCGCACCGATCTCGACCGTGTCGGTGTCGGTCACATGCATAGCGACATGGACCATCTGCAGCCAGATCTCGGGCCGTTCGATCGCTTCGAGCGGGCGGGGCAGCAGGGCTGCGATCACTTCCGGATCGGTCTCGTAGGTTGCCCGGATCCCGTGGACCGAATTGCGCAACATGCCCGCCTTGCGGGTCTCGTTGGCACCCTGGACATAACGGAGTTTCGACATCATGCACTCTCCCATTGGCGCCGCCGGCGCTTATGATGGACGATGGTAGTGTTGCCCCACGGGGCCGCGCGGCTCTACTCGGCCGCTTCGACCAGCCGCTTGCCCTCGGGCCCGTCGGAATAGAATTGCTCGAAATAGCTCCGGAACCGCAGGATCGGGCCGTCGCCGTCGCACAAATAGGGTCGGACGCGGTGGATCTTGTGCGCCCAGATCGGGATGTCGCCTTCGACCCCCGTCTGCCCGCAGGTGTTGGCGATCGCTTGCTGGACGGCCTTGTCCTGCGGTGAGCCCGGCTCGACCTTCGGATAGGTGAAGCAGAAGCGCAGCTCGACATCGTCAGCCTCGACCGGCGTCGCGATCACCAGCAGCGACAATTCTACGACACCCTTGAGGCGGGTGAACTTCTGTCCGGCGCCGTTCTGGACGGTCTCGACCGAATAGGCGAACTGCTGGCGCTCGCCCGAAGGCTGGTCGATCGTGCGATGGCCGTAAGCGGCGCTATGGCGGCGGACGCCGTCATAATGAGTCTCTCCCTCCGGCACCGCGTCCATCGAATGGACATAGGCGAAGTGGGCGACATCGACCCCATTTTCGGCGATTTCCTGCGGGTTGCTGGCGAAGCGCCACTCGCGCTTCACCGGCTCGGCCATGGCAGGATCGGTGAACTCGGGATAGTCGAGCACGTCGAAGCTCGGTTCGGCATTGTCCGGGTGGTACCAGGCCCAGATGACGCCCGCCTTCTCGACCACAGGATAGGCCTGGGTCAGCGGCTCGCGCTTGGCGCGCGGCGGGAAGGCCCGGGCGTAGGGGATCGAGCTGCAGAAGCCGTCGGGGCGAAAGGCCCAGGCGTGGAAGGGGCAGCGGATGCTGTCGCCTTCGACGACGCCGCCATGGCCGAGATGCGCACCGAGGTGGGGGCAATAGGCGTCGAGCAGGCCGGCCACGCCGTCCTCGTTGCGGAAGAGGACGAGGTCCCGTCCGAAATAATGAACAGGCCGCAAGTCGCCCGGGGCAAGTTCCGAAGCATAGCCGACGCCAAACCACCCGAAGGGGATGGGCATGGGAAAACGCTCGACTTTGGGCACGGTCTTTCTCCTGGCACGTCTATTGGGCTTGGCGCCTCTTTCGACCGGAGCTTAGATTGATCTTTGCCGGGGGTAAGTCCCTTTTCGTGTACGCTTTGTGCGCGGAGAAGGACAATTGGGGAATGGCGGCGATCACTCTCCAGAGGGGCTGGAGGCTCTGAAAGGGAGATGAGATCAGCGCGATCCGATCTGCGACGCCATCGAAGGCCGCACCTTGGTGCGGGCGAAGCGGCGGACGAGATGGTCGATGAAAGCACGGGTCGCGGCCGACATGATGCCGGGGGAATAGACAGCCCAGCACGGCTTGTCGTGGAAGGACCATTCCTCTTCCAGAGCGACGATCCGTCCGGCGAGCAGATCCGGACCGATGACGCTGACGGGCAGGGAGGCGATGCCGAGCCCCTTGCGCACGGCGCTGCGCAGCGAAATGCCGCTATTGCTGATCCAGCGCGGCGCGACCTTCACATTGACCGGGCCGTTGAAGTCCATCGAACAGCTCCGGTCGGTCAGGCAGAGATGGTCGGTGAGATCGGCGGGCTTGAGCGGCCAGCCATGTTTGGCGACATAATCGGGCGAGGCGCACAGGCAGTAGGACAGATAGCCGAATTTGCGCGCGCGCAGGTTTGAATCGGGCAGTGCGCCGTAGCGGATGACGATGTCGAACTGTTCCTGGCTGATATCGCTTTCGTTGAGATAAGCGATCGCTTCGATATTGATCGCGGGATGAATCTGGCTGAAGTCTGCCAGCACGCCCGACATATAGTCGGATCCGAAGATATCGCTGAGGCCGATCCGCAGCCGCCCGACCGGATCGGTGCTGTAGCGGCCGACTTCCTTCTCCAGATCGGAAAGCCGCTTCTGGAGTTCGGCACATTCCTGCTGGAAGCTCTGGCCGGCGCTGGTCAGCGACAGGCGACGGGTGGTGCGGATGAGCAGCTGGACGCCGAGCCGCTCCTCCAGCTCATGCACCGTCTTGCTGACATAGGATTTCGACACGCCGAGTTCCTCGCCGGCCGCCGTGAAGCTGCCATGCTCGACGACGGCGAGGAACTCTTCGATACCACGCCAACTGCTAGACATGCGTCCCCTCCGAACACGGTAATGCTAACGCTCGTTCGGACGAGATCAATCGGGATCGACGCCTTTATTCGGCCGCCTGCTTCAGGAACAGTTCGCGGCGAGGCCCGATCTTTTTCGCGATCGCCCACATCGCATCGACGTCGACATCGTAGACGCTAAGCGCGTTGGTGCCCAGCATTGCCTGAATATCGTCGTCGGGCAGGCCGCCGAGGCTGATCGTCATCTTCTCCAGCGTGCTCGGCCAGGTGCCTTCGGGGTGCGGGTAATCGGTGCCCCACAGGATGCGGTCGACGCCGATGTCGTAATAGGCCTGGGTCGTTTCCTCGTCGGGCAAGGCGGAGCAGCCGACCCACACGTTGCGGGCGAAATACTCGCTCGGCTTCATGCTCATATTGGCATAATAGTCGCCGAGCTTGCCGCTGGTGTGCTTGGCCGAGGCGCGGATATCCATCAGCTGCATGATCCAGGGAAACCAGAATTCGCCGCCGGCCTCGGTGAAGCAGACCTTGAGCTCGGGATATTCCTCGAACACCCCGCCGAAGGTCAGGCCCCACAGCGGGCGGGTCATCCAGAAGGCGAATTCGCACAGATAGGTGCCGATCCAGCCCGGCTGGGTGGTGTCATATCCCGGCGACGCACCCGAATGGAAATGCAGCGGCATGCGCATCTCCTGCAGCATCGCCCACACCTTGTGATATTTGGTGTGGTTGTACATGTCGTAGCCATCGGTGAGCGCGGGGAAGAAGACGCCCTTGAGGCCCTGTTCCTTGGCCCAGAGAATCTCCTTCATCGTCTCGTCGATGTCGTAGAGCGCCGGAATTACCGCGAGGCCAAGGCGGCGGTGCGGATCGTCCTGACAGAACTCGGCGAGCCAACGGTTATGGGCGCGGGCGCCCGCCCATTGCAGCTCGGCATTGGCGGCCGAGGGGCGCAGGCCGATATCGGCGCCGAAAGGGGGTGCGTTGCGCTCGGTGATGCCGTCGGGAAACAGCACTTCGGCGGTGACGCCATCCTGGTCGAGGACGCGGGTGCGGATCGTGCCGTCCCAGGCGCCCTCGAGGCCGTCGCCGACCTTGGCACGCCACTTGGTGTTGAAGTCGTCGATCAGGAAGCGCTTTTCATGCTCCTCGCGCGCTGCGATCTCCTGCTGGATGACCTCGTCGAACTTCGAATGATATTTCGCTTCGAGATAGCCCCGATAGCGCTCGGGGGGCAGTCCGACATGACCATCGGACGAAACGACGAGATAGCGGTCCATATCCATCTCCGGATGAGTTTCCTTTATCACCGGGCGGCTCAAGCGCATCGAGCGCCGCTTCCGGTATATTGCCGATGAGGAATGCGATCTTTCGCCCGGCTGAAAAAGCGGTCCGGCGGCAACGCTTTATCGCTTGTCATGGACAATGGCCGGATGACGGTCACGCAACAGGCCTCGCACGAGCAGACCGGCGCACAGGGCGGCCGCGATGGCGAAGGGGGCGGGGAGCCAGAGCTGATAGGCTGCCGATGCGACGATGGGGGGCAGGGTGATCGAGGCCCCGGCGATCAACGACACCGCCGAGGCAATCGCGATCTGGTGCTCGTTCAGGCCGCCGAGAGACGCGGCGGCGCTGAAGCCGGGGCGGGCAAGACCGTAGCCGAAGCTGCAAATAACGAAGCCGGCGACGGCGGCGGCCTCGGCTGCACTGGAGACGGCGATCAGGTTGCCGAGCAATGCGCACACCGCCCCTACGCGCATCATACGCCCGGGACTGGGGGACAGATAGCGGACGATCCCCCATTGCGCGACGAGCGCCGCCACCGCGCCCATCGTCATCGTCAGGCCTATCATCGCCTGGGCTTCCAGCGGGCCGCCCGGCGTCCGGTCGATGATGACGAAGCCGATCGTGTAAAGATTGATTGCCTGTGCGGAGCAGAGCACCAGTCCGAATGTCAGGTGGCTGCCGATGCCGGGTTCGCGCCAGACCTGCGCGAGCGAGACATGGCGGGTGCTCTGCACGGTCGCCGCGCTCGGGGCCGGATGGGCGGGCAGCACGACGTAGCTCGCCAGCAATGTCACGACGCCGATGATCGCGAAGCCGACCATCGGACCGATCGGACCGACCGGGGCAACGATCATCAGGGGCGCGATCGCCGGGCCGACGATGGTGCCGAGACTGAGCGCGCCGGCCAGGGTGGTCAGCGTCCGGGTCCGCTGGGTGCCGTCGGTGCTGAGGGCGATCAGCGACTGGGTCGCGGTCGCCGCCGCCGAGCCGAAAAGGCCGTAGACCGAACGCAGGGTGAAGAAGAGCAGGAAGGTCATCACCGGTGCGAGCCAGCCAAGCAGCCCGAGCTCGACCGACAAGGCACAGCCGCCCATCGACAGGATGAAGCCGCCGAGACCCGCGCGGATGAAGAGGTTTGGTCCCCGCCGGTTAACATGCCGGACCCAGAACGGCGAGCTGATCGCCCATGTCAGCGCCGACAGCGAGAAGATGCTGGCGACCAGATAATCGGGGATCTGGAGCAGCCGGCCGATGCCGGGCATGATCGAGACCAGCCCGACATTGCCGATCGCGGTGAGAAAGGTGACCGCTCCCAGGAAAGGAAAGACCCACCGCGACCGGGAGGTGGCGCGCGATGGGTCCAGTTGGGTCATCTTCGAGGATCGGGTTTAGAGTTAGAAGCGAACGCGGATTTCGCCGCCAAAGGTACGTGGATCGCCGAACTGGCTGAGCGTCAGCACCGTCAGGTTGATCGCGTTGGCGAGATATTTCTTGTCGGTCAGGTTCCGTGCCCAGGCGGCGATATCCAGCGTGCTGCCATTGCCAAGCTTGATCCCGGTCAATGCGATCCGGCCGTCGAGCAGGCCGTAGCCGGGCAGCTTCGAGACGGGATCGGCGGTGATCCGGGTCCACTGGCTGCCGCGCCAGCTGTAGTTGAGGTTCGTCTCGAGCGTAGCGAACCCGACATCGAGGCGATGGAGCGCGCCGATCTGGTAGTTCCACTTCGGCACCAGCGGCACGACATAGGCTTTGGTGACGTTGGTGCCATCGGGAAGGACGAAATCGGTATAGCGGGCGTCGATATAGCCGCCGCCGAAGTTGACCGTGAAGTTGCTGACCGGGCGGATCAACCCTTCGAGTTCGACGCCGGTGAACTTCGCTTCGCCCGCGTTGATGATGTTGGTCGTGACCAGTGCGGGCACGAATACGCCCGCCTGGAAGTCCTTGTAGATCGAATGATAGACCGCGAGGTTCATGCGGAGCCGCTGGTCGAAGCCCGCGAACTTGATGCCGCCTTCGAACGAGGTCAGCTTTTCCGGATTGTACGGCGTCAGGAAGGCCGTGTTGGTCGCCGCGGTGTCGTTGATGCCGCCGCTCTTGAAGCCCGTCGCGACGCGGCCGTAGACCGAGAATTCCGGCGCGAACTTGTACAGGACGTTGAACTCGGGGTTGAAGCGCTTCCAGACGCCTCCGGCTTCCAGCGGAATCAGGTCGCTGGGGCCGATACCGCCCGCGCCCGGCCGCGCACCGGAGGCCGGCTGGCCGCTCTGCGTGATCGGGGTGCCGTCCGGATTTCGCGCGAACACGCCCGACGTCGCCGAGGCTGGCGTAGTGCGATAGACCGAGTTCGACAGGAGCAGCTCTTTCGCGCGCCTCTTCTCGCGGGTGTAGCGACCGCCGACCGAGACGGTCAGCTTCTCGTCGAGGCTCTGCGGGCTCCAGGCGAGCTGGCCGTAGCCGGCATAGGATGTCGACCCGCCGGACCGCTCGCTGACGTCGAAGGCGTTGCCCCCAAGCTGGAAGTTCCAGCGCGGGTTGAACACGTCGTAATCGTCATCGAGATAGAAGGCGCCGACCGTATATTTGAAGTCGCCGACCGTGCCGATCGCCTGAAATTCCTGGGTCACCTGCTTATAGTCGTTGACCAGAACGATGCGCAGCAGATCGACCGGCGTGCCGTCGAAATCGCTGGCCGAATTGGTGTAGGCGGTGCGGCGCGCCGTGATCGATTTGAGCGTCAGGTCGCCCAGGCCCGGTTGCCACTCCAGCGTCAGCGCATGGCCCGTCGTGCGGAAGTCGCTGCGCAGTGCGCTTTGCGCGCCGATGGTGCGGGTGCGCTCGGTAACGATGAACGGCGCGATCAGCGTGTTGGCGAACGGTGTCGATCCAGGCGCGGTTACCGCCAGGATCGATGGCGTGCCGACGCTGTCGGTGATGTCGTAATTGTAGCGGGCGCTGAAGCCGTCGACCGGCTGCCACAGCACGTCGGCGCGACCAGCCCACATATCCTGCTGGCCGAAATTCTGGCCGGTCGTGCGGTTGCGATAATAGCCATCATTCTGCTTGGTCACGACGCCGAGCTTGACGCTGAAGCCGGCGACCTCGGGCAGATCGACCGCGATGCGGCCGATATATTGGCCGTAGCTACCACCGTTGAGCATCATCTGCCCACCGAACTCGCCGGTGGGCTTGCGCGAGATCAGATTGACCGCGCCGCCGATCGTGTTCTTGCCGTAGAGCGTGCCTTGCGGACCGCGCAGCACTTCGACCCGCTCGAGATCGACGAGATCGAAGGCGGCGCCGGTCGACTTACCGATCGGCACGCCGTCGATGTAGAGGCCGACCGGCTGATCGCGGGCGAGGCTGGTGTCGGCGGCCGGCGAGAGGCCGCGGATCGTGATCAGCGGGCCGAAGGTGTTGCCGATGGTCTGATTGATCTGGATGTTGGGAACGACCGTGGCGATATCGGCCACGTTGCGGACCTGAGCACGGTCGAGGGTCGCTTCGCTCACGGCCGAAACCGAGATCGGGACGTCGACGAGACGCTGTTCGCGGCGCTGCGCAGTCACGACGATATCGCTGTCGCTGATGGTCGCAGCGGTATCCTGCGGCGCGCCGGTCTGCGCCAATGCCGGCAGCGGGCTGAGCGCCGAGGTCAGGAACGCGGCCGCCAAGACGGACTTCGTGCAATGTTTCATTTTTTCCCCTCCACATCATCATCGAGTCTTTTCGACTCTTGGCGGACCGGTCGAAGCCCGCTTTCACGCAACGATACCGCAGCCGACGGGCGGATTAAGCGGGCTTCGGTGACTACACTGTTCACTGATATGGAAAATAGGCGGCCGCCGGCAAACGGATCGGGATGCCTTTCATCGCCGAAAACCGCCAATGTGCAGTTCAACAAGCGATGGCGCGCGGCATCGTCCCATCGACCGCATCAGCTGTCGATGTCCGCAGCGGTGCACAACGCGCGGGGGTTCTTGCGAAGGAGAGCGGAGGCGGGGCGATGCCCGCTCCGGATCAGCTTGGCAGGTCGGTGGCGCCCATCAGGTGCAGGTCCACCGCGCGGGCGCATTGGCGCCCTTCGCGGATCGCCCAGACGATCAGGCTCTGGCCCCGCCGCATGTCGCCACAGGCGAAGATGCCGTCCTGGCTGGTGACATAAGCGCTGGTATCGGCCTTCACATTGCCTCGCGGATCGAGCGCAACCCCGGCCTGCTCGATCAGACCGGACGTGTTCGGACCGACGAATCCCATCGCCAGCAGGACCAGATCGGCCTTGAGGGTGAACTCGCTGCCCGCCACGTCCTGCATCTTGCCGTCGACCCACTCGACCCGCACGCACTCCAGCGCGGTGAGTTGACCGTTGGAGCCGATTGCGCGCCTGGTAACGACGGCCCAATCGCGTTCGCAGCCTTCGTCATGGCTCGACGAGGTGCGCAGTTTCAGCGGCCAGTTCGGCCAGGACAGCGCCTTGGCCTCCCGTTCCGGCGGCCTGGGCATGATCTCGAGCTGGGTGACCGATGCTGCACCCTGACGGTTCGAGGTGCCGACACAGTCGGACCCGGTGTCGCCGCCGCCGATCACGACGACATGCTTGCCAGTCGCAGTCAGCGATCCGCGCGGCGCGGCGCGCAGTTCGTCGTCGCCGGCAACGCGCTTGTTCTGCTGGGTCAGGAATTCCATCGCATAGCGGACGCCCGACAGTTCGGCGCCCGGGATATCCAATGGCCGCGGCCTTTCGGCACCACCGGACAGCACGACCGCATCGAAATTGTCCTTGAGCGACTCCAGCGAAACCTGGACGCCAACCTCGGTGGAGGTCCGCAAGGTCACGCCTTCGGCTTCCAGCTGGACCAGCCGCCGGTTGATGAGATTTTTTTCCATCTTGAAGTCGGGAATGCCATAACGCAGCAGGCCGCCCATCCGGTCGTTCTTTTCGAACAGGGTGACGCTGTGGCCGGCACGGGCGAGCTGCTGGGCACAGGCGAGGCCCGCTGGTCCCGACCCCACCACCGCAACCGACTTGCCGGTACGGCGGGCAGCAGGCTGCGGCACGATCCAGCCTTCTTCCCATCCCTTGTCGACGATCGCGCATTCGATCGACTTGATGGTGACGGGGCTGTCCTCGATGTTCAGCGTGCAGGCGGCCTCGCACGGGGCGGGGCAGACGCGGCCGGTGAACTCCGGAAAATTGTTTGTCGAATGAAGAACTTCGAGCGCGTTCTTCCAATCCGATTCGTAGACGAGATGGTTCCAGTCCGGGATGATGTTGTTCACCGGACAGCCGTTATGGCAGAAGGGAATGCCGCAGTTCATGCAGCGCGCGGCCTGATCGCGCAGGTCCTTCGCGTCGAGCGGAACGACGAACTCGTTCCAGTTCTTCAGGCGATCGGCGGGCTTCACATAGCCGCGATCCTTGCGCTCGATTTCGAGAAATCCGGTAGCCTTGCCCATCGTCTATCCTTCGATCATTCCGCGGCGACGCTGGCGGCGGCGAGGCGCTCGGCCTCCAACTGCTGCAGCGCGCGGCGATAGTCGCGTGGCATCACCTTCACGAAGCGGGTGAGGGTGGTCTGCCAGTCGTCGAGCAACGCGCGTGCCTGGGCGCTGCCGGTGTGGAGGTGGTGTCGTTCGAGCAGGATGCGCAGCCTGTCCGCATCATGGCGGAGCATGTCGCCCATACCATAATCGTCGACACTCGCGGCCCGTTGCTGCGGCCGGCCGGCACCCTCGTCTTCGTCGGTCCCCGTGGCGATCGGCTCGACATCGACCATCGCCAGGTTGCAACGTTCGCGGAAAAGCCCGTCCTCGTCATGGACATAAGCGATGCCGCCCGACATGCCGGCCGCGAAGTTACGGCCGGTCTTGCCCAGCACCGCGACGACACCGCCGGTCATATATTCGCAGCCATGGTCGCCCGTGCCTTCGACGACCGCAACCGCGCCCGAATTGCGGACCGCGAAGCGCTCGCCGGCGACGCCCTGGAAATAGGCCTCACCCGCAACTGCACCATAAAGAACGGTGTTGCCGACGATGATGTTTTCCAGCGGATTGCGGTTCACATGGCCGGGTTGGCGGACAATCACGCGGCCGCCCGAAAGGCCCTTGCCGACATAATCGTTACCGTCGCCGGTCAGCTCAAGCGTCACGCCATGCGCAAGGAACGCGCCGAAGCTCTGACCCGCGACGCCGGTCAGGCGCACGGTGATGCTGTTTTCGGGCAGGCCGGCATGGCCGTAGCGTTTCGCCACCTCGCCCGACAGCATCGCGCCGACGGTGCGGTTGACGTTGAACACCGGCCGTTCGATGACCACGGCGTCGCCGTTGTCGAGCGCGGACGCAGCGGCGGCGATCAGGTGGTTGTCGAGTGCGGCCTCCAGGCCGTGATCCTGGAAGCTGGAATGATGGAGCGTATTGCCCATCGCCGGCTTTGCCTGGTGGAGCAAGCGGCCCAGGTCGACGCCGTGCGCCTTCCAGTGATCGAGCGCGTGCCGCATGTCGAGCCGATCGACCCGGCCGACCATCTCCTTGATCGTGCGGAAGCCCATGTCCGCCATGATCTGGCGAAGCTCCTCGGCGACGAAGAAGAAATAGTTGATCACGTGCTCGGGCTGGCCGGTGAAGCGCGCACGGAGCACCGGGTCCTGGGTCGCGACGCCGACCGGGCAGGTGTTCAGATGGCATTTGCGCATCATGATGCAGCCGGCGGCGATCAACGGTGCGGTTGCGAAGCCGAACTCGTCGGCGCCCAGCAGCGCGCCAATCGCGACGTCGCGGCCGGTCCGGATGCCGCCGTCGACCTGGACGACGATCCGGCTGCGCAGGCCGTTGAGCAGCAAGGTCTGCTGGGTCTCGGCAAGGCCGATCTCCCACGGACTGCCGGCATGGGTCAGCGAGGTGAGGGGGGAAGCACCGGTGCCGCCCTCATAGCCCGAAATGGTGACATGATCGGCACGCGCCTTGGAGACGCCGGCGGCGACCGTGCCGACGCCGACTTCGGACACGAGCTTCACCGAGATGCGCGCGCCGGTGTTGACGTTCTTCAGGTCGTGGATCAGCTGCGCCAGATCCTCGATCGAATAGATGTCATGGTGCGGCGGCGGCGAGATCAGGCCGACGCCGGGGGTCGAATGGCGCACCTTGGCGATATTCTTGTCGACCTTGTCGCCGGGCAGCTGGCCGCCTTCGCCGGGCTTGGCGCCCTGGGCCATCTTGATCTGGATGTCGTCGGCATTGACCAGATATTCGGCGGTGACGCCGAAGCGGCCCGAGGCGACCTGCTTGATCGCCGAGCGCATCGAGTCTCCATTGGGCAGAGGCTTGAAGCGATCTGGTTCCTCACCACCCTCGCCGGTGTTCGAACGGCCACCAATCCGGTTCATCGCCATCGCCAGCGTCGTGTGCGCCTCGCGGGAGATCGAACCGAAGCTCATCGCGCCGGTCGCAAAGCGCTTGACGATCTCGGACGCCGGTTCGACCTCGTCGATGCTGATCGCGCGATCGGCCTTCTTCAGGTTCATTAGGCCACGGATCGTCAGCAGGCGGCTGTTCTGCTCGTTGATCTGGCTGGCGAAGGCGTCGTAGCGGTCCTTGCTGTTGCCGCGGACGGCATGCTGGAGCGCCGAGACGCTCTCGGGCGTCCACGCATGTTCTTCGCCGCGGATCCGGTAGCCATAGACCCCGCCGACATCGAGCATGTTGCGGTAGATCGGGTTGTCGCCATAAGCGGCAGCGTGGCGGCGGACGGTCTCCTCCGCGACCTCGGCCAGGTCGATCCCTTCGATCGTGGTCGCGGTGCCGGTGAAATATTTGTCGATGAAGGCGGACGACAGCCCGATCGCATCGAAGATCTGCGCGCCGCAATAGCTCTGGTAGGTGGAGATGCCCATCTTGGACATGACCTTCAGGATGCCCTTTCCGACCGCCTTGATATAGTTCTTCTGCACCTCATAGGGGCCGATCGGCAGCCCCTGGCGGATGCGGATCTCCTCCAGCGTGTCGAAGGCGAGATAGGGATTGATCGCCTCCGCGCCGTAACCCGCAAGCGCGCAGAAATGGTGGACTTCGCGCGCTTCGCCGGTCTCGACGACAAGCCCGGTCTGCATGCGCAGGCCCTGTTTGACGAGGTGGTGGTGAACCGCGGCAGTGGCCAGCAGCGCCGGCATGGCGATGCGATCGGCGCTCTGGGCGCGATCGGACAGGATCAGGATATTCTTGTCGGCCAGCACTGCGTCGGTCGCCGCCCAGCACATCTCCTTGAGCGCCATGGCGAGGCCGTCGGCACCGGCGGCGGCATCCCAGGTCATGTCGATCGTCTCGGTGCGGAATGCGCCGTCGAGTTGCTCCTCGGCCGAACGGATCCTGACGAGGTCGCGGTTGGTGAGGATCGGCTGATCGACCTCCAACCGCTTGTGGGTGCCGGCCTGTCGGCCAAGCAGATTGGGACGCGGGCCGATCATCGACACCAGCGACATCACCAGTTCTTCACGGATCGGGTCGATCGGCGGATTGGTGACCTGGGCGAAGTTCTGTTTGAAATAATCGTAAAGGAGGCGCGGCCGGGCGGACAGAACCGCGATCGGCGTGTCGGTCCCCATCGATCCGATCGGATCCTCGCCGTTGCGGGCCATCGGCTCGAGGAAGCGGGCGATATCCTCCTGCGAATAGCCGAACGCCTGCTGGCGATCGAGATGGACCTGCGGATCATTGGGCAGGGCGGGAATGGTGGTCGCGTCGTCGGCGGCGAGCGCCTCAAGATCCTTCAGCTTATACTGGTTCGCCTCGAGCCACTTCGCATAGGGTGCGGCACTGGCGAGGCTGGCCTTGATCTCGTCATCCTCGATGATCCGGCCCTGCTCCATGTCGATGAGCAGCATCTTGCCGGGCTGGAGGCGCCATTTGCGGACGATATTCTCTTCCGCGACCGGCAGCACGCCCGATTCCGATGCCATGATGACATGGTCGTCGTCGGTGACGAGGAAACGGGCCGGGCGCAGGCCGTTGCGGTCGAGGGTCGCGCCGATCTGGCGCCCGTCGGTGAAGGCGACCGCGGCGGGGCCGTCCCACGGCTCCATCAGCGCGGCGTGATATTCGTAGAAGGCCTTCTGCGCCGGGTTCATCAGCGGATTGCCGGCCCAGGCTTCGGGGATCAGCATCATCACCGCGTGCGCCAGCGAGTAGCCGCCGGCGAGGAGCAGTTCGAGCGCGTTGTCGAGGCAGGCGGTGTCCGACTGGCCGTGCGGGATGATCGGCCAGATCTTGTCGAGATCTGCGCCCAGCAGCTCGGACTCCATGGTCCGGCGGCGCGCGTTCATCCAGTTGACGTTGCCGCGCACCGTGTTGATCTCGCCGTTATGGGCGATGAAGCGGTAGGGGTGGGCCAGCTTCCAGCTCGGGAAGGTGTTGGTCGAGAAGCGCTGGTGAACGAGCGCGAGCGCCGAGGTCGTCAGCGGATCACCGAGATCCCGGTAGAAACTGCCGACCTGCCCCGCCAGCAACAGGCCCTTGTAGACGACCGTACGGCTGGAGAAGGATGGCATGTAGAGATCGGTCAGGCCCGGTAGATCATGCTTCCTGGCCAGAGCCTCAAGCGGGTTCTGGGTCTGCTTGCGGATGACGAGCAGCTTGCGCTCGAACGCGTCCTGATCGGGACAATCCTCGCCGCGCGCGATGATCGCCTGGCGGATCACGGGCATCTCGTCGAGCACGGCCTGGCCGAGGCCGGCGGTGTCGACGGGCACGTCGCGCCAGCCGATCAGGGTCTGACCTTCCTTGGCGATGAACTTCTCGAAACTGCCGACGGCCATGTCGCGCGATGCGTTGTCGCGGGGCAGGAAGCACATGGCGACCCCGTAGTCGCCGGGGGCTGGCAGAGTCACGCCGATCCCGCCGGCCCAGGCGCGCAGCAGCGCGTCGGGAATTTGGATCAATATACCGGCACCGTCGCCCAGCAGCGGATCGGCGCCGACCGCACCGCGATGGTCGATCTTGAGGAGAATCTCGAGCCCGCGCTGAACGATCATGTTGGACTTCTCGCCACGGATATTGGCGATAAATCCGACGCCACATGCGTCATGCTCGTTGCGGCTGTCGTAGAGACCCTGATTCTGCGGATAGGCCATCCGGCGTATTGCTCCCCTAAGGCCCGCTCATATGGGCTTTGCCGCTGCCTATACAGAGAAGGTGCTGCGAGTGAAGCCTCCAAAAATACGCCGGCCTGCAACCTGATCTTTACGAGAGGGCCGATGGCGGGAAAATTTCCTCTCGAGATGCGCGCTGGCGGGATGATTTCGGCGTTTCGACGAAGCGGCTCACGTGCAGGATGACGAGTTGCGGCTTCAGGCAGCGCTCCACCGACGTACCTGAAGGGGCGACGCATAAAAATGCGTGAACATGATGTGCCGATCGTTCGCGGCACGAGCGGATGCTGGTGCGAGAGGGGCGCGATCGAGAAAAGCGATCACTGTCTACGGATTGATCCGTTTCGAGATTGGGGAAGCATGGCATAGTTGTCGCAACAGACCCCGCTCTCCAGCAGCGGCAGCAGAAGGAGGATCGATTTGTCAGACAATTCGCACAATTCCGGAAAATGCCCGGTGACCCATCTGACGACCGCCTTCGGAGCGCCGGTGGTCGACAATCAGAACAGTCTTTCGGCCGGCCCGCGCGGCCCGTTGCTGATGCAGGACGTCTGGTTGCTCGAGAAATTGGCCAATCTCAACCGGGAAGTCATTCCGGAGCGGCGCATGCACGCCAAGGGATCCGGCGCCTTCGGCACCTTCACGGTAACGAACGACATCAGCCGCTACACCCGCGCGAACATCTTTTCGCAGGTCGGCAAGACGACCGAAATGTTCGCGCGGTTCACGACGGTGGCCGGCGAGCGTGGTGCGGCCGATGCCGAGCGAGACATTCGTGGCTTCGCCCTCAAATTCTATACCGAGGAAGGCAATTGGGACATGGTCGGCAATAATACGCCGGTCTTCTTCCTGCGCGATTCCCGCAAATTTCCCGATCTCAACAAGGCGGTGAAGCGCGATCCGCGCACCAACATGCGGTCCGCGACGAACAACTGGGATTTCTGGACGCTGCTCCCCGAGGCGCTCCACCAGGTGACGATCGTCATGTCCGATCGCGGCATTCCGAAAAGCTATCGCCACATGCATGGCTTCGGATCGCACACCTACAGCTTCTACAATGATGCGGGGGAGCGCTATTGGGTGAAGTTCCACTTCAAAACCCAACAGGGCATCGAGAATCTGACCGACGACGAGGCCGCGGCCGTCGTCGCCGGTGACCGCGAGAGCAACCAGCGCGACCTTTACGAGGCGATCGAGCGTGGCGATTTTCCGAAGTGGACGATGTATATCCAGGTGATGCCGGAGAAGGACGCCGAAACCTATCACGTCCATCCGTTCGACCTGACCAAAGTCTGGTACAAGTCCGACTACCCGTTGATCGAGGTCGGCGAGTTCGAACTCAACCGCAATCCCGATAATTTTTTCCAGGATGTCGAGCAGAGCGCGTTCGCGCCCTCGAATCTGGTGCCCGGGATCGGGGTGTCGCCGGACAAGATGCTGCAGTCCCGGCTATTCGCCTATTCGGATGCGCAGCGCTATCGCCTCGGCGTCAACCACCACCAGATTCCGGTCAACGCGCCGCGCTGCCCGGTGTACAGCAATCACCGCGATGGGCAGGGGCGGGTCGATGGCAATTATGGCGGCCTGCCGCACTATCAGCCGAACAGCTTCGGCCAATGGGTCGACCAGCCCGAGTTTCGCGAGCCGCCGCTGAAGATCGACGGCAATGCCGACTTCTGGAACTTCCGCGAGGACGATGACGATTATTTCACCCAGCCGCGCAAGCTGTTTCAGTTGATGACGCCGGCCCAGCAGCAAGCGTTGTTCGCGAACACGGCGGGCGCGATGGGTGACGCCCCCGACTTCATCAAGCAGCGGCATATCGACAATTGCACGCGCTGCGACCCGGCATATGGCGCTGGCGTCGCCCAAGCACTGGGTATGTCGGTGAAGGCGCCGGGCGACCTCCCGGAGCAGCCTGAACTGGCGGACTGAGGTCGGAGTCCGCAGATTGAAACCCCGCCTTCGAGCGATCGAGGGCGGGGTTTCTGCCATCCGCGATGCAAAGGGCAGCAAGCAGCCGCCCGCACGTCGGCCGCGACGCTTCCAGTCGCGTCCTTGCGGCGATGGAGCACTGACGGGCGTCGGGATCGCCGCTATGCTGGCGCTTTCTGATACCGATGCGTACGCGTCGGATCGTGGGGGCTGCATGATCATCGACTCGACACTCGGCGCAACCTTACTGGCCCTGGCCGCCCTGACGAGCCTCGCCACGGTCTCGGTGGCGAGGGCCTTTCCGAGATCGATACCGCGTGTCTTCGGAGTCTCGGCACTGTTGGCGACGACGCTCTACGGCACCGCCGCGTTTGGCGGCGGGCTTGCTCACGCATCGCGTGCGACGCCGCCGTCCGCGCCGCGCCGCGTCGTCTCGCTCAACCTGTGCGCCGACCAGCTTGTCCTGGCGCTGGCCGATCGCAGCCAGATTGCCGGGCTGACCCGCAACGCCGCTTCGGTCGAAATGTCGGGCGAAGCCGCGCGGGCACATGGCCTTCCCATTCTCGGCAATTCGGCCGAACAATTGCTGGCGATGAAGCCCGATCTGGTGATCGGCATGCCGGCCCGGCGCAGCGCCGCGATGAGGATGCTCAACAGCCAGAATTATCCGATGCTGGACCTGACGTCGGCCGATACGCTCGACGCAATCTACGCCTCGATCCGCGCTGCGGCCGCGGCGCTCGGGCATCCCAGTCGCGGGGAGGCGATGATTGCGCAGATGAAGGCCGATCTTGCGCGCCTGCCGAAAAATGGTGGCGGCAAGGTTGCTGCCTATTATCAGCGGCGCGGTTTCATGACCGGTACGGGAACGCTGATCGACGACCTGATGACGCGGATGGGACTGGTCAATCTTGCGGCGAAGCTGGGCAAGCCACCGCTGTCGCAACTCAGCGTGGAGGAGATGGTCGCGGCACGCCCCGACTATCTGATCGTCGAAAGCGCGACGGCCAAGGTCACCGACCAGGGGACGGAAATGCTGCACCATCCGGCGTTGCGGGATATCCCCCGCATCAGCGTACCGCAGGCGTGGACGGTGTGTGGCGGCCGGGCCTATGTCAGGGCGGCGCGGACGATCGCGCGGCAGATTGCGGCAAATGAGGCGGTCGGCGATCGCCGGGACGCTATCCGGGCGCGATAGCGACGATCAATCTTTGCCGAGTAGTGCGCGGATCGGCTGCTCGCGCATTAGACGAAGCGGGGAATTGGTCCCCATTGCGGCGTTTGATCGGGCAGGTCGATCTCCTCTTCGTCGACGTAGCACCAGCCTCAGCCTTCCGGAGGATCATATCCCTCGATGATCGGATGATGGGTTGCGCGAAAATGCGCGGTGGCATGGCGGTGGGGCGACTGGTCGCAACAGCCGACATGACCGCAACTCCGGCAGAGGCGCAGGTGCACCCAGGGACTGCCGATCTTCAGGCATTCCTCGCAGCCCCGCGCGCTGGGACGAACGTGATCGATCGTGCTGCTGTGGGAACAGGTCGTCATATTGCCTCCTTCAGAGCGGCGCGAGCGAGCAAACTATGGATTTGCGAGACGACCGCTGCGCCTTCGCCGACCGCTGATGCCACGCGCTTGGTGGAGCCGGCACGTACATCGCCTATCGCGAACACGCCGGGAACGTTCGTTTCCAGTGGTAACTCGCCGTGGCCGGTAATGACGAACCCGTTTGCATCGGTGTCGATGCAGTATTTGACCCATTCGGCATTGGGGTCGGCGCCGATGAACAGGAACAAGTGGCGCACCGCCCGCCGAACGAGCGCCTCGCTGTGGATATGCCGAAAGGTCACCCCGGAAAGGCCGCTGGCCGCGTCGCCTTGCAATTCGGCAATCTCGCTGCTGACATGCAGTTCGACATTGGGCAGGGCGGAAATACGATCGATCAGATATCGCGACATGGTCTGCGTCAGGTCGCGCCGCACGACGAGGTGCAGGCGTTTGACATAGGGAGCAAGAAAAACGACCGCTTGTCCCGCCGAATTCCCGCCGCCGACCAGCACGACGTCTTCCCCGGCGCACAGGCGCGCTTCGATGGGAGACGCCCAATAGGAGATGCCTGCCCCTTCGAATGCCGAGAGGTTCGGGATATCGGGGCGGCGATACCGGGCTCCCGACGCGATCACCACGCAGCGCGCGAGGAGGCGATGACCATTGTTCAGCTCGAGCCCCAACTGGTCAGAGGAACAGTCGAGCCGATCGACGCCAACAGGGATCGCCACTTCCGCGCCGAATTTGAGCGCCTGATTAAAGGCGCGCCCAGCGAGCGACTGGCCTGAAATGCCGGTCGGAAACCCCAGATAATTCTCGATGCGCGCGGAAGCGCCTGCTTGCCCACCCATCGCCTGTGCATCGAGCGCGATCACCGAGAGGCCTTCGGATGCGGCATAAACCGCGGTCGCCAGACCGGCAGGCCCGGCACCCACCACTGCGACGTCATATATCTTCGCCGGATCGAGGGTCGGCGTGATTCCCAGACAGGCCGCGAGCTCGGAATTGCTCGGGCGCCTGAGAATGACGCCACTGGGACAGACGACCAGCGGCAACTGCTCCGGCAGCACGCCGGTGCGTTCGATCAGGGAGCGTCCTTCATCGTCGAGATGCGCGTCCAGAATAAGATTGGGATAGCCGCTTCGGGTCAGAAAGCCCTGTAGCCTCACGACATCGGCGCTGCCCGGCAGGCCGATCAGGATTGTGCCTGCCCCTCCCTCCGCGATAAGGCCGACCCTGCGCAGGATGAGCGCGCGCATCACGACTTCTCCGACATCGGCCGACCCGACCATCAGGGCTCGCAAATGTGCGGGATCGAACGGCAATGCGATACAACCGAGCGGACCCGCACGGCTGCCGGCAATGGAGGGGCGCCCGGCCAGTTGGTTCACTTCGCCGCTGAACTGCCCGGCGTGATGCGTCGCGACTGGCGCTTCCTTGCTCAGGCCGTCGCGCCGGAAAACCTCCATGGTGCCGTCGAGGACCAGCCAGGCTGCAACATCCGATGCGCCGATGGCATAGACGGTTTCTCCGGGAGGAAAGTGCCTTTCCGGTCCGCTGGCGAAGCGTCGAGCGGCCTGGATCTGGTCGCGATCGAGTATCGGAAATCGCTGATGGTCACGGTCATCGGCAGTTGGTGTCATCATACCCTCCTGTAAGGAGCGGCGGCACGCACGCCGCCGCTCTTTCGATGTTCAGCTTTGGATGAACGCCAGAAGATCCGGGTTGATGACGTCTCCGTGGGTCGTCAGCATGCCGTGCGGATAGCCCGGATAGATCTTCAGCGTGCCGTTCTTCAGCAGCTTGACCTGCAGCATCGAGGCATCGGTGTAGGGCACGACCTGGTCGTCGTCGCCCTGCATCGCGAGGGTGGGGACGGTGATCGACGTCAGATCCTCGGTCTGATCGGTTTCCGAAAAAGCCTTGATGCCTTCATAATGCGCCAGCGCGCTACCCATCATGCCCTGGCGCCACCAGTTGCGGATCACGCCGTCCGAAGAGGTCTGACCCGGACGGTTGAATCCGTAAAAAGGACCAGAGGCAACGTCGATGTAGAACTGCGCGCGGTTGGCGGCGAGCGCGGCCCTGAAGCCGTCGAACACGTCGATGGGAGTGCCGCCCGGATTGGCGTCCGTCCGAACCATCAACGGGGGGACCGAACTGACGAGCACGGCCTTGGCGACGCGGCCCTGGGGCTGGCCGAACCTGGACACATAGCGGGCCACTTCGCCACCGCCGGTCGAATGGCCGATGTGGACGGTGTTGCGCAGGTCGAGATGCTCGACGACCGCCGACGCATCCGCAGCGTAGTGATCCATGTCGTGGCCGGTGGCGATCTGCGACGAGCGGCCATGACCGCGGCGATCATGCGCCACGACGCGATAGCCGTGCGCCAGAAAGAACAGCATCTGCGCGTCCCAATCGTCGGCGGACAGCGGCCAGCCATGATGGAACATGATCGGCTGGGCGTCCTTGTGCCCCCAGTCCTTGAAATAGATTTCGGCGCCGTCCGTGGTCGTCAGATAAGGCATGGTCATCCTCCGTCATGGCGGACGCAAACCCGATGGGCGTCCGATACGTTGGATATCGGCTGCGGACCGGCGTCTGGGTATCATACGCAGGTTTGGGTAGGCCCCGGATCACCCTAAACTTGCGTATGATGTCGCCGACGAGCGCATTGGGCGAAACGTCATCGAACAGTGTCGATGACCGATAACGGGAGACCGCAATGTCCTTAGCGCAGAGAATTCATGAGCCGCTGAGTAGCGCGCAGATCGAAATCCTGCCGCCGCTGAATGCCCCGTCGATCGCCGACGAGGCGCATCATCGCATCGCCAATAGCCTTCAACTGCTGTGCGCGACGGTATCGCTGGAAGCGCGCGAGATTGCTGATGACGCTGCGCTTCGGGCACTGGCGCGGATGCAGCAGCGAATTACCGCCATCGCCGGCGTTCACCGCCAGCTTTACCAGGCGCGCGCGCGGGGCGCAGTTGATTTGGGCGAGTATGTCGAGGAGCTTGGCCTGAACCTGTCACTTGGCTGCCCACCTGAGCGACGGGTGCTGGTCTCCTGCGAAGCGATCTCCGTTCCGTGCGCGGATGCAACGGCGATCGGCATGATCATATCCGAACTGGTCGCGAATGCATGCAAATATGCCTATCCGGCCGGTGCTCCCGGCGATGTGCATATCCGGCTGCGAAAGGCTTCGGACGGACTTCTGCTGACTGTGGACGACAGTGGGCGTGGCTTCCAAACGGCGCCGACAGATAAAGGTCTCGGCCATCGCCTGATCGCCAGTCTCGCGAAGCAGCTCCGCGCCTCGTTCAAATGGGGATCCAGTCTGGCAGGGACGCGCTTCGAGATGTTCTGTCCCGTTCGATGATGTTGCGGCAAGGGGCCCCCAATCGGCAGGCGACGTGCTTGCTGCCACCAGGGGAATCGTCCAGAATCTTGACCATGTTGCGATCAGGGCGATCGCACTCGGAGACAATGATGCGTGGCGATCCGGAAGCTAGGCGATTGGCGGCCAGGATACAGGCGGCTGCCGCGATCCTGGTGGCGCTCGGGATCTTTGCGCTCGATATCCTCAGCCCGCTGCAGGGCGCCGTGGCGGTGCTGTATACCACGGTCATCTTGATCGCTGCGCGCGGGCATGTGCGCAAACTGGTCGTCGGTTCGGCTGGGGTATGTGCCGTCCTTGCCGTCTTCGCTTATGCGATTTCCCATGGCGGAGAGCCTGTTGCTTCGCCCGCGATGCGCCTTGCGGTCAGCTTGATCGCGATCGCGATTACCGCCGTTTTGTCCGTTCGCCAGATTGCGAGCTCGGCTGCGCATAACCGCGCGAACGAACGCTACCGCACGATTTTCAATGCCGCTGGCTTTCCGATTTGGGAGTCCGACTGGTCCCCTGCCTATCGACTGCTGCGAAGCGGCAAGGTACCCACGCTAGAGCTTGTGCAGGAGGCTTCGCGAGCGGCGTGGATCCGTGACGCCAATCAGGCGGCGGCGACGCTGTTCGGCATTCGCGACCGGTCCGATCTGGTCGGGAGCAACATCATCGGCCATCATACACCCGCGGCTCAAGAAGCGCTGGGGCTGATCTTCGCTGCGCTGCTGCGCGGCGAGAACGCGATCGAAATGGAAGTGCCGTTTCTGACCCTGACCGGCGATCCAATCGACGTCGTCCTGCGCGTGACATTGCCGCCGGACCATCAAGACTGGGCGCATGTTCTCATCATGGCGCTGGACGTGACCGAGCGTAATCGGGCGCAAGCCCGGTTGGCGCAATCGCAGGCGGAGCTGACCCATATGGCTCGGGTGACGACGCTGGGCCAGCTTGCGGCATCGATCGCACATGAGGTCAATCAGCCGCTTTCCGCCATCATCACCTACGCAAAGTCGGGCCGCCGCTGGCTTGCGCGCGAAGCTCCCGACGCAGCCGAGGTTGGCGACTGCCTGGACCATATCGCCAGCAACGGCATCCGTGCCGCAGACGTCATCGCGCGGGTTCGCGACCTTGCCCGGAATGTCGATGCGAAGCCCGGAAAGATCGCCTGTGCGCCATTGGCAGACGAGATCGTCGCGCTCCTGGAACGAGAACTGAATGGGAGCGGCGTGCAAGTCCATCTCTCCCTGCCGACCGATTTGCCCGATGTCGTTGGGGATAGAGTGCAGATTCAGCAGGTGATGATGAACCTCCTTCTGAATGCAATCCAGGCCATGGAGCAGACTGCCCCAGGCCGGCGCGATTTGTGTATCGAAGGCCGGGCTGAGGACGGCTTCGTGCGGATCGACGTCAGCGACTGTGGCGTCGGGCTGGCGGGCACCGATCCGGAGCGGCTGTTCCGCCCGTTCTTCACGACCAAGGCCGATGGGATGGGAATGGGATTGTCTATCTGCCGATCGATCATCGAACAGCATGGCGGAACCCTGACCGCCACCGCGAACGACGAGGGCGGCGCGACATTCAGCTTTCGGCTGCCCGCGGACACGGTCGATGAAAGGGCTGCGCCATGATGGATCCGGATGAGACGAGCTGCGTCAGTGTCATTGACGACGACCCCGAGGTCCGCGGCGCGATCGGCAGTCTTCTGCGATCGAGCGGTTTTGACGTTAGGCTCTACGATCGCCCGGCGGAGTTTCTGTCTGCAGGCCTGCCGGAAGCTGCGTCCTGCCTAGTGCTCGACATTCGCCTGTCCGGCGAGAGCGGGTTGGAGTTTCAGGAGCGGCTGGCTGCGCAGGGGATGACCGTGCCCGTGATCCTCATTACCGGTCACGGCGATATTCCCATGACGGTGCGCGGGATGCGGGCAGGGGCGATCGACTTCCTACCCAAGCCCTTCGGCGACGACCAGTTGCTGGCAGCGGTCGAGGTTGCGATTGCGAAAGACCGGGAAAATCGAGCCGCCAGGGCCGGTGCGATGGAGTTGCAGGCCAGGTTTTCGCGCCTCACCCCGCGCGAGCGGGACGTGCTGAGCCTCGTCGTCACCGGCCTGATGAACAAGCAGGTCGCGGCACGGCTGGAACTGTCCGAGATCACCGTCAAGATCCACCGGGGCAATGTGATGCGCAAGATGGCGGCCCAGTCGCTTGCCGATCTGGTCCGGATGGCCGAGCAATTGGGCATTCGCGATGAGACGATCCACCGCTTTAACACCTGAGTATGATGGCGACGACGAGGCCCCAGGGCCATTTGAGACAGTCCCCGGCGATGTTTGGCGGGATGAACTCGGAGTAAAGTCTTGTTGATCCCGGTCAGTGCCCCCGTCAATGGTCCCGTTATCGCCATCGTCGACGACGATCCCGGCGTGCGAGGGAGCGTCGACAGCCTGCTCCGTTCGGCCGGCTTTGTCGGCCGGAGATTCTCCGACGGCGACGCGCTGCTGGGCTGTGGCGAAGAAGACCGCATAGCCTGCATCATTACCGATCTGCATATGCCGGGCATGACAGGGATCGAACTCCAGGTCGAATTGGCCCGACGTGGGTGGCGACAGCCCGTCATCGTCATGACCGCCTTTCCGACAGACGCTGCGCGTGAGCAGGCGTTGGATGGTGGCGCGCGGGCGTTCCTGACCAAGCCGATAGATCCCGATGCCTTGCTGGCTGCGGTGGAGCGCGCGATTGGCTGACGGGTGGGATGAAGCCCGACTGTCAGCTCAGCGAAGCGCCTAGTCTCAGCCTACAAGCGACGATTGCGCGACCGGCATCGAGCCGCTCACGCTCGAGCACCGCGCGCGCCATCGCGTCACCGGCCGCCTTCGCCATGTGCATCGCGCTATGGGGCCGGGCGAAAGCTGTTCGCTGCTGCGTCAGGCTGCCTATCCATACCAAGGGCTTACAAACCTTCGTCTGGATTGGCGTCGTCACGTCCCGGCGTATCTTCGAGGGCATCGGGCGGCACTTTGCCGTTTCGACTTTTTCAGGAGACGATAGATGACCGACCACGCGATTCTTACACCCGCCCGACGGCAACTCGGCACACCTACCGATCTTGGCGAAAACGCCACCCGCGATATCGCCGGCAGCCTGAAAGCGCTGCTTGCGGATGTCTTCGCGCTCTACCTGAAGACGAAAAACTTCCACTGGCACATGAGCGGCCCGAGTTTCCGGGATTATCATCTGCTGCTCGATGAGCAGGGCGATCAGATCTTCGCGATGACCGACGTGATCGCTGAGCGCGCCCGCAAAATCGGCGGCACCACCATCCGTTCGATCTCCGACATTGCCGCGAAGCAACGCCTGCTCGATAACAACGCCGACTATGTCGACCCACAGGACATGCTGGCAGAACTGCATGGCGACAACAAACAGCTTGTCGCTGAATTGCGGCGCGTTCACGAGCTCTGCGACGAATATGCCGATGTCGCAACGGCCAGCCTGATCGAGGTGTGGATCGACGAGACGGAACGCCGCTCCTGGTTCCTGTTCGAAAGCTGCCGCGTCGCTCGGATCTGAAGGCGCTTCCGGCAGTCGATCCGTCTGCAGTCTTAACGGCATGGATTTGCAGTCACGATGCAATACGGCACTGATCGCCGGATCGACTGCGGAGGTCATTAACGATCATAGCTGGGAAGGTGCGATAATCGCGCGGGCGCGATGCAAACACCATTCAATCCGGCAAATCCTTGAAAATAAGGATTGGTGACCCCTACGGGACTCGAACCCGTGTTTTCGCCGTGAGAGGGCGACGTCCTAGACCGCTAGACGAAGGGGCCCTCCGGTGCGGAGCGGCGTCATTATGGGCGCATGGGGGGCAAGTCAAGCGACGAAATCGGCGCGGGGGCGGCGGGTTCGACGGTTCACTGGGAATCTACGCAATAGCCATCGCCGCGGCGCGCGTTAGGCTCGCTTCATGCAGACGGAACTGGCTCGACGAGACAAGGCCGAAACGTTGATCGCGCAGCATGGCCCGGCTGCGATCGGGGTTCTTGTCGACCGGATTTCCGATGCCGTCAGGCTGTGCGACGACCAGGCCGTCGACACTCTCGACCGTTTGCTCCAGCAGGTCGAGCATCGCCTGGAAGGATCCTGGCGCACCACTCCCATCCTGCGGGACTGATCGCGCTCAAGTCCTTTTTGAGGCCGGATCTGAAACCGGGCAGCGTCAGGCCGCTACCCGGTCCCGCTCCTTCATTTCCTGATTCAGCATCTCGGCCAGCAGGAATGCAAGCTCGAGGCTCTGGCCCGCATTGAGGCGTGGGTCGCAATGGGTGTGGTAGCGATCGGCGAGGTTCTCGTCGGTCACGGCCATCGCGCCACCGGTGCATTCGGTAACGTTCTGGCCAGTCATCTCGGCATGAATCCCGCCGCCATGACTCCCTTCGGCACGGTGCACGGCGAAGAAGCCGCGGACCTCGGCGAGGATGCGGTCGAACGGCCGGGTCTTGTAGCCATTGGCCGCCTTGACGACATTGCCGTGCATCGGATCGCACGACCAGACGGGCTGACGCCCTTCGCGCTTCACCGCGCGGACGAGCGCGGGAAGGTGCTTTTCGATCTTGTCGTGGCCATAGCGAGTGATCAGCGTGATGCGTCCCGGCTGACGATGCGGATCGAGCGTGTCGAGCAAGCGCAGCAGCGCGTCGGGCTCGAGGCTCGGGCCGCACTTGAGACCGATCGGGTTACCGACGCCGCGCAGGAACTCGACATGGGCCGAGCCTTCGAAGCGGGTGCGGTCGCCGATCCACAGGAAATGGGCCGAGCAATCGAAATACTGGCCGGGGGCCAGGCTGTCCTCGCGAGTCAGCGCCTGCTCATACGGCAGCAGCAGCGCCTCATGGCTGGTGTAGAATTGCGTCCCCTTCAACTGGGGCACGGTTTCCGGGTTGATCCCGCAGGCGGCCATGAAGTCGAGCGCGTCGCCGATCCGGCTCGCGACTTCGCCATATTGCGCCGCCCAGGGGCTGCGGCCCATGAAATCGAGCGTCCAGGCGTGAACCTGGTGCAGATTGGCGTAGCCGCCCTGCGCGAAGGCGCGCAACAGGTTCAGCGTCGCGGCCGACTGGCTGTAGGCCTTGATCATGCGCTGGGGATCGGGGGCGCGGCCGGCCGGATCGAAGGCGATGTCGTTGATGATGTCGCCACGATAGCTGGGCAGCGAAACGTCGCCCTGTTCCTCGGTCGCGGCCGAGCGCGGCTTGGCGAACTGGCCCGCCATCCGGCCGACCTTCACGATCGGCATTTTCGAGGCGAAGGTCAGAACGACCGCCATCTGAAGCAGCACGCGGAAGGTGTCGCGGATATTGTTCGGGTGGAACTCGGCGAAGCTCTCGGCACAGTCGCCGCCCTGGAGCAGGAACGCCTTGCCCGCGGCGACCTGCGCAAGCGTCGCAGTCAGTTCGCGCGCCTCGCCGGCAAAGACCAGCGGCGGATAGCTCGACAATTCCTTCTCGGCGCCCGCGAGGGCCACCGCATCCGGATAGTCCGGCATCTGCACCACTTGATGTTGACGCCAGCTTTCGGGCGTCCAGTTCGTCGCCATGTCCAGTCCCACTACCAATTCGGGGGCTCCCAATGCGCGCGGGTGGCGCGAAAGGCAAGGGCAGGGTGGATTGTGCGGCGCCAAGCATCGGTTGGATGCGGCGCTCAGCCCGGCCTGGACGTCTTCCAGTGCCGGTAGCCATTGGCGAACAAGCCTAGCAGCGTGGCGCTGCCGAGGCAGAGCAGCATATAGGCGTCGTGGTTCGGCCAGACTTCGATCCAAAGGAAGCCGGCCGCGTAACTGAGCGCTACCGAGACGACGAAGGTTTGGAGCGAGTTGGACCCGATCACCGCGCATTGGCGCATCGGCCAAAGCCGTTGCAGCCGTGGCCACATCCACAGGATGCTCATGATCAGCCAGCAGACCGAGAGGGCGTGCGCGACGCGGACCGGGCCGATCCGGATCTTGCTTTGATAGAGGACCTGGAACGAGAACCAGTCCTGCGCCAGGAAGAGGATCGTCAGCCCCGCGAAGAGCAGCACCGGGGGCACCAGCCAGCGCCAGTCGCCCTCGGCGCGGCGTTCGAGCCGGGCAAGCATCTGGTAACGGCCCGCCGCCAACGCGCCGAAGAAGATCAGCTGCCACGATGCCGGATTGAAATTCCACAGCCAGTCGCCGACGGGCGAACCGCCGACGATATTGAACCAGGGATGCTCGTGCGCGAACCAGTAGAGCCCGGCCGAGGCCAGCACCGCGACGATCGGCTGCCAGCGGAGCAGCAGGGCAAACAGCGGCGCGGTGGCCAGCAGCACCATGTAAGTGACCAGGATCTCCAGGCAGTAGGGCTGGATGTAGAGGATCAGAAAATCGATGATCGTCGCGGGGCCACCCTCGATGAAATAGCTGTAGAAGCTCAGCCGGGCGAGATCGCGCGAGTAGATGCAAAGCGGCAGCAGCACCAGGAAAAGGCCGAGATTATAGACATAGAGCTTGCCCGCGCGCCGCCACAGCTTCACCGCGAAGCTGCCCACTGTCGGATCGCGATCCGCGCGGAAATACACCGCGCCGATGAGGTAGCCCGACAAGAGGAAGAACACCTCCGCCGCGCTGGAAAACCCCCACAGGGTCAGGGTCGGAAACTGCATGCCGTTCATATGCATGCGGTCTGTGAAACCGGTGATGTGGTTGATCGTGATCGTGAGGAGCGCGAGCCCACGCAATATGTCGATGCTGGCGTCGCGCCGGCTCGGGCGCGATCCGCTGTCGAGGCTTGGGTCGGAGGACGTCACCCGGCGGCCCTTACCGCAGGGCCGGGGAATTACAAACCGGCCAGCACGAATTCGGTAGAAACTAGCACCGCCATTTATTGATCCTGCAGAAGGGCACGCCCATATAGGATTCGGACGCGGCCCCCGAGGCGCTCCGAACGGAGAATAGATGACTGAGACCCTTCCCGTATTGCCGTTGCGCGATATCGTCGTTTTCCCGCACATGATCGTGCCGTTGTTCGTCGGGCGCGAGAAGTCGGTGGCCGCGCTGGAAAGCGCTATGGCGGCAGACAAGTCGATCTTCCTGGTGGCACAGCTCGATCCGGCCGAAGACGATCCCGATCGGGATGCGCTCTACGATCTTGGCGTCGTTGCCACGGTCTTGCAGCTGCTGAAATTGCCCGACGGCACGGTTCGCGTTCTGGTCGAAGGCAAGCAACGCGCCCGGCTCGAAGCGCTGAAGGGTGATGACACTCATCTGACCGCCGATGTCGCATTGATCGAGGAAGCGGAAGCGGAGGGCACCGAGGTGTCGGCGCTGATGCGCTCGGTGATCGATCAGTTCGAAAATTATGCGCGCCTCAACAAGAAGCTCCCGGCGGAAACGTCGGTGCAGCTCGGTCAGATCGAGGATGCCTCGAAGCTGGCCGACGCCGTCGCCGCGAACATCTCGATCAAGGTCTCGGACAAGCAGGCGCTCCTTGTCGAACTCGACGCCGCCAAGCGACTCGAGATGGCATTCGCCCTGATGGAAGGCGAACTCGGTGTATTGCAGGTCGAGAAGAAGATCCGCAGCCGCGTCAAGCGCCAGATGGAGAAGACGCAGCGCGAATATTATCTCAACGAGCAGCTGAAGGCGATCCAGCGCGAACTCGGCAATGCCGAGGGCGAGGAAGGCGGCGACGAGCTCAGTGAGCTTGCGGCCAAGATTGCCAAGCTCAAGCTGTCGAAGGAAGCGCGCAGCAAGGCCAATGCTGAGCTCAAGAAGCTGCGCACGATGGCGCCGATGTCGGCCGAGGCGACTGTCGTCCGCAACTATCTCGATGTGCTGCTCGGCCTGCCCTGGGGCAAGAAGTCGAAGCTCAAGAAGGATATCGCCGCGGCGCAGGCCGTGCTCGATGCCGATCATCATGGCCTGGAGAAGGTCAAGGATCGGATCATCGAGTATCTCGCGGTCCAGGCGCGCACCAACAAGCTCAAGGGGCCGATCCTGTGCCTCGTCGGTCCGCCGGGTGTCGGCAAGACCTCACTCGGTCGCTCGATCGCAAAGGCGACAGGGCGCGAGTTCGTGCGCCAGTCGCTCGGCGGCGTGCGGGACGAAGCAGAAATCCGGGGCCATCGCCGTACCTATATCGGTTCGCTTCCCGGCAAGGTCGTGACCAATCTCAAAAAGGCAGGAACCTCCAATCCGCTGTTCCTGCTCGATGAGATCGACAAGCTCGGCCAGGATTTCCGCGGCGATCCGGCATCCGCTCTGCTCGAAGTGCTCGATCCGGAACAGAACAGCAAGTTCCAGGATCATTACCTCGAGATCGACGTCGATCTGTCGGACATCATGTTCGTCTGCACTGCGAACAGCCTGAACCTCCCGCAGCCGTTGCTCGACCGCATGGAGATCATCCGACTCGAGGGATATACCGAGGACGAGAAGATTGAGATCGCGAAGGACCATCTGCTCGAGAAGCAGGTCGAGGCGCATGGCCTGAAGGCAAGCGAGTTCGAGCTCACCGACGAGGGGCTGCGCGACCTGATCCGCTATTACACGCGCGAGGCGGGTGTTCGCACGCTCGAGCGCGAGATCGCGAAACTCGCGCGCAAGAGCCTGCGGCAGATTCTCGAGGGCAAGGCCGAGAAGGTCGTCATCACCCCCGATAATCTTTCCGAGTTCGCTGGTGTTCGGAAATACCACTTCGGTATCGGCGAAGAGGAGGATCAGGTCGGCGCCGTCACCGGTCTGGCCTGGACCGAAGTCGGTGGCGAACTGCTCACCATCGAGGCCGTCACGGTCCCCGGCAAGGGCAGCATCAGTACGACCGGCAAGCTTGGTGATGTGATGAAGGAAAGCGTACAGGCGGCTTTCAGCTTCGTGAAGGCGCGTGCGCCCGCATATGGCGTAAAGCCGAGTCTGATCGCTCGCAAGGACATCCACATCCATCTCCCCGAAGGGGCTGTGCCCAAGGACGGTCCGTCGGCGGGTATCGGCATCACCACCGCGATCATATCCACGCTCACCGGCATCCCCGTACGCAAGGATGTTGCGATGACCGGCGAGGTCACGCTGCGTGGGCGCGTTCTGCCGATTGGCGGCCTCAAGGAGAAACTGCTCGCGGCGCTGCGAGGCGGCATCACGACGGTGTTGATCCCGAAGGACAACGAGAAGGATCTCGTCGAGATTCCGGCAAAAATCCGCGACGGGCTTACGATCATTCCGGTCAGCCATGTCGACGAGGTGCTGAGCCTGGCCCTGGCGGGGCATCTCACCGCGATCGACTGGACCGAGGCCGACGATCTCGCACTGACTCTCAAGGGCGCGACCAGTCCCGATGGAAGCGAAGTCGCGGTAAGGCACTGATTTGAATTGGCGGGCGGCTTTCCTCGCCGCCCGCCTTTCTCCTAAGCTTATAGCCGGCCTTCGGCGCGGAAGCTGTAGCAACCCTGCTGGGCTACGATGATGTGGTCGAGCAGATTTATCTCGAAGAGTCTTGCCGCCTGAAGCAGATCGCGCGTGATGGCGACATCGCTCGCGCTCGGCATCGGGTCGCCGGACGGGTGATTGTGGGCGATCAGCAGGCCGGTCGCCGCCATGTCGAGTGCGCGGCGGATGATTTCGCGGGGCGATATGTCGACTCGGTTGACGGAGCCCCAACTGACGATCTCGTCGCCCAATAGCTCGTTTTTCGTGTTGAGATAGAGAACCCGAACCTGTTCGGCGGGCTGGTGGGCCATGTTGGCGACAAGGTAATCGAGCACGCTGCGGTCATTGGCCAGTATCGGGCGCGAGCGGATTCGTCGCTCGAGCGAGTGCAGGAACAGCTGTTGCGCGGCGATGAGAAGGTCGACGATGATGCGGTCATCGGGCAGGGCACTGTCCAGGCGCGCAGGGCTGGCGAACAGCAAGGTCGAGGCATCGGCGAACTCGGCGATGAGCCGGTCGGTAACGCCGATGGCACCCAGCGGGCGGGCCGTCTGGATCAGCCGGCGGACGAAGTCCCAGCCCTCGTTCCGAGGTGATGGCGATGGACGGCGATCGCGAGGATGAGCAGCATCGGGTAGATCCACACCGCAACCGCATTGCCATAGGCCCATGGCAGCACATGAGGCACATAAGGCGCCAGGTGCGACAAGATCGTCAATCCCTGCATTGCGGTAAGCCATAGCGGCCAGAACTTTTCCGATGTCAGGGAGACCGCGACCAGCACGCAGAGCAGGACAGTGTCGACGAGCATCACCGGCAACTCGACGACCTGAAACCGGGTCGCGAGCGGGCTGAGCAGCAGCACCGTCAGGTAGGTCGCAACCAGTATTCCCCCGGCGATGACGCGTTCGGCCCATCCGCCCCGAAAGAAGGCGTACAGGCAAACAGCCCACATCAACGCACCATAGATGAGTTGCCGGATCACCCCTCGACCCATCGATTTTCGACGGGCCCGCGTCAAGGGGCGATCCGACGGCCTTTTATGCGGCGCGGCGCGGTCTATCCTCGTCGCTGGTGATCGCGGGCAGCTTGGGGATGCCACCCTTGTCGCCGGTCGAGACGACAGGGAGATTGAACCTGCGCTGGACGACGGCAAGCTCGCGGTGCCCCGCTACGACCTGTCCGCGCGCCTCGACGATCGTGGAGAGCGAATTGAAAAAGTGGGTGAAGGCATCCTGGGCCACCTCCATCGCGAAATTCCCGTCAAGCCGGGCCTGCGGAAGCTCGGCGGCCAGCAGTGCGCCATGCCTCGCCGCCATGTCGAGAGCGCGTTCATATTGTTCGAGCGCGGCATAGACGCGGAGCGTTGCATCATCACGGTTCTTGGACATAGCTCTCCCCTTGCGCCGGAACAGGCGCTTCGGACCGATTACAGGAAGTCCCTAGCGCTTTAGCGCCAGGGCGATGTTCGTCAGTGCGGCAAAACCAGACAGCAACGCGCCGGCCCCCAGTCCCATTCCGAAGATCAACACAGCGATCCAGAACAGGCGTTGGGCGATCGTCAGGTCATTGCGCGGTTTCCTCCTCGTAGGCACTGGCAGCGGGAAGTCGGTGAAGCTCGCTTCGCGGTAGGTCCGGTATGGAACCTGATCTTCCCGAAGAGCGCTCGCCATTTCTCTCTGCCTGTCACCGTCATCCGACGACGGGATCATGATGGATCTTTCGACCGGCGAAACAACGCCTGCCGATTGACTAGTCAATCGCTGACTAGGAGCTTCGAGCTCGTGAGACGCCAGCATGAGCGCGGCTTCAAGGCGGTTGGAAACCCCAAGTGTCTGGATGGCGCTACGGAAATGATTGTCCACCGTCATCGGCGAGATGCCAAGCTCGCGCCCGATCTCTTTCGACTGTTTGTGATGGAGTACGAGCCTCAGGCAGTCGCGCTGCCTCACCGTCAGTTTGCTTATGGCCTCGGGACTCATGCCTGAAAAATAACGCATCGGCGCTTCGAGTCGATCCGAAAACTGTCATTATCGTCGCAAGTACCTGATCCGTAACGAGACTACGTTACGGAAACGGTCTTCCGGCATGTCTGGTCGGCCGATCAGGCGTCGGGATAGCGAATCGCGAGGATTTCCTGCTGGCGATCGCCCCCAGGCAAGGTGACCCGGCGAACATCGCCCACGCCGGCTCCTCGCAGGGCACGCGCGATCGGCGACAACCAGCTGATCCTGCCGTTGCTCGCATCGGCCTCATCCGCGCCCACCAGCGTCAGAGTTCGCTCGACATCGTCCTCGTCGACGATTGTGACGGTCGCGCCGAAGAAGATGCGGCTTCGGTCTTCCTGCCGGGCCGGATCGATCACCTTGGCCGACTTCATCCGGCGCGACAGGTGCCCCAGCTCGCGATCAATCTCGCGCAGTTTCTTGCGGCCATAGATATAATCACCATTTTCGGACCGGTCCCCGTTGCCGGCCGCCCAGCTGATGACGTCGACCAGCGCCGGCCGCTCGGTACCGAAGAGCAGCTCGTAGCGCGCCCGCATCGCCGAATAGCCCGCTGGGGTTATGTAATTGGGCTTCTCTGTGCTCAACTGGCTCTCCGCTGGTTGAGCACTTCATAGGCCATCACCGCTGTCGCCACTGCGGCGTTCAGACTATCCGCCTTGCCGAACATCGGAATTTTCACCAGCAGATCGCATTCATCCTCATAGTCGGATGGAAGGCCCTGGGCTTCGTTGCCGAGGAGAATGAAGGTCGGCGTCGCATAGCGTGGCGCCTGATAGTCCTGCGTCGCCTTCAGGCTGGTGCCGACCATCTGGCCGGGCCCGCCGCGCAGCCAAGCCAGGAACTCCGGCCAGCGCGACGTTGCGATCTTCTGGGTGAAAAGCGCACCCATCGTCGCGCGGACCGATTCGACCGAGAAGGGATCGACGCAGTCGTCGATCAGGATCAAGCCGCCGGCGCCGACCGCATCGCCGGTGCGCAGGATGGTGCCGAGATTGCCGGGGTCACGCAATGACTGGGCAACGATCCATATACCCGCTTCCGATCGGTCGATCCGATCGAGCGAGGTATCGAACTCGCGATAGACACCGATCACCGTCTGCGGATTATCCTTGCCGGAAAGCTTGGCGAGAATGTCGCGGTTGGTCTCGATCGCTTCCCCGCCATTCGCCTCGACTGCAGCGATAAGCGTCTCTGCCAGTAAGTGTTGCGCACCGTCCTTCGCAAAGAAAATGAACTCGGGCAGCGTGCCGGCTTCATGGGCTTCGGTCAGGATGCGCAGGCCCTCGGCGAGGAACAGGCCTTCGTCGCGCCGGTGCCGCTTCTCCCGGAGCGACCGCACGCGCTTGATCAGCGGATTGGAAAAGGCGGTGATCTGGCGGGGCAGGGGACGGACCTCAGCTGGACGCCTTTCGTCCCGAGCGAAGTCGAGGGACGTGGGCTAGGAGAAACGTGTCTAGACTTCGCTCGACACGAACGGCTTCACCTCATTCTTCGCCGAACTTGCCTTCGACAAGCTCGACGAGGGCCGAAAGCGCCTTTTCGGCACCGTCGCCGCGTGCAGAAATGACCACGCTGTCGCCCTTGGCTGCACCGAGCATCATGAGGCCCATGATCGAGGTTCCGGCGACTTTCGAGCCGTCCTTTTCGACCTCGACCTCGGCGCTGTGTGCGCTTGCAAGCGTGACGAATTTAGCGCTTGCTCGGGCGTGAAGCCCGCGGATATTGGTGATTTGAACCTCTCGCCGAAATTGCGTCATGCAGCGGCTTCCCCAAGAACCTCGGACGCGACCGAGATATATTTGCGGCCGGCGTCGCGCGCGGCGGCGACGGCGGCCTTGATCTTCATCATCTTGCGGGCGCCTTCGAGCCGGATCAGCATCGGCAGGTTGATCCCTGCGATCACTTCGACCTTGCCGGGTTCCATCAGCGAAATCGCCAGATTCGACGGTGTGCCGCCGAACAGATCGGTGAGGAGAATGACCCCCGAACCGTCGTCAACAGCCTTCACCGCCCGGGCGATGTCCGCCCGCCGGCTTTCCATATCATCGTCGGGACCGATGCAGATCGCCTCGATCGCGGTTTGCGGACCAACGACATGTTCCATCGCGGTCACAAACTCGGCCGCCAAGCGGCCATGGGTAACGAGCACCAATCCGATCATCCGACTAACAACCCAATGGTCATGATCCTACGCCTGGCACAGTGCTCTCCTGAGCGTCCGACTTCTGCCGAGTCAAATCGCGGTGGCGGACCGTGGGCGAAAATCCCTCCCCACGCAACCGGCTTGCGAGAGTTTCGGCGAAATGCACCGAGCGGTGCTTGCCGCCGGTGCAGCCGATCGCGACGGTCACATAGCTTTTGCCTTCGGCCTCATAGCGCGGCAGCAGCAACAACAACAGATCTTCGATGCGCATGCGCGCCTCGGGATAGATCGGGTCCGCAGCTATATAGGCTCCGACCTCGGGATCGAGGCCGGTGCGGGGCTTCAGTTCGGGAACCCAGTGCGGATTGCGCAGAAAGCGCATGTCGAACATCAGGTCGGCATCGCGCGGTACTCCGCGGGAAAAGCCGAACGACATGATCGTCAGCGTCGTGCCGGCGCCGATAGGATCGCCAAACCGACGCCGAAGCAATGCCTGCAGGTCATTGGTAGTACTGTCGGTGGTCTCGACCAGTTCGTCGGCGGCCTCCCTCAGGGGCGCAAGCAATTCGCGCTCGTAAATGATGCCGTCCTCGATCTGGCGGTCCTGTGCCAGCGGATGACGGGCGCGCGTCTCGGCATAGCGGCGGCTGATTTCGGCGCCCGAGCAGTCGAGGAAGAGAATTGAGGCATCGCGCGCGCTCTCGCGCAGCGTTCGGACTCGGTGGACGACCCTGCCGCTGTCGAAATCACGGGTCCTGCTGTCGATGCCGATCGCCAGCGGGCGCTCCTCATCGATACTGCCCTCGGGCAGTCCGGCCGCGAGCAGGCGATCTAGGAGGGACAATGGGAGATTATCCACCGTCTCCCAGCCCATGTCCTCGAGCGCCTTAAGCGCGGTTTTCTTGCCGGCGCCGGACATGCCTGTGACAAACAGGATGCGACGCGGCTCTCCAGCTTTGCTCATGATGGACCTCCCGGCCCATGACGGCGCAGAGCGGTCTCGACCTTGATCGGCGCCGAAGCCTCGAACGCCGAAAGCGCGACCGTGGGAACGGAGATGCCTTCCAACGCGGTCGTCGCGATCGGATCATCCGGCATCCGCTCGACCGTGCCGTCGAGGTCGACCAGCAAGGCGACGGGCCCTTCGGCGAGAAAAGCCAAGTCGACGATCCCGACGCCGCGCACTTCAAGCTTGCCGGCGATCTTCGCCGGAGGACTTGCGAACAACGTGCCGTCGCGTGCCTCCAGCCGCGTATAGTCGTCAGCGACGAGCAAAGCGCCGCGATCGATAAGACGGAGGGCGAGGTCCGACTTGCCGCGGCCCGAGCGGCCGGCGATCAGCACCACCCGGCCATCGATCAGCACACTGCTGGCATGGATCGGGTTGCGATAGGGCATCGTCTAGCGGCTCCACGCGGGCAGGCGGATGACGAATCGGGCGCCGGTCGGGGCATTGTCCCTATCAGTTGCGGCGATCGTCCCATTATGGCCTTCTACGATGGCCTTGGCGATGGCGAGACCCAGACCGCTGTGCCGTCCGAACTGTTCGCTCTTGGGACGGTCGCTGTGGAAGCGGTTGAAGATCGCCTCTCGCGCCTCGAGCGGCACGCCGGGGCCTTCATCCTCGACCCGGATCACGACATCGTCGCCATCGCGGGTGGCCGCTACCTGGACAAGTCCGCCGGCGGGCGAGAAGGATACCGCATTCTCGACCAGATTTTCGATCACGCGGGTGAGACGCGAACCATCCCCGAAAACCACGGCTGTGCCGCGATGCGGCCGCGCGAAGGCGACCCGGACATCGCCGTTGCGATGGCGGTCCTCGCGGGTCATCAGCAGCCCCTCTATCATCGTTCCCAGGTCGACCGATTCGAACCGCGCGCGCGCCAGTTCTGCATCGACCCGCGACGCCTCCGCGATATCGGTTATCAGCCGGTCCAGCCGTCCGACATCATCACGGATGACATCGATCAGCTGCTTCTGGAGACCGGGATCCTGGACCAGCCCAAGTGCATCGACCGCCGATCGCAGAGACGCGAGCGGGTTCTTGAGCTCATGCGTCACATCGGCGGCGAAGGCCTCGGTGGCGTCGATCCGTTGCCGAATCGCCATGCTCATATCCGAGAGCGCGCGGGCGAGCGTGCCGATTTCGTCGCGGCGTTCAGGCAGGCGCGGCACCTGGACCTCGCGCGCGCGGCCGAGACGGACACGGTGGGCGGCGAGTGCGAGGCGCCGGAGAGGGCGAACGATCGTTCGTGCCAGGAACAGCGACAGGCTGACCGAGACGATCACCACGATCAGCAGGACGACGCTGAGGCGGAGGCGCTCGGCGCGGACGATGCGGGTGATGTCGCGCTGATTCTCGGTCGAAAGAATCACCGCTCCGTTCCCATCGGGGCGGCGGATGTCGATTGCGGCGATAATCATCGGGGTCCGGTCGGGCGCGCGCTCGACGGCGGTGGCGATCGTGCGGGTGCGTGCGGCCTGTAGCGCCACCGGCCATGCCAGCAACGTGTCGGATGTCGGCTCGTGGAAACGTTCGGGATGATCGGCGTCAACGATCATATCGATCGACTTGTCGAGGAAACGCGCGGCGCGCTTTTGCCATTCCTCCTGCGAGGGGTCGCGCAGTTCGTAGGTCGCACCCGAGATCGCCCAGCTATCGAAGCTTTTGCCTACGTCGGCAGCCCGGGCCCGGGGTGACGCGTAACTGTAAACCCGCAGGCGCGTATCCGTAAGCATGCCGAATTTCGCGAGCATGGTCGGTCGCCCGTTGGGCGGCGTTGCCGCATAAGCCTCGGCGATAAGGCGGACCTGGGTGGCCGTTTCCTCGAGGCGGGCGTCGATCAACTGCGATCGATAGCTGTCCAGATAGAAGAAACCGCCCGCCAGCATGGCGAGCGCGAAGATGTTGACCGCGAGGATCCGGGTCGTGAGGGATGTGCGCGCGGCTGCCTCTGGCGTGCCGAGGGCGCTGTCATTCTTCGGCAAAGCGATAGCCTACGCCGTAGAGGGTCTCGATGGCCTTGAACTCCGAATCGACCTGACGGAACTTGCGGCGCAGCCGCTTGATATGGCTGTCGATGGTGCGGTCGTCGACATAGACATCGTCCTGATAAGCGGTGTCCATCAACTGGTCGCGCGATTTCACGAAACCGGGCCGCTGGGCCAGCGCCTCCAGAATCAGGAACTCGGTGACGGTCAGGGTGACGTCGAGGCCGCCCCATTGCACGCGGTGACGGGCGGGATCCATCGCCAGCCGGCCGCGCACGATCTTCTCGATCGGCGGCGCGTCGACGGCGTCTTCCGTCGTCGCCCGGGCTTCCGTACGGCGCAATATCGCCCGGATCCGGGCGATCAGCAGCCTCTGGGAAAAGGGCTTCGTGATATAGTCGTCTGCGCCCATTGCGAGGCCGAGCGCTTCGTCGAGTTCGTCGTCCTTCGACGTCAGGAAGATTGTCGGGATGCTGCTTTTCTCGCGGAGACGGCGTAGCAACTCCATTCCGTCCATACGCGGCATCTTGATGTCGAGCACCGCGAGATCGGGGGGATTATCGATCAATGCCTTCAGTGCCGACTCGCCATCGGAGTAGACGCGAACCGTGAACCCCTCGGATTGCAGGGCAATCGATACGGACGTGAGGATGTTGCGATCGTCGTCGACCAGTGCGATCGTGGGCGTCATGGGACCGGTTGGCCTCCCGAAAAGATTGAACCGGCCGACACGCCATGGCTCGGAAAAAGCCCGCTCTGCCTAGCGCACGGCTTGTGGACGTTCAACCATGCTGCGCACTCTTTACGATCCGCAGCTTTGAAACTATGCGCGATTTAACGAGATACAAAGGTGCGGAGGATGTCGGGTCGAGGATTCGCGGCGTTCATCACGTGCCTAGACGTTAGGAGGGCGACCACACAAAGGTGGCCTCACCCCGTATAGGAGACAAAAGTGCCCCAGCTCATTCCCGCCTTTGGCCTCGACAGACAGGGATTCGACGTCGAAGCCAGGCTCCACTGGAACCTGGGAACCGCGCCCCTCGTCGAGCATGCGGTCCAGCGGGGCGAAGGACTGCTCTCCAAGGACGGTCCCTTCGTCGTCAAGACCGGTGCGCACACCGGCCGTTCCGCCAATGACAAGTTCATCGTCCGCGATTCCGAGACCGAGAACACCGTCTGGTGGGGCAAGACCAACAAGGGCATGACCCCTGAGCATTTCGCCGCCCTTAAAGCGGATTTCCTGGCCCATCTCGAGACCAAGGAAACTCTGTTCGTCCAGGATCTGTTCGGCGGTTCGCAGCCTGCGCACCGCGTCAACGTCCGCGTGATCAACGAGCTGGCCTGGCACAATCTGTTCATCCGCACCCTGCTGGTGCGCCCCGAAGCCGCCGAACTGGCCGAGTTTCTGCCAGAATATACGATCATCGACCTGCCGAGCTTCGTAGCCGACCCCGAACGCCATGGCTGCCGCAGCCAGACGGTCATCGCCGTCAACCTGACCGAGAAGCTGATCCTGATCGGCGGAACCGCCTATGCGGGCGAGATGAAGAAGTCGGTCTTCGGGATCCTCAACTACAAACTGCCCGTCAATGGCGTCATGCCGATGCACTGCTCGGCCAATATCGGCCCGAACGGTGATACCGCGATCTTCTTCGGTCTGTCGGGCACGGGCAAGACGACCTTGTCGGCGGACGCCAGCCGCACGCTGATCGGCGATGACGAGCATGGCTGGTCGGACGAGGCGGTCTTCAACTTCGAAGGCGGCTGCTACGCCAAGATGATTCGCCTTTCGGCCGAGGCCGAGCCGGAAATCTACGCGACCACCAAGCGGTTCGGGACGGTGCTCGAGAATGTCGCGATCGATGCGAACACCCGCGAGATCGACCTCGACGACGATAGCCTCGCTGAAAACAGCCGCGGGTCCTATCCAATCCACTTCATCCCGAACGCGTCGAAGGAAAATCTCGGGCCGGTCCCGCAGAACCTGATCTTCCTGACCGCCGACGCCTATGGCGTCCTGCCTCCGATTGCGAAGCTGACCCCGGATCAGGCGATGTATCACTTCCTGTCAGGCTATACCGCACGCGTAGCCGGAACCGAGATCGGGGTGACCGAGCCTTCTGCGACCTTCTCGACCTGCTTCGGCGCGCCGTTCATGCCGCGTCATCCATCGGTTTACGGCAATCTCCTCAAGGAGCGTATCGCCAAGGGGGGCGTTGACTGCTGGCTGGTCAACACGGGTTGGACCGGCGGACAATATGGCGTCGGGCACCGTATGCCGATCAAGGTCACCCGCGCACTGCTCAACGCAGCGCTCGACGGCAGCCTCAACGATGCCGAGTTCCGGATCGATCCCAATTTCGGCTTCAAGGTTCCGGTCGCGGTGTCGGGGGTCGAGAGCAAGATCCTCAACCCGCGCGAAACCTGGCCCGATCCGCTCGCCTATGATGCGACGGCAAAGAAGCTGGTCGATCAGTTCATCGAGAATTTCGCGCAGTTCGCGGAGCATGTCGATGAAGGTGTTCGCCAGGCAGCCCCGAAGGCGGCCTGACGGAAACCCGATCAGTCGATGAACTGTCATGTGTGGCGCCCCGGCCTTGGCTGGGGCGCCATTTTCGTATGGATCGATACAGAATATTAAGACGCATTGGCTAACCCCCAGACGGGAAATCAGCAGAGTGGGTGCCAATGTACGAAGGAAAACCGCCATCCTCCGCCGGCCGTAAGGGCTGGAGCCTCGACGCGCTGTTCGGTCGTGCTGCCGAGACTTCGGTGGCGATTCCTGCCGCTGAGTTGCTCGTATCACCTGCCCCGACCGACGACGGGAGCACCGACCTGTTCGGCCGCATCGGTGGTTTCCTGCGCGCCAACCGCCTCGATCCCACGCCGGTCAATTACGACCTGGCCTATCAGTTCGTCGGCGGTCACGATCCCGTATTGGTCGCCTCGGTCGAAGCCGCGATCGCTCGGGACGGCATGCTGCGTCATGACGTCGCGGAGCAGATCTCCGAAGCGGCGGCAAACAAGGTTTCGTCCGAGCTGCTCGAAAAGCTCATCGACCAGGCGCATCAGAGCGTGACGCTGGCGGCACGGCTGGTCGGTCAGTCGCGAACCGATGCCCGCGCCTATGGCAGTGCGCTCGACAGGGGCAATGCGGCACTCGAAGCCGGCGGCGAACCGGCGGGCCGAGCGCTTGAACTGATGGTCGAACTGACCCGATCGATGATCGACAAAACCCAGGACGCCGAGCGCCGTCTCGCCGAAATGGGGAGTCAGATGGACACGCTGCAAGGCAAACTGGCGGAAGCGCAGGCAGTCGCGGAGAGCGATCCGCTGACCGGTCTCGCCAACCGTCGCGCCTTCCAATCGCGCCTCGTTCGCGCGATGGCGCAGTCGGCGGCCGACGGTACGCCGCTGTCGGTCGCCTTCTGCGACATCGATCATTTCAAGTCGATCAACGACAATTTCGGCCATGATACCGGCGATCGCATCCTCAAGATGGTTGCCGACGCCCTGGTCGAAGGGGTCGGCGAAGATGCCTTCGTGGGCCGCTTCGGCGGCGAAGAGTTTCTGGTCCTGTTCGACGGCATCATGGCGCGCCGCGCCGCGATGCGGGTCGATGAGGTTCGCGACGAACTTTCGGGCCGTCATCTCGTTTCCAAGACGAACGGCGAACCGCTGGGTACGGTCACCTTCTCGGCCGGCGTTGCGCAACTGCTTCTGGGCGAGGGCGACGGTGACATGCTGCGCCGCGCGGACGAAGCTCTTTATGCGGCGAAAAATGGCGGTCGCAACCGGGTGATCATTCACGGCGAGGAATAGAAGTGAACGGGTCGTCCCTGCGATCGTCGGGATGACGACCGCGAAGCGATTGCTACGGAAATCCGACAACCGCACTAGCGGTGCGGCCGCTCCCGACATATATGGCCTCGAATCCTTTACCTCATCGCGGGATTCGACCTCATGGATATTAGCCTCGGCCTTACTTTCGACGACGTGCTGCTCAGGCCCGGCGAGTCGGACGTATTGCCTAGCCAGGCGAATACCGCGACCCAAGTGACCAAGGCGATCGCCCTGAACATCCCGATCCTGTCATCGGCGATGGACACGGTCACGGAGGCCGACATGGCGATCGTGATGGCTCAGCTCGGCGGCCTCGGCGTCCTTCATCGCAACCTGACGGTCGAAGAACAGGCTGCCGCCGTCCGCGCGGTCAAGCGGTTCGAATCGGGCATGGTCGTCAATCCGATCACGATCACCCCCGAACAGACCCTGGCCGATGCGCTCGCGCTGATGGCGCGCAACCGCATCTCGGGCATTCCGGTGGTCGAGGCCGACGGCAAGCTGGTCGGCATTCTCACCAACCGCGACGTTCGCTTCGCCGAGAATCCCAATCAGCCGGTCGCCGAACTGATGACGAAGCAGAATCTCGCCGTCGTCAGGGCGGGGGTGGGCCAGGAAGAGGCTCGCCGCACCCTTCACCAGCGCCGGATCGAAAAATTGCTGGTCGTCGACGATGCCTTCCGTTGCGTCGGCCTGATTACCGTCAAGGATATCGAGAAGGCGGTCAATTATCCGTCGGCCACGAAGGATGAGAGCGGCCGTCTGCGGGTCGCGGCGGCGACGACCGTTGGCGACAAGGGCTTCGAGCGAACAGAGGCGCTGATCGCGGCGGAATGCGACCTGATCGTTATCGATACCGCCCATGGACATAATCGCGAGGTTTCGCGCGCGGTCGAGCGTGTGAAGCAACTGTCCAACTCGGTTCAGGTGATCGCCGGCAACGTCGCCACCGCGGAAGCGGCACGCGCGCTGATCGACGCTGGTGCCGACGGCATCAAGGTCGGCATCGGCCCGGGCTCGATCTGCACCACGCGCGTCGTCGCGGGTGTCGGCGTGCCACAGCTGACCGCCGTGATGGAAGCGGCCGAGGAAGCCGCCAAGTCGGGCATTCCGGTAATCGCGGATGGCGGCCTGCGGACCTCCGGCGACATTGCGAAGGCGCTGGCGGCGGGTGCCGGTTCGGTGATGGTCGGCTCGCTGCTGGCCGGAACGGCCGAGGCGCCCGGCGAGACCTTCCTGTACCAGGGCCGCACCTACAAGGCGTATCGGGGCATGGGTTCTGTCGGGGCAATGGCGCGCGGCTCGGCCGACCGCTATTTCCAGCAGGATATCAAGGACCAGATGAAGCTGGTCCCCGAGGGCATCGAGGGCCAGGTCCCCTATAAGGGGCCGGCCAGCGACGTGATCCACCAGCTCGTCGGTGGCGTAAAGGCGGCGATGGGATATACCGGTGCGCGCACGATCCCAGAGTTGCAGAAACGAGCGAAGTTCATCCGGATCACCAATGCCGGTCTTCAGGAAAGCCACGTCCACGACGTGACGATCACCCGCGAGGCACCCAATTATCCAACACGGTAAATCATTATGACACCCGGCGGGCGCGCGCAGGCGGCGATCGAACTGCTGGAAGAAATCGTGCGTGCCGCCCGTGAAGGCGGCGCTGCGGCAGACACGCTGATCGCACGGTATTTCAAGACGCGCCGCTATGCGGGGTCGAAAGACCGCCGCGCGATCCGCGATCTGATCTATCGTGCGATCCGGCGAACGGGCGAGATCCCGGTGAGCGGCCGCGCCGCGCTGGTCGGCCTTGCCCGCGAGGATGAGGCTCTGGCAGCCGCGTTCGACGGCGCACCGCTTACTCCGGCGCCGATCACGGCCGATGAACCGGAAAGCGTGCTTGGGGAAGTGCCGCGCTGGCTGGCGGAGCGCATCGATCGGTCGGAACATGCGGCGCTTCTCGAACGCGCCCCACTCGACTTGCGGGTGAATTATAGGCGATCGAACCGGGACAGCGTCGCGACGATGTTTCCCGACGCGCAGCCGACGCCGCTCGCGCCGCATGGCCTCCGCCTGCCTGAGGGCACGTCAATCGAGGCCAGCACAGCGTGGATCGAGGGCCTGATCGAAATTCAGGACGAGGGCAGCCAGTTGATCGCGCTCGCGGCGCAGGCGACGGGGCGGATGACGGTCCTCGACCTCTGCGCAGGGGCGGGCGGAAAAACATTGGCGCTGGCAGATGATATGGGCGGCGAGGGGCGTCTGATTGCCAGCGATACCAATCGCGCACGCCTTGATCGTCTCGCGCCGCGCGCCCGGCGTGCGGGCTACGGCGAGATTGAAACGCGGCTGCTCAATCCCGGCCGCGAAATGGAGGCGCTCGACGATCTCCAGGATGGTTGCGACGTGGTGCTGGTCGATGCGCCCTGCTCGGGTACGGGCACGTGGCGGCGCAATCCCGAAGCGCGCTGGCGGCTCACGCCCGATCGTCTCGTCCGGCTGATGGAGACGCAGGCGCATGTGTTGGACCTTGCCGCGGCGCTGGTGAAGCCGGGTGGCGTTCTGGTCTATGCGGTCTGCTCCCTGCTGGACGAGGAAGGCCTTGGACAGTTGCAGGCGTTCCTCGACCGAACGCCGTCCTTTACCGTCGATACATTGCCTTTCGCCGCCGGCCGCGAGCATGGGGCTGGGAAGCTGCTCAGTCCGAGGCATGACGGCACCGATGGCTTTTTCATCGCCAGGCTGGTGCGTGCATGATAGAAGGCCGAGATGCTTCGGTATTGGAGAAGTTGATGCGTTTCTCGCCTGTTGCGATGGCCCTGTCTCTCACCCTGCTGGCGGTTTCGAGTGGGGTAAACGGCCAGAAGGCCGACGATCAGATCAATCCGAAGTCGCTCGCGTTGCTGGCCGAAGGGCAATCGGCGCTGAAGGCCGGAAATCTCCAGGGCGCGAACGATGCGCTCGAGACTTCGCTGGCGATCGATCCGCGCAACCGCGCCGCATTCGTTGCGCTGGGCCGGGTCGCCCAGGCGCAACAACTGCCGGGCAAGGCGATCCGCATGTATTTCGAGGCACTGGCGCTCGAACCCAATGACGTTACCGCCCTGTCCGCGCAGGGCGAAGCCATGGTTCAGAAGGGGGCCGTCGAACGTGCGCGCGCCAATCTTGCCCGGGTCAAGGCGCTCTGCAAGGCGGAATGCGCACCCGCCACAGTGCTGGCCGCTGCGATCGCCAAGGGACCACCGCCGGTGGTCGCCGCGGCGCAAGTGACTGACAAGGTGCCGGCGAAGGGCCAGGAAAAGAGCGTGGTCAGCGAGAAATAACGCGGGCTGCGAACTATGGACGTCCGACGCTGGAACGTCCGCTGACGTCACGGATATAGCCGGGCGCTCCTAGCTTTCCAACGCCCGTGCGAGCGCGACGAACTCCTCGACCTTGACGGTCTCGGCGCGGCGTTCGGCATCGATGCCGACCTCGGCGAGCGTCTCCACCGCGCCCTTCACGCTCTTCAGGCTCTGGCGCAGCATCTTGCGGCGCTGGCCGAACGCGGCGGCGGTGAGCGTCTCGATCATCGCCATGCTCGCGCCCTCGGGCTGTGCTGCGGGAACGACATGGACGATCGCCGACATCACCTTGGGGGGCGGTACGAAGGCCGAGCGGTGGACGTTCATCGCGATGGTCGGTGTGGCGCGCCACTGGGCCAGCACCGAAAGGCGGCCATAAGCGGAACTGCCCGGCTTCGCGACGATGCGCTCGGCAACTTCCTTCTGGAACATCAGGGTCAGCGAGCGCCACCAGGGCTGCCAGTCCTTCACCGTCATCCAGCGCACGAACAGGGCGGTGCCGACATTATAGGGCAGGTTGGAGGCGATGTGGGCGCCAGCTCCGGCCTCCATCCGCTCGTCGATCTTCATCGCATCGGCAGAAATGACCCGCAGTCGCCCGCCGGATGCCTGATTGAGTTCTTCCAGCGCAGGGAGACAGCGGTCGTCGCGCTCCACCGCGATCACCGAAGCCCCGGCTCCCAGTAGAGCGCGGGTAAGGCCGCCGGGGCCGGGGCCGACCTCGTAGACGATCTGACCGTCGAGATCGCCGGGGACGCGTGCGATCCTATCGAGCAATTGGCCATCGAGCAGGAAATTCTGGCCGAGCGCCTTGTTCGCGCTGAGGCCATGGCGCGCGATGACCTCGCGCAGCGGGGGCAGCCCCTTCAACAAGTCACTCATATGTGGACGAGGCGGTTCCGCGCCGCTTCGGCAGCCAGGGCGATTGCAGCGATCATTGCGCCGGGATGGGCCTTGTCCTGGCCGGCGATGCCGAAGGCGGTGCCATGGTCGGGGGCGGTGCGCACGATCGGCAGACCCAGCGTCATGTTGACGCCCTCATCGAAATGCAGCGTCTTCAACGGGATCAGCGCCTGGTCATGATAGAGGCACAGCGCGCAGTCATATTGCGCCCGCGCGCGGGCATGGAACATCGTATCGGCTGCCAAAGGACCGACGATGTCGATACCCTCGGCGCGCAGCAGCTCGACCGCTGGGATGATCAGGTCGATTTCCTCGCGTCCGATCGCGCCGTGTTCGCCAGCATGTGGGTTGAAGCCGGCGATAGCGAGGCGAGGGTGCTGGATTCCGAAGTTGCGGGTGAGGCCGCGATCGGTGGCGCGCGCCTTTGCGACGATCAGTTCGACCGTCACATTGTCCGACACGTCGCGCAGCGGCATGTGCGTCGTGATCGGGACGGCGCGCAAGGTCGGGCCGGCCAGCAGCATGACCGTGTTGGACGACGACACGCCACAGCGTTCGGCGACGAATTCGGTCTGTCCCGGATGGGTAAATCCGATCGCATAGAGTTGCGACTTTGCAACCGGCGCCGTGACCAGTCCGCCGACCATCGACGAGCGCGCCAGCCCGGCGGCCATTTCGAGTGAATCGAGCGCACATCGCGCACCGGCAAGATCGGGCTCGCCCGGAACGATCGGTCCAGTATCCTCGATCTGGATCAGCGGCAGCGCGCGCGCGAAATGCTCGATCGCTTCGTCGGGGCTGGAGATCTGATGGATCGGTCCACGCCAGACGGCTTCGATCGACCGCCGATCGCCGACCGCGAAAAACGGGGGCAGACCATATTGCTCGCGCGCATCCCAAGCCTTGGCGACAATCTCCGGACCGATCCCGGCGGGATCACCGAGCGCTACGGCGAGCGGCCCTATGTCCATCGCGTCAGCGATATTCGATCACGGCGTCGCGCCGCAGATCGCGCAGATAGCGCTGGGCGCGGCGGTTGACGCGCTCCTGCTCGATCTGGGACTGGATCTGCTCGAACGATGGTCCGGAAGCGGCTTGCGCCTCGTCGCGGCCGCATAGGACCAGCGCGCGGATACCGTCACGCATCGATCCGAACGGCGGCGTCGACTGTCCGACCTGGAGCTTGAGCATCATTTCCTGGAGCTGCGGCGGGAGATCGCGGATTTTCATCTGGTCGTTATTGACGACTTCGGCGCCGATCTTGCCGGCGACTTCGTTGACGTTACCGCAGCCCTTGATGTCTTCCAGCGCCTTCGAGAAGGCCTCGACTTTCGGGGTCGCCTGGGCCTGGGTGATCCCGGGCGGGAAGTTGACGGTGAGCTGCTTGAGCAGCAGGGTCGCGTCGCGCGGATCGGCGCCGAGCACCTGGCGCTTGTCGATCAGCAGCATCACCGAATAGCCGCCAGGAATGGCAACGGGCTGGCTGATCTGGCCGGGAGAAAGCTGGTTGACCACGGCCGAGAGCTGCTCGGGCAACTGCTCGGCGCGCACCCAGCCGAGATCGCCGCCGACCGCTGCGGTCGAGGCTTCGGAGAACTGGCGCGCATAGGCCGCGAAGGACGCGCCACGCCGGACCTGATCGATGATCCGTTCGGCGTTGGCATTGGCGTCGTTCATCGTCTCCGGCGTCGCCGACAGGAAGATCTCACCGACATGATATTCATTGGCGCCCTTCGATGCGTTGAGGCGCGCGATGATCGCGTTGACCTCTTCCTCGCTGACGGCGATGAAGGGCTCAACCCGGCGACTGAGCACGCGACGCCACGCGGCTTCGCCCTCGATCTGCCGTTTGATCGACGTCTCGGACGATCCCTTTTCGCGCAGGAACTTCGCAAAATCCTTGGGAGTTTTCTTGAAGTTGGCGGCCACGCGATCGTAGGTCTGCTGCACCTCTTCCGGCGCGACTTCGACCTTTTGGGCAGTCGCTTCCTGAATCTGCAGGGTTTCGTCGATCAGGTTGCGCAGCACCTGCAGGCGCAGGCGTTCGCGCTCCTCATCGGGCAGGGTGCCGCCATTGGCGGCGATCACCAGCGCCAGACGCTGCTCGACATCGGTCTGCGTGATGATCGTCCCGTTAACGATCGCAGTCGCCGTCCGGATGTTCGGATCCTTGTTCCCGAAGACGGTGATGTCCTTCGGGATGTTGAGGCCGCCGGAGATGTCTTCGTCATTGTCGAGCACCGTCTGGCCGATCAGCGGAGCCGTCAGGGCAATCGCCCCGGCCGCTGCCGCAATCCAAAAGCCACCCCGCCTCAGCATCAGTCCACGCACCTAGTCACATCCTCAATCTAGCCAGATGGGCGTTCCCATGGCACGCGCCCGCTGAACGCACGCTTAGCGGCCCAAATTCTTGAGCGCCAGTCGCAACAGGAAGGTATTTCCGCGTCGGGCGTCGCCGATGGCATCATATTCGCGACGCCAGGTGACGCCAAGTTCGATGCAGTCGTCGTCGTAGACGATGCCCAGACGGTGCCGGATCGGCTGATAACCGTCCGACAAAGTCAGCGGATCTTCCTTGCGGCCGGTGAGATCGATGACGGTCGAGCCGAACACCGACCAGTAGCGCGCGATCTGGATCCGGCCGCCCATGCGGACTTCCTCGCGGTCGCGCAGATCTTCGATCGTCGCCACGATGTCGCGGTTGAGCTTGAGGTAGCCGATCGTTGCGTATGTCTTGCGGGTGCCGATCGTCGCGTCGATCTCGTTGCGGCGGATCGCGAAATTGTCCTTGTCGAGCCGGAAGCGGTGGGTCAGCTCGAGGAAGCGCCCATATTTGAAGGTCGTCCGGCCGACCACGTCCGACATCCGGTCCGACAGGCCTGTTCCGACAGGCAACAGGCTGGGCTTGTCGTTGAGCCGATAGCTCTGGCCAATCACCGTGTTGAACGAGATGCCGGGCAGATACACCGCCCATTCCGCCCCATAAGTGATGCGGCTGCCATCTTCCCAGCGATCGTAGCCCGAGAAGCGGTTGAGCGCGAAGAGGTTGGAATCCTCGAGGTCGATCGACCGGGCATCCTCGTTGGGGATGCTCAGATTTCGGGCTTTCGGGCTCGCGACGATCTGTACACGAGGCGTGATCCGTTGCGTGCCACCCATGAATGTACCGATGAACGGCCAGCGCATGTCGGCGGCCAGCGCCGCGATGCCGCGCGTCGTCCAGCCCGGATCGCCGCGGTAGATGATCGTATTCGTCCGGCCGACCTGGTCGGTGTGGTAGAGATCGCCGCGACCATAGGCCGTCAGGGTCAGTTCCTGGCCCAGCGGGGTATAGCGGCGCATGTCCCATTGCGCGCCGACAAAGGCGCGCTGCGTATCCTGGCCATTGGTGCGAAGCAGGGCGAGGCTGTTGGCCTGGATCTGAACATTGCCGCCGACCACAGGGTCGGTCAGCCGCAAGCGATAATCGATAGCGGGCAGGGCGATCGGCTGCTGCCCCTGCTTGTCGTTGGTGCGCAGCGTCTGCACCGCCCATCCCTTGATCGACAGATAGCTGTTGTCGGTGATCCGCTCGGCATTGATCTGGTTGCGCAGCCGATCGTCGCGCGAAAGATCATAGCGCCGCAGGAAGGTGCGGTCGCTGGTGCCGCGGATCGAGCCTGACAGCGTCCAGTCGGGACCGAACTGGAACCGGCCATTGGCGTCGATATAGCCGCGAATGTCCTTGTTGCCGTTGGGCACCGGCGTGGTTCCGGTCGTCGCCGAGAAACGCGAGCTGTAGGTCACCATGCCCGCCGCCTGCCAGGCGCCGTTGCTGGTCAGCGCCCGATATTGCGCTTCGATCGCCGGAAGCACCTTGGAATAGACGTGCGGGGTGATCGTCAGGTCGCGATTCGGTGCGAGCTGGAAATAATAGGGCAGGCCGAGCTCGGCGCCGTTCACCCGGCTGTATTTGATGTCGGGCAGCAGCAAGCCCGAGCCGCCGCCGCCGCTGCCGTCCGGATGTGACAGGCCCGGCAGCCACAGGATCGGTGCGCCGAGGAAGCTTATGCGGGCGCCATCATAGGTAATCCGATGCTTGCCAGGGTCATGGACGACCCGAACCGCGCTGATCTTCCAGATCGGTTCCTTGGGGCAACCTTTGCTGTCGACCACCGCGCAGGGCGTGTAGACCGCCTTGTCGAGCGTGGAAACCTCATTGCGCCGGACGCCGCGCATTGCCGCGAGGCGGCCACCGTCGTTCAGAACCAACAGCAGATTCTCGATCATGCCGTCGCGCAGCGAATCGGTCAGCTCGACCGAATCGCCGTACAGCGTGTCGTTGGCCGAATTGACGACGGCGACGTTGCCCTCGGCGTGGACCGTGCCGGTCTGCTGGTTCCAAACGACTTTGTCGGCGCGCAGCCGATCACCGCGGCGCATCATGCGGACATTGCCGGTGGCGGTGACGACCTCGGCCGTGTCGTCATAGCCGAGCGCATCGGCCGCGAACGTCACTTCCTCTTCGTTCGTCGGCGTGGGCGCGTCGCCCTGCAACGGAGGTCCGGCCTGGGGAGTCGCCAGGTTTTGAGCACTGAGCAGCGATCCCGCGAAGGGCAGGGGAAGCGTCGTCGCCAGGAGGAACAGGATCGGCTTCTTCACACTACCCCACATGAAGCGAGCGGGCCCGCAGTGCGCGAGCGGGCCGATCGCCCGAACTACCCGTTCGCGCCGCCTATCTTACCCTGCGCCTTGCTGCAATCCTCTGCCGACCCCGTTGCGGCCCATGAGTGCTGTGACTAGATGGAGCCCAGCACAGAAAAGGAAGCTTCCTCCAATGCGTATCAGCTTTGTCGATGCCCGGCCGGCCCAGCCTCACGCCCTTGCGATCGTGGTCGCGCCGGCGACGATCGGCGGAACCGGCCTCGCCGCGCTGCCCGATGCCGCCCAGTCGCTTGCCCGCACTGCGGCGCTGGCGAACCGCTTCGATGGCGAGAGTGGCGCGACAGTCGAGTTCTTCGGTGAGACGGACGCGGCGCAGCGCCGCCTCCTGCTCGTCGGCATCGGCGCCAAGAATGATTTCGAACGCGCCGGTGCGGCGCTTGCGGCAAAGCTGCTGACGTCGGGCGAAACCACGCTGGTCGTCGATATTTCGGGCGTGGCAGGCGACAAGCCATCCGACGCCGCGGCCTCGCTGGCTTTCGGAGCAGTGCTGCGCAGCTGGCGCCATGACGTCTACCGCACCAAGCTCGAGGCCAAACAGCGTCCGTCGCTCGAGGAAATCGTGATCGTTGGTGGCGGGGCCGATGCCGCTGCCGCCTGGGCGGATCGCGAAGCGGTTGCCGAGGGCGTGATGTTCACGCGGACCCTCGTCGCCGAGCCAGCCAATATCATCTATCCGGAAAGCTTCGTCGAACGCTGCGCTCCGCTCGCCGATCTAGGCGTGAAGATCGAGGTTCTCGATCAGGCGGCGATGGCAGAACTCGGCATGGGCGCGCTGCTGGGCGTCTCGCAGGGATCGGTTCGTCCGCCGCAACTGTTGGTCATGACGTGGGACGGCACGGGCGGCTCCGAGCCGCCGATCGCGCTGGTCGGCAAGGGCGTGACCTTCGACACCGGCGGCATCTCTCTGAAGCCTGCCGGCGGCATGGAAGACATGAAGTGGGACATGGGCGGCGCCGCTGCGGTGGCAGGCACGATGAAGGCGTTGGCGCTCCGCAAGGCAAAGGCACATGTCGTCGCCGTCTGCGGTCTGGTCGAGAACATGCCGGATGGGAATGCGCAGCGGCCGGGTGACGTGGTTACATCCATGTCGGGACAGACCATCGAAGTGATCAACACCGACGCCGAGGGCCGGCTGGTGCTCTGCGATGCGCTGACCTGGGTGCAGAAAACCCATAGCCCGAAGACGATCGTCGACCTCGCCACCTTGACCGGCGCGATCCTGATCTCGCTCGGTGTCGAATATGGCGGCCTGTTCACCAATGACGACCTGCTCGCAGACCAGTTGACCACCGCCGGCAGCGCTGTCGGTGACAAGCTGTGGCGGATGCCGCTCGGCGAATCCTATGACAAGCTGATCGACTCGCCGATCGCGGACATGAAGAATGTCGGCCCGCGCGAGGGCGGCTCGATCACCGCCGCTCAGTTCCTGAAGCGCTATATCGACGAGGGTGTCCGCTGGGCGCATCTCGATATCGCCGGTATGGTCTGGGCCTCGAAGCCGGGCGCGACCTGGGACAAGGGCGCGACCGGCTTCGGCGTACGCCTGCTCGACCGCTTCATCGCCGACAATTTCGAGAAGTGATCAGCCTTTTCTGAGTTCGGCCAGGTCGGCGGGCGTATCGATATCGTTCGCCAGACCTGGCCGCTCAAGCACAGCCGCTTCCAACCCGATCGCCCGCGCGGCGGCAAGATGGGCGGCAAGGCTGCCGAGGCCATAATGGAAGCGGATCGCACCAGGCGGACGCATGCGAAGCGCGTTGGTGCCAAGGCGCATGCGATCGGTGGCGATGGCGATCGGGGCAGGTGCCTCGATCAGCGCGCGGATGTCGTCGGCCGACAGTCCTGGCAGGTCGCTGCTCAAGCATAGCAACGCGTCCGCCCCTCGGGCGACGGCGATGCGCGCGCCTTGTTCGAGCGCGACGTTCAGGCCGCAACCGGCCTCGCGAACCGCTAGGGCGCCCATCGCCCACGCCTCTTCGAGAAGGGCTTCCGACCGGCTTATCAGGATGATGCGGTCGGATTTGAAGACGCCAGATGCAATGTTCAGAACATGTCGGAACATGCTGTAATTTAGATTTATTCTGGCTTGTTGGTCGAGGACCTCCGCCAGTCGGCTCTTGCCTTCTTCGGGTGGCCGAACGGCGAGCAACAGGTGGCACGACATCTCAGTGCAGGCTGTAGGCGAAGGCGAGGGTTTCTGCCGCGAGCCTCTTCTGGTCGTCGAACCCGCTCATCAACGTGTCAGTGACATGGAGTGCTATCCCGTCGGCCGACGCATCCGCATCCATCCGGTCGATCACGATGCCGTCGAGGAGACCGGCATAGTAGGAAGCAAGACCCGACGGAGTGGTGGCAATACCGAGTTCGCCCATGATCTTGGCGGCAGGGCCCTTGATCGCCTGTCCACCGATGAAGGGGGATACCGCGACGATCGGAACGCCGCGCTCCGCCAGCCTGGCCCGGATGCCCGGCAGGGCAAGGATCGGGGCGATGCTCAGCACCGGATTGGACGGGCAGACGATGATCGCATCGAGCGCAGTATCGTCGATCGCTGCGAGCAGGCCTGCCGATGGCCGCGCCGCCGCGATGCCATCGAAGCGAATGCCCCGGAAAACAGGCTCGGCCCGACGACGGACGAAATATTGCTGGAAGGGCAGTTCACCTTCGTCGGTGTCGACGATCGTGCGGACCCGGTCGTCGCTCATGGGTACGATGCTGTGGGCTATTCCCATGCGCCCGGCGAGCGTCGCGGTGACGTGGGAGAGACTGTGTTCGCCGATCATGGCGGTGCGCAGTACGTGGGTCGCAAGGTCACGATCGCCGAGATTGAACCAGTTCTCCCCGCCAAGCGCGGCGAGGGCGTCCATGAAGGCCCAGCTTTCGCCGTCGAGCCCCCAGCCCTGGGCAGGGTTGTTTATCCCTGCCAGCGTGTAGCAGACCGTGTCGATATCGGGGCATACCAGCAGTCCGAGATGCTCGAAATCATCGCCGGTGTTGACGGCAATCGTCAGCTTTTCGGGTGGCAGGACCGCGGCGAGCCCCCGCGCGAGCCTGGCGCCGCCGACGCCCCCGGCGAGTGCGAGGATCACGCGAACAGGTCCATGCTGCGCGGGCGGATCAGTTCGCCGGCACTGCCGTCGCGCCGATCGTAGCCGACGCCGCGCACGATCACGATCGGGCGCCCCTCGTCGGCCTGGCCCATGACCAGCGAGGCTGCGGCGGCGACCTCGTCGGCCAGCCCCAGTTCGCTGGTTTCGAGGCGGCGCCCATGCAGATCTTCCCGACCGCGCAGGTCGACCAGGCCGGGCATGCCGGCAATGCCGATCGCGGTGCCAGTGGTGCCGGTCCGCCAGGCACGCCCGAGGCTGTCGATGATCAGTACCGCGATATCGGCACCGGTGCGCTCGACAAGATCACCGCGCAGCGCACGGGCGCTGGCGTCCGGGTCGACGGGAAGCAGAAGCGCACGAGGATTGCCACCCTGGTCGATGTTCGACTGGTCGATACCGGCATTCGCGAGGACGAGGCCGAGCCGGTGGCGGACGATCAAGACCCCTTTGCGGACCCGCATCACCTCCTTTGCTTCGGACAGGATCAGTTCGACGAGGCGCGGGTCCTTGTCGACTTGCCGGGCGATGTCGTTCGCCTGGGTCGAGGCGGTGACGGCGTCCAGCTCGATCAGGCGTCCTTCCGCCTTGGACACGATCTTCTGCGCGAGGACGACGATGTCGCCATCAGCCAGTGACTGACCGCTGGTATCGAGCGCGGCCAGGACGATGGCTGCGAGATCGGCACCCTGCTCGATCAGCGGCACGCCGGAGAGCGGGATGAGGGAGATGACGGCTTCGGTGGTGACCATGGAGAGGGCTTAAGTCGGTGCGGCGAAGCGCGCAATGACGACCGCAATATCATCGAAAAATGGCCGCGAAGAGCTGGACAATGTGCCAGAGACAGGTCGTTTTCCGCAGCCCGCTCGGGAGACGTTGCCATAGGTGGATAATAGGCGGACAGTGCTGTCCTATCGACTCGGAATGGGCCTTTTTTTCTGGTCAGGCCCGGTCAAGGGGGGACGCTACGCCGATGTTCGAGGCTTTCGATCCCATCGTGCTGGCGCGTGTCCAGTTCGCCTTCACGGTCAGCTTCCATTTCATCTTCCCGTCTTTCACGATCGGGCTGGCCAGCTATCTGATGGTGCTCGAGGCGCTGTGGCTGAAGACGGGGCGGTCGGTCTACGACAATCTCTACCGTTACTGGCTGAAGATTTTCGCGATCACCTTTGCAATGGGGGTCGTGTCGGGAATCGTCATGTCCTACCAGTTCGGCACCAACTGGTCGGTGTTCAGCGATCGGGCGGGACCGGTGATCGGTCCGCTGATGGCCTATGAGGTGTTGACCGCTTTCTTCCTGGAGGCCGGATTCCTGGGCGTCATGCTGTTCGGGATCAACAAGGTCGGGCGGGGTCTTCACTTCACGGCGACCTGTGCCGTGGCCGTAGGGACCTTCATCTCGGCCTTCTGGATATTGTCGGTGAACAGCTGGATGCAGACGCCGACCGGCTACGAAATCGCTGCCAATGGGCAATTCGTGCCGGGGCCGAGCTGGCTGGCGATCATCTTCAACCCGAGCTTTCCGTTCCGGCTCGTCCATACCGTCATTGCCGCCTATCTGACGACGGCACTCGTGGTCGGTGGCGTCGGCGCGTGGCACCTTCTGCGCGACCGTAGCAATCGCGGTGCGCGGACGATGTTCTCGATGGCGATGTGGATGGCGGCGCTGGTCGCGCCCATCCAGATCTTCGCCGGCGACCTGCACGGGCTCAACACGCTCGAGCATCAGCCGGCAAAGGTCATGGCGATGGAGGGCCATTATCAGAGCCACCCCCAAGGAGCGCCCCTGATCCTGTTCGGCATCCCCGACAGTGCGGCGAAGCGGGTCGACTATGCGATCGAGATTCCGAAGCTGTCCTCGCTGATCCTGAAGCATGATCCGAATGCGCCGCTCGCCGGTCTGGACAGCGTTCCGGAGAGCGAACATCCACCGGTCGGGATCGTCTTCTGGTCGTTCCGGATCATGGTCGGCATCGGCTTCGCCATTTTTGGGCTGGGCTTGTTCAGCCTGATCGCGAGGGCGACCGGGCGTTTGTACGAATGGCCGATGCTCCACCGGCTTGCCGTCCTGCTGGGTCCAGCAGGGTTCGTCGCTGTGATCGCCGGATGGGTGACGACCGAGGTTGGGCGACAGCCCTATGTTATCTACGGCCTTCTTCGGACGTCCGACGCGGCCTCACCGCTGGCGGCGCCGGCGGTCGGCGCGTCGCTGCTCGCCTTCATCATCGTCTATTTCGCGGTGTTCGGGGTGGGCGTCTGGTACATCCTAAAGCTGATGGGCAAGCCCCCCCAGCGGGACGAAAGCGCCGATCCGGTCCAGGGGCCGATCCGCACCGCGGGGATCACCCCTGCCTTGTCCGTGGACGGAGAAGCGCGATGAACGGCATCGATCTCACTCTCGTCTGGGCGGCGATCATCGCCTTTGCGGTGGCGGCCTATGTGGTGATGGACGGGTTCGACCTTGGCATCGGTATCCTCTTCCCGGGTTTCCGGGTGGGCGGCGAGCGCGACATGGCGATGAACAGCATCGCTCCGGTGTGGGACGGCAATGAAACCTGGCTGGTGCTGGGCGGCGGCGGGCTCCTTGCTGCCTTTCCGCTGGCCTATGCGATCATACTGCCGGCGCTCTACGCGCCGTTGATGGCGATGCTGCTGGGCCTGGTGTTCCGGGGTGTGGCCTTCGAGTTTCGCTGGCGCGATCCGGCGCATCGCGCGGTCTGGGATGTGGCGTTTTGTGGAGGTTCGCTGGTCGCGACCATGGCGCAGGGGATCACGCTGGGGGCGCTCCTGCAGGGCATCGAGGTCAGCGGCCGCGCCTATGCGGGCGGATGGTGGGACTGGCTGACGCCGTTCTCGTTGCTCACCGGGATCAGTCTCGTCATCGGTTATGCGCTGCTGGGTTCAGCCTGGCTGATCTGGAAGACTCAGGGCGCTCTGCAGACCGACGCGCGCCGCTTCGCCCGGCCGCTTATTCTGGCGATGCTCGTCGCGATCGTCGCGGTCAGCGCCTATACGCCGTTCCTGGAAGGCAAATATCAGGCGCGCTGGTTCGTGTATCCCGGACTGCTGGTCACGATCCCGGTGCCGTTGCTTGTCGGCCTGACGGGTTTCCTGCTGTGGCGATCGATCGGCGGCACGCGCGACGGCATGCCGTTTCTATTGACGCTGTGCCTGTTCGGCTTGTCGATGGTGGGGCTCGCCATTTCGATCTACCCGGACGTCATCCCCGGCCGTGTCACGATCTGGGAAGCTGCAGCGCCGGAGCGAAGCCAGATGTTTATGTTGGTGGGGGCGTCGGTGCTCGTACCGGTGATCCTCGCCTACACGATCTGGGCTTATTGGGTGTTTCGCGGCAAGGTCGATGAAGCCGGATATCACTGAACCCGGCCCCCTCTGGCGCCGGATATCCTGGTTCGTCGGGATATGGGCGGCGAGCGTAGGAGCGCTCGGGATCGTCGCCTTGATTCTGCGCCGTGTCATCAATGGCTGACCGGCTCTTGGACCGCGATCAGCCTGTCGGTTCGTCCCGTGGGTTCCGCAAGACCAGCAGGTTCATCTTGGCCAGCTGTCCGACCAGACGGATGGCAGCGACCGTACCGAGCCCGAGTTCCTGCGCGACATCGAAAATCGACCGCGGTGTCTGCAGAGCGTCGAACACGCGCACGGCATTGTCCACCGCCAGCATGACATGCTGGAAGAGCGGTTCCGCCGCCAGTGCCGCGCATTGATCGCTGCTGGCTGACGGCGCGGCATGGGCGATGGTCGCGCCTGTGATCGTCTCGGTCGGATAATGGGCGAAAGTTCGATAGGGATCGGCATAGACCGGATGGGCGGTGGGTGCTGGTTTCATGGTTTCCGCGGCGGCGTGCTGCCGCCGATTTCCAAGATCCGCCCAGAGTTGCTGATAAAGGCGATAGACCACCGACCAGTCATAGGTGCTGCGGACGCGATCCAGCCCGGCTCGGCCCATGCTCTGGCGCAGCTGCGGGTTCGCGACCAGCGCCGTCAACCGATCGATCAACTGGACCATGTCCATCGACACTGCCGAAGAGGTGTTGGCGCAATAGGCCTCGTAAATGTCGCCCCGCTCGACGCGTTCGGCCAGATCGGAACCCACGCCGGCCATGGGCGCCCAGCTGTTTATGCGAAAGCCGTCGACGCCGTCGCGCACCGTGTCGCGATAGCCGTTCCAGTCGCTTACGATAACAGGCAGGCCCGATGCCATGGCTTCGACCGGGGTGATGCCGAACGTTTCCTGGATACTGTCCGATAGCGACATGAAGAGGTCTGCGCCGCGAAAGGCGGAGGCGTAGGCGGCACTGTCGGCGCCATCGACGAAAAGGTGCCGGACGCGGGGGGAAAACCGCTCGCTGGCGTCTCGGATCGCCTCCCCGGCTTCCTTCGTAAAGAATTGGCCGGCCTGGATCAGGACGATCCGCCTGCCGGTACGTTCCGCAACCATATTCAGGGCCTGGTACATCGGGTAGGGGTGAGCCTTCGTGGAGAAGGACAGTCGGCCGGCGAACAACACGGCGGTTTCGTCATCTGCCAGGCCCAACGACCGGCGCGCCGCGTCCCGCGTGGCATCCGTCACCGCGAAGTCGGCGCTGTGGACCCCAAGTGGGATGATCGGAAACTGCGGCATCGGCGGCAATTTCTGAAGTCCCAGCCGCCATCGCTGATAGTCGAGGGCTTGGTCGAGCAGCGACTCGACGATGCCCAGCGCGGCCCTGGAGGTGCAGATCACTGCGTCCCACGGCATGAGCGGCTCGCTCAGATAGCCGGTGATGATCTCCTGCACGCGGATGGATGAGAGCGTGTGGGTGATCCCGCAGAGGCTGTAGGCGGTGGTCGACGACCGCAGCCGCAGCCGGGCGTCGCTGCCCAGTGCGGGATCGGGGCGGAAAACCGTGCCGACCCTTGCGAGCATGTCGGCGCGACCCAGCGGGATCCAACGGGTTGCCGCCTCCGGATCGATCGCCTTCACGGCATTGGCGATCTGCTGTCCTCCAGCCCTGCTGCCGGCATAGACCACGATAGGCTCCTTGCCGCGCCCGTTGACGGCAGCGCGCAGCAACGCCGAGCCCGCCGCTCGGCGACCGACGATCGTGCGCCCTTCGACAAGATAGGCATCGGGTTCGCAATATAGGGCGACGGGCATGCATGGCCTTCTGAAGAAGGAAGGCGGGAAGCGCCCTCGGGTGAATGGGCCCCTTCTGTCCCGCCCTTTGTCCAGACGCAATGTCTGCGATCGGGAATTGAGAAGCGATGGCCGATCCGGGCCGCTCACCGGGCGAGATATCCAGTCGTTTACGGCGGCGCTGAGCGTGTCGCCGCCAAGGCGCCCGCCAGGTGCGCGGTGCTCGATCGGCTCGACCTCATCTGCGCAGCCCGCGCATTCGGCAACGCCGTTCGGACGAAGACGGCACCGATCAGGTTTTGCTGGAGTGGATCATCGAGGCGTTGAAGAGCTATCGATTCGACGGGCGGCTGCGCAGGAAAATCAGCAAACGCTGGTATCCGTTTCGAAACCGCCCGAGGACGCCGAGCCCGATCGGCTGTTAGGCAGGTGGCGCGCCCGACAGGATTCGAACCTGTGGCCCCAAGCTTAGAAGGCTCGTGCTCTATCCAACTGAGCTACGGGCGCGCACCAAGCGCGCAGATAGCGTGGATTGCGCTTCGATGGAACGCGGTTAGTGTGGTCTCATGAACGATAGCAGCGCCGTGCCCGTCGCCTTCGACGCAGAAGCCGTCAAAGGGCGGCAGTTTCGCTATTTCGATTTCGTGATGGCGGCCTTCGTCACCATCCTGTTGCTGTCGAATGTCTTGGGCGCCGGAAAGGTAGCGACGATCAACCTGCCCGGGATCGGCGACTGGCCGTTCGGCGCAGGAATATTGTTCTTTCCGGTCGGCTATGTCCTCGGCGATGTTCTGACCGAGGTTTATGGCTACGGCCGCGCGCGTCGCTGTATCTGGGCGGGAACTGCCGCGCTGCTTTTCATGGCGTTCATGAGCTGGGTCGTGGTGGCGCTGCCCCCGGCCGCGAGCTGGACCGGGCAGCAGGCCTATGAACAGGTGTTCGGACAGGTGCCGCGCATCGTAATCGCCTCCATCGCCGCCTTCTGGGCGGGCGAGTTCGTCAATTCCTATGTGCTCGCCAAGATGAAACTGCTGACCGGGGGCAAGCACCTCTGGGCGCGAACGATCGGATCGACGATCGTCGGGCAGGGCGTCGACAGCCTTATCTTTTATCCGTTGGCCTTCTGGGGCGCGCAGGGATGGACGACGTCATTGGTGGTGAAGGTGCTCGCCACCCAATGGGTGCTCAAGGTCAGCTGGGAGGTCATCCTGACTCCGGCCACCTATCTCGTCGTCAATTTCCTGAAGCGGCGTGAGGGCATCGACGTCTATGACGAGCACACCGATTTCACGCCTTTCCGGACGCGGGTGTAGGTTCCGGGCGAATGTTTGTCAGGCTGTCCTCGGCCCGAGCAGGATAACGGCGCTGCCGACGATGCATAGCAGCGCACCGATCATATCCCAGCGATCTGGCCGCCCGCCTTCCACTGCCCACATCCACGCGAGCGCCGTGCAGATATAGATACCGCCATAGGCCGCAAAAGCGCGTCCTGCTGCGGCGCTGTCGATGCGCGTCAACAACCAGGCGAACACGACTAACAACACGACTCCGCCCGCGGCCCATAGCGGTGATTTCCCGAGCTTCAGCCAGGCCCAAAAACCAAAGCACCCTCCGATCTCGCACAGCGCCGCTGCGACAAAGAGGAGAAGGCCAGTGCCCTGCATCAGGCCACGGGCGGTGGCTGGCGCTCGACGCTCGGTATCTCGGTCGAGATACAAGCCCAGCCGGGTGCCTGCGACGTCCAGATCGTCATCTGCGGGCCCAGGAGATCGGGATTGTCGAGCGAGCCAATGCGCAGGAACAGCTGATGCGGACGGACGAGCGCCTGACTGGTCAGCGGCGTGCCGCATATCGGGCAGAAGCCGCGCCGCAGCACGTTACCGCTGTCGGCGACGGCGTCATGATAACGGATTTCGCCGGTCCAGCTGACCTTGTCGGCCGGAAAGCAGATGTTCGCGGTCGCGGTGCCCGCACCCAGATACTGGCACAGACGGCACCAGCAGGTACGTGCCGCCAAAGGCTCGGCATCGATCGTGAAGCGGACCGCGCCACATAGGCAGCCCGCTCCGTGCATCAGGCGACCGCTTCCAGCAGCCCTTCGAACAGTCGGCGGCCATCGCTGTTGCCATGCGCCGCCTCGATCACCCGCTCGGGGTGCGGCATCATGCCCAGAACATTGCCCGCATCGTTGAGGATGCCGGCGATCGCACGCGACGAGCCGTTGACGGCCTCGGCATAGCGAAGGGCGACGCGGCCTTCGCCTTCGAGCCGGTCGAGCGTCTCGCTGTCGGCGGTGAAATTGCCGTCATGGTGCGCGACCGGAAAATGGACGGTCTCGCCCTTCTCGTAGCGCGCGGTGAAGGTCGACTGGCTATTCTCGACGGTCAAAGCGACGTCGCGGCAGACGAAGTTCAGACCCTCGTTGCGCATCAGCGCACCCGGCAGCAGTCCCGCCTCGGTCAGAATCTGGAAACCATTACAGATGCCGAGCACCGGCACGCCGCGACCCGCGGTCTCGACGATCGCGCGCATGATCGGCGAACGGGCCGCCATCGCGCCGGAGCGCAGATAGTCGCCGTAGGAAAAGCCACCGGGCACCGCGATCAGGCCGATGTTCGCCGGCAGCTCGGTTTCGCCATGCCACAGCATGTCGGGGGCCGTGCCGGTGACGTCCCGGATCGCGACGGCAAGGTCACGGTCGCAGTTGGAGCCGGGGAAGACGATGACCGCGCTCTTCATGACATGCCTCCGATCAGGCCCGTTCGATCTTGAAATTTTCGATGACGGTGTTGGCGAGCAGCTTCTTGCACATCGCCTCGATGTCGGCATCAGTGACACCGTCGTCATGGTCGAGTTCGATCAGCTTGCCGGCGCGGACGTCATTGACGCCCGTGAAACCGAGCGAACCGAGAGCGTTGTGGATCGCCTTGCCCTGGGGGTCGAGCACTCCGCCCTTCAGGGTCACATAGACGCGGGTTTTCATCGCGGCCTCTTCTTTGAAAATGTGCCGCCCCTATGGCGCTGAAGGGCGCAGCGGGCAAGGGGCTGGGATCAATATTCCAGCATTTCGACAAGCGCGGGGCTGAGCCATTCGCGATCGGTCACGATCCGGGCGGCGATCCCCTCGCGTCGGGCGAGGTCGATACCCGTCTCGGCACCGGCTACGGTCAGCGCGGTTGCCCACGCATCGGCGAGCATGGCGCTCTGATGGATCACGCTTACCGAGCGTACGGCGTTGGTGATGGAACGACCGGTGCGCGGATCGATGCTATGGGCACCGCGCCGATAGTCGCCCGACGTCGCGACCGCGATCCCGTGCAAGGCGACGCGCAGGCGGGGCAGGGCGATGCCCGGCGGATTTTCGAGATCGACCCACCAGGGTTCGCCATCGGGCCGAACCCCGCGCCCGACCAACTCGCCCCCGATTTCGACAAGCGCATGAACGATACCGAGCGTAGCGAGCCGGTCGGCGACGGCGTCCACGGCGTAGCCCTTGGCGATTCCCGAGAGGTCGAGGGAGAGCTCTCCGGGTTGAAGCAGGCGCTTGCCACCAACGCGCAGGCGCTGCCATCCGGCGGTACCCTTGACCATCGCGACCGCGGCGGGCGATTGGTCGCGGCGCCGGGGATCCGGGCCGAAGCCCGCAAGATCGACCAGGCGCCCGACGGTGGGGTCGAAGGCGCCATCGCTGCGATCTGCCACATCTAGGGCCGCCATGATCACCGCCGCGAAATCATCGGGCAGGTCGTGCCAGCTGTCCGGCGGGGCGCGGTTGAAGGTGGAGATCAGCGAATCCGTTCGCCAATGGCTCATCTCGCCGATGATCGTATCGAGCCGGGCGAGAATGGCCGCCTCGACCCTGGCGGGGTCGCAGCCGGTCGGCGCGGCGAAGCGCACCGACCAGCTCGTTCCCATCGTCTCGCCGCCCAGATCGATCACCGGGCGGGCCGGATCGCGATCGGTGAACGCCGCCATGGCGACGTCGCGCGGCAAGGCGATGCGAGGCTCGCTCAGGGGAGCAGGACCTCGACGGTGGAGATGTAGCTCATGCGACGCTGCGCCGCGCGCGGCTCCGACGCCTTGTTGTCGGTGAGCGATGCATTGATCCAGTACATGCCGGCGGTCGGCCAGTCGATCTTGGCGATGCCGTCGGCGCCGGTGGTGTACTCCTTCGCGCCGTCGTCGTTGCGATAGCGCTTGCCACCGGGAAGGACGGTGACCTTGAGGCCGGTGGCGGGCTTGCCGTCGACGAGGAAACGGAAGCTGGCGGGCTCTCCCGCGACCAGTTCGTCGGGATGGGTCACGGGCTCGAGCTCGATGCCCTTGCCGGTCGGCTTGAACACCGTCGTGCTCGGCGCGTCGGCGGTGACGTAGATTTCGTTGCGGTTGATCACTTCAGTCAGTTTGACGTCGGTGGCATCGGCTGGGATGTCGGCGACCGACGCTACCGTCGGGCGAGCCTGTCCACCGGGACCGCCCGGACGTCCGCCGAGACGGCGTTCTTCGCCGTTGACCTTGAAGCTGCCCATGACCGCATTGGTCTGTGTGCCGATCTTCCAGGTGCCCGGCTTGTCGAGCTTGACGTCGAAGGTCGATCGATAGCGGCCGGTCGAGCCATTCTCGATCTTGCTTTCGCTACCATCGGGCGCCCAGGCCTTCACGCCGTCGAGGCGCATCGGCTGATGTTCGGCGAAGAACAGGTCGTTCGACGCGGCGGCATCGACGGTCACCCAGCTGCTCGTCCCAGAGAAGACGGTAGCGTTGGGCAGAAGCCACTGGCGGTGGGCCGAAGCGGCCGCGGGAATGGCAAGGATGGCGGCGGCGGCGAGCAGATGGACGGGGAGGCGCTTCATGGGCGATCCTTTCAGCGAGCGGAGAGGGTGATGGTGCCGAGCTCGGTCTTGCCCGTGGTCTTCGCAGGCTTGGCCGGAACGGTGATCGGGATCGTGACATATTCGCGGCCACCGGTTTCACGGGCTGCTTCTACGTTCAGGACGTAGGCACCGGTCTTCAGGTCGGCAGGAAGCGGGATGTTATGGGTGCCGGGCGCACGGGTCGCGCCGCTGACGCCGTCGGCCGGCATCTTCGCGCTCTTGCCGCCCTTGCGCCACCAGGCGCGCAGGTCGGACAGCCATTTCGTGCCAGGTTCGTTCCCTGCCTTCCTGACGTCGTACCAGACGGCTAGTGTGCGGGCGGTGCCCCCGCCGACGGGCTCCAGCCACACTGCCACATAGGGGCGATGATATTCGGCGACCTTGAGCTGGGGGATGGTGACGGAGATCGTGCCGGCGGCCGAAGCGGGCACCGCCATCATTCCGCCAACAATCAGAAAAGGAGAATAACGCATTGGAATCTCTCTCAATGAATGAAGATTATGACGATCAAGAGCGGAGCCAGCAGGCCGAGGCCCACAAGAGGCCAGGTGAGTGGCCGGGGCTTGGCGTGCATGTAGAGCAGGAACAGGCCGGTCATGGTGAACAGCACGCAGGCGCCGGCGAAGATGTCGATGAACCATCCCCAGGCGACGCCGGCGTTGCGGCCTTTGTGGAGATCGTTGGCGAAGCTGATCCAGCCGCGATGGGTGACCTCGGCCGTCACGGCGCCGTTGGTGCGATCGATATTGATCCAGGCGTCACCGCCGGGACGGGGCAGCGCGACATAGACTTCGCCATCTGACCATTCGCCGGGCTTGTCGCTCGCATCGAGCTCGAGCTGAGCCTCGAGAGCGACGACGACGGCGCGCGGTAGCGGCGCAGTTTCCGATGCGGGCCGGGCGAGCAGGGAGACCAGAGGCTGGGGGAGCTGAGCCTTGTGATTCTCGACGATGGGGGCCGCGCCGATCGAGGCGGCGTGGTTCAGCGTAATGCCGGTCGCCGCGAACAGCAGCATGCCGATCAGCGAGATGGCCGCGCTCATCCAGTGCCAGTTGTGGAGCTGCTTGAGCCACCAGCCGCGCGAACGATACCAGGGTTTTGGCGTCGGCTTACGTTTGGCAGTGAAGGAAGAGGGGGGCGGAGTCTGGTTCACATCACGCGACTAGCGCGAATGATTTGCTCTCGCAACAATAATGCGAATGGTTCGCAACAAATCTAGTGTAACTTGGCGGCCGATGCGTTTCCGTGGCTGCCACATCCGCCGCATTTACGGATATGGCAGCCAGCGATGTCAGAAGCTCGCCTTGAGCTCGAAGCCGATGATTCGTGGTTCGTTAATCATGCCCGTGAGATTGTTGAAGTCGATCGCACTGATGCTGCGGATCTGATTGGTGATGTTCCGGGCGAATAGCGCCGCTTCCCAGCCGCCGTCAGACTTGTAACCTGCCTTCAGACCGCCCTCGAGCAGCGAACGCCCGCGAAACTCCCGTGCGGTGTAGAGGAAATAGTTGATGCTGCTGCGATAAGCCCAGTCGGTAAAGGCGAACAGCTCGCCGCCGCCGACCGGAATGCTGTAGCGCGCGGTGGCATTCGCGACATAGCGCGGTGCCTGCGGCAGATCATTGCCGTCGATGAGCGCCAGACCGGCACCGTTGAGCGGATCGGTGACGGTGCAGAGCGAACCGCAGGGCGAGACGGCAATGTCGGGGTCGCGGATCTCGGTGAAGTTCCAGCTGCCCCCCGCGGTGAAGGTAAGCTGCCGGGTGGGACGGAACTCGACCGTGCCCTCGACGCCATAGCCGATCGCCTTGTCGGCGTTGAGCAACTGCGCCGAATTGTTCGCGCCGCCGACGGCGGTCAGCTGCAGGTCCTTGGTCCGGTACCAGTAAGCGTCGAGGTCGAACTGCACGACGCCGTCGCTCGACGCGCCCTTGATGCCGAACTCGCCCGAAATGGTCGTCTGCTTGCCGGCGACCGACGGTACGCTGCCGAAGGTCACGCGGTCCTGGATCGCCGGGCCGAGATAGCCGGTGGCGAAGCGGCCATAGGCGCTGATCTGGTCGGACAGCTTGTACGTCGCGCTGGCATCCCAGGAGACGTTGCTCGCCTTGGCGCGGTTGGTCAGCGGCAGGGCGACCAGGATCACCTGGCTGGCAATGCTGGATGCGGCGAGCGCGGGATCGAGCGAGATCGTGTCGCGCTTCTTGTCGTGCGAATAGCGGACGCCCGCGCGCAGTGTCAGTGCGTCGGTGGCCTTATATTCGCCCGAGGCGAACAGGCCGTAATTCTCGTTCTTGTTGTCGTGCAGGATGGCGCTGACCCGGGCGCCGGTCCCATCATAGGCGAACTCGGCATAATCCAGCGCCTGGTGGAAATAATATGCGCCCGCCTGGAAGCGGAAGCCATTCATGTCATCGCTTGCGAAGCGGAGCTCCTGGCTGAGCTCCCTCGGCTTGGTACGGCCACCTGTGTTGACCGGAAACAGCGAGACGCCGAGGCCGAGCGCAGGGAAGCCGTAGGTCGCGCCGCCGTCGATATCGCCGGTGCTTTCGACATTTGCCCGCTCATAGGCGGTGGTCGAATAGAAGGTGCCGAGGCCATCGGCGTGATAATCGAGCCGGGCATTGGCACCGAACTGCTTCAGGCTCTGGCTGGTGAGCCCGTCAAGAGTGACATGGTCCTTGTCGAAGCCGGTCGAGAAGCGGTTGCTACCCTGCTGGAACAGCCCGGCGCGAAAGACGCGGGGCGACCCATCGAGATCGCGGCCATGGACATTGAACAGCGCGTTGAAATCGCCGCTGGTATAGCCGAGCTGCAGACGGCCTGCGAGGTCGCGATAGCCTTCGAGCTTGCGGTCGGCGAGGGTGATGGCCGTGTCGTTTTTCACCCAGTCGTCACGGCGCTGGAGCAGGCCGGACGCGCGGAAGCTGAGCCCCTCGCCGAGTGGTCCGGTGATCGCGGCTTCGGCGTTGACCGTGTTGTAGGTGCCCCAGCTGATGCTGCCATAGCCGCCGAACGTATCGCTGGGCTTGGCCGAGTTGAGCTTGATGACGCCCGCCGGGGTGTTGCGGCCGAACAGCGTACCTTGCGGCCCGCGCAGGACCTCGACGCTCGCGAGGTCGAACACCGGGAAGCTCTTGAGCATCGGGCTTTCGAGCGCGACGTCGTCATAGACGACCGAAACGGGCTGCGCCGCGTTGGGATCGAAATCGGTGTTACCGAGGCCACGGATGTAGAAGCGCGGGAAGGTCCGGCCGAACGAGCTTTCGATCTGCAGGCTCGGCGTGCGCGAGGAGAGGAAGCGGATGTCGAGGCCACTCGAGTTGAGAACGGCCAGCTTTTCGCCGGCGATCGCGGTGACCGCGACGGGGACGTCTTTGATATTTTCGGCGCGGCGGGTTGCGGTGACGACGATCTCGCCGTCATCGGTATCGGTGGAGGGCGCAGTCTGGGCCTGAAGCGGCGCGGCGATGCTGAGCGCCAGCAGGCTGGCGCCAGCGGCATGAAGGGCGGCGGACAGGCGCGATTTTCCGGACGGCAATGGCATGTGAGCGTTCCCCCTTTTTGGCGCCCCGCAGCCTCTCCCAAGGCGGTCTTGTTGCGGGATTGCTACCAGTTGGAGACAGCGGAGCAAGCCGGTAACTGACATACCGGAAAGTAGAGCGGGGGGCGTTGCTGGAAAGGCACAGTTGGACGCGATGGCGGGAGGCCCAACGCAGACCGCCCCGGCCTTTAAGAAAGACCGGGGCGGTTGCTTATCAGCAATGTCGACGACCTTATTGGTCGAGGAAGCTGCGCATCTTGCGGCTGCGGCTCGGATGCTTGAGCTTACGAAGCGCCTTCGCCTCGATCTGCCGAATACGTTCGCGCGTCACCGAGAATTGCTGCCCGACTTCTTCCAGCGTGTGATCGGTGTTCATGCCGATGCCGAAGCGCATGCGCAGCACGCGCTCCTCACGCGGGGTAAGGCTGGCGAGGACCCGGGTCACGGTCTCCTTGAGATTGGACTGGATCGCGGCATCCACCGGGATGATCGCGTTCTTGTCCTCGATGAAGTCGCCGAGATGGCTGTCTTCTTCGTCGCCGATCGGCGTTTCGAGCGAGATCGGTTCCTTGGCGATCTTCATCACCTTGCGAACCTTCTCGAGCGGCATCGACAGCCGCTCTGCCAGCTCTTCCGGCGTCGGCTCGCGACCGATTTCGTGCAGGATCTGGCGGCTCGTGCGGACCAGCTTGTTGATCGTCTCGATCATGTGGACCGGGATACGGATGGTCCGGGCCTGATCGGCGATCGAGCGCGTGATGGCCTGCCGGATCCACCAGGTCGCATAGGTGCTGAATTTGTAGCCGCGGCGATATTCGAACTTATCGACGGCCTTCATCAGGCCGATATTGCCCTCCTGGATGAGATCCAGGAACTGCAGGCCGCGGTTGGTGTACTTCTTGGCGATCGAGATCACGAGACGGAGGTTGGCCTCGACCATCTCCTTCTTCGCGATACGCGCTTCGCGCTCGCCCTTCTGCACCATGTTGACGATGCGGCGGAACTCGCTGAGCGCCATGCCGGTGGCCTGGGCGATCTCGCCGATCTCATTGCGGATGCGATCGACGGCCTCGCCCTCGATCGAAGCGAAATTGGCCCACTTCTTGTCGATCTTGGCGACGCGATCGAGCCAGCCGTCTTCCATCTCGCGATTGATATAGGCTTCAAGGAAATCTCGGCGCGGCACCTTGTGGCGCTCCGCCAGGCGCAGCATCTGCCCGCCGAGCGTCGTCAGGCGACGGTTGAACGAATAGAGCTGATCGACGAGATACTCGATCTTGGCGCCGTGGAACTGGACGCTTTCGACTTCGGCGGTCAGCTGCTCACGCAGGCTCTGGTAACGCTCTTCCTCAACAGCCGGAAAGTCGTCGCCGACGCCCAGCGCGGCAACGCGCGCGGACTGGACCTGTGAGAAGGCCTTGTAGAGATCGGTGATCGCGGCAAACCGCTCGAGCGCGAGCGGCTTGAGCTGCTCTTCCATCTGGGCGAGGCTGAGGGTGTTGTCCTCGTCCTCTTCCTCGGCCGGGCGCGGAGTGCGCCGCTCGGTCATCGAATCCTCGTCCTCGTCGGCAGAGGCTTCCTCTTCGGGCTCTTCTTCTTCCTTGAAGGTCGGGCCAGCCGTCTCGGCGGAGATCTCCCCGCCGGCGTCTTCATTTTCGACCTGCTCTGGGGTCGGGCCCTTCGACAGCATGGCGTCGAGATCGAGGATCTCGCGCAGCTGCATCGTGCCTTCGTTGAGGGCGTTCGACCATTCGATGATGGCGTTGAAGGTAATCGGGCTTTCGCACAGCCCCAGGATCATTGTGTCCCGGCCGGCTTCGATCCGCTTGGCGATCGCGATCTCGCCCTCGCGGCTGAGCAGTTCGACGGCGCCCATTTCGCGCAGATACATGCGCACCGGATCATCGGTGCGATCGATCGTTTCCTTCTTGGCGGTCGCGGCGAGGGCAGGGCCCGTATCGCCTTCTTCGGACGCGGCGGCCTCGTCGGCGCTATCGTCGTCCTGCTGGTCGTCTTCGCCGGATTCGTCGTTCTCGACGATGTTCACGCCCATCTCGTTGAGCGCGGACATGACGTCCTCGAGCTGATCGGAGGTCATCTGATCCTGTGGCAGCGCTTCGTTCAACTGCTCATAGGTGATATATCCCTTGCGCTTGGCACGGGCGATCAGCTTCTTCAGCGATCCTTCGTTGAGATCGATGAGCGGGGCGTCACCGTCGATGCGTTCGCCACCCTCGCTCCCGTTCGTCTTCGCCATCTAAGACAAGCCCTCAATCAATAGCGGCCGGGAACTGCCGGCCTCAAACAGTTTAAGCGCCCTCGCCGTCCTCGCCCAGGGCGAGGTCGGTGAGCGCGCGATCCGCCGCTTCGCGGGCCTCCAGCAGCCTGCGCTGCTCTGCGAGCCCTGCGTCGTCGGTTGCGGCACCCAATCTTTCAGTGGCGTCTCTCAACGCCGCATCCAACATGGGACGCGCCGCCATTGCCTCGATCGCCGCCGAGAGATCGCGCACAGCACGGTCAGGATCGGCATTGCCGCGCAGGAAAGAAAAGGCAAGAGCGTTCGTAGCCTTGAGCTCCTCGATCACCGCCCCGAGACCCGCATCGATCAATATGGCTTCGAGCGTTTCCTTTTCAAGCGCTTGGCCTGAGAAACCGGCGTCAAAGGCTTCTCTGCGCAGTGTGTCGAGGCGTTCGTCGCCCAGCTGAAGCTGTCCGATCGGCTCGATATGGGTCGAGAAAAGAGATGGGTAGCGCAACAGCCCCGCCATGACGGCACGGGTCATCATAGGATTGACCCCGCCGCGGTTGACGGCGTGGGCGGCGCGCGATGGCGGCAGCGGCTCGGGCTTCCAGGGCTGGCCGCCGCGGCGCTGCTGGCGGGGCTGGAAGGGACGGTCGAACTGCCGACGCGGTGCGCTGGCGTAAAGTTCGTCGAAGCGGCGGCGGAACTCGGCCTGGTACAGTTCGCGGACGTCGCGGTCCTGGATCGAGGCGGCAAGATCGCCAAGCCGCTTGCGCAGGCCGGCGCGTGCCTCGGGCGTCGACAGCGGCAGAGACTCATATTCCGATCGCCACAACAGCTCGTCGAGACTGATCGCTTCGCCCAGCACCTGTTCGACGGCGCGAAGACCGCCGGATTTGACGAGATCGTCGGGGTCCTGGCCGCCGGGAAGCAGGGCGAAGCGCAGGGTTCGTCCGGGTGCGATCATCGGCAGAGCGCGCTGCGCGGCACGGACGGCGGCCTTCTGGCCGGCCTTGTCGCCATCGAAGCAGAGGATCGGGACTTCGCTCATTCGCCACAGCCGTTCGAGCTGCATCTCGGTGAGAGCGGTGCCGAGCGGGGCGACGGCTTCGTCGATTCCCGCCTTAGCCAGCGCAATCACGTCCATATAGCCTTCGACGGCGATCACCCGGTCGGTCTTGCGGGAGGCGGGACCGGCGCGCTCGATGTTGAACAGCGTGCGGCCTTTGTCGAACAGCGGCGTGTCGGGCGAATTCAGATATTTGGGTTCGCCCTGGTCGAGGATTCGGCCGCCAAAGGCGATTACCCGGCCGCGCTGGTCGCGGATCGGGATCATCAGCCGGCCGCGAAACCTGTCATAAGGCTCCTTGTCCTCGACGAGGATCAGCAGTCCGGTCTCGATCAGCTTGCTGTCGCCGAAACCCTTGAGCGCAGCCCTGAGCTTGCCGCGCGAATCGGGGGCAAAGCCGATGCCGAAGGTCTTTGCGAGTGCGTCGCTGATCCCGCGCTTCTGGAGATAGGCGCGCGCCTGGGCGCCCTCGATCCCGCCGAGTTGCTCCTCGAACCAGGTCGCGGCCCCGGCCATTACTTCGTGCAGCCCGGCATGATGCTCGTTGCGCTGCGCCGAACGCGGATCGGCGGCCGGGACTTCCATCCCCGCGCTCTGGGCGAGCTCCTTGACCGCGTCGATGAACGGCAGGCCTTTTGCATCGGTCAGGAACCGGATCGCGTCGCCATGCGCACCGCAACCGAAGCAGTGATAGAAGCCCTTGTCGTCATTGACGTAGAAGCTGGGCGACTTCTCGTTATGAAACGGACAGCATGCCTTGAACTCGCGTCCGGCCTTGGTGAGCTTCACCGACTTGCCGATCAGCGTGGAGAGCGTGACCCGGGTGCGGAGTTCGTCGAGGAATTGCGGGGAGAGACTCACAAGGAAGCCTCCCCTCCCGCCTGCGGGAGGGGCTGGGGGTGGGATGCCGCACTCTCCGCAAGGGACTCCGCTATTCGGAGAAGCACCCCTTCGAGACCGTCATTCACTTCGTTGTTCCAGAAACGGATCACCCTATAGCCTTCTGCCTCGATCCGCCGAGTCCTTACCCTATCCTCGTCGGTTTGCAGGTCATGCTGGCCTCCATCGAGCTCTATGACAAGTCGAGTGGAACGACAGAGAAAATCGCAGATATACCCCGCAACCGGCATCTGGCGGCTAAATTTGTAGCCGTTTAACTGTCTACCGCGCAGATGCCGCCAAAGCTTGCGTTCGACGTCCGTGGCATTGTTGCGCAGGCGCTTCGCCAGGCGCGTTGCACGCGGCCCATAGTGCGGAGAGCCCACCCCTCGGTCCCCTCCCGCAAGCGGGAGGGGAGGATCGAACTCCCCCCCGTTCACTCAGCCCAGCCGCGCCTTCACCAGGCCGCTCGCCTTGGCCATGTCCATCTTGCCAGCGTAGCGCTCCTTCATCGCCGCCATGACACGGCCCATGTCCTTGACCGAGGTGGCTTCCAGTTCGGTGGCCAATGCGTCGATCGCGGCTTTCGCCTCGTCCTCGGTCATCTGCTGAGGCAGGAAGCGCTCGATCACCGCAACCTCGGCTGCTTCGGCGGCGGCGAGCTCCGGGCGGTTGCCCTTCTCGTACATCTCGATCGATTCGCGGCGCTGCTTGATCATCTTCTGCATCACCTCGGTGATGAGAAGATCGTCGTCGGGCTGCGTCGTCGCGGTGCGCAGTTCGATGTCGCGGTTCTTGATCGACGACTGGATCAGGCGGATCGCCGCGGTTGTCGTGGTGTCGCGCGCCTTCATGGCGGCGACCAGCGCCGTCTTGATATCGTCTCGAATCATGGGAATCCACCGGAGCTGGTTTGGAAAGAAAGACCCTTAGCATAGAGATTCGTGATTTAATAGAATTGACCCTATGGGGAGGGGCCCCTAGTTACGCCGCCGTTTGCCCACCGACCATAGCCGAGGAGAGCCCTAGTGGCCGAAACCGATCACGCGCGTCTGACCCCCCCCGAGGGCGCAACGGGCGTACTGGTTCTGGGCGATGGGACGCTGATCTGGGGCCGGGGTTTCGGCGCCGAGGGCGATGCCGTCGGCGAAGTCTGCTTCAACACCGCGATGACCGGCTATCAGGAAGTGATGACCGATCCTTCCTATGCCGGGCAGATCATCACCTTCACCTTCCCGCATATCGGCAATGTCGGCACCAATGCGGAGGATGTCGAGGCGAACAATCCCCATGCGCTGGGCATGATCGTACGCGAAGACGTCACCGATCCCGCCAATTTCCGCAACACCCAGCATCTCGATGGCTGGCTGAAGGCGAACGGCCGCATCGGCATCTCGGGTGTCGATACCCGTGCGCTGACCAGGGCGATCCGGGTGGGTGGCGCGCCGAACGGCGTCATCGCGCATGCCGCGAACGGACAATTCGACATCGAAACGCTCCAGGCGAAGGCGCGCGAATGGCCGGGGCTAGAGGGCATGGACCTTGCGAAGGAGGTCAGCGCCACACAGACCTACAAGTGGAACGACGGCCTGTGGACGCTGGGCGAAGGCTATGCGGTCGATGCCGCGGCGGCCGACGCGCCGCATGTCGTCGCGATCGACTATGGGCTGAAGCGCAATATCCTGCGCAACCTGGTCGCCGCCGGCGCGCGGGTGACGGTGGTTCCCGCCACCGCGAGCTTCGATGATGTGATGGCGCATGAGCCCGACGGCGTTTTCCTGTCGAACGGTCCCGGCGATCCCGCCGCCACCGGCATCTATGCCGTCCCGGTGATCCAGAAGCTGCTCGAGGTCGGCAAGCCGATCTTCGGCATCTGCCTGGGCCATCAGATGCTGGGCCTCGCCGTCGGTGCGAAGACCTTCAAGATGCACCAGGGCCACCGCGGCGCGAACCATCCGGTCAAGCGGAGTTCCGACGGCAAAGTCGAGATAACGTCTATGAACCACGGCTTCGCGGTCGATGCCGACAGCCTGCCGGCCAACGCGGAGGCAACCCATGTCTCGCTGTTCGACGGCTCGCTCGCGGGCCTGAGGCTCACCGACAAGCCCGCGTTCAGCGTGCAATATCACCCCGAGGCAAGCCCGGGACCGCAGGACAGTCATTATCTGTTCGAGCAGTTCGTCGCCGACCTGAGGAAAAGCGCATGAGCAAGGCTGTGGTCGATCCCCGCCGGATCGAGGAAGAGTGGGAAGCCGACCAGGAGGTCCTTGCCAATCTCGTCGAGAATGGCGACCGTCCTGAGCTGGAGCGCCCTGTCGACGTGAGCTTTCGCGGCAGCGAAGAAGCGCTGGAACGCCTGATCGAGGCCGCCGAGGACCTCGGCTTCGATTTCCTCGAAATGGAGGAAAACGAAGACGGCGAGCCTTGCCTCTTTCTGGTACGTGAACAGCGCGCCGACCCGGAATCAATCAAAGCCCTGACCGTCACCTGCCTGCAGATCGAAGCCGATTACGGCGTCGAATATGATGGCTGGGGCTGTGCCGTCGAAGATGGAACAACCGAATAATGCCAAAACGTACCGACATTTCCTCCATCCTCATCATCGGCGCGGGTCCGATCGTGATCGGGCAGGCATGCGAGTTCGATTATTCGGGGACGCAGGCGTGCAAGGCGCTGCGCGAGGAGGGCTATCGCATCATCCTCGTCAATTCGAACCCGGCGACGATCATGACCGATCCGGACATGGCCGACGCGACCTATGTCGAGCCGATCACCCCCGAGATCGTCGCCAAGATCATCGAGAAGGAGCGGCCCGACGCCGTCCTGCCGACGATGGGCGGGCAGACCGCGCTGAACACCGCGCTGGCGCTGTTCAACGACGGCACCCTCGAAAAATATAACTGCCAGATGATCGGCGCCGACGCCGAAGCGATCGACAAGGCCGAGGACCGGATGAAATTCCGCCGGGCGATGGACAAGATCGGCCTGGAAAGCCCGCGCTCCGAAGTCGCGCATACCGTCGACGAGGCGCTGCGCGCGCTCGACCATGTCGGGCTGCCGGCGATCATTCGCCCGAGCTTCACGATGGGCGGCACCGGCGGCGGCATTGCCTATAACAAGGACGAGTTCCTGAAGATCGTCACTGGCGGTCTCGATGCCTCGCCGACCACCGAAGTCCTGATCGAGGAATCGGTGCTCGGTTGGAAAGAATATGAGATGGAAGTCGTGCGCGATCGCAACGACAATTGCATCATCATTTGCTCGATCGAGAATGTCGACCCGATGGGCGTCCATACGGGCGACTCGATCACTGTCGCGCCGGCGCTGACGCTGACCGACAAGGAATATCAGATCATGCGCAACGCGAGCATCGCGGTGTTGCGCGAGATCGGCGTGGAAACGGGCGGCTCGAACGTCCAGTTCGCGGTCAATCCTGTCGATGGTCGCCTCGTCGTCATCGAGATGAACCCACGCGTTTCGCGCTCCTCCGCGCTAGCGTCGAAGGCGACCGGATTCCCGATCGCCAAGGTCGCCGCCAAGCTGGCGGTTGGCTACACCCTCGACGAGATCATGAACGATATCACCGGGGCGACACCGGCTTCGTTCGAACCGACGATCGATTATGTCGTCACCAAGATCCCCCGTTTCGCGTTCGAGAAGTTCAAGGGCGCCGAGCCGCTGCTGTCGACTGCGATGAAGTCGGTCGGCGAGACGATGGCGATCGGGCGCAACATCCATGAATCGATGCAGAAGGCGCTGCGCGGCCTGGAAACCGGTCTGGTCGGCTTCAACATCGTCGACAGCCTCAAGGGCGCCCCGAAGTCGGTGATCGAAGAGGAACTCGCGCGCGCGACGCCCGATCGCCTACTCGTCGCGGCGCAGGCGTTGCGCGAGGGCCTGACCGTCGAGGAAATCCACAAGATTTCGAAATTCGACCCCTGGTTCCTCGATCGCCTCGCCGAGATCGTCGCGGCGGAGGCGGTCGTCTGTCGCGAAGGGCTGCCCCAGGATCCCGCCGGCATGCGTCGCCTCAAGGCAATGGGCTTCTCCGACAAGCGGCTTGCCTGGCTGGCGCTGCAGTCGGCTAACCTCGCCGGGATGGCACGCGAACAGGCGCGCGGCAGCGGCATCGTCCATGATGTCGCCAAGGCGCTGACCGGCGGCATCACCGAAAAGGAAGTGCGGGCTCTTCGCCACAAGCTCGGCGTTCGCCCGGTCTTCAAGCGGATCGACACCTGCGCGGCCGAGTTCGAAGCCAAGACGCCCTATATGTACTCGACCTACGAAGCGCCGAGCTTCGGAGAGCCCGAGTGCGAGAGCAAACCGACCGATCGCGAGAAGATCGTCATCCTTGGTGGCGGTCCGAACCGGATCGGGCAGGGGATCGAGTTCGACTATTGCTGCTGCCATGCCTGTTTCGCGCTGGCCGATGCCGGCTATGAGACGATCATGATCAACTGCAATCCCGAAACGGTATCGACCGACTACGACACGTCGGATCGTCTCTATTTCGAGCCGCTGACGGCGGAAGACGTGCTCGAGATCCTCCATGTCGAGCAGTCGAACGGTACGCTGAAGGGCGTGATCGTCCAGTTCGGCGGGCAGACGCCGCTGAAACTCGCCCAGGAACTCGAGGACGCGGGCATTCCGATCCTCGGCACCTCGCCCGACGCGATCGATCTTGCCGAAGATCGCGAGCGCTTCGCGGATCTGGTCGGCAAGCTCGACCTGCGCCAGCCGCGCAACGGCCTCGCCCGCAGCCGTGAGGAGGCGCTCGCCGTCGCCGAGCGGGTCGGTTATCCGGTACTGATGCGCCCGTCCTACGTGCTCGGCGGACGCGCGATGGAGATCGTCGAGGATCCCGCGCAGCTCGACCAATATATCGCGACTGCCGTCCAAGTATCTGGAGACTCGCCAGTTTTGATCGATCAGTATCTGCGGGATGCGATCGAGGTCGATGTCGATGCGATCTGTGACGGCGATGACGTCGTGGTCGCGGGCGTCCTGCAGCATATCGAGGAAGCAGGGGTCCATTCGGGCGACAGCGCCTGCACCCTGCCGCCTTATAATCTGTCGAAGGACATCATCCAGGAGATCGAGCGGCAGACCGACTTGCTCGCCCGCGCTCTCAAGGTGCGCGGCCTGATGAACGTTCAATATGCCATCAAGGACGGCGTCGTCTATCTGATCGAAGTCAATCCGCGCGCAAGCCGGACCGTACCATTCGTCGCCAAGGCGATCGGCCAGCCGATCGCCAAGATTGCTGCGCGGGTGATGGCCGGCGAGAAGCTGAGGGCGCTTCCGCGGATCAAGATCGACATCGATTATATCGCGGTCAAGGAAGCGGTGTTCCCATTTGCGCGCTTCCCCGGCGTCGACCCAGTGTTGAGTCCGGAGATGAAGTCTACGGGCGAAGTAATGGGAATCGATACAGATTTTGGCATTGCCTTTGCCAAGGCGCAGCTGGGGGCGGGAAACAAGCTGCCCCAGGGCGGCACCGTATTCGTCTCGGTCAAGGAGAGCGACAAGCCTCATATCCTGCCGGCGGTGCAGCAATTGATCGCGATGGACTTCACCATTGTCGCGACGAGCGGCACGGCGACGTTCCTGCGCGATCACGGGCTTCAGGTCGAAACCGTCCTCAAGAAGCGCGAAGGCCGGCCGAACATCGTCGACCGGATCGTCGATGGCGACATCGACCTCATTTTCAACACGACCGAGGGCTGGCAGTCGCTTCTCGATTCCAAGGCGATCCGCACGTCTGCGCTCTACGGTCGCATTCCCTACTTCACCACGGCAGCGGCCAGCGTGGCAACCGTGCAGGCAATCGCGGCTTTGCGGGAGCGCAAGCTTGAAGTGCGAGCACTTCAATCCTATTATTCTACTTCGCGCGCCTGATCCCCATTTCGCAGGAGTTCAGGGCGGGCGACCCAAGCGGGTCGTCCGGTTATCGGGGTTTTGACGAAGGGGTTGTTTGACGATGGCGAGCATTGAGAAGATGCCGATGCTGGCGGAGGGGCAGAAGATGCTCACCGTGGAGCTCGCGCGCCTCAAAGCCGAACGGCCACTGATCATCGATGCGATCGAGGAAGCTCGGGCGCATGGCGATCTTTCGGAGAATGCCGAATATCATGCCGCCAAGGAGCGGCAGGGTCAGATCGAGGCGTCCATCGGCGACATCGAGGATCGGCTGAGCCGCGCCCAGGTCATCGATCCGACGACGCTGTCGGGCGACAAGATCGTGTTCGGTGCGACGGTGACACTTCTCGATGATGACGAGAAGCCGGTGAAATATCAGATCGTCGGCCAGACCGAAGCCGATGCCAAGAGCGGCAAGATCTCGTATAACTCGCCGCTGGGCCGCGCGCTGATCGGCAAGAAGGTCAAGGAAGAGGTCGAAGTCACGGTGCCGTCGGGCGACCGTTTCTACCTCGTTTCGAAGATCGAGTTCATCTGAGCGCTCCCGCGCCGCAGATGCGACCGCCATCGAGCCGCTGCACCAACGCGATTGCCGTGGGGACTGCGGCGATCTTTTTCGTGTTGTACCTGCTGGGCTGGAGCGATCCCGCCGACCTTGCCGGGGGCTTCGTTCCCGCACGGTTGATCGGCTTCGAGGTTCCCGGAGCGCTCCCGGTCTGGATCACGCCGCTCAGTGCGACACTCCTCCACGGCGGCGTCGTGCACCTCGGCTTCAACATGCTGATGCTGGTGTTTTGCGGTCGGATGGTAGAGGCGGCGATTGGCCCGGTGGGACTGGTCATCCTCTATATCGTCGGTGCCTATGCCGCCGCCGGCATGCAGTTTCTCGTGAATCCGGCCGACGGAACGCCGATGATCGGGGCGAGCGGGGCGATCTCAGCGGTTTTCGCGGGCTATGCGCTGCTGTTCGGACGTCCGCGGGGCTTTGCCAGTCATCCGAAGCTCGGTGGAGCGGTGAATGTTCTGTGGCTCGCCGCCGCTTGGATCGGCGTCCAGTATCTGATGGGATTTGCCTTCGGAAGCATGGGCATGGCGATCGCCACGGGCGCACATGTCGGAGGCTTTCTGGCAGGGCTGTTGATCACCCGGCCGCTGCTGACGATGCGGAAAAAGCCCTGAAGCATATCGCGTACCCCCGGCCGAGGCCGGGGAGCTTGTTTGCCGCGAGCGGGGCTCAGCCCAGTTCGGGCTCGAGCAGTTTGTGAAGGTGAACGACGACATATTTCATCTCGGCGTCATCAACGGTGCGTTGCGCCGCGCCCCGCCACGCCTTTTCGGCGGCCTTGTAGTCCGAGTAGAAACCGACCACGTCGATCTGGCTGAGGTCTTCGAAATCGAGACCCTGAGGATCCTTGACGCGGCCACCGAAGACAAGGTGCATTTTGCTCATCCGAATACTCCATTGATCGTCGTAGCGACGAAGGCTGGCACCATCTCCTGATGAAAACAGGCGATTCGGAAAGACCGAACCGCCTCCTGTCCATTCATGACCCCGCGAGAGCCGGGTCCGCCGGTAGGCAACGCCTCCGGTAGATCCCGGCTATCCAAAAGATCAGCTGCGCGCTTTCATCATTGCGATGAGGCCGTCAATGCCTTTCCGCTGGATGATCGCATCAAAATCCTGGCCCTGAGTCACCGCAAGGTTGATATTAGCCACAGTCAGGTTGGTGACCTTGAACGCGCCGCCGACCTTGGCGACGGACCAGACCGCGCTGATCGGCTGAGATCCGGGCTTCTGCACCTGGGTGACGACGTTGAAGCCACTGCCGGCCGGAGCAGTCCGGATCACTTTCATCGTGGCATTCGCATAATCATAGAGATTATCCGAATACGTGCCGATAATGAACGTCGGAATTGCGGCCTTATAGGCAGCCTTCTGTGCCGGAGTGATCTGGTTGTTCCAGCGACGGATCAGCCGTTCGCCGATCGCATCGATCGCAAAATGCTGTGACAGCAGTTCGCGAAATTTCGTGCGGACGACGGCTTTGTTGCCGGTCTTGAGCACCGCAAAGGATTCGCCTCCGAGCGACGTGATGAAAGCCGCTGCATCCTGGTTGGCGACCACTGCCGCCTGGGCCTGTGCGACCGGAGCGGCGAGAGCGGTTGCACCGAGCAACGTGGCGCAGGCGATCTGCATGATCTTATTCATGTGTGTAGTCTTCTCCATAGGCGCGCAATACGACGCACGCCTTTCCGTGAACTTAAGCCCGCAGCGATGAACCCCGATTGAACCGGATCGGTTCCCGAAACGACCGTCGCAGGGGATCAGTGTCGGACCGCGTCGACCGCTGCCGTACCGGCGGTTTCGGCAACCTGAGCGAGCGAATCGATCAGCTTGCCGACCTGCTTGCCGGCCGCGTCCGTGTTGATACCGAGTTCGTCGAGTTTGGCCTGACCGGCATCCCGCGCGGCATCGACCGCCTCCCTGGCCCGTTCGTTGATCGCCCCACCGATCGAGGCGAGAAGCTCCTCTTCCTGCCGTGTGCGGGGCAGCATGGCAGCGAGGGCGACGCCGACAGCGAGACCGCCGACCAGCGCTGCAACAGGGAAGGTCTCGACCCCATCGACGGCTTTCTGGCCGGCAATCCTTGCAATCTGGCTTCCCGATCGGATCGTTTCGCTTGCGTGGGCTGCACGCTGCTTGATGCCGGCAGTTGCGGCTTCGGCCTTGCTCTTGATGGTCACGCGCTTGTCTCCTCATCATCGCGGGCCGCGCTATTTCGCCGCCGCCCGCTGCTGAAACTCTTCTTGTTTCTCAGGGCTGCTTTGGTAAGATTTCTGGCAATTCGATGGATGGGGGGGCGGATCGCCAGGAGGATGACGGCTGCCACGGCGGCGGTAGTCAGCCCAGGACGACGGCGGACGGCATCGACCGCCTGGTGGCTCATTGCCTGCGCCCGATCGATGATCATTTCTGTCAAATCAGCGATCAGCGCCTGTGGGTGAAGCCTGGCCTGCGCTTCGCCCATCGTCTCCGACAGTTCGTTGCGCGCCTCGCGCGACCGCTGCCGCATCCGTTCGAACAGGCCATCGATCTGGCTCATCCGCTCGCCTGTCGCAAACTCCGCATCATCCTCGTCGTCGTCCGGATCCTCGACCACCAGCATAAGCTTGCGTACGCCGAATTTTATCAGGAAGACCGCCAGCCCTATGCCCAGGAGCACCGACACGGCCGCTCCGCCCAGACGCCCTATCCACGGCGTCAGAACGAAGGATAAGGTCACCAGGAAGGTCACTGCGGCCGCCTGGCCCATGATTGCGCCGACGAGCAGCGCCAGCACGCCAATCCGCGCACGGCTGATCCGGCGATAGAAATCGGTTCGGAACAGGGCGAGCTCGGCCTTGACCAGGGCGCGGCCGTTCTCGATCAGCCGCGCCGCTAGCGCGCCCAGCGTCTCCTGGTCTTCTTGATGCCCAAAATCCAAGGTCAACCTGCTGGCGATGTGCTGTCGGGAGCGGGCGTAGTGGAGATCGGTGCATCCGCCAAAGGCGCTTTGGGTGCGCTCGCAGCAGCCGTTGGCTTCTGTGCCGCGCTGGCCGTCTTTTTCGGTGCCGTCTTGGCAGCTGGCTTCGCAGCGGCGGATTTGGGCGCAGCAGGCTGGCGCGGAGCGCGGGGCTTGGCCGCAGTCCCGGACATGCCGGCCTCAGCCTTCGGGGTCAGCCCCGACTTGATGACCCGGGCCATGAGGAAACCCACGGCGGCGGCAGCGGCGATCGCGATGGCGGGCGAGGAGCGCACGGCGTTGCGCGCATCGCCGATCAGCTCCTCCGCATCCTTGTCGCGCAGCGTGGTGGCAAAGCCGCTGACCGCGTCGGCGGCCTGCTGGATATAGCCGCCATATTGATCGCCGAGCTTGTTGCTGACCTGCGACGCGGCGTCGCCGACCAGGCTTGCGACATTGTCGAGCGCATCGACGGCGCGGTCCTTGCCCTGCGTCGCATAATCGCGAGCGCGCGAGCCGGCCTGGTCGGTAAAGCTCGCGGCGGTGTCGGTGAACGCCTTTCGAGCGCTTTCGAAAGCGTTGCCAGCGGTGGATCCGCTACCCTGGTTGTCGGTCGCCATGTCGATCGTCTCCATCAAAGATGCTAGCCCCTCAACCAAATGGGACGGATAGCGTTCCTTTACCAGAGCCGAAACGACTTCAATAATTGCCTAACGCGGATCGCACGGATAGAGCGCCCGCATTCTACGTCCATCAGCAAAGGTTGCGCTCCCATGACCGCCATCGTCGACGTCCACGCCCGCCAGATCATCGACAGCCGGGGCAATCCCACGGTCGAAGTCGATATTACGCTGGAGGATGGCAGCTTCGGCCGGGCAGCGGTTCCCTCGGGCGCTTCGACCGGCGCCTATGAAGCCGTCGAGAAGCGTGACGGCGACAACAAGCAGTGGCTTGGCAAGGGTGTCCAGACCGCCGTCGATGCCGCCAACGGCGAAATCGCCGACGCGATCATCGGCATGGAAGCCGAAGACCAGGGCGAGATCGATGCACGCATGATCGAGGTCGACGGCACCGAGAACAAGGGCCGGCTCGGCGCCAATGCGATCCTCGGCGTCAGCCTGGCCGTCGCGCGCGCCGCGGCTGAAGCCCGGGCATTGCCGCTCTATCGTTATATCGGTGGCGTTTCGGCCCGTGTCCTGCCGGTGCCGATGATGAACATAATCAATGGCGGCGCCCATGCCGACAACCCGATCGATTTCCAGGAATTCATGATCATGCCGGTCGGCGCGGACACGCTGTTCGATGCGGTCCGCTGCGGTTCGGAAATCTTCCACACGCTGAAAAAAGCGCTGCACGACAAGGGGCTTGCGACCGCGGTCGGCGACGAGGGCGGCTTCGCGCCCAACCTCGCCTCGGCGCCCGACGCGCTCGATTTCATCATGCAGTCGATCGAGAAGGCCGGCTATCGCCCGGGCGACGACGTCGTCCTGGCGCTCGATTGCGCGGCGACCGAGTTCTTCAAGGACGGCGTCTATGACTTCCACGGCGAGGGTATCAAGCGTTCGCCCGCCGAGATGGCCGACTATCTGGCGGACCTTGCCGCCCGCTATCCGATCGTTTCGATCGAGGACGGCATGGGCGAGGATGATTTCGAAGGCTGGAAGATACTCACCGACAAGATCGGCCATAAGTGCCAGCTGGTCGGCGACGATCTGTTCGTGACCAATCCGAAGCGCCTGGCGCAGGGAATCAAGGACGGCCTTGCCAACTCGCTGCTCGTGAAGGTCAACCAGATCGGCACGCTGTCCGAGACGCTGGAAGCGGTCAGCATGGCCCAGCGCGCCGGTTATACCGCAGTCATGTCACACCGTTCGGGTGAGACGGAGGACTCGACGATCGCCGATCTCGCCGTCGCCACGAACTGCGGGCAGATCAAGACGGGCAGCCTTGCCCGTTCGGACCGGCTCGCCAAGTACAACCAGCTTATCCGTATCGAGGAAGAGCTCGGCCCGATCGCCGTTTATGCCGGCCGTAACGCGATCAAGGCGCTCGGCTGATCCAACGCAATAGCAGGTAAGGGCGATCACGGGTTTGTGATCGGGCCGTGGCTGTTCTAGCTTCGTATTGCCGTCCCCGAGAGGGGGCGGCGATATGGGGCGTAACGAATGGATCTGGAACGTTTTCGGGGACTGATCGCGATCCAGCAGGCAATCGCGATCAAGGGCGGCGGTCTTGACGCCGCGCTAGAAGCGATCGTCAACGAACGTTCGGTGATGCCACAGGCCAATGGCGTGGTCATCGAACTGCGTGACGGCGACCAGCTCTATTATGCGGCGGCGAGTGGCTCCTCGGCCGGTTCGATCGGTTTGCGCCTACCGCTCAACGCCAGCCTTTCGGGCATGAGCGTCCTGACGGCGCAGCCCCTGCAATGCGACGATTCGGAACAGGATTCGCGCGTCAACCGTGCGGCCTGCCGCAGGGTGGGGCTGCGGTCGATGATCGTCGTGCCTATCCCGCACCATGGCCAGACGGTCGGCGTTCTCAAATATCATGCCCCCGATCCGCGCGCCTTCTCCGAAGAAGACATGCTCGTCGCACATCTGCTCGTCGGCCCCATCGCGGTGGCCTTCAGCAGCATCGCCGAGGCGGACGCGCAAAGGGCGCAGAAGGAACTGCAGGACATCGTCCGGCTGAAGCAGCAGTTCGTTTCCACGGTCAGCCATGAGCTGCGCACCCCCCTGACGTCGATCTCCGGCGCATTGGGGCTGCTCGCGAGCGGCGTCGCGGGAGATTTGCCGACGACGGCGGCATCGCTGGTCGATGTCGCCGCGCGCAATGCCGGGCGGTTGAAGCGACTTGTCGATGATCTGCTCGATCTCGATCGGATAGATTCCGGCCAGCTGGAATACCGCTTCGCCCGCACCGACGTCGGCATATTGTTGCGCGACGTCGTCGCCCAGAACATGCCTTTCGCATCGCAGGTCGGCGTGACCTTGCGCCTCACTCAGCCTCCGCGGACGGTGTCGATCAAGACCGATGCCGACCGCCTCTTCCAGGCGGTCACCAACCTCGTCGCCAACGCCGCCAAATTTTCACCGCGGGGATCGGTGGTCGACGTGTCGCTGGAAGCGACCGGCGAGCGGATCCGAATCCGGGTCAGCGACAAGGGACCAGGGATTCCCCCAGAATTCCGCTCGCGGTTGTTCGATCGGTTCAGCCAGTCCCCGCACACCGAAGGGCTGACCAAGTTGCCTGGAACGGGACTGGGGCTTTCCATCGCCAAGACCATCGTCACCCATCTCGGTGGGCATCTTCGGCTCGACGAGACGGTAAAGGCGGGGGCGGTGTTCGAAATCGAGCTGCCGCCGGTTCCGTCGCGCAAGCAGCGGGTGGCCGCCTGAACCGGTGTGGATCCGCGCCGCGGGGTGGCATTTCGCGTCGGCTTCGCCTAACCGGGCGGCGACTCCCCGTTTCGCTGCAGGAATAGCTCCATGAAGACCCCCACGACCTCCGCACCCGACCAGGTGACGATCAAGCGCGCGCTGCTTTCGGTCTCCGACAAGAGTGGTCTGGTCGAGCTGGGCCAGGCGCTCGCGAGCTGGGGCGTCGAGCTGGTTTCGACCGGTGGCACCGCAAAGGCGCTGCGCGATGCTGGCCTCGCGGTGAAGGATGTTTCCGACATCACCGGTTTCCCGGAGATGATGGACGGCCGGGTCAAGACGCTGCACCCCATGGTCCATGGCGGTCTGCTCAGCGTTCGCGACGATCCCGAGCACGCGAAGGCGATGACCGACCACGGCATTGGCGCAATCGATCTGGTGGTGGTGAACCTCTATCCCTTCGCCCAGACCGTGGCCAAGGGCGCGGAGCGCGATGAGGTGATCGAGAATATCGACATCGGTGGTCCCTCGATGGTGCGCTCGGCCGCCAAGAACCACGCCTATGTGACGATTGCGACCGATCCCGCCGACTATGCAGAGATCATCGCGAGCGCGGGCAAGACGACGTTCGACATGCGCAAGCGTTTCGCGGCGAAAGCCTTCGCCGCGACCGCGACCTATGACGCGATGATTTCGAGCTGGTTCGCTCATGCCGACCAGGGCCAGTTTTTCCCCGAGACGCTGTCCATCCCGATCCGCAAGGCCGAGGAGCTCCGTTACGGCGAGAACCCGCACCAGCAGGCGGCTCTTTACCTTCCCGTTGGTCCGTCGGCCAGCGGCATTGCCCAGGCGACGCAGATCCAGGGCAAGGAACTGAGCTATAACAACTATAACGATGCCGACGCCGCGCTCGAGCTGGTCAGCGAATTCCGCGACGGACCGCCGACTGTCGTCATCGTCAAGCACGCCAATCCGTGCGGCGTCGCCAGCGCGGACACGCTGATCGAGGCCTATGAGGCGGCGCTCGCTTGCGACAGCGTCTCGGCCTTTGGCGGCATTATCGCGGTCAACCGTCCGCTCGACGGCAAGACCGCCGAAGCGATCAGCGGCATCTTCACCGAAGTCGTCGTCGCGCCCGATGCCGATGAGGAGGCCAAGGCGGTGTTCGCCAAGAAGAAGAACCTTCGCCTGCTGCTGACCGGTAATTTGCCTGATCCTGCGCGCGCCGGCATGATGGTGAAGAGCATCGCTGGTGGCATGCTGCTCCAGTCGCGCGACAACGGCCATATCGGGCCCGACGATCTCAAGGTCGTGACCAAGCGCGTCCCGACCGAGCAGGAGTTGAAGGACTGCTTGTTCGCCTGGACCGTTGCCAAGCATGTCAAGTCGAACGCCATCGTCTACGCCAAGGGCGGATCGACCGCGGGTGTCGGCGCGGGCCAGATGAACCGCCTCGAATCCGCGCGGATCGCTGCATGGAAGGCCAAGGATGCCGCCGAGAAGGCCAGCTGGGCAGAACCACGGACGATCGGATCGGCGGTAGCGTCCGATGCGTTTTTTCCCTTCGCTGACGGACTGCTGGCCGCGGTCGAGGCGGGCGCTACAGCCGTGATCCAGCCGGGCGGTTCGATCCGCGATGCCGACGTGATCGCAGCAGCCGACGAGGCGGGCCTGGCGATGGTCTTCACCGGGATGCGCCACTTCCGTCATTGACCCGATACAGGGCTTTCGCATTTAGGGAGCGGCAGGGAACAGGAGTTCAGGCGGACATGGCCGATGGCGGCGAAGAAGCGGCGGGGCGCATAGGGCCTTTCGATCCGCTGCGCCACGGCCTGTTCCGTCGGATCTGGACGGCCAGTCTCTTTTCTAACTTCGGCCAGCTTATCCAGGGGGTAGGCGCCGCCTGGGCGATGACGCAGCTCACCGGTCGCGCCGACATGGTCGCACTGGTGCAGTCGGCGACCTTCGCCCCGCTGATGCTGATGTCGCTGTTCGCGGGTGCCATCGCCGACAGCTACGATCGTCGCAAGATTGCGCTCGTCGCCCTGTGTATCGCGCTGCTCGGCGCGGTCGGGCTCAGCCTGATCACGGCGTTTGGGCTGCTGACGCCGGCGTGGATCCTGTTCTTCTGCTTCATCGTCGGAACCGGCATGGCGCTGTTCGGTCCTGCCTGGCAGAGTTCGGTCGGCGAGCAGGTGCCACAGCGCGAATTGCCGCAGGCGATCGCGCTCAATTCGATCAGCTACAATATCGCCCGCAGCTTCGGCCCCGCGATCGGCGGTTTCCTGGTGGCGACGGCGGGTGTGCTGTCGGCGTTCATCTTCAATGCGCTGGCCTATGTGCCGTTGATCGTCGTCATGTTCTTCTGGCGCCGTCGGCCGGAGACGACGCGCCTTCCTCCCGAAGCGCTGGGGCGGGCGATTATCTCGGGCGCTCGGTATGTGGTGCATTCGCCGCCGGTTCGTGCGGTGCTGTTCCGCATTTTGCTGATCGCCTTCGCAGGCGTTTCCGCATCAGCGCTGATGCCGCTGGTCGCGCGCGAATTGTTGAACGGCGGTGCCGGCCTCTACGGCATCCTGCTCGGCTGCTTCGGCGGCGGGGCCGTTATCGGCGCCTTGTTCATATCGCCGATCCGCGAGCGCATGTCGGACGAGCGCGCGGTGTCGTTGAGTTGTGTGGTGATGGGCGCTTGCCTGATCGGCACTGGCCTGAGCCGCCATGGCCTGCTGACCGGCACGTTGCTGGTTGGCGCCGGAGCGGGGTGGATGATCGCCAACGCGCTGTGCAACATCAGCGTCCAGATGTCATCGCCGCGCTGGGTAACCGCGCGGGCGCTGGCGGCGAACGTCACGTCGGTCTGCGCCGGCATCACCATCGGGGGCTGGGCCTGGGGCCATGTCGCGGCGGCGCAAGGCACCGGTTTTGCACTGATCGCCTCGGGCGTGGCGTTGCTGGCGACCACGCTGGCCGGCTTGTGGTGGCGAATGCCCCATATCGAGGAGCAGCGCGATCGCGATACGCCGCTGCACGAACCGGAAACCAATCTCGACCTCAACGGTCGCAGCGGGCCGATCGTGGTGACGATCGAATATCGCGTACCGGTCGAGCAGGCGCGGGAATTCTACACCGCGATGATGCCGGTCGAATCGATCCGCCATCGCACCGGCGGCTATGGCTGGTCGATCGCCCGCGATGTCGGCGACCCCGAGATTTGGACCGAGCGTTACCACACCCCGACCTGGCATGATTATCTGCGCCAGCGAGACAGGCTGACCGTCGCCGACCTCGACGCCTGGGAAAAGGCGCTGGCCTATCACACCGGCGACGACCCGATCCGGGTGCGTCGCAAGCTCGAGCGGCCCTATGGATCAGTGCGCTGGCGCGACGACGTCCCCGATCGTGGCATCATCTTCCGCTTTCCATCGCCGGGCAGCTGATCGATCAGGCTTCCTTGAAGCGGAACAGCGTGCGGTCCTCGCTGGTGAAACCGAAGCGCCAGATCACAGCGCCGAACACCAGCAGGATCGCCGGAATGCCGAACAACAGCTCGGCCCATTCGGGCAGGTAGGTGGCGAGGTAGCCGATCGATCCGGCCGCGAGAGCCGCCCAGACCAGCGGCCAGCGCCAGCCGGATACCGGGGCGCCGAGCAAGTTTGCCAGCAGCTTCGCCTTCATGATCGACGCAATGCCCAGCGCCATCGCCAGCGCGATCGCCGGTCCGGCGGACTGCCAGAGAACCGGCAGATGGAACTCGTCGCGCAGGATCATGACGATCGCGAAGCTGAGGGCGATCTGGATCCCGATCATGCCCATCGATATCCACAGATTGAGATGGCGCGCCACGTATATCAGGGCCGCTTCAGATACCGCCGCCGTCGCCGCGACGACTTCCGCCAGCAACAGGAAGGCGAGGGCGGTGGTGCCGGCGACGAAATTCGGGCCGACAAGGCCCATCACGCCTTCGCCGGGAATGCCAAGCGCGAGGCCGACGGCGGCCTGCGCGGCAATGATCCAGAAGCCGACCTGAGCGACCTGCTTGGCCACAGCCTGACGATTGCCGGCTTCGAGATTACGGGTGATGACAGGGCCCAGGATCGGATCGAAGCTCGTCTTCAGCTTCTGCGGCAGCGATGCGACCTGCTGCGCGACATAATAGACACCGACGATCGCAGGCGAGAAGAACAGGCCGAGAATGGCGATGTCGAGCCGCCGCGATCCCCATTCGATCGCATCGGCGGCCGCGAGCGGCACGTTGCGGCGCGCCAGCATGAACAGCGCGGCGGGGCGCGGGCGCCAGCCATGCGGCCAGCCGAAACTCTTCATCAATGGCCAGATCGAAGCGACCAGCGCTGCAACCATCGACAGGACATAGGCGATGATCAATCCATCGCGCAGCGAGTAGAAGGCGAGCGCGAACGCAGCGATGCTGATTGTCCAGGGCTCGATGACAGATCGGGCGCGTACGGTCGCGGCGATGTCGAGCCGATAGGCGAGCGCGGCGAGGGAGATGTCCGACCAGACCAGCGCGAAGATGGTCAGGGGCAGCAGCCATTCGAGACCGTTGATGCCGCTGTTCGGGAACATCAGGTCCGGCAGCATGCCCAGCACCGAGGCGGCGATGGCCGCGGCGATGGCGCCCATCAGCAATCCGTCCCAGACGACGTGCACATGCGGCCGGTCGGTCGCCGAGAGCTGGGCAGCCAGTCCCCGCTTGAGCCCTAAAGTCGCCAGTGTGGCGACGAACTCGACGATGATGATGGCATAGGCGAAGCGGCCAAGCGCCTCGGCCCCGTACCAGCGGCCGGCGATGAACAGGAAAGGCAGGCGCGCGGCGAGCCGCAGCAGGAAGCCGAAGAAATTGGTGCGTCCGCCCTTTGCGAGGGCCTTGATGTCGTCCCCCTCCTTCAGCGTATCGGCTGTAGGAGGCGTCGTTTCCGCGGGCAGGCTCAATGCGCGGCGCCCCAGCTCGAACCGGTACCGATCTCGACGCCAAGTGGCACCGACAGCTGGACGATCGGCTCGGCGGCGCCGGCCATGACCGTGCGGATGACCGCGGACGCTGCATCGACCTGATCGGGCGCCAGTTCGAAGACGAGTTCGTCATGCACCTGGAGCAGCATTCGGACGTCGCCGAGGCCCGCGGCGGCTAGGGCAGGCTCCATCCGGGTCATTGCGCGCTTGATGATGTCGGCCGAGGTGCCCTGTATCGGCGCGTTGATCGCCTGCCGCTCGGCGGACTGGCGTTCGCCCTGCTTCGCGCTGCGGATCCACGGGAGGTGGGTCTTGCGGCCGAACAAGGTGGTCACGAAGCCCTGATCGCGCACCTGGCCGAGGGTCGCGGCGATATAATGGTTGATGCCGGGAAAGCGCGCAAAATAGCGGTCGATCATGCCCTGCGCTTCGTCGCGCGACACTTCGAGTCGGCCGGCGAGGCCCCAGGCCGAGATCCCGTAGAGGATCGAGAAGTTGATCGTCTTGGCGCGGGCGCGGGTGTCGCGGGTGACTTCGCCAAACACTTCCTGCGCGGTGAGCGAGTGGATGTCGTCGCCGTTGGCGAAAGCCTCCTTCAGCGCGGGTACGTCGGCCATGTGCGCCGCGAGGCGGAGCTCGATCTGCGAATAATCGGCCGACAGGATGACCTTGCCCGGCTCCGCGACGAAGGCGTCGCGGATGCGGCGGCCGTGCTCGGAGCGGATCGGAATGTTCTGGAGGTTCGGGTCAGTGGACGACAGTCGGCCGGTCTGCGCGACCGCCATCGAGAAGCAGGTGTGGACCCGTCCGGTTTCCGGATTGATCTGCTGCTGGAGAGCATCGGTATAGGTCGATTTTAGCTTGGTGAGCTGGCGCCAGTCGAGCACCAGGCGGGCGATCGGCACGCCGTCATTGGCCAGCCGCTCCAGTTCGGTGACGTCGGTCGAATAGACCCCGGTCTTTCCCTTGCGGCCACCCTTCAAACCCATCTTGTCGAACAGGATGTCGCCGAGCTGCTTGGGGCTGCCGACGGTGAACGGGGTTCCAGCCTCGGCATGGATCGCTGCTTCGAGGCGGGTCGCCTCGCCGGAAAACTCCGCGGACAGGCGTGCCAGTTCTTCGCGATCAACGCGGATGCCCGCCATTTCCATCCGGGCGAGCACGGGCACCAGCGGACGATCGACCAGTTCGTAGACCCGGGTGGCGGCCTCGCGGGAGAGGCGGCCCTTCAGCCGTTGCCACAGCCGCAGGGTCACGTCGGCGTCTTCGGCGGCATATTCGGTGGCGACGTCGAGCGTCACCTTGTCGAAGCTGATCTGACTTTTGCCGGTTCCGCACACTGTCTTGAACTCGATACAGGCGTGCTCGAAGTGACGCTTGGCCAGTTCGTCCATGCCATGACCGCCGAGACCGGCGTCGAGATCGTAGGACAGCAGCATCGTATCGTCATAAGGCGCGACGGCGATCCCGGTGTTCCGCGCCAGGACCACGATGTCATATTTGATGTTCTGGCCGATCTTGAGGATATCGGGCGCTTCGAGCAGCGGCTTGAGCTTCGCGATCGCCACTGCCATCGGGATCTGCGCCGGCGTTTCTGACAACAGCCCGTCGCCGATATGGGCGAGGGGGATATAACAGGCCTTGCCCGGCGCGGTCGCAAGGCTGACGCCGACGAGACGCGCCCGGACCGGATCGACCGAATCGGTTTCGGTATCGACCGCAATGCGGCCACAGGCGAAGCCCTCGGCGATCCAGCGGTCGAGCGCCGCTTCGTCGACGACGGTTTCGTAATCCTTGTGGTTGAACGGCACCTGCTCGACGATCGGCGCCGGCTTTTCGTCGGGGCCGGGCGTCAGGGCGAGCATGGTCTGGCCGCCGGTCGGCAGGGTGGCGGGGCCGTCGCCCTGCACTTTGGCGAGCAGCGACCGGAAGCCTTGATCCTCGAGAAAGGCGCGCAGCGGCTCGGGCGGCAGCCCCTTGATCTCAAGACTGTCGAGGGGCTCGGGCAGCGGCGAATCGCATTTGAGGCGCACCAGTTCGCGCGACAGCCGGGCGTTGTCGGCATGATCGATCAGCGACTGCTTGAGCTTTGGTTTGGTGATCTGGTCGGTGGCGGCGAGGACGCCTTCCAGCGTGCCGAATTGCTGGATCAACTGGCTGGCGGTCTTCGGGCCGATGCCGGGTACGCCCGGGACATTGTCGACGCTGTCGCCCATCAGCGCGAGCACGTCGCCGAGCGCCTCCGGCTCGACACCGAACTTCTCGACCACATGCTCGCGGCCAAGCCGGCGGTTCTGCATGGTGTCGAGCATGTCGAGGCCCGGACGGATCAACTGCATCAGGTCCTTGTCGGACGAGACGATCGTCACCTTCCAGCCCGCCGCAATCGCGGCCTCGGAATAGCAGGCGATGATGTCATCGGCCTCCAGCCCGAGTTCCTCGATGCAGGGCACCGAGAAGGCCCGCACCGCGTCACGGATCATCGGGAACTGCGGAACCAGATCTTCGGGCGGCGGCGGACGATGCGCCTTGTACTGGTCGTACATTTCGTTGCGGAAGGTTTTCGACGAGGCGTCGAGAATCACCGCGAGGTGAGTCGGGCCATCCGCCTGATGAAGTTCGTTGATCAGCTTCCACAACATCGTCGTGAAACCGTACACCGCTCCGGCCGGAATTCCGTGGCGATTGGTGAGCGGTGGCAGACGATGATAGGCCCGGAAGATATAGCCCGAACCGTCGACCAGATAGAGATGCTTGGATGACATGGCGGGGTGGATAGCAGGCGGCGGGGCGGGGGGGAACCGTGCGAAAGCGGCCTGCGATCAGGGCCTGCCGGATTCCTCCAGCATCGCCTTCGTCCACCCGCCGCCAAGCGCCTGATAGAGTTGGATTCGGGCAGTCAATGCGTCGGTTTTGAGCTGGGCTAGGTTGAGGTCCGCCGCCAGCAACTGCCGCTGGGCGTCGAGTTGCTCGAGATAAGGCGAATAGCCTTCGCGGTAACGGTTGGTCGCAAGGCGCAAGCCTTGTGCGAGCGTGTCGCGCTGGTCGGTGGCGAAGGCGACCTGCTCGTCGAGCCTCCGGATCGCGGCCAATGCATCCTCGACCTCGCGGAAGCCGTTAAGTACCGCCTTACGATAGGCAAAGGCGGCCTGGTCGCGCTGTCCGGCCGCTCCCTCCGCCTGAGCGGTCAGCCGCCCGCCCTGAAAGAGCGGGGCGAGGATGCTGCCGCCGATCTGCCAAAGCGTGATGGGATCGTCGAGCAGGCTCGAAAAGGCGGCTCCTCCAGATGCCGATAGGCGAAGTTGCGGGAGGAAGCGCTTGCGGGCCACCGCGAGCGATGTGTCGGCGGCGGCGAGCTGCTGTTCGGCCTGCGCGATGTCGGGCCGCCGGCGCAGCAACTCGGACGGGAGGCCGCCGGCTAGAGGAGGCTGCGTCAGCGTCTCGAGCGTCGCACCCCTTGCAACCGATTCGGGAACGTCGCCCGTGAGCAGATTCAGGCCATGTTCGGTGCGCGCGATCGCCAGTTCGATCTGCGGAACGATCGCGGCCGTCCCGTCATATTCGGCCTGCGCCTGCTGCAGCTCGAGCTTCGGCGAGTAGCCGTTGGTGACCCGGGACCGCGCGATCTTCAGCGATATTGTGCGGGCGGCTAACGTGCGGCGGGCGATATCGAGCCGGGTATCGAGTCCAAGGAGGGCAACGTAACTGGCGGCAGTGGCCGATGCGACGGAGAGACGGACGGCGTCGCGGGCGGCCCTGCTCGCCAGCCAGGCGTTCCGTGCCGCCGATCGCTGGTCGGCGAGGCGGCCGAACAGGTCGATCTCATAGGCAGCCTGCACCTGCGGCTGCGCAAAATTCTGGACCTCCGGCGTGCCGAACGGGCTGATGCTGCGCGAGCGCCCACCGGTCACGCCCGTATCGATCGTGGGAAACAAGGTGGCGCGTGCGGCGGTCAGGTTCGCCCGCGCCTCGCGGACCCGTCCCGCAGCGATGCCGATGTCGCTGTTGTTGGCGAGCGCACGGTCCACCAGGGCGATCATCTCAGGATCGGCAAAGCCCATCCACCAGGACCGATCGACATTGGCCTGAAGCGCCGGGCTCTGCCAGGCGCTGGGCGTTTCGACCGCCGGCACCGGGATCGGCTGGACCTGTCCGGCCGCGCATCCGGCAAGCAGCAGTGCCGCGAAACAACCGGCGGTTCGCATTAGTTGGTCCCACTCGTGTCGATATTGGCCTCAACCGACATGCCTGGGCGCAGGCGGGGCGCTAGGTCCTGGCCGGGATCGATACGGATGCGGACGGCGATCCTCTGCGCGACCTTCACGAAATTGCCGGTCGCGTTATCGGCCTTGAGCACCGCGAATTCGGACCCGGCGGCGGGCGAGATACTCTCGACCCGGCCGGTCAGCTTCGCGCTGCCGAGGGCATCGACCTTGAAGCTGGCGCGCTGTCCGACCCGCATGTCCCTGGTCTGAGCTTCCTTGAAATTGGCGACGACCCAGACATCATGGGGTACCAGATACATCAGCTGGGTGCCGGCGGTGACGAAAGCCCCATTGCGCACGCCGATCTCCGACAGCTGGCCGGCGGCGGGTGCGCGGATGATCGTGTTGTCGAGATCGATCTGGGCGAGCCGGAGCTGCGCCCGCGCACCTTCGACGGCGGCGTCGAGCCCCCCGCGTCCGACCAGCACGGTGCGGACGTCCTGCGTGCCGATCGCGCGAGCCGCTTCGGCCTGACGCACGCCTGCCTGCGCGGCGAGCAGAGTCGCGCGGGTCTGATCGCGTTCGCGGGCCGAGATCGATCCGTCTGCAATCAGCGCATCGGCGCGGCGCATGTCGGCCTCGGCGCGGACCAGCTGGGCGCGGGCATTGGCGATTCCTGCGTCCTGGCTGCCAGTCGCGACTTCGCGCGAGCGCTGCGCCTGCGCCGAATTGGCAAGGGCGGCTTCCTGCGCGGCAAGATTGGCCCGCGCCTGCGCGACCCTGGCGCGATAGATGCGATCGTCAATCGTCGCCAGTAGCCCGCCGGCTTTGACCTCGGCGAAGTCCTGCACCGCGACCCGTGTGACATAGCCGCTGACCTGCGGACTGATGATCGTGACCCGACCGCGCACATAGGCATTGTCGGTCCGTTCGGAGAAGCCGGCGAAGGGCGGCAGCTGCCATGCGTACAGGATCGCAAGAACGGCAACGATGGCAATGCCGACGATGGCGATCGAGACCGTGCGACTGCGCGGCGGCGGAGCCCAGCCGCTGGGAGGCGATTGGAGCGTGTCGGCGACGTCGGTCGCGTCAGGCGGCGTTACCGGGCCGCTCTGGACACCTGCCGTGGTCACGGGATCGCGGTCGCTCATGTCAATTCCCCTGCGCCATAAGTCGTTGCAGTTCCAAGAGCGGAGACGTCTCGCCGCGTCGCCGTATCGACAGGCGGATCGCGTAGCTCCAGATCACCGTCGCCACGGCAAGCACGCCGATCAGCAGGAAGACGTCGTTATAGGCGAGTATGTTCGCCTCCCGTGCGACGGCCCGCGCGAGCAGAGCCGCCCCTTCGGCGCTGCTGAGGGACGGATCGCCGATCACGCCACCGACAGATCGCGCGCCCGCGCCAATCCGGGCGGCAACCTGCGGGTTGCTCATCACGATCGACTGGACGAGCTCATGCGAATGATATTTCTCGCGGATCACCTGGAAGGTGCCGAGCAGCGAGGAGCCGATCAGGCCGCCCAGGCTCTGGCTGAGGCTGAACAGTACAATGAAGCTGATGAAATGCTTCGTCCCGGCAAGCAGGGTCCGGGCGATGCCGATCACCATCGCCTGCGCCATGAACAGCAAGGCCGCGAAACCGATGATCGCCTGGCTCAGATAGAAGCTGGACGGTCGGGTCAGGTTGGTGGTGTCGGCATCCATGAAGGAGCCGATCGCAATCAGGATCACCGCGATGGTCAGCGGACGGGCGACATTCTCGGGCCGGAGCGTCAGGACTGCCACCGCGATCCCGGCGATCGACGCGCCGAGAACAATCAGGTTGAGGGTCACCATCTGGTCGTTGAGCATTCCGAGGGTCGTGAGTAGCCCGACCGATCCGAACGCCTGCTCAGACAACAGGATACGGATCGAGGCTGCGACCGCCATAAGTCGCATGATTTCGCGCGTGCCCAACCATCTCGTGTTGATCAGCGGGTTGACGCGATGGTGCTCGACGAACAGCGCCGCGGCGATCAGGGCGACGCTGCCCGCCAGCGACCAGCCGATCCACGAACGCTCGGTCCACCACTGAATCCGACCTTCGCTGAGCACTGCGACGAGCAGCCACAACCCCGGCGCGAGCAGCAGGAAGGTCAGGAAGTCGAGCTTCTCGAAAGCGTGGACCCGTTCGCTCGGAGGCAAAGGAAGCCACATCACCGCCGCCAGGGTCGCCAGGGTCAGCCCAAGTTCGAACCAGTAGAGCATGTGCCAGTCGCCCCAGATCAGCAGCCCTGGCGACAGAATTCGGGCGAGCGGGGTGGCCAGCTGCGGAATGCTGATGCCGATCATGATTCCGGCGAGGCGCTTCGGGGCCGGCATCGCCTGCGACAGGTAAAGCACCGTCAGGGTTGTCAGGCCGCTCGCCGCAATTCCGCTGGCCGCACGCACCGCGACCGACGTCCAGAATCCGTGGACCAGAAGATGTGCGACCGTGGTCATCGCATAGCCGGCGAGGATATAGCGGATGAAGGTCTGCAGGCCGAATTGCTGGCGGAATTTCACGAACAACAGGTTGGCCGTGATATTGGTCATGAAATAGGCGGCGGTCAGCCAGGTCGCTTCGTCGCTGTTGAGGCCCAACGTCCCCTGCGCGAAGTTGAGGTTGACCGTCACCAGCGCGTTGCCGAGCCCCGCGGTGATGCCGACCAGGCACCCTATCGCGAAATAGCCCCTTCGCCGGGCCGAGGGGTGATCGGGATTGGCGGGCGAACCGGGCAGTGTCGGCCGCTCATGCGGCTTGAACACATATTCTGCGGACTCGGCCATGTGGCTCCTCGAGCGGAAAACCCCGGTCCGGAACTATCCCTGCGCCATCACGACCGCAACATTATGTTACGGAATTTCGCTCGACCGACCGGAATTACAAGTCTGCGTCGGGAGCCGCATCGCGCAAACGCCGCCGACCGAAGGCCGGCTCGCGCACGATCTGTCCCATTTCCATGATCTTCGCGCGCAATTCCGCACGCTTCTCATGGATCGAGGCGATCACCGGACCCATCGGTACGTTGAGATCGACGAGCACCGCTTCGGACAGCTGCAGCGAGGATTCGAGAGTCTCGGGAACCGCATCGGTCGCGCCCGCTCGGTAGAGTTCGGCGGCATGGTTCGGGTCGCGGGCACGGGCGACGATCGTCAGTTCGGGATAGCTTTGGCGCGCCTGTCGGGTGATCCGTACCACCAGAACCGGATCGTCCATCGTCAGGATCAGCGCGGTCGAGCGCGATAGGTCGAGATGGTCGAGCATGCCGGGCTTGGCGACGTCGCCGTACATCGTCTTGTAGCCGCGTCGACGCGCATTGATCACCGTGTCGATATCGGCATCGACGGCTATGTAGGGCTTGTTGTGGGCGTCGAGCATCTGGGCAACGAGACGTCCGACGCGACCGAAGCCGGCGATGATCGCCCGCGATTCGATGTTGTCCGACAAATTGGGATCGGCGGCGGTTTCGCGCTCGTCGACCTTGCGAGCGATGTCGTGGCCGATCTTGGCGAGGATCGGCGTGATGGTCAGGCCGATGGCGGTGATGACCTGCCAGAAGCCGACCGTGGCGGGATCGATCAGCCGCGCCTGCGCCGCCGTGGCGAGCACGATCAGCGTGGTTTCGGACGGCGACGACATCAGCAGGCCGGTTTCGGCCGACACCGCGCGCTTGGCACCCCAGAAGCGCAGCAGCAGGGTGGTGACGACCGTCTTGGCTCCGATGATCGCGACGACGGCCAGCGCGACCTTGTCCCAATTCTCGACGATCATCATCGGATCGACCGACATGCCGACGGTGATCAGGAAGATGCCCAGCGCGAGCCCCTTGAAGGGGGCCGTCACGAGTTCGACTTCGGTATGATAGTCGGTTTCGGCGATGAGCAGGCCCGCGATGAGCGCGCCGACGATCGGCGACAGACCCACCGCCGTTGTCGCGATGCTCGCGAGGATGACCACCAGCAGGCTCGCGGACAGGAACAATTCCGGATTCTTGGCGCGCGCGGCTTGGGCGAAGAGGCGCGGCAGAAGCAGTCGCCCCCCGATCATCATCACCGCGATCACAGCGACACCGGAGAGCAGGGTGCGCAGCAGCCCGTCCCACCCGTCGCTATCGCCATATGGCGCCATCGCGCCGAGGATGAAGACGATCGGCACCAGCGCGAGGTCCTCGAGCAGCAAAATCCCGAAAGCGCGCTTGCCGACGGCGCCGCTGGTCCCGACCATTGGCAGCACCAGCGCCGTGGACGAGAGCGCCAGCGCGAGCCCGAGCCCGAGCGAACCGCCCGGCGTCTCCCCGAACATCCACAGTCCGCCGCCGATCAGCAGCGCCGACAGGACAAGTTTCGACGTGCCCAGCCCGAATACGGTACGGCGCATCCCCCACAGGCGCTTGAAACTCAGTTCCAGCCCGATGGAAAACAGCAGCAGGACGATGCCGAATTCGGCAAAAGGCTCGATCGAGTGCCGATCGCTGATCGTCACATAATACAGCCAGGGAATGTCGTCGACCAGGCGACCGAGACCGGTCGGGCCCACGAGCATGCCGACGAGGATGAAACCGATGACCGGGGTGATGCGGAAACGGGCGAAAGCGGGAATGACGAGACCGGCCGTGCCGAGAACGACGAGCGAATCACTAAAAGCTGCGGAATGAATGGGTAACGCCATACGTCATTCATTACGGATGAAGAGGGGCATGGCCACACATTTGCGAGGGAAATTCCTTTCCTCCCGCGCGTGACTACCCCATGAGTTTATCTCGATAATCGCAAGCAAGGAGAATAGGCCGCGTGCCTCACGCGACACCGCTCATCGCCACGATCGTCGCGGGCCTCACGCTCGCTTTCATTTTCGGTGCCGTCGCGAACCGCTTCCGGCTGCCGCCACTGGTTGGCTATCTGATGGCCGGCGTCGCGGTAGGGCCGTTCACCCCCGGCTATGTCGCCGACCAGAGCATAGCCAACGAACTGGCGGAGATCGGCGTGATCCTGCTGATGTTCGGGGTCGGCCTGCATTTCTCTGTCCGCGATCTGATGGCGGTGCGCAAGATTGCGATCCCGGGCGCAATCGTCCAGATTGCAGTGGCGGTGATGATGGGCATGGGGCTGGCCACGCTGATGGGCTGGACCTTGGGCGGCGGCTTCGTCTTCGGCCTTGCTCTGTCTGTCGCCAGCACGGTGGTGCTGCTGCGCGCGCTTCAGGAGCGTCATATCCTCGATACCGATCGCGGTCGCATCGCGGTAGGCTGGCTGATCGTCGAGGATCTCGTGATGGTCCTCGCGCTCGTGTTGCTGCCGGCGATCGCGCAGGGCGGGGGCGGCGGCGGGGCTCTGGGCATCATCATCGCCATGACGGTCGGCAAGGTCATCGCCTTCATCGCCTTCATGCTGATCGTCGGTCGCCGCCTTATCCCCTGGGCGCTGCATTATGTCGCCCATACCGGTTCGCGCGAGCTGTTCCGCCTCGCTGTGCTGGCGATCGCGCTCGGCGTCGCGTTCGGGGCGGCGATGCTGTTCGGCGTGTCTTTCGCGCTTGGCGCCTTCTTCGCGGGTATGATCCTTGCCGAATCCCCACTGAGCCAGCGTGCCGCCAACGAGACGCTGCCGCTGCGGGACGCATTCGCGGTTCTGTTCTTCGTGTCGGTCGGGATGTTGTTCAACCCGCATGTCGTGACCGAGGAACCGCTGGCGTTGCTGGGCACGGTCGCGATCATCGTTATCGGCAAGTCGGTCGCCGCCTGGCTGATCGTGCGCGCCTTTCGCCATTCCGGGGCCACCGCGCTGACGATCGCCGCCAGCCTTGCCCAGATCGGTGAGTTCTCTTTCATCCTTGCGACAATGGGGCATGAGCTGAAATTGATCCCGGCCGATGCCCGCGATCTGATCCTGGCCGGCGCGATCATCTCGATACTGTTCAATCCGCTGCTGTTCAGCCTGATCGACTGGATGGGGCGCAGATGGCTGCCGAGGGAAGACATGGCGCCCGATGACGCCTCCGATCCTTCGCCAAAGGGTCACGTCGTTCTTATCGGCTATGGCCGGGTGGGATCGCGCGTCGGCGCCAAATTGCTCGAGGCCGGCGAACGGGTAACCATCATCGAAGTCGAGCGCGATGCGCAGGGCCTGCCCGATCATCCCAATGCGACGGTCCTGATCGGCAATGCCTGTCAGGAAACCCAACTCGACAAAGCGCGTTTGCCGGAGGCGCGTTTGCTCTGCATCGCCATTGCAGAGGGCTATGAGGTCGGCCGGATCGTCGAGCGGGCGCGGCAGGCCAACCCCGCCATCCGGATCATCGCGCGCGCGCAGGACGATGCCGAAGTCGAGCACTTCACCCGGATGGGTGCGAACGATGCGTTTGTCGGCGAGCGCGAAATCGCCCGATCGATGATAGATTTCGCATTGAAGAGGCGCTGACCGGGGAGGCTGTCAGGTTGCGTCCCGAACGGCGCGGAACCGTCCATTCGAGGTCATCCGAACAAAGAAAAAGGGCGCCATCCCAATGGAATGACGCCCCATCTTCAGAGAATGATTGGGCTTATGCCCAGTTTGCCATCTCGGATTCCAGATTGACGCGGATCTGTTCGAAGAACTGCTCCGTCGTCATCCAGGGCTGGTCCGGCCCGATCAGGATCGCGAGATCCTTGGTCATGCCGCCCTTTTCGACGGTTTCGATGCAGACGCGCTCGAGAGTCTCGGCGAACTTCACGACGTCCGGCGTCTCGTCGAACTTGCCGCGGAACTGCAGGCCCTGCGTCCAGGCGAAGATCGAAGCGATCGGGTTGGTCGAGGTCTGCTTGCCCTGCTGGTGCATGCGATAGTGGCGGGTGACGGTGCCGTGCGCCGCTTCGGCCTCGATCGTCCGTCCGTCCGGCGACATCAGCACGGAGGTCATGAGACCAAGCGAACCGAAGCCCTGCGCCACGGTGTCCGACTGAACGTCGCCGTCGTAATTCTTGCAGGCCCAGACGAACTTGCCGCTCCACTTGAGCGCCGACGCGACCATGTCGTCGATCAGGCGGTGCTCATAGATGATTTCGGCGGCCTTGAACGCGTCGACGAATTCGGCGTCGAACACTTCCTGGAACAGATCCTTGAAGCGGCCGTCATAGGCCTTGAGGATGGTGTTCTTGGTCGACAGATACAGCGGCCACTTGCGCTCGAGCGCATAGTTCATGCTGGCGCGCGCGAAGTCGCGGATCGAATCATCGAGGTTGTACATACCCATCGCAACGCCGGCGGACGGATATTGGAACACCTCATGCTCGATGGTCTCGCCGTCATCGCCTTCCCAGATCATACGGAGCTTGCCGGGGCCGGGGACGAGGAAATCGGTGGCGCGATACTGGTCGCCGAATGCGTGACGGCCGACGACGATCGGGTCGGTCCAGCCCGGGACGAGCCGGGGGACGTTCTTGATCACGATCGGTTCACGGAAAACGACGCCGCCGAGGATGTTGCGGATCGTGCCGTTCGGCGACTTCCACATCTTCTTCAGCTTGAATTCTTCGACGCGGGCTTCGTCCGGCGTGATCGTGGCGCACTTGACGCCGACGCCGTACTGCTGGATCGCCTTGGCGCTGTCGATCGTGATCTGATCGTTGGTCTCGTCGCGCTTCTCGACCGAGAGATCATAATATTTCAGGTCGATATCGAGATAGGGAAGGATCAGGCGCTCACGAATCCACTGCCAGATGATCCGCGTCATTTCATCGCCGTCGAGCTCTACGACGGGAGTTTTTACCTTGATCTTCGCCATGCGTTTTCATCTCCGGGGAGGATAGTTCCGGGTGTCCCTATGCCACCAAATCGGCAGGATCAACCGTTCCAACCCCAAATTATTCTCGATCCAGCCCGGAAAAGCGGCGGTCGAAGTTGGTGCGACCGATTGTCAGTGCGGGCTGTCAGCCCTACTATGCTGCGATGACATCTCTCGAAAAACCCGACATCGGCACAACTTCGGTCAAATGGCGCTGGCCCAGCGTTCACCCCGAAGGCCGCAAATTCGTGCTGCTATCAGCGGTGATCTGCCTCGTTTTCGCGCTCCTGGCGTGGGAAACTCTGGCCTGGCCGATGGCGGGTATCACCGTTTGGGTGGCCGCCTTCTTCCGGGATCCGATCCGGAGCACTCCGACCGGCGAGGGCCTGGTGATCGCTCCGGCCGATGGACTGGTGACGATGATCACGACGGTCCCACCGCCGCGCGAATTGGCAGGCGAGGACGGTCTCGGCGATGGGCCGATGACCCGCGTGTCGATTTTCATGTCGGTGTTCGACGTCCATATCAATCGCACCCCCATTCCCGGCACGATCAAGCGGATCGCCTATATTGCAGGCAGCTTTCTCAACGCCGACCTGGACAAGGCCAGCGAAGAAAATGAGCGCCAGCATTTCCTGGTCGAGGGTGTCGACGGTACCCGGATCGGCTTCACCCAGATTGCCGGGCTGGTCGCGCGTCGTATCGTTCCGCTCTCCAAGGTCGGCGATGTGGTCGGTCTCGGCCAGCGGATCGGCCTGATCCGTTTCGGCAGCCGGGTCGATGTATACCTCCCGGCCGGGACCGGACACCGGGTCGCATTGGGACAGCGGACGATCGCGGGCGAAACCGTGATCGCCAAGCTCGGCGAAGCGGATCGCGCCATCGGCGCGGCACAGTGATGGGCAGAGGCGCCCTTCTCGTCGCCATTGGCGAGGCGGTCTGATGCGCGGCCGTCGCGAGAATATCCGTCGTGGCATCCCCGCGCGCGCGGTTGCTCCAAATGCCGTCACCGTACTGGCGCTTTGCTCCGGTCTGACCGGCGTGAGATTTGCGATTTCGAGCGACTGGGAAAAGGCTCTGATTGCGATTGCGATCGCCGGCGTCCTCGACGGGCTCGACGGGCGCATCGCCCGGCTGCTCAAGGGCGAAAGCCGCTTCGGCGCCGAACTCGATTCACTGTCGGACGTAATCGCTTTCGGCGTTTCGCCCGCAATCATCATGTTCATGTGGTCGCTGAGTGAGATCCCGCGCTTCGGTTGGATGTTTGCGCTTGGCTATGCTGTGTGCGCGGCGCTCCGGCTTGCCCGCTTCAACGCCTCGATCGACACCGCCGAACATCCCCGCAAGACTGCCGGATTCCTGACTGGTGTTCCGGCCCCGCTCGGCGCGGGCATAATGCTGGTTCCGGTGGCGATGTGGTTATGGAGCGACATCTGGTGGTTCCGCGATCCCTATTTCATCTGCATCTGGGCAGCGATCGTGGGCTTTCTGATGATCTCCGACGTCGCCACCTACAGCTGGTCATCGGTCCACATCTCTCGTGCGTGGCGCTTGCCGGCGCTCCTGATCGTGGCGCTGGTGGGGGCCGCCTTGTTCAGTATGCCATGGCACACGCTGAGCATCTTCATGCTCGGCTATTTTGCAACCATTCCCTTCAGCGTCGTCTCCTACCACCGGATCAGGCGGCAGCGCGGTAAGCCTGCGTCGATCCCGACCGAAGCGGAAGCGGCCGAAGAGTGACGCGCACGCGGTGTGCGGCAACCGGGTATAGCGGCGGCGGCGGCGTGGGAGCGATGTCCAGTGCGCGAAGGATGAACGGCATTTCGGAGCGTACCGTCGCTGCGATCGCCGCGATCGATATCGCGAACACACCCGAGAACAGAGCGAAGGAAAGAAGCTGAAGCATCATCTTTGTCCTTTGTCGTCCGCTTCCTGCGCACCGGCTTTAGTGCCGTGAAAAGCGCCTGAAGCGGGGTCCTGTTCCCTATGTTCCTGTTTTGTTCTATGATGTCAAGCCTTGATTTTGCACGGCAGGTCGCATAAACGCGCCGTCATTCCACATGTGGGGCATCCATACCGGTGCCGGGTTTCCCGGTTCCTGCTCCACAGAGGTCAAACCGGGTAAGGAGAAAATCCTATGGCGGCTCCCACCGTCTCCATGCAGGCGTTGCTCGACGCCGGCGCGCATTTCGGCCACCAGACTCATCGCTGGAATCCGAAGATGAAGCCGTATCTGTTCGGCGATCGCAACGGCATCCACATCATCGATCTGTCGCAGACCGTGCCTCTGATGGCGCGCGCGCTCGACTTCATCAGCCAGTCCGTCGCACACGGTGGCAAGGTCCTGTTCGTCGGCACCAAGCGCCAGGCGCAGGAGCCGATCGCCGAAGCCGCCCGTCGTTCGGGTCAGCATTTCGTCAACCATCGCTGGCTGGGCGGCATGCTCACCAACTGGAAGACGATCTCGAACTCGATCAAGCGCTTCAAGACGCTCGAAGAGCAGCTGTCGGGCGATACCCACGGTCTTACGAAGAAGGAAGTCCTTCAGCTCACCCGTGAGCGCGACAAGCTCGAGCTCTCGCTCGGCGGTATCCGCGACATGGGCGGCATCCCGGACATCATGTTCGTGATCGACGCCAACAAGGAAGAGCTCGCGATCAAGGAAGCCAACACCCTCGGCATTCCCGTCGTCGCGATCCTCGATTCGAACGTCAGCCCAGACGGTATCGCTTTCCCGGTTCCCGCGAATGACGACGCCGCTCGTGCGATCCGTCTCTATTGCGACGCCGTTGCCGAAGCCGCCACCCGTGGCGAGCAGGGCGGTCGTCAGGCCCGTGGCGAAGACCTCGGCGCCGCGGTCGAAGCGCCGAGCGAAGAAGCTCTGGCGTAATATTTCTATCGTCGTCCCGGTCTAGGCCGGGATCTCGCGGATCGTGCTGGCACGATATCGACGTGAGACCCCGGCCTGCGCCGGGGTGACGCTTTTGTACGAAAGGAAAGCATATGGCGGATATCACCGCTGCTGCCGTGAAGGAGCTTCGCGAGAAGTCCGGCGCCGGCATGATGGATTGCAAGAAGGCGCTGACCGAAAATGGCGGCGACATGGACTCGGCGATCGATTGGCTGCGCACCAAGGGCCTCGCCACCGCAGCCAAGAAGTCGAGCCGCACTGCGGCCGAAGGCCTCGTCGGTGTTGTCGTCGAGGGTACCAGGGGTGCCGCGGTCGAGGTTAATTCCGAAACCGATTTCGTCGCCAAGAACGAGCAGTTCCAGGATTTCGTTCGCACGGTGACCAAGCTCGCGTTGACCACCGGCGACGACATCGCCGCACTGGGCTCCGCTGGCTATCCGGGCGCCGATTCGGTGTCTGAGAAGCTCACCGCGAACATCGCGACCATCGGTGAAAACCAGACGCTGCGTCGCGCCAAGGTCGTCGAAGTGACCAAGGGCACCGTCGTTCCTTACGTCCACAATGCCGCGGCCCCAGGTCTCGGCAAGATCGGCGTGCTCGTCGCGCTCGAGGGCGATGCTCCGGTTGCGGACATGGAAGCCGTCGGCAAGCAGATCGCGATGCACATCGCCGCCGCTTTCCCGCAGGCGCTGAACGAAGAGGGTCTCGACCCGACCGTGATCGAGCGCGAACGCGCGATCGCGGCCGAGAAGGCTGCCGAGTCGGGCAAGCCGGCCGAGATCATCGAGAAGATGGTGCTCGGTGCAATCGCGAAATTCCGCAAGGAAAACGCGCTGCTCAGCCAGATCTTCGTGATCGACAACAAAACCCCGATCGCGCAGGTCGTTGCCAACGCGGCCAAGGCGGCCGGTGGCTCGATCACGCTGAAGGACTATGTCCGTTTCCAGCTCGGTGAAGGCATCGAGAAGGAAACGAGCGACTTCGCCGCTGAAGTCGCCGCGGCAGCCAAGGGCTGATCCGATCGAAAAGGGGGCCCGCTCTTCCGGTGAAACGCCGGAAGAGCGGGCCTTTTTCATGGGCGCTTGGCAGGCTCGAAACCTGCCCCTAAGGTGCCCCGCCACGCTCGCATGAGAAGAGTTATAAAAGCTTATGGACCGTCCGCGCTTCAAACGAATCCTGCTGAAGCTGTCGGGTGAGGTGTTGATGGGGCAGGGGCAGTTCGGCATCGATCCCGACACTGTTGCCCGCGTTGCCCGCGAGATCGCCGATGTCGCCACCAATTATGAGCTGTGCCTCGTCGTCGGCGGTGGCAACATCTTTCGCGGCCTCGCCGCCGCCGCCAAGGGCTTCGACCGCACCAGCGCTGATTATATGGGCATGCTGGCGACGGTGATGAACGCACTCGCGGTGCAAAATGCGCTCGAGCAGATCGGCGTCGATACCCGCGTCCAGTCGGCCATTCCGATGAGCACGGTGTGCGAGCCTTTCATTCGCCGCCGCGCCGAACGCCACCTGGAAAAAGGCCGGATCGTGATCTTCGCGGCCGGCACCGGCAATCCCTATTTCACCACCGACAGCGCCGCCGCGCTGCGCGCCGCCGAGATGGGCTGCGATGCGCTGTTCAAGGGTACTTCGGTCGACGGCGTCTACAACGCCGACCCGAAGAAGGACCCGACCGCCGTCCGTTACGACACCGTGACCTTCAACCGCGTCCTTGCCGACGACCTGAAGGTGATGGACGCCAGCGCCGTCGCGCTGTGCCGCGACAACGACATTCCGATCGTGGTATTCAATATCCGTGAGCAGGGAAATCTTGCCCAGGTGCTCGCGGGTTCTGGAACGGCCACGACCGTTCAGAACTAGGGGAGATTACACATGCCCGCCTATAACAAGGCCGATCTCGAACGCCGCATGCTCGGTGCCGTCGAAGCGCTGAAGAGCGATTTGATCGGGCTGCGCACCGGCCGCGCTTCGATCAATCTGCTCGATCCTGTGACGGTCGAGATCTATGGCGCGCAGATGCCCCTGAACCAGGCCGCCACCGTGACCGCACCGGAACCGCGCATGTTGTCGGTGCAGGTGTGGGACCGGTCGAACGTCGGCCCGGTCGACAAGGCCATCCGGTCGGCCGGTCTCGGTCTCAACCCGATCGTCGATGGGCAGACGCTGCGTATTCCGATCCCGGATCTGACCGAGGAGCGCCGCAAGGACCTGGCCAAACTGGCCAGCCAATATGCCGAGAAAGCGCGGGTCGCCGCGCGTAACGTGCGTCGTGATGGCATGGACTGCCTGAAGACCGACGAGAAGAAGGGCGAGATCAGCGAAGACGATCGCAAGCGCCGTGAAACAGAGGTCCAGAAGCTGACCGACGCTACGATCTCCGACATCGATGCGGCCGCTGCGGCAAAGGAAAAGGAAATCCTCGGCAAGTGACCGGCCTGTCGGCCAGCCCTGCTTCCAGCACCCTCGCGGAAGCGGGGACGGCGCCGCGCCACGTTGCGATCATCATGGACGGCAATGGCCGCTGGGCCAAGCGCCGCTTCCTTCCGCGCGTGGCCGGCCACAGGGCCGGCGCGGAAGCGGTGCGGACGACGGTCAAAGCGGCTGCCGATATGGGACTGCGCGCGCTGACGCTCTACGCATTTTCTTCGGAAAATTGGCGACGTTCGACCGAGGAAGTGTCGGACCTGATGGGCTTGCTGCGGCTGTATCTGCGCAAGGAAGTTTCCGAGTTGCACCGGAACGGCATTCGCCTGCGGACGATCGGCGATATCGGCGGGCTGGAAGGCGATCTGATCGATCTGGTCCACGAAGGGGTCGAGCGCACCAAGGACAACCGTCGTCTCGATTTCGTGCTGGCGCTCAATTATGGCGCGCAGGACGAGATGGTCCGCGCGATCCGCGACATCGCCACCGACGTTCGCGACGGCCGCCTCAATCCCGAGGATATCTGCAGTTCGGTCATTGATGGCCGGCTCGACACCCAGGACCTGCCTCCGCTCGACCTGCTGATCCGCACGTCGGGCGAGCGGCGCCTTTCCAATTTTCTGCTCTGGCAGGCGGCCTATGCCGAACTGCTGTTCGTCGACACGCTCTGGCCCGATTTCGACGGCGCAGCGCTGGCGTCGGCGCTGGCCGATTTCGGCACGCGGGAGCGCCGCTTCGGCGGCCGCTAGGCACCCCATGACAAAGGCTGCGGCCTCTGAACTCCAGGTCCGGATCATCTCCGGCATCGTGATGATAGCGGTCGCGCTCGGTGCGCTGTGGTTCGGTGGATATGCTTTCTGGGCGCTTGCGTCGGTGCTGGCTGTGCTGATGATGATCGAATGGTCCGCAATGGCCAAGGCCGGCCGCTGGCAGACCATTTTGGCTGCGGTGATGGTCGGTGGGCTGATGCTATCGGCGCTATCCTTCGCCGATCCGCTGATGATCGCGACCTACTCAGGATCGCTGATCGCGCAGACGGTCGATTTGACCGGGCTCGCGGCGATCTTGTTGGCGGTCATCTCCTTTCGTGCGCGTCTCGGCGCGGGCGTTCTCTATTCCGTCCTTCCGGCGGTCGCCCTGGTCTTTCTGCGCGAGCAGCCGGGGCAGGGGCTGTTTCTGGCGCTGTGGACCTTGGTGATCGTCTGGGCGACCGATATCGGGGCGTTCTTCGCCGGGCGTGCGATCGGCGGACCGAAGCTGGCACCGAGTATGAGCCCCAACAAGACCTGGGCTGGGCTGCTCGGGGGCATGGCCGCAGCCGGCACCATCGGCGCACTGATCGCTTCGGTCGGGGACCTGCCGTTTTTCTGTTGGGTCGCCGGGGCGCCTCTCGCGGTGGCGGCCCAGATGGGCGACCTGTTCGAAAGCTGGCTCAAGCGCCGTTCGGGCGTGAAGGACAGTGGCACGCTGCTGCCGGGCCATGGCGGCGTGCTCGACCGGCTCGACGGTGTCGTGCCTGTCGCGGCGCTGGTCGCCGCGGCCGTCGCGGGAGGAATGCTATGACGACGCGGACTATAGCCATTTTCGGCGCGACCGGCTCGATCGGAACCTCGACGCTCGATCTGGTCGAGCGCGAGCCGGAACGGTTCCGGGTCACCACACTTACCGCGCAACGCGACGTCGACGGATTGGCCGCCGCGGCGCGGCGCACCGGCGCCGAACTGGCCGTGGTCGGCGATCCGGCACGGTACCAAGCGCTGAAGGAAGCCCTCGCCGGTACCGCGACGCGTGTCGCGGCCGGTGAACAGGCTATCATCGACGCCGCAGCGTTGGGTGCGGACTGGACGATGGCGGCGATCGTCGGGATCGCTGGCCTTCGCCCGACACTGGCGGCGTTGGGCGCTGGGAAGACCGTGGCGCTGGCCAACAAGGAATCGCTGGTTTCGGCAGGCGCGCTGATGACCGATGCGGCGAAGGCGCATGGTGCAACCATGTTGCCCGTCGACTCGGAGCATAATGCCGTGTTTCAGTGCTTCGACCACGCGGCGCCAGGCAGCATCCGCAAGGTCACCCTCACCGCCAGCGGCGGGCCGTTTCGGGAATGGAGCATCGAAGCGATGCGGGCGGCTACCCCGGCGCAGGCGGTGAAGCACCCGAACTGGTCGATGGGGGCGAAGATTTCGGTCGATTCCGCGACACTTATGAACAAGGGACTGGAGTTGATCGAGGCGTTCCACCTCTTTCCGCTGCCGCCCGAAGCGTTCGATGCGATCATTCATCCGCAGTCGGTGGTTCACGCGCTCGTCGACTATATCGACGGATCGGTGCTGGCGCAGCTGGGCACTCCAGATATGCGGACGCCTATCGCGCACAGCCTCGCCTGGCCGCAGCGCATGGCGACTCCGTGTCGTCAGCTCGACCTCGCGAGCGTCGGTCGCCTCGATTTCCTGCCACCGGATCCCGAGCGCTTTCCGTCGCTGGCCATAGCGCTCGAAGTGCTTGCCGCTGGCGGTGCTCGTCCGGCTATTCTCAATGCCGCCAACGAGATTGCCGTCGCGGCTTTCCTCGCCGGGCGCATCGGTTTTCTCGATATCGCGTTAATCGTCCGCAAAGCCTTGGAGCGCTACGATCCGCTGGCACCGTCCTCGCTCGATGATATTTTCGAGATCGATGCCGGCGCGCGCAGAACCGCGCAGGCCGCGATGGAGTTTATGACAGCATGACAGACAGCCCTGGCATCCTGTTCACAATATTGGCATTTCTGCTTGTCATCGGACCGCTGATCTTCGTCCATGAACTTGGCCATTACTTCGCCGGGCGCTGGTTCGGGGTGAAGGCCGATGTCTTTTCGATCGGGTTCGGCCGGGAGATCGCGGGCTATACCGATTCGCGGGGGACACGCTGGAAACTCGGCTGGATGCCGATGGGTGGCTATGTGAAATTCGCCGGAGACATGAACCCGGCGAGCACGCCGACGCCCGAATGGCTCGCCCTGCCGCCCGAAGAACGCGAGAGAACCTTCCAGGCGAAACCGGTTTGGCAGCGTTTCCTGATCGTCTTTGCCGGTCCATTTACCAATTTCTTCGTTGCGATCGGCATCTTCATGGCCTTCTTCGCAGCCTATGGCGCGCCGCGCACTCCGTCGGTCATCTCGGCGGTGATCGACGGATCGCCGGCGGCCCGCGCCGGCATCCTGCCCGGCGACCGGGTCACCGCGATCGAAGGGCGGCCGATCGAGCGTTTCGACGATCTCGCCGACATGATCCGGTTCCGTCCCGAAGAGCGGTTGAGGATCGATATCCGGCGGGGATCCGCGGAAAAGACGATGTTCGTGGTGCCAGTCGCCAATGTCGAGCGCGACCGCTTCGGCAACGAGTTCCGGAAGGGAACGATCGGCGTCATGTCCGGCCAGCAGGTCGTAGAGCCGGTGCCGGTGCTCGCATTGCCCGTCGAGGCCACACGGCAGACCGTCGGCATCGTCCGGATGATGGTCGACACGCTGGGGCAGATCATTACCGGTCGCCGTTCGGTGAAGGAATTGGGCGGGCCGCTGAAGATCGCGCAGGTGTCGGGTCAGCAGGCTTCACTGGGCCTTCTCAACTTCGTCATGCTGATGGCTCTCATTTCGATTAATCTGGGATTCATCAACTTGTTGCCAATCCCCATGCTCGACGGTGGCCATCTGGTGTTCTACCTGTTCGAGGGAATAGCGCGCCGGCCTGTGCCGGAAAGAGCGATGGAATGGGCGTTTCGATCGGGTATGGCGGTGCTTCTGTCATTCATGATCTTCGTCACGCTCAATGATATTCTTTCGCTCGGAGCGCTGGAACGGCTTGCCGGGTTGATCGGCTGAGCTTGTTGGGGCAGTGCATGCGCACGGCTCCACCATCCGGGGCCGGAGATTCTATTCGAAGGCGGGGAACGCGTGACGGCGACGACGACGAACTTTCATCGGGCGCGGCTTTTGCCGGCGCTCCTCGTCGGCACGATGCTGGGCGGCATAGCGCAACCGGCGCTGGCACAGCAGGCCCCGGCACAGCCGACTCCGGCGCCATCACCCGCTTCCATGGCTGCTCCCACGATCGGAACGATCAAGTCCGTCAATGTTGCCGGGTCCGAGCGGCTCGAGGCCGATACGGTTCGTTCGTACGTCAAGCTCGCCCCGGGTGAGAGCTACACCCGCGAAGCGCTCGACCGGGCGCTGAAGGATCTCTACGAAACCGAACTCTTCGTCGACGTCCAGGTTCGAGACGACGGCGCCGGCAACATCACGTTGCAGGTTCGCGAGAATCCGGTCGTCAACCGCATCGTCCTCGAAGGCAACAAGCGGCTGAAATCGGACAAGATCAATCCGGAGATCAAGCTGGCTCCGCGTCAGATCTTCACCCGGTCGAAGGTCCGTGCCGACGTCAACCGTATCATCGAGCTCTATCGCCGCCAGGGCCGCTTCGCTGCGACCGTCGAGCCGAAGATGGTCCAGCTGGACCAGAACCGCGTCGACATCATCTTCGAGATCCACGAGGGCGACAAGTCGAAGGTCCGCAAGATCAACATCATCGGCAACGAAAAGTTCGCCGATGGACGCCTGCGGGGCGAGATGGCGACCAAGCAGACCGGCATAACCAAGATATTCTCGTCGGGCACCAGCTATGATCCCGACCGCATGTCCTACGATCAGCAGAAGCTTCGCCAATATTATCTGACGCAGGGCTATGCCGATTTCCGCGTAGTTTCGGCCGTCGCCGAACTGACGCCGGACAAGAAGGACTTCATCATCACTTATGTGGTGGAGGAGGGGCAGCGCTACAAATTCGGCGCGGTCGATCTCGAAAGCGATATCCGCGACATCAAGGCATCGACCTTCAAGCATCTGCTGCCGATGAAGCAGGGCGACTGGTATAACGCCAAGCTGGTCGAGGACACGGTGGACTCGATCACCGAGGCGACCGGCGTTTTCGGCTTTACCCCGGATGTCCGTCCCGACTTCAATCGCGACAAGGACGAGCTGACGATGGGGGTCGTCTTCAAGATCAACCAGTCGCCCCGCGTCTATGTCGAGCGCATCGACATCAACGGCAACACGCACACCAAGGACAAGGTCGTCCGCCGCGAGTTCCGTCTGTCCGAAGGCGACGCCTTCAACAGCTTCAAGGTCAAGCGCTCGCGCGATCGTATCCAATCGTTGGGCTTTTTCCAGGATAAGTTCGAGGTCGATCAGAAGCCTGGATCGGCGCCCGATCGCGTCATCCTCGAGGCCAATGTCGAGGAGAAGTCGACCGGCGAGCTCCAGGTGTCCGCAGGCTATTCGAGCCTCGAGCGCTTCATCGTCGACTTGTCGATCCGTGAACGCAATTTCATGGGCAAGGGCCAGGAGCTTCGTGCCGGCGTCAGCTATTCGACCTATTCTAAGTCGATCGAGCTGGGCTTCACCGAGCCTTATGTGTTCGACAAAAATATCGCGGTCGGGTTCGACATCTTCCGTCGCGACTATAATTCGTTCAACTTTTCGGGGAACAATCGCAACACGACCTATCAGCAGACGACGACGGGCTTCCAGCTCCGTGCGGGCGTGCCGCTGACCGAGTTCATCACCCTCGCGATGCGCTATGGCCTGAGCTACGATCAGGTCTCTCTGAACAAATTCGTCTTCTACACCGACACTGATAATGACGGCATTCGCGATTCCTGCGATCCGATCGTCGCGGGCCGCTATCTCTGCGATGCGATTGGGAACCGCGTAACATCGTCGCTGGGCTACTCGCTGGTGTTCGACAACCTGAACAACCGCATCCGGCCGACCCGTGGCCAGCGCGCCGTGTTCAGCCAGGATTTCGCCGGGCTTGGCGGCAAGGTCCGCTATATCAAGACCTCCGTGCAGGCGACCAAATATTGGGGCATCGGCGGCGGCTTCGTCTTCTCCGCCGGCGGCGAAGGCGGCTATATCAAGGGCCTGGGACAGCCGGTGCGGCTGATCGATCGCTTCTATCTCGGCGAGCCCGACATGCGCGGCTTCGGCATTCGCGGTGTCGGCCCTCGCGTCGTCCGGCGTCTTTACAACTCTACCGACGGGACCTTTGCCGACGTCAACGACAACAACCAGACGACCGACGACGCACTCGGGGGCAACGCCTATTATCGCGCACGCCTCGAACTGGAAGTTCCGCTGGGCAACGGCGCCCGCGAACTCGGCCTGCGTCCGTCGATCTTCATGGATGTCGGCGCGGTGTTCGGAACCAAAAGGCCGAAACTCACGGCTCCGGAAGAGCAAGGCTATCCTTTTGTGGTTGGTCCAGATGGCAAATATCAACCGATTCAGCGGCCCCAGTTGGACAGCGAGGGCCGCCAGATTTACGTTACGCCAGATAGTCGTCAGACTCTCTGCATGATCGGTTATGCAGATTCGGCCAACGACCCCTGCGTGGGTGGAACGCCCGGCAGCCCGAATACAGCGCTGTTTAATCCTATCCAGCCGTTCCGCGAAGATTTCTTCGGCAATAGCGCGAAGCCGCGTCTTTCGGTTGGCGTCGGGGTCAACTGGAACTCGCCGTTCGGCCCATTCCGTATCGATATCGCCAAGGCTCTGCTCAAGGAACCGGGCGACAATACTAAGCTCTTCACTTTCAACGTAGGGACACAGTTCTGATGACATCTCTTTTGAAGATGGCGGCCGGTGTGGCTGCCCTCGCGCTCATTCCCGCTGCCGCCAATGCTCAGGCCGCAGCGGCTCCTGCCGCGGTGATCAACACCGGCGTCGCGGTTGTCGATCTCGAAGGCGCCGTCGGCAACTCGGCGGCCTATCGTTCGGCGATGACGCAGATCGAAACCACCTACAAGGCGCAGCTCACCGCTCTTCAGACCCGCCAGACGGCGCTGCAGACCGAATTGACGCCGCTGCGCACCGAGATCGAGACGCTCCAGAAGAACCCGGCGACGCCGAAGGCGACCCTCGACGCCAAGATCGCCGCCTTTCAGCAGAAGGGCCAGAACGCCCAGGCCGAGCTGCAGCGTCTCGCGGCGCCGGTCGCGCGCCCGCAGGCCTATGTGAAGGAACAGATCGGCGCGAAGGTCGAGCAGGCGCTGAAGGCGGCCATGACCGCCAAGAAGGTCGGCATCGTCATCGGCCCGGAAGCCGTCGTCGCCGTGCAGGGCGGTTCGGATCTGACCCCGGATGTCGTCACCCAGCTCAACGCGCTGGTGCCGAGCGTGACGATCACGCCGCCGGCGAACTGGCAGCCCGGCCAGACCGGGCAGGCAACTGCTCCGGCCGGTCGCTGATCCTTCGTCGATGAGCGAAGACACGTCGAAGAATATTGGCCCGCTGGATATCCGGCGGGTCATGGCGGCGCTGCCGCATCGTTATCCGCTTCTCCTCGTCGATCGTGTCGAGGAACTGGTGGTCAACGAGCGGATCACGGCGATCAAGGCCGTCACGATCAACGAGAATTTCTTTCAGGGGCATTTCCCTGGGCGCCCCATCATGCCGGGCGTGTTGATCGTGGAAGCACTTGCGCAGGCGGCGGGCGTCCTGGCGGTTGAATCGCTGGGCCTCGCCGGTTCGGGCAAGCTGGTGTATTTCATGGCGATCGACGATGCCAAGTTCCGCACTCCGGTCGAACCCGGCGTTCTGCTGCGCCTTGAAGTGTCGTTCGTCCAGAAGCGCGCCAGCGTCTGCAAGTTCGAAGGCAAGGCCTATATCGGCGACAAGCTTGCCGCCCAGGCCAATTTCACGGCGATGATCGCGGACCCGCCGGTCGAGTGACAGGAACCGCCCCCAATGTTTGGGGGCGGAACCTCCCTTGCCATATCGGGGGCAAGCCTGTAGACGCGCCGCTTCGCTTCCCGGCTGGTCGGAACCAGCCATTTTTTCTGGAGCCAGAAGACGATGAAAAAAGATATCCATCCCGATTACCATCGGATCACCGTGCAGCTTACCGACGGCACCACCTACCAGACCCGTTCGACCTACGGCGCGGAAGGCGACACGCTTCAGCTGGACATCGATCCTTCGGTTCACCCGGCCTGGACCGGCGGCAAGTCGCACATGCTCGATGCAGGCGGTCAGGTCGCTCGTTTCAACAAGCGTTTCGGCGGACTCACCCTCGGCAAGAAATAAGCTTGGCTCCGATCCTTCGGACATGGATATGGCTGGGCATTGCCCGGCCATTTTCATTTTGGGGAATAGAGGGTGACACGGCTGTATAACCGCCATCGCCGGGCAATATTCTGGGCGACCATGGCCGTCGTCTTTGTGCTGGCGATCATGCCGGCCCCGCAAGCGCCCAGCCTCGGCGCGGGCGACAAGGTCAATCACATCGCCGCGTTTCTGGTCCTGACGTTGCTCGGGCGGAGCGCTTACCGCCATGTCGCAGCCTGGCGGCTCGCGGTCGGACTTTCGCTGTTCGGCCTGTGGATCGAACTCACTCAGGCGATACCCATGCTGCAGCGCGACGCCAGCGTATGGGATTGGGTGGCGGACAGTGCCGCGATCGTCGTCGCGCTGGCCGTCGCGCTGATCGTCGAACGATTGTGCCCAGTGCAGCGATCGGCGTAATGACCGCGCCGCGTTTCGACCCCGACAGCGCAGCTCAGCGCAGGTTCGAAGCGGCAGCCCGCGCGGCGAACATGCTGCCCGACGACCGCTGGGTCGGGGGGTATGCTGACTATGAGTGGAGCCACCTCCGCCCGGCGCTCGACGCCTATGCCATTGCGATCGCCGATCGCGACGTGCTTGAATTCGGCTGCAACGTCGGCGGATCGTCAGTCGTTCTCGCGGCGCTCGGTGCACGGCTCTCCGCGGTCGACGTCGATCCCGCGATGATCCCAATCGCCGAAGCCAACCTCCTGCGGCATGGAATGTCCGGTATCCTCGGGACCATCGATGCCGCAGGCCGATTGCCGTTCCCCGACGACAGTTTCGATCTGGTGGTCGCGAACAGCGTCCTGGAGTATATCCCTCCCGACCGCCTCGATGCGGCAATCGGCGAACTCCACCGGGTGCTGCGTCCCGCCGGGCACCTCTTCATTTGCGGAACGGCAAGTCGACTGGCGTTGCTTGAGCGCCATTCGCGGCGCTGGCTCGTCAATTATATACCGCGCGCCGTCGACCGGATCACGGGCCTCGCCATTCAACGGGGCCTGTCGCCCCGACGATTGGCCCAGAGCCTGCGAGGGCGTTTCGTGGAAGCCGGCACAGCCGGGGACTGGCTGCAGGCCCGCCAGGCAATCCACGGCACGCTGGACCCTGGGGTCCGGCTATTTGCCGGCTTGGCGCGCCTGGCGGGAATGGGGCCTGGCTGGATTGCGCCGCATATCGAGCTATTGCTCCGCAAAAACTAGCTCAGCCTAAGCGGGAAACGGAAAGGCGTTCAGCGGGATCCGAAGGTAACATATGCCGTTGGCCTCGGGCGCCGGGGGACGACCGGCGTGCATGTTGACCTGAATCGACGGCAACAGCAGCCGGGGCACCGCCAGACTGGCATCCCGGCCTTCGCGCATAGCGACAAAGTCATCCTCGCCGATCCCGTCATGGGCGTGGATATTACCGCGGCGCTCCGCCTCGACGGTGGTTTCCCATTGATGGCTATCGCGGCCCTCGGGCAGGTAATCATGGCACATGAACAGGCGGGTATGCCCCGGCAACTCCAGCAGCCTTCGCAAGGATCGATAGAGCTGACGAGCGTTCCCGCCCGGAAAGTCGACACGCGCGGTGCCATAATCGGGCATGAACATGGTATCGCCGACGAACGCGACATCGCCGATCACATAGGCGACGCAGGCCGGAGTATGGCCGGGGACATGAAGCACGGTCACGTCCAGCCCGCCGATGGCGAAGCTATCGCCGTCGGCGAAGAGATGGTCGAAATCCGGTTCGTCCGGGGCTCGATCTCGGTTCGCCCCGAACAGTCGGCCGAAGCTGGCCTGCACGGCGGTGATATGCTCGCCGATGGCGATCTGTCCGCCGATCCTGTCCTGTAGATAGGGCGCGCCCGACAGATGATCGGCGTGGACATGGGTTTCCAGCAGCCAGGCGACGTGCAGGCCCTGTTTCTCGACATGGGCGACGATCCGGTCGGCCGGAACGCTGTCCATCCATCCTGAAGCGGGATCATAGCCGATTACGGGATCGATCACCGCCGCGATGCGGCTCACGGGATCATGGACGACGTAGGATATGGTCGATGTGTCCCGATCGAAGAATGCCTCGACCACCGGCTTGCTCGGGGCAGGGCTGTTGATCTGGGTGATCGCCCTGCGCAGGGCGCTGTCGTGGGATGGTTCGTTCATGGCCAGAAGTCGGCACCGCCGCGACGGTCGGCAAAGGCCTTCGCGACCGCCTGGGCGGTCTCGACCAGACTCACGATGATCGGGATGGTCGGCGGCGACTTGTAGCAGGCGTTCATCGCCCAGGGCGGGAAGGACTCTTTCACCTTCAGCGGCGCGACATCGCCCGACGCGATCCACGGCCGGGCCAGCAGCACCGGTACCGGAAGCACGCCAAAGCCCTGAACCACCATCTGGAGCCCCGCGCTTGGGGAATATCCGGTGGATATCCGGATCGGCGACGTGCGGTCCGGCGAATAATTCGAATTGTGCCGCTTCAGATACTCGACCTGCCAGGTGTGGCCCGGCGTTCCCGGCGGCGGCATGATGATCGGCAGTTCGCACAATTGCTCGATATTGATCGGCTTGGTGACATCGAACTTGCGCGGGTTGGCCAGCCACTCGACCCGATAGGTGCACAGCGGTGCATTAACGATCCTGGTTTCCTCGATCCCGTTGGCGATCAGTGCGATGTCGATCTCGTCCGTCATCAGCATTCGGTTGAGATTGTTCGCGCTGTCGGTGACGACATCGAACTGATACTCGACATATTTGCTCGCCAGGACAGCGGCCAGATCGCTCATCCAGGTGAGGGTGATCACTTCGGAGACGCCGATCCGGACCGGCCGTCCCAGCACGTTGTTCTCGGATGCGATCGACTTGAGTTCGGTCGATAGCTGAACGATCTGTTCGCAGCGGTCGAGAATGCGGCGGCCGGCGGCCGTCAGTTCGAAACCTTTCGCATTGCGTTCGTAGAGCGTCACCCCGAGCAAATCCTCGAGCGCGACGATCCGGCCCGAAACGGCGGGCTGGCTCGCGTGCAGCTTCTCGGCGGTCCGGCTGAAGCTTTTCAGTCGCGCCAGCCAGATGAAGGTTTCCAGGAAACGTGTGTTCATCGGCCTCTACCGCTCCGGAGCCAGATATGACGGACGCTGCTCTTACGGGAAACATAGCAGCATCGGCCGCTCACACGCCCAATCGTTTCTTTCGATGGAAATCCATCGGTCGATCTTGTGGCATTCGGTTGAGACTATCGCGATGGCAGGATGGGGACGAACGGTGTCAGGCGGACGATCGTGGCCGGATTGTTGGTCACAAGATAAATGGCGCCGTCGGGGCCGATTTTCACGTCGCGGATACGACCATAACCCCTGAGCAGGATTTCCTCATCGATGATCGAGGATCCGTCGACGACGAACCGGAACAGCGTCTCATGGGACAGCGAGCCCATGAGCAGGTTGCCCCGCCATTTCGGGAAGAGCGCACCGGTGACGAAGTCGATAGCGCTGACCGCCGGCGCGGGTGTCCAGTGCCGCACGGGTCTTTCCACATCCTTTCGTTCCGGGGTTTCGCTGACGACGCTGCCGTCATAATCCACGCCATAGGTCGCTATCGGCCAGCCGTAATTGCGGCCGGGCTGAAGGATATCGAGTTCGTCTCCGCCATGCGGACCATGGTCCGTTCCCCAGATCGCGCCTGTTCCAGGCTGCTGGGCCAGTCCCTGAACGTTGCGGAGGCCATAAGCGAAGAGGGCGCCGGTGATCGAATTGGTGGAGGGGAAGGGGTTGCCGCGGGCCGGATGGCCGTTGGAGGTTATACGGAACAGCTTGCCATTGGGGCGAGACAGGTCCTGCGCATCGTGCATCCGGCTCATGTCGCCGATGCTGAAGTAGAGATCACCGGCCTTGTCGAACAGCAGGCGTCCGCCCCAGCCATGGCTGTTCGGCAGCTGGAGAGCATCCGCCGCACGGAAAAGATACTCGGTATCGTACCATCGATGTCCGTCGATCCTGCCCCGGATGACCCTGGTCATGCCCGGGCTGCTCGCATCGCCGGGGTTCTCGGAATGCGCCAGGGCGAGATACACCCATCCGTTCCGGGGATATTCCGGGTCGAGTGCGATATCGAACAAGCCGCCGGTCGAGGTTGTGTGGTCGACCGGAGGCAGTCCGGTTATCGGCGTCGGATCGAGCGCGCCGTCGATCATCCAGAACAGCTGACCCGATCGATCGCTTATGAGGGCATGGCGGGGATCGACGAACTCGATACCCCAAGGGATTGTCAGGCCCTTGTTGACGAGGATCTCGCCCCTCAGCCTGTAGTCCTTAGTGGAGATGATAGACGGCAGCGGCCGGGCGGGACTGGGGTGTGCGCTCTGCGTCGCCAGAATATAGTCGAGCAGGTCCTTCTGCTCCTGCTCGCCGAGCAACTTGCCCCACGCGGGCATGCCTGCCGATGGTAGGCCGTTGCGGATATTGTTGCTGATCGCGAACCGGGTGCGTCCATAGGACCAATCGCTCTTGACCAGCGCGGTGGCCGAAGCCCCCTGCAGGTCGCGACCGTGGCATCCGGCGCAATTGGCTTCGTAGATAGCTCGTCCTGGAAGAGGAGCGGCCGGGACGTCCGGTGTAGCGCTCTTGCCAGCCAGTGCGCAGGCGAGCGCCATGATCGTCGCGCCGACCAACGCAGTTCGGTTGATTGCCGTCGATGCCATTATTCGCCCCCCTTATACAACGGCTTCGATCTAACAGGATCGCCGAACGACCGGACCAATCGTTTCTTCCGATCGGAATCGATCAGCCAAACCTGTGAACGCGATCTGAGCCCCGTTTTCCGGCGCGATTACAAATGCTGATCGCCAACCATCAGAAAATCGCGTTGGCGGCACCGGAAAAGGCGGCGGTACTCATTGGAGACTGACAGCGCCACCCGATGGGCGTGAGCGCTGTTCCCAAGGGTTTTCCGCACAGGGCACCCGGTCGTTTGCCAGAAGGAAGATGAATGTATCGCATTGGTTTCGATGTAGGCGGCACCTTCACCGATTTCACCATGCTGGATGAGGGAAGCGGGACCGTTCACTATTTCAAGGTGCCTTCGACGCCGCATGATCCTTCGGAAGCGATCGGAACCGGGCTGTCGGCGCTGATCGCGGATCATGGCATCGACCCGGCACTGATACGCCATCTCGGCCACGGCACGACAGTCGCAACCAACATGGTGATCGAGCGCAAGGGCGCGGTGACCGGCCTGATCACGACGCGGGGATTCCGCGATACGCTCGAGATCGGGCGCCAGACGCGGCCGCATCTTTACGATTATTCGATCAGCCGGCCGACTCCGCTGGTACCGCGAGAATTGCGGCTCGAAGTGAGCGAGCGGATCCTGTCCGACGGCACGATCGAGGTGCCCCTCGATGAGGAACAGGTTGCGGAGGCTGCCCGGGAATTGGCCGCCGCCGGCGTCGGCGCAGTGGTGATATGCTTCCTGCACAGCTATCGCCGTCCCGACCATGAGCGTCGGGCGGGAGAGATCGTTCGCGCGATCCTACCCGACGCCTATGTCAGCCTTTCGTCGAACGTGCTGCCCGAATTCCGAGAGTTCGAGCGGATGTCCACCACCGTGCTCAACGCCTATATGGGCCCGCGCATGGGCACCTATCTCGAGCGGCTGCTCGGCCGGGTGGCGGAGCTGGGCATTACCGGCGAGCTTAACACTGTTCATTCGAACGGCGGGCTGATGTCAGTTCCCACCGTTCGCGAGATCCCCGTCCGGACCTGCGTCTCGGGACCGGCCGCTGGCGTAATCGGCGCGGCTGAGATCGGCCGCTTCGCCAATTTCCCGAACCTTGTCACCTTCGACGTCGGCGGCACCTCCACCGACGTATCGGTGATCGTGAACGGAAAGCCGCTGTTCGCTTCGGACCGGCTGGTCGCCGATTATCCGGTCAAGACGCCGATGATCGACATCCATGTCATCGGGGCTGGGGGCGGCAGCATCGCCGCGATCGACGATGCGGGGGCGCTGAAGGTCGGCCCGCGCAGTGCCGGTGCCGCGCCGGGGCCGGTGGCGTATGGCCGTGGCGGCACAGAGCCGACGATCACCGACGCGAACATCGTTCTGGGGCGGCTCGATCCGGTCTCGCTGCTTCAGGGGCGCTTGCCTGTAGATGCCGCGGCCGCACGCCAGGTCATCGAGGACAAGATCGCCCGCCCGCTCGGCCTGTCGGTGGAAGAGGCCGCTTACGGCATTCTTCGCATCGCCAACGCCAATATGAGCCGGGCGATCCGGTCTGTGTCGACCGAACGAGGCCACGACATCCGCGATTTCGCGCTCTTCGCTTATGGCGGGGCAGGGCCGCTCCACGCCTGCGATCTCGCGCAGGATTGCGGGATCCGTACTGTTCTGGTTCCGCAGGAGCCTGGCACGCTGTGCGCCCGAGGTATTCTGCTGTCCGACATCAACATGGATTTCGTTCGCAGCGAACTCAGTCTCGCGACCGATAAGTCTTGGCGGCGCGTGTGCGCGGTGCTCGGCGAGATGCGCGAGGAGGCGACCGCGTGGCTGGTGCGCGAAGGCGTGGCCGAGGAGGATCGCATGCTCCGCGTCATGGTCGACGCTCGTTATGACGGCCAGAATTTCGAAGTGTCGGTACCGCTGGAAGCGGTGCAGCCCGATGGGCTGGAGGATATGGTCCAGCTGTTCCGCCGCCAGCATGTCCAGGAATATGGCTACGACGTCTCTGACCGTCCGGTCGAGATCGTCAACTGCCGCATCCAGGCGATCGGCCGCGTGTCGCGGGTGCCGGTGTCGGCCCCGGTGCCGGTGCCTGGCCTGGAGCCGATCAGGGATCGACGGCAGGTCTATTTCGGCAAGGAGGCCGGCTGGATCGAAACCGCCATCTATCGCCGCGGCCAGCTACCGATCGGCCGGACTTTCGCTGGGCCCGCGATCATCGAGGAGATGAGCTCGACGCTCATCGTCCAGCCCGGACAGACCGTCACGGTCGATCCGGTCGGCAATCTCATCGTATCGATTTTCGAATAGGACATCAGACAATGGCAGACAGGGATACCCCCATCAGCAAGGCCGATGGCCAGCTGTTCGATCCGATCGCGATGGAAGTCTTTTCCAACCGGCTGCTCTCGATCACCGAGGATATGGGCAACCGGCTGGTTCGCGCCTCGTTCTCGCCGAACATCAAGGAGCGCAAGGACTGCTCCGTGGCGATGTTCGACGGGAAGGGGCGGCTGATCGCCCAGGCCGCGCACATCCCCATGCACCTGGGATCATTGTCGGGCGGCGTAGAGACGGTCCTGAGCAGCTACGGGATCGAGAATGTCCGCGATGGCGATGCGTTCATCTGCAACGATGCCTACCTGGCGGGCGGCACCCATGCCCCGGACATCACCATCGTCACCCCGATCTTCTGGGATGGCGTCTGCCGCTTCTTCGCCGCGAACATCGGCCATCACTCGGATGTCGGGGGGACCTATCCCGGCTCGGTTTCGCCGACCGCGCGAACCGTGTTCGAGGAAGGCATCCGTATCCCGCTCACCCGGATCGTCCGTGAGGGCGAGCTCGACACGGGCCTGATCACGCTGCTTGCCGAGAACAGTCGCGAGCCGGCCGACCGCATCGCCGATCTCAAGGTTCAGATCGCGGCCAATGCGCGTGGTGCGCAACTGGTGCTCGACCTCGTCCGCCAACTCGGCATCGATGCGGTCGAGCAGTCGATCGAGGACGTCCTGTCCTACACGGCGCGACGCCTGCGGAATCGGATCGCGGCGCTCAAGGACGGTGTCGGCAGCCACATCTGCTATCTCGACGATGACGGCTTCGGTGGCGATCCCGTGGCGATAAAAGCGACCCTGACCGTCGAGGGCGAGCGCCTGACCGTCGACTTCGAAGGGTCGGGTCCGCAATGCCGGGGCAGTTACAACATGCCCAGAAGTGCGATGCAGGCGAGCGTCTATTATGCGGTGAAGACCATGCTCGATCCCGAGCTGATGGCCAACGAAGGCATGTTCGCGTCGATCGACATGCGCTTCCCCGAAGGTACGATCACCAATCCCACCTTCCCGGCGGCGGTCGGCATGCGGTCGAACACCGCGCAGCGTATCGCGGCGTCGGTGATCGGGGCGTTCGCGCATTTCCTGCCGCGCGAGCGGGTGATGGCAGCGGGGAACGACGCGATGCCCGCGATGGTCTTCTCGGGTCGCAGCCGGCGGCGGGCAGGCACCTATGTCTATGTCGAGACGATCGGCGGCGGCGCGGGCGCAACATACGGCCATGACGGCGCCGACGGCACCCATGTCCACATTACCAATTCGTCGAACCTGCCCGCCGAGGCGCTGGAGAACGAATATCCGCTGGTGGTGGAAGAGTATGGCTTGGTCACTGACAGCGGCGGCGCCGGACAATGGCGCGGTGGCATGGGGATCGTTCGCCAGATCCGGGCGCTCGACGACGACACCTTCTGCTACGCGTCGAGCGAAGGCACGATCATCCCTGCGGACGGCGTCTTCGGTGGCGGTAAGGGAGCGGTGGCGCATATCATCCGCGACCGGGGAACCGAAGCCGAGCTTGAGATCCCCGCCAACCAGCCCCGCCTCGTGCTGTCGACCGGTCAGTCGGTCCGTATCGAAACGCCGGGCGGGGGCGGTTTCGGAACTCCGGACAGTCGGGATGTCGCGGCGATCGCCGCCGATCTCCGGACCGGCCGTGTCACTCCATCGGCGGTGCGTGCCTCCTATGGCAATGCGAAGGCGACGGAGGCCGAACGTCTGATCGCCTGACGGCTCGGCGCGGAATGACTGCATCAACAAAGGGACCGATACATGCAAAAAGGACAGATCAGGGATTGGCTCGTCGTGCTGCTGCTGATGGCCGCCCTGATCCTGTCCTTCATCGATCGGATCGGTTTGTCGCTGCTGGTCGATCCGATCAGGGCCGACCTGGGCATCAGCGATGCGCAGATCGGGCTGCTGCAGGGCGTCGCCTTCGGATTGTTTTTCGCGATCATGGGCCTGCCGCTCGGCTGGCTGGCCGATCGCTGGTCACGCAAGGGCACGATCATGCTGGGCGTCGGTATCTGGTCGATCGCCACGGCAGCTTGCGGCCTTGCGGTCAATTTCCCCCAACTGCTCTTCGCCCGGATCTGCGTCGGTGCGGGGGAGGCGGGACTGGCGCCCGCCAGCTACTCGATCGTCCATGACCGCTTCCCCAAGGAACAGCTTGGCCGGGCGATAAGCCTGTTCCAGGTCGGCGGGGTGCTCGGCGCGGGACTGGCGCTGCTGATCACCGGCTATGTCTACCGCTATTTCATGGACGGCGGCGGAGCCGGCCTGCCGATGATCGCAGCGCTGAAGCCGTGGCAGCAGACATTCATCGCGATCGCCCTGCCTGGCGCGTTGCTGGTGGCCCTGATCGCCCTGATCAGCGAGCCGCGCCGTGTCGCGGGCGAGGAGGCCGGTCAGGGGCAGAAGGGTTTCGCCGCGATGGCCTCGGCCGTACGCGCGCGTTTCGGTCTTTATCTGCCGTTGTTCGTAGCCATGTCGGGCGTGATCATGACCAGCTATGCGCTGGTTTCCTGGATGCCGTCGGTGCTGGGCCGCGAGTTCGGTTGGGCGGCGGAGGATGTCGGCGTCCGCTATGGCGTGACCGTTCTGCTGGCCAGTCCAGTCGGGTTGCTCACCGGCGGCTGGCTGGCCGACAGGCTGGTTCGGGCGGGCGCAGCAAATGCGCATGTCCGAGTGGTAGCGCTGGCTGCGCTGATCGGGCTTCCCTTCGCGCTTCTGCTGGGACTGCCCAAGAGCCCGATGGCCCTGCTGCTGATCGCCGGTGGTCTACATTTCGCGGTGTCGATGCCGATGGGAGTGGTGCCCGCTTTCCTGCAACTCACCACGCCGCAGGAAGCACGGGCACAGATTTCCGGACTCTATGTCCTGTTCATAAACGTGGTCGGGCTTGGGCTTGGCCCAACGATGGTGGGGCTGTTGTCGACCCACATGGCGTCCGGCGCCGGAGATTTGCGCGTTGCGATAAGCCTGGTGGTTGGGCCGGCGATGCTCATGTCAGTTCTGGTGACGATCTGGCTGGCCCGCGCGACGTGGAGAGATGTGGACATCCGCAATCATAAAGTATCAGCCATAGGATTTGTCGATCAATAGTTATAATTAAATACAGTTAATATAAAACTGACTTGAGATATTATAATAATATATTCGAGATCAATCGGATTATACATCGATATATCTTGTAAGGGGGAAGAGAAATGAAAAACTTGCTTACGCAAAGCTCGATTCGGGTGATTGGATCTGTTCTCTGTATGATCCCGATGCAGCCTGTCCTTGCGGCGGAAACAGATGCGATTGCGGAAGCATCGGCTGATAATGGCGATATTGTCGTCACGGCGCGCCGTCGCGCGGAAAGCCTGCAGGATGTCCCCGTCTCGGTCACTGCCTTCGATCAAACCCAGCTCGAGGCATCCGGCATCAAGAGCCTGCGCGATATGTCGCGGCTGATGCCCGGTGTGCAATTTACCGAGCGCGGGAGCCTGTCGACCCAGCTGACCATTCGCGGCGTTGGCGGCGATTCCCGCAATATCGGCATCGAAGCCGGTGTCGGCATGTATCTCGACGGCGTCTATATCCCGCGCACCTCGGGCTATAATGCCGATCTGGCCGAGATTGCACAGGTCGAAGTGCTGCGCGGCCCGCAGGGAACGCTGTTCGGCAAGAACACCATCGGCGGCGTGATCAACATCACCACCAAGGAGCCGAGCGAAACACTGGAGGGCAGCGTCTATGCCAGCTACGGCAATTACAACGCCTTCCGCACCCAGACGAGCCTGTCGGGTCCGCTTTCAGACACCCTGTTCGCCAAGCTGACCGTGGCGACCTTCGACCGCGACGGCTATATCCACAACATCTTCAACGATCAGGACGTGAACGACGAGAACCGGCGCGGCGCCCGGGCGCAATTCGTATTCAAGCCGTCCGATGATCTGAAAATCAAACTGAACGCCGACTTCACGCGCGACCGGCGGACCGTGCTCCAGACACAGATGGATTCCGGCGTCGGCGCCGCCGCACCCTATTACACGGGCAACCGCTTCGAGGCGAACAGCGACCGGCCGAACGGCGACAAGCGCAATATGTGGGGAAGCGATCTCACTGCGGAATACAGCCTGCCCAATGACATGGTGCTGGCGTCGATCTCCGCCTATCGCAAGATCAACGTGACGGTATCGAGCGATATCGACCAGCTGCCGATCAACCTGTTCAATTCCGATCCGCTGACCGATTTCGTCCAGATGGCGAGCCAGGAATTCCGGATCACCTCGCCCGGCGATGAGCCCTTCCGTTATGTCGGCGGTCTCTATTACTATCATCAGCGCGGGACCGCACAGCGGCAGATATTCATCGGCGGAACGCTGGCCAATGGCGCCATCAACCGTGCGAAAGCGATCACCAACAGCTACGCAGCCTATATCAATGCGGATTATGATCTGCTCCCGCAACTGACGGTGAACGGCGGTCTGCGTTACACCTATGAAAAGAAGACCGGCGATTATCTGCAGATCCGCGGCCCGGTGCTCAGCTATAATTTCAACGATCTCCGGCGGAGCGACAAGAACGTCTCGTGGACCGGAAGCCTTACCTACAAGCCCTCACGTGCGCTGACGCTCTACGCCACCGCGTCCAAGGGATTCAAATCGGGCGGCTTCAATCTCGACACGATCGGCGCTGCCAACCTCGTCTCGCGCGATCTGATCTTCGGTCCGGAATCGGTGGTCAATTATGAGGCCGGTATCAAGGGCCAGCTGTTCGACCGCCTCCTACGTTATAGCCTGTCTGTCTTCCGTATGGACTACTCCGACAAGCAGGTCGCCCAGCTGGTATCCACCGGCGCAAGCACGGTATCGTCGGTTCAGGTCACCAACGCCGGCAAAGCGCGGATCAAGGGTTTCGAGTTCGAAACGACCCTGCGGCCTTTCGACGGGCTGAGTCTGTCCGCCAACGCCTCCTATCTCGACGCCAAATATACCCGCTTCGACTACGCCTCGATCGGCGCCACGGTACCGGTGTCCTATGCTGGCAACCGGGTCGAGTTCACGCCCGACTGGATGATCGGCGGACAGGCCGAATATCGTTTCCCGGCCGGACCGGGCGAGTTATTCCTGGTGGGCAACGTGACCTACACCGGCGACATGTTCCTTCAAGCCGAAGCGCTGCCGAAGTACCGGGAAGCCGGGTACACGCTGATCGACGCTCGCATCGGTTACGAGGTTGGCGACCTGATGGTCTCGCTGTGGGGCAAGAACCTCACCAAGCAGGACTACCGCACCTATGCCCGCGTCTTCGGTGGCCTCGACCAGGCGGTATGGGGCGAACCGCGCACCTACGGCGTCGAGCTTCGTTACCGCTTCTGACCGATATCGGCAGGGCGGGGGCGTGATCGCGCCGCTCGTCCTGCCCCTTCCTCGAAACCAGCGCCCTGACGGGCGCCTGTCAGGATGAGCTGATACCATGGCCATGCTTCCCGAACGACGGATGTACGTCGTCAATCCGATGCCCGACCAGATAACTGCTGACCAGCGCGCCGCGCTGCAGACGCTCGACACCGGCACGGTCGGTCATCACCTCGAGGCCGGTTTCATGGACGAGGGGATGATCCCGCGCATTCCGGGCAGCAAGATCGTGGGCACCGCCGTCACCGTCCGTATCACCGTCCCGGATTCAGTGATGGCGCATTATGCGTTGAAGTTCACTAGGCCCGGCGATGTGCTGCTGATCGACCGCGGCCAGGACCAGCGCACCTGCAATTGGGGTGGCGCCACCATCCATGCGGCCGCTGCGACCGGGCTCGAAGCGGTGATCGTCGACGGTGCGGTCAACGACATGGACGATGCCCGCGCCGTCGGTCTGCCGATCTGGGCGCGCAGCATCAGCCCGGTCACCACCAAATATCGTGGTATGGGCGGTGAGTTCAACATTCCGATCAGTTGCGGCGGCGTTGCCGTGAACCCAGGGGACGCGATCCTCGCCGACGACAACGGCATCGTCGTGATCCCCCGCGATCAGCTCGACGAGGCGATAGAGGGCAGCCTGAAATGGCTGGAAGCCGAACAGGGCTTCATGGAGCTGTTCCGCAAGGATCCGGGTCTCTGTTATCCGGACGTTACCGGTGCGACCGAGATCGTCGAGCGTGCCCTTAAGGCCCAAGCCCGAGAACAGGCTGGCTGAGGCGGCGGATCACTCGCTCAGATATTTCCGTCGCAATGCCGCGATCTGGTCATCACTGATGCCGAGACCATCGCGGACATAAGCGTCGAACGAGCCATATGTGCGATCGACCTCGTCGAAGGCGCTCTGCAGATAGTCGCTGCGCACGGTCAGCACCGGCTCCAGGAAGCTTGGGTTGATCGGCGCACCCGATGCTTTGACGGCAGATATGGTCGCCGCATTCTTGGCGGCAAGATAGCTGTTGCTGAGCATATAGTCGGCAAACACCTGGTCGCGCGTGACGCCCAGGATCGTCAGAATCACCGCCGTCGCCCAGCCGGTGCGGTCCTTACCCGCAGTGCAATGATAGACGATCGGGCCGGCCTGCTCGTTCGCCAACTCGGCCAGCAGCGCGCCATAGGCGGCTCGCGCGCTCGCCAGCGAGACGAAGTCGCGATTGGCGTCGATCAGCATCTCGGCCCCTTTGCCCGATGCGATCGCGGCTTGCGCCTTGCGCATGTCGCCGCCCAGCGTGCCGCTGCTGTCGGCCGCGACATCAAGGATCAGCGGGCGCATGCCGGGGGCCAATCGGTCGGGCTCGCGACCGCGCTCGGACGCAGTGCGCAGGTCGATGACCGGGTTTACGCCCAGCGCGGCGACTGCGGCGAGATCGCTGGCGTTCAAACGATCGAGCTGGTCCGAGCGATAGAGGAGGCCCATTCGCACCCAGCGACCATCGGTGCTGCGATATCCGCCGACATCGCGGAAATTGGGCGCAGTCGCGAGGCGGAGGTCGCGGTCGCCGATCAGGATCGGCCGGCCTTGATCGGCAACCAGCGTAAAATACCAGCGATCAGTGGGCGCCAAGCCGGTTACGATCGCCGACCCACTGCGAGCGCCAGTAGCGATTGGCGTTCCACTCGTTGTCGGGGCGTTCCCGGTTCCGGCAAAGACACGCGTTTGACCGACGCCATAGGCGCCCCGCCAGCTGATCCGGTAACTACCGGGATCGGGCAGGCGCTCGACCATGGCAGTTTCGAACGAGGCGCGTGTGGGGGAGGTGACTGCGGCTGCCTGCGGACCATCGGTGCGGGCGCAACCGGACAGCAGGGGCGCCGCTATCAGCAACGCCAGAGTAAGGGACGCCAGCGTCGGCGCCGCCCTGACAGATCGCTCCCTGGGCATGATGCTCATCTCTTTTTCTCCCTCGGTCGTAGTCGTGGATCGTCCTCGGGGATAATCCGTCCGGCCGCATAATGCTGATGTCGATTTTTCTCGATCCGATCGAGACCCGCGCGCGCAGGCCGGTCCCGACCGGATCATCGGGCTATCTGCCCGGCGTCGCTCTCATGAGCCCAAACCATATATCGTTGCCGGATCACCCATCAGGTCCCCTGGGGCAGGATCAAAGCTCGATGCTCAAATCGATGCCGTAGGTGCGCGGCTCGCCGAAGATTGCGCCGGGGCGACCGATGTTGAACTGCATCAGATAATATTCCTTGTCCGCAAGATTGCGGGCCCAGAGCGCGGCCCGCACGCCGGCCAGGCCTGGAATGTCAGTCAGCGCCAGACGCGCGTTGAGCAGGCCATAGTCGCCGACGACATAGCGGCCGCCGGTTATGGTGGCGTTGGTGAACTTGTCGCTCTGCATCGTATAATTGGCATTTGCAGACAGGCGCCCCACCGGGGTCGGCGGCAGATCATAGGTCACATCCAGCGCCAGCGTGTGCGCCGGTGCATTGGTGAAGCGATAGTCGGCGGCGACATTCGCCCCGGTCGCGCTGGTGATGCTGTTATAGCGGGCATGCAGATAGCTGTAGTTCGCCGTCACCCGCAGTTCGCGGACCGGTGCCATCGTCAGGTCCATTTCGATGCCCTTGACCGTCGCGCGGCCGGCATTGAGCACGTCGGTCAGGCGAACATTCGTAGGGTCGGACTGTACGTTGATCTGAATGTCGCGATATTTAGACAGAAAGCCCGCGACGTTGAAGCGCAGCCGGTTGTCGAGCCACTGGCTTTTCAAGCCGGCCTCATAGGACCACAAGGTTTCGGGCCCGAAACCGTCGTCGAACCGGGCGATCGAACTGGCGCGGATGTTGAAGCCACCGCTCTTATAGCCCTTCACCGCCTTAGCGTAGAGGTGGACCTCTTCGGCCGCGTCATAGGCGACAATCAGGCTAGGGCTGAAGTCCTTGAACCTGCGGCTGCCGTCGCCGAAGCCCGGGACCATCACGATCGGGCCGCCATTGACCTGCGTTTCGCGCAGCAGTGTCGCAGCGCGCTTGTCCCAGCTTTGCCGAACCCCAACCGTAACGTGCAGTCGCCGGTCGAGCCAGTCGGGGGTGAAGGTCGCCTGGCCGAACAGGGCATAGGATTTGTTGCTGATCGTCGCGGTGGTGAAGGAGCGGGTTGCGGTGGGCGGGCTGAAGCTGTTGCTGAAATTGCGGCCGTCTTCGGCGAAATAATAGAGGCCGACGACATATCGGACGCGGTCGCCAAAGGCGTCGCCGACCAATTGCAGCTCTTCGCTCCACTGGTCTTGCTTCGCCTGGCTGCTGTTCTTCTGCAGCGGGATTGGACCGAGGGCCCCGGTCAGATAGTCCTGGTTCTGGAAATTGGCGAGCTTGCGATAGCCGGTGATCGACCGGACGGTCACGCCGTCAGCCGGTTGCCACTCGCCAATCAGGCTATGCCCCTGCGAGACGATGTCGTTGGCGAGCAGGTCGCGGACCAGCGGGCTGCCCGCCATGGGCCGGGGCGCCGTCGCCGGGTGAAAGGGCGATACCGCAACATAAGCGGGCGTGTCGCCGATCTCGGTACGGTCATAGGCGTAGCGCAGGCTGATCCCGTCTACCGGCTCCCAGAGGAGGTCGCCGCGCATTGCCTGGCGGTCCTGGTCGCCCCAGCGCTTCACGCCGGTCCCCGGGTTGCGGATGAATCCATCCTGCTTCTCGTTCACATAGGACAGGCGCCCGGCAATTGTCTGCCCGACCGGTATGTTGACCGAAGCTTTGAAGCGGCGCTGATCGTAATTGCCGATCGTCACCTGGCCCTTGAAGCCAAAGTCGCCGAGGTCAGGCTTGCGGGTGATGAAGTTGATCGCGCCGCCGGTGGCATTGCGGCCATAGAGCGTGCCCTGCGGACCGCGCAGCACCTCGATCCGCTCGAGATCGGCAACTTCCACCGCAAGGCCTTGGCTCCGCGCGATATAGACGCCGTCCATATAGACGGCGACGCCGCCATCCTGGGTGATCTGGTCGTCGCTCAGGCCGACTCCACGCATGAATATCTGCGTCGTCGCGGCGTTGTTCGGGAAAGGGGTTAGTTGCAGCGCCGGCACATTGGCGCGCAGATCGGTCAGGCCGCTGATGCCCTTCGATTCGAGCTCCTTCGCGCCGAAGGCGGCGATCGAGACCGGGGTAGTCTGGAGCGATTCTTCGCGCTTCTGAGCAGTGACTATGATTTCCTCGATGCCGTTCTCATAGGCCACCGCATTGGCGGCGGGCTGGGCATGGGCGGGCAGGGCGGTTCCAGTGAGCAGCGTTGCGATGAGCGCGCAGCAATAATGCCGATTCGTCATGATCTTTCCCCTCCAAAATCCGCTCATTCCCGCGATATTTCGGGCGAGCGGTTATCAACCTTGTGATTAATATCTACCTTCACGTAGGTAGATTATCAATCGAGAGTTTGCCAAGCGAGGGGTGAATGGCCGATAGAGATGCTCCTAAGACGGTGAATTGGGGACGCGAGACAGTGGCAAAAATCGAGCGGCAGGTGGCCCGCCAGCCCCGTGGCGATGCCACGCGGCGATCGATCCTCGACGCCGCCGAACAGGTCTTCGCAGACCTCGGCTATGCCGCCGCGCGGCTGGAAGATGTGGCGCTGTCCGTCGGCATTCGCCGGCCGTCGATCGTCTATTATTTTCCCAACAAGCAGCAGCTCTATGACGAGGTCGAAAGCGGCATCTTCACCGCGATGCACCAGTTTGTGATGGAGCGGATGCAGGGCGCGGTCGATCCGCTGGACCGGCTACTGGCACTGCTCGACGCCTGGCTCGATTTTCTCGTCGCACGGCCGACCGCCGCGCGGATCATCCAGCGCCTGATTGCCGACCTGGGGCCCCGCGGCGACAACCCTGTAAAATTCTCGGAGACGGCGCTCCGCGACATCGAAACGGTGGTCGATGCCGGTGTGAAGGCGGGCACCTTTCACCCCGTGTCGGCGATGCACATCCTCAACGGTGTCGCGGCCGGTGCGCTATTCTATGTCTGCAATGCCGGCCAACTCGGCACCGATCGCTCCTATGATCCCGCCGATCCCGAGGGGTTGAAGCAGTTCCGCACGCTTCTGCACACATTGGCACGCGCGGCGGTATTGGCGGGATGATCGACGGGCGATGGCGGAGAGGGTGGGATTCGAACCCACGGTGAGCTTGCACCCACGGCGGTTTTCAAGACCGCTGCCTTAAACCACTCGGCCACCTCTCCGTCGGCAGGGCCGATGGAGCACAGCCCTTATCTCTCCTGCGCCCTTTCGTGCAAGTCGCGCGATCAAAGCATTTCGCCGTCGGTCCAAGCTGTGGCAAGCAGGCCCGAACCGAAGGGGATACCATGTTAACGACATTGCGTGGCGCGGCCACTGCTCTGGGTTTGATGCTGGCGGCGGCTTCCAGTGCTCCATCGGCTGCGCAGCCGGTGCTGGCGGAAGGGCAGGCGCCCGATGATGCAGCCCGGCTCACCGATGCTCCGGCAGCGACGGTCCCGACCGAGGATAGCCAGTTGCGGGCGTTCGTCGCGACCTTGCGGCCCCGGGCGATCGCGATGGGGGTGTCGCCGACCTTGTTCGACGCGACCTTGCCGACGCTCAATTTCAATGCGCGGGTCGTCCGGCTCGATCGGGCGCAGCCCGGGGCGACGCCGGCCAGCGCCGCCGCGCCGCCGCCCTTCGCGCCTTATCTCGCCAGCCATGTCGACCGGGTGCGGATCGGCATGGGCCGGTCGCGCTACGGCTCGCTGCGGCCGCTGCTGCTGCGGATCGAGCAGGAGACCGGCGTGCCGGAGCAGATCATGCTGGCCATCTACGGCCATGAGACCGGCTACGGTACCTTCACCGGCAATTTCGACCTGCTCAATTCGCTGGCGACCCTCGCCTATGAAGGTCGCCGCCGCGAGCTGTTCACCGAGGAGTTCCTGAAGACCCTGCTGCTGATGAACCAGGGCGTCCCGCGCAGCCAGCTCAAGGGCAGTTGGGCAGGGGCCACCGGCTATCCGCAGTTTCTGCCGAGCGTCTATCTGCGCCTCGCGATCGACGGCAATGGGGACGGCAAGGTCGATATCTGGCGCAGCGAACCCGATGCGCTCGCCTCGATCGGCAATTATCTGCGCGACGCGGGTTGGAAGAAGGACGTTCCCTGGGGCGTCGCGGTGCGGGTGCCGGAAGGTATCGATCGCGCGGCGATCCGCTCGCCGCTGTCGTCGCCGCGCTGCCCGCGGGTCTTCGCGCGACAAAGCCGCTGGCTGACGATCGCCGAGTGGCGCGACAAGGGGCTGATGATGCTTAGCGGCAAGGTGCCGCCTGAAAACGAGCTCGCGACGCTGATCGAGCCCGACGGCAACGGCAACACCGGCTATCTGCTGACGACCAATTACCGCTCGATCCTCGATTACAACTGCTCGAATTTCTACGCCCTTTCGGTGGGGCTGCTCGGCGATGCGATCGTAGAATGATGCGGGCGTCGAACGGCGCAGCGCTTGTGAGCCTGGCGCTGCTGCTTGCCAGTTGCGGCGTCCCGCGCCCCGAGCGGCCGGGCCCGACCCGCCGGCCTGAACCGACCCGGCCGGCACCCAAACCGAGGGGGCCGGCGTCGGACATGCCGGTCAAGGTCGGCAAGCCCTATCAGGTCGCCGGCATCTGGTATTATCCGTCCGATGAAAGCGGCTATGACGAGGTTGGCCTTGCTTCCTGGTATGGCAAGCAGTTCCACGGAGGGCAGACCGCCAATGGCGAAGTGTTCGACATGGATCGGGTCGGGGCGGCGCACAAGACGCTGCCGCTGCCGAGCTATGTCGAGGTGACCGCGCTCGACACCGGTCGCACCATCGTCGTCCGGATCAACGATCGCGGGCCTTTTGTTACGAACCGCATCATCGATCTGTCGCGCCGTTCGGCTGAGCTGCTCGGCATCCAGAGGGCCGGGGTTGCGCGGGTGCGGGTCCGACGGGTCTTTCCGTCCGACGACGATCGCCTCGCGCTCCGCTGGGGCCGCCCGGCGTCCGAGCGTCCGATGGCGAGCGCGGCCCAGATGGCCGACCTCAATCGCCGCTTCGCCGGTCGTCCGGCCGAACCGAAGGCGCCGGCGCGCGTTGCCGCAGCGGTTCCCGACGAGGCTGTCCCCGTCGGCGGCTGGTTCATCCAGGTCGCGGCGGTCGGGCTTCGAACGCGGGCCGAGGAAATCGCCGAATTCGTGGCCGGACGGGTTGAGCCTGTCGGCAACCTGTGGCGGGTGCGCATGGGCCCCTATAAGAGTGAGGGCGACGCGACGACCGCGCTGGCGCAGGTCCGGTCGGAAGGCTATCAGGATGCCCGAGTGGTCCGGCTCGCCGGTAACGGCAGCGCGCACGGCACCAAGTAACGATCAAGATTCAGAGGAAATTTCCAGGCAATGACGCGCAGCAAGATCGCCCTGCTTTCCGGTATCTTCCTGGCGGGGGCCATCCCGGCCGAAGCGGCGGCACCGCCCTTCGATACACCCGCTCCGGTCGCGTTCATGAAGGATCTGTCTTCGGGCGCGGTCCTCTATTCCAAGAATCCCGACCTGCGCATGCCGCCGGCGTCGATGGCCAAGATGATGACCGTCTATGTCGCCTTCGACCTGATCAAGAAGGGCGAACTCAAGCTCGACGCGATGGCGACCGTCCGTCCCGAAACCTGGAAACAGTGGCACGGCCCGGCCGCCGGATCGACGATGTTCCTTTCGCCCGGGGAGCAGGTGAGCATCGCCAATCTGCTGTTCGGTATCGTCACCCTGTCGGGAAATGATGCCTGCGTTGTGCTCGCCGAACATATCTCCGGGACCGAGCAGGCCTTCACCGCACTGATGAACCGCCGCGCCAAGGAAATGGGCCTGACAAACAGCCATTTCGGTACGTCCAACGGTTGGCCCGATGCCGGCGTCACCTATGTCACCGGCCGCGATCTGGTCACCCTCGCAGAGAAGACGATCGTCGAGCACCCCAAGCTCTACAAGACCTTTTACAGCCGTCCGAACTTCACCTGGGGCAAGACGATGGGATCGGGCCAGGCGATCACCCAGGCCAATCGCGATCCGCTGCTGGGCCGCGTCGCGGGCGCGGATGGGCTCAAGACCGGCCATACCGAGGAGGCCGGCTATGGCTTCACCGGATCGGCCGAGCAGGGCGGCCGTCGTCTCGTCATGGTCGTGTCCGGGCTGACCTCGTTCAATCAGCGGATCGATCAGTCGGTGTCGTTCATGAACTGGGGCTTCCGTGCCTGGCAGTCGAAGCCGGTCGTGCCGAAGGGCCGGAAGGTTCAGGTCGCCGAGGTTCAAAACGGCGACGAGCGCGAAGTCGGCCTGGTTGCACCGAAGGATCTTGTCGTCACCATTCCCGCCGGTCTCGGTTCGGACCTGAAGACGAAGGTCGTCTACCAGGGACCGATCAAGGCACCGTTCAAGAAGGGCGACCATATTGCCGACCTCGTCGTCAGCGGACCGGATATGACGCCGCAGAAATTGCCGCTCGTCGCAGCGGATGATGTCGGTGAAGCGGGCTTTTTCGACCGGATGATGGCAGGCCTGCGCTGGCTGTTCGGCCTTAGCTGAGGTCCGTCGCTTGACCGGCCGATTCATCAGTCTGGAAGGTGGGGAAGGGGTCGGCAAGTCGACCCAGTCCCGGGCATTGGCAGCAGCCCTGCGCACGCGCGGCATCGATGTCGTCGAGACGCGCGAACCGGGCGGCAGCGACGGTGCCGAGGCGATCCGCAAGCTCTTGCTGGAAGGCGACGGCGATCGCTGGACGATGGAGGCCGAAGCACTGCTCTTCGCCGCCGCGCGCGCGGATCATGTAGCCAAGACGATCCGTCCCGCCGTGGATGCGGGGCAATGGGTGCTCTGTGACCGTTTTCTAGACAGCTCGCTCGCCTATCAGGGTGATGCCGGTGGCCTCGGAAAAGGCGCGATCCGCGCGCTGCACGCTATCGGCAGCGGCGGTTTCCTGCCGGATCGAACGCTCTTGCTCGCCCTTCCCGCCGAGGAAGCAGCCGCGCGGGCTTCGGCGCGCGACCGCGGCGGTTCCGACCGCATCGGGGGACGCGACTCCGCCTATCATGCCCGGGTCGCCTCTGCCTTCGCGACGCTGGCAGAAGAGGATCCTGCGCGGTTCCGCAGGATCGATGCCCAGGGCACACCGGACACCGTAACCGCGCGCCTGCTCGAAGCGCTGGCAGATTTCCTGCCATGAGCCTCGTCGGCCATGACGATCAGATCGCGGCCTTTCGCGAGGCGGCGGATTCCGGGCGGCTCCACCACGCGTGGTTGCTGACCGGTGCCGAGGGTATCGGCAAAGCCAGCTTCGCGCTCCAGGCCGCGACCCGGCTTCTTGCGGATGCCGGTGGGCCACCGGTCGATCTGCCGGGGCTCGCGACGCCCGAGACGCATAAGATCGTCAACTATATCCGGGCCGGCAGCCACCCCGACCTGCGCATTCTGGCCCGGCTGACCAAGGACAAGTCCGAGGATCTGGCCCGTTCGATCAGCATCGATCAGGTCCGCTCGTTGCAGAGCCTGTTCTCGACCACACCCAGCCTTTCGCCGCGTCGGGTGGTGATCATCGACGCCATCGACGATCTGGAACGGCCGGCCGCCAACGCGCTGCTCAAGAATCTCGAGGAGCCGCCCGCGGGCACGACCTTTTTTCTCGTGAGCCATGCGCCCGGCCGCCTGTTGCCGACGATCCGCTCGCGGTGCCGCCAGCTTCGCTTCGCACCGCTGAGCGGTTCCGACATGCAACTCGCGCTCCAGCGTGCGCTACCGGAGGAGTCGCGCGACGAGATCGAGGCGCTCGTGTCGGTCGGCAATGGCTCGCCCGGTCGTGCGCTCGGCTTTGCGGGGCTCGAGATTGCAGCGCTCGATGCGGCGATGGACCGGCTGGTGGCGGAGGGAGATCCGACCAACAAGATCCGGTCTCTGCTCGCCAAGCAACTCGGGCTCAAGGCGGCACAACCGCGCTATGAAGCCTATCTGTCGCGGGTTCCCGCGCGGATCGCGGATGAGGCGCGTCATCGCCAGGGCCCCGCCCTGGCCGAGGCGATCGGGCTGTGGGAAAATGCCCGGCGGATCGGCGAAAGCGCGGTCCATCTGTCGCTCGATCCAGGAGCGACGGTGTTCGAACTGAGCACGATGCTCGCAAAATTGGCGCCGCACGCGAAGGGATAGCGATCCGGCCTGTCGGGCGGGACATAATCACGGCGTCCGATCGACGTGCGGGCGTTGCGATTTGGCCGAGGCCTCCCTATTGGCTGATCGCATGTCGGAACCCTATTATATCACCACCGCGATCAGCTACCCGAATGGGCGCCCGCACATCGGTCATGCCTATGAGGCGATCGCCGCCGATGCGATCGCGCGCTTCCAGCGGTCGATGGGTCGCGACGTGCGCTTCCAGACCGGGACCGACGAACATGGCCTGAAGATGGCCCAGGCCGCGCGGGCGCGGGATATCACGCCGCGGGCGCTTGCTGATGAAATGTCGTCATATTTCAGAGAGATGTGCGATCTACTCAATATTTCGTATGATCGTTTCATCCGCACGAGCGACGAGGATCATTATGCCGCCAGCCAGGCGATCTGGAAGGCAATGGAGGCCAATGGCGACCTCTATCTCGATCGCTACGAAGGTTGGTATTCGGTTCGCGACGAGGCTTATTATGACGAGAAGGAATTGATTGACGGGGAGGGCGGCCAGAAGCTCTCTCCCCAGGGGACTCCCGTCGAATGGACCAAGGAGGAGAGCTGGTTCTTCCGTCTCTCCAAATATCAGGAGCCGCTGCTCGCGCTCTACCGCGATCAACCCGATTTCATCCGGCCCGAAACGCGCAGGAACGAGATCGTCAGCTTCGTATCGGGCGGGCTGAGCGATCTTTCGATCTCGCGGACCAGCTTCGACTGGGGGGTGCCGGTCCCTGGCAGCCCGGGTCACGTCATGTATGTCTGGGTCGATGCGCTGACCAATTATCTCACCGGCATCGGCTATCCCGACGAGCAGGCCGAACTCGGCAAATATTGGCCGGCGAACCTGCACCTGATCGGCAAGGATATCGTGCGCTTCCACACGGTCTACTGGCCGGCCTTCCTGATGTCGGCGAAGATCGTGCTGCCCAAGCAGGTCTTCGGTCACGGCTTCCTGCTCAACAAGGGCGAGAAGATGTCGAAGTCGGTTGGAAACGTCGTCGATCCGATGACGATGGCCACCCGTTACGGCGTCGACCAGCTTCGCTATTTCCTGCTGCGCGAAGTCAGCTTCGGCCAGGACGGCAGCTACGGCCATGAGGCGATCGTCAACCGCGCCAACGCCGAACTGGCCAACAGCTTCGGCAATCTGGCGCAGCGGACGCTGTCGATGATCTTCAAGAATCTCGATGGCGAACTCCCTGCGCTCGATCGCAATGAAGAGGATGCCGCGCTGGTCCGCACCGTCGCGGCAGCCTGTCTCGATGAGGCGCCACGCGCCTTCGAGCAACTGGCCTTCTCGGTCGGCATCGAGGCGTGGATGAAAGCGGTGTTCGCCTGCAACCAATATGTCGATGTCCAGGCGCCCTGGACGCTGCGCAAGACCGACCCGGAGCGGATGAAAACCGTGCTCGGCACGCTGTTCGGCGTGATCCGCGATCTCACCATCGCCATCCTGCCGATCATTCCGGACAGCGCGGGCAAGCTGCTCAACCAGATGGGCATTGCCGCCGACGCGCGCGACTTCGCGGCGATCGAGGACCAGCGCTGGTATGATGCATTGCGGGCGTCGGGCTACAAGGTCGCGCAGCCGGTGCCGCTGTTCCCGCGGCTCGAGCTGGAAATTCCCGCAGAGGGTGCGGACGCCTGATGTTCGTCGACAGCCACTGTCATCTCAATTACGCCGGACTGGCCGAGCGGCAGCAGGAGGTGCTCGCCGCCGCCCGGGCCGCCGGTGTCTCGACGATGCTCAACATCTCGACCCGCGCCGCCGAATGGGATGCGGTGCTCGACACCGCCGAGCGCGAGCCCGATGTCTGGGCCAGCGTCGGCATCCACCCGCACGATGCCGACACCCATGAAGATATCGAAACGGCTCTGCTGATCGACAAGGCCGCGCATCCGCGGATCATCGGGATCGGCGAGACCGGGCTCGATTTCTTTTACGACAAGTCCGACCGCGACCGTCAGCGCGCCAGTTTCCGTCGCCACATCGCCGCTGCCCGGGAAACCGGCCTGCCGTTGATCGTCCATACACGAGAGGCCGAGGCCGACACGATCGCGATCATGGGTGAGGAAATGGGGAAGGGGGCCTTCACCGCCGTCATCCATTGCTTCACCGGCAGCGCCGATCTGGCGCGTGCGATGCTTGATCTCGGTTTCTCGATCTCGCTGTCGGGGATCGTGACCTTCAAGAATGCCGGCGATCTGCGCGAGACCGCGCATCTGGTTCCGCGCGATCGGCTATTGATCGAAACCGACAGTCCGTTCCTCGCGCCGATCCCGCATCGAGGCAAGCCGTGTGAGCCGGCCTTCGTTGCCGATACCGCGCGTATGTTGTCCCGCGAGTTGGATTGGGACATCGAAAACCTCGCGCAAATGACGAGCGATAACTTCTTCAACTTGTTCACGAAAGCTGTTCGGTGAAGCTGCGCATCCTGGGTTGCGGGACGTCGTCCGGTGTGCCCAGGATCGGCAATGACTGGGGCGATTGCGATCCCATGAATCCCCGCAACCGTCGGAGTCGGGCTTCGATCCTGGTGGAGAGCGCGACCACAAGGTTGATCGTCGATACGTCGCCCGACATGCGGCAGCAACTGCTTGACGCCGACGTCGTCGATATCGATGCCATCCTGTGGACGCACGACCACGCCGACCACTGCCATGGCATCGACGACGTCCGACAACTGTTCCATGCTCGCCGGATGCCGGTGCCGGGCTATGCTTATGCCGAGGCGCTGAAGCAGTTGCAGCGACGATTCGATTATGTCTTCACGGGCCGCGACGGTTATCCACCGACGGTGGAGCCGGCGGTGCTCGAGCCTGACATGACGATCGGCGATATTCGTATCCGCTGTGTTCCGCAGCCGCACGGAAGCATCTTCAGCGCCGGGTTTCGCTTCGACCATGGTGGCAGATCAGTCGGCTATTCCACTGATCTCCATGAGTTTACCAATGAAATGGTCGCGTTGTTCGGCGGCGTCGATCTATGGGTGGTGGATGCGCTACGGGTTCGGCCTCATCCGACGCATGCGCATCTCGACCAGACGCTTGAGGCGATCCGGACCTGTCAGCCGGGTCGAGCGGTGCTGACCCACATGGATCAGTCGATGGATTACGCGCGGCTCACCGAAAGCCTGCCGGACGGCGTTGCGCCCGGATATGATGGAATGGAGGTATCGCTATGACCGGGGACAGGATCGTCGCGCTGATCACAATCGTCGCGATGCTCATCCTCGTCGTGCCGGGCCTGGCGCAGCGACGACTGCCGGCACGACGTGTGGTGAAGCTGGGGGTGATCTGGGCAGTGATATTCGCAGCGGTGACGGCGATCGTCATGGTGCTGGGACGCGGGATTTAGGCAGCGCGTCAGCCGGTAAACACCCCGAAAACTGCAGAAGCCCCTCCGTTGCGTGTATTATAATTTAACATAATATATATTATCAAACTAAAGTGTTGTAAGCCCCAAATAGAAATGACACCCCTCCGCTAGATAGAAATGACACTGCTTGGTGTGGTCTGCGGAATGTCGGTGGCATGGTTGTCCTGCTGGTCAGGAGAACGCAGCTATGACGGTGCTGGCGATGAGCCATGGCGAACTTTCGCGATTTGATACGGTGATGCGCGTGGCGCGCGGCGAGCTGCGAGTTGATGACGCTGCAACGGTACTCGGCCTGAAGCGCCGCCAGGTGTTCCGGTTGCTGGATCGGTTGAGGTCCGACGGCGCTGCCGGTCTGGTTTCCCGCAAGCGTGGCCGACCGAGCAATCGGCGGCACAGCGATGCGTTTCGTGAGCGTGTTCTTGGCATCGTTCGTGAGCATTATGCTGATTTCGGACCAACATTGGCGCGCGAGTATCTGATTGAGCGGCACGGGATCAAAGTCTCTTGCGAGACATTGCGGCAGTTGATGATCGAGGCAGGTCTTTGGAAGGATCGCGAAGCGCGGCGCCCGCGTCCCTATCAGCCCCGCTATCGCCGGGACTGTCGGGGCGAACTGATCCAGATCGACGGCTCGAAGCACTGGTGGTTCGAGGAACGCGGGCCACAATGCACCCTGCTCGTCTATATCGACGATGCGACCAGCGAACTGCTGCACCTCAAGATGGTCGAGAGCGAGAGTACCTTCGCCTACATGGACGCAACTCGGGAATACATCGAGACGCACGGCAAGCCGGTGGCATTCTATTCGGACAAGCATTCCGTGTTCCGCAACAATACGGCATCGGCCAAGGGCGATGGCATGACCCACTATGGCCGGGCGATGGAAGCTTTGAACATCGAGATCATCTGCGCGCATTCCCCACAGGCCAAGGGTCGGGTCGAGCGGGCCAACGCGACGCTGCAGGACCGGTTGGTCAAGGCAATGCGGCTCGAAGGCATCTCATCGATCGCCGAAGCGAACGCGTTCCTGCCGGGCTACATGGCGCGTCACAACACGCGGTTTGCGAAGCCGGCGTTCGATCCGCGAGACCTGCATCGCCCGCTGGCACCGCATGACGATTTGCGCGCGCAACTGGTCTGGCGCGAATGGCGCACGGTGACGCAGGCGCTCGCGCTGCACTACAACAAGGCGCTGTTCATCCTGGAGCCTGACGAGATCAGCCGGACGCTGGTCGGAAAGCGGGTTGAGGTCTGTGAGTATCCTGACGGCGGCCTGGAGATCCGCCATGACGGGCATGCTCTTGCCTACCGCATGCACGACAAGATCCGGCAGGTGAACCAGGCGGCGATTGTCGACAACAAACACCTTGATGCGGCACTGGCGATGGCCAGGCTGCTGCAGGAGCAGTTAGTGCCGCGTCAGCGGAACAACAACGAGCCGAAGCGCCGTTCACAGCCGACGCATCTGTTTCCTCCACCGCTTGGTCCGGATGGCTTGCCGATGAAGCGCAAGCGGGGGCGTCCACCCCTTCCCCGGCTTACGCCGATCGAAGCGGCGCAGCGCCTGCTTGATCGGGTGTGAGGAGGCCCACTGCGGGGCAGCGGGTCCGGGTGTCATATCGCCGGACCTGTGGGCCAGCAGGGTCAGCGCTGCGCAAGGTCGCAGGGCTACGCACTGACCCTGCTGCTTCCGAGGGTGACATCTCTATATGGCGGAAATAGTGTCTTCTCTAAATAGCAGGAACAAGTGTGCCGAAATATTGAGCCCATTGCACGGCTACCCCCGGCGATCACGCCACGCCCCTCAGCCTTCGCCCGGTACAATGAACTGTCGGCGCGGTGGAGCGTCGCATTGAAATCGCGTTACGCGGGCTTGACGGACGCCATGCCCATGCTGACGCTCCGCCTGCGCCTTCGTCTCGTTGCCGAAGCGCTGAGGGCTCGCGCAATCGGCGGACAACAATATCGCGAACTCGTCGCCGCCGAGCCGGGCTAGTTTGCCGCCATGCGCCTGCGATAGTCGCCAGGACCAAAAACGCCGCCCCGAAAGCCGTCGCGTCGAGGATGCTGCACAGCCGCAGTGTTTCGGCATCGGGAAGCGTCATTGCGGGCAGCCATTTGAGGCGGTCTTTTCATAATATGCGCTAAGATACTGAAATTATGTTGGCTTGAGACACGCCTAACGCTCAGCCCGCATTGGGCTTTACTGCCAACGTGACAGGCTGATCGGGCGCATCGCGCAACCGCAAAGTGAGCTTGCCACTCACCGGAGTCGGTACCCGAAATGTGGTGCCCGTAAAGCCCTCGGGAACCTGTACCACCTTCGCACCTGCCCCGATCCGCTCGATCAGAAACAGCCCGTCCCCGCGCAACGTGCACCCCGAAGAGCCGGCGCTGCCGCAGGAGATGCCCGATATTCGTGGTAAACGGGCCAATGTCGCAAGTGGATACCAATCGCTGGCTTCGCTTTCGCGGACCAAGCGAAAGCGCAGTGGCCCGAACACGGATGGGCCGAGCGTTGCCGGGTCGAGCGTCGCTATGAGCACATTGGGTCCTTGAAGGCGGAGGTCGGGGCCCGGCGACAATCTGGCTTTTGCCCCCTCATCGTCGGCAGTGGTGATCTCGACGGCGTCGCCAGACGCCAGATGGGTGCCTTCCCCAGCGCGGATTGAGAAGATCAGCCTCGAATTGTCCGGGAGGACAGTGTTGTCGGCAATTTCCATCGCAAGACTGGTTGATACACCCTTCGGTACGCGGGTCCGTTCGATCAGTGCAACCCGCGGGCGCGAGGCAGCGAACGTCACGGGGACATCCAGCGCCCGGCCATCGAGCAACGTCACGCGAGCTGTCGAGGAGCCCGAAGCGTCCGCGGCGATCGGGTCCCCTTCCCCCTCGGCCGAGACGCGCAACTTGTCGGTATCGCCGTCGCGACTTAGGCCCGCGGGGGCGAGCTTCAGACCGGCTAGATCGACGCGGGCGACCTGGTCGAGCCGCTGGCCCGACAAGGTCCCTGCCCGATCGCCGCTGTGGACGACAAGACGATCGAGGCGGCTTGCCTGGCGATAGGCGCGCAGCGTCAATGCGGACGGCGCGGCGGTCGCCATCTGGCGTATTTCGATCGTCATATCGCCCGGGCGACTGTCCTTCATCGGCAATGTCAGCGCGAGATTGCCGTCCGGCGACAGCGTCGAGGCGATCGACTGAGGCTTTTCCGATCCGCGTCGCATGGTCACGCTCGTCACGCAGGCAGGCGACGGGCCGGCGATATCCAGCCCATTATCGCGTCCCGTGACCAGGCTCGATGCTTCGCCGACGGCGGTCCAGGCTCCCTCGGACGGAAATTGCAGCGCAAACTCGGGTCCTTCATAGGCGTCGAAGCCCCAATAGCCGTGCAGCCGCGCGGGCACCCTGCCCTTTAGATCGGTGGGCATCGCGCCGGTGAGAACATAGCCGCCGCGATCCGCCCGCGCCTCTACCGGAAGATCGACCGTGCGGTCGCCGGCCGTCAGCCGCAGCGTCATCCCGCGCAGATAATCCGTGGCGTAGATGAGCGGCGCGCCATCCACCGGCAGGACCAGACCGGACTTCGCTCCGCACAGCGGATGCCCCGCCGTGGCCCGCAAGCGCGGCGGACTATTTGCCTCGATCGCCGGCATCGCCGCCACGAGCACCGACCGCGGCTTGTCGAACGAAGGTGCTGCATTCAGGAGCAGCGAAACGCTGTCGCCCCGGCGCAGGCTGAGGCTTGGCAGATAGCCCAGCTGCGGATTGCTGAAGGCGCCAAACACGCGAGCGATATCGCGGATCACGCCGATATAGGGGCTGTAATAGCCAAGGCCCGCCTCGCGGGTCTGGCTGAGCTGCAGCGCCAGATCGGTCGGCGCGCCTGCAATCGCCTCGCTCATCGACGAGGAGTGGACGTCGGCCAGCACCAGCGTGTCTCGGTTCTCAAGGAGGCACGACGCCTGGAGTTCGATCACCTTGCTCAGGCAGTCCTCGTTGAGCTTCATCGCCAGACTGCGCGCCAGGGTTGGTGCCACGCTCCTTAGATATTCGGGATGGCTGTTCTCCTGCGCGCGGATCGCCGCCATGAAGCCGTCGAGACGGGCGCGATCGAGCGACGCCTGGTTGAGATCCTGTGTCGCGCGGACGAACTCGCCGGGGCGGCCACGCGCGGCATCCGAGATCGCACTGGCCGCCCCGCCGCTTGCGGGAACGAGGAAAAGGACCAGCTGGCGCGCGCCCTTCGGCACGACCAGTTCGAGCTGTTTATCCTTGTCCTTCTTCTTCCAGGGGTCGGCCGTCTGGATCCATGCCTTGGGCGGCGGATTGGTAGCCCCCTGCAGGAAGGTCGACACCAGCAGGAAGCGCGCGCGCTGATCCTCGGGAAAGTCCGCACGGACGATCAGCTTGTCGCCCTCGGCGAAACTGGGGACCTGCGCGATCGGCAGGGTGACGCCGCCGCGGGTCACGCTGATCTTCAGCGCCGGTCCGCTCAGGTCGAACGGCGCGGGTTCGGCGGCCGTGCCGGCAGCCGAAAGGCCCGTCGTCGCCAGCAGCATGGCCGCCGCAGCATGCCGCAATCGGCGAGTGGGAAGGATGTGCACGGACATAAGACCTTGTAACGCGGAATTGCTATCCGGGTTCACGCCGTCGGACCAACCGGTACCATAGCGAAACGACCTGAGTGCATCCGCCACTTTCGCACGGCGGCGCCCCTTATTTCCGCCCAAACAGCTTCTCGATATCACCATGTCCGAGCTTGATCCATGTCGGGCGCCCGTGATTGCATTGACCCGAGTGCGGGGTGACTTCCATCTCCCGAAGCAGAGCGTTCATCTCGGCAACCGACAAGATTCGCCCCGCGCGCACCGATCCGTGGCAGGCCATGGTCGCGGCGACATGATCGAGCCTTTCCTTGAGCGACAATGCCTGGTCATAGGCCGCCAGTTCGTCGGCGAGATCGACGACCAGCCCGTGAACGTCGTTCTGGCCGAGCAGCGCGGGTGTCGCGCGGACCAGCATCGCCTTCGGGCCGAAGCGTTCGAGCTCCAGGCCCATTTCGGCCAGCTCTGCGATCCGGGCCTCCAGCCGGTCGCATCCCGTCTCATCCATCTCGACGACCTCGGGCAGCAGCAGCGCCTGCCGTGCGACGCCGCCAGCGGCCATCGCCCGACGCATCCGTTCGAGGACGAGCCGTTCATGCGCGGCATGCTGGTCGACGATCACCAGGCCATCCTCGGCCTCGGCGACGATATAGGTGGCGGCGACCTGTCCGCGGGCCACGCCCATCGGATAGGATTTCTGCTCGGGCGGCGGTGAATAGGCCGTTTCGGCTCGCGCCATCGGCGCAGGGGTGAACTCGCTCACCCGGTCCCAGACGCTGCCCTGCCCGCTGCGGTCGGCCGCCGCGCTGAACGAGAAGCCGTTGGGGATCGACGATGGCGACGGCATCCCGCCGGACTGCCAATTGCCGAGCGCCCCGGCCGACGGCCGCTGGACGCTGCGATGTCCGGCTTCGTCGAGCGCGGCACGGAGGCCACCGACGATCATTCCGCGCACCAGGCCCGGATCGCGAAAGCGCACCTCGGTCTTGGCCGGATGGACGTTTACGTCCACCTGGTCGCCCGGAATCTCGATGAACAGCGCGATCACCGGGTGCCGGTCCCGCGCGAGCATGTCCTGATAGGCGCCGCGAACTGCGCCGATCAGCAGCCTATCCTTCACCGGTCGACCATTGACGAACAGGAACTGGTGATCGGCGACGCCCCGGTTGAAGGTGGGCAAACCCGCAACGCCGGTTAGCGAGATCGCCTCGCGCTGGAAATCGACCGCGACGCTGTTCTCGGCCAGGTCGCGATCGGTGAGGGCAGCGACTCTGTCGACCCGCCGTTCCTCCGGCGCGACCAGGATCGCCTTGCGGCCCTCATGCTCAAGCGAGAAGCCGACGTCCGGGCGCGCCATGGCGAGGCGCTTGATGACATCGACGCAGGCGGCATATTCCGCCCGGCTCGATCGGAGGAACTTGCGACGTGCCGGCACCTTGGCGAACAGGTTCGATACCCGGATCCGGGTGCCCGGCGGAAGGGCGGCCGGTCCCTCCCCCACAAGCTCGCCATGATCGATCCGGCGATGCCAGCCATCGGCGCCGCGAACCCGGCTCTCGATGGTCAGGTCGGCGACGCTTCCGATCGACGGCAGCGCTTCCCCGCGAAAGCCCAGCGTCGTTACGGATTCGATCGCGTCGTCTGGCAATTTCGACGTCGCATGCCGCTCGAGCGCCAGGGCGATCTCCTCGGGCGTCATGCCGCAGCCGTCATCGGCGACATCGATCAAGGAAAGGCCCCCTTCTGAGAGGCTTATCGAGATACGCCGCGCTCCGGCGTCGATCGAATTCTCGACCAGTTCCTTGAGCGCGCTGGCCGGTCTTTCGACCACTTCACCGGCGGCTATGCGATTCACCAGATGCTCTGGCAGGCGGCGTATTGACATGGGTTGTGTCCTAGCCCAAGCGGCGGCGTTCCGCATCCCTTGATAGACGCCGGATTTTCCTCGCTAATCAGGTGGTGCCAGCTATAGCTAATCTGTCCCGGGGCGGGCCTAGAGAACGGACGAAAGCATGTTCCTGCAGCGTTATTTCAAGTTCATGTCGCATGATATGGCGATCGATCTCGGCACCGCGAACACGGTGGTATACGTGCGGGGCCGTGGCATCGTCCTCAACGAGCCGTCGGTGGTGGCGATCGAAACGCTGAACGGGGTGAAGCGGGTCCGTGCGGTCGGTGACGACGCCAAGCTGATGATGGGCAAGACGCCCGGCTCGATCGAAGCCATTCGCCCGCTGCGCGATGGCGTGATCGCGGACATCGACGTGGCCGAACAGATGATCAAGCACTTCATCCAGAAGGTTCACGGTCGCCGCAACTTCATGCGCTGGCCCGAAATCGTGATATGCGTGCCATCGGGGTCGACCTCGGTCGAGCGCCGCGCGATCCGCGACGCCGCCTCCAATGCCGGCGCCAGCCAGGTCTGGCTGATCGAGGAGCCGATGGCCGCCGCGATTGGCGCGGGCATGCCGGTTACCGAACCGATCGGGTCGATGGTCGTCGACATCGGCGGCGGCACGACCGAGGTCGCCGTCCTCTCGCTGCGCGGTCTTGCCTACACCACGTCGGTCCGCGTCGGCGGCGACAAGATGGATGAAGCGATCAGCTCTTACGTCCGTCGCAATCACAATCTGCTGATCGGCGAGGCAACCGCCGAGCGGATCAAGCAGGAAGTCGGCGTGGCCAAGATGCCCGCCGACGGCAAGGGCGAGACGATCCACATCAAGGGTCGCGATCTCGTCAACGGCGTGCCCAAGGAAATCACCATCACCCAGGCGCAGATCGCCGAGGCGCTGACCGAGCCGGTTTCGGCCATCGTCGAGGGCGTTCGCATCGCTCTGGAGAACACCGCCCCGGAGTTGGCTGCAGACATCGTCGATCAGGGCATCGTCCTGACCGGCGGCGGCGCGCTGCTGCAGGGGATCGACGACGTGTTGCGCGAAGCCACCGGCCTGCCGGTGTCGATCGCCGACGACCCATTGACCTGCGTGGCATTGGGCACCGGGCGCGCGCTGGAAGACGCTGTCTTCCGCGGCGTCCTCCAGACCGCCTGATTGGCCCTGCTCGCCGATGGCGGCGCCCCGGCATAGGCGTCGAGGATTTTCCCGTCGGGTCCAATATGGCCTGTTCGCGGGCTATGTCGTTGCGATCATCGGAATCCTGCTGGCCGCTGGCCTGCTTTTGATCGCGCGGCTCGATCCGCGCGCTTTCGGGACCTTGCGGGGGATCGTCGTCGATGCCGGCGCGATCTTCACCGGCGCCGGCCGGGTCGGCGTCGATGCCGGCAATGATGTCGGTGCCGAGATTTCCGCCTATTTCAACGCCGCCAGCCAGAACCGCGCTCTCAAGGACGAGCTGGCACGCGAACGCCGGGCGGTGATCGCCGCCAAGGCGATCATGGTCGAGAATGCAAGACTTAAGAAGCTTGCCCACCTGTCGGAGCACCTGCCCGCCCCAGTCCTGTCAGCCCGATTGATCGGATCGACCCCGACCGGCCAGCGCCGCTTCGCCACCCTGGCCGCCGGAACATCCGAAGGCGTCCGGCCCGGGATGACGGTGCGCTCTTCCGAGGGACTGGTCGGCCGCGTCTATGAAAGCGGAATCTTCGCCTCGCGCGTGCTGCTGCTCACCGATGGCGAGACGGCGGTCCCGGTCAAGATCATACGTACCGGTCAGGCGGCCCTGGCCGCCGGTCAGGGCGATGGAACGATGGAAGTCCGGGCGCTCATCGCCGGTGGCCGTCCGTTTCGGCGTGGCGACCTGGCGGTTACGTCCGGCACGGGCGGAGTCTATTCGCCCAATATTCCCGTCGCGGTCATCACCGCGGTCAACGGCGACCGCGCGGTTGCCAGACCGCTGGCCGATCCGGCGCGGGGCGACTTCGCTGCCGTCTATCCGATCTTCCAGGCACCGGTGGCCGATCCGCCTGCCCAGCCCAAGCCATGATCGCGCCCGAGGGCAATCCCTATATGGAGCGGACCCGGCTCCGCGCGACCACAGTCCCGATCGCGTCGACGCTGATCGGGTCCGCGATGGCGCTTATCCCCATCATTGCGACCGAGCCGATCGTACCGCCCTTCGGCCTCATGATGCTTCTCGCCTGGCGCCTGCTCCGTCCGGATATCTGGCCGGTCTGGGCGGCGCTCCCCCTCGGACTGGCCGATGATCTGCTGAGCGGTCATTATCTGGGCACGGCGATGATCCTGTGGACCGTCGCGTTTCTGGTGCTCGAATGGGTCGATCAGGCACTGCGCTGGCGTGATGGCTGGATCGAATGGGGAGTGGCCTCGGTGGGGATCGTCACGATCGCGATCGGGTCCTGGGCGCTGTCGCAGCCCAGCGGCAGCCTTACTTCGGTCCTGACTGTCATGCCGCAGACGGTGGGCGCGATCCTGCTGTTCCCGGCGATCCTCCGGATCACCGCGGCTCTGGACAACTGGCGTCTGAAGCAATGAAGCGCAACCGCGTCATCACCGAGCAGAGTCAGGCCTTCACCTTCACCCGTCGCGCCTTCGTCTTGGGCGGCGCGCAGGCGGCGTTCGGCCTCGTTCTCGCCGCGCGGATGGGATGGCTGTCGATCGCGCAGAACGAACGCTACACCTCCCTTTCGGAAAGTAACCGCGTTCAGTTAACGCTGGTTCCGCCCCGTCGGGGCTGGATCATCGACCGCGTCGGCAAGCCGATCGCGATCAACCGCACGACGTTCCGCGTCGATATCATCCCCAACCAGCTCAAAAACCCGGACGCGGTGCTGGGACGGCTGCAACAGATGCTGGCGCTGACCGCAGACGATCTCGATCGTATCCGGACCGATCTGGCCGAATCGCGCGGTTATCAGCCTGTGCCGGTTGCCGAGAATATCGACTATGAGAGCTTTGCCACGGTTAGTGTTCATCAGCCGTCACTGCCGGGCGTCGCTCCCGCCAGCGGCAACGGCCGCTATTATCCTGCCGGCGCGGCGGTCGCCCATCTCGTTGGCTATGTCGGTCCGGCCTCTGCCGCCGACTATGACAAGACCCGAGACCCTTTGTTGATCACTCCAGGTTTCAAGATCGGCAAAGAAGGGCTTGAACGGACGATGGAAACCTGGCTGCGGGGAAAACCTGGAGCCAAGCGCAGCGAGGTCACGGCGCACGGCAAGGTCGTTCGCGAGCTGACGACCCGCCCCGAAGTCGTCGGCAATGCCCTGCAACTGACCATCGACGCGGGGCTGCAACGCTACACCGCCGCGCGGCTCGGCCCTGAAAGCGCGTCGGCGGTGGTGATCGACACCCAGACCGGCGGAATCCTCGCCATGGCGTCGATGCCAGCCTATGATCCCAACAGCTTTTCGGATGGCATCAGCCATGCCGAGTGGGATTTCCTCTCGGGCGACGACCATTTGCCGCTGACCAACAAGGTGATGCAGGGGCTCTATCCGCCGGGATCGACGGTCAAGCCGATGGTCGCGCTGGCACTGCTCGAAGCGGGTGTCGATCCCAATCAGACAGTGACCTGCACGGGGCGCTATCGCCTGGGTAACAGCTATTTCCACTGCTGGCGGCACAGCGGCCATGGCACCGTCGACATGAACCGGGCGATCGCGGCAAGTTGCGATGTCTATTTCTACACGATGGCACGGCTCATCGGTATCGACCCCATCGCCACGACCGCACGAATGCTCGGGTTGGGCGAGGAGTTCGACCTGCCGATGCCATCGCAGCGTTATGGGACCGTGCCGGACACCGCCTGGAAAGCGCGGCGGTACAAGGGTGCCCGATGGGCCACCGCCGATACCCTCAATGCGACGATCGGCCAGGGCTATATGCTCAGCAACCCGCTCCAACTCGCGGTGATGGCGGCGCGCATCGCGAGCGGCAATGCCATCGTGCCGCGGTTGATCGTCAACAAGCGTTATCCGCCGCAGGGCGGTCCGCTGAACGTCGACCCCGAGCATCTTGCCTTCGTCCGGCAGGCGATGAGCGGCGTGATCAACGGTCCGTTCGGCACAGGCGGATCGGGCCGGCTGAATATCGGCGACCTGCAGATGGGCGGAAAGACCGGGACCGCGCAGGTCCGTCGCATCACCATGGCGATGCGCGCCGCCGGCATGACCGGAACCGACGGGCTGCCGTGGAAATATCGCGATCACGGCCTCTTCGTCGGTTTCGCGCCCGTTGCAGATCCGCGCTACGCGGTATCGGTGGTCCTCGAACATGGCCTGCACGGTGCTGCCGGCGCGCCTATCGCCCGCGATCTGATCACCTATCTCTATGATCGCAAGCGCGCGGAGGACAGGCTCGCCACGCTCGAGCAAGGTTGGGGCGGCTCGATCGAAGCCCGCATGGCCAAGAAGGCCTATGGCTGGGCCCATCGCAACGATCCCAAACCGGTACCGGTCCCGCGCGCCGCCGCCGAGGCATCGCCGCCTGCGCCGACAACCGGCGAGGCCGACCCCGAATGAACCGCGATTCGATCGTTCCCACGCCGCTTCGCCACATCCCGTGGCGATTGCTCGCACTCGTGATCGCGATCGGAGGTTTCGGTCTGGTCGTGCTATACTCGGCGGCCGGAGGCAGTATGCGGCCCTGGGCGATGGCGCAGGGCATCCGGTTCGCGATGTTCATCGGGCTTGCCATCGCCATTTCATGGGCGGGCGAAGAGCGGCTGAAGCGGGCCGCCCTGCCCACTTACGCCATCCTCGTGCTGATGCTGCTGCTCGTCGAACTGTTCGGCTTCGTCGGCGGCGGAAGCAGGCGCTGGCTCGACCTGGGGTTCATCCGCTTGCAGCCCTCCGAGCTGATGAAGCCCGTCATCATTCTCGCGGTTGCCCGCTTCTTCGACCTGCTCCCGGCGGGCGAGATCCGCCGCTTCAGCGCGGTATGGGCGCCGGCCCTGCTGATCGGCATTCCGGCGGTGCTCGTCCTCATCCAGCCCGATCTGGGGACTGCGATCATGATCTGCGGCGGCGGCATCACCGTCGCTTTCCTCGCCGGCGTGCCACTGCGATTGTTCGGCGGCGCGGCGCTGGCGCTGGCGCTGGCCTTCCCGATCGCATTCTCGTTCATGCATGACTATCAGCGCGACCGGATCGAGATCTTCCTGAACCCCGAAAGCGACCCGCTCGGCACCGGCTATCACATCATCCAGTCGAAGATCGCGATCGGGTCCGGCGGTATCACCGGCAAGGGCTTCCTCGCGGGCACCCAGAGCCATCTCGACTATCTCCCCGAACGCCATACCGATTTCGTCTTCGCGACGATGGCGGAGGAATGGGGACTGATCGGCGGCCTATCGGTCATTCTCGCCTATATGCTGGTCATTCGTTGGGGCATGCGGGTGGCGGCACGCGCCAAGGGGCGCTTTGCCCGCCTCACCGCCGCCGGTCTGGCGACGACGATCTTTTTCTACGTCGCGATCAACCTGTCGATGGTGATGGGCCTGGCCCCGGTCGTCGGAATTCCCCTGCCCCTCGTCTCCTTCGGCGGCTCGGCGATGATGACGGTAATGATCTGCCTGGGCATGCTCATGGCGATCGACCGCTCGAACCGCCGCACCCGATAGGGCGGTTCGAGCGGGCGTTTCGCCTATTCGATGGTGCGCGCCAGCTCGCGGTTCAGCCAGAGCGCGAGCAAGGTCGCCGCCGCGCCCGAGAGCAGATAGGTCCCCGAGGATAGCAGTCCGAAGCTGCTCGCGAGGACGAGCGCCGCCAGCGGGGCGAAGCCCGCGCCGAACAGCCAGGCAAGGTCCGACGTCAGCGCCGAACCGGTGTAGCGATGGCGCGGGCTGAAGCTGGGCGAGAGCGCGCCCGACGCCTGGCCGAAGGACAGCCCGAGCAGAACGAAGCCCACCAACATGAAGACGATCTCGCCCAGTTCCCCGCCGTCGAGGAGTTGCGGCGCGAACCCGCTGAACACCGCGATCGCAGCAGCCGAGGCACCCAGTACGGTGCGGCGGCCGAACCGATCGGCCAGATAGCCGGAGGCGACGATCGCCGCGATCCCGAAGCAGGCCGAGACAGCTTCGATGATAAGGAAGCGTGTCGGGCTTTCGCGGGTGAACAGGAACACCCAGGACAACGGAAACACTGTCACCATATGGAACATGGCGAAGCTGGCGAGCGGTGCGAACGCGCCCATAGCGATCGTCCGCCATTCGCTGCGCGCGGTTTCCAGAAGCGGTGCGGGCTGGAGCGATCGGCGCTCGAACAGATGCGCGTAGGCGGGCGTTACGACGATGCGCAGCCGAGCGAACAGGGCGACCACGTTGATCGCAAAGGCAACGAAGAAGGGATAGCGCCAGCCCCAATCGAGGAAATCCTGGGCTGGCAACGCCGCGATGAGGAAGGCGAACAGCAGGCTGGCGACGATCAGCCCGAGCGGCGCACCAAGTTGCGGGAGCATCGCATACCAGCCGCGCCGCTTCTCGGGAGCGTTGATCGCGAGCAGTGAGGACAGGCCATCCCATGTCCCGCCGAGTGCGACGCCCTGCCCCATGCGAAACAGCGCGAGCAACAGAGCGGACGCATGGCCGATCGTTTCATATCCGGGGAGAAAAGCGATCGCCGCGGTCGAACCGCCGAGCAGGAACAGCGCGGTGGTGAGCTTCGCGCCGCGTCCGTAGAGACGGTCCACGGTGGTGAAGATCAGCGTTCCGACCGGGCGCGCCATGAATGCCAGTGCGAAGATGCCGAAGGAGTACAGCGTGCCGGTCAGCGGGTCGACATAGGGAAAGACCAGCTTCGGAAACACCAGAACCGAGGCAATCGCATAAACGAAGAAATCGAAGAACTCGGACGAACGGCCGACGATCACACCAATGGCGATCTCCCCCGGCGCCACCTTGGGGCCGTCCGCATGAATATGCCGGGCGTCCTTCTCGGCCGTGGAACTCGTCAAACCCTGCGCACTCATCAACTGCTCCCGGAACCTGCGGGCTCCCGTCCATGACACCAAGACCCGCGAATCCATCTTCCGGGCAATCCTGCCCCTTTGCGCAATCCGGCACCGCGATGGCATTGGACAAAATGTCCTATGTGCGTCGCAGCATGATGAGTTTAGGCGCCGGTCATGTTCCAGATCTCCCGATGCCTGCGGCCGCTATCCATGCTTGGCATTCTGCCTTTAGTGGCGGGGTGCAACATGGTCGTTCTTCAACCGGCCGGCGATATTGCCATGCAGCAAGGCCGGCTCGTCGTGATGTCGACGATCTTGATGCTGCTGATCATCGTTCCGGTCGTTGCGCTCACGATCTTCTTTGCGTGGCGCTACCGCGCCGCGAACGAAGAGGCGCAGTACGAGCCCGACTGGGACCATTCCACCCAGCTCGAGCTCTTCATCTGGGCGGCCCCGTTGCTGATCATCATCTGCCTCGGCGCGCTCACCTGGGTCGGCACGCATCTGCTCGATCCGTGGCGGCCACTCGCGCGTACCGCGCCGGGCAAGGCGGTTGCGGCGTCGGTGAAGCCGCTCGACGTGCAGGTCGTCGCGCTCGATTGGAAATGGCTATTCATCTATCCCGAACAGGGCGTGGCGACGGTCAATGAACTGGCACTGCCGGTCGACCGGCCGATACGTTTCCGCATCTCCTCCTCCTCGGTGATGAACAGCTTCTACGTGCCGGCGCTGGCGGGGCAGATCTATGCGATGCCCGCAATGGAGACGACGCTTCATGCCGTGCTCAACCGGCCGGGCCGTTATGAGGGCTTTTCGGCCAATTATAGCGGGGCGGGCTTCTCCTCGATGCGCTTCGGTGTGAAAGGATTGAGCGAGAAGGCTTTCGCCGCCTGGGCAGAAGCCGCGCGCCGCGCTCCGACCAAGCTCGATCGTACTGCGTATCTGAAGCTCGAACGGCCGACCGAGCGCGAGCCGGTACGCCGCTTCGCTGCCGTCGATCCCGGCCTGTTCGACGCCGTCGTCAACCTCTGCGTCGAACCGGGCAAGATGTGCATGCGCGACATGATGGCGATCGACGCGCGCGGCGGCCTCGGTCTCGCCGGCATCTACAATGTCCGCCATCTCGAATATGACAAATTTGCCGGGCGCGGCTCCAGCCGGGCCGATGCGCCAATGACGCCGCGGATGATGGTCGCCGCGACATGCGTGCCGCTCGAGGCCGAGGATCGCACCTCCGCCCAGACCCGGTTCGTCAACCTCGCATCGCTGCGCGGCGAAGGGCTGATGAAGCCGACGCCGATGCTCCGCTCCTCTCTCGTTGCCGCGAACGACAGCCCGTTGCTCGCTCGCCCCGCGTCCTGATCCACCGGAAGATCGCCATGTCCGCTCCCACCCCGATCCCGATCAGCCCCATTTTCGGGCGCCTGACGCTCGACGCCCTGCCGCTGCACGAACCGATCGTCGTCGCCACCTTTGCCGCCGTCGCCCTGGGCGGCCTCGCGATGGTCGCGCTGATCACGAAATACCGGCTCTGGGGCTGGTTGTGGCGCGACTGGTTCACCAGCGTCGACCACAAGAAGATCGGCATCATGTACATGGTACTGGGCCTGATCATGTTCCTGCGCGGCTTCGCCGACGCGATCATGATGCGCCTCCAGCAGGCGATGGCCTTCGGCGGATCCGAAGGCTATCTGAACGCTCATCATTACGATCAGATCTTCACCGCGCACGGGGTGATCATGATCTTCTTCGTGGCGATGCCCTTCGTCACCGGTCTGATGAACTATATCGTGCCGTTGCAGATCGGCGCGCGCGACGTGTCCTTTCCGTTCCTCAACAATTTCAGCTTCTGGATGACCGCCGCGGGTGCGGTGCTGGTGATGTGCTCTCTGTTCGTCGGGGAGTTCGCCCAGACCGGCTGGCTCGCCTATCCGCCGCTGTCGGGCATCGCCTACAGCCCGGCGAGCGGGGTCGATTATTATATCTGGGCGCTGCAGATCGCCGGCGTCGGCACGACACTGTCGGGCATCAACCTGATCGCGACCATCATCAAGATGCGCGCGCCGGGCATGACGATGATGAAGATGCCGGTGTTCACCTGGACGTCGCTGTGCACCAACGTGCTGATCGTCGCCTCCTTCCCGGTGCTGACCGCCGTGCTCACGCTGCTCGGCCTCGATCGCTATGCCGGCACCAACTTCTTCACGAACGATTTTGGCGGCAGCCCGATGATGTACGTGAACCTGATCTGGATCTGGGGCCATCCGGAGGTCTATATCCTGATCCTGCCGCTGTTCGGCGTCTTCTCCGAAGTCACCTCGACCTTCTCCGGCAAGAAGCTGTTCGGTTATACCTCGATGGTCTACGCGACCATCGTCATCACCATTCTGTCCTATCTGGTGTGGCTCCACCACTTCTTCACCATGGGGTCGGGCGCCAGCGTCAACAGCTTCTTCGGGATCACGACGATGGTGATCTCGATCCCGACGGGTGCGAAGCTCTTCAATTGGCTCTTCACGATGTACCGCGGCCGCATCCGCTTCGAACTGCCGATGATGTGGACGATCGCGTTCATGCTCACCTTCGTCGTCGGCGGGATGACGGGCGTGCTGCTCGCGGTGCCGCCGGCAGACTTCGTCCTGCACAACTCGCTGTTCCTGATCGCCCATTTCCACAATGTGATCATCGGCGGCGTGCTGTTCGGCCTGTTCGCGGCGATCAACTTCTGGTGGCCCAAGGCGTTCGGTTTCAAGCTCGACGTGTTCTGGGGCAAGGTCAGCTTCTGGTGCTGGGTGGTTGGCTTCTGGCTGGCGTTCATGCCGCTCTATGTCCTCGGCCTGATGGGCGTTACCCGGCGCATGCGGGTGTTCGACGATCCCTCGTTGCAGATCTGGTTCGTCATCGCCGGCATCGGCGCGGTGGTCATCGCCTTCGGAATCGCCGCGATGCTGGTCCAGTTCGCGGTCAGCATCCTGCGCCGCGAGCAGTTGAAGGACGATAGCGGCGATCCGTGGAACGGCCGCACCCTCGAATGGGCGACCAGCTCGCCGCCGCCCGACTATAATTTCGCCTTCACGCCCGTCGTTCACGAACTGGATGCCTGGTACGACATGAAGGTGCGGAACGCGGGACGCCCGCTTGCCGGCTTCAAGGCGATCCATATGCCCAGCAACACCGGCACGGGCGTGGTCCTGGCCGCGCTGAGCCTGGTCTGCGGGTTCGCCCTGATCTGGTACATCTGGTGGCTCGCGGCGCTCAGCTTCGTCGGCATCGTCGGCACGGCGATCGTCCACACGTTCAACTACAAGCGCGACTTCCACATCACTGTCGACACCGTGACGGCGACCGAGGCGGAACGCACCAAGCTGCTGGCAGCAGGAGCATGACGATGGGACAGACGGCCATCAGCGGCACCGAGGCACCGCGCTTCTACGACCTCGACGACCATGCCCATCCCGAGGGCCACAGCACGATGCTGGGCTTCTGGATCTACCTGATGAGCGACTGCCTCATCTTCGCGATCCTGTTCGCCTGCTATGCGGTCCTCGGTGGGAACTTTGCCGCCGGACCAGGCCCCCGGGACCTGTTCGATCTGCCACTGGTGGCGGTGAACACGGCCATGCTGCTGTTTTCCTCGATCACCTATGGCTTCGCCATGCTGGCGATGCAGCGCGGATCGAAGCGGCAGGTGCTGGGCTGGCTCGCCGTCACCGGCCTGTTCGGCGCGGCCTTCCTCGGCATCGAGCTCTACGAGTTCCACCACCTGATCCACATCGGCGCCACGCCGCAGCGCAGCGCCTTCCTGTCGGCCTTTTTCACGCTGGTCGGTACCCACGGCCTGCACGTTACTTTCGGTACGCTGTGGCTGGTGACCCTCATGGTCCAGGTGAACCGCTTCGGCCTGATAGCCGCGAACCGGCGCCGGCTTATGTGCCTTAGCCTGTTCTGGCACTTCCTCGACGTCATCTGGATCGGCGTCTTCACCTTCGTCTATCTCATGGGGATGCTGCGATGAGCGCGGATCACAACCACGCGGGCGCGAGCCACGGTCACGGCGCTGACGACCACGGGGCGGAAGCGCATGGCAGCATGCGCGACTATGTGATTGGCTTCGTCGCCTCGGTCGTCCTCACCGCCATCCCCTTCTGGCTGGTGATGACCGGGACGTTCTCGACCGGCGTCACCGCGGCGATCATCGTCGGCTTCGCGGCGGTTCAGATGATCGTCCACATGATCTACTTCCTGCACATGAACGGGAAGGTCGAGGGCGGCTGGACGATGATGGCGCTGCTCTTCACCCTCATCCTGGTGGCGATCATGCTCACCGGATCGCTGTGGGTGATGTATCACCTCAACGCCAACATGATGCCGATGCCGCACGATATGAGCCAGATGCCGTGACGTCCCGCCGCCGCCCGGCGTCACGCGCGATGGTTGCAGGCCTGTTGCTGCTGACCATCGGCTTCGTCGCGCTGGGCGTCTGGCAGGTCGAGCGGCGGGCGTGGAAGCATGCCCTGATCGCCGCGGTCGATACACGCGCCTATGCCGCCCCGGTGACGGCGCCGGGTGCGGCGCTCTGGCCCTTGATCGACGCGTCCAGTGACGCCTATCGGCGGATCAGGGTCAGCGGCCGGTTCCTCTACGGCCATGATACGCTCGTTCGCGCGGTGACCGACCTGGGCGCCGGCTATTGGGTGATGACTCCGCTCGATACCGGCAGCTTCGTCGTCCTGGTGAACCGGGGCTTCGTACCGCTGGACAAGCGCGACACCGTCGCCGCCGCTCCCTCGGGGCGGGTCACAGTCACCGGGCTCCTGCGGATCAGCCAACCGGGCGGCGCGTTCCTGCGTGATAATGATCCGGCGGGCGGCCTCTGGTACTCGCGTGATGTGGCCGCCATCGCCCGCGCAAGGGCGATCGCGCCGATCGCGCCTTATTTCATCGATGCGGACGGGGCGCTCGATCGGCCTGATGGGCCCGTCGGAGGTCTGACGGTGATCCGCTTTGCCGACAATCACGGCGCTTATGCAGTCACCTGGTTCGGAATGGCGCTGCTTTGTCTTTGGGGTATGCGGCACGTCCTCCGAGCGAGTAGACCCTCCTGATGGTAGACCTCGCCGCCCTGCCCTCTACGCCCCCGGAAGCCGACGCCGGACGGCGCAACATGCAGTTGCTGATCCAGCTGCGCTGGCTGGCGGTTGGCGGACAGCTCGTCACCATCCAGGTCGTGCATGGACTGATGGGCATCGGCCTGCCGATGATGCCGCTGCTGATCGTCCCCGCCCTGCTTGCCGCGATCAACCTCGCCAGCCTGCCATTCATCAAGCGGCGTGCCGCGGTTACCAATGGCGAACTGACCGCCGCTCTGCTGATCGACGTCGCCGCGCTCGCCTGGCAGCTCTATCATAGCGGCGGCCTCACCAATCCCTTCGCCTCGCTGTTCCTTCTGCAGGTTGTGATCGGCGCCATTCTGCTCGAGCCGAGATCCTCCTGGGCAATCGTTGCGGCGACGCTGGTGGCGCTCGGCACGCTGACGATGAACCCCGAGCCGCTGGAACTGCCCGCGCGCTATCTTGATGATCCGATGGCGCTCTATCTGCGCGGCAGTCTCGTCTGCTTCGTGCTGATCGCGGTCCTGTTCGTCGCCTTCGTCACCCGCATCAGCCGTAACCTGCGCGATCGCGATGCGGCGCTGGCCAGCATTCGCCAGCGCGCGGCCGAGGAGGACCATATCGTTCGCATGGGCCTGCTTGCCTCAGGGGCGGCGCATGAGCTCGGGACCCCGCTGTCCTCGCTCTCCGTGCTGATCGGCGACTGGCGCAAGATGCCGCGCGTCGTTAGCGACAAGGAACTGCAGGAGGATCTGGCCGACATGGATGTCGCGGTGGGGCGCTGCAAGACGATCGTCAGCGGTATCCTGCAATCTGCAGGCGAAGCGCGGGGTATTGCCCCGCAGGTGACGACCATGCGCGCATTTCTTGACGGCATCGTCGCCGAATGGAGAGCGAACCGGCTGGCGGGAACGCTCGACTATACCGATCGGTTCGGCGCTGATGTCTCGATCATCTCCGATCCCGCGCTGCGGCAGGTGATCGGCAATGTGATCGACAACGCCGCCGAGATGTCGCCAAATTGGATCGGCATCACCGCCCTGCGCGAACGCGATGCGCTGATCCTTGAAATCCGCGATCATGGTCCCGGCTTCGCGCCGGAGATGATCGACAGTTTCGGCCGACCCTATAATTCCTCGAAGGGCAGGCCCGGCGGCGGCCTCGGCCTATTCCTGCTCGTCAACGTCCTGCGCAAGCTAGGCGGCACCGCTTCCGCGGCAAATCCGCCCGAGGGTGGCGCCTGCGTCCGTCTCACCCTCCCGCTGGACGCCATCGCCAGCCGACCGGCGGATCGATCATGAGCGCAGAACGGCTCCTGCTGATCGTCGAGGATGATGTCGCCTTCGCGCGAACGCTGAAGCGATCCTTCGAACGACGCGATTACACCGTGCTCGTCGCGCACAGCCACGACATGGTCGAGGAGATATTGTCCGGCCATCGCCCCGGCTTCGCCGTCGTCGATCTGAAGCTGGGCGGCGCATCGGGGCTCGCCTGTGTCCAGACCCTGCGGGCGCAGGATGCCGCGATGAAGATCGTGGTGCTGACCGGCTTCGCCAGCATCGCCACCGCGGTCGAGGCGATCAAGCTCGGCGCGTCGCACTATCTGGCCAAGCCGTCCAACACCGATGACATCGAAGCCGCCTTTTCAAAGGACGAAGGTAATCCGGACGCGCCGGTCGACGGACGTCAATCCTCGATCAAGACGGTGGAATGGGAACATATCCACCAGACCCTGGTCGAAACCGACTTCAATATCTCCGAAACCGCACGCCGCCTGGGCATGCACCGCCGCACGCTCGCGCGAAAACTGGAAAAGCGGCCGCTGCGTTAAGCCGCACGGCTCTCGATCATCTTCTGCGACTCGAGGTAGCTGAGAAACGCCAGCGTATCGGTTTTGACTGTTTCCAGCGGCGCTTGGTAGGCGTGGGCGAGAGCCGCGCAAAGATCACATACGCGAACGGGCTTTTCCAACCATTCCCAAATCGCGCGGCTGGTGGCGGTCAGTGCGTAATATCGTTCGTTCTCAACACTCATCAGCACAGCTTCGTCGCCGACATCGGCGCCGAGAACCCCCTTGCCCCGGATAACGATCGTCTCCAGCGTGACCATGATTTTCGATTCCTTCCCTTCATTCGGCGAATAAATACATGGGTAAATGAGCGGAGAAGATTGTATAAACCGCATAGGCGTTGATACATATCCTGGCTCCCGGGGGGCGCAACGGGGAAAGCCGACCGGATCCTATGTGCGATTACCATCTTTTTGGCTGGCGCGTGCAGAGCGCGTTGCCGCTCTCGGAGCTTCTTGCCTGGCGGGGTGACGCGCGCGCACCGGATATCATCATCGAGATTGGCGCCGTGCCACCGGTAGACTCGCAATTGCCGAGCTTCAGTCCCGCCGTGCAGATTTGCCCGACCGGAGTCCGCATAGCCATACCAGCAGTCGCATCCTATTGGGTCGAAGCAGGCCGGCGCGTGATCGTGCAGCCTATTTTGCCGGAAGACGCAGTCGACATCCGGGTTTTTCTGCTGGGGACGGTGCTGGCAGTCCTCTGTTTTCAGCGCGGACTCCTGCCCATGCACGCGAGCGCGGTCGATACCGGTGGACGTGTTCTGCTACTCTCGGGGGAATCAGGGGCAGGGAAATCCACCTTGGCTGCAGCTTTCTCCGCGCGGGGTTATCGACTGCTTAGCGATGACCTCTGCGCCCTTGAGGTACGGGAGGGGCAACCCCTTATGGTTCTTCCGGCCTTTCCGCGCGTCAAACTTTGGCGCGATTCGGCACGCCGCCTTCAGGTTCCCATCGACGGTTTGGAGCGCAGCCGCGAAGAATTGGACAAATTCAACGTCCCGTTATTGGAGGCGCGGTTCCAGCCCAATGCTCTGCCCCCTGCGAAGATCGTCTTTCTACGGCGTGAGCGTCCGCCAGAGAAGCAACCCTTGCGCCGTCTCAGCGGCGTGGAGGCGCTACGGCGATACGATCTGGTCCACCGCTGGCGTTTAGGCTTGGTCCTCGGGTATCAAGCGTCGATATTCAAAGCTATGGCACGTTTGATCGAAGCGGTACCTGTTTTGGAGGTTGCCCGCAGCGACAATTTCGACGATCTTCCCGCGCTGGTCGATAAGGTCCGCGCGCTCGGTGAGATGTCGCGCGGATGAGCGGAGTCTACTGGCTCGCCTCCTACCCAAAGTCCGGCAATACTTGGCTGCGACTATTGCTGCGTTCTTATGTGACGGGCGGGGCAGCTATCGATATCAACGCCTCTGCACCAGATGGCTGGAGCATCAACGGTCGCAAGCAGTTCGACGAATCGATAGGCCTAGCTGCGTCGGATTTGACCGATGCCGAAATTCAGGCTTGGTGGCCAGCGGTGTTGCAAAAGTGGGTGCAGGGCCGCTCCGACCCCGGCTATCTGAAAACCCATAATATGCGTGGGGCGTTCGATTTTACTCTGGGGGCGGTCTATCTCGTCCGCGACCCACGAGACGTGGCCCTCTCGCTCGCTCGCCAGAGCGACCGTAGCATCGATGCGGCCATTGCGATGATGGGAACGCAGGACAATCTCATGGACCGGTCGCACAATCGGTTGCAGCCGCGTTTGTTGCAATCCTGGGGCAGTTGGAGTCAGAATGTCGAAAGCTGGCTGGCCCCGGCGCCCTTTCCCGTCCATATTCTACCCTATGAAGCAATGCGCGCCGATCCTGCGGCAGCCTTATCGGGTCTTCTTCCGGTTCTGGGGTTTCCGGTCGACGACGCGGCGGTAAAAGCTGCCGTTGCCGCAACTGCGTTGGAGACGTTACGAGCGCAGGAAGTCGCGAATGGCTTCATCGAAGCAGAGGGGCCGCACAGATTTTTCGGCGACGGCTGCGTTGCAGGATGGCGTCACCTTCTTACGCCTGCCCAGAGTAGCCGGATCGAGGAAGAACACGGGCGAGTGATGGCGCGCTTGGGTTACCTCGATGCCGATCACTGATTGCTGCCCTCGCTCCAGCGAATGAAGCGACCGGTTTGAATGGCGCGCGGTAGCATCTGTGCAAACTCGAAACGCCGGGATTCGGCGGCGGCGGCATCCTGTGGCCAAGTATCGATCAACTGTTTCAGGCGGGGCAGATCGAGCATCTCGGCGGCCAACGGTATGTTGGCCAATCGTTCGATCTCAGCAGCGAAACTTTCGCGTTGGGCGGTCATTCGGGTGAACCATTCCGGGTTCTGCCGCCCATAACCACGCTCGGAGAGCAGTTCGGCGGGCAGGCGATCGGCGAGCGCCCGGCGTGCCAGGCTTCGCTGCACACCACCCAGAAGATACTGCTCGCGCGGGATGGCGAGACAGAATTCCGCAAGATCGGGATCGGCGAAAGCATCGCGTATTTCGAATCCGTAAAAAGCCCGTAAGGTACGAGAGGTTTCGAGTGTGCGCACGCGCTGCGCTTCCAAATGATGCACGATGAGTTTTCGGCTATCGGCGGCATACAAGAAAAGTCCATCGTCGCCCTGAGCGCGGAGAACCGCGTCCAGTCCGATGCTTGCAGCAAACTCCGAGCGGATCGCCGCATATTTCGTGGAGGGCGCTTCATCGGAGTGTCGCCGGCGCCAAAGCGCCGCCCGCAGTTTTGGCGGCAACATGGGGAGCAAAACATGCGCGTTAAATGTGCCCCAGAGCGTCCCCTGGCGAAACCGGGCGGCACCCGGCAGCAACTGGATAAGCTTATCCAGCCGGCCAGCACGGGCATAATCGCCCAGCCCCCGCAGACCGTTGAAGCTGAGTGTGAGATTGCCGGAACCGCCTGTCAGCAACATGGCGTGGCCATTTTTCTGTGCGGCGCGATAAGCCGGGTCAAACCATCCTAGATGGTTGGCGTTGAATTGTGTTCGCCCCCCGGCAACGAAAAAAGGAGTAGGATCTGTCTCAATCGACGCGGGTTGCGTGGAATGACAAAAATGCGGGAGTATATTGGGATAGCGAGCCGCAAGCGCGTCAACATAGGGCCGTTCCCGATCGTACCATCCGCCCCGCGCCGCAAGTGGGTGCCCTGGTGGTGGCTCGGCCGTATAAGTGTGAAGGGGAGCGGGGGCGAGCAAGCGCGCCGCCGATGCCGCAACCGCCGAACTGTCGAGGCCGCCCGACAAAAGAATTCCCGGTGTTTGATCGCTTCGCAGATTCCGCCGAACCGCTTGATCAAGAAGATCGCGCGCCGCTTCGACATAGGCCTGCGGCGTTCGCAAGGTCACGCGGGAGCGGGCATCGAGGCGCCAGAAGGCCCGTTCCCTTACGCCTCGGGCATCGGCGGTTAGATAGGTTCCCGGCGGCACGAGGCGGATATTCTTGTATAATGTATCAGCCGGATCGCCGACATTTGTCGTAAACTGGAGGGCGAGTTGTAGCGGATCGAGCGCCTTCGGGACGCTGGGAAAGTGGTGGAGTGCGCTCAGCGTCGTTGCAAACCAAAACCCGTTCGGACGCGCGTGCCAGTAAACGATCCGCATGGCCATGGGCGCAACTATGAGGTGCAGCCGCCGCTCCCGGGGATCCCAGAGCGCACAGCTGAAATCGCCCTTCAATTTGTGGAGCGTCTCAAACCCATAGAGGTCGAGCCAAGCCGCAGCGATTCGAGAGTCCGGCGTGTGCGGCGGGAGGCCCAGATTCTCACTCAGCGAGCGGGGCTCAAAGAGATGCCCTTCGAAAAGAATGACACGCCCCGCCGGATCCTCCGTTGGTTGGCGTTCGGCACGATCTTCAGTGGTTACGATCCGTTGAGCATGCGCCAACACCGCAACATCGTCCCGCCAAAGCCGGGGTTTTCCGAGGCCCGCCCCCAAAAAGGCGGAACTGGCACCGGCCCGATCTTCCTGGCTTAGCTCTTCCGTCTCAAAAGCAAGATAGCCGCGAAAATCACTCATAAGACGAGAGACAAAATAGCTTTTCGCACTCTCACGATTGGGTGAAGATGCCTGAGCTATCGTCACCCGGGTTGGTATCAGTCTTCGTGAACTCAGCGATCGAAAACATTGTCATGGACTCAAGCGGCGCAACCCAGTTCATAGCGCGCGCTCCCGACGACTCTGCGTCTTGCACACTCTTGCGGTCTTTTTGCTGATATTCCATCGCGCTCGCCCTACTTGTTTGCCGAGAAACCAATTCACTAAAAGCAAATGGGCACCCATGAACGAAGACCCGTTGCGCATTGATTTTACCGCATCATGACCGAATGGCAACAGACCAATCGGTGAAGATACGGCCGTCAGCACTCCCTCGCGGAGGCCATTCGCGCCGAGAACGGCGATTCTCATCGCTCTCAAGAAGCGTTGTCCAAGACCGGTGCATGAAATGGGGATGTTCATTCATCGCGAACCGTCCGCCTTGATGCGGCTCATATCCCAGATCAGGTACCTTTACGCGAGATGGGAACTGTGAGGGGAATCCCGTGCCGTATCAAACTGTGTCGATCAGCTGATCGCTATCTATCAATTCCGAAGTTCGCAAACTTCATCTGCGACCGTTGGAACACAGAGATTTGGCTATAGTTCATTAGTCGAAGCGTCACCTTCCGCCGCCGCGGGCCAGGCAACAAACTAGGATAAATAGCTAGGAAATTTGGTAGGGAAATGGTGGACGCACTTGGGCTCGAACCAAGGACCCGCTGATTAAGAGTCAGCTGCTCTACCAACTGAGCTATGCGTCCACTTTCCGAAGGACGGGATTTGGTGTTTCCCATCGTGGAGGCGCGCCCTTAGCATCGGCCTTGGACCGATGTAAACTGTCTCGTGCGATTTTTTTGAGATTGTTCGAGCGTCGTCCCGATCCGGTCCGTAAATGCGGGGATCGACCCCCTCCCCGCTATTTGGATGGCGGCCCCGCTACCCGAATCAACCCCGCTCGCAACCCGCCGAAACGATGGATGCCCGGCGCATAGATCGGCACAACCCTGTGCAGAGCCGAAAAGGGCCGAACGCAAAGGGGACTGGGCGATGAGAGTTTCGACATCCTTCTTCACTGGTACGGGAATGGCGCTGGCCGTCGCACTGTGCGCCGGAATGCCGACTGTTGCGAACGCGCAGGACGCGGTGCCGCAGAGCGAAGAAACGGCGCTGGGCGACATCGTCGTCACCGCACAGAGCCGCCAGGAGCGCCTTCAGGATGTTCCGATCCAGATTACGGCGCTGGGCGCGCAGGCGATCACCGATGCTGGCATCAAGTCGACCGCCGACGTCGTCTCCCAGATTCCGAACATGAGCTTCGACCGCGGCGATACCTATCGCTCCAATTTCATCACGATGCGCGGCCTGACGCAGATCAACAATGCTGATCCGCCCGTCGCCTTCGTGCTCGACGGCGTGCCGCAGACCAACCAGCAGCAGCTCAGCGCGTCGCTGTTCGATCTCGAGCGGGTCGAGGTGGTCAAGGGCCCCCAGGGCGCTCTCTATGGTCGTAACGCCGTCGGCGGCGCGATCAACGTCATCACGGCCGCACCCACCAACGAGTTCAAGGGCACCGTCGCCGCGAGCTACGGCCGGGGCGATACCTTCGACGTGTCCGCTGGCATCTCGGGGCCGATCGTCGCCGACAAGATCCTGTTCCGCCTGTCGGCCACCCACAAGAGCTCGGACGGCCTGATCAAGAACAGCTTCCGCGGGGACAAGGTCGATTTCATCGATCACGACCAGGCGATCCGCGGCCGCCTGCTCTTCCTGCCGACCGAGCAGCTGACGATCGACCTGCGCGGTGAATATGCCCGCTTCCAGGGCGGCACCAACAGCTATGCGGCGGTGTTCTCGGGCAGTGCCAACGACTTCGTTCTGCCGCAGTTCAACTTCCCGGCGCGCTCGAAGGGTCGCGATTACAGCGGCACGCTGAAGATCGACTATGATTTCGGCGGCGCGACGCTGACCGCGATCACCGCTGCGGCCAATTATCTGCAGAACAGCCGCGCCGATCTCGACTTCCGCAATCCGGTCGCCTCGCCGACCGGCATCTTCGGTCTCGGCTTCCAGGCCGGCCAGGGGCAGGATCAGAAGATCAAGACGCTCAGCCAGGATATCCGCCTGGTGTCCGCCGACGGCAATCCGCTGCGCTGGCTGGTCGGCGTCAACTACCTGAAGACCGATCGCAGCCTGCGGTCGCGCGCCTTCGTCGACATCACCAGCACGGCCGACCAGATCGACAATCCGGCGCTCATCTTTGCCGACAATTTCGAAGACAACAACAACAAGGCCTATGCCGCCTTCGCCCAGGTCGATTACGACCTCGCCGAAACCCTGACGCTGACCGGCGGCCTGCGTTACGACAAGGACGAGCGCCGCCAGCAGAACGTGGCCAACGGCGCAGTGCGCAAGACGTCGTTCGACCGCGCCCAGCCCAAGGTCACCTTGACCTGGAAGCCGGACAGCAACCTGACCACCTATGCGACCTTCAGCACGGGCTTCCGCTCGGGCGGCTTCAACGCGCCCAACGTCAACGTGCCGGTTTTCAAGGCGGAAACGCTGACCAACTACGAAGCCGGCTTCAAGAGCCAGTGGGCAGATCGCAAGATCACCCTGAACGGCGCGGTCTTTCAGACCAATGTGAAGAACTACCAGTTCTTCTATGTTGAGGCGGCGACGGCGTCGCAGGTCATCGACGGCATCGACAAGGTCCGCATTCGCGGCCTCGAGCTGGAACTAACCGCCCGGCCGCTGGCGGGGCTGGACCTGTCGGCCGGCATCGGCCTGCTCGACAGCAATATCCGCCGCAGCCTGTTCCCGGCCGATCAGGGCAACAAGGCCCCCCGCACCATTCCGTTCTCGTCGAATGTCTCAGCCCAGTATCGCGTCCCGATGGGCGACGAGATGGCGCTGTTCCTTCGCTCGGAATGGCAGCATTTCGGCAAGAAATACTGGGCGGCCGACAATGTCGCGGTGCAGAGCCCCTATAATCTGGTCAATCTGCGCGTTGGTGTGGAATATCAGCAAGCCGGAATCTATCTGTTCGGTCGTAACATCTTCGGCGACAAATATTATTCCGAGTTCTTCCAGCCCAAATATTCGGGCCTCGACGTCGCGATCGGCTATCCGTCGCAGCCGGCATCCTATGGCGTCGAAGCTCGCATCAAGTTCTGAACGCGGCCGGGTGGATGACGGCGGGGCTGGCACCCCGTCGTCTCCCTGCCCCGCCTCTGCACGGATTGCCCCATGAACGGATATAGAATCGGCATCGACGTCGGCGGCACCAATACCGACGCGGTGTTGATGCGCGGCAACGACGTAATGGCCGCGGTGAAAAGCTTCACGACCCAGGACGTCAAGACCGGCGTCGTCAACGCGGTGACCGACCTGCTCGCGCAGGCAGGCGCGCTCGACGGCCCGATCCGCGCCGTGATGATCGGCACGACCCAATTCGTGAACGCTTTCGTCCAGCGCCGCGATCTCGAACCGGTGGCGATCATCCGGGTCGCTCTGCCCAAGGGCGACGGCGTCCCTCCGCTCGCTGGTTGGCCCGACGACATCGCCGACGGCTGTGGCTCGCGCATCTACATGGTCGGCGGCGGCGCCTATTATACCGGCAAGGACTACGCCCCGCTCGACGAGGAAGCGATCGCCGCGGCCGCCAGGGATGCGCAGCAGGCCGGCATCAACGCCTTTGCCATCTCCGCCAACTTCGCACCGATCCGTCCCGATCTGGAAGAAAAGTCGGAGGCAATCGTCCGCTCGGTCGTTCCCGATGCCCGGATCACCCTGTCGGGAAGGGTCGGTGGCATGGGGTTGATCGACCGCGAAAATGCGGCCGTCATCAATGCGATGTTGTCGGGTTTCGCGGCGAAGGTCGTGCGATCGATGGAGCAGGCCATTTCTGATCTCGGCATCGCCGCTCCGCTCTATCTGAGCCAGAATGACGGCACGCTGATCACCACCGACACCGCAGCCGCCTATCCTATTCTGACCTGCGCGGCGGGCCCGACCAACAGCCTGCGCGGCGCGGCCTTCCTGACCGGCCTTTCGGAAGCGATCGTCGCCGATATCGGCGGCACCACCACCGATGTCGGCTTCCTCTCCCGCGGCTTCCCGCGCGAGACGACGACCGCGAACATGATCGGCGGCGTCCGCACCAATTTCCGCATTCCCGATACGCTGTCGATCGGCGTCGGGGGTGGCAGCCTGGTGCGTCCGACCGATGACGGCGGATGGAAAGTCGGCCCGCAATCGGTCGGCTTCCGGCTTCGCGAGGAAGCTCGGGTGTTCGGCGGATCGACGCTGACCTCGACCGATATCGCGGTCGCTGCGGGGCAGGCAGACATCGGCGACGGAACCCGGCTGGGCGACGTCGGCGACGCCACGATCACCGCAGCGCTCGACTCGATCCATGCCCAGATCGCCGATGCGATCGATCAGATGAAGACCAGTCCGCAGCCGATGCCGCTGATCCTCGTCGGGGGCGGGCATATCCTCGTCAGCCGCGACCTGCCCGGGGTCTCCGAAATGCTGCGGCCGGAGAATGCCGCGGTGGCGAATGCGGTGGGCGCCGCGATCGCACTGGTGTCCGGCCGGGTCGATGCGATGTTCGACACCGCCAAACTCGGCCGCGAGGGTGCGCTGACCCAGGCGAAGGAACAGGCTATCGCCGCAGCGATCGCCAATGGCGCCCGTGAAGACGAGGTCGAGATCGTCGAGGTTCTCGAACTGCCCATGACCCATATGAGCACGGGAATGACACAGATAAGGGTCCGCGCCGTCGGCCCGATCGCCGAACTGGCCTGAGAGGAACGACCATGTACCGCGTGGAAACCCTGGATGATATTCGTGATATGGCGCGCGGCGCGGTGCTTCTCGGCACCGGCGGCGGTGGCGATCCTTATGTCGGGGAGCTGTTCGTAAGGGCGCAGATCCGCAAGGGGCAGTGCCCCGTGGTGATAGGCTGCGACGAGATTGCCGATGACGCCTTCGTGGTATCGATCGCTGGTGTCGGCGCACCCAGCGTCATTATCGAGCACCTCGTTTCCGAAAAGACGCTGCACCGCCTGCTCGCCCGCGCAGAGACCTTTTATGGTCGCCGGATCGATGCGCTGATCAGCGCCGAAATCGGCGGGGCCAATTCGATGTTCCCGCTGGCGCTGTCGGCGATTTCCGGCCTGCCCGTGCTCGATGCCGACGGCATCGGCCGTGCCGTCCCACAGCTCGAAATGACCGCCTTCAGCATCTTCGGTTGTCCGGTCACGCCCGCGCTGATGATGGACGACAGTGGCAATGTCACCACCTTCGAAGCGGCCAGCGACCGCATGGCCGAGGATCTGGTGCGCTCGGTGGCCGGGGCGATGGGGGCGATGGCTTTCGGTGCTTTCTATCCGATGACCGGCAAGCAGGCGCGTGAGACCGCGATCCTGAACACGATCACCCAGACGCTGGAGATCGGCCGAACCATCAGGCTCGCCCGGCAGAACAGCCGCGACGTCTTTGCCGATCTGCTCACCTATTTCGGTGGCTGGGAGGGGCGGATGGCCAAGATTCTGTTCGACGGCAAGATCATCGACGTCAGCCACGAGACCCGCGACGGCTGGCATTGGGGCGAAGCGCGGATCGCGGCGCTCGACAATCCCGACGACCAGTGCACCGTCGAAATCCGGAACGAATTTCTCATCGCACGCCGCAATGGCAAAATGCTTTGCGTCGTTCCCGATCTTCTGACCATTCTCGACCGCGAATCCGGCGAACCGCTGACCGGTGAAATGCTGTCTTATGGTCAGCGGGTAAAAGTGCTGGGAATCAGCGCCGATGCGGCGCTGCGATCCCCGCAGGGGCTCGAGGTTCTGGGGCCGCGCATGTTCGGCATCGACGAAGATTTCGTGCCGATCGAGGACATCTGAGCCATAGGCCCCGTCTTCCCTTTTCCACATTCGCGACAATCCGGTTAGTCTGGCTCCATGTGGACCTCGCAAGCCGGCATCCCTTCGCGCGAGCGTGCCACCAGGCGGCGCCTGCAGCCGCCCGAGCAACGCGCAGTCCAATTGCCGCGGGAGGCCGTCTTGCGGTCGCTGGCCGCCGCACGGCATCATCCCCTGACCCTTGTCGTCGCGCCGCCGGGGTTCGGCAAGACCACCGTGATCACGCAGTGGTGGGACCGGCTCGGCGATCAGGATATCGGACGGGCCTGGTATAGTGCGTCGGAACAGGAGCGCGAACCGGTCGCCTTTCTCGGCATGGTATCGGCGGCGCTCGCTCTATCGGGTCTCGATTGCCCGACCGAGCCGGAGGTTATCGGCGGCCTTTCTGTCGGCGCTCTGCTCGATGCCATTCTGCTCGCGCTCGACCGTGCAAGCGGGCCCTTCGTCCTCATCATCGACGATTTCGAGCGAATCGATTGCCCGCCGATCGCACGCCTGGTCGAGGCGCTGCTCGAGGGAATCGGCCCAGACGTCCATGTGCTCCTTGCCGGGCGGCGCAAACCGACGCTGGCCCTGTCCGCCTGGCGGATGCAAGGGTTGGTCCGCATCATCGATCCGGACGATCTCGCGCTGTCGTTGGCGGAGACGGCTGCATCGCTGTCCCTCCCCGAGACATCGCCTGAGTTGGTGTCCTTCGCCGATCTGATCCAGGGCTGGCCCGCCGCCGTCCAGCTTTACCGTCTCTGGCGCGGGCGCGGCGGCGAGCGGGGAACGCTCGATGGCTTCAATGGCCGGGTGGAGGAAGTCGCCGACTATCTGGCCGAACAGGTATTCAACAGCCTCCCCGAAGAGTGCCGTGATCTTCTGATCGATCTGTCCTTTCTCGACTATGTTGAAGTCGCCCTTGCCGACGCGATGCGGGGACGGACGGACAGCGCCGCGCTGCTCAATCAGGCCAAGATACAGTTGGGCGCCCTTATCCAGCACACCGAAGCGGGCGGTATCGACGCCTATCGGCTTCACCCCCTGCTCGCATCCTATGCTTATGGCGAGCTCGATCGCCGCGCCGATCGCCTGAGCCTGTTGCGGGAAGGGGCCGCCGAGTGGCTCTGGAGCAACGGTCATTACCCTCAAGCCACCCGGCACTATGTTGATGCCGGGCGGATCGATGGCTTTCTCGAACGCTTTGCCGAGCTCGCCTTCGTCGAGCTCTTCCTGAGCTACGGCACCGCCGACCTCCGGCTGTTGCTGCGCGAGATCCCGGCCACGCTGCAGGCGCAACACCCGCGCATCCGGTTGATGGCCTCCCTCGTCCATTTCAAGGCCGGGCTCTTCACCGAAGCCCGGGCGATGCTGGCGACGATCGCCGCAGACACCGAAGATTACAGCAGCAGTCCCGACGGCAACCTGCGCCGGCTGGAGATCGAAGGCCGGGCGCTCGAAATCCTGTTCGATACCTACATGCTCGGCCGGCACCGAGACCATGCCGCGACCTGCGCGCGGATTACCGAACTCGCCCATGACATGCCATTGATGTGGGCGTGGTGTCACAATGCCACCCTCGTAGTCGACCAGTTCCTGGGTCGCATGGACCTCGCCGATCAGGATCTGCACAGTTGCACGCTGCTCTACGAAGCCAACGGCGTGAAGAGCTTCGCGCTCCAGCATCTCGAAATGCACCGCATCCTCATCGCGCAGGGGCGTGGGGTGCTGCACCAGGTCGCCAAACAAGCCGGCGGAATTGCCCGCCGCCGTCAGCAGGCGGCCAGCGGCATCCAGGATCCGGGGTTGAGCGCCATGGCGCGAATGGGACTGGCGATCGTCGATTACCACCAGAACTACAGGTTGAGCGCCGCGGATCTCGCCGCCGTTGGCCTGGGCCAGTTCGATATCGGTGAGGCATGGTTCGACCATTATGCCTTTGGCTGGCAAGTGATGCTGGACGCGGCATGGCGACGTCTCGGCATCGATGGTGTCATCGACCAGATCGATCGCTATCGCAGCCAGATGCGCCAGCGCGGCGCCAGCGTGTTCGAACCGCTGCTCGATGCCCATGAAGTGGGATATCTCGCGCGGTCGGGCAGGACCGACGATGCGCGCCTGCGCGCGGACGAGAACGGACTGAAGCGGGTGATATCCGGCGTGGTCCCCCTTGCGGGATCGCGTTCGCGCAGCCGGGCACTACAGGCCTTTTCGTTGCTGAGCCTGAAGGACGGCGATCCGACGCAAGCGTTGCAGCTGGCCGAACAACTGACATCCGAAGGGCGCGCGCAGGATCATCTCGACTGCGAGATAGAGGGCCTCATCCTGGTAGCGCTCGCCCATGAACAGGCGGAACGGCCGATCGATGCCGATACGGCGTTTCAGGCGGCGTTGCGCCGGGCGGTGCCCGATCAGTGGCTCTCGCCCTTCGCCATGGCCGGAGCTTCCGTTATTGGCCTCGCCGCCCGTTGCAGCACCGCTGCCAGCCCGGCAGAGATGACGCTACTTCAACGGCTCTCGGATGTCGTGCAGGCGCAGCCGGCCAGGACCGATCCCAGTGCGCTCAACGAACGCGAGGCGGAAATCATCGCCCATATCGCCGAGGGGGCATCGAACAAGATCGTCGCCCGTCGCCTCGGCATCAGCGACAACACGGTCAAATTCCATCTGAAGAAAATCTACACCAAGCTCGGTGTCTCGACCCGCCAGGCGGCAGTCGCCCGCGCAATGGAGCGCTGACGTCGGTCACCGACCCACGGCGCGACGAGGTTGGTTCAGGCGGCGACCTTGCCCAGCATGTCCCGCACGGCCGCGACAGCGTCATTTGCCTTGTCGCCGTCAGGCCCGCCGCCCTGCGCCATGTCGGGACGGCCACCACCGCCCTGCCCGCCTAACGCCGCCACCGCGACCTTAACGAGCTCGACGGCGCTGATCCGGTCGATCAGATCGCTGGTGACGCCGGCCGCGACGCTCGCCCGGCCTTCGTTGACCGCGACGATCATCGACACGCCGGACCCGAGCGAGGCCTTCGCCTCGTCGACCAGCCCGCGCAGGCCCTTGGGATCAAGGCCCGCTACGACCTGCGCCTGGAACTTCACGCCCGCGATATCCTCGGGACCGGCGGCCTCGGCCTTGCCACCGCCGCCGAGCGCGAGCGCCTTCTTCGCTTCGGCCAGCTCACGCTCGAGCTTGCGACGCTCTTCGACCAGTGCGGCAATGCGCGCCGGCACGTCATCGGGCGCGGTCTTGAGCGCGGCGGCGGCTTCCTTCAGCTTTTCGTCGCGCTGGTTGAGCCACTGACGCGCGGCCTCGCCCGTCAGTGCCTCGATCCGGCGGACTCCGCTCGATACCGCGCCCTCGGAGATGATCTTGAACAGCGCGATGTCGCCCAATGCGGACACATGCGTGCCGCCGCACAGTTCGACCGAATAGTTGCGGACGTCAGCCTTACCCATCGACAGGACGCGAACCTCATCGCCATATTTCTCGCCGAACAACGCCATCGCGCCGGCCTCGATGGCGGCGTCGGGTGTCATCAATCGCGTGGTGACATCCTCATTCTCGCGGATGTGGCGATTCACCTCGGCCTCGACCACTGCGATATCCTCGGCAGTCAGCGGCTTGGGGTGCGAATAGTCGAAGCGGAAGCGGTCGGCTGCGACGAGGCTGCCCTTCTGGGTGACGTGGCCACCGAGCCGGTTGCGCAGGGCCGCATGCAGCAAATGGGTCGCCGAGTGATTGGCGCGGATACGCGCGCGGCGGTCGGCATCAACGACGAGATGGAGGGCATCACCGGTCTTGACCGATCCGTTCAGCAGCTTGCCGCGATGAGCGTGAACGCGCCCGAGCGGCTTGGCGGTGTCGCTGATTTCGATGTCCAGACCATTGTCGCCGGTCATCCGGCCGGCGTCGCCCATCTGGCCGCCGCTCTCTCCGTAGAAAGGCGTCTGGTTGGTGACCAGCACCACTTCGTCGCCGGCCGCGGCGCTATCCACTCGCTTGCCGTCCTTGACGATCGCCAGCAACTGCCCGTCGCCTTCCTCGCTCACATAGCCGGTGAACTCGGTGCCGCCGAATTCGTCGGCGAGGTCGAACCAGACCTCGTCGGAGGCCTTTTCGCCCGACCCCTTCCACGCGGCGCGCGCAGCTGCCTTCTGCTCGGCCATAGACGCGTCAAAACCGATACGGTCGACGCCGAGATCCTGGGCGCGCAGCGCATCCTCGGTCAGGTCATACGGGAAACCGAAAGTATCGTAGAGCTTGAAGGCCACGGCCCCCGGCAGGACATCGCCCGCCTTCATGCCGCCCGTGGCCTCGTCGAGCAGGCGCAGGCCATTGGCGAGCGTCTGACGGAAACGGGTTTCCTCGAGCTTCAGAGTCTCTTCGATCAGCGGCTGCGCCCGGACGAGGTCGGGATAAGCAGCGCCCATCTCGGCGACCAGGCTCGGTACGAGCCGGTACATCAGCGGCTCGGCCGCGCCGAGCAGGTGGGCATGGCGCATCGCGCGCCGCATGATCCTTCGCAACACATAGCCGCGCCCCTCATTCGCGGGCAGTACCCCGTCGGCGACGAGGAAGCCCGCCGCACGCAGGTGGTCGGCAATCACACGGTGCGACGCCTTGTTGGCGCCATCGATCGCCGTCTTCGTGAACTCGCCGGAGGCCGCGATCAGCGCCTTGAAAGTGTCGGTGTCGTAATTGTCATGGACGCCCTGCAGGACCGCCGAGACGCGCTCCAGCCCCATGCCGGTGTCGATCGACGGTCTGGGCAGGTCGACGCGTGTCTCCTTGTCGATCTGCTCATATTGCATGAACACGAGGTTCCAGATCTCGACGAACCGGTCGCCATCCTCGTCAGGGCTGCCCGGAGGACCGCCCGGGATGTGGTCGCCATGATCGTAGAATATCTCGGAACAGGGACCGCAGGGGCCGGTGTCGCCCATCGACCAGAAATTGTCCGACGTGGGGATGCGGATGATCCGGCTTTCCGGAATGCCGATCTTCTTCCACAGCGCGAACGCCTCGTCGTCGGTGTGATAGACGGTGACGGTCAGCCTGTCGGCCGGGATCGCCCAGGTGCCGGTGATCAGGTTCCATGCGAGACTGATCGCACGTTCCTTGAAATAATCGCCGAATGAGAAGTTGCCGAGCATCTCGAAGAAGGTGTGGTGCCGCGCGGTGTAGCCGACATTGTCGAGATCATTGTGCTTGCCGCCGGCTCGCACGCATTTCTGCGAGGACGTCGCGGTCGAATAGGCACGCTTCTCCAGGCCGGTGAACACGTTCTTGAACGGCACCATGCCCGCATTGACGAACATCAGGGTCGGGTCGTTGTGCGGCACCAGCGGTGCGGAAGGCACGAGTTCATGCCCCTCCTTCGCAAAGTGGTCGAGGAACGAGCGGCGGATGTCGTTGGTCGATGTCATGAGGGGGACTTAGGCGAGAGAAGGCCGCTTCTCAAGCGGTTCGGCGACGGCTCCATATCGGCCGTTTTCTTGCCATGACCGGGCACGAGAGAATTTAAGCCAGATGGGTCGCTTCGCGTTCCGCAAATTGGTGATCATGAAGTCGGGAATATCCATGCGTTTCTTCCCCGGCGCGCTCCTCCCTCGTCACGCAAAGGCGTAGGGCCCGCCCTTCTCCAACGCGGTCTGATAAGCCGGGCGCGCATGGATGCGATCAAGCCATTCGACGATCGACGGCCGCCGGCCGTCGAGCTTGAGGCGCTGGCGCGCGGCTTCGAGCGGGAAGCTCATCATGACGTCGGCGGCACTGAATTCGCTCCCCGCGAACCAGGGGCGTCGGCTCAGTTCGCTTTCGACATAGTCGATATGGGTCATCGCCATTTTGGTGACGAAGCCTTTGGCCGGCCAACCGAATGGCCCCATTCTGCCGATCACCAGCGAAAGCAACAAAGGTGGCATCAGCGAACCCTCGGCATAGTCGAGAAAATATCGCCAGCGCAGCGCGGCATCGGTATCATCGGGCGGGCCGAGCTTGCCATGGGAAAGTGCCACCAGATACCAGATGATCGTCGCGGTCTCGGCGACGATCCGGCCGTCATGCTCGAGCATGGGGGATTTGCCGAGCGGATGAATCCGCTTGAGCTCGGGCGGCGCGAGCATCGTCTTTGGGTTACGCTCGTAGCGCTTGACCTCATAAGGAAGGTCGAGCTCCTCGAGCATCCAGAGAATACGCTGCGACCTGGAGTTCTCGAGATGGTGGACGATGATCGCCATGGCAGGTCCCTCCCGGAGCGAGCCCCGGGCAAACCCGTCAGCCCGGCTCGTTCACATAGACGGCCAGTTCGTTACCCGAAGGCTCGCAGAAGTGGAAGCGGCGGCCGCCCGGAAAGGCGAAGATCGGACGGGTGACTCTCCCGCCCGCCGCCTCGACCGAGGCCAGCGCAGCTTCGAGGTTGTCGGTTTCGATCACCGCCAAGGGTGCTGCGATGGCATCCTCGACATGGCCGTTCAGGCCGATATCGCTCCCCGCCTGTCCCATCGTCGCGGCATAATCGGGACCGAACGCAGTCAGCGACCAGCCAAAGGCCTTCTCGAAGAAGGTCTTCGATGCGGCTGTGTCGCCGACCGGCAGCTCGAAATAATTGAGCTTCGCCACCATCCGCCGATCCTCAGATATCGTCATCTTCGGACGGTCCCGCCATGAGTGCCTCGCCGACATCTTCGGATTTGCCGCGAATCGCCGCCTCGAGCTTGTTGGCGAGCTCGGGGTTTTCACGAAGGAAGGTCTTCGAATTCTCACGGCCCTGGCCGATGCGGACCGAGTCATAGCTGAACCAGGCACCCGACTTCTCGACGAAGCCTGCCTTGACGCCCAAGTCGATCAATTCGCCGACCTTCGACACGCCCTCGCCATACATGATATCGAACTCGACCTGCTTGAACGGCGGTGCGACCTTGTTCTTGACGACCTTCACGCGAGTAGCATTGCCGACGACCTCGTCGCGATCCTTGATCGCGCCGGTACGTCGGATGTCGAGACGGACCGAGGCGTAGAATTTCAGCGCGTTGCCGCCCGTCGTGGTTTCCGGCGAGCCGTACATCACGCCGATCTTCATGCGAATCTGGTTGATGAAGATCACCAGGCACTTCGAACGGCTGATCGAACCCGTGATCTTGCGAAGCGCCTGGCTCATCAGCCGGGCCTGAAGGCCGACATGGCTGTCGCCCATCTCGCCCTCGATTTCGGCGCGCGGCACAAGCGCTGCGACCGAATCGATCACCAGCACGTCGATCGCATTCGAGCGAACCAGCGTATCGGTGATTTCGAGCGCCTGTTCGCCGGTATCCGGCTGCGAGACGATCAGTTCGTCGATGTTGACGCCCAGCTTCTTGGCATAGACCGGATCGAGGGCATGCTCGGCATCGATGAACGCCGCGGTACCGCCCGCTTTCTGCGCCTCGGCGATTGCATGAAGCGCCAGCGTGGTCTTGCCCGAACTTTCCGGACCGAAAATCTCGACCACCCGGCCTTTGGGCAGACCGCCGATACCGAGCGCGATGTCGAGCCCGAGCGAGCCGGTCGAGATTGCCTCGACCTGCATCGTCTCACGGCTGCCAAGCTTCATCGCCGAGCCCTTGCCGAAGGCGCGATCAATCTGCGCCAAGGCGGCTTCAAGGGCCTTTTGCCTATCCATATTCGCTGCTTCCCTTGCGGATCCGATGAGCTTCAATTGCGCTGACATATGCGTTCAGTCCCTCGTAGATCGGGTTGCCCGAAACCTCAAACTGGAACTTTTGTACTTTAAATGTTCCACAAGAACAAGGGGTGAACTTTCCGTTTTGTTCTGGCTAGGTCGCCACCCACTCGGGACGGCTTCTCTACTCTACGACGGATTCCGTACGAGCGTGATCGGCCAGCGCCTCACGCGCGGCCTGGCCGATCTGCTGAACGGAGAAAGGCTTGGGGAGGAATCCGATATTATCGAGGTCGATCGATTTGCGCAGTTGCTCCTCGGCATAGCCCGACATGAAGATGATCGGCAGGTCCGGGCGCATCTCGCGCGCGGCGCGCGCCATGGTCGGACCGTCCATCGTTGGCATCACGACGTCCGAGATGACGAGATCGATCGTCTGGTCCAGCGATTCGAGCATCTCGAGCCCTTCCTCTCCATTGGTGGCGGTGAGGATCTTGTAACCCTGCCGCGCCAGCGCGCGTTCCGCGACGGCGCGGACCATGGCTTCATCTTCAACAAGCAAAATGGTGCCCGTGCCCCACAGTTCGGCGCTAACCTCCTTCACCGGCACGCGCGCGACGGCGGCCATGGCGGGGGCTTCATGAACCGGCAGGTAGATGACGAAGCTAGTCCCCACACCGACCTCGCTGTCGGCGAAGATGAAGCCACCGGTTTGCTTGACGATACCGTAAACGGTGGAGAGACCGAGGCCAGTGCCCTTGCCCACTTCCTTGGTGGTAAAAAAGGGCTCGAAGATCTTGTTGAGATTCTCGGCAGGAATGCCGTCACCGGTGTCGATCACCTTCATTGCGGTATATTCGGTCACCGGCATGATCTCGATGCCGAGCCGGCGGACGTCGGCGGGCGAGACGGCATAAGTCTGTATCTTCAGGGTGCCGCCAGCGGCCATCGCATCGCGGGCATTGACCGCGAGGTTGACGATCACCTGCTCAAGCTGGCCCGGATCGGCGCGGACCGTGCCGAGATTTCGGCCGTGGCTGACGTCGAGTTGCACGGTCTCGCCCAGCAGCCGCTTCAGCAGGTTCGAGATTTCCGAGATGACGTCGGGAAGCTGCAATATCTGCGGGCGCAGCGTCTGTTGCCGCGAGAAGGCCAGCAATTGGCGGGTCAGCGCCGCCGCGCGGTTCGAGTTGTGCTTGATCTGCTGGATGTCGTCATAATCGCTGTCCCCCGGAATATGGCGCATCGTCATCAGGTCGCAGTGGCCGATGATCGCGGTGAGGATGTTGTTGAAATCATGCGCGACGCCGCCGGCAAGCTGCCCCACCGCCTGCATCTTCATAGCCTGGGCGACCTGCCGTTTGAGCTTCGACTCCTCGCTGTTATCCTTCAGGCTGAGCAGCACCGATGCCTTGCCCAGGCCCTTGGCGGCCGCGATCGTCAGCGACACATTCTCCTCGGTCCGTTCCTTCAGACGGACCGAAAGATCGCTCGCAGACCCGCGTCCGGCCGAAAAACGCCGGACGGCGTCGGAAACGGCGGCCTTGTCGTCCTCGATCACCAGGTCGCTCGGATAGACGATCGTTTCATCAGGTCCCAAGCCGGCGGCGCGACGGAAGGACGCGTTCATGAACAGTACGCGGCCATCGCGCTCCGCCACCGCCAGACCGATCGGCAGCATGCCGAGCAATGCGTGCAGATCGCCGGTCGCGACCGGCCGGGCATCATCCCCGCTGCGCGACGGCTCGTCGAGCAACAGGAACAGCGTCGCGTCCGCAGCGCCCTGATTGTCGAGCGGAATCTGGATCAAACGGACCGGATCGGCCGTCGTCGGATCGGCGGCAAGCCGGATCACATCGCCGTCGCTGCGCAGCAAGTCGGCAAAGGACCACCCTGCACTCGGCGCATCGGCCGACCCCAGCGCCCGTTGCAGGAAGACCCGATTGCCGACGATGCCGATGCCGTTGCCGTCGACCAGCGCAGTCATCACGCCGGCGCTTCCGATCCGCCGTCCAATATCGCTGCTTAACATCCGCATGATATCGCCAAGGCTGTCGAAGTCGCTCGACCGGCGAAACCGCCAGACGAGATGATCGTCGCCATTGCCGGCGCAGCGGACGATCACGTCGATCAGGCCGCGGTCGGTCGACAGTTTGGCGATCTGGCCTCGGCCGTCGCGTTTGGCGGCAAGCGCGGCCGATGAAAGCTGCATCCTTGCCGCCGAATCGAGCGGCAGGTCGGGCGGGGTCGGAAGGCCCCCAAACCAGGCTTCATACTGCCGATTGGCGCAGACGAGCTGGCCGTTCGGCCCGGTGATCGCCACGCCGGACATAGAGTCCTCGATCGTACCAAGCACCAGTTCCATGTCGAGCTGGCGCAGCGGACGCGTCTGGATCTGCGCGCGGATCATGGCGACCAGCATGATCATGCCGATTCCCAACGCGAAGGCGAGCATGAACAGTCCGGCGACCAGCAGATTGTCGGTCGCCCCCCAGATCATCCCGGCCATGCCGATCGATGCGATGAAGATCAGCACGCCGAGCAGCAGGTTGAGCGCGAAGCGGCCCGTACTCGCGGACATCGGGGCAGCGGGGAACAGCGTGACCATGCGCGCTTGATCAGCGACCTTCCCGGCTACGTCAAGCGGATGGCTGATCGAAGATTGAAGCGATCGGCTATCCCATGTTGCGAAACCGTCGGCTCACTCCCGCTGGTTGGCGGCGTCTTCCATCCGGTGGCGTTCGCGCAGCGTCCATTTGTGAGACACCCACGTCCGCCAGATGCAGCTCGACAACAGATATCCGACCGCAGCGGTAACGACCGATATCACGAACAGACCCGCGATGAGAGCCGGTGCGGCGGAAGACGCCAGCCATGACGCCCACTCGCCCAGACTCGCGCCCTGGTTGATCATCGTCATAACGGTGCCGACGTCGACCGCCGAATGGATGAAATGGTTGCCGACGATGATCGACAGATAGAGAATGAAGGGCGTCGTCGCGGGATTGCTGAGGAACGTCATCGCCACTGCGATCGGCACATTGGCGCGACACGGCAATGCCAGCAGCGCCGCGCCGATGATCTGCAACCCGGGTATCATCAGGAACAGCCCGACGATCAGGCCCAGTGCTACGCCCCGCGGCACCGATCTGCGGGTGAAGCGCCACAGCGATGGTTCGAGGATGCGGTGGGCAAAGGGACGCAGCCAGCGCACGTCCTCCAGCGATTCGCGGGTCGGGGCATTTTTGCGCCACCACCTGCCGATGCTGTCGAACACCGGCCTCAGCCCCGGTCGCGGAGCAGCCGCTGCTGCTCGCGTTTCCAGTCGCGAGCCTTTTCGGTGTCGCGCTTGTCGTGCAGCTTCTTGCCCTTGGCCAGCGCCAGCTCGACCTTCGCCCTGCCCTGGGCGTTGAAATAGATCGACAGCGGGATCAGCGTCATGCCCTCGCGAGACACGCCGTTGCGCATCTTGTCGATCTCGCGGCCGTGCAGCAGCAGCTTGCGTGGCCGTTTCGGTTCATGGTTGAACCGGTTGCCATGGCTGAACTCGGGCACGTTGGAATTAACCAGCCAGACCTGATTGTCCTTCACCTCGGCATAGCTCTCGCCGATCGACCCCTCGCCGAAGCGCAGCGATTTGACTTCGGTCCCGGTGAGGGCGATCCCCGCCTCGAAGAACTGCTCGAGGAAATAGTCGAAGCGCGCTCGCCGATTTTCGGCAACCACCTTTTTCTTGTCGAATTCTACAGGACGCGGGCGGGCCATTATTTTCTTTCAGCCCACCCGCGAACAGGTGGGGATAGGGGATGTGGACGGCGGATATGGTGCGATATCATCATCGCCCACTGGATGACAAAGTAGGATTCTTCCCGACGCACGCAACCCACGGCGTCTGATTTCATCCGCACTCGGGCCCGCAAGGACGCGATGTTCACACCACCCCTGCATGCGCAAGTGCCGCATCGACCGCCAGGCGACTGGCTTCCGAAGGCCAGGTCATCGGCAGGCGAATATCCGGTGGAAAATCGCGGAAGGTGCGCGTCAGCGCATATTTGACCGGGCCCGGGGACGCGTCGGTGAACAGCGCGGCATGCAGCGGGAACAGCTTGTCCTGAAACGCCAGCGCATCGGCCCACCGACCATCGAGGCAGGCCTTCTGGAACTGCGCACATAAACCAGGCGCCACATTCGCTGTCACCGAGATGCAGCCCCTGCCGCCCATGGCCATGAAGCCCAGTGCCATGTCGTCATTGCCCGACACCTGGCAAAATTCCGGACCGCAATACAGGCGCTGTGCCGATACGCGCTCGACCTTGCCGCTGGCATCCTTGATTCCGACGATGGTGTCGATCTCAGCCAGCTTGCCCAGCGTTTCCGGGAGGATGTCGGTCACCGTGCGGGCGGGCACGTTGTAAACGACGATCGGCAGGCTGCAGTGATCCGCCAGGTAACGAAAATGGGCGATCAGGCCATCCTGGTTGGGACGGTTGTAATAGGGCAGGACAACCAGCGCCGCATCGGCTCCGGCGGCCTGTGCGGCCTTCATATGCTCGAGCGCAACGACGGTATCGTTCGAACCGCAGCCGGCGATCACGGGCACGCGGCCGCCCGCCTGCTCGATGCAGACGCGGACCACATGGTTGTGCTCCTCGATCGACATCGTGGCGCTCTCGCCCGTCGTGCCACAGGGAACGAGCGCGCTGGATCCCTCCGCGATTTGCCAGTCGACAAAGCCACGGAACAGTTTCTCGTCGAACGCCCCGTCGCGAAACGGCGTCACCAGGGCTGGTATCGACCCACTGAACATCACACGCTCCCTTCACCTCGACGACTTGTCAGGCCATAGTGGCCAAATGAAGCTCGTCCGAGAAACGACTGCGCCCAATAGGTTCGGGTACCCTTTCCTGTCCAGCCGGTCCCGCCGTCTTTTTACCGCCCTTACGCTTTTGGCGTCGACCGCCGCGCTTGCCGCGACGATTGCGCCCGAATTGCAGGGGCAAAATGGCACGCCCTCCCCCGCCCCCGGCGCACCGGCCTGGCGCGAGGATGTGCTGCAGGGCGTGGTCACCGAGTGGCGGCGGTTGCAGCAGAGCGATTCGCTGCCCTTTCAGGACTATGCCGCGTTCCTGATCGCCCATCCCGGTTGGCCGAGCGAAAGCGCGATGCGGCGGGCGGCCGAGCGACGCATCGATCCCGATAATTACGACCGCGGCCTCGTCGTCGCCTTCTTCACCCGGTTCGCTCCGCTGACCGCCGCCGGTCAGACGCGCTATGCCGAGGCGCTCGCCGCTACGGGTCGCACGACCGAAGCGCGAACCAACGCCGCAGCAGCCTGGGTCACCAAGGGGCTATCCCAGCAGGACGAAACCCGCCTGATGGTACGCTTCGGCGCCAGCATGACCCGCGCCGATCATGATCGGCGAATGGAAAGATTGCTGCTTGATCGGGCCACGACCGCCGCCGCGCGCCAGATCGAGAACGTCTCGCCGGAAAAGCGCGCGCTGTACGCGGCGCGGCTCGCTCTGGTGCGCAACGATCCGGATGTGACCGTCCGGATCGCCGCCGCCGGCGATGCGGTGAACCATGATCCGGGTTACATGCTCGAACGCGCCCGTTTCCTGCGCGATCGCGGCGACAGCATGGGGGCACGAATCTGGCTGGGCCAGTCGCGCAACCTCACCAGCCCGCCTTTCGACACCGCCTATTTCCTCAACAACCTGCTGAGCTTCGCTCAGGCGGCGAATGCCGACCAGCAATATGACGTCGCGCTGGCGATCGCCAAACATGCCGAACAGGCGTTCCCGCCCGGCACCCGCATCCGGGACCGTCCTTTCGTCGAGCGGGACGACTATACCAGCCTGATGTGGCTGGCCGGCACGGTGGCGCTTCAGAAGATCGCCCGTTACGACGACGCGGTCATCATGTTCGACCGCTATTCGCGCGCGGCGCAGACTCCCGGCACTCAGACCAAGGGCTCGTACTGGGCCGGCCGTGCAGCCGAACGCGGCGGCAAACCCGACTGGGCGACGAGCTATCTCAACCAGGCCGCGCGCCATATCGATCAGTTCTACGGCCAGTTGGCCTCCGAAAGGCTCGGTCGGGAGCTCGCTATTCCGCCCGAACCGCCCCGCAATACGGTTTCACAACAAGAGCGGGCCGGCTTCGAGGCGAGCGAAGTGGTGCGGGCCGCCCGACTGCTCGGCCGCAGCGGCCAATGGCAGGACCAGACCGCTTTCATCCGCTTGATAGCCGCCAACGCGAAGAGCGATAGCGATCATGTGCTGGCGGGCGAACTCGCCAAGTCGATCAATCGGCCCGACCTCGGCGTGATGGTGTCGCGTGCTGCGCGCACGAGCGGTACGACCGATCCGTTGCGGATCGGCTTTCCCGAGGTCCCGGTTCCGACAGCGATGGCCAGCCACTGGACCCTGATCCACGCGATTAGCCGACAGGAAAGCCAGTTCGACCGCCAGGCAACGAGCCGCACCGGCGCCCGCGGCCTGATGCAACTCATGCCCGCCACCGCACGCGAGCAGGCCGGCAAGGTCGGACTTGGCTACGATCCCGCCAAGCTTGCGGAGATCGACTATAACGTGATCCTCGGATCGTCCTTCTTCGATCGAATGCTGAACTATTATGGCGGCAATTATGTGCTCGCCATCGCCAGCTACAATGCGGGTCCGGGCAATGTGAACAAGTTCATCCGCGCCAATGGTGATCCGCGGCTGGCCGGCGTCGACGTGATCGACTGGATCGAGGCGATCCCTTTCGCGGAAACCCGCGGCTATGTGCAGAAGGTTCTGGAGAACGCGGTCGTCTATGACATGCTCAATCCGTCGCGCGCGCGGGGCCTCACGAAGAACAGGCTCTCCACGTATCTGGGCAAGGTGAAGCCGGGATGATCCGCCTCGGCATCACGCGCGGAAGCGTCCGTCGCGCTGATCCGCGAGCCGATAATTCCCGTCGAGATCCGGCAAGGGCGGTCCGCAACATATTGTGACGGAACGCCAAAGATCGCGCGGCGTTTGGATCAGCGGGGGCCGGTTTGCAGCAATCGCAACATGCTCTCGCAAAGCCTCTTGTGCAGCGCAGCGAAGCGTTGCACCATCAACATGTCGATGAAGACGAAGACGGAGCGGTATGGCGGGTACAGGCGCTTTCGACGAAATCCGTGGCACACCGGGCGATCCGGCGGGCCGTCCCGATTTCGCTCAGCTCTCCGAATGGATTGAAACAACCCCGCCTGCCGAGCTCGACCGCCGACAAAAGGCTGCCGAGACCGCTTTTCGCCAACTGGGCATCACCTTCGCTGTTTATGGCGAAGAGGAATCTGCAGAACGCATCATTCCCTTCGACATCGTTCCCCGTGTTTTCACAGCGCGCGAATGGAGCAATCTCTCCGCCGGGCTTGTCCAGCGGGTCGAGGCGATCAACGCCTTCCTGGCCGACATCTATGGCGAACGCCGGATCCTGGCCGACAAGGTGGTTCCCGAGGAGCTCGTGCTCTCCAATCCTCAGTTTCGGCCGATTTTGGCCGGGGCCAGACCGCCGCATGGCGTTTTTTCTCATATTTGCGGCATCGATCTGGTGCGCACCGGCCCCGACGATTTCTGGGTGCTGGAGGACAATGCCCGCACGCCGTCCGGCGTCTCCTACATGCTGGAGAACCGGGAGGCGATGCTGCGCCTTTGTCCCGAACTGTTCGAGCAGTACGACGTCGCTCCGATCGATTCCTATCCCGATTCCCTGTTGGAAACCCTCCAATCGGTTTCGCCGCGCAATCAGGGCGCGGGCGCCACCTGCGTGTTGCTGACCCCGGGCCATTTCAACTCGGCCTTCTACGAGCATAGCTTCCTCGCCGATTCGATGGGCATCGAACTCGTCGAGGCCGCCGATCTCGAGGTCGATGACGACAAGGTGTGGATGCGGACGATCGAGGGCCGCGTCCAGGTCGACGTCATCTATCGCCGCATCGACGACGATTACATCGATCCGCTGGTATTCCGTCCGGATTCGATGCTGGGCGTGCCCGGCCTTATAGCGGCCTATATGGCGGGCAACGTCGCGCTGGTGAACGCGCCGGGCACAGGCATCGCCGACGACAAGGCAATTTATAGCTACATGCCGGAGATCGTGAAATATTATTCCGGTGGCGACGCCAAGCTGCCCAACGTCGAGACCTATCGCTGCCGTGAAGCCGGCGCGCTGAAATATACGCTCGACAACCTCGACAAGCTCGTCGTGAAGTTGGTCGATGGCTCGGGCGGCTACGGGATGCTCGTCGGTCCGACCGCAACGAAGGCGCAGATCGAAGACTTCCGCGCCGCATTGATCGCCGAGCCTCATCGCTACATCGCCCAACCCACTCTGGCCCTGTCGACGGTGCCGACGCTGACCGAAAATGGGGTGGCGCCGCGCCATGTGGATTTCCGGCCGTTCGTCCTGTCGGGCGCCAAGGGCGTGACGATAACGCCCGGCGGGCTCACCCGCGTCGCGCTGCGCGAAGGATCGCTTGTCGTCAATTCGAGTCAGGGTGGCGGCACAAAGGATAGTCTCATCCTCGTCGGGCCGGAGGATCGGGCCTGATGCTCTCGCGCACCGCCAGCTCGCTGTATTGGATCGGTCGCTATGTCGAGCGCGCCGAGTTCACCGCCCGCCTGATCGAAGCGACGATCCGGCTCGACGCATTGTCCGCCCGTCCCGCCGGTCAGGGGGCTTGGGACAGCGCGCTGATGGTGGCGGCCGCAGACAAGGCGTTCACCCTGACCGGGGAAACCCGCTCGCCCTTGGCGATCAGCCGCTATCTGACGCTGTCCGCCAGCAACCCGAATTCGATCCGCTCTTGTCTCGATGCTGCGCGCAGCAATGCAAAGTCGGTGCGCACAGCATTGAGCCGCGACGCGTGGGAAGCGATCAACCGCGCCTGGCTCGGACTTCGTGGACGTGCGTCGACCGGCGACAGTCAGTCCACGCTCGGTATTGTCGAGCAGATCCGGGCCGAAACGCGCGGTTTCGAAGGCGCCCTGCATCGCATGCTGCGGAACGAAGCTTACAGCTTCATCGGCCTGGGGGCGGCCATGGAGAGGTCCGACAACACCGCGCGGCTGATCGACGTCAAGTACCACCTGCTGCTTCCCGAGGGCGAAAAGGTCGGCGGACCGATCGATCGTGACCAATGGACGACGATCCTCCACACCGTTTCTGCGGTGACCGCTTATCGCTGGCTTTACAGTGAGGGACTGAAACCCTGGCTGGTCGCGGAATTGCTGTCGCTCAGACCGGAGCTTCCGCGCTCCCTGATCGCCTCGTCGGAGGAAGTAATCATGCACCTCAATGCCATCGGCAAGCGGACCGGGTTGCAGAGCGAGGCAGACCGGCTTGCCCGCCTGCGACATAATGCGCTCGAGCGGACGACGATCGACGCGATTTTCGGTCAAGGTTTGCACGAATGGCTGACCGCTTTCATTTACGAAAACACGCGCATCCACCATGCCGTCGGGCAACAGTTCCGGTTCGGATGAAATGCGCCTCCTGATCCACCATCAGACCGAATATCGCTTCACCCAGCCACAGGCGCGGGTCGTTCAGTTGCTGCGGATGACGCCATCGAGCCATATCGGCCAGAACATCGCCAACTGGCGCATAGACGTCGATTGCGATGCGCGGCTCAAGCGGTCGACCGACGGCTTCGGCAATATCATCTCCATGCTCTACTTGGCGGGCCCGGTCGAACGCGTCGGGCTGCGGGTGACAGGCGAGGTTCTGACCGAGGATCGGGCCGGGGCAGTGTTCGGAGCACTCGAACCCCTGCCCTCGATCGTCTATTCGCGGTCTACCGATCTGACCGCGCCATGCGAGCAGATTTTCGAATTGCTGCACGACCTGGGCACCGATGCCGGCGATGGACTGAGCCGCATGCATGCGCTGAACACCCGCGTCTATCGGTTGTTCACTTGCAAGACACATCGCAGCGCCGAGGTTCGTCCCGTCAACGAGGTTCTCACTGCGCGGGCTGGCTGTAACATGGATCTTGCCCACGTCCTCATCTCGGCCGCGCGGGCGATGGGTTTTCCGGCGCGCTTCGTAACCGGCTATATCTACCGCGACGATCCCGACCTCGGCCATCGCCAGGCACCCCATTTCTGGGCGGAGATCGAAGTCCCCGGTTTCGGCTGGATCGGCTTTGATCCCGCCAACGACATGTGTCCCGACGGACGCTATATCCGGGTCGCCAAAGGACTCGATTTCCGCGACGCGGCGCCGATTTCCGGGGCGCGGCTCGGCGGTGGCCATGAAGTCCTCAACATCGGCGTCGACGTCAGCCTTTCGCAAAATCAGCATCAGTCCTGATCCGCCGGTCTGATCCCATGGACGAAGGGCGAGCGGGCACCTATCTGTGAGCGACACAGGCGGGATATGATTGCATCATGAAATTGGTTCGGGGTCTCTGGAAATTGCTGGTCGGGATCAAGGACGCCCTCGTCCTGATCGCGATGCTGATGTTCTTCGGAACGCTGTTTCTGGCCCTGTCCATCAAGCCGAACACCGCATCGCCGGGGTCCGGTGCACTGGTCATCGATCTCAAGGGCACCCTGGTCGAGCAGCCGGCGGAGACCGATCCGTTGACGCTGCTCGCCGGCAACAGCGGCATGTCGCGCGAAACCCGCCTTCGCGACGTCGAACGATCGCTGCAGACCGCCGCCACCGCAGACGGCATCAAGGCGATCGTTCTTGATCTCGACGCCTTCGCCGGTGGCGAACAGGCAACCCTGGCCGCCGCCGGACGCGCGCTCGACAAGGCGCGTGCCGCCGGCAAGCCGATCTATGCCTATGCGACCGGCTACAGCGACGACGGCTACCAGCTGGCCGCCCATGCGACTGAAATCTGGCTGAACCCGCTCGGCGGCGTGATCCTGACCGGCCCCGGCGGTTCGCGGCTCTATTACAAGGGCCTGATGGATCGGCTCGGCATCACCGCCAAAATCTATCGCGTCGGCGCCTTCAAATCGGCGGTCGAGCCGTTCATGCGGTCGGATCAGTCGCCTGAGGCGCGGGAAGCCAGCCTCGCACTTTCCAATTCGCTATGGTCGACCTGGATGGCGGATGTGGGCAAGGCGCGTCCAAAGGCGAAGCTCGCCCCCTATATCGCGGAACCGGCCGCAATGGTCGCTGCCGCGAATGGCCAGATGTCGCAGGCTGCCGTGAACGCCGGTCTGGTCGACCGGCTTGGCGATCGCAACGCGTTCAACTCACGGGTTGCAGCAATTGCCGGTGCTGCGGGCGGATCCAGTCTTAACGGCTACAAGGCGATCCCGATGGATCGCTGGGCCAGTGCGAATCCCGAAAAATCGAGTGGTACGCCGATCGGCGTGCTCACCGTGGCAGGAGAGATCGTCGACGGCGAGGCCCCTCCGGGAGCCGCTGGCGGTACGACCATATCCAATCTCCTGCTCGACGAACTCGGCCGCAAGCGCATCAAGGCACTCGTCATTCGGGTCGATTCGCCTGGGGGGTCGGTGACGGGCGCAGAAGCGATCCGGTCGGCCATTCTCCAGGCGAAGGGGCTCGGCCTTCCGGTCGTCGTGTCGATGGGCGGTCTGGCAGCTAGTGGCGGCTACTGGATATCGACTCCCGCCGACCGGATCATCGCCGATCCCGCGACCATCACCGGTTCGATCGGCGTTTTCGGTATATTGCCAACGTTCGAAGGCTCTCTCGCCAAGCTCGGCTTGTCGGCCGACGGCGTCAAGACAACGCCTCTGTCGGGCGAACCCGACGTTTTCCGCGGCACCTCGCCGCAGTTCGACGCAATGATGCAGGGATCGATCGAAGACGTCTATCGGCGCTTTACCGGCCTGGTTGCGCAGTCCCGCAAGCTGCCGATCGAGCGGGTGCGCGAAATCGCGGAAGGTCGCGTCTGGGCGGGTACCACGGCGCGGCAGATCGGGCTTGTCGATGGCTTCGGTTCGCTCGACGACGCTATCGCCGAAGCGGCGAAGCTGGCGAAACTGGATCCTGCGAAGGTGCGACCGCTCTATATCGAGCAGCCGCTGAACCCATGGAAGCAAATGATAAAGTCGGTGGTCGGCCCTGATGACGACAATAGCGGCAGCGATGCGCGCAATCTATGGGGCACCATGGCCGGTCGCCCCGACAGCATGATGATCGCGGCGCTCGCCAATGCCCATAGCGTACTGACGGGACCGGCAGTGCAGGTGCGCTGTCTCGAATGTACAAAGACGTCGCTCCCGCCCCGTCCGCGGGACATTAGCGCTGCCCGTAGTCTGCTGGCATGGGCGGCGCGCTGAGCCTACGGCCGGCGCGGCATTCCGATGCTGCCGCCATTGCCGCCATTTACGCTTATTATGTCCTGAACGGTCCGGTCACCTTCGAGGTCGATCCGCCGTCAGAGCAAGATATGGCTGGCAGGATCGCCGCGGCCCAGCAAGGACATGAGTTCCTCGTCGCGGAATATGACGTCGTCGTCGTCGGCTATGCCTATGCTGGAAAGCTCTATGATCGCGCCGCCTATCGCTGGGCGGTCGAAGCGAGCGTCTACGTCGCACCGGACCGCCATCGTCAAGGCATCGGCGCCGCGCTCTATGGGGATCTGATAACGATCCTGACGGCACGGGGCTTTCAGACGGTGATCGGCAAAATCACCCTACCCAATAGCGCGAGCACGCTGCTGCACGAGCGCTTCGGCTTCCGCCAGGCCGGGTTGCTCAGCCGGATCGGCCACAAGCACGGGCTCTGGCACGATGTCGGCATCTTCCAGCTGGATCTGGGAGAGCGGCCGAAAGCGCCGGCCGACCCCATCTCCCTCTGAAGTGGCGTGTCAGGTGAACCGACTGGTGCAGATGCGCGACGTCTCAGCCGGCGCACCGAGCTTCGTCATCTTGCCGAGTGCATCCTGCTTGATCTGCAGCGTCCGCTCATAGTCGGTCGCACCGCGCGCTTTCAGCCCGGTGCCGATCGGGCCATCAAGATCGCGCCGCATCTGCATCAGGCCTGAAAGGCGCTCCTGCGCCTTGGCATCCTTGGTGCTGACGGTCTTTACGAGAAAATCGCCCAGCGCGTAGCAGCCCAGTTCCGCATCGAACTTTCCCTTGGGCAGTTCGATACCGCTGGCCTTCTTGACCTCGGGATAGGCCTGGTCGCATGCGGAAACGAGCCCTTGCCACTTGCCGTCGGTGATCTTCTTTTCCACCTCGCCCATCCGGCCGACCACGTCCGAGGCCGTCTTGGTGGAGAAATTGCCGCCCTCCGACGCCGCCAGCATGGCGTAATGAAGGATGCGGGTCTGGGACTCGAAGTCGAGATCGCCCATCGCACCCGGCGAGTTCGCGCGTGATTCGGCCGCGCTGACGACGGCACAGGTCGCTGCCTTGTCGATCGGATCGCCGGGAAGAGCGAGCTGCTTGGGGCCGCAACCGGCAAGCAGGAGTGCCACCGCCGAGGTTGCGAGAATCTTGTTACGCATCACCACTTCCTCACTTTACTGTCCACCAGTCTACGCACCGTAACGGCTGCGGTTCCTTCCCGTTGCGGAATGGAGATGACGCGTGGGTGAACGGCTGTGGGGTGATGCGACGGTCAGTCGCGATAGCTTGGCAAGGCAATTCCGCGGTGGATTGCGATCGCGCGGAGAGCAAATCCGGCGAGTGCCGCGACGCCCGCCGCTATCAGGAGCGGCGCTCCCAGTAGCGTGAGGATCACAAACAATCCGGCAGACAAGGCGGCGGCCGTCACATAGAGCTCCGGGCGGAGCAAGATCGACGGCTCGCCCGCCAGGACGTCACGGATGATCCCGCCGAGACATGCTGTGAACACCCCCATAGCCGCCGCCCCCAGCGGAGGTACGCCGAAGGCCAGGGCCTTCCACGCTCCGAACACCGCATAGGCCGCAAGCCCTACGCCGTCGAACCACTCGAGTGCCTTGACCGGCCAGATCCGTCGCGGCGTCACCCAGACCACCAGCGCAGCGAACAGGCAAACCGCCAGCGCGAGATTGTCGTGTATCCAGAAAACCGGGGCCCCGATCAGAAGATCCCGCACCGTCCCGCCGCCCGTGCCGGTGACCGCGGCAAAGAAAACGAAGGTGACGATGGTCTGCTCGCGCCGGGCGGCCGCGAGCGCACCGCTGATCGCGAAGATCGCGATACCGGCGATATCGAGCCAGGGCAGCACGGTTCGCACCATCATCAGATCGGGCAGAGCCATCACGCCCTCCTCCTACGCTTTGCACATGGGTTCAAGCCATCTTCCCATTGGATCGCACGCGATAGCCGACAGTCCCTTGAAAGCCAGCGGATAACGATGGAAACTCATTGCATGTCCATAACCGAATCCGTTTGCATTCGTCCGGTCCGCGCCGACGATCTCGAAGCCCTGTTCGCACTGGCCGAAGGGACCGGTCCCGGTTTTACCAACCTGCCTTCCGACCGCGGCGTGCTGCGCGAGCGGATCGAGCGCAGCGACGCCCTGCTGGCGGGCGAGGAACTCGGCGGCGCGATCATTCTCGGCATCGAAGTCGGAGGCCGGGTGCGGGGGTGCGGAATGGTGTTCCCGCGCATCGGGATCGAGTGGCCTTTCTACAGCTACCGGGTCAGCTATACGACGCAGAGATCGAGCATCGACGGCCGCATGACGCGCTTTCCCGTTCTGACCCTGACGAACGACCTGGAGGATTGTGCCGAGGTCGGCGGGCTGATCATCGATCCGACGCTTCGTCGCGGTGGCTATGGCCGGATGATCGCGCGCAGTCGGTACATGTTTATAGGGTGCGATCGCGCCCGATATGGCGCCCGTGTGATCGCCGACCTTCGGGGTTGGCTCGATCGGGGCAACTCGCCTTTCTGGGATGCGGTCGGCGGTCGTTTCTACGCCATGACCTTCGCCGAGGCGGATCATATCAACGCGACCACCGGCAACCAGTTCATCGCCGATCTCGGCCCGCGTGCACCGATCTACGTCAACATGCTGTCGGAACAGGCGCAACGCGCGATAGGCCGGGTCCATGACGACGGCCGCGGCGCACACGCACTATTGATCGACGAAGGCTTTCGCGACGACGGGTATCGGGACATCTTCGATGCCGGGCCGACGATGATCGCGATGATCGACGACCTCAAGGCGGTCCGGAATCTTCGCCATGCGATGTTCGTACGAACGGCCGACGATGACGTGTTGCGCGATTACCTGATCGCGCGCGGCACCGGTTTGGATTTCCGCTGCACCGTTGGATCGGTCGAGGCAGCGGGTGGCCAGGCGGTGGTGGATGCCGTGAGTGCGGCCGTCCTGGGCCTGTCCGAAGGCGACCGGATCGGGTATCTGGCGCTATGACCGCCACCGAAATCAATTTCGACGGGCTGATCGGCCCGATGCACAACTATGCCGGATTGTCGCCGGGCAACATTGCCAGCGCCAGCAATGCCGGAGCGATCTCCCGACCCCGCGCGGCTGCGCTTCAGGGCCTCGCCAAGATGAAGCGGTTGATGGATCGCGGCCTGACCCAGGGATTCATCCCGCCGCCCCGCCGCCCGGCCCTCTCCGTATTGCGCGCCCTGGGTTTCGGCGGCGACGATCGTTCGGTGCTGAGGCGTGCTGCGGCGGAGGATCCGATCCTGTTCAACAACGCCTGTTCGGCCTCCGCAATGTGGGCAGCCAACGCCGCGACGGTCATTGCAGCCCCGGATAGCGGCGATGGCCGGGTTCATCTCGTCACCGCCAATCTGGCGACGATGCTGCACCGGAGCATCGAGGCGCACGACACATGGGCGATGCTGCGCACCATTTTTGCCGACGAGCGCCATTTTGCGGTTCATCCGCCGCTCCCGGGCACGCCGCATTTCAGCGATGAGGGTGCGGCCAATCATATGCGGATCACTCCCCGCCATGGCGCGCGCGGGCTCAACATCTTCGTCCATGGCGCGTCACGCGGTAGCCGCTATCCGGAACGGCAGGCGCGCCGCGCGGGCGAAGCGGTCGCGAGACTTGCCGGCGCGGACGCGTTCCACACGCTTCAATCGCAGGCGGCAATCGAGGCCGGCGCCTTCCACAATGACGTCGTCGCGGTCGCGAACGAGCATGTCCTGCTCGCCCACGCCGCGGCCTTCGAGGACAAGGCCGGCCTGTTCGCAGCGGCCGAACGCGCGACCCCGGACTTCATAGCAATCGAGGTCGACAGCATCGGGCTCGACGACGCAATTGGCTCCTATCTGTTCAACTCCCAGCTCCTGACCCTGCCTGAAGGGGGAATGGCGCTCGTGCTCCCGGGCGAGGCCCGCGACAACGATCGTGTCTGGAAAGCGATCGAGACGATCATCGCCGGCAACAATCCGATCAACGAGGCCATCGTCGTCGATGTGCGCGAAAGCATGCGCAACGGCGGCGGCCCTGCCTGTCTCCGCTTGCGGGTCCCGGTCGGCGCAGTAGCGAGGCAAGCGATCGATCCGCGTTTCCTGCTCGACGAACGGCGGTGGGAAGCGTTGTGCGCCCTCGTTGAAATCCATTGGCCCGAGCGTATCGATGCCGACGATCTGGCCGATCCGGCGCTCTGGTCGGCCGCCGAGGCTGCGCACGACGCCCTCGATGCACTGCTGGCCCGCGTTTGAACTCCGAGGGCTTATGGCGCAGAAGATGACGATGATAGTCTGTCCCCCCATGACGACCCCGGCCGGCCGATGCTGATCGTCCGTCCCGCCGGCTCCGCCGATCTCGCCTCGCTCATGGAACTCGCCATCCTCTCGGGTCGCGGCTTCACCAGCCTGCCGGAGGATGAGGCGACGCTGCTCAACCGCCTGTCGCTGTCCGAAGCGAGCTTCGCCGGCACGATCGCACCGCGCGAAGCCTGGTATACGCTGATGCTGGAAGACAGCGACAGCGGTCGGATCGAAGGGATTGCCGGCGTGCGCGCGGCGGTCGGCGTCAATCGCCCGCATTTTTCCTTCCGGGTGATGACGCTCGCGCAATTCTCCTCGGCCATCAACACCCGATTCGATCATCAGGCGCTTGTGCTGGTCAACGAATGCTCGGGGTGGACCGAGGTCGGCTCGCTTTACCTCCGCCCCGAACGTCGGTCGGGCGGCGCCGGCAGCCTGCTCGCCCGCTCGCGCTACATGCTGATCGGGACCGAGCGGCAGCGCTTTTCCGAGACGGTTATGGCAGAGCTTCGCGGCTATTTCGCGCCTGACGGCATCTGTCCGTTCTGGGAAGGCGTCGCCAGCAAATTCTTCCGTCTCCCCTTCGACGAAGCCGATCACATGGTCATGTCGACCGACGGCCAGTTCATCCTCGATCTCGCCCCGCGCCACCCGATCTATGTCGAGTTGATCGACGATGCTGCGCAGCAGGCGATCGGCCGGGTCCATGTTGAAGGTGAGGCCGCCCGCGCGATGCTCGAACAGGAAGGCTTCCGCGGATCCGGGCTGATCGACATCTTCGATGGCGGCCCGACCTATTCGGTGCCGCGCGACAGCATTCGGACGGTAGACCGGACCGAGGTGCTGCCGATCGACAGGGGCGACACGGCCGACGCGCCCGAACGGCTCGTTTCGACCGGCGCGATCGAGGGATTTCGCGCGATCCGGGCCAAGGTCCGGATCGACAACGGCAAGGCGATCCTGGACGCCGGCGCGATCGATGCGCTGCGCCTGAAGCCGGATGACATGGTAAGGGTGAGGCAATGATGCGGTCGATCGATCCAGCAACGGGACAGATCATCTGGGAAGGCGAGGAAGCGGCGGTCGATGCGATCCCCGCGATGGTCGGCCGCGCGCGGGAAGCGCTGGCAGGCTGGGCGGGTCGCACCGTCGAGGAGCGGGTCGCCATCCTCCAGCGCTATGCCGCGATCCTGAAGGAACGGACCGACGATATCGCGCGCGACATGTCGCGCGAGACCGGCAAGCCGCTGTGGGAAACCCGCGCCGAGCTTGGGTCGATGATCGGCAAGGTCGCCATCTCGATCGCTGCCCAGGCCGAGCGCGCCGGATCGCGAGAAGCCGATATGTCCTTTGGCCGCGCCGTGCTGCGCCACAAGCCCCACGGGGTGATGGCGGTTCTCGGGCCCTATAATTTCCCGGGCCATCTGCCCAACGGGCATATCGTCCCGGCGCTGCTGGCGGGCAACACCGTGCTGTTCAAGCCATCGGAAGAGGCCCCCCTCGCCGGCCAGCATATGGTCCAGGCGTTCCGCGACGCCGGCGTGCCGGAGGGTGCGCTCCAGATCGTCCAGGGCGGTCGCGACCAGGGAGCGGCGCTGATCGCGGCAGACATCGATGGCCTGCTGTTCACCGGTGCGGCGAGCACCGGCGCGCATTTCCGCCGGGCGATGATCGATCGTCCGCATGTCATCCTCGCGCTCGAACTCGGCGGCAACAATCCGCTGATCGGCTGGGGCGATCCCGATATTTCCGCGGCGGCGATCGTCCAGTCGGCCTTCATCACCACCGGCCAGCGCTGCTCCTGCGCCCGCCGCCTGATCCTGCCCGAAGGTGCCGAGGGCGATGCGACGATCGAGGCGGTGCAGACCCTTGCCACCCGCCTTCGGATCGGCGCCTGGGATGATGCGGAGGAAGCCTATATGGGCCCGCTCATCTCGGCCCGTGCCGCGCAAAACGCGATCGATGCGGTCGCCGCGCTCAAGGCGCAGGGCGCCGGCACGCTCCTGCCCTTCGAACGGCTCGATCGCAGCGAGGCCTTCGTGGTGCCGGGAATGTACGATGTGACCGGTCTCGACGTGCCCGATGCGGAGATCTTCGCACCGGTTCTCCAGATCGTCCGCGTGCCGGATTTCGACGCGGCAATCGCTGCCGCCAACGACACCAGCTTCGGCCTATCGGCGGGCCTGCTCAGCGATGATCCCGAATTGTGGCAGCGTTTCCTCGCTCAGTCGCGCGCCGGGGTGGTGAACTGGAACCGGCCGACGACGGGCGCCGCTGGCAACATGCCGTTCGGTGGCCTCGGTCAATCGGGCAATCATCGCCCCAGCGCTTATTATGCCGCCGATTATTGCGCTTATCCGGTTGCCAGTTTCGAAGCGGAATCGATCGCCGATCTTACGGGCGAAATGGGCGATCGCCTGTTGTGACGTGCCTATCGTCCTTTCGTCCGGTCCGCAGCCGATGTCTGTTGGCCCGGTGAGCAATTTGCTCGAAGCCCACAGCGCGGCGCTGGAAGCGGCCGCCGCCGCACCCATGCTGGCGCAGGTGCGGCAATGGAGCCTGGTCAACAGCGGCTCGCGCAACCTCGACGGGCTTGCGGTGATGGGCGGCCTTCTCGCCGACGCCTTCTCGATCCTGCCGGGAGAGGTCGTCCTGCGCGACGCCGTGCCGGGCGAGGCCGTAGACTCGGCGGGAACGGTCCAGTCGCTCGACTATGGCCGTAACCTCCATGTGCGCGTTCGGCCTGACGCTCCGGTGCAAATGCTGCTGACCGGTCATATGGACACGGTCTTCGCCCTCGACCATCCGTTTCAGACGCTGACCGACATCGACGGCGGCGCGGTGCTCAACGGGCCCGGGGTAGCCGACATGAAGAGCGGCATCGCGCTGATGCTGGCCGCGTTGTCCGCGATCGAAGCCTCGCCGCTGCGCACACGCATCGGTTATGAGGTTGTGATCAATTCCGACGAAGAGATCGGATCGCCGGGGTCCGCCGCGCTGATCGGCGAGGCGGCACGCGGGAAGCTCGCGGCCCTCACCTATGAACCATCGGCGCTCCCCGATGGGACGCTGGCCGGGGCGCGGCCCGGCAGCGGCAACTTCTCGATCATCGTCACCGGCCGCTCGGCGCATGCCGGCCGCAATCCCGAGGATGGCCGCAACGCGCTGGTCGCGGCGGCCGATCTGGCGCTGGGCCTCTCCCGCGCCCGTCGTGTCGGCCTGGCGATCAATCCGGCGCGGATCGACGGTGGCGGCCCGAACAATGTGGTGCCGGATCGGGCGATTTTGCGGGTCAACCTGCGCCCCGCCCTCCCCGCCGACCAGATTGCGGCGCAGGCGTTGATCAACGATCTCGTTCGCGCAGTCGCGGCGGAGCATGACGTCGCCATTCATGTCCATGGCGGCTTCGGCCGTCCACCCAAGCCGATCGACGAAAAGGCCGCGAACCTCTTCGCGCTGGTCGAGGATAGCGCCGCGCTGCTCGGTCGCCCGGTCACCCACAAGGCGAGCGGCGGCGTCTGCGACGGCAATAACATCGCCGCCTGCGGCGTACCGGTGGTCGATACGATGGGCGCGCGCGGCGGCGCGATCCACTCGTCCGACGAGTATCTGATCGTCGAGAGCCTGCCCGAGCGGGCGCAGTTGTCGACACTCGTCATGCTCCGTCTCGCGGAGCAAGGGAGCCTTTAGACGAAGTGTTGCTCCGGCCTGCGCCGGAGCAACGGGAATGTCAGTTCGGCAGACCCAGCGCCTTGGCGATATCGTCCCAGGCGACCAGCTTGAAATTTTGCGCACCCGCGCCGTTCTGGCCGTCCTGCGCGACGAACAGGCCACCGGGGAAGCCGGGACCGAAGTCTCCGTTGATCACCTCGATACCGTCGGTTTCCTCGGTCGATCCGACGGTTCCCACTGCGACACGGAACCGGCCGACATAGCTGTCGTCATCGATCCGATAGACGGCATAGGCATTGTCGCCCTGGCTCGACACGAGCACATAACCGCTCTTTTCGCCGACATTGGCGATCGCGACGCCTTCCGCATCGGCGACGATGGCTTTGCCGTCGGCCGCCGCGATCTTGATCGGTACGGTTGCGCCGGACGCCTTCGCATCAAACTTCCAGAGGCCGACATCCTCCTCGGCGACATAGAGGAAACCGGTGCGATCGTCGGCGGCGCAGCCCTCGGACTGGGTGCCGAGCTTCATCGTGCGGACGATCGTGCCGGTCGGCTGGGCACCGCTCGTATCGAGCGCGACCTGGTTTATCCTGCCATCCTTGAGGACGATGAATGCGTAGATGCCGGCGGTGTCGCGGTAGAGGCAGACGCCATAAGCCTCGCCCTGCCCCGCCGGAACGGTACCAAGCGCGGTGAGCTTCGCCGTCGCGGTGTCGAGCCGGAACAGCGCCAGCTTGGCCTGCGCCACATCGTTCCGGTCGCTGGCGACGACGAGTACGCCCGGTCGGCCGTCGATCGCAACGCCGTCCTTCAGGTCGACATTGTTGACCCGCCCCGCATCCCGAAAGTCACGGACCTTGCCGTCGAGGCCGTAGACATACAGCCCCGCCTTCTTGTCGGTGCCGACGATCAGGCTTGCGGCGGGATCGGCCGGGTTCCGCCAGATGGCAGGGTCGTCGGCGGCGTCGGCATTGGCGGTTCCGACCGGCGTGGTTTCCCCGCGCGCCGCCAGGCTGACCGCCGGAAACGACAGTGCGATACGCCGCTCGACCGGTATTTCCTGCGCGGCGCAGCCCCCGAGGGAGGCTGCCACCGCGATCGTCAGGACGCGCCGCATCAGAAGTTCGCCGTCACGCCGAACTTGGCGGTCCAGCTATATTCTTCATACTGAAGCAGGCGACGGCCCGAATTGAGGTTCTGATAGGCGAAATAGGGACGATCGGTCACGTTTACCCATTCGGCAAAGACGCGTACGTTGTCGGTAATCCTGTACTTGCCGCTTAGGTCGAGCTGGAAGTGGCTGGCGACATAGCGGTCCGACGTCGGATCTCCGCCCAGTTCGTCCAGATATTTGTCGCGGAACGTCCCGGCGGCGCGCACGCTGAGCGGTCCCTTTTCATAGCCGAGCACAAGGTTGAGCGTGTGCTTGGACGAGGCCGGCAGCGGGATGCGGCGCGGATCGGTAATGTCGCCATCGGCGTACACCCGGCCCTTGGCATCGGTGTAGGTGTAGTTGACCTGGGTCAGCAGCCCGTCGAACGGCGCCGGCAGGAAGCTGTAGACCTGGCTGTAGCTGAACTCGAGGCCCTTCACCGTCGCCTTTGGCCCATTGGCGAAGGTGGTCGCCTGGTCGAGAGTGACGCCATTGTAGAGGACGTCCTGGTTGGTGACCTCGACGACATAATCCTTGATAGTCTTGTAGAACAGACCGGCCGAGATCGCAGCGTTGCGACCGAAATAATATTCGACTGCAAGATCGGCATTCCACGCCTTGTACGGCTTGAGATCAGGGTTGCCGAACTCGCCCTCATTGTCCTCGATTACCGCGCGCGGCGCGAGGTTGGACAGCTTCGGACGAACCAGGCTCTTATAACCCGCCGCGCGCAGCACGACGTTGCGAACCGGCTCGTACCGGACGGTGAAGCTCGGCAACACATCGGTGTACGTGCGCTTGAAACTCTGCGGCAGGATGAAGACAGTGTCTTCATCCACCTCGACACCCTGATACTCGTTGCCCTCCTCGACCAGGGTCAGCTGATTGCCCGTGATCTTGTTGCTGGTCCGCTCAACGCGGACGCCACCAATGAGACGGACCTTGTCGCTGTCCCACCGACCCAGCAGGTAAGCGGCGGTGATGTGTTCATCGACACGGTAATCGGACTCGGCCGACACCGCGTCGGTGTCGAACTGGTTCAGCTCGAATTTGCCGAGATTGTCGCGGAAGAAGGAGCGGAACGCCTTTTTCGAGGGCACGGGATTGATGGAAGCAAGACCGTAATCCTGCTGGCCGGCAAAATCGGCCAGCGTCAGGTCGCCGTCATAGCCGTCGTAGATATCGAAGGTCGCGTTATAGGTCTTCTTGCGCCAGCGCTGCTTGGCGCCCGCCTGGAAGGTGAAGACGCCGCCGTCGGCCGCGAACTCGCGGGAGATGTCGGCCTTGATCGCGAACTCCTCGTCCTGCGCATCGCTCAACGTGGTGCGCTCGACCTTGTCGAACTCATATTCGCTCGGGTCGAGGAACGCCGCCTGACCGGCGGTGATCGCGTAGCTCGTGAGCTTCGGACGGCTATAGTCGAACGTTACGCCGAACTCGCCCGGATCCTCGAACTTGCGTTCGAAATTGACGGGATCGATCGATCCCTTCTCACGCTCGGACGACTTAGCCCAGCTCGCCATGTAGACCGCCTTCCACGGACCGGTTTCAGTTTCGCCGCCGGCCACGAAGGAGCGGATCTTCTGCGATTCAAAGCGGTCCTTCAGGTCGCGCTGGACGCTGATCTCGCCATCGTCCGACGCGAAGCTGGCGGATGTGCCGGTGCTGCTGCTCGGCGCTTCGTCCATTTCGAAGGTCAGGCGGCGGCGATATTCCTGGTCGTCGAACTGGCTGTAGAGGCCGCGCGCATAGAGCTTGGTGGTCTCGCCCACCTTGAAATCGAAGGACAGCGATGCGCTGATGCGCTTGCGGGTGACGTCATAATCGCGATATTCGACGGTGTCGGCATAGGCGTTTCCGTTGTCGTCGATGTCCCAGCCATCCATCTCCATATTGTCGGTCGCGAAGCGACGGCGATAATAGGACAGGCCACCCGATACGCCGACGGCGTCGCTCAGCTTGGTCGAGAAATCGAAGCTGCCCTTGGGCGACGTCTTTTCGGTCAGGTCGTTGTAGCTGCCCTCGGCCGACACCTTGAACAGGTCCTTCTTGCGATCGAAGGCGCTGGTGGTCTTGATGTCGATCGTGCCGCCGATCGTATCGGCGTCCATGTCGGGGGTTAGCGACTTCTTCACCTCGATCGATTCGATGATATCGCTCGAGATCACGTCGAGCGCGACCGACCGGACGTCGGATTCCGGGGCGGGCAGACGAACGCCGTTGACGCTCGATGAGTTCAGCTCGGGATCGAGACCGCGGATCGAGACGAAGCGGCCTTCGCCCTGGTCGTTGAGGATGTTGATGCCCGGCAAGCGGCGCAGCGATTCCGCGACGTTCTGGTCTGGGAACTGGCCGATGGCATCGCGGGTCAGGACGCTCTCGACACCGTCGGCGGCACGCTGGCGCGAGAGGGTGCTGGCCTGGTTGGCGACCTGGCCGATCACCACGATCGAGCCGGCATCGCTGCCGCCCAGCGCGATGTCGGCATAAGTGTCGCCGCTCGTACCGACCTGAACGTTCGTCCGCACGGTGTCGACGCCGATATAGCTCGCCTCCACCGTGTAGGTGCCGGCCGGAACGTCGGGGAAGCGGTAGCGGCCATCGCGCGATGCTTCGGCCGAGCGGCCGAGTTCGACGATACGGACCTGGGCGCTTTCGAGCGCGCGCGTGCCCGATGCGTCGGAAACGGTACCGACAATCGTACCCGCCATCGCCGACGCCGAAAATACCAGCCCAAGCGCAATGGCGGCGCGGCTCGCGCCGTACAGAACCCGTGTCATTACAGTCTCCCTTTTTGGTTGGGAGGCCGACTGACAGCGGGTCATGACAACGCAGCGACGTGAACAGGTCAGATTTGTTTCAAATGCTCGGTGTAACCGCTACGTGGTTGCCATGTAACGTTGCGGTGCAGCATAGTTTTCAAGGCGTTGGGGGCACGCATCCCCATACAGTTGGTGCAGTAGCGCAGTCCGCCGCCTTCGCCCGATAAACCGCTCCCTCCTTCATCACGAAGGCGGGCGTCTCCAGCGAGCTGATATCGGCGAGCGGGTCGCCATCGACGGCAATGATGTCGGCATAGAAACCCGGTGCCACCTGCCCGAGATCCCGGGAATGGCGAAGCAGGCCGGCACCGACGACGGTCGCCGCCTGGATCGCCTGCATCGGCGTCATGCCGTAACGCACCATCACAGCGAACTGTTTCGCATTGTCACCGTTCGGATACACGCCGCCGTCGGTGCCGAAGCTGAGCTTGATCCCCATCCTGCTGGCCTTGCGGAAATTCTCGCGCTGGATGTCGCCGACATCGCGATCCTTCTGCAGGGATTCCTCGGAAACGCCGTTCTTCTTGCCCTCCGACTGGGTATAGTCGGTATTGTAGATATCCATCGAAAGGACCGTCCCGGCGGCCTTGGCCATCTTCAGCCCCTCTTCGTCGATCAGGCTGGCATGCTCGATCGAGTCGGCACCGGCCCGGATGGCGACCTTGATGCCGTCGGCGCCATGGGCGTGAACCGCGACCGGGCGGTCGTGGAGATGTGCCTCAGCGACGATCGCGTTCGCCTCATCCTGCGAATATTGCTGCGCTCCTGGCTTGTCGCCGCGCGAGAAGACGCCGCCGGTCCCGCAATATTTGATGTGATCGGCGCCATATTTGATGTTGCGGCGGACGGCGGCACGAACCGCGTCGGCGCCATTGGCGACGCCCTCGCCTTCATGCCGAAATTCGGGCGCGAGATGATTGTCGTCGCAGTGGCCGCCGGTGATGCCGAGCGCCGGGCCCGATGCGAAGATATGCGGGCCGGCAATCTCTCCCGCATTGATCCCGTCCTTCAGCGCCACATCCGAATAGCCCGACGAGCCGACGTCGCGGATCGTCGTGAAGCCGGCCAGCAAGGTGCGGCGGGCATTGGCGACGCCCGTCACGGCCTGGCGGGGAACGGAAAGATGATAGGATTCATAAGGGCTGGTGGTCGGATCGCCGGTGATATGGGTGTGCGTATCGATCAGCCCCGGCAGTACGGTCTTGCTCGACAGATCGATGAATGGCGTTCCAGCGGGAATGGTGGTGCTCGCCACCGGCCCGACGCTGGTGATCCGACCGCCGGTGACGATGATGATCTGGTCGGTCAGGACGATGCCGCGCGCGGTGTCGATGAGGCGTCCCGCCTTGATCGCCACGGCACGTTCCTGCGCCGGTGCCTGAGCCGTCCATGCCAGCGCAATCGCCGTCCCCGCAATCCATCCACACCGCATTCCGCGTCTCCCGAACTGTGTCTTTTCAACAACGTTACTGTGCTGCGGTACGGCGGTCGACGCAACTGCTGACATGGCTGTTGACACATTCCGGCACAGGGTTTCTTCTCTTGCAACAGGGGCGAAACGAGGCAGGCAGTGGGCGCAAGGGGACAGGCGAAAACGGCCGATCTGAAGACCGCGCTGGACCATGCGCGCGGGCTGCTGTCCCATGAGCCCGCGCTTGCCGCCGAACAAGCCGGCGAAATCCTGAGAGTCGTTCCCGGACAGCCCGATGCGATGCTGTTGCTGGCGGAGGCCCGCAATCGATCCGGAGATCATGCGGGGGCGCTTGCGGTCGCCGAGCGGCTGGTCTCGGCCGTGCCTGGCCATGCAGGTGGCTGGCGGCTGATCGCCGGCTTGCAGCGTGCTGCCGGCGACGACCGTGCCGCCCAGGCCGCGACAGCCCACGAACTGGCCGCTGCAACCAACGATCCTCGACTCATCCGCGCCGGCAACGCGCTGGTCGCGAACGACATTCCGCAAGCCGAAGCGTTGTTGCGGCAGGCATTGCGCGAAAATCCCGTCGATATCGCCGCGATCCGCATGCTGGCGGAGGTCGCGGGCCGGATCGGCCGCTACCGCGATGCCGAAGTGCTGCTGCGGCGGGCCGTCGAGCTGGCGCCTGAGTTCGATGCCGCGCGTCACAATCTCGCGATCATCCTGTTCCGCCAGTCCCGCCCGGCCGATGCAAGGGTCGAGGTCGAGCGGCTGATCGCCCGCGACCCGCGCGACCATGCCGCCCGTAACCTGCTGGCCGCGATCCTGAGTCAGCTCGGCGAGCATGTTGCTTCGATCGCGCTCTACGAGGAGCTTATCGCCGAGCATGACGGCCATCCCTGGCTGTGGCTGAGCCATGGCCATGGCCTGAAGACGATCGGCCGCACCGCCGATGCGATTGCCGCCTATCGCCGCGCAGTGGCGATCCGGCCCGAAACCGGCGAGGCCTGGTGGAGCCTCGCCAACCTCAAGACCTTCCGCTTCAGCGATGCAGATGTCACCGCGATGCGCGCCGCGCTCGGCAGCAGGATGCTGACCCAAGACGACCGCGCCCAGCTCGATTTCGCGCTAGGAAAGGCGCATGAGGATCGGGGCGACGATGACGCCGCGCTCGACCATTATCTGGCCGGCAACGCAATGCGGCGGCGCATGGTCCCTTACCGGGCCGACGATACGACCGAGCATGTCGATCGCGCCGCCTCGTTTTTCAGCGCGGAATTTTTCGCCGCGCGTGAAGACTGGGGATGTCCGGCGCGCGATCCGATCTTCGTTCTAGGCATGCCGCGATCGGGATCGACGCTGATCGAGCAGATCTTGTCGAGCCACAGCGCGGTCGAGGGCACTAGCGAACTCGCCGACATGGGCGCGATCGCCAAGCGGCTAAGCGGCCACGCCCGGCGGGGCGACGCATCGCCCTACCCCGACAATCTTGCCGCCCTCACCCGCGACGAAATCCGCGCGCTGGGCGAAGATTATATCGAGCGGACCCGCGTCCACCGCCATAGCGACAGGCCGCGCTTCATCGACAAGATGCCGAACAACTGGGCGCATGTCGGGCTGATCCGGCTGATCCTGCCCAATGCGACGATCATCGATACGCGAAGGCATCCGATCGGCAATTGCTGGTCGGTGTTCAAGCAGAACTTCGCCCGTGGCCATGCCTATGGTTATGACCTCGCCGATCTCGGCCGCTATTATGCCGATTATGTGCGGATGATGGCCCGCTTCGACGCCGAGCAGCCGGGTGCCGTCCACCGCGTCGTCTACGAGGCGATGGTCGCCGACAGCGAGCGCGAGATTCGCGCACTCCTGGCTGCTACCGGGCTATCGTTCGAGCCGGCCTGCCTCGCCTTCCACAAGACCGAGCGAGCGATCCGCACGCCCAGCTCCGAACAGGTTCGACAGCCGATCTTCACGGATGCGGTCGATCATTGGCAGCGCTTCGCCGACCGGCTCGCGCCGCTGCACGACATATTGGGAGGCCTCGTCGAGGAATATCCCGGAATCAGGGTGAAAGAGGACGCCTGACCAATCACAAAAGGGGGTTTGATGATGCGAACTGGGAGCAAGACACTGCAGCGCGGCATCGGGGGCGCGCTGGCCGTCATTCTCGCTGCGACGGCGCTGACGCCGGCTATGGCGCAAACGCCGGCCGACAATGGCATCACCGACGATGCGGATATCGTGGTGACCGCCCAGAAGCGGGCCGAGAACCTGCAGGACGTACCACAATCGATCCAGGCCTTTGGAACCCAGACGCTCGATCGCTACAATGTGTCGAGCTTCGCCGACGTGCAGAAGCTGGTTCCCAGCCTGAGCTTCCAGACATTGCAGCCCGGCAACACGACGGTTTACTTCCGCGGTGTCGCCAGCGGCGGCGACGGCAACCATTCCGGCTCGCTCCCCTCCGTCGGCGTCTATCTCGACGAACAGCCGATCACGACGATCGGCGGCACGCTCGACGTTCACATTTACGACATGGAGCGGATCGAAGCGCTGTCGGGCCCGCAGGGCACCCTGTACGGCGCCTCATCCCAGGCCGGCACGATCCGCTATATCACGAACAAACCCGATGCGAGCGCCTTCGACGCCGGTGCCGATTTCGAAGTGAACAGCGTCAAAAAAGGTGGCACGGGCGGCAAGCTGGAAGGTTTCGTCAATCAGCCGCTGGGGGAAAATGCGGCCATCCGCATCGTCGGCTTCTATCGCAAGGATGCAGGCTATATCGACAATGTCGCCGGCACCCGCAGCTTCACGAGCGGCGTGACGATCAACAACGCCGACGTTGTCGAGAAGAACTATAATGATGTCGAATCCTATGGCGGCCGCGCCGCGCTGAAGCTCGATCTCGACGACAATTGGACGGTGACCCCCACCATCCTCTATCAGCGGCAGAAGGCGAATGGCTTCTTCGGCACCGACGATCAGGTTGGCGACCTTCAGATCCAACATTTCGGTGACGAGTATCGCAAGGACGAGTTCTGGCAGGCGGCCCTGGCCGTGCAAGGCAAGATCGCCGATTTCGACTTGACCTATGCCGGCGCCTATCTGGACCGCGATATCGACCAGTTCAGCGATTATACCGATTATGCAGTCGCCTATGACGTTCTCTACGCCCAGACCGGCGGCAGCTTCTCCAGCTATTTCACCAATAATGCCGGCGCCTATGTCGATCCGAGCCAGCACATCCTGGGCGCCGATCGCTACAAGAAGATGAGCCATGAATTGCGGCTCGCGTCGCCGTCCGACAAACCGTTCCGAGTGATCGGCGGCCTGTTCTATCAGCGCCAGAGCCACGGCATCCTGCAGGACTACCAGATCTTCAACCTGGCCGACGCGACGTCGGTCAACGGTATGCCAGGCACGGTATGGCTGACCCAGCAGAAGCGCGTCGACAAGGACTATGCCGCCTTCGGGGAAGCCTCATACGACATTACCCAGCAGCTGACGCTGACCGGCGGTCTGCGCGTCTTCAAATATGACAACTCGCTGTTCGGCTTTTTCGGCTTCGGCGATGGCTATAGCAGCCGCACGGGCGTGGGCGCCTGCTACACCGACGGCAGTGGCAACTTCCTTGGTCCGATCCGCGATGGATCGCCCTGTACGAACCTCGCCGAAGTCGTCAACGGCAAGCTCAAGCCGAAGCATGCCAAGGGCAACGGCGTGACGCATCGTGTCAATCTGTCGTGGAAACCCACCGACGATTCACTGCTCTACGCGACATGGTCGCGCGGCTTCCGTCCTGGCGGCATCAACCGGCGCGCCACGGTGGCCAACTATGATTCCGACTATCTGACCAATTATGAAATCGGTTGGAAATACACGACGTCGGACGGCTCGCTGCGGATCAATGGCGCGGTGTTCATGGAGGATTGGAAGAAGTTCCAATATGCCTTCCTGGGCGCGAACAGCTTCACCGAGATCCACAACGGACCCAATGCCCGGATCAAGGGGGTCGAATTCGACGTCACTCTGCGGCCGACGCGCGGCATGAGCTTCGGCATCTCGGGCACCTATGTCGATGCAAAGACGCGCAAGAACCTCTGCGCGATCGACGATCCCACGGGGCTGTGCGATCCTGCCATCGGCAATTCGATCGTGTCGCCGAAGGGTACACGCCTGCCGGTGACGCCGAAGATGAAGCTGAACCTCAACGGCCGCTATGACTTTGCGGTCGGCGAGTACAGAGCGCATGTGCAGGGCGTATTGGTCTACGCGGATGATGCGACGTCAGATCTTCGTGTCCCGTTTGCAGAGGCGGTGGGTAAGCTGCCGTCCTATATGACGGCGGACTTCGCGGCGGGCATCGATTTCGGGCGGTTCAACGCCGAAGCCTTCATTCGCAATGCGTTCGATTATCGGGGCCAGAACAGCCGCAGCATTCCGTGCGGTCAGTGCCTGATCCGGCCATATTCCTTCGTGACCCAACCGCAGACCATCGGCCTGCGTGTCGGCTTCCAATACTGAACCGAGCGCTAAAAGCGGGCGGTGGCCATGCGCCGCCGCCCGTGCGTTCGTAACCGGCGATCATTCAGCGGCAGCCGGCAACGCTCGCAAGTGTCAGCCGAAGAACCTGCCGAGCCCTCGATCACTCAGGATCGCCTGCGCCGCATTATGTCCCGGCGCGCCGGTGACGCCGCCGCCGGGATGGCTGCCCGCACCACACATGTAGAGGCCCTTCACCGGTCCGCGATAATCGCCATGTCCCAGGATTGGCCGCGCCGACCATAGCTGGTCGAGCGACATATGGCCGTGCATGATGTCGCCACCGACGAGCCCGAAGGTCCGTTCGAGATCGAGCGGCGACAAGATCTGTCGCCCGAGCACTGACTTGGCAAAACCGGGTGCCTGCGCCTCGACCGTTGCGATGATGTGATCGGCAGCCTTCTCCCGCTCGTCGTCCCAGCTCCGCCCGTCGGGCAGTTCGGGCGCGAATTGCTGGCAGAAAAGGCTCGCGACATGCTGGCCCGGCGGCGCGAGGCTGTCGTCGACGGTTGACGGGATCAGCATCTCGACGATCGGCCGCTTCGACCATCCGAACACCCGCGCGTCGGCAAAGGCACGGTCCATATAATCGAGGGTGGGTGCGATGATGATGCCGCTCTGGTGATGCTCGCCTTCGCCCGGCAGGGCTGAAAAATTGGGCAGCTCGGACAGGGCTACGTTCATGCGGAAGGTACCGGAGCCAGCCTTGAAGCCCTTCATCCGGCGCTTGAAATCGGCATCGAGATCGGCGTCGTCGATCAGTTTGCGGTAGAGCAGCCCGGCTCCGACGTTCGAGGCTACGACCGGCGCCATATGCTCGGCGCCCTCTTCCGTCCGCACACCAATTGCGCAGCCATTGTCGACCAGCAATTTCTCGACTGCGGTGTCGGTCTCGATGATGACGCCATGCTCCTCGCACGCGGCTTTCATCGCCTGGGTGATCGCGCCCATGCCGCCGATGGCATGGCCCCAAGCCCCTTTCTTGCCGTTCACTTCGCCAAAGACGTGGTGGAGCAGGACATAGGCCGATCCCGGCGTGTCGGGACTGGCATAATTGCCGACGACGGCGTCGAAACCGAAGGCGGCCTTGATCGCATCATGGTCGAACCAGCCATCAAGAAAGGTCCGCGCGCTCTTGACGAACAGGTCGAGCATGTCGCGCTGTGCCGGTAGACCCGCCATCGCGATCTTGCGCCCCTGCGCCGCCGCCTTGAACAGTTCGGTGATGCCGCCGCCGGCATTGGGCGGTATCCGCAGCGCGAGATCGCGCAGCACGTCGGCCACGCCTTCGAGCGCGTCATAATAGGCCGGGAGCGTCTCCGCGTCCTTCACCGAGAAGCGCCGGAACTCGGTCTGGGTGCGTTCCAGCCCGCCACCAAGCTTAAGGTAGCCGCCATCCTCGAGCGGCAGGAAATTGGAGATCGGTCGCTCGACGATCCTCAGCCCGCGCTGATGGAGCTTCATGTCGGCGATGACGCGGGGCTGCAGCAGGCTGACGGTGTAGCTGGCGACCGAATTGCGAAACCCCGGGTGGAACTCCTCGGTCACGGCCGCGCCTCCGACGGTGCTGCGCCGTTCGAGGATGCGGACCTTCAGCCCCTTGCGTGCCAGATAGAAGGCGCAGACGAGCCCGTTATGCCCACCGCCGATGATGACGACGTCCTGCTTCGTGGTCATGCGATATGCCCTGCCTCACTGTTCGCGCTCCACCCGGCCGGCGGCCGGGTCGGCAGGCGCGTCTCCGGGATCAATCTCCGCATCTTGTGCGCGAAGCTCTTCAGGCACACCTCGCTGTTGCCGAGCGGTCCCTGCGTATAGCTTTGCGATGCCATGCCGTCCTGCACCCGCGCCACCAGCCGGGTGTCTTCGGCATTCACCAGACGGTTGATCCGCCAGTTCAGATAGCGCGCCGCCTTCATCTCCCGCCGCTCGTCGGGCAGGACATAGGCGATCTCACGGATCATCGTTTCGGTCGGGGAGATCGGAATGAACTGCATGAAGTCGATCTGGTCCGGATAGATGTCGAACGCGGTGTTCGGCCATAGCTTGAAATAGATCCACAGCCGTTGCCTGTCGGCCGGCAGATGCTCCACCTCGGGCAGATATTTGCGGTATAGCGCTTCCGACGAACTGCCGGGGACGCCCTGGAGCAGCGGGCCCCACATCTTGTCGACCCACGCCTCCGCCTCGATCCCGTAACCGGGTCCGAACAACCGCTTCAGGCCCGGATGCGCGACCGGGATGTGGAGGCCGTCCGAGTAATTGTCGGCGATGTTCTTCCAGTTGACTTTACGCGGCCGCATCACGACGCGGCCGAGCGCCTTCATCTCCTCGAAGCGATAGGGAGCGACCTCCTCTTCATAGGGCGCCATCATCTCCGCGACCGATGGTCCCACCCCTTCGATGTTGACGAAGATGAAGCCGCGCCACAGCTCGACCGGGAATTTGTGCAGGCCATAATCGGCCATGTCGAACGCCGGATAGTCGCGCTTGCCGGGGACGCCGGTCAGGCGGCCGTCGAGCTCATAGGCCCAGGCATGATAGGGACAGACCAGCTTCCTGGCACAGCCTTCGGCGCCGTCGAGCAGGCGGGCCGCACGGTGGCGACAGACATTGGAGAGCGCACGCACGCCGCCGTCGTCGCCGCGCACCACGACGATCGATTCATGGCCGATCTCCAGCGCTTGCCAGTCGCCCGCTTCGGGAATGTCGTTCAGATGGCAGACGAGTTGCCACGATCGGCGGAAAATCCGCTCCTGCTCGAGCGCGAAGACCTCGGCATCATGGTAGGTCCAGCCGGGCAACCCGAAATTCGCATCGGGATCGGCCGCCGATCCCATATTCTTCACGACCCGCAATGTCATCAGACGCGCCCCACATCCGGCGTCGATCGCCGCAAACATCCATGTCAGCAGACTGCCCGGATCGGCCCCGAAGCGCAAATGAAAGCCGCTTTTCCGCACTGCAACATGATCCTTGCGCGCGGCACGCGCTGCGATACACTTGATCGGTCATTAGGGTCTGTCGGGGGAGTCGCGACCATGAACCGCAACAGCACCAGCGCATCCTTGCCCAAGCCCGCGCAGCGAAGCACCGATCCGTCCGATCTCGCCGGAGAGATCGTGGAGCGGCTGACCTACCGGATCGGCAAGAACGCCGCCGCCGCCAAGAGCCATGACTGGCTGGCCGCGACGATCCTGGTCATCCGTGACCGGGTGATCGACCGCTGGATCGCCAGCACTCAGGAAACCTATGAGGCGGGCGGCAAGCGGGTCTATTATCTCAGCCTCGAATTCCTGATCGGGCGGCTGATGCGCGACGCGATCTCCAATCTCGGCCTGATGGACGAGATGCGCGATGCGCTGGCCCTGCTCGGCGTCGATATCGACATGATCCGTGAACTGGAGCCCGACGCGGCGCTCGGCAATGGCGGTCTCGGCCGCCTCGCCGCCTGCTTCATGGAGTCGCTCGCCTCGGTCGATATCCCCGCCTACGGCTATGGCATCCGCTATGTGAACGGCATGTTCCGGCAGGAGATTTCCGACGGCTGGCAGGTCGAGCTCCCCGAAACCTGGCTCACCCACGGAAATCCCTGGGAGTTCGAACGCCGCGAAGCGAGCTACGAAATCGGCTTTGGGGGGATCGTCGAACTGGCCGCCGCCGACGGTAGCGGCGATGACGCCCGGCGCTGGAAACCGCAGGACCGCTTTATCGCGACCGCTTTCGACACGCCGGTGGTCGGTTGGCGCGCCAACCGGGTGAATACGCTGCGGCTGTGGACTGCCCAGCCGATAGACCCGATCCTGCTCGAAGCCTTCAACGCCGGCGACCACATCGGCGCGCTGCGCGAGAGCAACAAGGCGGAGTCGCTGACCCGCGTCCTCTATCCGGCCGACTCCCACCAGGCGGGACAGGAATTGCGCCTGCGGCAGGAATATTTCTTCTCCTCCGCCTCGCTGCAGGACATCGTCCGCCGCCATATTCAGTACTTCGGCGACATCCGCACCCTGCCCGACAAGGCCGCGATCCAGCTCAACGACACCCACCCCGCGGTCTCGGTCGCAGAGCTGATGCGTATCCTGATCGACCTGCACGGCATCTCGTTTGCCGAGGCTTGGGACATCACCCGGCGCACCTTCGGCTACACCAATCATACCCTCCTCCCCGAGGCTCTGGAGAGTTGGCCGGTCCACCTGTTCGAGCAATTGCTGCCCCGGCACATGCAGCTGGTCTATGCGATCAATGCCAAGCTGCTGATCGAGGCGCGCCGCGAGCACGGCTTCGACGACGCCGCAATCAGCGCGATCTCGTTGATCGACGAGGGCGGCGAGCGTCGAGTTCGCATGGGCAACCTCGCCTTCGCCGGTTCGCACAGCGTCAACGGTGTATCGGCGCTGCACACCGAGCTGATGAAGGAGACCGTCTTCGCCAGCTATCACCGGCTCTACCCCGACCGGATCAACAACAAGACCAACGGCATCACGCCCCGCCGCTGGCTGATGCAGTGCAATCCCGAACTCACCGGCCTCATCCGCGAAGCGATCGGGGACGCCTTCCTCGACGATGCCGAGCAGCTTCGCCCGCTCGAGCAGTTTGCCGAGGACGGCGCCTTCCAGGAGAAGTTCGCCGCAGTTAAGCTGGGCAAGAAGGTCACGCTCTCGAACCTCATCGGCGAGCGGATGGGCCTGAAGGTCGATCCGAGCGCGATCTTCGACACCCAGATCAAGCGCATCCACGAATATAAGCGGCAATTGCTCAACATCATCGAGGCCGTCGCGCTCTACGACCAGATCCGCTCGCATCCCGAGCGCGACTGGGTGCCGAGGGTCAAGCTGTTCGGAGGCAAGGCCGCACCGAGCTATCACAATGCGAAACTCATCATCAAACTGGCCAATGATGTCGCCCGGGTGATCAACCATGATCCCGCGGTGCAGGGACTGCTAAAGGTCGCCTTCCTTCCCAACTACAATGTTTCGATGGCGGAGATCATGATGCCCGCCGCCGATCTGTCCGAGCAGATCTCGACGGCCGGGATGGAAGCATCGGGCACCGGCAACATGAAGTTCGCGCTCAACGGCGCGCTGACGATCGGCACCCTCGACGGCGCCAATGTCGAGATGCGCGACCATGTCGGGGCTGAGAACATCATGATCTTCGGACTGACCGCCGATCAGGTCGGCAAGGCGCGTGCCGAGGGCCATAACCCTCGCGAGATCATCGAGGCGTCGCGGGAGCTGAGCCAGGCGCTGCACGCGATCGGGGGCGGAGTATTCTCGCCCGACGACCGTGATCGCTATAAGGACCTGGTTGTCGGACTGTTCGATCATGACTGGTTCATGGTCGCCGCCGACTTTGACAGTTATCACGCTGCGCAGCGATCGATCGATACGCTCTGGAGCGATAAGAAGGACTGGAACGCCAAGGCGATCCGGAACGTCTCGCGGATGGGGTGGTTCTCTTCGGACCGCACGATCCGTCAATATGCATCTGAGATATGGGGCGTTCTTTAATCGTGTAGATCGACCTCGCCCCTTCGTGTCGAGCCCAGGCGAGGCACCCTGCGGGAACCAACGTCCTCTTCGCTCGGGACGAACGGAGTATAGAATATAACGCCCGCTCCTACCCTTCCCCCGGTCGAAATCGCGGCGCTCATCGAGGGCACCCATGCCGATCCTTTCGCGGTGTTTGGGCTTCACCCCGCCGACGGCGGCCTGGTGGCGCGCACCTTTATACCGGGTGCCGAGACCGTCGAAGCCCTGACCCTGGCTGGCACGGCCGTCGGCAGCCTATCCCGGATCGACAAGGCCGGACTGTTCGAAGGTGAACTGACGATCCGCAAGCCACAGCCGCTGCGCTATCGCGCGGCCAATGGCGATGGCGAATGGACCGTCGGCGACGCCTATAGCTTCGGCCCGGTATTGGGTCCGATCGACGACTATTATATCGCCGAGGGATCGCATCTGCGGCTGTTCGACAAGCTGGGCGCTCACAAGATTCATCACGAAGGCGCCGACGGCATCCACTTCGCGGTCTGGGCACCCGATGCGCGGCGTGTCTCGGTGGTCGGGCTTTTCAATCAATGGGACGGCCGCCGCCATGCCATGCGGCTGCGGCGCGACGCTGGCATCTGGGAGATTTTCGTCCCCGATCTGGGCGCGGACGAGCCGTACAAGTTCGAGATCGTCGGCGCCGACGGCGCGTTGCTGCCGCTCAAGGCCGATCCCTTCGCCTTCCGATCGGAACTGCGCCCCGCCACGGCCTCGATCACCACCGCGCCGCTGGATCATATATGGGGTGATGAAGTACATAGAAGCTTCTGGAAAAACGCGGATATTCGTCGCCAGCCCATATCGATCTACGAGCTGCACGCCGGCTCCTGGCAGCGCGACGAGCATGGTGAGTTTCTCCATTGGGATGCCATGGGCGATCGGCTGATCCCCTATGTGGTCGACATGGGTTTCACGCATATCGAACTGCTGCCGATCAGCGAGTTCCCCTATGATCCCAGCTGGGGCTACCAGACCACGGGTCTCTATGCACCCACGGCGCGCTTTGGTCCCCCCGAGGCATTTGCCCGTTTCGTCGACGGTGCGCACCGGGCAGGGATCGGCGTAATCCTCGACTGGGTGCCCGCGCATTTCCCGACCGACGCCCATGGCCTCGCGCATTTTGACGGCACAGCGCTTTACGAGCATGCCGATCCTCGCAAGGGTTTCCATCCCGACTGGAACACTGCGATCTACAACTACGGCCGTCGTGAAGTGATGGCATATCTCGTCAACAACGCCTTGTTCTGGGCCGAAAAATATCATCTTGATGGGCTAAGGGTCGATGCCGTCGCGTCGATGCTCTACCTCGATTATTCGCGCAAAGCCGGCGAGTGGATTCCCAATCGGCACGGCGGTCGCGAGAATCTCGAAGCGGTCGAATTTCTCCGCAGGATGAACCGCGAGATTTACGGCCAGCACCCTGGCGTGATGACGATCGCCGAGGAGTCGACGAGCTGGCCGAAGGTGTCGCACCCGGTCCACGAGGGCGGCCTGGGCTTCGGTTTCAAGTGGAACATGGGCTTCATGCACGATACGCTGCGCTACATGGCGCGCGAGCCGATCCACCGCGCCCACCATCATGACGATATCACCTTTGGCCTGCTCTATGCCTTCGGCGAGAATTATGTCCTGCCGCTGAGCCATGACGAGGTCGTGCACGGCAAGGGATCGTTGCTCGGCAAGATGGCCGGGGACGACTGGCAGAAATTCGCGAACCTGCGCGCCTATTATGCGTTGATGTGGGGCTATCCCGGGAAAAAGCTGCTGTTCATGGGCCAGGAATTCGCACAGCGCGCCGAGTGGAGCGAGGAACGGGCGCTCGACTGGCATCTGCTCGAGGCCCCGGCGCATCAGGGGGTCCGCTGCCTCGTGCGCGATCTGAACCGGCTCTACCGCAGCCGCCCTGCCCTCCACGCCCGCGACTGTGAAGCCGAAGGCTTTCAATGGGTCGTGGTGGACGACGCCGCCAATTCGGTGTTCGCCTGGGAGCGCCATGCGCCGGGCGAAGCGCCGGTCTTGGTCGTCGCCAACATGACCCCGACGCCGCACCATGGCTACGGCCTGCGCCTTTCGCGCGGCGGACAATGGCGGGAAATCATCAACAGCGACGCCGCGCTCTATGGCGGCAGCAATATGGGGAATGGCGGATTGGTCAGCGCCGACGAAGCCGGATATGTCAGTATCACCCTGCCGCCGCTGGCGACGATCATGCTGGAGGCCGTATAATGCCCGTAAGCCCGATCAAGACCGACCGTCGTACCCAGCCGCTTGCCCGCGACGCGATGGCCTATGTTCTGGCGGGCGGACGCGGGAGCCGGCTCTACGAGTTGACCGATCGTCGCGCCAAGCCCGCGGTCTATTTCGGCGGCAAGGCGCGGATCATCGACTTCGCCCTGTCGAATGCGCTCAATTCGGGCATTCGGCGGATGGGGGTCGCGACCCAGTACAAGGCGCATTCGCTGATTCGGCATCTCCAGCGCGGCTGGAACTTCCTGCGGCCGGAGCGCAACGAAAGCTTCGACATTCTGCCCGCCAGCCAGCGTGTCTCGGAAACCCAGTGGTATGAGGGGACCGCGGATGCGGTTTACCAGAACCTCGACATCATCGAGTCCTATGACCCCGAATATATGATCATCCTGGCGGGCGATCACGTCTACAAGATGGATTACGAGCTGATGCTGCGCCAGCATGTCGATGCCGGCGCTGACGTCACGGTCGGCTGCCTCGAGGTGCCGCGTCTGGAGGCAAGCGGGTTCGGCGTGATGCACATCGACGCCAAGGCGCGGATCAAGCGGTTCGTCGAGAAACCCGCCGATCCGCCAGCGATGCCCGGCAAGCCCGATAGCGCGCTCGCGTCGATGGGCATCTACGTCTTCAACCTGAAGTTCCTCGCCGAGCAGCTTCGCCGCGACGCCGCCGATCCGCACTCCAGCCATGATTTCGGCAAGGACCTGATCCCCTATATCGTCGAGCACGGCAAGGCGATCGCGCATCTCTTCTCGCAAAGCTGCATCCGCGCCGAAAGCGAGCCTGAGGCCTATTGGCGCGATGTCGGTACGATCGACGCTTATTGGGAAGCCAATGTCGACCTGACCGACGTCGTCCCCAAGCTGGACCTGTACGAGCGCGACTGGCCGATCTGGAGCTATGCCGAAGTCACCGCCCCCGCCAAGTTCGTCCATAATGACGAAGGCCGCCGCGGCGCGGCGACATCATCCCTCATCGCCGGGGGCTGCATCGTGTCGGGTGCATCGCTGCACCGCAGCCTGTTGTTCACCGGGGTGCGCGTGAACAGCTTCTCGTCGATCACCGAGGCCGTTATCATGCCCGGCTGCCAGATCGGTCGCGAGGCGCGGCTTCACAAGGTCGTTATCGACCAGGGGGTGCAGATCCCCAAAGGCCTGATCGTAGGCGAGGACCCGATCGCGGACGCGGAACGCTTCCGCCGCAGCGAGAAAGGCGTGTGCCTGATCACGCAGGACATGATCGACCGATTGGTGGCATAGCAGGACTATGCCGCTTCGCCTCCTGTCGGTCACCTCCGAACTCCATCCCCTTATCAAGACCGGCGGCCTCGCCGACGTGGCGGGGGCCTTGCCGCCCGCCCTGACGGCGCATGGCATCGAGGTCCGTTCGCTGTTGCCGGCCTATCCGCAGGTGCTGCGCGCCATCACGGCCGCCAAGCCAAAGGCCGTCCACAGCTACAAGGCGCTGTTCGGTGGCCCGGCCCGGCTGCTTGCGGTTAAGCTCCATGGGCTCGACCTGCTTCTTCTCGATTCCCCGCATTTGTTCGGAACGCGGGAGGGCGGGCCCTATTCCGATCTCTCCGGGCATGACTGGCCCGACAATTGGCGGCGCTTCGCGGCGTTGTCCGCCGTAGCAGCCGACGTTGCGGCGGGGGCGGTCAAGGGCTGGCAGGCCGATATTGTCCATGCCCATGACTGGCAGGCGGCAATGACCGCTGCTTATGTGCGCTACGGCCGCGCGCCGGAGACACCGGTCGTCGTCACGATCCACAATCTCGCCTTCCAGGGGCGGTTCGACGCGAGCATTTTCCCCGATCTCGGCCTGCCCACCGCAGCCTTCGCGGTCGACGGCGTCGAATATTATGGCGGGGTCGGCTTCCTGAAGGCCGGGCTGCAATATGCCGACGCGATCACCACGGTCAGCCCGACCTATGCCGACGAGATCCGCACCCCTGCTTTCGGCATGGGGCTCGACGGATTGCTGCGGGGTCGTGGCTCGGCGGTCCAGGGCATCGTCAATGGCATCGACAGTGGCGAATGGGATCCCGCGACCGATCCGCATCTCGCGGCCCCCTTCTCGGTTCGCGCGCTCGGCGCGCGCGTCGCCAACCGCCGCGCGATCGAGAAGCGCTTTGCCCTGAAACGCAGCAAGGGACCGATCTTCGCGCTGGTCAGTCGGTTGACCTGGCAGAAGGGCATCGACCTGATTGCCGATGCCGTCGAGCATATCGTCGCCCATGGCGGACGGCTTGCCGTGCTCGGCTCGGGCGACAGCGCCTTCGAGGGCGCGTTGCTCGCCGCAGCCGATCGGCACCGCGGCCATGTCGGGGTGGTCAACCGCTACGACGAGCCGCTCGCGCACCTCATCCAGGCGGGTTGCGACGCCATCTTGATCCCGTCGCGCTTCGAACCCTGCGGCCTGACCCAGCTTTACGGCCTGCGCTATGGCACCATTCCGGTCGCCGCCCGCACCGGCGGTCTTGCCGACACAATCGTCGACGCGAACGAAGCCGCCCTCGCCAGCGGCTGTGCGACCGGGATTCTCCACCAGCCGGCATCTGGGGAGGCGTTCAAAGCGGCGATCAGTCGCGCGATAGACCTCTATTGGTCGCCCGGTATCTGGCAGGCGATGCGGCGGCAGGGCATGCGGGCGGACTATGGCTGGGGCCGCAGCAGCGCGCGCTATGCCGCCCTCTATCAGTCGCTTGTCGACAGGAGCACGACCGCATGACGATCCGCGAGGTCGCCACCACCCCCTTTTCCGACCAGAAGCCCGGTACCTCGGGCCTGCGCAAGAAAGTGCCGGTGTTCCAGCAGCCCGGCTATGCTGAGAATTTCATCCAGTCGATCTTCGACTCGCTCGACGGTTTCGCGGGCAAGGCGCTGGTGATCGGCGGCGACGGCCGCTTCTACAATCGCGAGGTGATTCAGACCGCGATCCGCATGGCTGCCGCCAATGGCTTCGGCACGATCATCGTCGGGCGCGGCGGCATCTTGTCCACCCCAGCGGCCAGCCATGTGATCCGGAAATATGGCGCATTCGGCGGGATCATCCTGTCGGCCAGCCACAATCCCGGCGGCCCGACCGAGGATTTCGGGATCAAGTACAATATCTCCAGTGGCGGCCCCGCGCCGGAAAGGATCACCGACGCCATCTTCGCGCGCAGCATGGCGATCGACCGTTACCTGACCCTCGACGCGCCCGACGTCGACCTCCACCGGGACGGCGAGACGATCGTCGGCGGCGCAACGGTGCGCATCATCGATCCGGTCGCCGACTATGCCGATTTGATGGAAAGCCTGTTCGACTTCGACGCGATCCGGGACTTGATCCGGTCGGGTTTCCGGATCGCCATGGATTCGATGAGCGCAGTGACCGGGCCCTACGCGATCGAGATCTTCGAGCGGCGCCTCGGCGCGCCGTCGGGCACCGTGCGCAACGGTACGCCGCTGCCCGACTTCGGCGGCCACCATCCCGATCCCAACCTGGTCCACGCCAAGGCGCTCTACGATGACATGATGAGCGCCGATGCGCCCGATTTCGGTGCGGCATCGGACGGCGACGGCGATCGCAATCTGATCATCGGCAAGGGCATCTTCGTAACCCCATCCGACTCGCTGGCGATGCTCGCTGCCAATGCGCACCTCGCACCCGGCTATGCGCGCGGCCTTGCCGGGATCGCACGGTCGATGCCGACGAGCGGCGCGGCCGACCGGGTCGCCGAGGCACTGGGCCTCCCGCTGTTCGAGACGCCGACGGGCTGGAAGTTCTTCGGCAATCTTCTCGACGCCGGCAAGGTCACGATCTGCGGCGAGGAAAGCGCCGGCACCGGCTCCGATCATGTTCGCGAGAAGGATGGCCTTTGGGCTGTGCTCCTCTGGCTCAACATCCTCGCCGTGCGGCGGCAGAGCGTCCGTGAGATCGCCGCCGAGCACTGGGCGCGCTTCGGGCGCAACTACTATGCCCGCCATGATTATGAGGGCGTCGACAGCGAAACCGCCGATGCGATGATGGGCGAACTGCGCAGCAGGCTGTCCACCCTCCCAGGCACTCCGATCGGACGGCTGACGATCATGGCCGCCGACGACTTCGCCTATCTCGATCCCGTCGACGGATCGGAAAGCCGCAAGCAGGGCATTCGCATCCTTTTCGAGGGCGGATCGCGGATCGTCTTCCGCCTGTCGGGCACGGGTACGTCCGGCGCCACCATCCGCGTCTATATCGAACGCTATGAGCCCGCCGACGGCGATCTCGATCGCGAGACTGGCGATGCGATCGCCGACCTGATCGCGGCGGTCGAGACGATCGCGGGGATTACACGACATACCGGCCGCATCAGACCGGATGTGGTGACGTGATGGCTATCCAAATCCGTTCCTCCTTGCGCCTGCCGCTACGCGCGGGAAGGAAGGAGGAGTGACGACGCCTCCGCCGCGCTTCGGTGCTACGGTCTTGTCGGACGGCGTCTGTTTCGCCCTCTGGTCCGAAACCGCCAATGCGGCCTGGGTGTCGATCTTCGATGAGACCGGAGACACCGAAACCGATCGCATCCCCCTGGCTCGCGGGCCTGCCGACGTTTTCCAGGCGATCGTTCCCGGCCTCTGCGGAGGCACGCGCTACGGCTTCCGGACCGACGGGCCCTATGATCCCGCCGCTGGACAGTGGTTCGATCCAGACAAGCTGCTGGCCGATCCCTATGCCGTCGCGATCGACCGGCCCTATGCTTATGATGCACGGCTGTCGGCAAAGCGGGGAAAGGGCATCGACACCGCGCCGCTGATGCCGAAGGCGATCGTCACCGCCCTGCCCGTGCCTTTGCCGCACCGACCGCCGCTGTTCGTGCCGGGTGGGCTGATCTACGAGGTCAATGTCCGCGGCTTCACCAGGCTTCATCCTGCCGTGCCCGAAGCCGAGCGCGGCACGATCGCCGCGCTGGGACGGCCCGAGATCATCGAACATCTGCGCAAGATCGGCGTCACCGCGATCGAACTGATGCCGGTCACCGCCTGGATCGACGAACGCCATCTCGGGCCGTTGGGATTGGTGAACAGCTGGGGCTATAACTCCGTCAGCTACATGGCGCTCGATCCGCGCCTCGCGCCCGGTGGGCTTGCCGAACTCCGCGACACCGTCGCGAAGCTCCACGACGCCGGTATCGCGGTGCTGCTCGACGTCGTGTTCAACCATAGTGGCGAGAGCGATGCCCAGGGCCCGACGCTGTCGCTGCGCGGGATCGACAACCACGCCTATTTCCGCGCTGTCCATGACGAGCCTGGCACGCTCGCCAATGACAGCGGCTGCGGCAACACGCTCGATTGCGATCACCCCGCGACCCGGCGGCTCGTCCTCGATGCGATGCGCCACTTCGTCGACCAGGCCGGGATCGACGGCTTCCGGTTCGATCTCGCGCCGATCCTGGGCCGCGCCCGCGATGGGTTCGAGCCCGACGCCACGCTGTTCCGAGAAATGCGCCGCGATCCGGTTCTGTCCGATCGAATCCTGATCGCCGAGCCTTGGGATATCGGCCCCGGAGGCTATCAGCTCGGCAATTTCGGCGAGGCCTTTCTCGAATGGAACGATCGCTACCGCGACGATGTCCGCCGCTTCTGGCGCGGCGATCCCCACAGCGTGGGCGATCTCGCCACCCGGCTCGCCGGATCGTCGGACATCTTCGGCCGGCGCGGACGCACGCACAGCCGGACCGTGAACTTCATCGCCGCGCATGACGGCTTTACCCTGGCCGATCTGGCCGCCTTCGCCACCAAGCATAACGAAGCCAATGGCGAGATGAACCGCGACGGGCATAACGACAATTACAGCTGGAACAACGGAGTGGAGGGGCCGACCGACGACGCGGCGACAAATGCCGCCCGCGGTCGTGACACCTGTGCCTTGCTGGCAGCGCTGTTCGCGTCGCGCGGCAGCATCATGATCACCGCCGGCGACGAGTTCGGCCGGACCCAGCAGGGCAACAACAATGCCTATGCACAGGATAATGCGATAAGCTGGCTCGACTGGGATCGCCGGGACACCGACCTGGAGGCCTATGTCGCCCGGCTCGCCGCAATCCGCAGCGCGCATCCGGCCTTGTCCGATCCCGTTCTGCTCGGTGGCGCCGATGTCGAGTGGACGACCTTCGACGGCCGGCCCTTCGAGGACGAGGATTGGCATGATCCCAAAACCGCGTCGATCGTCATGCTGCTCCATCTGCCCGAACAGCTCCATCGCGTGGCCGTAGGGTTCAATCGCACCGACGCCCCTCTGGAGCTTGTCCTTCCAGCCCGGCCAGGGCATCACTGGCAGCGGGCAGACAAGGATGGCGCGGAGCTCACAATCGATCCGCGCTCGGTCGGCTATCTGGTTGAGAAAGAGGGTCTATCATGAACCAGGTCAGCGATGGCGACTGGTGGCGTGGCGCCGTCATCTATCAGGTCTATCCCCGCTCTTTCCAGGATAGCGACGGCGACGGCATCGGTGACCTGAAGGGCATAACGGCGCGGCTCGATCATATCGCTTCGCTCGGCGTCGATGCCATCTGGGTTTCTCCCTTCTTCAAGTCGCCCATGGCCGACATGGGCTATGACGTCTCCGACTATCGCGCGGTCGATCCGATGTTCGGGACGCTCGAGGATTTCGACGCGATGCTGGCCCGTGCCCACGAACTGGGCCTGAAGATCATCATCGACCAGGTGATCAGCCATACCTCCGACCAGCATGCCTGGTTCAGGGAAAGCCGGGCGAGCCGGGACAATCCCAGAGCCGACTGGTATGTCTGGGCCGATCCCAAGCCGGATGGCACTGCGCCCAACAACTGGCTGTCGATCTTCGGCGGGCCCGCCTGGGAGTGGGACGGAACGCGCATGCAATATTATATGCACAGCTTCCTGACCTCTCAGCCCGATATCAACTTCCATTCGGCTGCAGTGCGCGATGCGGTGATCGACGATATGCGCTTCTGGCTCGATCGCGGCGTCGACGGCTTTCGCCTCGACGCCTGCAATCATTATTTCCACGACGCCAGGCTGCGGGACAATCCACCCGCGCGGCGCGCGACGGCGCACGATATTCCGGATACCAATCCTTATGGTTTCCAGGAACATATATATGACAAGACCCAACCGGAGAATGTCGCTTTTCTGAAGCGTATCCGGTCGCTGCTCGCGGACTATCCCGGCACCGTGGCGGTCGGCGAAGTCGGCGACGGCGACCGTTCGCCGGCGACGGTCGGCACCTACACCTCGGGCGGCGATACACTCCATTTCTGCTATACCTTCGACCTGTTCGGGACCGAGTTCTCGCCGGACGTCTTCCGATCGACGATCGCCAAATTCCTCGAGGCGTCGAAGGATGGCTGGGTCTGCTGGGCGCTCTCCAACCATGACGTGATGCGCCATGTCAGTCGCTTCGCGCAGCCGGGCGACGATCTCAACCGCATCGGCCGACTGGCGATCGCGATCCTCGCGGCGCTGCGCGGGACGATCTGCATCTATCAGGGCGAGGAACTCGGGCTGCCCGAAGCCACCCTCGCCTTCGAGGATCTGCGCGATCCTTACGGCATTCGTTTCTGGCCCTCCTTCAAGGGCCGGGACGGATGCCGCACGCCGATGCCCTGGTCGTCCAGCGCGATGCAGGCGGGGTTTTCCGAAGCCAAGCCCTGGCTGCCGATTCCGGCGGAGCACAAGGCCCGCGCGGTCGACGTGCAGGAGGGCGACCCCCGCGCGATGCTGCACTTCTATCGCAAGGTGCTGGCCTTCCGCAGCGATACTCCGGCGCTCCGATATGGCGACATCGAGTTCCTCGACACCGGCAAAACCATCCTTGCCTTCACGCGGACCTACGCTGGCAAGGCAACCCTATGTCTATACAATATGGGTGCGGAGCCGACCGACTGGCCCTTGCCCGAAGGCTATGCCACCGCCCTCGTCGAGGCGATCTCCGCGCCGGGCATAACACTCAACCGCAAGACCGCCCGCCTCCCCGCCCTGTCCTGGGCGTTTCTCCGCGCCCGGTGATGCAGGATCAGGGGGTGGAGGACGCTCGAAAACATACGCTAGTCTAAGCTCGCGACGATCGTATCGCATCAATCATGGTCCGCTCGCCATTTGACCGGGATACGCAGATAAGTGACGCCGTTGGCCCGTGCTTCGTCGAAGCGGCCGGCGCGAATGTTGACCTGGATCGACGGTAACAGCAGCTTGGGCACCGACAGGCCCGCATCGCGCTGCTCGCGCATTGCAACGAAATCGTCCTCGCTTACGCCGTCATGAACGTGGACGCTCTTCCGACGCTGTTCGCCGACAGTCGTTTCCCAACGATACGCATCGCGACCCGGCGCCTTGTAATCGTGGCACAGGAACATGCGGGTCTCATCGGGCAGCGACAGCAACCGGCGGATCGAGCGATAGAGTGTGCGGGCGTCACCCCCGGGAAAGTCGGCGCGCGCGGTGCCGTAGTCGGGCATGAACAGCGTATCGCCGACGAACGCCGCATCGCCGATCCGGTAGGCAATGTCGGCCGGCGTATGGCCGGGGACGTGCAGCACCTCCACATCCAACGCGCCGATCGCAAAATGTTCACCATCCTCGAACAGCCGGTCGAAGTCCGAGCCATCGGTCTTCAGGTCGGTCATATCGAACACGGGGCGGAAGATGCGCTGAACGTCGCGGATGTGCGCACCGATGCCGATCCAAGCGCCGGTGCTCGCCTTGATGAACGGGGCGGCCGAGAGATGGTCCGCATGCGCGTGCGTCTCCAACACCATCGCGATCCGCCAGTCCTGTTCGCGCGCGAACAGGACGATCTGCTCCACCGATCGGGTGTCCGCCACACCGCTCGGCAGATCGAAGTCCAGCACCGGGTCGATGACCGCGGCGGTGCGCGTGACAGGGTCGCCGACAAGATAGCTGATCGTGTTGGTCGGTTCGTCGAAAAAGGCCTTGATGAAGGGCTCGGTCATGGTCGTCTCCACTATGCCTTGACTATATATGAGTATTTACTACATTAGCAATGACTAACGGAGTGATGACGATGCTGAAGCCGCCGATGGACCTGGCGACGTTCGAAGAGAAAGCGGAGCAAGTCGCGGATACGCTGAAGGCGATCGGCAACGCGCGGCGGCTGATGCTGCTGTGCAAGCTGGTGGAACATGGCGAAATGACCGTGAGCGACCTCTCGCGGGATGTCGGCCTGTCGCAATCAGCCTGTTCACAGCACCTGGCAAAGATGCGCGACGAAGGCCTCGTCGCCTTCCGCCGCGAGAGCCAGACGCTCTGGTATCGGCTCGGCGATCCCCGCGCCGAGATGCTGCTCGCCACTCTCTATCAGCTCTATTGCAAGGATTGATGCGATGACGACGCCGACACTTTCCCCCGCCGATGCCCGCGCCGCAATCGATGCCGGCGCGCGCCTCGTCGACATTCGCGGTGCCGACGAACATGCGCGCGAGCGCATCCCCGGAGCCCTCAATCTGCCGATCGACCGGATCGGCGATCTGATATGCGACGGGCGCCCGGTCGTGTTCCACTGTCGCTCGGGGATGCGTACCTCCGCCCATGCAGCGCAGCTTGCCGATGCGGCGCGCGGCGCGCCCGCTTATATCCTCGACGGCGGGATCGACGCTTGGCGAGCGGCCGGGCATCCGACCATCACCGATCGGTCGCAACCGCTGGAGATCATGCGCCAGGTGCAGATCACGGCGGGTTCGCTCGTACTGGTGGGCGTGCTGCTCGCCCTGTTCGTTGCACCCGGTTTTCTCGGCCTGGCGGCCTTCGTGGGAGCGGGCCTGATGTTCGCAGGAGCGACCGGCTGGTGCGGGATGGCGAATCTGTTGCGCGTCATGCCGTGGAACCGGCGCGTGACGGCCTGAAGCGGACATGGATATCGCCACCATCCTTGCCGCGCTTGCTGCGGGCGGGCTGATCGGTCTCATCCTCGGCCTGGTCGGTGGGGGCGGCTCGATCATCGCCGTGCCGCTGCTCGTCTATGTCGTCGGCGTCGGATCGCCACACGCCGCGATCGGAACTGCTGCGGTTGCAGTGACGGTGAATGCGCTTGCCGCATTGGCAGGTCATGCGCGTGGGGGTGGCGTCAAATGGCGGTGCGCGGGGGTGTTCGCGGCATCCGGCGTAATCGGCGCAGCGTTCGGCGCCGAACTCGGCAAGGCGATCGAAGGCAAATGGCTGTTGGTGCTGTTCGGCCTCCTGATGATCGGTGTCGGTCTGTCAATGCTGCGCAAGCGACGCATGATTGAGGCACCGGACGTCCGCCTGACGCGCGACAGTGCCGCGACGCTTCTGCCTCGGCTCGTCCCGATCGGGCTGGGCGTGGGGTTTGCCGCAGGGTTTTTCGGTATCGGTGGCGGATTCCTGATCGTCCCCGGGCTGATCTTTGCCACCGCCATGCCGCTGTCCCTTGCGATCGGCACGTCGCTGGTCGTGGTCAGCGCGCTCGGCCTGACGACCGCGACCTCCTATGCCATTTCCGGTCTGGTCGATTGGCCGATGACCGCGTTGCTGATCGCTGGCGGGGCGGCAGGAACCGTCGCCGGCGTCGCGGCCGGTTTCCTGTTCGCCAGACGAAAGGAACTTCTGGAACGCGGGTTTGCCGTGGTGGTCATCGCAGTCGGGATCTACGTTGCGATATCGTCGCTTTGACTCAGGTCATCCGAAAGAGCGTTTCAAAAATTTTTCCTGCACTGCAACAAGCCTCTTGATATAACATAACACGCTCGTTAATCCCCAGCCAACAAGGTTAGGGAATATTATATCATGTCATTCAAGGGCCGGTTGTCTTTCTCCATCTCGTTCCTCGCCCTGTCGGCGGCTCCCGCCATTGCCGAGGAAGCGGATTATCACCGGACTCAATCTTCGGACATCATCGTCACCGCGCCGCTGCAACGCAACCGCATGGACGTGCTGTCGGGCACATCTGTCCTCACCGGCGCGCAGCTCACCGCCGCGTTGCGCCCGACAATCGGCGAGACGATCGAGCATACGCCCGGCGTGTCGGCAACCTCCTTCGGTCCCAACGCCTCGCGACCAATCCTGCGCGGTCTGCAGGGCGAACGCGTCCGGGTGCTGACCGACGGCATCGGATCGGTCGATGTCTCGAACACCAGCGTCGATCATGCCGTCGCGATCAACCCGCTGCTCGCCGAACGGATCGAGATCCTGCGCGGTCCCGAAGCACTGCTCTACGGCTCGGCGGCGATCGGCGGTGTCGTCAACGTCATCGACAAGCGGATCCCGCGCGCCATTCCCGATGAAGCGTTCCACGTCGATGCGATTGCGACCTATGGCAGCGCCGCCAACGAGCGCTCGGGCGGTGCATCGATCGACGCGCCGATCGCCGGCGGCTTCGTCGCGCATCTTGACGGTAGCTATCAGAAGACCGGCAATCTACGCATCGGCGGCCATGCGCTCAGCGCGGAAGCCCGGGCACGGGCGCTTGCCTCCGCGCAGCTCCCCGCCGATCCGGACGCCAATGACGAGATCGACTTCGCTGCCAACGCCGCGGTCAAGGGCAAGCTGCCGAACAGCCAGTCGAAGACCTGGGTGGCCGGCGGCGGCCTGTCCTATATCGACGGCGCCAGCCATTACGGCATCTCCTACAGCCATTATGACAGCCGCTACGGCGTACCGATCCGCTTCGCGACCGAGCCTGGCCAGGGGCAGGAAGGCCCGCGCATCGACCTGGTCCAGAACCGCTTCGACGCTCGTGCCGAAATCGCGACCGGCGGATCGGCGATCCAGACGATCCGCGCCCGTCTCGCATATGCCAAATACCGGCATTTCGAGCTGGAGGAGGATGGCGCGGTCGGCACTGCCTTCTACAATAATGGCTTCGAAGGCCGGATCGAACTGGTCCAGGCCGATCGCGGCGTCTGGCACGGCGTCACCGGCGGCCAGTTCTTCATCCGCGACTTCAACGTCGTCGGCGAAGAAGCCTTCCTGCCGCGGAACCAGACCCAGCAGATCGGTCTCTTCACCCTCCAGCAGCTCGACTACGGCATCGTCAAGGTCGAAGGCGGTTTGCGCTACGAGAAGACCTGGCTGTCCGCCAATCCCTTCGCGGACCAGCCCCAGTTCTTCAACGGTGGCCGGACCTTCGACACCTTTTCGGGTTCGCTCGGCGCATCCTACCGCATGAGCGAAGACTGGCGCTTGGGCGTCAACCTGTCGCGCACCCAGCGCGCGCCGGCTGCCGAAGAGCTGTTCGCCAATGGTCCCCACGCCGGTACCGAGGCATTCGAGATCGGCGATCCCGACTTCAAGACCGAGCGCAGCTGGGGCCTGGAAGGCGTGCTGCACGGCAAGGGCCCGGGTTTCACCGTCCACGCGTCGATCTACCATAACTGGTTCAACAACTTCATCTATGACAGCCCGAACGGTACGCTCGAGGACGGCCTTCCCGTGTTTCAATATGGCCAGGCCAAGGCGCGCTTCTACGGCGCCGAGATCGAAGCCACAGCCGATCTTGCGACCGTCGGCGATTTTACGATCAAGGGCGATGCTCTGGCCGACTTCGTACACGCGAAGATCGTCACCTTCGGCAACGCACCGCGCATCCCGCCGCTCCGCGTTCTGGGCGGATTGAGCGCGGACAGCGCCCAGATCGACGGACGGGTCGAGGTCGAATGGACCGACAAGGCGCAGCGCCTCGCGCCTTTCGAGACGCCCACCGATGGCTTCACGCTCGTCAATGCATCGCTGACGTTCCGGCCGTTCGCCGATCGGCCGGGCACCAGCATCGTGCTGGCCGCGCACAACATCTTCGACGTGAACGCCCGGCGTCATGCCAGCTATCTGAAGGATTTCGCACCGCTCGCCGGTCGCGACTTCCGCATCACCACACGCATCGGTTTTTAAAAGACGCGACATCCGTCATGCTGGACATGTTCCAGCATGACGGTGGGCGATGCCGCACGGCGTCATAAGCCTGCAATGCTGGGATTGCAGGGGGGACGCCATGTTATCACGCCGCCAACTTCTCAGCGTCGCCGGCGCCGGCCTGGTGGCCGCCCCCGCCATCCTGAGCGCACAGCAGCTCTTCACCGCCTTCCCTTTCCGGCTGGGTATCGCTTCGGGCGATCCCAGCCATGACGGCTTCGTCATCTGGACCCGCCTCTGCCCCGATCCTTTCGAGGAGCATGGCGGCATGCCGACCGGCCCGGTCGACGTCGACTGGATCCTCTATGACGATGAAGGGATGAAACGGATCGTCCAGAAGGGCACAGCGACCGCGTGGCCCGAACTGGGCCATTCGATACATGTCGAACTGGCGGGACTCCAGCCTGATCGCCCCTATTGGTATCGCTTCGTGCTCGGCCGCGAGAAGACCCAGCTGGGCCGCAGCCGCACCCTGCCCGCGCCCGGCGCATCGCTAGACCGGCTGCGCTTTGGCGTCGCGGGATGCCAGAATTACGAGGATGGCCTGTACACCGCTTATGCCCATCTGGCGCACGAGGACGTCGCCTTCATCTGGCATTACGGCGATTATATTTACGAGGACCGCCCCCGCCAGGTGAACTACGAGCGCGACGGCCGGCCGCGTGTCCACGTCCGCGATCATGTCGGCACCGATTGCTATACGATAGGCGATTATCGCCGCCGTTACGCCCAGTATAAGATGGACCCCGATTTGCAGGCCGCCCACAGGGTCGCGCCCTGGTTCACCACCTTCGACGATCATGAGGTTGCCGACAACTGGACCGCCACCGTCAGCCCCTATCAGCGCGATCCTGCTCTGTTCGCCATCCGGCTGACGGCCGCCTTGCAGGCCTATTATGAGCATCTGCCGTTGCGCCGCAGTTCGATGCCGCGCGGGCCGGCACTGCAGCTCTATCGCAGCGCGCGGATCGGCGACTTGCTGACCACCCACTTCCTCGACACCCGCCAGTATCGCAGCGCGCTGCCATGCAGGGGCGGATTCGAGCCCGCCTGCCCCGATGTCGCCGATCCGAAGCGCGCGATGCTCGGCACCGCGCAAGAAGCGTGGCTGGCGCAGGGGCTCCGTGAGGGCGGAACGCGCTGGAACCTGCTCGCCCAGCAGGTCATGATGATGCCGCTCGACCGACAGACCGAGGCCGGCGGCGGCGAGATCCGTAACCTCGACAGCTGGGCCGGCTATGACGCGGCGCGCGAACGCATGTGCGCAAGCTTTGCGGGTCGCGGCGATGTGATCGTCATGACTGGCGACGAACACCAGAATTTCGCCGGAGAACTCCGCAGCCGCGGCGGCCAAGGCGATGCGGTGGCGGCCGAGTTCGTCATATCCTCGATCAGTTCGGGCGGCGACGGATGGGTCAGACCCGAAGTGGCCGCGCAATTGCGTGAGAAAAATCCGGCGCTGCGATATCTAAGCGACAAGCGAGGCTATGCGCTGTGCGAGGTCACCCGCGACCGGTGGCAGACGCAGTTTCGGGGCGTCGATCAGGTAACGATCGCCGGAGCGGCGATCTCCACTCTGGCGACAGCCACCGTCGAGCGCGGCAGACCGGCGATCATCATGTCCTGACGGAGCGCGTCTTCAGAAGATCGAGGACACCGCGCTTCCAGATATCATCAGCCATGGCCCAGCCCATGATCTCGTCGATCGTGCGCAGGCAACCCCGGCAATAGCCGGATGCCGCCTCGATCTGGCAGACCTTGTTGCACGGAGACTCGACCGCCATCACAGCGTCATTCCGCTCAGGCGGCCAAGCCGGTGAGCAGGCCCGGCGACAGGATCTGCGGCAGTGTCTCCACCCGACCATCGCGGCGGTAAAAGAGATAGAGCGGTACGCCGGAACGACCCTGCCCCTCGAGAAAGCGGCCGATCGCGGGATCGCCGTTAGTCCAGTCGCCGACCATCACCACCACGCCGGCCTTGGCAAAGGCCTCATGCACGACCGGTCGTTCGATCGCCGCCTTTTCGTTGACCTTGCAGGTCAGGCACCAGTCGGCCGTAAAATAGAGAAAGACGGGCTTGCCCTGTGCCTGGAGCGACGCGAGCCGCGCTTCGCTGAACGGTTCGATGCCGTCTTGGCTGGCCTGCGCCGCTATCGCCGGGCTTCCGCCAGACGGCGTCAGCACCAGCAGCGCGACGATCGCTGCCAGCGCTGGTGCCACCGGGACCCAGCTATGCGCCTTGCCCTGCGCCTGACGCGCGCCGACCCACCAGAGAGCCAGCCCAAGCATCAGCGCGGCGCCGATGCCCAGTATCAGCCGATCGACGCCCGTCTGCTGGCCGAGAACCCAGGCGAGGCCAAGGGCCGTCAGGAACATCGGCACCGACAGGATCCGGCGCAGGCGATCCATCCACACACCCGGCTTCGGCAGTCGGCGGCGCAGCGACGGCACGAAGCCGATCAGCAGGAAAGGCAGCGCCAGCCCCAATCCCAGACCCGCGAACACCGCGATGGCCGCAACGGGGGGAAGCAATAGTGCTGCGCCGACCGCGCCGGCCATGAACGGACCGCTGCACGGCGTCGCGACCAGCGCGGCCAGCACGCCGGTCCAGAAGGCCGGCTCCGCGCCCCGTCCCTTGGTCATGGCCTCGCCGATGCCGACGACCCTGAGTTCGAACAGGCCCGCAAGGTTCAGGCTGATCGCGGTGACCAGGAGAAGTAGGGCGAACACCATGCGCGGGTCCTGCAACTGGAAACCCCAGCCCGCGGCGGCTCCGCCCGCACGGAGCGCCAAAAGCGCGGCGCCCAGCGCCATGCAGCTGAGGACGATACCTGTCGAATAGGCGACCGCCTCGACCCGGGCATGGCGATCGGTCTCGCCGCTGCGGGCGAGGCTCAGGGCCTTGAGGCTGAGGATCGGGAAGACGCACGGCATGGCGTTGAGCAGCAGACCGCCCAGCAGAGCACCGCCGATAGCAAGCAGGAAGGTGCGGGTGCTTCCCCCGCCCGCCTTGTCCCCGACGCCCGCGATCGGGATGCCGGCCGCCGGAACCTTGCCCGGCCTGGCGATCACCATCAGCCCGCGATCGGGGCCGATCGCGATCAGGCCCTCGATCGCCGACACGCGTTGCGGGGTCCGAGCCGCCTTGAGTTCGACGATCAGGCGATCGCCCCGCCGACTGATCGCCTGCGGCGCGCCATAATCGATCACCCCATCGGTGGCGGGGTAAAAATAGGGATCGGCCATCGGGCGATTCTTCGGAAAAGGAATGGCGACGCGAACCTGACCGGCCTTCGTCTCGAAGGTCGCCGCCTGCCCCAGCGGCATCGGCAGCTTGGCACGCCATGCGTCGAAACGGCCGCGCGATGCGGCCGTCACTGCGCCATCGCCGACCACCAGATCGACCGATACCGGGCCCTGTTCGGGGACACAGATCGTCGGCGAGCAGGCCAGCCAGCGCGCCTTGCCCGCGATCCGGATCGGCGTACCGGGCGTCAGGCCCTTCGGCACCGTCAGCGTCATGAGCAGCGCGTAAGGCCGCTCATAGACATAGTTCATCAGTCCCTGGACGATCAGGCGCTGCGGCACCGGATAGCGCATCGGGCTGACGGCGACGCCACGTGGCAACGTCCAGGCGATATCGGTGGGGGCGCCGGCGTCGCCAGGATTGAACCAGTAACCGTGCCAATCGCGCTCCGGTGCCATGGTGAGCGCTAGTGTGACCCGGCTGCCTGGCGCGGGGCGGAGCGTCTCCGCCTCCAGCTTCGCGCGGATATGCGCGGCGGAGGCCGTGCCGGCGCCCGCCGCGATGAGCAGCAAGGCGACGCACAGGTGAATCAGGCGACCGATCGATATCATGCCCGGCTTATGGCCCGATCGGCAGCGCACGGAAAGCGCTGTCAGAGCGTACGCTCTTCCTCATAGACATAGCCGCCGTCGGCGCGCCGGAATCCCTTGGATTGCAGCAATTGCTCGACCCGCTCCGAGGTCGGCTGGATAGACAGGCGAACCTTGAACTTGCGCGGAGACAGGATCGTCACCTCCTCGCGCTCACGACCGCTCGGGCTCGCGAGATCGAAGGCAAGATTCCCTTCGCGGCACAGCGCCGGCCCGCTCATCTCGCTGGGCAGGCCGACCAGCGGCAACGCGCCCGACATATAGGCGCGGACCTGCCCGCTGCCGTCGCTGCATTCCCCGCCGGGAAACTTCGCCTTGAGCCCGTCGACGATCATCGTGACATTCCCGATCGGCTGCGGACCGGCAACCACCGGCATGCCGACGGTGAAGTCCTCTATCCCAGCGCCGCCGATCCCGTAGCTGAACACGCCCTTCAGGCGCGATATCTCGTCGGTACCCTCAACGTTCAGGCGGATGCGACCCTTGCCGATATCCTCGAGCGAAAGCTTGCTCGTCACATCGCCCAACGCGATCTTCGCGAGCCGCGAGTCATAGAGCCGACCGTCCCACAGATTGCCCTCGATATGAGACGCCTCGAAGCCGACCCGGTGTAGCTGGAGCAGTTTGACCGTCATATCGAGCGGCAGGAAGGGGATCGCGACCAAGACTGCAGCGGCCGCCAGCAGGAACAGAAAGATCGTCTTCATATGCCCCATTCCCCCGATTATCCCGGCGGCTTCGTCAGCGCCCGCTCCCGAAGCCGTGCATTCGCTTTGCCCACTGAAAGCCGATCACCATCCCCTTGACCGGCTGAATCATCAGCAGCGCAAATATCACCGCCAGACCGGGCCACAAGCTCATATCGAGCCACATCGGCAGATCGTACCGCAGATTGACCGCAACCAGGATCGGCACCAGCATGTGGCCCAGGATCAGAACGACGAGATAGGCCGGCAGGTCGTCGGCGCTGTGCAGGGTCCAATCCTGGCCGCAGGCGGGACACTGCGGAACGGGCTTCAGGAAGCGGCCGAACAGCTTGGCGTTGCCGCAGGCTGGGCACTCTCCCCGCAGCCCGCGCAGCAAGGCCGATCGCAGATCGCGCTCGCCGAATGATGGGTGCTGGTTCATACGCCTCCATAGCAGATCGCCGCCCGGCGCGAAGCCGGATCTTGCCGGCTATCCACTTGGGAAGATCGTTGGAGCGGGTGAAGGGAATCGAACCCTCGTCGTAAGCTTGGGAAGCTTCTGCTCTGCCATTGAGCTACACCCGCCTGCGCCCGAGGAGCGGACGGTGACGTGGAGCGCGGATTGCCACAGCCTTGGCGTCCGGGTCAACGTCATAGTCACGAAAAATGGAGGCTAAGGTGGATGCGCGGCCCTTCCGCAATGACGGTTGACGTGGCTATGACGGACCCATGGCGGTGCAGATGATCGGGCGGGCTTTCGGGTGGCTGGGGCGGCGGTTGCTGCTCTATGTGCTGCTGGTCTGCGGGATCGGTTTCGCGACCTTCGCCCTGCCGTGGATCAAGCGCGAGATCGAGGGCGATCGGCAGGCGCAGCAGCGTTATGAAGTGCTGACCAGCGCCCGCGCGCAGATGGCTACCGAAGCCGATGCGGCGCGACGCCAGTTGACGACTACGATCGCGACGAGCCGACAACAGGGTCTGGCCGCGCTCGATGCGCGCATCGCCGGTGCCGAGGCCGAAAAGACGACGCTCGACCGCACTGCTCGCAACACCCCACCGACCTTCGTGCTTGCCCTGCAGGGCAGCGACGCCGTGCTGGCGGCTAAGCGGCGTGAATTGCGTGTTCTGCTTCTCGACCGGGAGATTGTAGCCCTGCGCTCGGCGCGGGCACTGGCGGTCGCCGACCAGGCGAGCGTCGCGGCAACGCTCGACGTGCAGCGGCAGAGGGCCGTCGCCGTGGGGGCGATCCGAACCTGCGATGGCGCGCGAGACGCGCTGGCCCGCTTCGAAGGACGGTGGCGCTGGCGGTTCCGATCGTGGCTCGACAATGACGAGCACCGCGCCCTCACCGCGCGGATGGCCACGGCTTGCAGCGCGGCGCGCGAGGCGGTCGCACACCATAATCGGCTTGCCCGGACCAGCCGCGAAGCCACGGCAGCGCGCGAACGGGCCAATGCCGCGCTGACGAAGGTACAGGTCGATCTCGCGACGCAGCTGGGAGCTTGGCAACTGAAGCTCGCCGCCGACGCGCAACGGGCACGAACCGAATGGTCGGGCAAATGGTCCGAATGGATGCGACTCTGGTTGGAGCGTCTGGGGATCACACCGATCCTGATCGCAGCGGCCTGGGCGCTGCTGGCGATCGTCATGACCCCCTATGCGATCCGCCTGATCTTCTTCCATCTGCTTGCCCCGATCGCGGAACGCCGCGCGGCGATCCGACTCCGCGTGCCCGGCGACGGGAGCGCCGCCATTGCCCTGCCCGGCCCATCGACCACCTCGGTCGCGATCCGGCTGGAGCCCGGTGAGGAATTGCTGGTGCGGCAGGACTTTCTGCAGTCGACCTCGCGGGGTGGCATCAAGACGACCCGTTGGCTGCTCGACTATCGGCACCCGCTCTCCAGCCTGGTCAGCGGTCTGAGCTTCCTCACCCGGATCCGCGGCGATGGCGAGATGACGACGATCTCGGCGGTCCACGATCCGTTCGCCGAGACCGTCATCTTCGCGCTGCCCGCCGACGCGAGCTGCGTGCTCCAGCCCCGCGCCCTTGCCGCGGTGGCGCAACCGATCGGCCGGTCGCTCCGCATCCGCAGCCACTGGCGGCTGTTCTCGCTCAACGCCTGGCTGACCTTGCAACTCCGCTATCTGGTGTTTCACGGTCCGGCGCGGCTAGTGTTGAAGGGTGGGCGCGGCGTCCGGGTCGAACGCGCCGAGCATGGCCGCATCTTCGGGCAGGACCAGCTTGTCGGTTTCTCCGCCGACCTTGCTTATGCGGTTACGCGGACCGAGACATTCTGGCCCTATTTCCTGGGCCGCGAGCAGTTGTTCAAGGACCGGGTCGAAGCCGGCAACGGCCTGCTGATCGTCGAGGAATCTCCGCTCGCCGGCAGGAAGGGCGAAGCCCGCCATGGGCTGGAGGGCAGCATCGATGCGATGCTGAAACTCGTGGGGCTATAGGGGCACTTTTCGGGGAAGGTGGTGGCCCCTGAGGGACTCGAACCCCCGACCTCTCGTTTAGGAAACGCTTGCTCTATCCGGCTGAGCTAAGGAGCCACGCACGCGCCCCACTTAGCGAGAGTGCGCGGTGGGGTCCAGAGCGGGAATGGAGACCATCTCGATGCCTTGCGCCGATCCGTCGTTCATGGCATTACTTGCGAGTTACTCGCAATAAAGGCCGCCATGGGTATCGATAACGCACAGCAGATCACCGACTGGAACGGCCACAGCGGCCAACGTTGGGTCGCGCACCAGGACTGGCTCGACCGGATGCTGGCATCCTTCGGCGACGCCGCCATCGACGCGGCCACTCCCCTCCAAGGCGATCATGTGCTCGACATAGGCTGTGGATCGGGCACGACCAGCTTGGCCCTGGCGGCGCTCGTTGGTGCGACAGGCCATGTCATCGGCGTCGACATTTCGGAACCTTTGATCGAGCGGGCCCGCGACCGAGCGTCCCGTGATCATATGATCACGTTCCGGCTGGAGGACGCCAGCCTCGCCCCTCTGCCGATTGCGGCATTCGACCTTCTCTTCTCGCGCTTCGGCGTGATGTTCTTCGACGACGCCGCAGCCGCTTTCGCCCATCTGCGCCGCTCACTGAAGCCGGGCGGGCGCCTTGCTTTCGTTTGCTGGCGCGGCGCGGACGAGAATGACTGGATCACGCTGCCGCTCGGCGCGATCGGCGATATCCTCCCGCCCGCTTCGCCGCCGCCGCCCGGAACCCCCGGCCCCTTTTCCTTCGGCGATCGCGACCGGGTGACCGATATTCTCGAGCGCGCAGGATTCTCGGACATCGGCCTCGCACCGTTCGACCATGATATCGTCTTCGGCCATGGGACGACCGACGAAGCGGCGATCGACGACGCGCTGCACATGGCCCTTGAGGTGGGACCGCTGTCACGCGCGCTGGCCGATCAACCCGATCCCGTCCGCGCCCGTGCCATGGATGCTGTGCGCACTGCCTTTGCCGCGAAAGTTCGGGATAAGGCAGTCGTCATCCATGGCGCCGCCTGGATCGTCACCGCGCGCAATACGCCTGGTTAAGGCGGGCCGCCTTAGCCGGCCCTCCGCAATCTTGGCTGCGACTATTTCCGCCCTTCGTTATCCGTTTGCCGCATTTCGTGCGGCTGGGCATTGACCATTCGCCAAACCATGGCGACGGTCATATCTCGACGAGGGTGAGCGGTAGGATGTTTTCAAGCTATTATGACCATGACGTCCCCGCTGCTTATGCCTGATCAACCTGCCGCTCCATCCCCTCCGGGTGGCCTGAGCAACGAGGCTCGGCGACTGGCGGCCTTGAGCGGTTACGCGATACTCGACACTCCGCCCGAACAGCATTTCGACGACATCGTCCATGTCGCCGCCCATGTCTGCAACACACCGATCGCGCTCGTCAGCCTCGTCGAACAGGATCGCCAGTGGTTCAAGGCGCGCGTCGGGATCGAAGCCAGCGAAACACCGATCAGCCAGTCGGTCTGTTCGCTGGGCCTTTGCAGCAACGATCTGCTGATCATTCCCGACCTCACCGCCGACAGTCGCACCGTCGATAACACGCTTGTGAGCGGCGAAGCCAATCTCCGCTTTTATGCCGGTGCGCCACTGGTGACCCCGACCGGCGAGATCATCGGCATGCTGTGCGTCATCGACGTGGCGCCGCGTCGCGAAGGACTGACAAGCGAACAGAAGATGGTCCTGCAGGCGCTCGCCCGGCAGGTCATCGTCCAGCTCGAGCTGCGACTGGCCGTCGACGCGATGCAGAAGCTGGAGACCGAACGCAGGCTCCTCAACGAGGAAATGAGCCACCGGCTGAAGAATACGCTGGCGCTGGTGCAGGGAATGGCGAACCAGACGTTGAAGGGGGTTACCGAGCGGGATGCCGTTACCGCCTTCGAAAACCGGCTGATGGCGCTCAGTTCGGCACACGACATTTTGCTGCAGGACAGCTGGACGAGCGCGCATCTGTTGCATGTGGTGGAAGGCGGCATGGCGCTGCACGCCCCGCGCAACCGGTTCGTGATCGAAGGTCCCGACATGACGCTGGGACCGCGTGGCGCCTTGTCGGTCGCGATGCTTCTGCACGAGCTGGCGACCAATGCCGTCAAGCACGGCGCTCTGTCCGTTGCCACCGGCTCGGTGCACGTCGGCTGGCAGATCGAGCGCGGCGACAGCCCGACCTTGCATCTGCACTGGCGTGAACGCGGCGGGCCAACGATCGAAGGGCCGGCATCGGGTGGCTTTGGATCAAAGCTTATCGCGATGGGCCTGTGCGGCGCGCGGAAAGTCAACGAAACGTTGGGAACTTTGGGCTACGAAGCGGTGTTTTCCGCACCCTTGAGCCGCGTTCAGGAGAGCTGATCTTGTTGTCTGGTCGATCGAAACAGCTCAAAGTCCTGGTCGTGGAAGACGAGGTGTTCGTCCGGCTCATGGCGGTCGACGCCATCGAGGAAGCCGGCTTCTGCGCCGTCGAAGCCTCGGATGCGGACGAGGCGATCACGGTGCTTGAGGACCGCTCGGATATCGACGTGGTCTTCAGCGACATCAAGATGCCTGGATCGATCGATGGCCTGGCACTGGCCGATGCGATAAAGCATCGCTGGCCGCACATCTTCACCATATTGACGTCCGGACATCTGACGATGCCCGATCTGCCGCCAGGAACTACCTTCCTGCAAAAACCCTATCGCGCCACCTGGCTGGCAAGCAGCCTGGAAGCCATCGCCAACGCCTGACCCGCCAACATCTATGTGATTCAGTTTTCGCTGGTAGGCGATCGGACGGGAAGCAGCAGCGGCGCAACAGGCACGCCCTCCTCGATCAACGCCTTGGCTTCCGCGGGGCTGGTCTGACCGTGGATCGGGCGGCTATCCTGTTCGCCATGATGCATTGAGCGCGCTTCGTCGGCGAACTTGCTTCCGACATAATCCGAGCCTTCGAGCATCTTCGTTTGCACCTCGGCCAGCTTGCTGACCATTGCCTTGAACGCTTCAGGCGATGGCAGGTTGGCAGCGGCCGGAACCGGCAGGGCGGGAGTTTCGCTGCGGCTATTACCCTTGGCGGCGACGTTCGGGGCCATCACCGCTTTATCGACATCGGTCGACCCGCAATAGGGGCACGACACAAGTCCACGCGCCTTCTGACCCTCATAGTCGGATGTCGATCCGAACCAGATTTCAAAGACATGGCCTGCATTCCTGCAAGCTAGATCGAAGACGATCACAGGCTGATATCGACCGCCCCGATCGGGCGGCGATTCTGGAGGGCAGGCACCCGAGCGCGGACATCGACAAGGCGATCCATGTCGAGATCGGCGAAACCAACACCTTCGCCCTCCCCCATATCGAGCAAGACCTCGCCCCAGGGATCGACCACCAGCGAATGGCCATAGGTGGCGCGGCCGTCCTCATGCGCACCCGACTGTGCAGCGGCGATGACGAAGGCTCCGGCCTCGATCGCCCTGGCGCGGAGCAGGACATGCCAGTGGGCCTTGCCGGTCGGCACTGTGAACGCCGCGGGTATCGACAATATCTCCGCGCCGGCGTTGGTGAGCGCGCGGTAAAGATCGGGAAACCGCATGTCGTAGCAGATCGACAGGCCCAGCTTCGCCCAAGGCGTGGTCGCGATCACGCTGCGGTCTCCCGGCGCATAAGCATTGGATTCGCGCCAGCTTTCACCGGTGGGCAAATCGACGTCGAACAGATGGATTTTGTCGTAGCGGGCGCGGATTTCACCCTTGTCGTCGATCACGATGCCGCGATTGACCAGGCGCCCGTCGGCACCGCCGGTCAGAGCGAGCGAACCGATATCGACCCACAGGGCCTGCTCCGCCGCAGCATCGCGCACCACCGCCAGCACCGGGTCGCCTGCCTCGTCGCGCAAATGGTCGACGGCCCGGCCTCGGTTCTGGTCGAGCAGGCCCGACATCTCCGGGGTGAACAGCATGTCCGCACCGCCCGCCTTGGCCTGTGCCACCGCGTCGGTCAGCACGGAGGCGTTGACGGCGGGGTCGATCCCCGTTCGGCTCTGAAGGACGGCAACGCGCATCAGGCGGCGAGCAACGGGTCGAGCTTACCCTGGCGGTCGAGCGCGAAGATATCGTCGCAGCCGCCGATATGCCGATCATCGATAAAGATCTGCGGGACTGTCGAGCCCCCATTCGAGCGCTGCAGCATCTCAGCCCGCTTGGGCCCGCCCGTGCTGATGTCGAATTCCTCGAAGCTCACGCCCTTGGTCTCCAGCAGAGCCTTGGCGCGCGAGCAATAGGGGCAGTAAGCCTTGGTGTAGATTTCAATCTTCGGCATGCGATCCATTCCTTTTCCGGACCGAAATGTTGTCGGTGCACGGGAATGTCAACGCGCGACAGCCTCATCGCGCACCACGCGCGCCCAACACAGCAGATCGACACGGCTTGCCCCGGCGCGTTTCAAGGCGCGGGCGCAGGCATTGGCGGTCGCCCCGGTCGTATAGACGTCGTCGATCAATAGCACCGCCCGCCCCTTCACCGCCGCCTTGTCGCGCACCGCGAAAGCTCCGCGCACCGTTTTTGCCCGGCGTTCGGGGCCTAGGCCCCGCAACGGCGGCGTTGCCTTGACCCGCACCAGCATGTCTAGCGCGAGTTCATGCCCGGTCCCGCCGATGATCGCGCGCGCAATCAGTGCCGACTGGTTGTAGCCACGGCTCCATATCCGCCAGCGATGCAGCGGCACCGGCATCACGAGGCACGGCGCGCCACTGGGAAGATGGCGGCGCAACTGTGCTGCGATGGTCTTGGCGATCCCGGGGCGCCGGCCATATTTGAGCTTGAGCGCCAGCGACCTGGCAATCGGGCCGTAAGCTACGGCGGCGCGCATCGCGTCAAACGCGGGCGGGTCCGCATGACAGGCGCCGCATAGCGCGCCTGGTCCGGGATCGATCTCGAACGGCGCGGCGCATTGCGCGCATCGGGGACCGCCCAGAAAATCGAGCGCCGACCAGCAATCGAGGCAGAATTGGTGGACGTCGGGCGTAATCACACCGCATCCCGGACAGCGCGGCGGCAAGGCGAAGCGCAGCCCCGCATCGGCGATCGCCCGCAATCCCCCCGGAAGCCCCATGCCTTCTTGTCACGCAAGCGCGCGAGCGGCACAAGCGCGCGATATGGACCAGCCCGCGATTTTCGACCGGCAGCTTCGCCGCCTCCGCCGTGATCGGGCGGCGGTGCACTTCGCCGACCATGATTTCCTGATCGACCTCATGGCCGACGAGCTCGCCGAGCGGCTGACGATGGTCACGCGCGACTTCGCCCGCGTTCTGATCCTCGGCTGCCATGATGGCCGGATCGCCCGGCATTTCGCCGCACCGAATCGCGTGATCGTCCGCGCCGACCCGGGCTTCGCCTTCGCTCGCGCCGCCGGTGGCGTGCAATGCGACGAGGATCGCCTGCCGTTCGCCGACGCGAGTTTCGACCTGGTCGTGGCCATCGGCACGCTCGACAGCGTCAACGATCTGCCCGGCGCGCTGGCGCTGATCCGACGCGTGCTCCGCCCCGACGGCTTGTTCCTGGGCGCCTTCATCGGCGCAGGAAGCCTGAGCTGGCTCAAGGGGGCGATGCTGGCCGCCGATGCCGCGACGAGTGGCGGGGCCGCGGCCCGGATCCACCCCCAGATCGATGTGCGCGCGGCGGGCGACCTGCTGTCGCGCGCGGGCTTTGCGCTACAGGTTGCGGACAGCGAGCGGCTCGACGTCGGCTACGGCGATCCGATCCGGCTGATGCACGACCTGCGCGGCATGGCGGCAAGCAACATCCTATCCCAGCGCGCCCGTACCGCGCCGGGCCGAGCCTGGCTGGCCGAGCTCTTCGCGCAGTTCCAGGCGACGGCCGGGCCGGACGGGCGGCTGCGCGAAAGCTTCGACCTCGTCTATCTGTCGGGCTGGGCACCGAGCCCCGACCAACCGAAGCCCGCAAAACGCGGCAGTGCCACCGCCTCGCTGGCCGAGGCGTTGAAACCGAAGGATTGACCATCGCGGCTCCGTCTGAGGGTGATCCGATGGTATCGGCGGCAATTTGGCTATGGACTCGTCAAACCGTTCCTGTGTATCAGCCGGGTGAAATGACGCGGCCATTCGCCCTCCTCCTGCTTCGACTTACGCGCCCTTAGGCGCGCGATTTCGCTTGGGGTCGACAGGCCCGGCAAGCCACGGCGTCTAAGGGTCAGGATCAGAACCCCGAAATGACCACCCTGCAGCAGGAGCAGGCACCCGTGACAAAGACCATCAAGATTTTCGACACCACATTGCGCGACGGCGAGCAGTCCCCGGGCTGTTCGATGAACCTCGAGGAAAAGCTGAAGGTTGCGACCCAGCTCGAGGCGTTGGGCGTCGACATCATCGAAGCCGGCTTCGCCATCGCCTCGCAGGGCGATTTCGAGGCAGTCTCCGAAGTCGCTCGCCAGTGCAAGCGCGCAACCGTCGCTAGTCTGGCGCGTGCGGCCACCGCCGACATCGATCGCGCATGGGAAGCCGTGCGGCATGCGATCTCGCCGCGGATCCACACCTTCATCGCGACGTCGCCGCTGCACATGCGGGTGAAGCTGAACAAGTCGCCGGAAGAGGTGCTGGAGGCGATCGACCGCACCGTCCGTCATGCGCGCAACATTTGCCCAGACGTCGAATGGTCCGCCGAGGATGCGACCCGCAGCGAGCCCGATTTCCTGGCGCGCGCGATCGAAACGGCGATCGCCGCAGGCGCCCGCACGATCAACCTGCCCGACACCGTCGGCTACGGCACCCCGCAGACCTATGGCGCGATGTTCCGCGACATGATCGAACGCGTACCCAATGCCGATCTCGCCGTGTTCTCGACCCATTGTCACAACGACCTGGGCCTTGCGGTCGCCAACACCCTGGCGGCGGTGATGAACGGCGCAGGCCAGGTGGAATCGACGATCAACGGCATCGGCGAACGCGCCGGCAATGCCGCGGTCGAGGAAATCGCGATGGCGCTGAAGGTCCGCCACGATGTGATGCCCTACACCACCAACGTCGTGTCTACCGAGATCACCCGCGCCTCGCGCCTGATCTCGGGCATCACCGGCTTCCAGGTGCAGCCGAACAAGGCGATCGTCGGCGCCAACGCCTTCGCGCATGAAAGCGGCATCCACCAGGATGGCATGATCAAGGACAGCTCGACCTACGAGATCATGACCCCCGAAAGCGTGGGCGTCACCCACAGCAATCTGGTGATGGGCAAGCACTCGGGCCGCGCCGCCTTCCGCCAGAAGCTGGAGGAGATGGGCTATGTGTTGGGCGACAATGCCTTCCAGGACGCCTTCGGCCGCTTCAAGGCGCTCGCCGATGCCAAGAAGGCGGTTTTTGACGAGGATATCGTCGCCCTCGTCGATGATGAGGTGCTGCGCGGGCATGACGCGATCCAGGTCAAGGAGGTTGAGGTCTATTGCGGCTCCAACGGTCCGCAGCGCGCGATCCTGACGCTGGAGGTCGATGGCGAGGAGAAGACGGTCACCTCACGCGGCAACGGTCCGGTCGACGCGCTGTTCAACGCGATCCGCATGATCGTGCCGCATGAGAGCTCGGTGCTCGAACGCTATGAGGTTCACGCCGTTACCGGCGGCACCGACGCGCAGGCCGAGGTGTCGGTCCTCCTGTCGGAAAATGGGCGCACGACCCGGGGCCGCGGCGCCCATCAGGACACGATGGTCGCATCGGTTCGCGCATATGTGAACGCGCTCAACAAGATGATGGTCAAGCGCGGCCGGGCGCCGCTCGACGCTCAGGCGAGCTGATCCGGATCTTCCAACCCGTTCGTGTCGGGCGAAGTCGAAACATGGCGGCCGCGCGGGCGCCGCTCGGCTTCGCCCGGACCGAACCGCCTGCCTGACGATCGGCGCCAATCCATGTCCGAATCCACCGTGCGTTCCGCCCGCTGGCGGCTGATCGGCTTCGCCCTGTCGGCGGTTGGCGCGATGCTGTTCGCGATCAAGGGCATCCTGATCAAGCTGATCTACGTCTATCAGATCGATGCGACGTCGCTTCTGGCGTTCCGGATGCTGTTGTCGCTGCCGGTGTTCTTCGTTGTCGGCGTGATCGAATGGCTTCGCCGCCCGCGCGATCAGCGCCCCGACATGCGCAGCATGGCACTTGCCGCGCTGGTCGGGATACTGGGCTATCATATCTCATCGTGGCTCGATTTCTCCGGGCTGGAGGCGATCGAGGCGCAGGCTGAGCGGTTGATCCTGTTCACCTACCCCTTCTTCGTCATCCTGTTCGGACGGCTTTTGTTTCGCCACAAGCTCCGCGCCCATGCGCTGATCGGCGCCGGTCTCAGCTATGTCGGGCTGATCGTGATGTTCGGATCCGATCCGGCACGGATGACCACACAGATGATCGGCGGCGCCACGCTGGTGCTGGCCGCGGCGAGCACCTTCGCGCTCTACCAGCTTTTCGCGCGCGAGATGATCGTTCGGTGCGGCCCGGCCCTGTTCACCGCAATCGCGATGACCGCCGCCAGCCTCTCGGTCCTCGCCCATTTCGCGCTGACCCATGGCATCGCCCTGCCGCCGATCCCGCCGCATGGCTGGGCGCTGATCCTCGCACTGGCGATCTTCGCGACCATCGTGCCGACCTTCATGATGTCGGCCGGAACCGCGCGGATCGGCGCACAGGGCACCGCGATCATCTCGACAATCAGTCCGGTGGTAACGATCATCCTCGCCATCGCGATCCTAGGTGAGCCCTTCGGTATCGGCGAGGCGGCGGGAACGGCTCTGGTGATCGGCGGCGTCGCCCTGTTCACGCTGATCGAGAGCCGCTCCGCACGCCGCCCTACATGAGCATCGGCAGGCGGGTGGTCTTCTTGACCTCCGTCATCACGACGCTGCTGTTCACTTCACGCACGCCCGGCAACTGCGAGAGTTTTTCGTAGAAGAACTCCTCATAATAGCCGATGTCTTTCACGACGATCTTCAGCAGCACGTCGATCTGTCCCAGCAGAATATAGCATTCGACTATCTCCGGCAGCTGTCTCACATGCTCGCGGAAGGCCGATGTCGCCTGCGCATCATGGGCATGGAGCTTTACCGTCGCATAGAGCTCCATCGTCAGCCCGACCGAGGCGGGATCCACGAGCCAGACCTGTTTGTCGAGGATCCCGGCGGTCCTCAGCCTTCGCACCCTTCGCCAGCAGGGCGGCGGTGTCATACCCAGGCGATCGGCGAGTTCGGCTACCGAAAGCGAGCCATCCTCCTGAAGCAGGTCGAGAATCTTACGATCGATCAGATCGAGGGTTTCACCAACAGACAAAATGGGCAATCCTAGGTAATTTCATAACCGAATATTGCGAATACCAGTCAAGTTCGTCAATGAAAATACCCGCGGGACGGAGCTATCTATCGCGTCGGACTTAGGAGCCGATATGTATAGACATTTCTCCGATTTCGATGGTCACCGTCTCGTGGCGACACGGCAAGACGGCGCATCGGGGCTGTCCGCGATCATCGCCATCCATGACGAACATCGCGGCCCGGCGATGGGCGGATGCAGGATCCTGAACTATGCGTCGACCGATCAGGCCTTCGCCGACGTGCTCCGGCTGTCGCGCGGGATGAGCTACAAAAACGCCATCGCCGATATCCCCTATGGCGGCGGCAAGGCGGTGATCATCGCCGATCCCGACACCGACAAAAGCAGCGATCTGCTCCACGCAATGGGTGATTTTGTGCAATCGCTGGGTGGACGCTACATCACTTCGTTTGATTCCGGCACGACGTTGGACGACGTCCGCACCATCGCCGAACGGACCGACTTCGCGGCCGGCACGCTGCCGATGGCCGGCAATGCTTCGGCGAGCACAGCGGACGGGGTCTATCACTGCATGCGGGCCGCCGCCGAGATCGTCCATGGCGATGCCAGCCTGGCCGGCATGACGATCGCTATCCAAGGCGTCGGCAATGTCGGGCGCCGGCTGGCCGAACGACTTTCTGCCGATCGAGCCTCCCTGATCATTGCTGATATCGACCAAGCGGCGGCGGCAGCCGTTGCGGAGCGGATCGGTGCCCGAACGGTCGGCATCGACGAGGTGCTCGGCATGCAGGCCGACATCGTTTCGCCCTGCGCGCTGGGAGCGATACTTTCATCGCGATCGATCCCGGACATCAAGGCCCGGATCATCGTGGGCGGCGCCAATAACCAATTGGCGACGAAGGACGACGATCTCCGCCTGAAGGCGGCCGAAATCCTTTATTGTCCGGATTATCTCGCCAATGCCGGGGGAATCATCGACCTGCATTATCAGCGCTCGACCTGGTCGAGGGACGCGGTCGACCGACACGTCGCCGGATTGGCCGACACCTTCCGTGAAGTCGCAGCCTCGTCGCGCGCTAGAAACGTCGGGACTGCAACCATCGCCGATGCGATCGCCGAGCAGCGCTTCGCCACCCCGCGGAGGGCGGCATGAGCAGCATCCGCGAGACGGTCATGAACTACTACCCCCATATCGACAGGGCGGACACCGCCTGGGTGCTTTCGCTGTTCAGCGAGGACGCGGTCTATATGCGGGCCGACGTAACCTATTCAGGCCTGAGTGCCATCCGCACCTTCTTCTGTCACGATCGCCAGATCAGGGGCGTGCATCTCATCAACGAGCTCTGGGCCGACGATAAGACACTAACCGTATTCGCAACGGGAGTGTTCGAGGGCGTGGGCGCCGCTGGCGACGCAAGGGCAGTGCGCTTTGCAGACATCTGGCAGTTCAACAAGAAGCGCCAGGTCCGGAAGCGACAGACCTATCTGGGCTTGGGTCATGCCTATGTGGAGCGCTGATCGCCGCCGCGACGGAACCACCACCGTCCTCCCGCGTATTTTGACCGAAATGGGAGGCACTTCATGTTGAGCACGGCTTTGGGCGCACTGATCGGTAGCGCTATCGATGGCGCGGACGGCGACGATTCCACCGCAGATGGCGCGATCGTCGGCGCGGCGACCGCAACGGTCGTTCGCGTACTCGTTCCGATCGCGATCACCTATTTCGTCGGCTGGGCCGTGCTCAAGAGCCTAGATGCGGCCAAGGATGCGGTGTTCGGCGACGAAAAGGACTGACGCCGCCGCGCGGGTCAGATGCCCGCGTACCAGGCATAGTCGTGATAATCTTCCCAATAGCCGCCCTTGCCGCGGCCTTGGGTCGCAAGGCTGTCGACGGCCTCGATCCGCTGGACATATTTGGCGTGCTTATATCCCAACTGCCGCTCGACACGCAGGCGCAGGGGTGCACCGTTGGCGACCGGCAGCGGCTGGCCGTTCAATCCCCACGCCATGATCGTCTGCGGATGGAAGGCGTCGATCAGGTCGATGCTCTCATAATAGTCGGCCTGCGCGTAGCGATCGGCGCAGTGAAAGATGAGGTAGCGCGCCGAAGACCGCAACCCGGCTGCGTCGAGCAGCAGCTTGAGCGGCACCCCCGTCCACTGCCCGATGGCGCTCCACCCCTCGACGCAATCATGGCGGGTGATCTGGGTTCGGCGTGGCATCGCCTGGATCTGCGCCATCGACATCGCCATCGGCCGCGCCACCAGCCCGTCGATCACGAGCCGCCAGTCGGCGAAGCCCGCAACCCGGTGGCCTTCATAGGCCGACCCGGCAGGTTGGCGGGTGCCATTGGCGCGGAACACCGGCGAAAGATCCGCCGCGCCGAACTCCCTGGCCAGCGCACTGCGGTCGGTGATCAGCCGCTGCGCCCGCATCGTCAGCCCTTCGCTGCTCTGGAGAAGCGAGCGAACCTGCGGATTGGCGTTGATCTTGTTGCAGCCCGACAGGAGCACCCCACCCGCTCCCACCGCCAGCGATCCGATCAGTTTTCGGCGCGTGATCATTCTCGAGGCTCCCGCGGCAAGCGGTAACGGCCGGTGATCATCGAGCGGATCTCGTTGAACGGCCCCGCCAGCACTACCATCAGCAGATGGATGAGGACGAACACCAGCATCGCAGCCGCACACAGGAAATGGATCGACCGCGCCGACTGCCGCCCGCCGAAAAGGTCGAGCAGCCAGGGCCATGCCGCGTTCACGCCCGGAGACATGGTCAGCCCGGTCAGGATCAGCAGTGGGATCAATCCAAGGATAACAGAGAGATAGGCGAGCTTCTGGAGAATGTTATAGCGAAGTGCGGCAGCACCCTTAGGAAAGCGCAGCCGCAGATGATCACGAATATCGTGCCAGATGTGGCGCGGGTGCAGTTCCTTCATGTCCGGCAACAAGTCGCGCCGAAGATGTTGATTGATCAGGCTGACGACGAAATAGACCGTCGATGCCAGCGCCAGCACCCAGGCGAAAAAGAGATGCCACAGTCGGGCATCGGAGAGACTGTAGGTCGATGGTATCGTCGCCCACCACGGAAAGGCGCGGCGCTGCTCGACGCCGTTCGGGTCCTTCCACAAACCCAACACCCCCGTCGTGTCGTAGACCTCCCGGCCGAGGATCAGGACGCCGCGTCCTCCTGACGAGCCGATCTGCATCCAGGGCTGATCGGCATTCGCTCCATATTGGCCCCAATAGAGCCGTGGATGGGCGTTGAAGATCATCAGCCCGCTCATCAGCATGACGAAGATGGTGAAGGCGTTGGTCCAGTGCCACAGCCGGGTCGAGAGCCGATGGCGGCTGACCAGGTCGCCGCCACGCGGCAAAGGCGGCGGTGCGTTAGGCTCCGGCAGTGCCAATCCATCCTCCCGCTCATCGTCGGTCATCCGCGGAAGCTTATCACGATCAGGCGAAAAGAGAGGAAATATGTCGTCAACGGGTCACTTTAGGGAATCGTTAGGGATGATCAGCGATGATGTGCTTTGCGGATCAGAGTGAATCAAGGGAATCGGGACGCAATGGCTCTCGCCAGTGAACAGGATGACAGCGAAGCGCGCCGCCACGGCCGCCATCGTATCATGCTCGCCGCGACCTTGATTTCGGTCCACGGCGAATGCAGCAGCGTGCTTCTCGATCTTTCCAGGGGCGGAGCCATGCTCAGCGCCTCGCCACCGCTTCCCGTCGGCTGCCGCCTTCTGCTCGAACGCCAGAATTTCGAAGTTCCCGGCATCGTGCGCTGGGTCGAAGGCAATCGCTTCGGCATCCAGTTCGAGGAACCACTGACCGAAGAGGTCGTGATGAGCCTGGTCTCGCGCAGCACCCACCAGAACGATCGCTGATCCGCACGCCGGGCAGCGCCAGGTAGACTCAGGGTCTGACCATCATCCTGGTCAGCGCCTGCGCCGTGAAATCGACCATCGGCACGATCCGCGCATAGTTTAGCCTGGTCGGCCCGATCACCCCGACCACACCGACGACCCGGCCGTCGCCGCCGCGATAGGGTGCAGCGATCACCGACGACCCCGACAGCGAGAACAGCTTGTTCTCCGATCCGATGAAAATCTTGATCCCCTGGCCGCCGCGCGCGCCGTCGAGCAAACGGGCTATTTCTTCCTTGCCCTCGATCTCGTCGAGCAACTGTCTCACCCGTTCGAGATCGGCCGCGGCCGTCGGATCGATCAGGTTCGCCTGTCCGCGCACGATCAGCACGGGCCTCGCACTGCCGTCGCGCGACCAAACCGCCAGCCCCTCCTGAACGAGCGAAGCCGCGGCCGCGTCGAGAGCGGCGCGCTCACGGCCTAGCTCGGTTTCGATTCGCGCCCGCGCCTCGCTCAGGGTCATGCCTCCGAGCCGCTCGCTGATGAAATTGCCGGCCTCGATCAGCGCCGATGGCGGCAGACCCGGCGGAAGATCGACGACCCTGTTCTCGACGGTGCCGTCCTGGCCGACGAGCACCGCGACCGCCTGCTCGGGCGAGAGCGGCACGAAGCTGAATTGGCGCAGCACCATTTCGTGCGGCGGCACCAGCACGATGCCGGCACAGGCCGATAGGCCAGACAACACCGCGCTCGTCTGGGTTAGCGCCTCCTCGAGGGGGCTTCCCCTGGCAGCACGCGCCTCGATCGCGGTGCGTTCCTCCAGCGAAGGCTCGGCGGTCTGCATCATGCCATCGACGAACAGGCGCAGGCCCGACTGGGTCGGCAGACGCCCGGCGGACGTATGCGGCGCCTCCAGCAATCCCAGTTCCTCAAGGTCTTGCATGACGTTGCGAATCGATGCCGGCGACAGGTTCAGCCCGGCAAGCTTGGAGATGGTGCGCGAGCCAATCGGCTGTCCGGAGCCGAGATAGCTTTCAACGACCACGCGAAAAACTTCGCGCGCACGGGTAGACATTTCGGACATGGGCTGACTGTTCACGGACAAGAGATAGGGCCCCCGTCGCTTCCGCTCAACAGGCTTCCACCGCAAACGTTCAGGCTCTATGGAGCCCCGCACACAGCAAAGAAGGAATTGCCATGCGCCCATCCGGCCGCGCCCCCGATCAGATGCGGGCGATCAGCATCGAAACCGGTTTCACCGTCCACGCCGAAGGCTCGGTCCTGATCGGCTTCGGCGACACCAAGGTGCTCGTCACCGCTTCGATCGAAGAGAAGGTGCCGCCGTTCCTGCGCGGCAAGGGCCAGGGATGGGTTACTGCCGAATATGGGATGCTGCCACGCGCGACCCATACCCGCGGCAGCCGCGAAGCGGCCAAGGGGAAGCAGTCGGGCCGCACCCAGGAAATCCAGCGCCTGATCGGCCGCTCGCTCCGCACGATCGTCGACATGGAAAAGCTCGGCGAGCGCCAGATCGTGATCGATTGCGACGTCATCCAGGCCGACGGCGGCACCCGCACCGCGTCGATCTCGGGCGGTTGGGTCGCACTGCGTCTCGCCGTCGACAAACTGCTCGCATCTGGCGCACTCGCCGAGGATCCGATCACGGCACAGGTCGCAGCGGTCTCATGCGGTATTCATGAGGGAACTCCGGTGCTCGATCTCGATTATATCGAGGACTCGAATGCGCATGCCGACGCCAATTTCGTGCTGCTCGACAATGGCAATATTGCCGAAGCGCAGGCGACAGCAGAAGGTGCGACCTATGACGAGGAAGCCTTGCTGAGACTGCTCCGCCTCGCCCGCATCGGCTGCGGCGAAATCTTTGCCGCGCAGCGCAAAGCAACCGGCCGGTGAGCGACGACGGTCTCCTCCACCGCAAGCTCGCCCCGGGAAAGCTGGTCATCGCCAGCCACAACAAGGGCAAGCTTCGCGAAATCGCCGAACTGCTCGCGCCCTATGGCATAGAGACGGTTTCGGCCGGCGCGCTCAACGTGCCCGAACCGGAGGAGACCGGCACCAGCTTCGCCGCAAATGCCGAGCTGAAGGCCCGGTTTTCTACGGATCTGACCGGTCTTCCCGCGCTTGCCGACGATAGCGGCCTGTGCGTCGAGGCGCTCGGCGGCGAACCGGGCATCTTCTCCGCCCGCTGGGCCGAGCTTGCCGACGGCAGCCGCGATTTCGCGGAAGGCATGCGCCGGGTCCATGCGCGGATGCAGGATGCCGGCGACGAGTCCGGCCATGACGCACACTTCGTCTGCGCGCTCTCGCTCGCCTGGCCCGACGGCCATGTCGAGACCTTCGAGGGTAGGGTCGACGGGGTGATCGTGTGGCCGCCGCGCGGATCGCAGGGCTTCGGCTATGACGCGATCTTCCAACCGCTTGGCCACGCCATCAGCTTCGGCGAGATGGAACCCGCGGCCAAGCATGCGATGAGCCATCGCGCCGACGCCTTCGCCAAACTGGTCGCGGCAGTCTTCTGATCGCGCAGAAGTGGAACCCGTTGGTGTCGAGCGACGTCGGAACACCTAGCACGAAGACCCTCAACGTCGCACGGGCCGGACGGACGGGCTCGGATGACCTGGCGCTCTATATCCACTGGCCGTTCTGCGTGTCGAAATGTCCGTATTGCGACTTCAACAGCCATGTTCGCGAGAGCGTCGATCAGGCAGCATGGCGTGGGGCACTGCTCCAGGATCTCGCCTATGAGGCCGCCCAGCTTCCAGGGCGCCGGCTGACCTCGATCTTCTTCGGCGGCGGCACCCCGTCGCTGATGCCCCCCGAGACGGTCGCGGCGCTGATCGATGCCGCATCCGGCCATTGGCCGACCGCCGACGACATCGAGATCACCCTCGAGGCTAATCCCTCGTCGGTCGAGGCCGCGCGTTTCACCGACCTTTCTCGCGCCGGGATCAACCGGGTCTCGTTGGGAATCCAGGCGCTCGACGACCAGACGCTCGCCTGGCTGGGCCGCGCGCATGGCGTCGCCGAAGGGCTGGCTGCGCTTGAGACTGCCCAGAGACATTTCGGACGGGTGAGCTTCGACCTGATCTACGCCCGTCCCGAACAGACGCCCGACGCCTGGGCTACCGAACTTGGCCGCGCCTTGTCCTTCGGAACCGAGCATCTGTCGCTCTACCAGCTCACCATCGAGCCCGGCACCCAGTTCGCCAGTCTGTTCGCGAAGGGTCAACTCATACCGCTCGACCCGGATGCGGGCGCAGAATTGTTCGAGCTGACGAGGGACATGACGTCAGCCGCGGGGCTGCCTGCCTATGAGGTCTCGAACCACGCCCGCCCCGGCGCCGAGAGCCGGCACAATCTGACCTACTGGCGCTACGGCAACTATGCCGGCATTGGCCCGGGTGCTCATGGCCGTCGCGACGGACGCGCCACGGTCCGCCGCAAGAAACCGGAAAACTGGATGGACCGGGTTGCGGCCAACGGCCATGGCATCGAGCAGGAAGAGGACCTGCCGTCGGAAGCCCGCGCACAGGAAGCCCTGCTGATGGGCCTGCGGCTTGCCGAAGGCATCGACCTCGCCCGCATTTCGGCGATGAGCGGCCTGGCGATAGCCGATCTGGTCGATAGCGGAGCGATCGAACGGCTGTCGCGACAAGGGCTGATAACCCACAGCGGCGACCGACTGACCGTGAGCGACGCGGGCATGCTTTTGCTCGATGCGATCCTTGCAGAAATCGTGACAGCCTGACTTACCCATTAACGTGAACGCAACCTCGGCGATTGCGAATACTGCAATCGCAGCGCCCCGCTTTGAAATTGCGATATCGGTTCGCCGCTCCTAACTCACGCTGCATCGCACAATTACATGTGCGGGATAAAAACCAAAACACAACATTCGCAGGAAACAGACAACATGCGGTACTTTGAAAGTGCGGCGTCGGCGATCATCGCCATCGCAGCCCAGGCGCTTGCCATTGGGGTTGTGGTCGCCCTCTGACCCACAAACGTGACGGCGTCCGGATCCATCGTGGACCGGACGCCGCCGCGATTACCGCAACACACTTCGCAGTTGCAGCATTTATTGCTTGAAGGACGTCGGAGCCGGCGAGACCGCCTTCGATCCCGCAGGGCTCGTCTCGATCACCTCAAGAGCCCGCTGCGCCACGCCATTTGGCCCGAAACGAAACGCGCCATCCACGCCGACGAAGCCATCCTCGTCGCGCAGCCGATCAGCCGGAAAGCGATCGCCAACCTTCCAGTCGCCTGCCGTCTTCACCACCAGCAACATCGAATCATAGCCCAGACTGGCAAGCCGGAACGGCGCCTTTCCGAACTGACGCCGATAGGATGCGGCAAGTTGGCGATAGCGCGTGTCCGAAACACTGGCGTACCAGGCACCGCTCAACGATGGGTTGGCCAGGGCGCCAGGCTCTGCCGCCCATAGTTCGGTTCCCAGGATACGGGCCTGTTGGTTCGAGATCTTGCGGATCAAGGGTACCGCGCCGATCGCAATCCGGGCATTGTCCGCTATCAGGACGCCCTCATAGGCCTGGCTCCGGCCGAGATCGGCCACTGCCTTTTGCAGCGACTTGGCGTTCCGCTCATAGGTTTTCATCGCGACCAGACTGCCGTCGGCATTCTCGACCGATCGAATGATCGCCGTCGATGCATTGCGTCCGTAGACGCCGACCGGAACCAGCGCGGCGAAACGCTGGATCCCCTTGGCCTTGGCATAATGGACCACGCGATCGATCGACTGGGAGGGAGAGAATCCCATGACGAACAGGCCATTGCCGGCAACCGTCGCGTCATTCGAATAGGAAATGACCGGAATGCCGGCCTTGCGCGCAGCTGGTGCGACCGCCGCCGCATCTTCCGACAGCAGTGGGCCGAGGAAGAGGCGATTGCCGTCGGCCACCGCTCGGCCTGCCGCGGAAGCAGCGCCCGCTGCGGTATCATAGGTCGTCATGCGGACCGATTTGTTGCCGGTATCGATGAGCGCCATCGTCGCGGCATTGGCGATCGACTGACCGACGGCCGCATTGGGACCGGTCAGCGGCACCAGCAGGGCGACGCGGTGCCGCGCCTGATCGCCGGGAAAATCCTCTTTTACCGGCGCTTCCGCGGTCGGCTTCGGCGCTGCCGGACCTGGTCGTCCCTTGGGCACGATGCCGGCGCAACTGGCCAGCAAGGCGGTAAAACCCAGCAGTGACCATTTCACCATCGAATAACGCGGTTGCCTGTACGCGGGGGCCTCTGCCATCTGTCACCTTATGAACCAAATTATCGAACAGGAGCCCGCGGATGCGCAAGCATCCGAAGCACCCCTCCCCCCGGGCCTGTATATAGTGGCCACGCCGATCGGCAACTTGGGTGATCTCTCTCCCCGCGCCGCATCGGTCCTCATGCGGGCCGAAACGATCGCGGTGGAGGACAGCCGCGTTACCGCCAAGCTGTTGCATCACCTCGGGGTTAAACGCCACATGACCCCCTATCATGACCATAATGCCGACAAGGTGCGGCCCGGTCTGATCGCTCGAATGGCGACCCAGGCGGTCGCGCTCGTGTCGGATGCGGGTACGCCGCTGATTTCCGATCCCGGCTACAAGCTGGTCCGCGACGCGCGGGCGGCAGGGATCACCGTCACCACCCTGCCCGGCCCCTGCGCGGCGGTCGCGGCGATGACGCTGGCGGGACTGCCCACCGATCGATTCTTCTTTCTCGGCTTCCTGCCCTCCAAGGAGAAGGCGCGGGCCGATGCCATTGCCGAGGTGGCCGAGGTCCGCGCGACGCTGATCCTCTACGAATCGGGCCCGCGCCTCGGCGCGACCCTGCAGGCGCTGGCCGAGGGGTTGGGCGACCGCGAAGCGGCCGTGGTGCGCGAGATCAGCAAGACGTTCGAGGAAAGCGTGCTCGGCCCGCTGTCCGAACTGGCCGAGCGTTACCGCGAGTCCGGCCCCCGCGGCGAGATCGTCGTCGTCGTCGGCCCACCGGGCCCGCGCGCGGCCGTATCGATGGAAGACGCCGACACGCTGCTGCGCGCCGCCCTCGCCCATATGCCGACCGGCAGGGCCGCCAGCGAGGTCGCCCGCGCTACGGGGCTCAACCGCCGCGACCTCTACACGAGGGCCATGGACCTGAAGGGCGACGATTGAACCGGCGCGTAGCCGAGCGACAGGGACGAAGCGGCGAGCGTATCGCTGCCTGGTGGCTGCGCCTGCATGGCTGGCGGATCGTCGGCGAACGCGTGAAGACACGCCGTGGCGAGATCGATCTTATCGCACGAAGAAAGGATACGCTCGCGTTCATCGAAGTGAAGACACGTGTGAATGCCGCTGGGCTGGCGACGGCGATCGACGAATATCGCTTGCGTCGGGTGGTCGCCGCCGCCGAAGCATTGCTGCCTCGCTATGGTGCTGGGGCTGATAATATCCGGGTCGACGTCATTCTTGTGCGTCCGTGGCGATTGCCGGTGCATCTGGTGAATGTCTGGCATGGCCAATGACCCGAGCTTTTCGGGATGGTGTTGACGAGGCAGCCATTGCGGGCACCCCTCGCACTCCCTAGTTAGACCCCCGAAACCATCGGAGCCTGCCCATGTCCCTGAAAGTCGCCGTCCAGATGGACCCGCTGGAGACGATCAACATCGGGGGCGATTCGACCTTCGCGATCATGCTCAGCGCGCTCGCCCGGGGACATCGGCTCTGGCACTATAACGCTGGCGATATATGCTACCGCGATGGACGGGTCACCGCTCCCGCACGGCCGATTCTGAAGCTCCAGCGCGTTGCGGGAGATCACTTCGAGGTCGGGGATCCGGTGGTGCTCGATCTCGCCGACGATATCGACGTGGTGCTCATGCGGCAGGATCCGCCATTCGACCTCGCCTACATTACCGCGACCCATCTCCTCGAGCGGATCCAGCACAAGACGCTGGTGGTCAACGATCCGGCCTCGGTTCGCAATGCGCCCGAAAAGCTGTTCGTGCTCGATTATGCCGAGTTCATGCCGCCGACGATGATCACCCGCAGGCTGGACGACGCCCGGGAGTTCCATGCCAAGCATGGCGAGGTGGTGGTGAAGCCGCTCTACGGCAATGCCGGATCGGCGGTGTTCCACGTCGCGCGCAATGATGCCAACCTCGCCGCGCTGACCGAGTTGTTCGGCCAGGTGTGGCGCGAACCCTTCATGGTCCAGGCCTTCCTTCCCGACGTGTCGAAGGGCGACAAGCGGATCGTTCTGGTCGACGGCAAGGTCGCGGGTGCGATCAACCGCCTGCCCAAGGCGGGCGAGATCCGCTCGAACCTCGCCGCCGGCGGCCGCGCCGACGCGACGGAATTGTCCGCACGCGAATTAGAGATTTGCGCCAAGCTGGGTCCGGACCTGGCTGCACGCGGCCTGCTGTTCGTCGGAATCGACGTAATCGCGGGTCACCTGACCGAGATCAACGTCACCTCGCCGACCGGCATCGTCGCGATTGATACGTTCAACGGGACCGATACCCCCGCGATGATCTGGGACGCGATCGAAGCCAAGCTGCGCTGACGGCACGACTCTGCGCCTCGCATGACCGACTGGATGCAGCAACTGATCGCCGACGGCGGCTATCTGGGCGTGTTTCTGCTGATGTTTGCCGAAACCGTGTTTCCGCCCATCCCGTCCGAAGTCATCATGTCGATGGCCGGCTTGCAGACCGCCAAAGGCGTGATGAGCCTGCCTCTGGCGATCCTGGCCGGCACGGCGGGTGCGATGATCGGCAACATCGTCTGGTATCTGGCCGCGCGCTGGCTGGGGCTCGATCGGCTGCGGCCTCTCGTCATCCGCTATGGGCGCTGGCTTACGATGGACTGGAGCGAGGTAGATCGCGGCGAGCGCTGGTTCGCACGTCATGGCTATCTCTTCGTGTGCATAGGCCGAATGATGCCCACGATCCGATCGCTCGTATCGGTGCCGGCAGGGCTGATGCGCATGCGCTTCCTTCCCTTCGTGCTGTGGTCCTCGCTGGGCACGCTGGGCTGGTCGGCGATGCTCGCGGTGGGCGGATGGGTTCTCGGCACGCGCTTCGCTGCGATGGAGGCGTGGCTGGGCGTCTTTTCCACCGCCCTGCTGGTCGCGATGGCCGGCTGGTATCTGTGGCGCGTGCTGACCTGGCGCCCGTCGCGCTGACCGCAGTATCGTCTGCGATGGGAGGGGTCAGGGCGCCGAGCTGCGCCGGATCAGTTCGGGCGCCATCACGATCGGGTCGCACAATTCGCCCCCCAGTCGCCGGAACAGCCGGTGGACCAGTTGCGCGGCGCCCTCGCGGAGATCCTGGCGAATGGTCGTGAGCGACGGCGACATCTGCGCGGCGAGCGGGATATCGTCGAATCCGACCACCGCAACCTGATCGGGCACCGACAGGCCGCGTTCGGTGAGGGCCCGGATCGCCGCGATCGCAATCACGTCCGATGCTGCGACGATGCCGTCGAGCGTCGGATTGCCGGCGAGATGGTCGATGAACGGCTTGTAAGCCGCCTCAGGGGTGATCGGCGCGGGGATCGCCCCGGCAGGCTCGACCCCGGCCTCACGGTGCGCGGCGAGAAAGCCCTCATAACGCGCACTGATCTCGGGCACGTCGGCATGGCCGGCATAGAGGATATTGCGACGCCCGCCCGCCAGCAGATGCCGGGTCGCGACGGCCCCGCCCGCGACATTGTCGGTGCCGACCGAGCAATAGCCTTGGCCGCTTTTCGTCTCGCCCCAGACGACGATCGGGTTGTAGCCCGCCGCCACCCGCCGCAGCGTCGCCTCCTGACCCGACTGACCGATGATGACGACACCGTCGATCCGGCCCGAATTGACCAGCATATCGAGCCAGCCATCATCGTCGGGTATAATCCGGGTCAGCAGCAGGTCATAGCCGCGCGTCGTGACGCCGTCGGCGACATGGCCGAGCATGGTGATAAAGAAGGGATCCGACACCAGCTGCGACACTTCGTGCCCCAGCGGGAAGACGATACCGATCGCATTCGTGCGCTTGAGGCGCAGATTTCGCGCCATCTGGTTCAGCTGGAAACCATGCTCGCGCGCCAGATCGTTGATCCGGGTTCGTGTGTCCAGGCTGATCATCTTGCTGCCGGCGAGGGCACGCGACACGGTCGACGCCGATACGCCCGCAAGACGGGCGATATCGGAAATGCTGCTGACGGTGGTCCTGTCCCTAGCGGACATGACGCACACGCGCTTCAAGCCGGCCAAGGCCGGCAACGATACCCCCATGCCGCATTCAGAATGCCCGTTCCAGGCGATCCAACAGGCTCAGCGCGGGACTGACGGTGGGAGCTTCCGCCGGAGGATCGACCTCCAGGCGGCGGACACGGGCATAGAGGTCCTGGCTCGCATCGATCAGCGCAATCGCCGGCTTCGGCAACCCCCGCACGGACGAGGCGTCGCTCGGCGCTGCATCGCCGAGACGGCGGGCAGCGGCGGCCGCCTCGTCATCGGTCATCTGACCAAGCTCGATTGCCCGTTCGGTCAGCAACCAGGCGAGCATATGCATCAGGCGGCTCGTTACCTTGAGCGATTCGCAGCTCAGGCTAACCCGCGCGAGCGGATCGAGCTCATCGCGATCGTCGCGTCCGCGATGCTCGAAATAGGCGCGCGCCTCGTCGGCGAGCAGCATCGCTTCGGTGTACAGGCTGTTGACCAGCCGGCCACGCAGCCGAATCTCTTTTGGGCCTTGGTCCATCCTGACACGAATGACACAGCCGAAAGCCGTCAGGAAACCAAAAAGGGGTTAACCGAACGCGATTTTTCGCCGAATTCCGCAGGGGAATGTCCGAATTCGGACCTACTTGCCGTCGAGTTGGTCGGCGAAGTCGGTAAGGCGCTGGATCACCGCCTGAATTTCGGCGAGCTGACGATGAAGCTCGTCGGCCTTGGCGCGGCATCGCTCGGCCACAACCGCACGCTGCCTGGCCCCGCCGTCGGTCGGATCATATAGGTTCAGCAACTCGCCGACCTCATCCAGGCTGAATCCCATCGCTCTTCCGCGCAGGATCAGCGCCACGCGGACCCGGTCACGTCGCGAATAGATGCGGGTCGCTCCATCGCGGGTCGGAGCGATCAAGCCCTCTTCCTCGTAGAAGCGTAGCGCGCGGGGCGTGACGTCGAACTCTCTGGCCAGCTCTGCGATACCGAAGGTCTGCGATTGGGCGGTGGGAATATCGATAAAGGAAACGCTGCGACTGGCCACGGATACAACCCCTGAAAGGACTAAATCCGCCCTTACGGCAACCGCGATCAAGCGAGCAATCGCACAATTGCAAACGTTTGCCACTTTAGTCTAAAACCGGACATGATTTGCAATTTTTTACATTCTGGACAGCGACGAACCGTCGTCGTCGATCCGGCGATAGAAGCAGCTTTGTTCGCCTGTGTGGCAGGCGGGCCCCGCGGGCTCGCAGCGCAGCCAGACCGCATCCTGATCGCAGTCGATTCGCGCCTCGATGACGCGCATCACATGGCCGCTCGTCTCGCCCTTCTTCCACAAACGGCCACGCGAGCGCGAGAAGAAGGTCGCTTCCTTCGAAGCGATCGTCGCCGCCAATGCCTCAGCATTCATGTGCGCGAGCATTAGCACCTCGCCCGACAGATGGTCCGTCACCACGGCGGTGATCAGCCCGTTGACGTCATAGCGCGGGTTCAACACGCTGCCTTGTTCGCGATCCTGTTCCATATTTCCGGCGATGCTCCAAAGCCGTTTGTCAGGCAAGGTCGCGCAGAAACGGCAGGCCTGCGAGATTTATTATGACAGTGGGGCGACAAAGCTTGCGAGCGTCACTATATGCGCCCCTATCGGCCACCGCGAAGGGATTCGCGATGCTCACCACGCATCCGTTTGACGATGATAAGCTGCGCGAAGAGTGCGGTGTTTTTGGTATTTGGGGCGCGGAGACCGCGGCCGCCATGGTTGCGCTCGGACTGCACGCATTGCAGCACCGAGGGCAGGAGGCGGCTGGGATCACGAGTTGGGATGGTCATGCCTTCCACACTCACCGCGCTATGGGCCATGTCGCAGGAAACTTCGACAAGGATGAGATCATCCGCGGCCTGCCCGGCAATGTCGCCTGTGGGCATGTCCGCTATTCGACAGCGGGCGAAACCGCGCTGCGCAATGTGCAGCCGCTGTTCGCCGAACTGTCGTCTGGCGGCTTTGCGATCGCGCACAACGGCAACATCTCGAATGCGATGAAGCTCAAGCGCGATCTCGTCCGCTCGGGATCTATCTTCCAGTCGACCAGCGACACCGAGACGATCATTCATCTCGTCGCGATGTCGAAGTACCGGACTCTGCTCGATCGCTTCATCGATGCGCTTAAGCAGGTCGAGGGCGCCTATTCTCTGGTCTGCATGACGCCCGAGGGCATGATCGCCTGTCGCGATCCGCTCGGCATCCGTCCGCTGGTCATCGGCCGTGTCGGCGATGCCTATATCTTCGCATCGGAAACGGTCGCGCTCGACGTTGTCGGTGCCACCTTCATCCGCTCGGTCGAACCCGGCGAACTGGTGATCATATCGGAAGGCGGCCTCCGCTCGATCCGCCCCTTCGCCGAACGCCGCGCGCGGCCCTGCATCTTCGAGCATGTCTATTTCTCGCGGCCCGATTCGATCGTCGATGGATCGTCGGTCTATTCGGTCCGCAAGCAGATCGGCGCCCAGCTCGCGATCGAAAGCCCGGTCGACGCCGATTTCACCATTCCGGTGCCCGACTCGGGGACCCCGGCGGCGATCGGCTATGCACAGCAGTCGGGCATTCCGTTCGAGCTCGGCATTATCCGCTCGCACTATGTCGGCCGGACCTTCATCCAACCGGGTGATCAGGTGCGTCACCTTGGCGTGAAGCTGAAGCACAATGCCAATCGTGCGTTGATCGACGGAAAGAAGCTGGTGCTGATCGACGATTCGATCGTTCGCGGCACGACCAGTGTGAAGATCCTGCAGATGCTCCGCGATGCGGGCGCTCGCGAGGTGCACCTGCGCATCGCAAGCCCGCCGACCCGGCACAGCTGCTTCTACGGGGTCGACACGCCTGAGCGTGCCAAGCTGCTGGCGGCGCAGATGACCGTCGCGGAAATGGCGTCCTATATCGGGGCCGACAGCCTTGCCTTTCTTTCGATCGAGGGCCTTTACAAGGCGCTTGGCGAAGATGGCCGCGTCGATCGCGCACCAACCTATTGCGACGCCTGCTTCACCGGTGACTATCCGACCCACCTCACCGATTATGAAGAGCTCACCCCGACCGACCAGCTTGCCCTGCACGGCGAGCGCGTCGTCGCCTGAGCGGCTTCCCGATCCACTTCAGCGGGACCTGACATGGACAAGCCTCTTTCCGGCAAGCTCGCGCTCGTCACGGGCGCTTCTCGCGGCATCGGCGCCGCCACCGCCGAAGCGCTAGGCGCTGCGGGGGCCCATGTCATCCTGACCGCGCGCACAGCGGGCGGGCTGGAGGAGGTCGAAGAGCGGATTCATGCGACCGGCGGATCCGCCACGATCGCTCCACTCGACCTGATCGAGAATGACAGCATCGCCCGCCTCGCGGAAGCGATCGGGAGCCGCTGGAAGGCTCTGGACGTCCTCGTGCTCAATGCGGCGATGCTTGGCACGTTGGCGCCGGTCCCCGCGATCGACGCCAAGGAGTTCGCCCGGCTCCTGACACTGAACATCATGGCGCAGCAGCAGATGATCGCCGCTTTCGATCCGCTGCTGCGGGCGAGCGACGCCGGCCGGGTGGTTGGAATGACCAGCAGCGTCGGCCAGTCGCCGCGCGCCTATTGGGGCGCCTACGGCGCTTCCAAGGCCGCATTGGATACGCTGCTGCTCGCTTATGCCGAGGAAGTGGCGAAGATCAGCAACATCCGCGTGGCCATCGTCAATCCGGGCGCCACTGCGACCCAGATGCGGCAGAAGGCCTATCCGGGTGAAGACCAGGCGACGCTGAAGAGCCCGGCAGTGGTCGCCGATGCCATCCTGCAGCTGATCGGCCAGGATTTCGAGACAGGTTTCCGCACCACCGTCGGAGACTGAGCCCTTCACCGGACCATTTGTCCCTCGACTTTACTCGGGACGAACGAAAAGAGATGTCTAGGGCTTCACCAATGTGACCTGCGCCACATCGATCCCGCCGCCGGCAAAGCCGCCTTCGCAATACATCAGGTAGAAGCGCCACAGCTTGACGAAAGATTCGTCGAAACCCGCGGGTAGCCTTCCCTCGGCGAGGCTTTGATCGAAGCTCTCGCGCCAGCGACGCAGCGTTTCCGAATAGTGCAGGCCGAAGCGATGGCGGCTCGACGCTTCCCAGCGCAGCCCCGCCTTCTGCGCCGCCGCGCGGAAGCGGCTTTCGGAAATGAGCATGCCGCCCGGGAATATGTAGGTCTGGATGAAGTCGGCGTCGGTGCGATAGCTTTCGAAGACATCGTCGTCGATCTCGATATATTGGATCGCCGCCCGCCCGCCCGGCTTCAGCGCACGGGCAATCGCCTCCATATAGGTTGGCCAGTATTTCTCGCCGACCGCCTCGACCATCTCGACGCTGGCCACGGCATCATATTGATCGGGTACGTCGCGATAATCGCAAATCTCGAAGCGGGCGAGGTTCGAAAGCCCAGCCTTCGCCAGCCGATCGTCGGCAAAGGCTTTCTGCTCGACGGACAGGGTTATACCGGTAACGTCGGCGCCATATTCGGCGGCGGCGACCTCGGCGAGGCCCCCCCAGCCACATCCGATTTCGAGCAGTTTCGCACCTGGTTTGAGGTCAAGCCGGTCGAGCAGCGCCGTAATCTTCCGGTGCTGGGCCTCTTCGAGCGGTTCGTCCGCGCTGATCGGGTCCGCGAAAAGCGCGGACGAGTAGCTCATGGTTCGGTCGAGCCACAGCTCGTAGAAATCATTGCCCAGATCATAATGGAAGGCGATGTTGCGCCGGGCGTTCGTCCGGCTGTTGCGCCGGAAGGCGTGCCAGATCCAGTTGAAGAAGCGTAGTGGCCCCTGCGCCCGGCCGAGCTCCCCCAAGGGATGCCGGTTGCGCATGAACAAATCGAAGATCGGTACCGGATCGGGGCTGACCCATTCGCCCTCAGCCCAGCTCCGATACCAGCCCACTGACCCCGTGGTGACCAGACGCACCAGCGGATGCCAGTTCTTCAGTTCGACGATCGCCACAGGCCCCGGCCGGCGCCCTCCGAGCACCCGGAAGGTTCCATCGGGCAAGGTCGCCTCGATCGCGCCTTCCTCAAGCCCCTGGTCGATGGTGTCGAGAAGCCGCTGGAAGCCCGGTGACAACAGGCGCGTGATCCAGTTGGACCCTGTGGCAAATCGGCGATCGGCGAGAACGAGGTGTTTTCCACGCACGGGCGGCTGCGCATTCATCTGATCTTGTCCGTCCTATCCCCAGTCGGCCGAGCAACGCCGCATATAACCAGCATTACGGGAACGAAAGCAGCTTTGTTGCACCCGCCCCGACAAATCTCGTCAGTTTCGCCCGCTTGCGGCCAGCGCCCGCTCGCGCGCCGCACGGTGGCCGATCAGCGGCGCGGGATAGCCGCGGGGTGCCAGTCCCGCCCCATCGGGATCGTGGATGGCGTCGTCGCCGAGGCCGGCCAGTTCGGGAACCCACTCACGGATATAGTCGCCCGCATCGAATTTGGGCGACTGCACCAGCGGCGCCATGATCCGGCCGAACGGGTTGGAATCGATCCCGGTCCCCGCCACCCACTGCCAATTGACGGCATTGCTGCCATAATCGGCATCGACCAGCGTGTCCCAAAACCAGCGTTCGCCGCGCCGCCAGTCGATCAGCAGATGCTTGATCAGGAACGAGGCGGCGATCATCCGGACCCTATTGTGCATCACCCCGGTCGCCCAAAGCTCGCGCATGCCGGCATCGACGATCGGATATCCGGTGCGCCCCCTCGTCCACGCCTGGAAATCGCTCTCCGCGTCGGGACCGGTGCGCCAGGCGAAGCCGTCGAACGCATCGCGCCCGTTGGCGTCGCCATAGTCGGGCAGGATGTCGATCACATTGGCGCAGAAGTCGCGCCAGCCCACCTGCCGGAGCCACGGCTCGGCCTTGCCGCGCACCTTTGCCGCCGCCCGGTACCACAGCGTCGCCGGGGAGATTTCCCCGAAGTGGAGATGCGGAGACAATCGCGACGTTCCATCGATCGAAGGACGGTCGCGATCATGATCATAATCTTCGAGCAGCGGCAGGAAATCGTGCAGCGCCATTCGCGCGCCATCCTCGCCCGGGGTCCAGATGTCGAAGCCCTTCGCCCAGTCGGGAGCTGTTGGGCGCAGCGACCAATCGCCAAGTGCATCGCCCGAGATCGCGACGTGCGGTGGACGGATCATATCCGGGATAGGCGTCGGCTTGGCCGGTGGCATCTGTTCCTTCAAGGCGCGCCAATAGGGCGTGAAGATGCGATAGCGACCACGAGCGCCGGTGAGCACGCCCTCGGGCGGAGCAAGCCGGCCGCCGTCATAGAGGCGCAGTTCCAACCCCTGCCCTGCCAGATCCTGTCGGGCCGACGTCCACCAGGGTTCGTAATGCCGCAGCGCATGAACGATGTGCGCGCCGATCTCCCGCCCCACCGCCGCCAGCGCGTCAACTGCACGGCCACGACGCAATATGAGGCGCCCACCCCTGTCCGCGAGGTCATGGCGCAGCGCTTCGAGGCTGTGGTGCAACCACCAGCGCTGCGCCGCACCGATCGCGCGATCGCCGGGCGTGACGTCGTCGAGAACATAGACACCGATCCACGGGCCGTCGGCGGTGGCCGCCGCTACGGCGGCCTGATCCGCGAGCCGCAGATCCTGGCGAAACCAGACGATCGAGGGAGCGGTCAATTGACGGGCGTCGTCGGAACCGGGTTTTTGGCGCCATCCGGTCGAGCCGGATTGGCCATGCTGTGGAGCAGCGCGATCCGATCGGCATCGGGCAAGGCGCGCAACAGTGCCATCAGACGGTCGTTTTGGCGGGTACGGAGTTCGGCCTGCAGAGCCTCTTCCCGGCGAATGACCGGTTCGAGCTTTTCGACGTCGACGGTGACGCCGGCGATCATCTGCGCCTTCTGCTGGCGCAGCGTCGTCAACTCGGCCTGAATTTCCTTCAGGCGTGGATCCGGCGCGCCGACGATCCGCGCCGCGATAGCCCTGCCTTCAGTCGAGAGCGCAACCCGGCGTACGGGTGCGCCCGGCGGCGGGACGATAGCCTTTGCAGCCGGCGCCGTCCCAGGCTTGGTCGACGGCGGCACGGCGAGGGCGGCGACCGGGACCACAAGGAACAGAGACGCCATCATCATGCCACGCATCATCGAACACCTTCACCAGCGACTCTCAGCCGAGCCCCATCAGGCTCAGCACCTCCTTACGGCTTCGCTCATCATCGCGAAAGACACCCATCATCCGGCTGGTCGTCATGCCGACGCCAGGCGTGCGAACGCCGCGTGCCGTCATGCAGCTGTGGCTCGCCTGGATGACGACCGCAACGCCGACCGGCTCGAGATGTGTCCAGATACAATCGGCGACCTCGGCAGTGAGGCGTTCCTGGATCTGGAGGCGGCGCGCGAAGCCGTGCAGCACGCGCGCCAGCTTCGAAATGCCGACGACCCGCTGATGCGGCAGATAGGCGATGTGCGCATGGCCGATGATCGGCGCCATATGATGTTCGCAGTGCGACTGAAACGGAATGTCGCGGAGCAAAACTATCTCGTCATAGCCACCGACCTCCTCGAACGTCCGCGTCAGATGAACCGAGGGATCGTCGTCATAACCCTGGCAATATTCCTTCCACGCGCGACCTACGCGCGACGGCGTGTCGAGCAGACCTTCGCGGGTGGGATCGTCGCCCGACCAGCGGATCAGCGTGCGGATCGCTTCCTGCACCTCTTCCGGTACAGGCAGCTTGCCGGTCGGGCTGCCACGCAGCGCTTCGTCATCGTCCCCGAGTATCGACATCCCGCATCCTGTTCTGTTGGTTTCTTAGCCGACTAACGCATGCCCGCGCCGAATGTCATCCCCTTCCGGGCAAGCCTTCGATCGAATCCGCAGAACCCGGGCTCAGAGGGGAAAGCGGGTGTCGGGAAATGGATCATCAGCCGATCCACGAATGTCGAAAATCAGCGAGGCCACATCCGGCGAAACTCGTGCTCGCGATCGATGAACTGGTGCTTCAGCGCGCCGCCGACGTGGAGCAGCAGAAGCGCGATCAACATATAGCCACCGATCTCATGCATCTCTCCGAACAAACCGTGCAGATATTCCTTTTCCCCATCCGGCAGCGCCATGACGAATCCGACGCGGGGGAACTCGAACAGGTTGAACAGCCGCATCGGGATTTCGGGGGCCGCCTTCCACGCGCTGTCGTGCAGCCAACCGGTCAGCGGCATCCACAGCATGAATAGGTACAGCCCGAAATGCGCCGCGTGCGCCAACATCCTTTCCCACACGGCCATTCCCGCCGAAAAAGGCGGTGGCTTATGCCCAAGGCGCCACAGGATGCGTAGCAGGACGAGTCCGAGCACGGTTATGCCGATCGATTTATGCGTATCGATGGCGAAGCGGATATTCTCCTCAGGGAGTTTTTCCGCGAGCAGGCCGAGCAGCAGGTTGCCGATCATCAGCACGGCGATCAGCCAGTGGGCAATGATAGCAAAACGCGTATATCGCGGCGTAAGCAAGCGTTCATCGGCCATCATTACGCTCCAGCGCTGGTTTGTTGCGATCCTTCAACATTCGGAACATAGAGCGAGAAACGGCGGATTCCAGTCTGATCGCTCTCAACAAGGTGCAGGCCGCCAGCTTACATGACAATGTCGTCCTCGATCGAAGCCCACTTCAACGCCTTTTCGCCGCGCCTCAACCGCCGCCCGATCACCTTTCCTGCAGTGGCGCTCCATGGCGGCGCGCTGCTGGCTCTGGTTGTGTTAACCGCTCAGGCGTGGGGGCAGACCGGCATCTTCGCCTGGTCGGTCGGACTCGCCTATCTGACGTATGACACGGTGCTGCTGATTTTCGTCGGTGTCCAGACGCTGCCGCTGCGGCATTTCGTGCCGCGCCCGCCCGATGCCAGCGCGCGTCCCACTCTGGCCGTTCTGATCGCCGCGCACAATGAGGCGGCTGTGCTCGAACAGACCATAAGAGCGCTGTTGGCCCAACAGGACCCGCCCGACATCATCCTGATCGCCGACGATGGATCGACCGACCCGACGCCCGCGACGATGGAGCGCGCCTTCGCGATCCCGGCTCCGCCCTATGGCGAGCTGGCATCTTCGCCGACCGTCCTGCCGCTCCGCTGGCTGCGGCTTCCACATGGTGGGAAGGCCCGCGCGCTTAATGCTGCGCTGGAGGCGATCGACAGCGACATTGTCCTGACGGTCGATGCCGACACCATTCTCGCACCCGATGCGATCGCGGCGATGCGCACTGCCTTCCACCGCGAGCCGGCACTGGTCGCGGCGACCGGGTTGCTGCGGCCGATCTGCGACCGCAGCATTGCCGGCCGGATGTTCGAATGGTTCCAGACCTATGAATATGTCCGCAATTTCATCTCCCGCTTCGCCTGGATGCGGATCGATGGACTGTTGCTGATCTCCGGAGCCTTCGCTGGCTTCCGGCGCGAGGCGGTGGTCGCGGTCGGAGGCTTCGATCCCGAATGCCTGGTCGAAGACTATGAGCTGATCCACCGACTCCATCGCTGGTCGGTAGATCATGACCATGGCTGGAAAGTTCGCGTCGTGGGCGAACCGCGCGCCTATACCGACGCCCCGGGCCATATCGGGGCCTTCCTGCGGCAGCGGCAACGCTGGTTCGGGGGATTTCTGCAAACTCAGTATTGGAACCGCGACATGGTCGGCAACCCGCGCTTCGGCCGGCTGGGCACGATGATGCTGCCGGTAAAGGCATTCGACACCGTTCAGCCGCTATTCGGCCTGGTCGCGTTCGCGCTGCTGGTCGGCTTCGCCCTCGGGGGACGGTTGCCGGTGGTCGGCCCGATCCTGATCGCGATGCTGGCCAAGGTGGCGATCGACCTGGGCTTCCACGCCTGGTCGATCATCCTCTACCGCCGCTGGTCCGGCGGGATGCTGCCCGAGGGTTGGAGCCGTGTCATCGCCGCATCGTTCGTCGAGCCGTTCACCTTCCAGTTGCTCCGCCATCTCGGTGCCGCGCTGGGCTGGATCGCCTTCCTGACCCGCAGTTCGACATGGACCAAGGCGAAGCGCGGCGGTCTTCTCGCTCGAGCGGAGGCCTGAGGGTTGTCGGGCGGGGCCGTGGCGTGCGCAGATTGACCTTGGAACCGGCAGAGGTCCGTCATCCGTTTCGCCGTTGGCACCCCGGTCCGATAGGGCTTTCACCGATGGCCATCCAGTCGCCGATTATGTAGCGAGCGACTCCAAGCAGTGCCTGCATCTGCGAAAAACCGAATAGGGGCCGATCGAATGAGCGACGACTATGTCTATGACGAAGCAAGCGGTGAATGGGTCAGCGCTGCGGATGCCGGCGTTGCCGCCGCGACAGGCCTCGAGGTGCGCGATTCGGTCGGCAATATACTTGCCGATGGCGATGCGGTGACCCTGATCAAAGACCTGAAGGTCAAGGGCGCCAATCAGACCCTCAAGCGCGGGACCTTGATCAAATCAATCCGCCTGACAGGAGACGAACAGGAGATCGATTGCCGCTATGAAGGTATCAAAGGGCTCGTCCTGAGAGCCGAGTTCGTCAAGAAGCGATAGTCCGGCCGCCTCAGGCCGCCGCCGCGTCGGCCTCGGGCGCGATCGTCTCATGTTCGTCGGCCAGCGCCTGGACGAGGGGTTGGAGCCGGCGGTCGTAACGGGCAAGGACGTCCGGGGCGCCGACCTGGGCATGGTGCGTCACGAAGCCCTCGCCCGTCCACAGATGCAGCGCGAGGCCAGGCTGCTCAGCCACGATCATCGGCCGCTCGTCGGGATGTTGGGGATCGATCGGCGCCATTTCGAGCGCGACCTGCGGTGCGGTCGACGGCGCAACGGCGAGCATGCGACCATGCCAGCGCGTCGTGATCGACCGGTGGATATGGCCGGATATCATCGTCACCTCGGGGCGATCGCCGATCGCCTTGTCGAGCATCACCACCCAGGGCTCGGTGGGATGTGCGGTCATCCAGGGGATTCCGGTCTCGATCGGCGGGTGATGCAGGACGATCAGGACCGGTTTGCCTGGCATTTCGGCCAGACGCGCCTTGAGCCAGCCTGCGCGGCGGCGGCAGAAGGCACCGCCATGATGCCCCGGATCCAGGGTGTCGAGGACGATGATCCGCACCTCGGGTTCGTCGATCACATATTGGACGAAACCGTCCTCGATCGGCAAATTTGGGAAAACCTGCTTCATTGCGGCGCGATCGTCATGATTGCCGGTACACAGATGGACCGGGAAATCGCAGCCGTCGATCAGGCCCCTGAGACGTTCGTAGCTTGCGACGTCGCCATTGTCGGTCAGGTCGCCGGTCAGGAATAGGCGATCGGGGGCAACCGCAAGTCCCTTCACATAGTCGATCGCCGTGGCCACGCGCCGAAAGTTCAGCTCGTCCGGATTGTCGAGATCGAAGCCGATATGCAGGTCGGTCAATTGCGCGATCAGCACGACTTGGTCCCCTATACACCGCCGGCAGCAACAGGCCGACCCAACTCACGGTTCGAAGACTACACTCTATGCTGACATGAATTGCTGTGACTTCCTACACAGTCCATCACGAAAATCGGTAAACCGGGCGTTAAATACCGGCCCCCGCCTCCTGGAGCGACTTTTCCCGGATGTGCTCGCCGGCCTTGCCGCGGGTGCGATGATCGCGAACCATCAGCGGCGCAAACTCGGTGCGGTGATAGTCGTGACACATCGCGCAGGCCGACGGCACCGCCTTATGGGCATCCTGGCCACCATGGCATTCCTGGCACTTGGCGAGTTTCGGCAGATTCACATCGGCTGCCAGCTTGGAGCCCTTCACCCCATGGCAGCTCGCACAGCTCTCGGTGTCGTGCGCGGCATGGTCGAACCAGCCCTTCATCATGTAGCGCTTGCTGAGCACCACCGGCGCGACAGCGAACGGCGTGGTCGGATTGCCGGTCGAACGCACGGTGTGGCAGTCGAAGCAGGCACCGCCCTTCGAGAAAACGGCGCGGATCGCCTGATCGGCATTGCCGATGTGCATCGCACTGGTTTGCGCAAAATTGGTCCGTTGGCCTGCCGTCGCGAAATCCCCCGGCCGGCGACGGTCCATACCCTGCAGGGCCGCGCTGCGTGGCGCACCGGCGCGGTAGAAGGCGCGGATATCGGCGACGACCTGCGCTGGATCGCCATGACGCAGGGTGCGGATCGTGCCGCCGACCTGATCGAACGCCAGCGAATGGCAGGCGCCACAGGCAGGTTCCATCTTCACTGAGACAAAGGTCGTGCCGGTCGCGTCGCGGGTGTGGCAATTGGCGCAATCGAGCGGCGCGCCATAGCCATCGGCCTTGCCCAGGGTCTTCGCCATCTGCGCCACGCCATTGGTGGTCGAGAGGTGGAGATCATGCGGGAACTTCAGGCCGTTATCTTCCTTCGGATTCGCGTCGAGCGACACGCGCCGGAACGCCGGCAGCCCGTTCGGCCCTGCGAAGCGGATCGTCGGTTCGAATTGGGGATGGCCGCTGCCGAAGTCGTCTGCATCCTTCAGCGCGGTTTCGACCCGCTTGCTCATGTCGGTGTGGCAATTGGTGCAGAAACGCTCGTCGGTCACGGGCATCGCGGTGGTGCCCTGATGCTCGGTATGGCATTCGACGCAGCGGCCGGGCTGTATCCCGAACAGACTGCCGACAGCCGCCTTGGTGCCGCCAACGATGCCGAGCGAGCCCTTGGCCGCGAGCAGCTTCGCCGGATCGGCGTGATCATGGACCTTGGTATGACAGGCCGCGCAAGCGGTATCGCGAACCGCCTCGCCCGCCTTCACGTGGCAGGCCTGGCAATTATTCTCCAAGCTCTTGTGGACCTGCGACAATTTGCCGGACGTCCACAGTTCGTCAGCGTGGAAGGCGACCTTGCGCGTAGCGTCGGTCGGCTGCGTGTATATCGATGCCAGCGGCCAGGCGAGGAAGATGGCCAGAACCAAAAAGACGCCGGCCCAGGCCATGGCGCGCTTTCCCGGTAATACGGCACCCAACGAGAAGACCTTGGCCTCCTCCTTTTCTTCGGATGCGTTCGAGATCGCTCCGACACGCTCGACCGTGATGACGACCGAGCCCTTTTCGGCTCCGTCGCCCGGCTCGACCGACAGGGAATGACTGCCGATGCGGATATTGGCCCCCGGCGAGGCGGAGAAGCGCTGATGCTCGGTCGACTTGCCGTCGACGACGAACGGCATGCCCGCCGTCGCCGCGATTTCGACATCGCCACCAGCTACCGTACGGATAACCGCATGGTTCAGGGCCACTGCCAGATCCGGCAGGTGAATGTCACTCGACGGGCTGCGGCCGATGCTCAGCTCGGCCTTGTCGAAGCTCTTGGGGCGAACGATGTCCCGCCCATCGGCGGTGCGCGCTACCGTGCGAACGATGAAGCTCATCTGCGCGTTCTCACCAGTAATAGAAGACGGAGACGATATGAACGAACAGCGCCGCAATCAGCGCGAACGTCAGCGGCACATGGATGTAGAGCCAGACCTCGAGCAGCGCTTTGAACCGCAAGTGCTTGCGGATTCGCGACAGTGACGACCGTTTTCGTTCGAGCAGGACCTCGACATGATCATATGGATCCGCCTCGCCCTCCACACGTATGTGATGCGCCCTGACGGCTGCCAGCGCGGCGCGGGTCCCGCATTTGCCGTATCTGCCTGTCACCCGGGCGATAAGCCCGCCACCGAAGGGATCGTCGTCGAGCGACATGCGGACCATCGCGGCACCGTCGGCATCGAGCGGCTGCGCCGCTTCGTTCAGCTGGCGATCGATCATCCGCAGATTGTCGAGCATCTGAATCTGGGTGGTTTCGCCGCGGTTCGCCGACAGCGCCTGCGGCAGCATCGCATAGGCGGCGATGCCGAAAACACCCGATCCGATCACAAGCATCATCAGCGCATAAGCGAGCGTGTGGACGTTCCAGCCAAAGTCGAATCCGGTGTGAAGGGTCGCGATGACGATCAACGAAAGACCCAGATAGACGTGGGCCGAGGTCCAGCTCTTCAGCGACCAGCGGCCGGCCGTGATCGCGCGCTTGCGCAGACCGAGCATGGTCAGCCACAGGATGAGGAGGACGCCGATCGTTCCGGTGACATAGCCATAGATGCTACCACCATTGGGGCGGGGCTGGACATCGTTGAAGGCATAGACCAGCAGCGCGACGGCGCTGATCAGCAACGCGATCTTCAGCCATTTGAAGCTCTGATAGCGCAGGAAGCCTTCATGCTCGGAAGCGCGTTCGCGACCGGTGGTCGCTTGCCGAAGCGATTTGCTGGCCATCAGGCGTCGTCCCGTTGCAGCCGGGCGACCGTCAGGAATTCTTCCGGTGCGACGCGGATTGCCGCCCCCGTCGGACAGGCACGCACGCAGCTCGGGCCGCCCTCTATACCCGAGCACATGTCGCACTTGACCGCACGTTTCGCCTTTTCGACGCCCGGCGTCGCATTGGCATAAGCCCAATCATGGCTGGGCTCCCCCGGCCCCGGCCCCTGGCCGAACAGGAACCACTTCCAGAGGCTCGGCTTCTTCGGCGGTTCCTTCTCCATGCGGATCACGCCATAAGGGCAGTTCCGTTGGCAGTTGCCGCAGCCGATGCAAGTGTCGTCGATATAGACTTCGCCATCCTGGCCCCGGTGGATCGCGGTCGGCGGACAGTCGGCCATGCAATGGGGATGCTCGCAATGCCGACAGCTGGTCGGCACGTGGAGATGCGCGAAGGTGCGCCCCGCCTCGCGATCGAGGCGCGAAATCCCCTCGTGGCTGTCGGCGCAAGCCTTCTCGCAATTGTCGCAGCCGACGCAGAGATTTTCGTCGATCAGCAACACGTCGGTTGCCTCGCCGACACCGTTATCGACCAGAAAATTCGCCACCGAGCTGTACATGTCGACGACCGTCGCGAAGCTGTCCTTCTTGGCTTCGATGAAGGAGGCGAGATCCTCGCGCTCGCCGATCGAGGCCTTGGCCTTCGCGAAAAATTGCGGCTTGGATTCGAGCAGCCTGCGGAACGCCTCGCCGCCCAGCTTGATCACTTCGGATTTCACGGCAGCGCGCACAGTCTGCTTGCGAATGCCGTTGTCGAACAGTTCGAGCTCGCCGACATAATTGCCGGCCGGCACGTAGGAAAGGAAGACCGGCTTGCCGCCGATCGCCTTCTCGACGACCACCGAACCCGAGCGGATGACGAAGACGTCATTGCCTTCCTCGCCCTCGCGGAAAATCGCTTCGCCGGCGCGCACCGCCTTGATCTCGGCGGTTTCCAGCACCTCGGCCAGGTCAGCGGACTGAAGGCCGGACTGCCACATCTGCAGCAACTGGCGCTCGGTCGAGATGCGGGTGACGGCGCGTTTCACGCCAGGCACCGACGCCATCAACTTGAGGATGGCGTTGCGCGGGATTTCGACGACGACCGTCTCGGCGATCGATCGGATGGTCGAACCGCGGCGGCGACCCGAAACGAGGCCGACTTCGCCGAAGATCGATCCTTCTGGAATAACGATCCCCGTCGAGCGGCCATCGGGGAGCGGAATGTCGACCGACCCCTGCGCGATGCAGAACAACGACGAACCCGGCGCGTTCTTTTCGAAGATGATGTCGTTCTTGCCATAATAGCGAACATCGGAATCGAGCATGAACTCGCGCATCTGCAGCGGCGAAAGGTCGTTGAGAATCTGGACGTTGGTACGAATGAAATCGAGCCATTCATCGACCGATTTCTTGATAGGAAGATTGACGAACTTACTTTCGAGAATCGGCTCATCGGCAGGCTTCAGCGCTGTATTGCCGTTGATGAATTCGACGGCGTCATAGCCCTGATTCATGCAGTGCTTGATCAGCGGATAACCGGCGAGCGCACCGATGACATAAATGCCGTCATTGGTGGACTCGAATTGCGGAGACAGCGTCGGGAAAGCCTCACGGTCCGGGCTCGTGAACTGGATGCCGCACTCTTCGATGAACTTGCGGGGCGCGGCCGATCCCATCCGCGCGATGATGCGGTCGCAGCGAATGCGGGCTTCGCCGTCGCGGGTGTCCAGGACGAGATGCCCCGCCTCGATCCGGTTGGGCGACGCGTCGGTCACCACATTCATCCGGCCCTCGTCGCGGGCCTGCATCAGCAACTTGACGTTGGCGCCCTTGGCTCGGCTGAAATCCGCGGTGCGGTTGATGATCGTGACGACATTGCCCTGCGCGACGTCCTGCGCAAGGCCGAGCGCGTTTTCGATGCCGGCATCGCCCGCGCCGATTACGGTGATATGCTCGTCGACATATTCGCCGGGATCATCGAGTTGATATTGAAGCTCGAGATGTCCACCGTCGGCGCCCGGGCAGCGCAACAGGTTGGGGTTGCCCTGCGTACCGATCGCCAGAATGATCGCCTCGGCCTTGATCTCGGTCTTGTCGGACAGCGTTAGGGTGAAGTCGCCCTTGCTCCCCGCGATCGCCTTCACTTCGCTCTTGAGGCGAACGTGGACCTTGTTCTGAGCGGTCTGGTCGTCCCAGGTGCCGAGAATCTTTTCGCGCTTGCCAGCGTCGAAATCGATGTCCGAGCGCAGCACGAGCTGGCTCGGCGTGGCCATCACGTGCTTGCCCTTCTGATATTTGTAGATCGTATCGGACAGATGGTCGGTTTTTTCGAGCAGGACGTGCGACAGACCGAGCTTCGCGGCGTGCGCCGCGGCGCTGAGCCCCGCCGGCCCTGAGCCAACGATGGCAATACGGTATGACTCCGCCACTGTTTCCCCCTGCCCCATTCCGACACCGCCGAGCGAAGCGGCCGTTCGTTAGACCCAAAAAAACCGCGCATGCCCCTGCGACGAGCCGGAATTCTGGTATCTGCCCCGGCCCTACTCTATCAGCTTCGGCGCGTTCCGCTAGACTTTCGTTACAATTGGCTATCAAAGCCTATTACGCTCAATTGCGGAGAGAAATGTGACGAAGGACACTAGCGGAACCAAAGGTTTTTCGCTGCCATTCGCCCGGATTATTCTGATTTTAGCGGGACTGATCGCCATCGCGGCGGTCGTGTTGGCCGTGACCCGCTCGCGGACTGGTCTCGAAGAATCGGCGACAACCGATAAGCAGCCAGGGCCCGTCGGCGACGTCGGATCGATGATCGACGGCCTCGAGAAGAAGCTCAAGGACAATCCGAACGATTTCAAAGGCTGGGCGACGCTCGGTTGGTCCTATTATAATCTCGGTCGCTACGCAGACGCTGCGAATGCCTATTCGCGTGCGACGAAGATCGACCCGTCCAACGCGGAAATCTGGTCGGCGCTGGGGGAAGTCCAGCTTCTTTCCGGTCCGGGCGGAGTAACCCCGGCGGCGGAGGCATCCTTCCAGAAGGCATTGTCGCTCGCGCCTGGCGATCATCGCGCGCGTTATTTCGTCGCGGTGAAAAAGGATCAGGACGGCGACCACAAGGGTGCCGTCGACGACTGGATCGCGATCCTCAAAGACACTCCGCCCGGCGCGCCTTGGGAGGGCCCTGTGCGAGACCTGATCGCAAAGGTTTCCGCCGAACATAAGATCGATGTGGCGGGACGCGTTCCGCCGCCCTCGGCTCCGCAGCAGACGTCGTCGGCGCCGGCTACGGGGAATGACGACACCGTCGCGACCGACGGCATCCCAGGACCGAACGCCGCCGACCTGAAGGCCGCGACCGCAATGACGCCGTCTCAGCAGGACGAGATGGCCAAGGCGATGGTCGCCCGCCTTGCAGCCCGCCTCGACAGCAATCCCAAGGATGCCGATGGCTGGATCCGTCTGATGCGGGCACGCACAGTGCTCAACGACCAAGCGGGCGCGCAGGCAGCCCTTACCAAGGCGAAGGCAGCCTTCAAGGGCGATGCTGGACAGATTTCCCGGTTCGACGACGCCGCGAAGACGTTCGGGATGGGACGCTGATAGGCACGGGGCAGTCATCTGGCCCCGCGCGGTCCGCCATGACCCAAAAAGCCGAATGCGCGGGGCTCCCGAGACCAGCCTAGGCCCGAGACCAGCCTAGGATCGAGCGCCGCGATAGAGAACAAAAGAAAAGGGCCGCCGGATCGATCCGGCGGCCCTTTTTCTTTAGGCAAGTCGGAAGGTCAGGCCGCGTCGCCGCCAGCCTTCTCCTTGCTCTTCTTCGCGAAGACGCGGATCGGGTCCTTACGGCCCTCGACCACGTCCTTGTCGACCATGATCTCGTCGACGCCGTCCATAGAAGGCAGATCGAACATCGTATCGAGCAGCAGCCCCTCAAGGATCGAGCGGAGGCCGCGAGCACCCGTCTTCCGAGTGATCGCCTTGCGGGCGACCGCCACCATCGCATCGTCGGTGAAGCTGAGCTTCACGCTCTCCATCTCGAACAGCTTCTGATACTGCTTGACCAGCGCGTTCTTCGGCGCGGTCAGGATTTCCACCAGCGCCGCCTCGTCGAGATCCATCAGCGTCGCGATGACCGGCAGACGACCGACGAACTCGGGGATCAGGCCGAACTTCAGCAGATCCTCGGGCTCGCACTGCTGCAAGGTTTCGCCGGTGCGACGCTCGTCAGGAGCGGCGACATAGGCGCCGAAGCCGATCGACTTGCCCTGCAGGCGATCCCCGATGATCTTCTCGAGGCCAGCAAAGGCCCCGCCGCAGATGAACAGGATGTTGGTCGTATCGACCTGCAGGAACTCCTGCTGCGGATGCTTGCGACCACCCTGAGGAGGAACCGACGCAGTCGTCCCTTCCATCAGCTTGAGCAGCGCCTGCTGCACGCCTTCGCCTGACACGTCACGCGTGATCGAGGGATTGTCGGCCTTGCGGCTGATCTTGTCGATCTCGTCGATGTAGACGATGCCGCGCTGCGCCCGCTCGACATTATAGTCGGAGGCCTGCAGCAGCTTGAGAATGATATTCTCGACATCTTCGCCGACATAACCGGCCTCGGTGAGTGTCGTCGCATCGGCCATTGTGAACGGAACGTCGAGCAATCGCGCCATTGTCTGGGCGAGCAGCGTCTTGCCCGAGCCGGTTGGGCCGACGAGCAGGATGTTCGACTTGGCGAGTTCGACATCGGCGCCCTTGGCACCGTGGTTGAGCCGCTTGTAATGGTTATGGACCGCGACCGAGAGCACGCGCTTGGCCTTGGACTGCCCGATCACATACTGGTCGAGATGCTCGCAGATTTCGTGCGGGGTCGGAACACCGCCGTCCTTCTTGCTGACGAGCGCACCCTTGGTTTCCTCGCGGATGATATCGTTGCACAGCTCGACGCACTCGTCGCAGATGAACACGGTCGGGCCAGCGATCAGCTTGCGGACCTCATGCTGCGACTTACCGCAGAAGGAGCAGTAAAGGGTGCTCTTCGAGTCGCCGCCGGTCAACTTGGTCATAAACTAGATCCTGACTCCACTAGGGATCGAACGCATCCTAAACACGTCATCCCCTTTCCCACAACCATCTTAAGACGCGATGATGGAGGAGATGGTTCCCCATCGATATGGGACGCCGTTTTTCGGGTGCAACCGCCGCGTCATAGCGACAGCGTAACTTGCCCGCCACGTCTGATGTGCGGCGGAAATTGGAACGACTCGGCCCGGTGCGAAGACAAGGCCGCGCGCTTTCGAGAAAAAGCGGGCGCACTTTGTCTTCATCACGGGGCCGATACAATCAGGCTGCCATCGCCTCGTCGGCCGGGCTCGGACGCTTGTCGAACACCTGGTCGATCAGGCCAAAGGCCTTGGCTTCGTCGGCCTCGAGAAATTTATCGCGATCCATAGCGGTCTCGATCGTTTCGATCGGCTGCTTGGTATACTGAGCATAGAGCGAATTGAGCCGATGGCGCATCCGCAGAATCTCGCGTGCCTGGATCTCGATGTCGGCCGCCATACCCTGAGTGCCGCCCGACGGCTGATGGATCATGATCCGGCTGTTGGTGAGCGCGACGCGCATGCCTGGCTCGCCCGCGGCGAGCAGGAAGCTGCCCATCGACGCGGCCTGCCCGATGCACACGGTGCCGACACGCGGCCGGATATACTGCATGGTGTCGTGGATCGCGAGGCCAGCGGTCACCACGCCGCCCGGCGAGTTGATATACATGAAGATGTCCTTCTTCGGATTTTCCGACTCGAGGAACAGCAACTGGGCGGTGATCAGCGAGGCCATATGGTCCTCGACCTGACCGGTCACGAAAATGATGCGCTCGCGCAGCAGGCGCGAATAGATATCGAAGCTGCGCTCGCCGCGGTTCGACTGCTCGATCACGACGGGGACCAGGGCGCCGGTTTCCGGATTCTGGAACTGGCCGGTTTCAAACGGATTGTGCATGGAAGTCTGGTCCTTGTGCTTTGCCTGCCAAGCCTACATCGGCCTTTGCCGCGGGGGTTTCAAGAGGGTCCGCACGTTCCTCATTCCGCCACCGAAGGAAAGAAAAGGGCCGGACATCGCTGCCCGGCCCCGTAACTTCTGATCGAAAGCCGACCGCTTATTCAGCGTCGGCCTTCTTCTTGGCAGGCGCCTTCTTCGGGGCAGCGGCCGGAGCCTCTTCACCCTTGGCGGCTGCAGCCTTCTTGGCCGGGGCCTTCTTCGGCGCGGGGGTCTCGGCTTCGGCCTCTTCGGTCTTCACCGCGGCCTTCTTCTTGGCAGCAGGCTTTTCCTCGACAACGGCGGCTTCCTCAGCGGCAGCCTTCTTGGCAGCCGGCTTCTTTGCGGGAGCAGCATGGTCATGATCGTGATCATGATGGTCATGGCCGCAATCCGGACCGTGGACATGGCCCTTGCCGATCGTGTCGTCGTCGGCTTCGATCGCGGCTTCGAGTTCGTCGCGGTTCACCGAACGATCGCTGATTTCAGCCTTCTCGAACAGGAAGTCGACGACCTTGTCCTCGTAAAGCGGAGCGCGCAGCTGGGCTGCGGCCATCGGATCCTGCTGCAGATACTGGACGAACCGATCGCGATCGGCCGGCGAATACTGCGCAGCGGCCTGCTGGACCAGACGCTGCATTTCCTGCGCATTCACTTCGATGCCGTTCTGCTGGCCGATTTCCGACAGCAACAGGCCCAGGCGAACGCGGCGCTCGGCGATGGCGCGATAATCATCGCGATCCTTCTCCATCTCGGCGCGAGCGGCCTCGGGGTCTTCCTCATGGCCGGCTTCATGCTCGAGCTGCGCCCAGATCTGCTGGAACTCGGCTTCGACCATCGACGGCGGAACCGCGAAGTCGTGACCGGCTGCGAGCTGATCGAGCAGCTTGCGCTTCATGTGGGTGCGGGTCAGGCCATTCAGCTCCTGCTCCAGCTGGCCCTTGATCAGCTCGCGGAGCTGATCGATGCCCTGCAGACCCAGCGACTGCGCGAACTCGTCGTCGACCTTGGTATCGCCGGGGACGCGGACGTCGGTAGCGGTGACTTCGAAGACGGCGGCCTTATCGGCCAGCGACTTCTCGCCATAATCCTTCGGGAAGGTGACGTTGAGCGAACGCGATTCGCCCTTCTTGATGCCTTCGAGCTGATCCTCGAAACCGGGGATCAGACGGCCGGAGCCGAGCTCGACCGACATGTCGGTGCCGGTGCCGCCATCGAAGGCGACTCCGTCGACGCTGCCGGCGAAGTCGAGGACGACGAGATCGCCGACGACGGCGGGATGGCCGTCCTTGGCATCGTCATAGCGCTTCTGCTGATCGGCGATGCGCTTGATCTGCGCGTCGATGTCATCATCGAGAGCTTCGACGGTCAGGCGCTCGAGCTTCAGGCCCTCGATCGACGGCGGCGGCACGTCGGGGAGGACTTCGAGCTCGACCTTGAGCGCGACGTCCTGACCGGGCGCGTAATCGCCACCGACCAGCTCGACGGACGGCTGCATCGCCGGACGAAGCTTCTGCTCGGACAGGAGCTGCTGGACCCCATCCTGGACAGCCTTGTTCAGCACGTCCTGCTCGATCGCCGGGCCGTGCATCTTCTTGACCAGGTTGACGGGCACCTTGCCCGGGCGGAAGCCAGGCATGCGAACCTGAGGCGCGATCGACTTGATCTCGGCCTCGACGCGCTTGGCGACGTCATTGGCGGGGATCGTCACCGTATAGGCTCGCTTCAGGCCCTCGTTCAGCGTTTCGACAGTCTGCATGGGTCGCATCCAACCTCTATCTCGAGAAATCTCTTTTTGGTCCCGCTTCGCGCTGCTGAAGGGCGAAGCTGGTGCGGGCGAAGGGACTCGAACCCCCACATCTTGCGATACCAGAACCTAAATCTGGCGCGTCTACCAGTTCCGCCACGCCCGCAAATAAGGACCGTCGGTCGGCGCGCTCTATAGCAACATGGCAGGCCAGCACAACCCGCGCTCTTCGCCCTAGCTCTGGACCGGCTTCGCCGGGTTGTTCGACGCCTGCAGATAGACGAACCAACCCTCGCCCGCGCGGTCACCCTTCTTCAGCTCCTCCGCGATCTTCTCCTCCCGCCAGCGGTTGGCAACCGCCTGGGCCGCGATGAGGTCGTCGCCCGTCTGGCCCAGCAAATATCGGAGCAACGAGGGGCCGGCGATCAACTGGTCCATCGCCTGGCCGTCACGGGGCAGTGTTCGGTCTCCATCGACGAAGCGATCCCAGCTGGGCGTCCTGCCCCAGAATTTTTCGAGATCGGCATAGCTGTTCGGCAACCGGGCGACATCGCCGCCAGCGGCAAGGATCTGATCGGCCGACCAGATGCCGACCAGATAGCTCAAGCCATCGATCGGCGGGAGATTCGGGGCGCCGTTGATCCGGCCCACGATGCGCTTGCGGTGCATCGCAATCAGCCAGTCGAGCACCGCACCTGCCTTCGTGGATGCGCGGCGCAGGGCGGCGTTGAACCCGAATTTCTCGCCGACCGCGAGCGCGCTGAGCCAATAGCCTATGCTGAACTCGTGCTGGACCACCCGACCGTTGCTCTTGGCCACCACCCCGAAATGGCGCGCGGCGGCATAAACGGCGGCGTTGAGATCGATCTGTCCATCGCGCAGCAGATTCGCCGGCGGGTTCAGGAAGCCGGGCGTGCTGGCATAATGATGGTCGTGAAAATATTCGAAGTCGAACACAGCGAAATCGAGCACCTCCGCCCGGCTATACAGGCGCTGGGAGGTGGCGCTTCCCGTCTTCCAGGCCAGCGCGGCGTGTTGAAAGGCCCAGGCCCCATCGCGAGCCGACCAGAGATCGAGCCAGGGCTCACCGAGGATATCTTTCGAATAGAGCCGGTTCTGATCCCAGAAGCGATGGCCGAGAAAGGCGAATTCGGGGGTGCGAAACAGAAGGCTGCCCCAGCCCGGAAACTGGTGGCCATGCAGCTTGTCGATCTGGAAGGTGCCGAAATAGGGCCGGTCGGGGACATCGCCGGCATAAGGCACGGTCACCCGCAGCGGATTATTGCCCGTCATCCAGTCGGATAGCCGTCCGCCCTGCTGGTACCAGGCCTGCGCCGCCGGCAAGGCGCGATTGCCGGCGCCGTAATAATGGTTGCGCAGTGCGACCGGCCGGCGAGCATCGCCCTTGTAGATCGGAACGTTGCGGCCTTTCTCGAAGGCGTGGACAGCATCCGAGACATAGCCGGTCAGATAATCGAGCGCGATCGTCCGCCATGGTGTCCCGTCATGCGGCCGAACCGCGCCCGGCAGGTTCATATGCCAGACGACGGGTTCGGCGATGATCTGCCGATCGTCGCGCATGCCGCCCGATCCGGTGACTGGCGAACGGCCCTGGATGTTGAAAGGGGTATATTCCAGCCAAAGCGCCGCGTTGGCGCCCATCGAGTTTGGTGAGTAAAGCAAGGCCCCGTAAGGGTCGCGGGTGCGCCCGGCCCGTCCGACCATCGTCCGATAGTCGCTCTGCTTCCACGGCATGACCCGGACGTTGCCGAACCCGTTCGCCTGCCCCTCATTCCCCGTGCCACCCATGAAGATGCGCAGGTCGTAGCCGTTGACCGAATAATCGAGGTGACAGCCAAAGGGCACGTTGAGCTCGAACAGGGGCACCGCGGCGCGGATGCCGGCCTGGTCATAACTACCGGGATCGCGGTTGCGCCAGATGATGCCGGACCGCACCGTGCCATGCGGATACCAGCGATGATCCGGACCGGTCATCGCGCAGCCGCGTCCATCGAACGGACCTTGGAAATGCCGGGGAATGTCGGTGCCGTTGAGCGGCCCGCCATCGGGCCGCTCGACCGTGGCGAGCAGCCGGTCGTCCCTGTCGTAGATCGCCCATGTGTGCGGGATCATATAGGCATTTCGGCCGCTCGGATCGCCGAACGGATTGTCCGGCATGTGGCTGCTGTCCCAGTCATAGCCGAACTGGAACTGCACATAATCGCCCGCGCGGATCGCCTCGCATCGGTAGGCGATACCGCCGATCACCGGCGCTGGCCCCTGCGGCAGGCATTCCATCCAGGTCGACTGCGCGCCACCGAGCCATTCATCCTCGAATCGACAGTTCTGCGCCGCCGGCCGCGTCATCACCAGTTGCTGCGGATGCGCCACGCCTGCCCCGCTTGACCAGTCGATGAGAACCGCCTTCCACGGTTGCCCGGCAGGCACGTCCAACGGCCCGATGGTTATATCGATCGTCGCGACCCCGCCCGCCGGATCGCGCCATGCAATCCTCTGCGAAGGCTGGGGCGCTGTGACCGCCCGCGCGTCGATGACAAGACCCGGCAGGTCCGGGCCCTGCACGAATCCACTTGAGACGGGTGGATAGCTGTAGGTCGTAACCGGCCGGTCGAAAGCGACGCTTATCTCGCGCACCACCAGGCCATCGATCGCCTGCCGCGTGTTGCCGAGCGCGGCGTTGACCGAGAAGTCCATGTCGGGCGTGATGCGGGGCTTGAATGCGGTTTGGAACGGGCCGCCGGCCGGCCGGCCATCGATGAAGAAGGACAGGCTGCCGCCCTTTGCGGCGGGATCGTCACGCCACTCGACCTCCAGCAGCTGCTCGATCCCGGGGGTCCGGTGGACCGTGCTGAAGAAACCGGCCTGAAACTTCTCGTCCCGGCCGATTGCGCATTCGAGCTGGTCGCTGCCATAGCGGGTCATGAGCGCGATGGTGCCGACGTTCCAGCTCGTCATGTAGAACAGCAGGACTCCGTCGCCGCGCGGCACCACACCGCGAAAGGAGCACCGCAGACGTCGCGGCGCCTGCGTTTTCGCGGGATCGGAGCTGACGCCGAAATCGACACCAAGGGCCCGGGATTGGAGGAAGCTCGTTCGGTTGAGAGCGACGCCCGAAGCAGTACCCTGCCCCTGCCCCTGCCCCACCATGGCGAGCAGGACCTGGCTCGATAAGGCATCGCCTTCGCCCAGCGCGCTGGTAGACTGCGGCGAAAAGCGCCAAAGCGCGGCGACGGGCTGGAAACTCGTCGTGGCAACCCGGCGCGCGACGATCAGGCCGGCCGGTACGGACAGCTGATAGTCGCCCTCACCTGCCGGCAGGTTCAATGCGATGATACTGCCCGGATCGCCGTAGATCATCGGGCATGCATAGCCCGGCTCGGCCCCGGTCAGGAAGCGATCTGTTCAGCCATGTCCGTAGGACGGTCGCGGTGCGATCAGCCCAGCGCCTTCTTGAGCAGGTCGTTGACGACGCCGGGGTTGGCCTTGCCACCCATCGCCTTCATCGTCTGGCCGACGAAGAAGCCGAACAGCTTATCCTTGCCGCCGCGATAGTCAGCGACCTTGTCAGCGTTGGCCGCCATCACATCGGCAATGACCTTCTCGATCTCGCCGGTGTCGCTGGTCTGCTTCAGGCCGCGCTCCTCGACGATCTTCGCGGGATCGTCGCCGGTTTCGAGCATGATCTCGAACACCTGCTTGGCGAGCGTGCCCGACAAGGTGCCGTCGGCGACCAGCGCGAGCAGTTCCGCGCCCTGCTTCGGACCGACCGGGCTGTCCTCGATCGACTTGCCGAGGCGGTTGAGCGCCCCGAAAAGGTCGGAGATCAGCCAGTTGGACGCAGTGCGGCCGACATCCCCCGCAGGCTTACCAGTGGCGGCGACAAGCGCCTCGAACCAGCGCGCGGTTTCGACGTCGGCGGTGATCACCGCGGCATTATAGACCGGCAGGCCGAGTTCTCCCTCATAACGGCGGCGCTTGGCATCGGGCAGTTCGGGCAGTTCGGCGGCGCAGGCCGCGACGAATTCCTCGCTCAGCTCCAGCGGCAGCAGGTCAGGATCGGGGAAGTAGCGATAGTCATGCGCGTCTTCCTTAGAGCGCATCGACCGCGTCTCGTTCCGGTCGGGGTCATAGAGACGGGTCTCCTGGACGATCTTGCCGCCAGCCTCGAGCACATCGACCTGGCGGTTCGCCTCGCCCTCGATCGCCGCCATCACGAAACGGATCGAGTTGACGTTCTTGGTTTCGGTCCGAGTGCCGAGTTCTTCGCCGACCTTGCGCACCGAGACATTGACGTCGGCGCGCATCGAGCCTTCTTCCATATTCCCGTCGCACGAGCCGACATAGCGGAGGATGGATCGCAACTTTCGAAGGTAAGCCCCTGCTTCTGCAGGAGAACGCATGTCAGGCTTCGACACGATCTCCATCAGCGCGACGCCCGAGCGATTGAGGTCGACATAGGAGCGGGTCGGATGCTGGTCGTGCATCAGCTTGCCCGCATCCTGCTCGACATGGAGCCGCTCGATCCCGATCACCTTGGGTTCGGCAATGCCGCTCTTTTCGTCGGCGTCGATCGTGATCGATCCCTCGCCCACGATCGGGTGATAGAGCTGCGAAATCTGGTAGCCCTGCGGCAGATCGGCATAGAAATAGTTCTTGCGATCGAACCGCGACCAGCGGTGGACCTCTGCGCCGAGCGCGAGGCCGGTCTTGACCGCCTGGCGGATGCACTCCGCATTCGGCACCGGCAGCATGCCGGGCATCGCGGCGTCGATCAGCGAGACGTTGGCATTTGGCTCCGCGCCGAAGGTCGCCGAAGCGCCCGAGAAAAGCTTGGCCTGCGACACAATCTGCGCATGGACCTCGAGGCCGATCACGACCTCCCACTCGCCGGTGGCGCCCTGGATGCGATAGCTGCTCATTTCGCCCACCAATTCTGCGGCTGGGCGCTGAACCCGGCTCGCTGTTCGATCGCGAGACCCGCGTTGAGGACGCCCTGCTCGTCGAGCGGGCGGCCGATGATCTGGAGCCCGAGCGGCAGACCCTGGGCATCGAGCCCGGCCGGCACCGACATCGCCGGAACGCCCGCAAGGCTGGCCGGCACGGTGAAGACGTCGTTGAGGTACATCTCCAGCGGATCGGCGCTCTTTTCGCCCAGCGCAAAGGCCGCGGACGGCGCGGTCGGCGTGAGCAACACGTCGACCTGCTTGAAAGCCTGCTCGAAATCGCGGGCGATCAGAGCACGCACCTTCTGCGCCTTGGTGTAATAGGCGTCGTAGAAGCCGGCCGACAGCACATAAGTGCCGATCAGGATGCGGCGCTTGACCTCGGGCCCGAAACCGGCGGCGCGGGTCGCGGCATACATGTCCTGGAGATTGGCGCCGTCCGGCAGGTCGCGGAGTCCATAACGGACACCGTCATAGCGAGCGAGGTTGGAGGACGCCTCGGCCGGAGCGATGATATAGTAGGTCGGCAGCGCGTAGCGCGTGTGCGGCAGCGAGACATCGACGATCTCGGCCCCCGCATCGCGCAGCCACTCGATGCCCTGCTGCCACAGCGCGTCGATCTCGGCGGGCATATTGTCGACCCGATATTCCTTGGGAATACCGACCTTCTTGCCCTTGAGATCGCTCGATAAATTCGCTTCCCAATGCGGGACGGAAACATCGAGCGAAGTCGAGTCCTTGGGATCGAAGCCCGACATCGCTTCGAGCAGGATCGCGCTGTCGCGGACATCCTGTGCCATCGCGCCGGCCTGATCGAGCGAGGAGGCGAAGGCGACGATGCCGAAGCGCGAGCAGCGGCCATAGGTCGGCTTGATGCCGGTAATCCCGGTGAAGGCGGCCGGCTGACGGATCGAGCCGCCGGTGTCGGTACCGGTCGCAGCCGGCACGAGCCGCGCCGCAATCGCCGAGGAGGACCCGCCCGAGGAACCGCCTGGCGCCAGCGCGGCATTGCCGTCGGTGCGCCGCCAGGGCGATATCACATTGCCGAAAGCGCTGGTCTCGTTCGACGATCCCATTGCGAACTGGTCAAGATTGAGCTTGCCCAACATGCCTGCACCGGCCGCGAACAGCTTGCCCGTTACGGTCGATTCATAAGGCGGGACGAAACCGCCGAGCATGTTGCTGGCCGCCGTCGTCTGGTAGCCGGCGGTGCAGAACAGGTCCTTGATGCCGAGCGGAACGCCCGACAGCGGCAGCAGTTCGCCCGTCGCGCGCGCCTTGTCGGCGGCCCCGGCGGCGGCGATCGCGTGATCGGGGGTCTCGATGATGAAAGCGTTGAGCGCTTTGCCGGTCGCGACCTTTGCGGTGAAGGCGTCGGCGATCTCGCGCGCCGAGAAATCCCCGTCGCGGAAGCCGTCGCGCAGCCCGGCGATGCCCAGTTCGGTGATGTCTGTCATTATTCGATCACCTTCGGCACGGCGAAGAAGCCATGCTCGGCCTGGGGGGCATTCGACAGCACCTTGTCGCGGATATTCCCGTCGGTGACGACGTCATCGCGCAGGCGCTGATGGTTCGGGATCACCGCAGCCAGCGGATCGACACCATCGGTATCGACTTCGCCAAGCTGTTCGATCCAGCCTAGGATGTTGTTGAGTTCGGGAACCATCGCCTCGACATCGCCGTCTGTGACGGCAATACGGGCCAGGCTCGCGATCTTGCGGACGGTTGCGGCATCGACTGACATGGCCGCGCCGCTACCATCGGGGAGGCCCGGCGGCAATGATTTGTTGGCTCCGATAGCCTTGCTGTTGGCCGTACGAGCAGCGGAGGATGCGATCGACAGCGCCGGTATTGGACGCAAGCACGATTGCCCGCTACGCACTTGTCCGACCAGTCTTTCATGCTGCATTGCACAATCGGAGCTCGACGTTGCTCGCTCGCCGTTTCCTCTACATCATCGCGGGGTTAATCGTGCTCACCTTGGCCGCCGGTATCGGCTGGACGCTGTTCCAGGACCAACTCCTGCGCTTTGCTTTCGTGCCTGGGGTCCGCTTCGATGCGGGTACGGCCGGGCCGGAGCCCGATTATGCGCGGCCCGCCAGTTGGCTGGCGCGGCCTGACCTGCCCGACGATCCCTCGCGCTGGTTGCCCAAGGGCCATACGGCCGGCGCCGCGCCCAACATCGCGGTCTTCTACGTCGCGCCCACCACATATTACGGCAAGGCGAGCTGGAACGTCGCCCTCAACGATGCCGATTCGCGCAAGTGGCTGAACGTCTTCGGCTGGAGCCAGGCCAGCGCCTTCAGTGGCGCCGGCGCCGTGTGGGCACCGCGCTACCGCTCGGCTGCATTGGGCGCGTTCATGAGCAGAGGCCCTGATTCGGCCAAGGCGTTGGACCTTGCTTATGGCGATGTCGCGCGCGCCTTCGACGCCTTCCTCGCCCAGATCCCTTCGTCCCGGCCCATCATCATCGCCGGGCATAGCCAGGGCACGGTCCACCTGATGCGGCTGCTGAAGGAGCGCGTGGCGGGCACGCCGGTCGCGCAGCGGATCGTCGCCGGCTATCTCGTCGGCTGGCCGATCTCGATCGAAGCGGACCTCCCCGCGCTCGGCCTGCCGGCCTGTTCGGAACCCGGCCAGGCGAATTGCCTGCTATCCTGGCAGAGCTTCGCCGAACCGGCCGATCCAAAGGCGGTTCTGGAGACCTACAACGCATCGCCCGGCCTTACCGGTGCAGCGCGCAAGGGCACCGCGATGCTCTGTATCAACCCACTGACCGGGGCGCCTGCGACGGCCGCCCTGCCCGCCGCCAATCTTGGCTCGCTGGTGCCCAGCGCCGACTTCATGAGTGCCGAGTTGAAGCCAGGGGCCATCGCAGCCCGCTGCGATCCATCGGGCGTTCTGCTGATTGGTGGCCCGCCCAAGGGCTTCAACGGCTATGTCATGTCCGGCAACAACTATCATGTGTTCGACTACGCACTGTTCTGGGCCAATATCCGGGCCGATGCGGCGGCGCGCAGCGCGACGTTCCTGAAGCGATGATTACGTCCGCCACCATCGATTTTCGCGATGCCCTGCCTGACCGCGGCCGCCTTGCCGGGCTCGACGTCGGCACGAAAACGATCGGGATCGCGATATGCGATTCCAACTGGACGATCGCCAGCCCGGCGGAGACGATCCAGCGTACGAAGTTCAGCGTCGATGCGGCCAAGCTGCGCACCCTGGTCGCGGCGCAATTCGTGAAGGGCCTGGTCGTCGGGCTCCCCCTCAACCTTGACGGCAGCGATTCGTCGCGCACCCAGTCGGTCCGCGCCTTCGCCCGCAACGTCGAGGCGTTCGGCTTGCCCATCCTGCTGTGGGATGAGCGCTGGTCGACGCAGGCGGTCACCCGCACCCTGCTCGACGCCGATGCGAGCCGCGCCCGACGCGCCGAACTGGTCGACAAGCTGGCGGCGGCCTACATCTTGCAAGGCGCGATCGACGGGATGATCTGACCCGGTAGCCACGTCGGCGGCCGACACCGGGCCACCGAACGGGGGAACCTCGTCTATCAGCTAAACGGCATCTTGAAGCCGGGCGGGATCGGCAGGCCCTGGGTAAGCTTGGCCATCTCGGCATTCGACGCAGTGTCGGCCTTGGCGCGGCAATCGTTGATCGCGGCAGCGACGAGATCCTCGAGCATCTGCTTCTCCGACACGTCCATCAGCGAATCGTCGATCGACACGCCGAGAATGCGGCCCTTTGCGGTCGCGCGAATCCTGACGATTCCACCACCCGCGGCGCCCTCAACCTCGATCGTGTCGAGCACGGTCTGGGCCTGTTCCATCTGGGTCTGGATCGTCTGCGCCGCGCTCTGCGCGGCAGCAATCATTTCTTCGAGGCTTTTCATGATGCGAGACTCCGTCGTTCGGGGGGGCTGTAGTCGATCAGCTCGGCATCGGGAAAGGCTTCCAATGCGGCTTTGACCAGCGGGGATTCGAGAATTGCCAGGCGCGCCGCATCCTCCTCGGCGCGCGTCTGAGCAAACAGCGAGAGTGCGCCTGCATCATCGCTGAAACCGACCGTCCAGCGCGCGCCGGTCAGCCGATTGAGGATATTGGCGACGTCGCCGACGAAGCTCTGCGGCAGGCGGGGGTGACGAGAAATCACCAACTCTTCGCCGTGAAGCTTCACGATAGCGGCATAGTCGTGGAAGAGCTGCGCCAGCAAGGCGTTCTGCGACACCAGCATCGCGTGAATCGCTTCGCCGCTTTCTGGTCCCTGTGGCTGCGGGGCGGGTTCGGGCTCAGGGGCCACGATCGCGACCGGAGCCGGATCGGGCAATGCCGTCGTTGACCGCGCATCCGCCACCGCCGGAGCCGAATCAGCGACCGGAGCTGCCGCCAGAGCACCCTGCAGTGCGGGCGCCGACGGCGGCTGCGGCTGCGCCTGCGGGGTATTCGTTGCCGGCAAACTGAGATCACCCGACGCCAGCCTGCGCGCGAGTTCGCCCGGATCGGGCAGCTGGCTGGCATGAACCACGCGCAGAAGCGCCATCTCGGCGGCCTCGATCGGCATCGCCGCGCTCTGGACCTCGCCATGCCCCTTGAGCAGCAATTGCCATAGACGATGGAGGGTCGCGAAGCCGAGCTTCCCGGCCCATTCGCCGTGCGCCTCGCGCTCTTCAACCGACAACGCCGGATCTTCGGTGCCCGCCACCTTGGCGCGGGTCACCGCGTGGCAGATTTCCAGCAGGCCGTGGACCATCGCCACCGGCTCGACCCCCAGGTCATATTGCCCGCGAACGCTGGCCAGGACCGCAACCGCGTCGCCCTTCAGAAGCTCGCCGAAAAGACGGCGGATCGCGCCGCGATCGGACAGGCCTAGCATGTCGCGAACCTGCTGCGCGTCGACCTTACCCGAACCATGGGCGATTGCCTGGTCGAGGATTGAAAGTCCGTCGCGTGCCGACCCCTCCGCCGCGCGGGCGATCAGCGCCAGCGCCTCGGGTTCGGCCTCGACGCCTTCGGCCGCGACGACATTGGTGAAATGCGTAGCCAGCTTATCGGCGGTGATGCGACGCAGGTCGAAGCGCTGACAACGGGACAGCACCGTGATCGGCACCTTGTTCACCTCGGTGGTGGCGAACAGGAATTTCACATGCGCCGGCGGCTCTTCGAGAGTCTTGAGCAGGCCGTTGAAGGCCGACTTCGAGAGCATGTGAACTTCGTCGATGATGTAGATCTTGTAGCGCGCCGAAACCGAGGCGTAGCGGACGGCCTCGATGATCTCGCGGACGTCGTCGATGCTGGTATGGCTGGCGGCGTCCATCTCGACGACGTCGATATGTCGTCCCTCGGCGATCGCGATACAGGGTTCGCAAACGCCGCAGGGATCGATGGTCGGGCCACCCTGCCCGTCGGCACCGATGCAGTTCAGGGCCTTGGCGATCAGCCGCGCGGTCGATGTCTTGCCGACACCGCGCACCCCCGTCATCAGGAAAGCGTGCGCCAGGCGTCCGCGCCGAATCGCGTTGGCGAGCGTCGTCACCATCGCATCCTGGCCGATCAGTTCGTTGAAATTCTGCGGCCGATATTTGCGCGCGAGAACGCGGTAGGGCGTCGAGGATTCGGACATGGTGTAAGCTTACCGAGGCGGCGCCCGATTGTCGTTTCAATTTTGTGGTGATTTTTGGGTGGGAGCCGGAACGACCCGATACGAAATCGTTGCGGCTGCTTCCTTCCGGACCTGACCGAGTTGGCGACGGCACCGTCCGCCCGACTCCCGCGGCGCATATGGGGGAAGCGCGGCGGGTATGCAAGCGGTCGTCGCGTGCCTTTGCAAACGTCGAACTCAGCGCCCCTGCATGTTCCGCGCGCCCGGCGGCATCCGCACGGTCAGGCTATCGAGCGCATCGGTGAGGTGGACCTGGCAAGCCAGCCGGGAGGTGCGGGTGACATGGCTGGCGAGATCGAGCAGGTCCTCCTCCATCTCCGAAGCCCGGGCCAGCTTTGCGAAGTCGGCCGGATCGATGATCACATGACAGGTCGAGCAGGCCATCTGCCCCTCGCAGGTTCCTTCGAGCGGCTGGCCATCGGCCTGCGCGATCTCGAGCAGCCGCTGGCCGGCATCACCCTCGACCTCGCTCCGATGTTCGCCGTCGGCGGAGATGAACAGGACCCTGATCATGCCGCCCACATAGCTTGCCTGGCCGCTGCGTCGAGGATCATCGTCATCGCGGCGCCGATATCCGACTCGCTGGTGTAGCGACCGAAGCCGAGCCGGATGCTCGACCGGGCCTGTCGATCGGTCAGCCCCAGCGCCTTGAGGACATGGCTTGGCCGTCCCGATCCGCTGGCGCAGGCCGACCCCGCCGAGAAGGCCAACCCACGCAACCCGGAAATCAGCCGTGCGCTGTCGATCCCGTCGCGACGGACGTTGAGATTGCCGCGGTAGCGGTGCTCGGCGGAACCATTGATGCGCCATTCGGGGCCGAGATGCCGGGTTGCAAGCAGCCAGAGCCTCGCAACGTGAGCCGCATCCACGTCCGCGCGTGACGCCATCAGCGTCGCCGCGGCGCCGAAACCGGCACAGAGCATCGGCGCGAGCGTACCCGATCGACCGGGCGCCTCCTGCCCGCCGCCATGCAGCAGCGGATCGAGCGTTACACCGTCCCGCACCCAGAGCGCACCTATGCCCTTCGGGCCGTGAACTTTATGCGCCGAAATTGCGACCAGATCACAGTTGGCCGGGATGGCCACCCGGCCATAGCCCTGAACCGCATCGCACAGAAACAAGGCTCCCGCCGCATGGGCCAGTTCGGCGAGTTGCTCGACAGGCTGGATCACGCCGATCTCGTTGTTGACGAGCATGATCGCTACCAGCCCCGTTCCCGGCGCGATGGCGACGCGCGCTGCGTCCAGATCGATCAGTCCATCGGCCCCGACCGTCAGGATCGTGACCGCTCGCTCCGCCTGGCCAGCCGCCCGGACGCTGTCGAGCACCGCCGCATGTTCAGTCGCGGAGGTGACGATCGGCCCATGGCTGCCCTTGATCGCCCAGTTGAGCGACTCGGTCGCGCCGCTGGTAAACGCCAGCCTGCCCCCGGACGGCAGCAGCGATGCCACCTGCTCCCGCGCGACATCGACTGCGGCCGCCGCTTCGCGCCCCAGCCGATGCGGCGAGTGCGGGTTGCCGAATTTCTCATCGAGATACGGCAGCATTGCGGAGCGTGCCTCGGGCGCCAGAGGTGTCGTCGCCTGGTAATCGAGATAGATCATGCCGCGCGGGCCCGCGCCGTGCTCGCGATAGCCCGCCATTCAGCGGCGACCCGGTCGATATCGGCCTCGCTGGTATCGCGGCCGAAACTGATCCGGACGACCTCGCGTGCCGCGCCCTCGTCCCAGCCCATTGCCGCCAGCACATGACTTGGCTTCAGGCTACCCGACGAACAGGCGCTCCCGGCCGAAACGGCGATACCGGCGAGATCGAAGCGGATCAGTTGTGCGGTCGCGGCAACCCCGACCATCCGGTAGCTGGCGATCGTGGGCAATCGCTCGGTTGCCGACGCGACGACCGTTCCGCCGGTCTCCGAGATTGCCGCATCGAGGCGGGCCCGCAGTGATGCGGCCCTTTCGATCCAGGCGCCACCGGCCTCGACGGCTGCCGCGAAAGCAAGAACCGACGGAAGATTCTCGGTGCCGCCACGGTAGCCCTGTTCCTGCCCGCCGCTCGGCGCCAAGGTCGCAAGGTCGCGAACCAGCAGCGCACCGATTCCCGGTGGACCGCCCAACTTGTGCGCCGACAGCGCGATGAAATCGGCGTCGGGCAGAGCCATCTTGCCGGCGCTTTGCGCGCAATCGGCCAGCAGCAGCCCGCCCGCTTCGTGAACCGCTGCACCAATCCGGTCGAGCGGCTGGATCACCCCGGTTTCGTTGTTCACAGCCTGCACCGCAACCAACGCCCCCCGTGCCGATGAGGGCAATTCGCCAACGCATCCCTCGCTATCGACCGCCAGCATCGCACCATCGGGCACCGCCCGCCGCACCGCGTCATGCTCGACGGCCGAGATCAGCCGATCTCCGGCCTTGGCGCGGCGCAGCACGATCTCGATCGCTTCGGTCGCGCCGCTGGTGAAGATGATCGTCCCGCCAAAACCGAGCGCGCGACCGATCCGCGCGCGCGCATCCTCAAGCGCGGCGCGGGCGGCGCGACCCTCGGCATGAGGCGATGACGGATTGGCCCAGCGCTCCAGAGCCTGCATCATGGCGTCGCGTGCGGCCGGATGGAGCGGGGTCGTGGCGGCATGGTCGAGATAGAGTCGCGAAAGGGCCAAGTCGCAGATGCTCCATTTGATTGCGCCCGATGGGCCCCGCCCTATATAGGCTCTCGATCGGCAGCGCGCCATCCGGTGCGCCCGGCCCAAAGCATGTCCAGAAGGATATCGATGCCCGAAGTCATTTTCCCCGGCCCCGAAGGTCGCCTCGAAGGGCGTTTCAACCCCGGCCCGCGCCCGCGCGCGCCCGTCGCGATGATCCTTCACCCGCATCCGCAGGGCGGCGGCACGATGAACAATCGTATCGTCCAGTCGCTATACCAGACCTTTGTACGCCGCGGTTTCGCGACGCTGCGGTTCAATTTCCGCGGCGTGGGCAAAAGCCAGGGAACGTTCGACAACGGCATCGGCGAACTGAGCGACGCCGCCTCGGCGCTCGACTGGGTCCAGTCGATCCATCCCGAAGCGCAGACGACCTGGATCGCCGGCTTCAGCTTCGGCGCGTGGATCGGCATGCAGTTGCTGATGCGCCGTCCGGAGATCAAGGGCTTCATCTCCATCGCGCCGCCCGCGAACATGTACGATTTCACCTTCCTGGCGCCCTGCCCTTCGTCGGGCATCATCATCCAGGGCGATTCCGATGAGGTGGTGACCCCCGGCGCTGTGCAGAAGCTCGTCGACAAGCTGCGCACCCAGCGGCACATCACGATTCATCACGACACCATCCCGGGCGCGAACCACTTCTTCGCCGACGAAATGCCCGATCTGATGAAGTCGGTTGACGATTATCTCGACATGCGATTGTCGGGCGACCGCTAGATCGAAAGACAACGGTCCGAAAAGGGGGCTTCGGCCCCCTTTTCTCTGTCAGCCGACCGGCATCGTCCAGATCGCGACATTACCGAACATCACCACTGAGGCGGCGATCATCAGCCAGCCCCGCTTGGCGTCGCCTTTGCGGACGATCATCCACAGCCCACCGATCCCCAGCACCAGCCCGCCGAGCATGAGCAGCGAAAGAGTAAGGCCTGCGGGTCCGGTCACCGTCTATCCATGTGCGATTGATCAGGGGCCTGCGATGGACGGGGGCCCGCCGGCTGTCAACGCAGGATGGGTCATGTTGCAAATGCACACACAATCGCTTTATTCCGTCGTGCAAGGGCGTAGGCGATGATTACTCTCAAACTTTTGGCGCTGATCGGCAGCGGCGGCAGCGCGGACGTTTTCCGCCTGGCCGGCGGTCGTGTTCTGAAGCTGTATCGGGAAGGGCTGGACCCCGGCGTCATCGCCCGCGAACATGATGGCGTGCAGCATGCCCTGGACCAGGGCCTGCATGTCGCCCGCGCCTTCGGCACCCAGGACCATCGCGGCCGCAACGGGATCGTCTTCGAGGAGCTGATCGGCAAACCCCTGCTGCACTTGCCGCTGCTGCGCCCGTTTCGCACCCGCGCACTGCTGCGTCGCTTCGCCGACTATCATGCCCGGATTCACCTTTGCAGCGCGACCGGTCTGCCGCATGCCCAGCACGACATCGTCCATGTCCGCATCCTCGAAGCGGAGGTCGGCGAGTCGCTGCGCAAGCGCGCGCTCGATCAACTTTCCGCCATCCCGCGCGGCGATCGCTTCTGTCACGGCGACTATCATCCCGGAAACGTCATCCTGACCAAGAATGGCATCGCCGCGATCGATTGGTCCAACGCGTCCGTGGGTGACCCCGCCGGTGATGCGGCGCGCACCGAACTTCTGTTCCGCTACGCCGCCTATGGCCGCAGCCTTCGGCGCTTCCCGGCGCTTCGCGCGATCCGGCAGATGACAGCCGATTTCTATCTACGCCATTATTGCGACAATACGGGCGTGAGCGAGGCGACGATCGACGCATGGCGCCTGCCGATGGCGGTGGCGGCTCTGGTTCCGGGTAGCAGAATTCACCGCCCGACGCTGGTCGCGGCGCTGGCGCGTCAAGGCTTCAACGTCTGATCGATAGCGATTTCAGGAAGATCAGGAAGATACAGATTGGTGGGCGCAGCAGGGCTTGAACCTGCGCGCCCTGCGGTGTGAACAAATCCCATAGTCTGTAATTGCTGGCTTTCCGTGCCGACGTCTGGAACTCGCGGCCATCTAAAATCCAGCATTTCCGGAGCCGCCCGCGGCTACGCGCAGCAGAAGCGGTCAACCGGGAGCATAAGGGCGTCGGACGGCGAAATGGCCCGCTTGGGCACGTCGGTCTCGAAGTTCTTCGCGAGCTCTATCGGCTCGTCGACTATCGGTCTGGGCGACCCCAGAACGAAGGCCGAGTTCCGCTCGACGCCCAGAGCCGCCCGGCCCTTGACACAAACAAGATCATACGCGAGCGAACCCTCCAAATGATCAAAATCCTATTGCGCGGGAAACCTGCAGCAAGATTAGATCCCGGATAAAAAGCGGAATGATAGCATGAGCAAGTCTCTCGAACTCCGCTTCCTCAAAGCAAAACGAGCCACGAAGCGCGGTGAACATGTCGAAGCAAAAGCGATCTATGAGGAAATACTGCGGCAATTCCCGGCGAACAGCCGGGCGAAAGCCGACCTCGCAGCGATCCAGCCCTCAACTTCTGATATCACGCAATACATCGACTCCGCGCAAGACGACGAAATCGAACGGCTTACCTCGCTATATCATGCCCGCCGCTTCGAAGAGGTGATCGAAAATGGCGCATCCTTGCTTAAGCGCCATCCAGAGTTGCTCATATTACACCGTCTTCTCGGCGTAACCTATGCGCAACTCGGGCGGATGAACGAGTCTATCGATCATCTGAATAGTGCGTTGGAGATCAACCCTTGCGATGTCGATGTCCTTAACAATCTCGGCGTCGCGCTCAAGAGAATTGGTCAGCACGCCGAAGCCTTGATCAGCTATGACAAGGCGATCAAAATCAATCCGGCGGATGCCGAACTACATTATAATCGCGGCAATATTCTCGCTGCCTTAGGACGGCGCTCCGACGCCCTCGCAGCCTATGAAAGCGCGTTAAAGTTTCAGTCCGATCATGCAGGTGCGTACAATAACCTCGGCACCTTGCTGGAAACGCTGGGCCGACGACCCGAAGCAGTTACAGCTTTTGAACAAGCCGTTCGCTATCAGCCGGATTTTGTGGCCGCCCACAATAATCTGGGCGGCGCGCTAGGCCGCCTCGGTCACTATGGCGAGGCAGTCGCGGTATATGAACGGGTGTTGCGCAGCCATCCCGACAACGTCGCTGCGCGCCTCAATCGACTTCTTACAAAGGCGCAAATCTGCGATTGGGAAAACATCGCTGGCGAGGTCGAATTTCTGCGAAGCACAGGCGTGACCAGCGCACCTCTTGCTCCGCTGAGGTTTCTGGCGCTGGATGACGATCCGATGCGAAACAAAATCCGGTCGGAGCGCTACAGCGTTCAAAAATATCCGCAGCAATCCATCCCCTTCGTGGGGACCTCGAAAGCAGAAAAAGAGAAGATACGCATCGGCTATTTTTCTGCCGATTTTCATAATCATGCCACCATGTATCTTATGGCTGGACTGTTTGAGCAACATGATCGGAACCGTTTCGAGATCCACGTCTATTCCTATGGACCTGACAGTGATGACGAAATGCGGCAGCGGCTCCGTGCGGCAGTCGATGTCTTTCACGACGTCCGCGAGTTCGACGATGTACAGGTTGTCGAACTCGCACGACGTGAGCAGATTGATATCGCGGTTGATCTAAAAGGCCATACATCGAATACACGATTGGGTATTTTCGCCCTTCGGGCTGCACCGATCCAGATCAGCTATCTGGGTTACCCGGGAACTAGCGGCGCCGATTTCATCGACTATATTGTCGCTGATACGGTAGTGATTCCTGCCGATCAGCGGCAGCATTATTCTGAGAAAATAATCTACTTGCCGGGCAGCTATCAGGTAAACGACGATCGGCGACCCATTTCCGAACGAGCAATGACGCGCAGCCAGGAAGGCCTGCCCGCTCAAGGCTTCGTTTTCTGTTGCTTCAACAACAGTTACAAGATTACGCCGACTGAGTTTGAAATCTGGATGCGGTTGCTGAGCCAGGTCGACGACAGCGTCCTGTGGCTGCTAAAAACACATCCCACTGCCGAGAATAACCTGCGTCAGGAAGCGACCCGGCACGGCATCGACCCCACACGCCTAATTTTTGCCCAGCAGGCTCCACAGGCCGAGCATCTCGCACGTATAAAACTCGCGGATCTCTTTCTGGACACGTTTGCCTACAATGCCCATACGACCGCGAGCGACGCCCTGTGGGCTGGAGTACCTGTGCTCACACTTGCGGGCCAAGGCTTCGCCGCACGCGTTGCCGCCAGCCTTCTGACAGCAGCGGGATCCCCCGAAATGATCACCACGACCGTCGTGCAATATGAACGGCTCGCTCTTGATCTGGCCACGGCCCCGGGGCGACTTGCGGTGATCAAACGCAAGACTGTCGTGAATCGAAAGACCTCGGCGTTATTCGATACGCGTCGTTTCACGCTCGCTCTGGAAGAAGCCTATGCTCAGATCGCCACAACATACCGGACCGATGGTCCACGCAATGACATCTATGTTCAAGACACGTTTAGGCCGCATGACAATAATGCCTAAGGTCCGCCGAGTTGCCCGGCGCTAACAGGCACATCAACTCGCCCGACCACCAATTGCGTAACCAATTCAAACGTCATCACTGGCGACCTTTCATCAAGTGCTCGACATGATAAGGTAGTCATACCCTCCACCAGCCAGAAGCGGCCATAGCTCAGCGATCGATGATTGCCGCGGGGTTGGCGTTTGTTGTTGAGCGCACGTCAACAACGGCATCCCCGCGCATCCCCGTCCCTCTCCCGCCAACACTGTCCCGGATCATCCCCTTTCGAAGGTGACCGAGGACATGACGACTTCGCATAAGACTGCGCGCGCCGCTTTCGCACTCCCCGCCAACACCACGGCCTATGCCAGCGGCGATCTGGTCGCCAATCACGCGACCGCCGGCAGCGTCGTCCCCGTCGCGCTGCGCGTCGCGCGCAACGTCGGCAGCGCCGGCAAGATCACCAAGGTCGGCCTGGCCAAGTCGGGCATCGATCCCACCAACGCGCAATTCCGCGTCCACTTCTTCCGCGACAAGCCGACGGTCGCGAACGGCGACAACGGCGTGTTTTCGGCCACCGGTGTCGCCGCGATCCATCTCGGCTCGGTCGATATCACCTTGGCGACCGTCCACAGCGACGGCGTGTCGGCCGCTGCCGACGCTGCCCTGCCCTTCGACTGCAAGGATCGCGCAGTCGATATCTTCGCGCTGGTCGAGGCGCGCGCCGCTTATGCGCCTGCGAGCGGCGAAACCTTCACCGTCTCGGCCGCCGTCGACCGCGACTGATCGATGGGTTTTTTCCCGCAGGATGACGATCCGGCTCCTGGCGAGCTGATCCGCTTCGGCACGATCGCCGAGGTGGATCTCTCGGCCGCGCGCTGCGTCGTCGCCTGCGAGGATCTTCTCACCGGCCCGATCCGCTGGCTGCAGCTTCGCGCCGGCTAGACCCGCAGGACGAGGGGCTTCGCCGCGATCGGACAGGTGGCTGGCTGGTCAACAATTACGGCCTGCCGGTCCAGGACGTCGAAAGCGCCTGGGACACGATGCTCACCGAGCTGAATCTTCCCCAGGACCGCGAGTGGAAGCCCTACATCCTCCGCCATAGCCTGGCGCAGCTCTGCCGCGCCGCCGGCGTCGTGAAATGGGATCTCCAGGATTTCACGGGCCACGTCGACTCGGGCCAGACCGAAACCTACGCGCCCGGAGGCGATTTCGCCTCTGTGACCGGCGCCCTGAACCGGATCCTCGACCAGATCGACAGCCTTCGCCCCGGCGCTCTTCACCGGAGCGCTTGCTCAGGTCACCACACTGATGGGGCAAAAAATGACGTAAAATCAATGCACAGAGTGGTGGGCGCAGCAGGGCTTGAACCTGCGACCCCTGCGGTGTGAACACAGTGCTCTACCACTGAGCTATGCGCCCACTCTGCATCGTCGAACGGAGCATGCCCCGCGAACGGTGTGCGGATAGGGCGGCTCGTGTGCCCTGTCCACCCTAAAAACCGTCCATTCACAAAACTGTCCGGCCAAAAAACGATCGCGTCTCGGCAGCGAACAGCCGCGTGGCCCGCCAATAAGCGAAGGCCGCACGCGCCGATGAAAGCGCGGCGGCCCCGCCCCCCCGCGCCTGGGCAAGCCCAGGCACCTAACCGGGTTTAGTTGACAGCGTCCTTCAGGCCCTTGCCCGGCTTGAACTTGGGCTGGCTCGACGCACTGATCTTCATGGGTTCGCCGGTGCGCGGGTTCCGGCCGGTCGAAGCCTTGCGCTTCGTGACGGAAAAGGTGCCGAAACCGACGAGACGAACTTCATCGCCGTTTTTAAGCTGAGACGTGATCGAATCGAACACCGCTTCGACTGCTTTCGAAGCATCGTTCTTGGTCATGCCGGTCGCTTCGGCAACATTGCCAATAAGCTCCTGTTTATTCATGCCTTCATCCCCTACCAGTCTTTATCATTCGCCACCGCACACGGCTCTTTGGCCGCAGCTGCCTGTGTCCCGGCCGCAGGCGTGATGCTGCAACAAAGACGTAACATCCGCAAGGGCTCAGAACCGAGCGATCGCCCCCATATCTAGGGCCTCGTCGGCAGGCCCAGCTGGACGCGGGCATAGCGCTCGAAATCCGGGTCCAGCGCCGGCGGCTTCCCCGGGACGAACCGCTCGAGCGCCTCGGCGACATAGGTCAGCGCTGCGATCCGTGCCGCCTTCTTGTTGTTGCCATCGATCACTTTCCACGGCGCCCAGCGCGTGTCGGTCTCACGGAACATTTCCGCGAACGCGTCGAGATAATCTGCGCGCCGCGCGCGGTTGCGGAAATCTTCCGGGGTGACCTTCCAGCGCTTCCAGGGATGGTCAAGACGATCGCCAAGCCGCTTGTCCTGTTCCTCCTGCGTCACGTGAAGGAAGATCTTGACGATATTGACCCCGTCGGTCTGCTGCTGCGCCTCGAACTCGTTGATCTCGTCATAGGCGCGCCGCCACTCGCTGTCGCTGGCATATGCCTCGACCCGCTCGACGAGGACCCGACCGTACCAGGTGCGATCGAAGATCGCGATGCGGCCTTTGCCCGGCAGCTTCTGCCAGAACCGCCACAGAAAATGGCGTTCCCGCTCCTCATCGGTCGGTGCGGAAATCGGCCAGACATGGAAGTGGCGCGGATCCCATCCCATGGTCAGACGCTGGATCGCACCGCCTTTACCGGCAGCATCCCACCCCTCGAACAGGATCATCGTGCGCAGATTGCAGACGACATGAGCCACCTGCAGTCGCGAAAGGCGCTTCTGCACCTCCGCCAGCGCGGCGTCATACTCGCCGTCAACGGACATGCCCTTCTCGTAATCCGCAAGATCGATCGCCAAGCGGCACACTCCCAAGCTCGAACCGCCCCTCAAATCTCAAGGGACAGTCCTATATAGCGCGGGAGTTGGTAAATAGTTTCGGTACCGTCCGGCGATGGCACAATTTGCTGAGCTTCTGACGTTGGCGGCGCTCCGCTGGAACGACGATGTGGAAAAGGCTCCCTTGAGCTTGACCGCCGCCTGCCCTATGGCGCGGCTTTAATGTCTTCATCCTTCCCGCACCGCCATCTCACCGGGATCTACGGGCTCCTGCCGCACGAGATTCTGTTCCTGCTCGACGAAGCCGAGCAATGGATCGCGCTCAACCGCGCGACCAGCAAACATGATGACCGCCTCGCCGGCCTGACCCTGATCAATGCCTTTTTCGAAAATTCGACGCGAACGCTGCTGTCGTTCGAGATCGCCGGCAAGCGGCTCGGCGCCGACGTGGTCAACATGCAGGTCGGCGCATCGAGCGTGAAGAAGGGCGAAACGCTGATCGACACGGCGATGACGCTCAACGCGATGCGCGCCGACATGATCGTTATCCGACACCAGTCGTCGGGCGCCGTGCAGTTGATTGCCGACAAGGTCGACTGTCCGGTACTGAACGCCGGCGATGGCCGCCACGAGCACCCGACGCAGGCGTTGCTCGACGCGCTGACGATCCGCCGCCGGAAGGGCCGGATCGCGGGCCTGACCGTCGCTATCTGTGGGGACATCCTGCACAGCCGGGTCGCGCGCTCGAACATCCTGGCGCTGACGACATTGGGTGCTGAGGTGCGGGTCGTCGCTCCGCCGACACTGATGCCCGCCGCGATCGACCGGATGGGCGCCATCCCCTTGCATGATTTCGACGCCGGGCTCGATGGCGCGGATGTCGTCATGATGCTGCGACTTCAGAACGAGCGGATGGACGGGGCCTATCTCCCCTCTCCGCGCGAGTTCCACGCGCTTTACGGCCTGACTCCGGAACGGCTCGAGCGGGCCGCGCCCGATGCGCTGGTCATGCATCCGGGGCCCATGAACCGTGGCGTCGAGATCACCAGCAGCGTCGCCGATCACCCCACCCGCTCGGCGATCACCGAGCAGGTCGAGATGGGCGTCGCGGTGCGCATGGCCTGCCTCGACGTGCTGACGCGAAGACGCCGCGGCGTGGAGGGCTGGGCATGACCGGATCGCTCGCCATTCTCAACGCGCAACTGGTCGACCCGGCGGCCGGCACCGTCACCAAAGGCGGCGTGCTGATCCGCGACCGGCACATCGCCGCGACCGGCCAGTTCGAGACCCCATCGGACGTCGAGACGATCGATGCGCGCGGCGCCCATGTCGCCCCCGGCCTGATTGACCTGGGCATCTTCGCGATCGACATGCCCGCCTTCACCGCCGGCGGCATCACCCGCGCGGTGCTGATGCCCGACCAGTCGCCGCCGCTCGACCACAGTGCGCTCGTCCAGCGTGCTGCGGCCGCAGGCAAGCCCGATGTCTGGATCCATCCGCTCGCCGCCGCGACCAAGGGCCTCAAAGGCGCCGAACTGGCCGAAATGGGGCTGATGAAGGCCGGTGGCGCCTGTGCGGTCGCAACCGGCCGGGACTGGATCGCCGATTCGGGCGTGATGTTGCGGGTATTGTCTTATGCGAAATCGCTCGGCCTGCCGGTCATCACCCATGCCGAGGATGGCGGACTGACGATCGGCGCCGCCGTCACCGAAGGCGAATATGCCACGCGCATGGGCCTGCCCGCCGCGCCCGCTATCGCCGAGGCGATAGCGGTGGCGCGCGACCTCATGCTGGCCGAACAGAGCGGCGCGCGGCTACACTTCCGCCAGCTGTCGACCGCCCGCTCGTTCGATCTGGTGCGTGACGCCAAGCGTCGCGGTCTGCCGGTGACCTGCGGCATCAGCCCGGCCCATCTGCTGCTGTCCGACATCGCGGTCGGCGGCTTTCGCACCTTCGCCCGCCTGTCGCCGCCGCTGCGCAGCGAGGACGACCGGCAGGCGGCGCTCAAGGCACTCGCCGATGGAACGATCGACCTGATCTGCTCGAGCCACGATCCGCAGGGCCCGGAGGCCAAGCGGCTTCCCTTCGCGGACGCCGAGCCGGGCATGTCGGGCGCCGAAACCTTGCTGACGCTGTCGCTAACGATGGTTCGCGACGGACTGATAGGCCTGCCGCGCCTGATCGAGTTGCTGTCGACCGCGCCGGCGAAATTGCTGGGCCTGCCTGGCGGCTCGCTGAAGTACGGCGCCGAGGCCGATCTGGTGCTGTTCGATCCGGACAAGCCGTGGCGGATCGTTTCGGACAATATGGCGTCTCGCGCCGGCAATACGCCGTTCGATGGCCTCCCGGTTCAGGGCAAGGTGCTGCACACGATAAAGGGCGGTGTTCTGCTCGGCTGAGCACCGCCGCTCGGGATCAGGCCGGCTCTTCCGCCCTCGCGCGCAAAGTCCATCGCATTGGTTGTTCGCCGCCATCGGACCGGATGAAACAGCGCCCGCCGCTGGCCTTGATCCGCGCGCAGAGCCGCATCGCAGCACCGGCGCTGTCCAGTCCGCTGATCGACAGGCGATGGAGCATTGCTCCCCGACGGCGAAAGCCCGATCCGGTCGGGGTGTAATCGGCGAGGAATGTGGCGCGCTTGCTGAGACGGGTCCAGGCGATCTCGGTGCGGGCATGAGTCGAATAAGCGCCGATCTGGACCGCCCATTTGGCGGGCACCCGACTCGCCTGGACGCTGTGCGCCACGAGCTGCAGCGGCTGCCTGATGGCAGATATCGTCTGTATCGGGACGCCCCTGGGCTTTCGCGTGGGCACGCGGGACGAACGCATCACCGGCGGCCCGGCAAAAGCGACCATGCGCGGTTGTTCAGCAAAGGCAGATTTGGAGGCGAGCAGCGAAGACAGAGAGGCGATGGTCCCGGGGGCGACAACATAGGGCGTAGCGGCATAGGAAAGCTCTATCCGAACCGGCGCTTCGCCTGACAGAATTGCGGGCGCCGCCGCACTGAAGAGCCGCGGTGCGATGGCGGCCGGAGCCGTAACGCGCGAGAGAATTACGGGCGGGCGGGCCGCTGCGGGATCGGCCGCCAGCGCGAGTGTCGCCGGCTGGCCCGGGTCGGCTGCCGGCAGCACGCCGAGCATCGCGCCGACCTGCATCGCGGGATTGGCGCGAAGCTGTCCCACCATGGCCCAGCGGCGCAAACGATCGGCGACGAGATCGGCGGGGACGTCCTGCGCGGCAATGACGGCGGCATCGGTCCAGCGGCCTTCCAGCGCATAGGCGAAAGCGAGGTTCTGACGGACACGCGCGTCGGCGCCCGGCGCCCTCGCGGCCGCGATCAGCAGCGGGCGCGCTTCATCCGGCTTGCCGAGCAGCGCCAGCGCCAAACCGACATCGGTATCGTTTGCAGCACCGCGCACTGCATCGAGGGTGGCAACAGCCTCGTCGCTGCGGCCAAGCGCGATCTGGGCCAGGGCGCGGTTGATGGCGACGCGGGGCATCGCCGCGTCTAGGGCGAGCGCATCGGCAAGTGCAGTCTCGGCCGACTGAAACCGACCGGCCGCAAGATAGGCGCGGCCAAGCAGGGCGCGGGCGGGCGCATCGCGCGGAAATTCGAAGACGGCGGCTTCCGCCTGACGAACGGCAGCGGAGGGAACGCCACGCGCCATCGCCTCCTGCGCGGACGCCGTCAGTCGCGCCACGCGTTTATGCTGCGCCCCCATTGCCTTCCCCTTTTCCGGGGATGCGCCGATCGTCGCCGGAACCAGCACCAGGTACAACGCCGTGGCCGTCAGGCCCTTGAAACTCGTTTTCATAACCGTCTCATGCCTATGCGGCCTCGTTTCAGTCCGCTGGGTTCGCATACCCACGCTAAGCTTTGGTTAACGACGTTTGCTGTTGGTGAAACGAACCGATCAATATGGGCTTCGCCAGTCCGTCCGAACAGGCTATCTATCGGCAAAACCATGCCGAATGACTGGGGGCAGTTACTATGAGACGCTTTTTCCTTGGCTGTGCGCTGACGGCAATCGCCGCTGCTTCACCGGCGACGGCTGGCGTGAAGGAAGGCGTCGAGGCTTGGCGGGACGGCAATTATCCCAAAGCGATCGGCGAATGGCGCGGCCCCGCCGCCGCTGGCGACCCCGATGCGCAGTTCAACCTCGGCCAGGCCTATAAGCTGGGGCGCGGCGTGGCGCTCGATCCGGCCGCCGCACTGGACTGGTATCGCAAAGCGGCGGCTTCGGGCCATGAACAGGCGCAGGCGACCCTGGGGCTGCTGCTCTTTCAGGGAGCCCAGCGGGAAGAGGCTATGACCTGGCTGAAGAAGGCCGCCGATCAGGGCGAGCCGCGCGCCCAATATGTCGTCGGCACCGCCTATTTCAACGGAGACCTGCTCCCCAAGGACTGGGCTCGCGCCTATGCGATGATGACCCGAGCCAAGGCAGCAAACATCGGCGCGGCAACAACCAGCCTGACCCAGATGGACCAGGTCATCCCCGAGCAGCAACGCATGGCGGGTCTGGCGCTCGCACGCGAACTGGAACGGACCGCGCAGCTCCGCTCCGCCGATACGGCAACGCCGGGCATGCCGCTGACCATGCGCAACTCGGTCAACCCGCAACCGATCGGCAAGACCAGCGTGCCGGCTTCGACCCCTGCACAGGCCCCGACATCGCCACCACCGGTCATGGCGCAGGCCGGCAGTCCGCCGCAGCCATGGCGGGCGCCAGCCAGCGTGCCTGCCGCGACGCCTCCGCCCGCGGGGACATTCCCCAAGCCGGCACCCGCCAAGTCTGCGCCCGCATCCGCGCCGAAGCCGGTCGCACAGCCGGCTGCCTCGCCGACGATCACGGCTTCGGCCAAGGGTGGCTGGAAAATACAGCTTGGCGCCTTTTCCAGTACCGACGCCGCGCGCAATGCCTGGAACAGCTTATCCACGCGCGCCGGCTTGAAGGCGCTGACCCCGACTTATTCAGCGGTCGGAGCGCTGACCCGCCTGCAGGCAGGCGCGCTCGCCTCGCGGTCTGCGGCGGATCAGGCCTGCGCGGCGGTGAAGGCGGCGGGGACCACATGCTTCGCCGTCGCTCCATAGCGCACAACGCCCGGCCCCCGGAGCGCTGCCATCGTTAACGCTATGTTGGTGACTTCCGGCGATAAACGACCGCTGGTGGTTGGCGCCAAGGTTGTTAGCGGATGCGTGAATGCGGCACTGGCATAATTTCGATCATGGAGTGGCGATGGCGAGCCCCTGGCGTCGCCGTCGCGTCTGCCAGCTTGTCGTCTGCGAGGTTTCCGAGTCCGTTGCCCTGCGACAGATCGACGCACGCGGCGCGCGGCTCGACACCCTGTCTCCGCCAGCGCTCGGATCGACGGTCGTGTTGCTCCATCCCGACGCGGGATCGATTCAGGCCCGAGTCGCAGAGATCAGCGACAACGGCATCCGGGTCGCGTTCGATCGCAACGAGGCCTCCGTGGCCTTCGCCCTGGCGGCGATCACCGCCGACATGACCCGTGGCAACTGACCCCCCAACGGGGATAAGCTCTCTCGTCCGGGTTCAGACCACCCAGTCCTTGCGGGCATAACCCTGGGCGTACAGCAGCGCCGTCAGGTCCCCATGATCAATCCGCGCCGCAGCCGCAGCCGCAGTCTTCGGCTTGGCGTGGAAAGCGACCCCCAAACCGGCGGCCTGGATCATCGGAATGTCGTTAGCGCCGTCGCCGACAGCGAGGCACTGTTCGGCTGACAGTCCGTGTGCGGCGGCTTCATCGAGCAGGGTCCGGCGCTTGGTCTCCGCTCCGACGATCGGCCTCGCGACGGTGCCCGACAGTTTGCCATCGGTAAACTCCAGCACGTTCGACAAAGCGCGCGTGAAGCCGATCTCGGCGGCCACCCTATCGGCGAACAGCGTAAAGCCACCCGAGACCAGGTAACAGTCGGCGCCGTTGGCGCGCATTGTACGGACCAACTCATACGCGCCGCCCATGATCACGACCCGCTCGGCGTGGCAGCGGTCGATCACCGAAGCGTCGAGCCCCTTGAGCAGCGCAACCCGCGCGTCGAGCGCGCCTTCGAAATCGAGTTCGCCGCGCATCGCCTGTTCGGTGATTTCGGCGATCTGCGGCTTGATGCCGGCATAATCGGCCAGTTCGTCGATACATTCGATCGTGATCATCGTCGAATCCATGTCGGCGACGAGCATTTTGCGCCGACGGTCAGCGGTCTTCTGAACGATCACATCGACCCCGGGAAAAGCGCCCTCCAGCGCAGCACGGGCCATTGCCGCATCGCCATTAAAGCCCAGATCACAAGCGACTCCGGGCTCGATCCAGAGCGAATCCACAGCGGGTACGCCCGCAGCGGCCAGGCGATCGGCGGCTGCCGAAATATCCCCCGCATCGATCCGGTCCGATGCTATCAGCGTCGCAATGAACAAGAGTGTCTCTCCGTCGAAATATCCGGTCGCGCTTATTGCGGGGCCGACTGCCAGCGGCAAGTCCGCATTGGCGGTGCGTCTCGCGGAAATCGCCGATGGCGTCGTAATCAACGCCGACGCCAGTCAGGTCTATGCCGATCTGCGGGTGTTGAGCGCCCGGCCCGACGCCACCGAGGAAGCCCGCGCTCCCCACCGCCTGTTCGGCTATCGCGACGCCGCCGAGGCGTGCAGCGCGGCCGATTGGGCCGTTGACGCAAAGCGCGCTATCGCCGAGGCGCAGGCGGACGGCAAGCTGCCGATCCTGGTGGGCGGGACCGGCCTGTATCTGCGCACCCTGATCTTCGGCATCGCGCCGGTGCCCGAGATCGATGCGGCGATCCGCGCCGAGGTCCGCGCGCTCCCGGTCGAGGCGGCTTATGTCGCCTTGCTCGCCGAGGACCCGGCCATGGCGCATCTGCGCCCGCAGGACAGTACGCGCATCGCCCGTGCGTTGGAGGTCGTCCGTGCGACCGGACGATCGCTGTCGCAATGGCAAGCCGAATTGACCGGCGGCATCATCGACGGGGTCCGTCCGGTGGCCGCGATCCTGCTGCCGCCGCGGGACTGGCTGCGCGATCGCTGCGACAGCCGGTTCGAGGCGATGCTCGCACAGGGGGCGATCGAAGAGGTAACAAAGTTGCGCGAACGTGGGCTTGATCCGATGCTCCCAGCCATGCAGGCTATCGGCGTGCGCGACATCATCGCCTGGCAGGACGGGCTGATCGACCGGCAGACCATGGTAACGAGGGCTCAGGCCGCCACGCGGCAATATGCCAAACGGCAATATACCTGGTTCCGCCATCAACCCCCCGCCGATTGGAAGCGGATAGACACGCAACTCAATGACAATGAAGTCGATAGAATTGCAATTAAATTACGCAAGATGGCGTTGACAGAGTAGTTTATTACCGTTAGGTCCCGCCGCTCATTTTACGGCGCTGCGGCGCACAAGAGGAAGACATCATGACTGCCGAGATGACGGGAGCCGACATATTGATCCAGGCGCTGAACGATCTCGGCGTCGAGGTCATTTTCGGATATCCGGGCGGCGCGGTTCTTCCGATCTACGACGCGCTCTTCAAGCAGAACCGCATTCGCCATATCCTTGTCCGGCACGAGGCTGGCGCCGTGCACGCTGCCGAGGGCTATGCGCGCTCGACCGGCAAACCGGGCGTAGTGCTGGTGACCTCGGGCCCAGGCGCGACCAACGCGGTGACGGGCATCGCCGATGCTCTGCTGGATTCGATCCCACTGGTGGTGGTGACCGGCCAGGTCGGTACGCCGCTGATCGGCAGCGACGCCTTCCAGGAATGCGACACGGTGGGCATCACGCGCCACTGCACCAAGCATAATTATCTGGTGAAGGACCCGGCGAAGCTGGGCGACGTGATCCACGAGGCTTTCCACATCGCAACGTCGGGCCGTCCAGGCCCGGTGGTCGTCGATCTGCCGAAGGATGTTCAGGTCGCGACGGGAACGTACCGCAAACCCTCCGTGCAGGCGCTGCCGCACAAGGGCTATCGCCCGCAGGTTAAAGCTGAAACCGCGCTGATCGAACAGGCGGTGGAGATGATCGCCGCCGCCGAGCGACCGATCCTCTACACCGGCGGCGGGGTCATCAACTCGGGTCCGCTGGCCAGTCAGGTCCTGCGCGAACTGGCGCGGATCACCGGCGCGCCGGTGACGTCCACCCTGATGGGTCTGGGCGCTTTCCCGGCGTCGAGCGATCAGTGGCTGGGCATGCTCGGCATGCACGGCACCTATGAAGCCAATCTGGCGATGAACAAGGCGGATCTGATCGTCTGCCTCGGCGCGCGCTTCGACGACCGGGTGACGGGCCGGCTCGACGCCTTCGCCCCTAACTCGAAGAAGATCCACGTCGATATCGATCGCTCGTCGATCAACAAGATCGTCCGCGCCGACCTGGCCATCGTCGGCGACGTCGGCCGCGCGATGGAAGACATGGTGAAGCTCTGGAAGGCGCGCCAGCATAGCGCGCAGGACCTGACCGGCTGGTTCGGGCAGATCGAGGAATGGCGGGCGCGCAAGAGCCTCAAATTCCCGGCGTCGATCAAGGAGATCATGCCGCAGCTCGCGGTCCGCAAGCTGTGGGAGGCGACCCATGCGCTGAAGCCGATCATCACCACCGAGGTCGGCCAGCACCAGATGTGGGCGGCGCAGCATTTCGACTTCGAGGGTCCGAACAAGTGGCTCACCTCGGGCGGGCTCGGCACGATGGGCTACGGCCTGCCCGCCGCGATCGGCGCGCAGCTGGGCAATCCCAACGCGCTGGTGATCGACATCGCCGGCGAAGCCTCGATCCAGATGAATATCCAGGAGCTCGGCACCGCGACCCAATATCGCCTGCCGGTGAAGGTATTCATCCTGAACAACGAATATATGGGGATGGTCCGCCAGTGGCAGGACCTGACCTATGCCGGCCGCTATTCGCAGAGCTACAGCGATGCCTTGCCCGATTTCGTGAAGCTGGCCGAAGCCTATGACTGGAAAGGCATCCGGATCGAGAAGCCCGAGGATCTCGAATCCGGCATCGCCGCGATGCTCGCCCATGATGGTCCGGTCATGGTCGATTGTCGGGTCGCGAAGCTGGCCAATTGCTTCCCGATGATTCCGAGCGGCGCATCGCACATCGACATGATCCTCGAGGCCGACGACGTGGTCGGCGAGATGGACGACGAGGCCAAGGCACTCGTCTGATCCCCTCCCCGACCCTTTCGACACAGAGACACATCATCATGCACATCAAGCAGGAAGCCACCGAGCGGCATACGCTGTCCGTGACCGTTGACAATGAATCGGGCATCCTCGCCCGCATCGCCGGCCTATTTTCGTCGCGCGGCTATAATATCGACAGCCTCACGGTGGCGGACGTCACCGAGGACGAGAAGATCAGCCGCATCACCATCGTCACCACCGGCACGCCGCAGGTGATCGAGCAGGTGGTGGCGCAGCTCGACCGGATGGTGCCGGTTCACACGGTCACCGACCTCACCGCGCTGGGCCCGCATGTCGAGCGCGAGCTGGCGCTGGTGAAGGTCGTCGGAACCGGCGACGATCGCATCGAGGCGCTGCGCCTCGCGGAGGTCTATCGCGCGCGGGTGGTCGATGCGACGATCTCCAGCTTCGTCTTCGAAGTGACCGGCGGCAGCGAGAAGATCGACAAGTTCCTTGAGCTCATGCGCGAGGTAGGCCTGGTCGAAGTCGCGCGCACCGGCGTCGCTGCGATCGTGCGAGGCAAAGAGGCGCTTTAAGGCGCGGTCAAAAAGCGGGTCGACGGACGGGCGCGCGCCCGGTACGGGGCCCCATCGAATTTCAAACGGACGGCAGTCTCCGCAATCGGATGTCAGGCCGCAGCAGAGGGAAGCAACATTATGCGCGTCTATTATGATCGTGATGCCGACATCGGCCTTATCAAGACCAAGAAGGTCGCCATCGTCGGCTACGGCAGCCAGGGCCACGCCCATGCCCAGAACCTGCGCGACTCCGGTGTCGCCGACGTAGCCGTCGCCTTGCGCCCCGGTTCGGCCACCGCGAAGAAGGCCGAAGACGCCGGCTTCAAGGTGCTGTCGAACGTCGAAGCGGCCAAGTGGGCCGACATCGTCATGATCCTGGCGCCCGACGAGCATCAGGCCGCGATCTACAACGACGATCTCAAGGACAATCTGAAGCCCGGTGCGGCGCTTGCCTTTGCCCACGGCCTCAACGTCCATTTCGGCCTGATCGAGCCGCGCGCCGACATCGACGTGTTCATGATCGCGCCGAAGGGCCCGGGCCACACCGTGCGTTCAGAATATCAGCGCGGCGGCGGCGTGCCCTGCCTGATCGCGATCGCGCAGGATGCCAGCGGCAACGCGCATGACGTCGCCCTGTCCTACGCCTCGGCGGTCGGCGGCGGTCGTTCGGGCGTGATCGAGACGACCTTCAAGGAAGAGTGCGAGACCGACCTGTTCGGCGAGCAGGCCGTGCTGTGTGGTGGCCTCAGCCACCTGATCATGGCGGGCTTCGAGACGCTGACCGAGGCAGGCTATGCCCCAGAGATGGCCTATTTCGAGTGCCTCCACGAAGTGAAGCTGATCGTCGACCTGATGTATGAAGGCGGCATCGCCAACATGCGCTACTCGATCTCGAACACCGCCGAATATGGCGATATCCACACCGGCCCGCGCGTCATCACCTCGGAAACCAAGGCCGAGATGAAGCGCGTCCTCGACGACATCCAGAAGGGCAAGTTCGTCAAGCGCTTCGTCCTCGACAACCGCGCCGGTCAGCCCGAGCTGAAGGCGAGCCGCAAGCTCGTCGCCGAGCATCCGATCGAGAAGGTCGGTGCCGAGTTGCGCGCGATGATGCCCTGGATCGGCAAGAACAAGCTGGTCGACAAAGACAAGAACTGATCCGGTCGATGCCGAAACGCACGGTTTCGGATTAGGTGGTTTCTAGAAGGGGCGGCAGGCGGTAGTCTGTCGCTCTTTCTTGTTTGGGAGACGATGATGTACCGTTCCGCCACTGCCCTGCTTCTGGGCCTGTCGTTCGTCGCTGTTCCGATCGCCGCCCAGGCGCCGACGACACCGCCCGGCGCCGCCGATGTCAGCCGCGTTGCAGCCGGCACCTACACTGTCGATCCTGGCCACAGCCAGGTGACCTTCACCGTGAACCATCTCGGCTTCAGCACCTATCGCGGCATGTTCGGCTCGGTGACCGGATCGATGACGATCGATCCCAAGGCCCCTGCCAACGCGAAGGTGTCGATCGACATTCCAATGAGCGGGATCACCACGACAATGGTGAAGCTCGACGAGCATCTGAAGAACGCCGACTTCTTCGATGCGGCGAAATATCCGACCGCCCATTTCGAATCGACCTCGATCCGGGCGAGTGGGAAGACCGCCAAGATCAGCGGAAATCTGACGATCAAGGGCGTCACCAAGTCGGTCGTGCTCGACGCGGTCTTCGTCGGCGCTGGCACGATGATGGGCAAGCGTACCATCGGGTTCGATGCGACGACGACGGTCAAGCGCAGCGACTTCGGCGTCAGCTATGGCATTCCGATGGTACCGGACGCCGTCCCGCTGCAGATCTCGGTCGCTTTCGAAAAGCCCGAATAACAGCCGCCGCGACGCGTCAAGCCGCTGGACAGCGACCCCGGAGCTCCGCCATTCTTGCCGCATGGCGGGGCCCCGGACACAGGACAGGATGACGAACCCGCTTCCGCAGGCTCCATTACACTTCTGTGTCGCGCTGCTCATGGTTTCATCGACCAACAGCTTGTCGGCGGAACCGTCCGTCAGTCCCATTGCGTCCGAAAAGGAGACAGCGGCTTCGGCGCGGACCGAAGCGCTGCTGGCCCGCGAGCTCGCAATGATCCGCCAGGGACGGCTGACCGAGGCCGAACGTTCTTTTGCCCGCAAATTGGCATCACAGCGCACGCCGCGTGATCGTGCCGCGCTGATGGGGTGCTTCGCGATTCATCTCTTTCAGCTGGCGCCCACGCTGGACGATGCCACGTCGGCAAAGGTCCTCGATTATCTCGAACGGTCGGTCGACGGTTACCGGCTGGTGCTCGGCGCCGACCATCCCGAGGTCGCCACCGCGTTGATCCGCAGGGCTGAAGTCGAGCGTCTGCTCCACCCCGAAAATCCGGCGCCGTGGACCGACCTTGCCTACCAACAGGCCTATCGCATTCGATCGCTGCGCCTGGGCGGTACCTCGCTGGTCACGCTCAGCACGCTCATTCCCATCGCCGAGCTCAAGGCCCTGCCGTCACGGGCGAAAGGGGATCCGGCGGAGATCGAGGCTGCTGCGGACCTGCTGCGGCAGGTGATAAAGAGTGCAGCGGCCGGGCAGGATAGCCAGGCCACGTCTTTGCACAGCGACGCAGTCGAAGCGCTGAAGCGTCTCGACGTCACCTATGGCGGCGGACAACCCGGCGCGCGCCGTCCGCGGATCATCGCCGCTCCGCCGCAATGCGCCACTGCCGGCCTGAGCGACGCTATCGTCTTTTCGGGTGAGCCCGGTCCCTTGCAATCTCTCCGGGACAGCTTCCGCAAGGCCAGGCTGGATCTCGAGCCATGCGGTTCGACGATGGTGTTTCGGCTCGGTCCCGGTGTCGATCCCAGCCCGGTTCTCGATCTCCTCACCGATATCTCGGCGGGCCGGATGAAGGGCGTGCGGATGGGGCTCGGCGACGAGAGCCAATCCCGCTCACCGTAGTGCTGCTCAGCCGAAGCTAGATGAGGGCGTCGAGCAGCCCGATCAGCGGCTTGTCGGCGGGCGGCATCTCCAGATTGTGCAGTTCGACCGGGCGGACCCACTTGATCGCCGGCGCCTCGAGCGCCCGCGGAATGCCGCGCCATTTACGACAGATGTAGAGCAGAAGGAGCAGGTGGCGTTCGGCAAGCGGTTCGCTGGCGAAGCACGCCGGAGCGAGACATGCCTGTTCGACGTCGATCCCCAGTTCTTCGTTCAACTCGCGAATCAACGCAGCCTCGGGGGTTTCGCCGGGCTCCACCTTCCCCCCGGGAAACTCCCACAGGCCTGCCATCGCCTTGCCTGCGGGACGTTGCTGCACGAGCAGCCTTCCATCGCCATCGATCAGCGCCGCCGCTACGACGAGCAAGGGTTTTCCCTTATCCATTGGTCTCATGCCTTTAGGGGATTCTTAATTCGGCACGCCTACGGAATAAGCATCTGCAGATCAAAGCGATTTGGGTTTCCGATCGCTTGAAAGGAATTCCAGATGGAAAAGGACGGCCGACGCGCGCCCTTCCGCGCCCTCTTCAGCGACGATCGCGGCGCCAGCGCCGTCGAATACGGCCTGATCCTTTCGCTCGTCTTCCTCGCCGTGATGGGGGCAATCGCGAGCCTGGGGAGCGCGGTCCAGAGCCGCTGGAACGATATCGCCGACCGCGTCTCGTCGATCTGAGACCGACGGATCTATGCGCCATTAACGATTTAAAAGGGACTCCTTCGCTACACCGCAATCGTTGGCCAAATGGTTGGAGGCCAGCCGGGCCGGACACACCACCCGGAAATTTCGGGAAGCGGGAGTAAGAGTTATGAAATTCGTTGCTAAGCTGCTGAAGAACAACAAGGGCGCCACCGCGATCGAATATGGCCTGATCGCCGCCCTCATCGCCGTCGCCGCGATCACCGCGATGACGAGCCTCGGCAATCAGCTTCAGAAGACGTTCAACAACGTCTCGAACAATATGAAGGCGAGCTAATAGTCTAGCCGCACTGACGGCCAGGCTGGCTTCGAAGGCGGCAGGCGAAAGCCTGCCGCCTTTTCGCATTCGAGCCCGAGCCTAGTTCTTCACGACGAGCTTCACCCGCTCGCCTGGACGGAGAGAATCGCCCTTCTCCAGTCCGTTGAGGACGAGAAACCGATCGAGCGGCGCGTCGGGAAAGGCCATCATCCGCGCGAAAGTCTCAGGTGTCTCGCCAGCCTTTACCTTGACCACCTTTACCCGAAGCGGCCGCACCGCCGCAGCCTCTGCGGCGGACATCCGGCGCATGCTTTCGACCAGCTGTTCGAAAGGACCGACCCCCTGCCCCGACCGGGACAACGTCACGAAATGATAAGCGGTCGAGCCATTGTCCGGGCGATAGGCGAAGACCCCGACATCGACCGGCCCTGAATTGCTGTTGGCCTGGCCCATGGCATAGCGGAAGCCGATGCCGTTACCCTTGCCGCTCTGAATTTGGCCCAGGCGCATATTTGCACCGAGCTTGGATGCGACCTGCCCGATATAGTCGTCGAGCCCGCCCATGCCGACTGTGCCACCGGAAAAGCTCGCCTGTCCGCCGTTCCCACTGATCGTCACCGCCGTGTCGCCGTTGCTGAGGGCGTAGCCACGCGGGACCGTAAAGGCGAGCCGTTGGGTCGGCAGCTTGAACTCCTGCCCGTCCTGAAAGCCATTGGCGGGACTGTCGCCCCAGACCAGTCCATCGACGGCGTCGAGCAGCGCGTCGTTGTTGCGCACGCCGCGTCCCGCCTTTCCGGTTTCCTGCGCCTTGACGCTGGCGCGACGCACGCGATCCGCCGAATTGGGGTGGGTGCTGGCCCACGTGGGAAGCGCCCCTTGCTTGCCGGCAATGCGCGCCTCAAGCCCCTGCTGGGCGCCGAGCACCGCAAGCATGTCCGAGGACGCGAGCGGATCGTAACCGGCGTTCGCGAGATAGCGGACGCCGAGGTCGTCGGCCTGATATTCCTGAGTCCGTGAAAAGCCCTTGGTAATCAGGTCGGCGCCGACCCCGGCCCCGCGGCCGATCAGGCTGCCGACGCCGGAATTACCGGCCACCGCGCCGACGATGCCGGCCAGCACCGAGGTGATATTGGCTGTCTGCTGCCGCTTGGCCGAATGGCGCGCGGCTACATGGCCGACTTCATGCCCCAGCACCGAAGCGAGTTCGGCCTCGTCGTTCATGATCGCAAGCAGGCCGCGCGTCACATAGACATAGCCGCCGGGAATCGCGAAGGCGTTGCTTACCGGCGAATCGAGCAAGGTAACGGTGAAATCCCGCTCGGAATTGGAGAGGCCGGACTGAACGGCTATCTTGCGACCGACCCGTGTCACATAATCCGCCGCAGGACCTTTCATCGCCCCGCCGAACTCCTGAACGAGCTGTGGATGAGCCTCCGCCCCCGTCTTCCTGTCGCTTGCGGAAATAGATTGAGCCTGGGCGAGAACCACGCCAGGCACCGCAACGAACGACAGACCGGTCCAGAACAAAAGCTTCTTCATGCATATCCTCCCACGGAACGCATAAAGCAGAGCTATGCCGAATGGTTCCGTTACGGAGCCGTTTTACCCGATGGCGAGAAACTTGTCCCGACGTGCGGCACGCAAAGTTGCGGGCTTCTTCCCGCTCAGCTTGTCGAGCTCTTCTCCGATCGCAGCGCCCAGCGCGGCGATGGCAGCAGCCGGATCCCGATGCGCGCCGCCGATGGGCTCGGCAACGACACGGTCGACGACCCCCAGCTTCTGCAAATCCGCCGCCGTCACCTTCATCGCCTCGGCGGCATCCGCAGCCTTGTCGCCGGTGCGCCAAAGGATCGATGCGCAGCCCTCGGGGGAGATCACCGAGTAGACGGCATGCTCGAACATCAGCACCCTGTTCGCCGCTGCGATCGCGATTGCGCCGCCCGAGCCGCCTTCACCGACGACCGCGGAGATCATTGGAACGCCGAGCGCGAGGCAGGCCTCGGTCGACCGGGCTATTGCCTCCGCCTGGCCACGCTCTTCGGCCTGGATGCCGGGAAAGGCGCCCGACGTGTCGACGAGGCTGACGACCGGCAGGCCGAAGCGGTCGGCCAGTTCCATCAGGCGGATCGCCTTGCGATACCCCTCGGGCTTGGCCATGCCGAAATTGTGGCGGATGCGCGATGCAGTGTCGTCGCCCTTCTCATGGCCGATCACCATCACTTTGCGATCGCCGAGACGGCCGAATCCGCCAATGATCGCCTGATCGTCAGCGAACGCACGATCGCCGGCCAAGGGAATGAAATCGCCGATGAAGCCCGCGACATAGTCCTTGAAGTGCGGACGCTCCGGATGGCGGGCGACCTGCGTCTTCTGCCAGGGAGTCAGCCGGGAATAGGTATCGCGCAGGAGCTTGTCGGACTTGGCCTCCAGCTTGGATGCCTCGCTCTCGATATCGAGCGAGCCGGCATCGGCGGTGGACCGAAGCTCGGCGATGCGCGCCTGAAGCTCGGCAATGGGCTTTTCGAATTCGAGATAGGCAACCATCGGCTCCGGTTAGGCGGGCGCGGCGCTGCAGTCAACGAACGCTGCGCCGAAAGCGGCGCATCGCAGACAGGCTATCCAACCCCCAGTGCGTCGATGGCCTCGTTCATGGCCATAACCATCATCCCCAGCCAACGGAAATGACGCTCTTGAAGCGGAGAGCGCCCTTCCTATCTGGATCGCGTCGGCCGTTGCCTGAAGGGGCGGTGCGACATGGCCCGGCGGATGGTCCGCGGGTCAACATGGTCACTATCGCTTGTTATGAGGAAACCGACCCATGCGTACTCTTGATTTCGCCCCCCTCCTCCGGTCCTCGATCGGCTTCGAGAATCTTAACCGTCTCGTCGATTTCGCGCGCGGCGATACCGACAGCTATCCACCCTATAATATCGAGAAGACGGGTGACGGCGTCTATCGCATTCAGATGGCCCTTGCCGGCTTTACCCGCGAAGAGATCGACGTCACGATCCAGGACAATGTGTTGATCATCATCGGCCGCGCCGCCGAGCCCGCCGATGCGGACAAGCGCGAGTTCCTGCATCGCGGCATCGCCAAGCGCGCTTTCGAGCGGCGCTTCCAGCTGGCGGACACCATCAAGGTGACGAGCGCCGGTTATGAGAACGGTCTGCTCAATGTCGAACTCGTACGCGAGATCCCCGAGCACAAGAAGCCGCGCCGTATCGCGATCGACGGTTTCGAATCCCCCGCGGTCATCGAAGCGGAGCCTGCCCAAGCCGCAGCGTAACCCCGCTTCGCAGGGTTCATCGGAAGAGGAAAGCCGGGCCAGAAGGTCCGGCTTTCTGATTCCGGATCGAAGCCAGCCCGGACCTTTCCGACGTGACGAGCCGAGAAACGCGCGCCGTTCATAGTCCGGACATAACGTCACGGTAACTTCAGCCCTTCCCGCCTTGCATATGGGGAACACCCCTGCTAACCGGCCCGCGAACCATGCAGGGACGCCTTATCGGCGCCCCTTTTTTCGCATGGCCCAACCTTTTTGGGGGAATGAAAGCGCGTGGAGAATTCCGGCGGTATTCAGGCTAGCCTCAGCGGACGTTATGCGACCGCGTTGTTCGGTCTGGCGCGTGACGAGAACGCTATCGACGCGGTCTCCGCGAGCCTGCAATTGCTCAAGACGGCGCTGGCCGAATCGGACGACTTCCGTCGCCTGACGACCAGTCCGATCGTCTCGCGCAGCGAAGCGATGAAGGCGGTTGCTGCCGCGGCGGCAAGCCTCGGCCTCGATCCCATCACCACCAAGTTCATCGGTGTTCTCGCGCAGAATCGCCGGCTCAGCCAGATCGGCGCGGTGATCCGCTCCTACGCGCTGCTCACTGCCCAACATCGTGGCGAGACCACCGCCGAAGTAACATCGGCCCATCCCCTGACCGCGACCCAGGTCAAGGCGCTGAAGGCCAAGCTCAAGACCCAGCTCGACCGCGATGTCGCGGTCGAACTCAACGTCGACCCCTCGATTCTCGGCGGTTTGATCGTAAAGATCGGCTCGCGCCAGATCGACGGTTCGATCCGCTCCAAACTGAACTCCCTCGCGATTGCGATGAAAGGCTGAACATGGATATCCGCGCCGCAGAAATCTCCAAGGTCATCCGCGACCAGATCTCCAGCTTCGGCAGCGAAGCGCAGGTCTCCGAAGTCGGCCGGGTGCTGTCGGTCGGTGACGGCATCGCCCGCATCCACGGCCTCGACAATGTCCAGGCCGGCGAGATGATCGAATTCTCGAACGGCATCAAGGGCATGGCCCTCAACCTCGAAGCCGACAACGTCGGCGCCGTGATCTTCGGCTCGGATGCCCAGATCAAGGAAGGCGACGTCGTCAAGCGGACCGGCACCATCGTCGACGTGCCGATCGGCAAGGAACTGCTCGGCCGCGTCGTGGACGGTCTCGGCAATCCGATCGACGGCAAGGGCCCGATCAACACCACACAGCGCAGCCGCGTCGAGGTCAAGGCACCCGGCATCATCCCGCGTAAGTCGGTGCACGAGCCGGTGCAGACCGGCCTCAAGGCTCTCGACGCGCTCGTTCCTGTCGGCCGCGGCCAGCGCGAGCTGATCATCGGCGATCGCCAGACCGGCAAGTCCGCCGTCGCAATCGACACCTTCATCAACCAGAAGGCCGCCAACGCCGGCACCGACGAGAACAAGAAGCTCTATTGCGTCTATGTCGCAATCGGCCAGAAGCGCTCGACCGTCGCGCAGCTCGTCAAGACGCTCGAAGAAAACGGCGCGATGGAATATTCGATCGTGGTCGCCGCGACCGCGTCGGATCCTGCCCCGCTCCAGTATCTCGCGCCTTACACCGGCGTGACGATGGGCGAATATTTCCGTGACAACGGCATGCACGCCCTGATCGTTTATGACGATCTCTCGAAGCAGGCCGTCGCCTATCGCCAGATGTCGCTTCTGCTGCGCCGCCCGCCGGGCCGCGAAGCCTATCCGGGCGACGTGTTCTACCTGCACAGCCGCCTGCTCGAGCGCGCCGCCAAGCTCAACGATGCCAACGGCAACGGTTCGCTGACCGCACTTCCGATCATCGAAACCCAGGCGGGCGACGTGTCGGCCTATATTCCGACCAACGTGATCTCGATCACCGACGGTCAGATCTTCCTCGAGACCGACCTGTTCTACCAGGGCGTCCGTCCGGCCATCAACGTCGGTCTGTCGGTGTCGCGCGTCGGCTCGGCCGCGCAGACCAAGGCGATGAAGAAGGTCGCCGGCTCGATCAAGCTGGAGCTCGCCCAGTATCGCGAAATGGCTGCCTTCGCGCAGTTCGGCTCGGATCTCGACGCTTCGACCCAGCGCCTGCTGAACCGCGGTGCGCGCCTGACCGAATTGCTCAAGCAGCCGCAGTTCCAGCCCCTTCCTTTCGAAGAGCAGGTCGCGTCGATCTTCGCCGGCGTGAACGGCTATATCGACACCATCCCGACCAAGGACGTGACGCGCTTCGAAGCCGCCTTCCTGTCGGAGATGCGCTCGAAGCATGCCGACGTGCTGACCGCGATCCGCGATAGCAAGGACCTTTCGGCGGATACGACGGCGGCTCTCAAGTCGGCGCTCGAAGCGTTCGTGAAGACCTTCGCGTAACATACTGATATTTCGCCCGGCGTCGCGCCGGGCGAAGCAGGACGGAAGAGACAAGACTAGATGGCAAGTCTCAAGGCCCTCAAGGTCCGCATCACTTCGGTGAAATCGACCCAAAAGATTACCAAGGCGATGAAGATGGTCGCCGCGGCCAAGCTGCGCCGTGCGCAGATGGCGGCGGAAGCCGGCCGCCCCTACGCCGAGCGTCTCGACACGGTGATGTCGAGCCTTGCGTCCAAGGTGACCGTCGGACCGCAGAGCCCGAAGCTCCTCGCCGGTACCGGCAGCGACCAGGTTCACATGCTGGTGGTCGCGACCTCCGAGCGTGGCCTGGCCGGTGCGTTCAACACCAACATCGTTCGCGCCGCACGCAAGAAGGCCGACAGCCTGATCGCCCAGGGCAAGACCGTGAAGTTCTATCTGATCGGCAAGAAGGGCCGCGCGGTCATCCAGCGCCTCTTCCCCGGCAAGATCGTCCATCAGGTCGATCAGACCCACATCAAGAACGTTGCCTTCTCCGATGCGCATGGTGTGTCGGAGGATTTGATCGCCCGCTATTCCGCGGGCGAGTTCGATGTCGCGCATCTGTTCTTCGCGAAGTTCCAGTCGGCACTGGTCCAGGATCCGACCGAGATCCAGATCATCCCGGTTCCGCTCGCTCCGGCAAGCGGCGCGCAGGCCGTAGGAGCCTCGGCTGCGGTCGAGTATGAGCCCGACGAGGAGGAAATCCTCGCCGCGCTGCTGCCACGCAACGTAGCCATCCAGCTGTTCCGTGCGATGCTGGAAAACGCCGCGTCCGAGCAGGGCAGTCGCATGACCGCGATGGACAATGCGACCCGTAACGCCGGCGAGATGATCAACAAGCTGACGATCCAGTACAACCGGACCCGTCAGGCCGCGATCACCACCGAGCTCATCGAAATCATCGCTGGCGCGGAAGCGCTCTAGCACATCGGAATGACCGGCGCCGAAGCGCTGTAAGAGATCAGAGGCAGGAAACAGACCATGGCTAAAGCCCCCATCACCACTCCCAAGAGCGTCGGACGCATCTCGCAGGTCATCGGCGCCGTCGTCGACGTCAGCTTTGACGGCGAGCTCCCGGCAATCCTGAACGCGCTCGAGACCTCGAACAACGGCAACCGCCTTGTCCTCGAAGTCGCGCAGCATCTCGGCGAGGGCACCGTCCGCACAATCGCCATGGACGCCACCGACGGTCTGACCCGCGGCCAGGAGGTCACCGACACCGGCTCGCAGATCCGCGTTCCAGTCGGCCCGATGACGCTCGGCCGCATTCTCAACGTCATCGGCGAGCCGATCGACGAGCAGGGCCCGGTCAACGCCGAACTGACGTCGCCGATCCATGCCGACGCTCCGCTGTTCGTCGATCAGTCGACCGACGCCAGCATCCTCGTCACCGGCATCAAGGTCATCGACCTGCTCGCGCCTTATGCGAAGGGCGGCAAGATCGGCCTGTTCGGCGGCGCCGGCGTGGGCAAGACCGTGCTCATCCAGGAACTGATCAACAACATCGCCAAGGGCCATGGCGGCACCTCGGTGTTCGCCGGCGTGGGCGAGCGTACCCGCGAGGGTAACGATCTCTATCACGAGTTCCTCGACGCCGGCGTCATCGCCAAGGACGAGAACGGCAACCCGACCCCCAAGGGTTCGAAGGTCGCCCTCGTGTTCGGCCAGATGAACGAACCGCCGGGCGCCCGTGCCCGCGTCGCGCTCTCGGGCCTGACGATCGCTGAATATTTCCGCGATGTCGAAGGCCAGGACGTGCTGTTCTTCGTCGACAACATCTTCCGCTTCACCCAGGCCGGCTCGGAAGTGTCGGCACTGCTCGGCCGCATTCCTTCGGCGGTGGGCTATCAGCCGACCCTGTCGACCGACATGGGCGCGCTGCAGGAGCGCATCACCTCGACCCACAAGGGTTCGATCACCTCGGTGCAGGCGATCTACGTCCCCGCTGACGATCTTACCGATCCGGCGCCGGCGACGTCGTTCGCCCATCTGGACGCGACGACCAACCTCAACCGCGCGATTTCGGAGCTGGGCATCTACCCGGCGGTCGATCCGCTCGACTCCACGTCGCGCATGCTCGAGCCGCGCATCGTCGGCCAGGAGCATTACGAAACCGCACGCGCCGTCCAGGAGACGCTGCAGAAGTACAAGTCGCTGCAGGACATCATCGCGATCCTGGGCATGGACGAGCTTTCCGAAGAGGATAAGCTCACCGTGCAGCGCGCCCGCAAGATCCAGCGCTTCCTGTCGCAGCCGTTCCACGTCGCCGAGGTCTTCACCGGCATCAGCGGCAAGTTCGTCGCGATCGAAGACACCGTCAAGTCGTTCAAGGCGGTCGTCGAAGGCGAATATGACCACCTCCCCGAAGCAGCCTTCTACATGGTCGGCGGCATCGACGAGGTCGTTGAGAAGGCCAAGAAGCTGGCCGCCGAAGCGGCCTGATGCCGAACGGACCGCGCATCGAGGACGCGGTCAACGAGACCTGCCCCTGGTCGGGTGATCCGATCGCGGCAGACTCGCTGACCCTCTATCGGGGCGCGGTCGTCGGCTTCTGCAACCCCGGCTGCCGGGACAAGTTCGAGAAGGCCACCAAGGCCTTCGACCTTGCCCTCGGCGCCAGACAGGCCAGACAGGATTGAACATGGCAGACCTGCATTTCGAACTCGTCACCCCTGAAAAGCTGCTCCGCTCGGAGGACGTCTACATGGTGGTGGTTCCGGGCTCTGAAGGTGACTTCGGCGTCTTGGCTGGCCATGCCCCCTTCATGTCGACGGTTCGTTCGGGCGAACTCGCCATCTATTCGAGCCCGACCACGGTCACCGCTCGAATTCGACTCGAGGGCGGCTTCGCCGAGGTCAACGAAAAGGGCCTGACGGTGCTGGCAGAACAGGCCATGGAAGCCTGATTACCGCACCTGGCGGCAAGACACGGATAAGGCCCGGACCGCGCAGGCGGCCGGGCCTTTTTCGTTGCGCCATAGCAGCGTGATCGGTTCGAGCCGCCCGTCGCATCGCGATCTACGTCCGACACAAGCCTGTCCATCGGCTGCCATCCATTGCCAGCGACGGTGATCCATCCCGAGACCATCGCGACTGCGGATATCTTCCGGGTCCATATCGGATGAAGTCGCGTCAGTACTCTTGTCATTGCCGTTCCCTCTGCTCCATGAAGGATATCGAGGGCGAACATGGCGACGATCGATACGGTTCAGGATCAGCAAATAAGCTATATCGGGGGCGTGGGCTCTAGCGGGCTGGTAGTCGGTATCAGCTTCGGCACCTGGAATTACGACAATCCGCCAACCTATGACGGCAGTGCCGGCCTAAATTACACGGCCAAGTTCGGAGCCCCTACCAGCGGGACCGGCGCCAGCATCACCTACCAGTTCGATGGAGCCTCACTGTGGACCGCCACAGAACGTGACGCCTTCGTCGCTACCTCGAAGCTCTGGTCGGCCGTGGCGAACGTCACATTCGTCGAATCGACGACCGGATCGGCCCAGATCCAGTTGGTCCGCGGTGATGAAGATGGCGCCTTTGTCGCCGTCGATGCCACAGCCGCTACGACCGGAACCAACCGGCTGGGCGTAACGTCCGGTGGGCGGATTGAGATCGATACCAGCGTCAACGGTTTCGGGCCGCTAGGCGGCGCCTTCAGCCTCTATGGCGGCTATCCCTACACCACCCTGATCCATGAATGGGGCCATCTTCTCGGCCTGGGCCATGGCGGGCCCTATAATGAAGGCGACGTCGATCCCGACGTTCCTTACACAGCCTTCGACTCGCTGGCCTGGACCGTGATGTCCTATTTCGATCCGGACCGTGCGTCCTACGACTGGGGCGCCAGCGCCGGCACAGACGGCCTCCTTTACCGAGGCAATCCAACGACCTGGATGCCGCTGGATATCATCGCCATCCAGCGCCTCTACGGCGTGGCGGTCGATACACCGTTGTCGGGGGGGCAGACCTACGGCTTCAACAGCAATATCCAGGGCGACATCGGAGATTTCTTCGATTTTCGTTTGAACGCCAAGCCGGTCGTTACCCTGTGGAACAAGGGCGACGGCAACACGCTGGACGTGTCCGGCTTTACCCTGCCCTCGACCGTCGATCTCCACGATGGAGCCTTCAGCAGCACCACCGGGCTGACGAACAATATCGCGATTGCCTATGGCACGCGGATCGACACCCTCGTTACCGGCTTTGGCAACGATATCATCATCGGCAATGAGAACGGCAATGTCATCTATGCAGGTGGCGGCGCGGATTCGATCAGCGGAGGCGCCGGGAACGACCATCTCTACGGCGCTGCGGCCAGGGCGATATCCGGTGACGGAGCCGATACGATCAGCAGCGGCCAAGGCAATGATTATATCCAGGGTAATGCCGGCGACGATCGCCTCGATGGCGGAGAAGGATCGGATCGGATCCAGGGCGGCCAGGGCAATGACAGCATCATTGGCAATGTCGGCAACGACAGTATCAACGGCAACCTCGGCAACGACATGATCGACGGCGGCGCCGGCAATGACTCGCTGCGCGGCGGACAGGGCAATGACAACATTGCGGGCGGCGTCGGCAACGATGTCGTGATGGGAGACCTCGGCGGCGATACCCTGCAGGGCGGCGCCGGGATCGACATTTTGACCGGCGGCGGCGATGCCGATGTGTTCCAGTTCGCCAACGGCGATGCCGCCTTCGCGACCGGCGGACCGCTCGCCTATCTGACCGACATGATCACGGATTTCACCGATGGCATCGACCACCTCCGTCTCGGCTTCGGCATTCCGACCAGTATCAGCTATGGTGTCGGCCTGTTCACGACCTTGGCCGAAGGCACGTCCACTGCACAGACGCTGCTGAACAGTGTCGGTGGTTTCAACGATGCGGCGGTTGTCGTGGTCGGGGGCGATCTGTTCCTCTTCTACGACCCCGGCACAGCATCACCGATCGAGGCGATCAAGCTGGGGGGCCTGTCCGACCTTGCTGCCATCGGCATCGCCGACTTCATCTGACCGAAGACGAAGGATGCCTCTGCGATGAGGCGGAAGCGCGACGACGAATGCCGAATTAACCGTTTTTGAGGGGTTTACCGCTACTGGAGAAGCGTTCGGCCAAGGCAGGCCGCCGGGGACTGTTGGTATGAGTGCATTCGGCAAGCGTGGATCGATGACGCAGGGGGCCAAGCCCGCCTTCGGCGTGGCCCGACCGATGTATGCCGATAGCACACCGGGCTCGCTAACCGGCGGGCTTCAGTTTCCTCCGATCGATAGCAGCGCTTTTCCCGGTGCGAGCGCCGATCCATTTGCTGGCATGCCGGGATTCGATGATCCCATCGCGGTCAGCGAAGACGAGGTCAGCCTTCCCAAACATGCCGATGCGATGGCACGCCTCGCGATCCGCGAAGCCGCATCGGGCGAGGCCGGCCGTTCGCGAGTCGAAGGTTTCGAAGCCTCGATCCACAAGATCAAGGAACAGGTGCTTCCCCGCCTGCTGGAACGCGTAGATCCCGAAGCCGCCGCCTCCTTGAGCAAGGACGAACTGGCCGAGGAATTCCGCCCGATCATCGGTGAGGTGCTCGCCGAACTGCGCATCACGCTCAACCGCCGCGAGCAGTTTGCACTCGAAAAGGTTCTGATCGACGAACTCCTCGGTCTCGGGCCGCTGGAGGAGTTGCTCAGCGACCCGCTGATTACCGACATCATGGTCAACGGCCCCGACCAGACCTATGTCGAGCGCAAGGGCAAGCTCGAGCTCGCCAAGATCAATTTCCGGGACGAAGAACATCTGTTCCAGATCGCGCAGCGCATCGTGTCGAAGGTCGGCCGACGCGTCGACCAGACCACGCCGCTTGCCGATGCCCGCCTCGCTGACGGCAGCCGTGTCAACGTTATCGTCCCGCCGCTGTCGCTCCGCGGCACCGCGATCTCGATCCGCAAATTCTCGTCCAAGCCGATCACCCTCGACATCATGGCCCGCGGCGGATCGATGAGCGAGCAGATGGCGACGATGCTCAAAATTGCCGGCGCGTGCCGCTTCAATATCGTCATCTCGGGCGGTACCGGCTCGGGCAAGACGACCATGCTCAACGCCCTCTCGAAGATGATCGATCCGGGCGAGCGCGTCGTGACGATCGAAGATGCCGCCGAACTCCGGCTCCAGCAGCCACACTGGCTTCCGCTAGAAACGCGTCCCGCAAATCTCGAGGGACAGGGCGCAATCTCGATCCGCGACCTTGTCGTCAACGCCCTGCGTATGCGCCCCGACCGGATCATCCTCGGCGAAATTCGTGGCAGCGAATGTTTCGACATGCTCGCTGCGATGAACACCGGCCATGATGGATCGATGTGTACGCTCCACTCGAACAGCCCGCGCGAGGCGCTCGCTCGTATGGAGAACATGGTGATGATGTCGGACATCAAGGTCCCGAAGGAAGCGATCTCCAAGCAGATTTCGGACTCGGTCGACCTGATCGTCCAGGTCAAGCGGCTGCGCGACGGCTCGCGCCGCGTCACGAGCATCACCGAGGTGCTGGGCATGGAAGGCCCCGTGATCATCACCCAGGAGTTGTTCAAGTTCGAATATCATGCCGAAGATACCGATGGCCGGATCATCGGTGAGTTCGCGACCTCCGGCCTGCGCCCCTACACGATCGAGAAAGCCCGGCAATTCGGGTTCGATCAGCCCCTGCTCGAAGCCTGCCTCTAGCGGTTGAAAGCCTCAGCGATCGTTGATCCATGCCGCGATGCATAACGCCATCAGGATCAGCGCGATGATCGTGATGAACGGCCAGGGGACCCACCCTGTCCTGCCCCGCACCCGATCGGCTTCGCGTCGGCGGTGACGTCGCCAGTCCGCCGCGACGGACAGGAGAGCCAGCCCGGCGAAAAACAGCGTCACCCATGCGTATTCTGATTGCACCTTCCCACCGCTCCGTCATCATCGCGCGAACGATCCATATCGGGAGAAGGATTTTGCGCTACTCGCTTTTCGCCGCCGTCGCCGTCGTACTGGCAGCCCCTGCTATCGCCGCCTCGACCGCCAAGGTCGATCCCGCCATCGCCAAGGCGATCGGCGACTCGCAACGCAGCGACGCCAACCGAGCCCGCGACGCTTATCGCCATCCGGCGGAAACCCTCGCCTTCTTCGACGTTCGGCCTGGCCAAACGGTGGTCGAAGTCTATCCCGGCGGAGGCTGGTACAGTGAGATCCTGGCGCCCATGCTGAAGGGCAATGGCAGCTATATCGCGCTGGTGCCTGAGAAAGGCGTCCCGAAGTTTGCCGAGCGGACCGCGGCCAACAAGGACTGGTTTGGGCCGGTGACCATCGCGCCGTTCAACGCGACGGCGCCGTCGACGATCCCTGTGGGCAGCGCCGATCGCGTGCTGACCTTCCGCAACGTCCACAACCTTATCATGGCGGGCGACGCTGTGGCCGCGAAGGCCTTTGCGGATTACTATGCGGCGCTCAAGCCCGGCGGCATTCTGGGAGTCGTCGATCATCGTCTGCCTGAGGACAAGGGCGGCACGCTCGAGAAGGAGAGCGGCTATATAAAGCGCTCGACGGTCGTCCGCCTTGCCACCGCCGCCGGCTTCAAGCTGGCGGGAGAGTCCGACATCAACGCGAACCCCAAGGACACGCATGACTGGCCGAAAGGTGTGTGGACCCTCCCGCCAACGCTGAGTTTGGGCGATGTCGATAAAGCGAAATATCAGGCGATCGGCGAGAGCGACCGGATGACGTTGAAGTTCGTTAAGCCCTGACAACTCAGGCGGTCGACGAACGCGTCTCTCCCACTGGGGGAGCGCGTTCGAAGACTGGCGCACCGTCTTACGGCGCGACGGTCATTTGAGCTTGTTGATCTGGTCCTGCATCGCTGCAAGTTGCGCCTTGAGGGCATCGACCTCGTTGCGGGGCGGCGTTGCAGCGGCGGCGGCGGCGGGATCCTTCGCGGCCGGGGTTGCGCCGGCCTCGCCGCGCGTCTGTTTGAAGGCGGTCGCAGCCGCTTCGAACATCTCCATGTTACGCTTGGCCATCTCGGCGAAAGGACCGCCCGCGAAGGCGCCTTCCATGGCCTGGCGGAACTGGGTCTGGTTGCGACGAAAGGCATCCATGGACGCTTCGAGATATTGCGGCACCATCGACTGCATCGAATCGCCGTAAAGCGAGATGAGCTGGCGCAGGAAGCTCACCGGCAGCATCGTCTGCCCGCGGTTCTCCTCTTCCATAATGATCTGGGTCAGGACATTATGGGTGATGTCCTCTTCGGACTTGGCATCGATAACCTTGAAATCGCGGCCTTCGCGCGTCATCGCCGCAAGATGATCCAGCGTGATATAGCTAGAGGTTTCGGTATTATATAGCCGGCGATTGGCGTATTTCTTGATGATGACCGTGCCCGAGCCGTCCGAAGATTTCGCCATGATTCCCCACCTGCCGACCAATGTTGCGCCGAACATAGCATCAAATCTTTCCGCGCCGCAACACAGGCCACGACCGTTGCCACTGTTCCTGGAAATGCTGCGCAACGAGACTGCGGAAAATCCCGCGCGAATGAGGGCGGCTTTGGCCGGGCTGCGATCCTATCAGAACGCACCGCGCCCCGATCGCCCCCCCGATGCCCCCATCGTCGCGCGCATCGGCCGGGTTACGCTGCGGAGCTATGGTGCAACGGGCCGGCCGACATTGTTCGTTCCCTCGCTCATCAACGGCTCCGAGATTCTCGATCTCACGACGGGAAATTCGATGATGCGCGGGCTCGCTGCGGAGGGGCTCAACCCGGTTCTCCTCGACTGGGGGCAACCGGATCGCGATGAAGCCGGGGTGGATCTGGGCGGTCATGTCGAGCGCTATATATTGCCCGCACTCGACGCGCTGGGGAAGGATGCGGCACTCGCCGGCTATTGTCTTGGCGGCACGATGAGCCTGGCCGCTGCAGTCCTGCGCCCGCCCAAGGCACTGATCGTCATTGCCGCGCCATGGGATTTCGGCGGATTTTCTTCGCAGACGCGAAACGATCTCGGCGAGCTGTGGCGCGCAGCGGAACCCGTCTCCTCTGCCTTGGGCCTGTTGCCCGCCGAAGTTCTGCAGCAAATCTTCTGGCGCATCGACCCCGTCCGGACGATCGCGAAGTTCGAGCAGTTCGCAAGCAAGGACGCGACCAGTGCGGAAGGACAGAATTACGTCGCAGTCGAGGACTGGGCGAATGACGGGCCACCTCTCCCGCTCGCATCCGGGCGCGACCTTATGGAGGGGTTGATGGCCGCCAATATGAGCGGGGCCGGACAATGGCAGGTGGGCGGGCGGGTCATCGACCCATCCTCCATCCGTATCCCGTTCCTGAACGTCGTTTCGACGACCGACCGCATCACCCCTGCGGCAAGCGCCTGGCAAGGCGGCGAACGGATCGCCCTGGACGAGGGCCATGTGGGCATGGTCGTCGGGCGCCGCGCACCACAATCGCTCTGGAACCACCTCGCCACATGGCTTTCGCAGGTGCGAGATAGCTGATACGCCCTGCCCGAAAATAACCGCGCGAGTCGACTTATGCGGCCTCTAGAGCCGTTCGCACGCGCAGTACGAAGGCAGGAGCATCTATGACTGACATCGTGATCACCGGCGCCAAACGCACCCCCGTCGGCAGCTTCCTCGGAGCGTTCGCGGCGACCCCGGCCCATGAGCTTGGGCGGATCGCGATCGAGGCGGCTCTAGCCCAGGCGGGCATAGAGGCCGCCGATGTGCAGGAGGTCATTCTCGGCCAGGTGCTGACCGCTGGTCAGGGCCAGAACCCTGCGCGCCAGGCGGCGATGAACGCGGGTATCCCCAAGGAAGCAACCGCCTTCGGGATCAACCAGGTCTGCGGCTCTGGGCTGCGGGCCGTGGCGCTTGCTGCCCAGTCGATCCGCTGCGGCGACGCCCGCATCGTGGTCGCCGGCGGCCAAGAGAGCATGTCGATGTCGATGCATGCGCAAAACCTGCGCGGTGGCTTCAAGATGGGCAACGCCTCGCTGGTCGATACGATGATCCTCGATGGCCTGACCGATGCATTTAACGGCTATCATATGGGCATCACCGCCGAAAACGTGGCGGAGAAGTACCAGATCAGCCGTGCCGAGCAGGATGCCTTCGCCGTCGCGAGTCAGAACAAGGCAGAGGCGGCGCAAACCGGCGGGCGCTTCGACGCCGAGATCGTCCCCGTCACGATCAAGGGTCGCAAGGGCGACACGGTCGTCGCGCGCGACGAATATATCCGCGCCGGCGCTACGATCGAGGCGATGAGCGGCTTGAGGCCGGCCTTCAAGAAGGATGGCACGGTGACTGCCGCGAATGCCAGCGGCCTCAACGACGGCGCTGCGGCACTGGTACTGATGTCGGCCGACGATGCCGCGCGACAGAGCGCGCCGATCCTCGGCCGGATCGCCGGCTGGGCGACCTGTGGCGTCGATCCGTCGATCATGGGCATCGGCCCCGCGCCCGCCAGCAAGCTTGCTTTGGCAAAAGCGGGGTGGACGTTGGCCGATCTCGATCTGATCGAGGCTAATGAGGCCTTCGCAGCCCAGGCGCTTGCAGTCGGCAAGGAACTGGGCTGGAATCCCGATATCGTCAATGTGAATGGCGGCGCGATCGCGATCGGCCATCCGATCGGCGCATCGGGTGCCCGCGTCCTGACCACGCTGCTCTACGAAATGGCCAAGCGCGATGCCCGGAAAGGTCTCGCCACGCTGTGTATCGGCGGCGGCATGGGCATCGCGATGTGTATCGAGCGCTGACCGGACTGCAGCGCAGCCCGCCCCGTCATCTTGTATCAAGGCCGGAATGACGGGTCGGATTGCGGCTTAGGCCGCGGCTTTAACCGGCTGTAAATCCCTTGAAGGTCTAATGGGCGCTCTGATTCTATCGAGGAACGACCATGTCCGACATCGCCGGAGAGGCACCGCCGCAACCGGGCAATCGTTCGCGCAAGCGCGATAGCCTATTGTTGCTCGGCACCATCAAGGCGGCGGGCGACTATGCCCGCGAGACACAGCAAATCCGTGTGCGCAACCTGTCATCAACAGGCCTGATGGCCGATTCGAACGTCGAATATGACCTCGGCTCTCATGTCGAGGTCGGCCTGCGCGGCATCGGCCTGGTCCAGGGCGAGATCGTCTGGGTTCGCGGCGGACGGATGGGCATCACCTTTAGCGAAACCGTCGATCCGAAGCGTGCAAGGATGCCGGTGAGCGCCCAATCGGACGACCATCTGCGTAAAGTCGTGGATATCGGCAGGGTTCGCAGGCCTGGATTGAGGATCGACTGACCCTCAATCCCCTGCGTGGCAGTCAGAGACGCGCCAGCGCCTCTTTAATTCGGAGCTTCTGTTTCTTCAGTTGGCTGATCAGCGTCAAATCAGGTGCTGGTCGGCGGCTCTCCGCAGCAATCCGGGCTTCAATTCCGGCATGCTTGGCGAGCATTGCGGACGAATGGGTAGTCGACATGTAGTCTGTCTCCTTTCACTCCGACTGGGCTGACCAATAGATCACGAATTCCCCTTTCTGTCTCGTTCAAAAAGATAGTTGAGCCGATGTTGAACACGCCTGGCCGCGCCGCAGCGGAAACGGCCGTATTCGCCGTCGCAGCGACAGCTTGGGGTTGAGCGCAGGCGCTCTCTATCGCTAAAAACCTCTCACCATTTCGGGGTTGGAGCGAGTCGTTTGGACAGTGAAGTCATTACGCGACGAATCCAGGTTCTCCGGCAGGAGCATGGCGATCTCGACGCCGCTATCGAAGCGTTGATGACGGCGCCCGCGATCGACCAACTCCAGATCGCCCGAATCAAGAAGCGCAAGCTGCGTCTCAAGGATGAGATTTCGATGCTCGAGGATATGCTGATCCCCGATATCATCGCCTAAGCGCACTGCCGTCAGATCGCGCGGGAGATTCTCTCTAGCTTAAGAGCTTCGGCGCAGCCGGCACCGAGGTGTGGCCATGGTCGGATCCAGACAAGCTCACACGTCTATCGATCCCGCGCTGGAAGGCTTGCCGCAGCAAATGTCGGCGCACGTAGCAAGCAACCAGCGCTGCGCTATTCCTCGCGGCTGACTTTCTCGTTGCGTTCGTGGCGCTCCTGCGCCTCCAGCGTCATCGTCGCGATCGGACGGGCCTCGAGACGGCCGAGCGAAATCGGCTCACCCGTCACTTCGCAATAGCCATATTCCCCCTCGTCGATTCGACGCAGTGCGGCCTCGATCTTCGAGATCAGCTTTCGTTGGCGGTCGCGCGTTCGGAGTTCGATCGACCAGTCGGTCTCGCTCGAAGCGCGATCGGTGAGGTCGGGTTCCCGCAGCGAGTCGACCTGAAGCTGCTGGAGCGTTCCTGCCGATTCCTTGAGAATCGACTCCTTCCACATAAGGAGCTTCGCTCTAAAATAAGCGAGTTGCCGATCATTCATGAAAGGTTCGTCGGGCGCGGGCCGGTAACCCTCGTCAAGCTCTACCGCCGACACGTTCACCGGTTCCCGACCATAAACACGCCACACAGCGACGATGCCATTCGACTCTCCGCTTCCCGCCAGCTGCGCAAATCCGGCTATTTAGCCGGGACCTCAGACTGTCCGCCGGGGCCTAATAGACAGCACTACGCCCGCACACAAGCCGACTGGATGGGTGCGGGCGTATAATTTTGGCAATTATCGGCAGCGGCCGATCAGCCAGCCGGCGGCGTGGTCGATTTCACCGCCGCTTCAAGCTGCGCCTGCGTCATTCCGATCACCGGACCATTGGGTCCCTGAGCGAGCGCGCTCTTCGGAAGCTTCGCTTTCGCGTTGGGGGTGGCGATGGTCACCATGTCGCCTTCGACCGCTTCGATGGTGCCGACGGCGCCACCGTTTTGATCCGTTACGGCAGCACCGGGCACGAGCGAGGCCAGAAACTGCTGCTGCTGCTGCTGGGCCGCGCCCTGCGCTGCAGCTTCGAGTTCGGCTTTGGTCATGCCGATCAGGAGGCCCTTGTCACTCTGGGCGAATGCCGAGAACGGAACACTCGCCTTCACCGTTCCCGTGTCGATCACGGCAACCTCGCCGGCAACCGACGCGATTGTGCCGACAGCACCACCTTTTGCATCCATCACGGCGGCTCCGGTCGCCACATTGACCTTCGCCGCAGCGGCGGGCGCCGGGGCAGCCTCCTGCGCGAACACAGGGGCGGCGACGGCGGTCATCAAGGCAGTGGCAAGAAAGGCAGCTCGCAAAGTCACATTGATACTCCTCGCTGGTGAATCACTTCGTTACACTGACGCTCGGACCACCCCGACTGTTCCAGCATTTTTCGGCCAGTCGACGCATGCACGGGGCGAAACGACCGCTCTTTGCCGGCAAAAGCGCTCGGCGAGGGCCGGCTCGGTCCCGCGCGTGCGGGCGGTTGCGCGCGACCGCCTTCGGCGGCATAGGGCGGCGATGCACGACATCCGCCAGATCCGCGAAGAACCGACAGCCTTCGATGCCGCCATCGCCCGTCGCGGCGGCGAGTCGGTTTCGGCCGCCCTGCTCGCGCTCGATGAGCGCCGCCGCGCGATCACGACCGAGTTGCAGGGTGCCCAGGCACGCCGCAACGAAGCCTCAAAATCGATCGGTCAGGCCAAGGCCCAGAAGGACGAGACTACGGCATCCGCGCTGATGGCAGAGGTCGCCGCGCTTAAAGAGCTCATGCCTGCATTGGAAGCCGAGGGCGTCGAGGTCGAAACAGCGCTGGCCGATGCACTCGCAGCCATCCCGAACCTACCGGCCGAAGACGTGCCCGATGGCGCCGATGAAGATGGCAATGTCGAGCAGCATCGCTGGGGGACACCGCCAAGCTTCGACTTCGATCCGCGCGAGCACCCCGATTTCGCAGGGCCGCTCGGTCTCGATTTCGAAGCCGCCGCTGCGATTTCCGGCGCGCGTTTCGCCATCCTGAAGGGTGGGCTCGCCCGGCTTCAGCGTGCGTTGGGCGCGTTCATGCTCGACCGACAGACTGCGGCAGGCTTCACCGAAGTCATCCCGCCGCTGCTGGTGCGCGACGATGCCGTATTCGGTACCGGCCAATTGCCGAAGTTCGCCGACGACCTGTTTCGCACCACCGACGGCCGCTGGCTGATTCCGACCGCCGAGGTCAGCCTGACCAATATGGTCCGCGAGCAGATTCTGGCGGAAGCCGAACTGCCGGTGAAGCTCACCGCGCTCACCCAATGTTTCCGATCGGAAGCGGGGGCCGCGGGCCGCGACACGCGCGGGCTGATCCGCCAGCACCAGTTCGAGAAGGTTGAACTGGTCGCGATCACGACCCCGGAAAAGTCCGATGCCGTCCACGCCGAGATGACCCGTGCAGCCGAGGCCATTCTGGAAGAGCTGGACCTGCCCTATCGCCGCGTCCTGCTATGCACCGGCGACATGGGCTTCACCGCGCGAAAGACCTTCGACCTAGAAGTCTGGTTACCGGGCCAGGGCTGCTACCGCGAGATCAGCAGCATCTCCAACTGCGGCGATTTCCAGGCGCGGCGGATGAACGCGCGCTACCGGCCTGCCGGCGAGGCGAAAGGGACGCGCTTCGTGCACACTCTCAACGGCTCGGGCCTCGCGGTCGGCCGCACCCTGGTCGCCGTGCTGGAGAATTATCAGCGGGCCGACGGGTCCGTGCGCATTCCCGATGCGCTCCTTCCTTACATGAGCGGTATCACCGAACTCCGCCCCGCATGAGGATTCTCCTCACCAACGACGACGGCATCCACGCGCCCGGCATGGGCGTCCTCGAGCGCATCGCCCGGACCTTGTCCGACGACATCACCGTCGTCGCGCCCAGTAGCGAGAAATCCGGCGCCGGCCGCTCCCTGACCCTAACCCGTCCACTCCGCCTCCGGGAGTTGGGCGAAGGCCGCTATGCCGTCGCGGGCACGCCGACCGACGCCGTCATGATGGCGCTGGCACGGATCATGAAGGACAATCCGCCCGACCTGATCCTGTCGGGCGTCAATCGCGGCGCCAATCTGGGCGAGGACGTCAGCTACTCGGGCACGGTCTCGGCGGCCATGGAGGGTGCGCTCGCCGGCATTCCATCGATCGCACTGAGCCAGGTCTATGCCAAACAGGGCGCCGGCCCGAACGTCAGCTTCGCCGCGGCCGAAGCGTGGGGCGAAAAGGTGCTTCGCCCTCTGATCGAGGCGGATTGGGCACCGCGTAGCCTCTACAACATCAACTTCCCGGCCCGGGACCCCGATCAGGTGCGCGGCATCCGCGTCGTCACCCAGGGCCTGCGCGACTATGGCCAGACCGAGATCATCAAACGCACCGATCCGCGCGGCTTCGATTATTACTGGATCAAGCTCGCCGGCATGCCGAGCACGCCCGCTCACAGCACCGATCTCGAATCCGCCGCCGAGGGCTGGGTGACCGTCACCCCCCTTCACTGCGACATGACGAACCACGCGGCGATGGGTGCGACGGCAGCGCTGTACCGCTGATCCTCACCTGTCCGTGGCGATAATCCGCCCTTTCGCCGCCTGCGGGGTGGCGCGAGGCGCGAACGCTGCTAACAGATGGACATGGCTCCGCTGATCCTACGGCCGACGACGCTCCCGCTTCTCGCGCTGCTGCTAACCTCGGCCTGCATTCCCGCACCCGATAGGCCCGAACAGAAGCGCCCAGCTCCGACGCGGAACGACAAACGCCCAGTCGCGAAGAAGCAGGTACCGCCGGTCGCAAAGCCAGACAAGGCGGTAGAGCAACCGCCTCTCCCCGGCCCGCCGCCGCCGCCCGTTTCCGAAAACGCTGCCCCCTCGCCGCCGCCGGCCTGGCAGATCAAGGCGGTGTCGCCGTCAGTGGTCGAGGTAACCGCATCGACCTATGTCGTGAGGTCGGGCGACACACTGCGCGGCATTTCCGACAAGACAGGCGCCGCGTCTGAAGCGATCGCGCGGATCAACAAGATTCCCGCCCCGTTCAAGATTTTGGTCGGCCAGAAACTGAAGATCCCCGGCGGCCGCTATCATAAGGTCGGCAAAGCCGAGACCGGCATCGCCATCGCGCGGGCGTACGGCGTCGATTGGGTTCGCATCGCTCAGCTCAATGAGCTGGAGGAGCCCTATATCCTGCGCGAAGGTCAGCGGCTGCAACTTCCCAGTCGAAAGGAAGTCGCGGACATGTCGCCGAACGATCGATCGGCGGCCTTCCGCCTCGACATCGAAGATCTCATTTCCGGCTCCGAACCCGCGCTCGCCACGCGCGAGACGCCGAGTGCACCGGTCCTGACACCCAGGCCCGTAGCCCCGACCGCGACGATCGCCGAGCCGTCGCGCTTTGCCGGCCGGTTCGACTGGCCGGTGCGCGGGCCGGTGCTGCGCGGTTTCGGACGCTATTCGAGCGGACAGATCAACCAGGGCATCAATATCGGCGCGCCGCGCGGCACCTCGATTGCGGCGGCGGCGGATGGCGTGGTCGCCTATGTCGGCCAGGACATCCCCGCCTACGGCACCCTGATCCTTGTGCGGCACGGCGATGGCTGGATCAGCGCCTATGGTTATGCCGACAGCATCACCGTGACGCGTGGCCAGAAGGTGGTGCGCGGTCAGACGATCGCGAAGAGCGGGGCCAGTCCCTATAGCGGCGAGCCGCAGCTCCATTTCGAGATCCGCAACGGCCTGAAACCCGTCAATCCGACGAGCTACCTCCCGTCCCGCAGTTGAGTTCTGCTCGAGCGGTTCGGGAGCATCAGTACGACATCGGTCGCAATCGGAGGGCCGATTGAGCCTCCCCCCTCGCAATTGCCGTCGAAAACGCTTATGTGCGCGCGCTCCATGGCAATTGAACTCCCCTCCCCGCCGAAGATCGGCATGGTTTCGCTCGGCTGTCCCAAGAATTTGGTCGACAGCGAACGCATCCTCACCAAGCTGCGGTCTGACGGCTACGGTCTGTCGCCCGATTATGCGGGTGCGGACGTCGTGCTGGTCAACACCTGCGGCTTCCTCGACAGCGCCAAGGAAGAAAGCCTGGAAGCGATCGGCGAGGCAATTGCCGAAAATGGCCGGGTGATCGTCACAGGCTGCATGGGGGATGAGGCAGAGGCGATCCGCGCGCGCTTCCCCAAGGTGCTCGCGATCACCGGCGCGCATCAATATGAGGAAGTGGTCGGCGCGGTGCATGCGGCGGCGCCAGTGGAGCCCTCCCCCTTCATTGACCTTGTGCCCGAGGGCGGCCTCAAGCTGACCCCACGCCATTACAGCTATCTGAAAATCTCCGAGGGCTGCAACCATCGCTGCAGTTTCTGCATCATCCCGTCGATCCGTGGCGACCTCGTCAGCCGACGGCCCGACGCGATCCTGCGCGAGGCCGAGAAGCTGGTGGCCGCCGGCACGCGCGAACTGCTCGTGATCAGCCAGGACACGTCGGCTTACGGGCTGGACCTCAAGCACAAGAGCTTCCCCCTCAAGGGCGGCGGCGACGTGCGCGCGCACATGACCGATCTGGCCCGCGAATTGGGCAAGCTAGGCTCCTGGGTGCGGCTCCATTATGTCTATCCCTACCCGCATGTCGATCATGTGATCCCGCTGATGGCGGATGGGCTGATCACGCCATATCTCGACATCCCATTCCAGCATGCCAGCCCATCGGTGCTGAAGGCGATGAAGCGTCCGGCAAACGAGGCCAGGGTCCTCGAACGGATCGCCGGCTGGCGCGCCATCTGTCCTGACATCGCGATTCGTTCGACCTTCGTCGTCGGCTTCCCCGGCGAGACCGAAGCAGACTTCCAGTATCTTTTCGACTGGCTCGATGAAGCCCAGCTCGACCGGGTCGGCGCCTTCCGCTTCGAGCCTGTCGCGGGCGCGCCCGCCAACGACCTGCCCGGTGCCGTGCCCGAGGAGGTCAAGGAAGAGCGCTACGCCCGGATCATGGACAAGTGCGCCGCCATCTCGGCCGCCAAACTCCAGGCGAAGATCGGCCGAACGCTCGACGTGATCATCGACGTCGCCGATGGCGACGGCGGCGCTACCGGCCGTTCGCAGGCTGACGCGCCGGAGATCGACGGTGAGGTGCATCTGCGCGATGCAGGCGACCTCAAACAAGGCGACATCGTCGCGGTCGAGATCGAGGATGCCGACGAGCATGACCTGTTCGGTGTGCCGGTGGGCCAGGCCCGCTGACGCGGGGCTGGCTTAGATCCAGCCTCACACCATAGGCGGCAGTTTCTCGATCAGCTTGTCGAGTGTGAGCGGGAACTCGCGGATACGGACGCCTGTTGCGTTGTATATTGCATTGGCGATCGCCGCGCCCGCACCGCAAATCCCGAGCTCGCCGACCCCCTTCGCCTTCATCGGCGAGGATTTGTCGTCCAGCTCCTCGACAAAGAACACGTCCTGCTCCGGAATGTCGGCATGGACGGGCACATGATAGTCGACGAGATCGCGGGTCGCGAAATAGCCGAAGCGCTTGTCGACGATCAGTTCTTCCATCAGCGCCGCGCCGACGCCCATCGTCATCGCGCCGATCACCTGATTGCGCGCCGACTTGGGGTTGATGATCCGCCCCGCTGCAAATGCTCCGCTCTGGCGGCGGATCCGAACCTCACCGGTCGCGACATCGACCCCGACCTCGCAGAAATGCGCGCCGAAGGTTGCCTGGGCATAGCGCTCGTCGAGATCGCCGAACTCGATGCTGTCGGTGACGGTGACGCCATCGGCGCCCGCTGCCTCGCCGAGCCGGATCCGCCGATTACCGGCGACGACATGACCATCGACGAAATCGACATCCTCGGCGTTGAAGCCCGCCTTCTGGGCGACTGCATTGCGCAGAGCGACGCAGGCGGCATAGACGCCTGCAGTGGAGCTGTTCGCACCCCATTGTCCGCCCGACCCCGCAGAGGCCGGAAACAGGCTGTCACCCAGCCGGACGACGACCTTTTCGATCGACACGCCCATCATCTCGGCAGCGGTCTGAGCAATGATCGTGTAGCTGCCGGTACCGATATCGGTCATGTCGGTTTCCACCGTGACGATGCCCTTTGCATCCACGCCGACCCGCGCGCCCGATTTTTGGACCAGATTGTTACGGAACGCCGAAGCCATCCCCATGCCGATCAGCCAGCGGCCGTCTCGCACCTGACCAGGCTTCGGATTGCGTCGCGACCAATGGAAGCGTTCTGCACCGATCTTCAAGCATTCGACCAACTTGCGGCTGGAAAATGGGCGCTCCGGCCCTTTTTCGGGATCGAACTGAACATCGTTGCGAATCCGTAGCTCAACGGGATCCAGGCCGACCTTTTCGGCCAGCTCATCCATCGCAACTTCGAGTCCAAGCAGGCCCACCGCCTCGCCCGGTGCCCGCATCGCATTGCCCTCGGGCAGGTCGAGCTCGGTCAGATAATGCGCTGTAAATCGGTTTTCGCCGCGATAGAGCAGCCGCGTCTGTTGCGTCGCGGTTTCCGGCCCGCCGCCGGGCAGATCGCCCGACCAGCTTTCATGGCTGATCGCGGTGATCACACCATCCTTGCCGGCCCCGATGCGAAGCCGCTGGATCGTGGCCGGCCGATGGGTGGTGTTGTTGGCAATCTGCGGCCGCGCGAGGGCCACCTTCACCGGACGGCCGACCTTGCGAGATGCCAGCGCGGCGAGCAACGCATCCGCGCGGATCCACAGCTTCGAACCGAACCCACCGCCGATATAGGGCGAGACGACGCGGACATTCTCACGCGGGATACCCAGCGTGGTCGCCGTGTCCCTGACCGCCCAGGCGACCATCTGGTTAGCGGTCCAGAGCGTCAGCTTGTCGCCCTGCCAAGCGGCGATGGTCGCGTGCGGCTCCATCATCTGATGGCTCTGGTCGGGGGTCGTGTAGACTTGATCGAGCGTAACCGCCGCCGCCTTGAAAGCGCCGCCGAAATCGCCGGCCTTGGTTGTCGCGTCCTTGTCAGGGGCGATCTTGGCGGCGCCACGCGCGGCAGCCAGATCATAGCGCCCCTTCTCGATCGCGTAGTCGATACGGAGCAGCCGCGCGGCATCGCGCGCTTGTTCGAAACTCTCGGCCACCACCAGCGCTACGGCCTGATCATAATGCTCGACCCGTGGCCCCGCCAGAAGATGGGCGGTGTGGGACGACGACTTCTTCAGGGGCCCGGCATTGGCGGCCGTGACGATAGCGAGCACGCCGGGTACCGACTCGGCGTCGCGCGTGTCGATCGACCGGATGCGCCCCTTCCCGATCGTCGCACCAATAACCCAGCCATAGACCGCTTCGGGCGCGGCCTCATGTTGCTCATAGGCATACAAGGCTCCGCCGGTGACCTTGAGCGGGCCGTCGATCCGGTCGAGGGGATGGCCGACCACACGCTGGCGATCGATCGGATTAGGGCCGGCCGGGCTGTCGAACTTCATGCTCATGCCTTGGCCTCCACCAACACCGCCCCGAGAGTCCGTTTCAGCAATGTCAGCTTGAACGCGTTCTGCTCGGTGGTCGCCGCGCCGAGCGTCACTGACGCGGCGATGGCCTCCATGCCCTTCAGCTTTTCCGCAGCCTCGACCCGCCACGGCTTGGCCGCGACCCCACCAAAGGCGAAGCGCTGGCCATCGGGTCCGATCACAGCCGCCACCGAGATCAGCGCAAAAGCGTAGGAAGCCCTGTCCCTGACCTTGCGATAGATATGTTTGCCGCCCAACGGTCGGGGAAGCACCACCCCGGTGATCAATTCACCCGGCGCCAGCGCGGTTTCGATATGCGGCGTCGATCCCGGTAACTTGTGGAAGTCGGCAATCGGGATCGCACGACTCGCGCCGTCGGGATTGACCGTCTCGATGGTCGCATCGAGGAGGCGCATCGCCACCGCCATGTCGGATGGATGCGTCGCAATACACGCATCGCTGGTGCCGAGAATGGCAAGGCTGCGGCTGAACCCGCCGATCGCCGCGCAGCCCGAACCGGGCTTTCGTTTGTTACACGGCTTGCTGATGTCGTAGAAATAGGCACAGCGGGTCCGCTGCAGCAGATTTCCCGCCGTCGTCGCCTTGTTGCGAAGCTGGCCCGAAGCCCCTGATACGAGGGCGCGAGTCAGGACCCCGTAATCGCGCCGCACGCGCTTGTCAGCGGCAAGATCGGTGTTGCGGACGAGCGCACCGATGCGCAGCCCGCCGTCACTCGTCTTCTCGATCTTGTCGAGCCCGAGCTTGTTGATATCGATAAGGTGGCCAGGCGTTTCTACCTGGACCTTCATCAGGTCGAGCAAATTGGTGCCGCCAGCGATGAAGCGCGCGCCGGGATGGCCGGCGGCCTCGCGTGCGGCTTCGACCGGGTCGGCCGCACGAACATAGGTGAACGGCTTCATGCCTTGCTCTCCCCGGCAACATCGCGGATCGCCGCGACGATGTTCGGATAGGCGGCACAGCGACAGATATTGCCGCTCATTCGCTCGCGCACCTCATCGTCGGAATACGCGATATCGAGCAGGTCCTCGCTGGCATGGCTTGGAACGCCTGCCTTGATCTCCTCGAGCACCGCCACCGCCGAGCAGATCTGGCCCGGCGTGCAATAACCACATTGATAGCCGTCATGGACAACGAAGGCCTTTTGCATCGGATGCAGGTCTTCCGGCGTTCCCAGTCCCTCGATCGTGGTTACCGCGTCGCCGTCATGCATCACCGCCAAGGTCAGGCAGCTGTTGATCCGACGCCCTTCGACGATGACCGTGCAGGCCCCGCACTGGCCATGATCGCAGCCCTTCTTCGTACCGGTCAGGTGGAGGTGCTCGCGCAACGTATCGAGGAGAGTCGTACGCGGATCGAGCGACAGGGTCTGCCGCTTACCGTTCACGTTCAGATCGACTTTGGTCAATTGGGGCGCATCGGACTTGGGCAGCGGCTTCGCCTCCAGCGAGGGGGTAGCGGACAGGGTGGCCGTCATCGCGCCGGCGGCGAGCACCGAACGGCGCGTCATGCCATCGCTTCCTTCATCGGAGATGCCTTCGATTTCCATTGTTCGACCTGTTTCATATGTGAAGTCGCAAGCGCCGAATGCAAGTTTCGGTGCACGGACCATGTACCGCCCCAAACGAACGGGTCCGGAGCCATGTCGCCGGCCGTCCGCCGAAGGGATGGCGATCGGAGAGATGGGCTTGGGGCAAAGACGCAGGAAAACCTTGTGAGTTCCAAGTTGGAAGCGTTCGGATGCCGCTTCAGTTGTCTTGGTCGAGCAGGCGGTCAATTGGCTAGAGGTGAGCCGCCACCGCTATCGGCGTCGATGAGGAATAGCGCGCGCGGGTGTCGCTAACCCCAGAGTTCAGACGATGCCGGCTGTGCCACCCCCCGAGCAAAGCGGACGGGATGGTCGCGATCGCCCGTCAGCAGCAACGGCCCGTCGACATCCACCCAGCGGGCCTGCTGGGCGACGAGGATCGCCGGCGCGATGCCGAGCGAAGTCGACAACATGCAGCCCACCATCAGTTCCAGGCCAAGCGCCCGCGCTTCGGCGGCGAGCGCCAGAGCTTCGGTAAGCCCGCCCGCCTTATCGAGCTTGATATTGATCGCCGCGTAACGCCCTGCGCAGCGTGCCAGATCGGCACGATCCTGGCAGCTTTCGTCGGCGCAGAGCAAGATCGGCGAGTTGACCCCGTCAAGAAGATGATCTTCGCCCGCACGCACCGGCTGCTCGACCAATTCGACGCCATATGGGACCAGCGCGTGCGCCTCGGCCGCGACGTCCCGTCCGGTCCAGCCCTCATTGGCGTCGACGATCAGCCGCGCTTGCGGAGCGCCCCTGCGGACCGCTGCTACGCGAGCGATATCGCCCTCCCCGGCAAGCTTGAGCTTCAGAAGCGGATAGACCGCCGCCGCTGCCCGGGCATCCGCCTCCATCTTGTCCGGATCGCCCAGCGAGATCGTGAAGGCGGATTGCAACGGTTTCGGCATCGCCAGCCCCGCGAGCGACCAGGCAGGCGTCCCGCTGCGCTTGGCATCGAAATCCCACAAGGCGGTATCGATGGCATTGCGCGCCGCCCCCCGTGGCATTTCCCGGAGCAGGTCTCCGCGGTCGGCCCCCTCGGAGATCCGGCCGGCCATCGCCTCTGCCTGTGCCATCACGCTCTCGGCCGTCTCGCCGTGATAATAGATGGCGGTCGCCTCGCCGCGACCAACATCGCCACCCTCGGTGATCTCGACCACTACGACATCGACATGAGTCTTGGCGCCCCGCGCGATAATGAAACTACCGGCCACCGGCCAGGTTTCGATCCGCGCCGTCAGCTGCCGCCGTCCGACTGGGGCCATCAAGTCAGTGTTTCCCCCCGGGCCGACCGGCGCGGAATAGCGCGCGGCTTGCTTTCCGGCCAGTACGTCCGCGGAAGAAGCCGGCCGCGCTTTTCAAACGCAGCCTTGATCGCGGGCTTTGCCAGAAAGGCGGTCCACAAATCGCGCAGGCGCGACGGTGCTGCTCCCATCAGCGATCCGCCGGGCTGGAACTGATAGATCAGTTCGGTTCCGGCGTCCTTGTCGGCAAAGGCCTTCTCCGCAAGCTCACCGGCCTCCGCGTCGCGCTGTGCGCAGAGCAGCGCCTCGATCACCGCCGCGTGGTTTTCGGCAAAGAGTGGCCTGATCCGATCGATCGCCGCGGACGCCTCCTTGGCGCGACCCAGGGCGCTGAGCGCACAGATCTCGGTACGATCCAGCCAACGCTGTCCGAACGGGTTAAGCACCCCCGACGTCTTTATCCGCGCTGCACGTGCCACCTCGAGCGCCCTTGCCTCCTGGCCGGTTTCGTCGAGGAACTCGGCATAGGTAATTAGCGCGGTGGCGACATCGGGCGAATGCGCCGGATCGAGCGCCATGAACGGCGCCATCACGCGCGCGGCATCATCGTTGCGGCGCAGGATCGCGAAGGCGCGACTCCGCATCAACATGGTCTGCACCGCATCGCGGCTCATGCCCTGTACCACCTGAACATCTTTGGTCATGTCGATGACCTCGGAATAGCGGCCCAGCAGCAGCATCGCATTGGCCGCATCGCGCAGCACCGAATCGGTCCCCGGCGTGTCGGCATAGGTCGTCAGCTTGTCGAGTGCGAAGCGATCGATCGAAAGGCCGCTCGCCGGCCCCAATCTCGTCTCAAGCGCCGGCCAGATCGCCGTATATTGACGATCGACCATCATCGAAACCAACTGTTCCGGCTGCTCGATCCGCTCCAGCAGACCTTCCGCCTCGTCGGGTTCGCCCTGTGCGATCAGAGCTCCGATCGCGCTTTCGGCGAAACCGACCCGCAGCTCGGGAATGTCCGAAGGCTGCCAATCGGCACGCGCAAGGGCGATCATCATTTTGTCCCGCACCGCGAAGGCGCTGGTGGCCTGCAGCCGCGTCGAAATCTCGCGCACGGCGGCGCCGGTCAGGATGTTCAGCGAGGCGGGCGACGACGCCGCGAGGTTGGACAATTGATCGGCAGCATCGGCGAAACGGCTTTGACCAAGAGCAACGATGACGCCGAACGCCCGCACGACGCCGTCGCGCGGCAGGGTCGCAGCCAGTTCGCCCTGGACCGCGGCCAGTTCGTCATAACGCCCTTCGCGGCCGAGACAGATCAAGCGGAGACGCTGGACCAATGTCCGTTCGTCGCCCTTGGCCAATCCCGGAACCAGTGGGTCGAGTGCGCCGAGCACACCGGCGCAGTCCTCGACGGCTGCGGCCTGCTGGGCGCGGCTGATCGCCTCTTTCTTGTCGACGGGCGCAGGAATCTCCTGCGCACGGGAAGGATGCGAGACGGCAAGCGCCAGCGCCAAGATGGGAAAGAACGCCGCGCCCTTAGCGCGCATGCGTTGCGATCCACTCATCGACGACCGGCGCGATCTTCTCGCGCCAGCGGCGGCCATTGAATATTCCGTAATGGCCAACCTTTTCAGCAAGCAGATATTTCCTGTGCTTTTCCGGAAGAGACGTCGCGAGCGTCAGGGCCGCCTTGGTCTGCCCGATCCCCGAAATATCATCGCGCTCCCCCTCGATCGCCAGAAGGCCGATATCCTTGATCGCGGTCGGGTCTACTCGGCGGCCACGGTGCATGAATTCCCCCTTCGGCAGCAAATGGCGCTGGAAGACCTGATCGATGGTCTGGAGGTAGAATTCGGCGGTCATGTCGCACACTGAGCGATATTCGTCGTAGAACGCCTTGGTCGAATCGGCGCTCTCTTCGTCGCCGTCGATAAGCTGCTTGAACATGCTCCAATGACTGACGAGATGGTTGCCCAGATTCATCGCCATGAAGCCGGTGAGCTGCAGGAAGCCAGGATAGACCCGCCGGCCATTGCCCGGATAGAAGACCGGAACCGTGTGGATGACGTTCTGCTCGAACCATGCGAGCGGACGCTGGGTCGCGACGGTGTTGACCGCGGTCGGCGCCTCGCGCGTGTCGACTGGACCGCCCATCATGGTCAACGTCGCCGGACGACAGGGGTTGTCATCCGCCGCCATCAGCGCCGCGGCGGCATAAGCCGGAACCGACGGCTGGCAAACCGCGAGCATATGCGTAGCCGGACCGAGCTTCTCGAGAAACTCGATGATGTAATCGATGTAATCATCGAGATCGAACCGCCCGTCGGCCATCGACACGAGCCGCGCATCGCGCCAGTCGGTGATATAAACGTCGTAGCGCGGCAACAGCCGCTCGACGGTTCCGCGCAGCAGCGTAGCATAATGGCCCGACATCGGCGCGACGATCAGGAGCTTGGGCTGGCCGGTGACGCCACGCCGGCGGAAACGCTTGAGCTGGCCGAACGGTTTGCGCAGAATGATCTCTTCGGTGACGGAAACCGTCTTACCGTCAACCTCGACCTCAGTGAAGCCAAAGTCCGGCTTGCCCCGCGATGCAGACGCGTGGGCGAAAACGTCGAGCCCAGACGCCATCATCGGCGCCATGTTGCTATAAGAGGCTGGGTTCAGCGGATTCTGGAGCCACTGGGCACCCAGATTGGCCCATGTGCTGGCGGCGGACAACATCGTCCGCTGGAACTCATAGGCGTTATACAGCATGCGGTTCTCCGATCGGCGTCTGCGACTCTACGAACAAAACAACGCCCCGCGCAATGCAAAGGCTGCAGCCCGCGATGTAGGAATAGCAAAGCGATATTGCCATAAGCTTGCCGCTGTCATCTCAATTGAGATGAGCTGGCCAAATTGCTAGGGCCCCCGTCATGGCAAACAGCACCGAGAATCCCGAGACACCCGAGCGCAAGGTCGGTGAACTGACAATGATCTGGCGCTTTGCGCGCGCGTATCCCGGAAAGATCGCGGCCGCGCTGGCCGCCCTGGTCGTCGCGGCCTGCGCTACACTGGCGATTCCCGGCGGTTTCCGCCTCGTGATCGACAAGGGGTTCATCGCATCGGGCGGCGATGTCGGACCCTATTTCGGTTATCTGCTGATCATCGTCCTAGTGCTGGCACTGGCAACGGCGACCCGTTTCTATTTCGTGTCGTGGCTGGGCGAGAGGGTCGTCGCCGATATCCGGATCGCGGTGCAGGCCAATCTGCTCAGCCTGGCGCCGCGGTTCTTCGAGGAAAATCGTCCTTCGGAGATCGCTTCGCGCCTGACCGCCGACACCGCGATCATCGAGCAGGTGGTGGGCACGACGATTTCGGTCGCCCTGCGCAACATCGTGCTGGCGATCGGCGGGGTCATCTATCTCTTCGCGATCGCGCCGAAACTGGCCGCGATGCTGCTGCTCGGCATTCCGTTCGTGATGCTGCCGGTCATCTTCATGGGTCGCCGCCTGCGTGGGCTGTCGCGCAGCACGCAAGACCGGATCGCCGATGTCGGCGCCACCGTCTCCGAAACGCTGCGCGCGATGAAGGTCGTTCAAGGCTTCAACCAGGAGGCTCGTGAAGCAGAGCGCTTCAGCGTCGTCGTCGGCAGCGGCTTCGATACCGCTAAGAAGCGCATCCGGGTGCGCGCGGTGATGACCGCGATCATCATCGGTCTGATCTTCGGATCGATTACCATGGTGATGTGGCAGGGCGCGATCGACGTCGCGAGCGGGCGGCTGTCGGGTGGCTCGATCGCGGCCTTCATCCTGACCGGCGGCCTTGTCGCGGGCGCGTTCGGCGCGCTGGCAGAGGTTTACGGCGACGTGGTGCGCGCGGCAGGCGCCGCAGCGCGCTTGTCGGAGTTGCTGACGGCGGTGCCCGAAATCAAGGCGCCCGCACGGCCGGTCTCGCTTCCCCTGCCCGCGCGCGGTCGGCTGGAATTCGACCATGTCGGCTTCCGCTATCCTACCCGCCCCGAACTGCAGGCGCTCGACGATGTCAGCTTCACGGTCGAGCCCGGCGAAATGGTCGCGGTCGTCGGCCCTTCGGGTGCCGGCAAGTCCACCATCCTGCAACTGGCACAGCGCTTCTACGATCCGGAAAGCGGCGTTATCCGCCTGGATGGGGTCGCGTTGCCCGCCACCGACCCGGCCGAAATCCGCGCCCGCATGGCGGTGGTTCCTCAGGACACCGTGATCTTCGGTGCCTCGGCACGCGACAATCTGCGCTATGGCCGCTGGGACGCCAGCGACGACGAGATCTGGGCGGCGGCAGAAGCCGCCAATGCGGCATCCTTCCTGCGTAGTCTCCCCGGCGGACTGGACAGCTATCTTGGCGAAGCTGGCGCTCGACTGTCGGGTGGCCAGCGCCAACGCCTCGCCATCGCGCGTGCGCTGTTGCGCGACGCCCCACTGCTGCTGCTCGACGAAGCGACCTCGGCGCTCGACGCCGAATCCGAGAAGTTGGTGCAGGATGCGCTCGACCGATTGATGAGGGGCCGCACGACCATTGTGATCGCCCATCGCCTGGCGACGGTTCGTGCGGCCGACAGGATCATGGTGATGGATCAGGGACGGATCGTCGAACAGGGCACCCATGCCGCGCTGAGCGCGCAGGACGGCCTCTACGCGCGGCTGGCGCGGCTTCAGTTCAGCGACATGGCCGCTTAACTCGTCGAACACGCCATGCCGGCGCGGGCCGGCATGGCGTGGCCGCCCTACTTCTGGAAGCTGCCGTCGAGCAGCTTGATGATCGCCGAGAAATCCTTCCCTGCGCCACCGAGATTGGCGAACGCCTGGTAGAGATGCTCGGCCGCGCCACCCATCGGCACGCTGGCGCCGACGCCCTGCGCCGCCTCGACCGCGAGCTTGAGGTCCTTGAGCATCAGACCGGCGGCAAATCCGCCTTCGTAGTTGTTGTCGGCGGGGGTCTGCGGACCGACGCCGGGCACAGGACAGTAGCTGGTCATCGACCAGCTTTGGCCGCTGGCCTTCGACGAAATGTCGAAGAAGGTCTGGGCATCAAGGCCCAGCTTGTTCGCCAGCGCGAAGGCCTCGCACGTCGCGACCATCGTCGCACCGAGAATCATGTTGTTGACGATCTTCGCCGCCTGGCCCGATCCGGCCGCACCGGCATGGATCACGGCCTTGCCCATCAGCGCCAGGATCGGTTCGGCACGCGCGAAATGCTCGGCGCTGCCGCCGACCATGAAGGTCAGCGTGCCACCATTGGCGGCCGCGATTCCGCCAGACACCGGGGCGTCGACCATCGCCAGCCCCTTGGCCGTTGCGGCGGCATTGACCGCCCGGGCAGATCCAACGTCGATCGTCGAGCAATCGAGCAGCAGTGCCGACGCCGGCACCGATCCGAACACGTCGTTCTCATAGACGGCACGGACATGCTGCCCAGCAGGAAGCATGGTGACGACGAACTCGGCGTCCTTCACCGCTTCGACAGCCGAAGGCGCGGCGACGCAACCAGCTGCCACCGCGCGGTCGAGCGCGTCCTTCGACAGATCGAAGGCGCGCACGTCATGCCCCTTGGCGGCCAGATTGGCGGCCATGCCGCCGCCCATATTGCCGAGGCCGATGAAACCGATCGTCGCCATGATGCTTACTTTCCCTTCCAGACGCCGGGGCGCTTCTCGACGAACGCCGTCATGCCCTCGGCCTTATCCTCGCTCGCGCACAGCCCGTTGAAGGTGCGCCGTTCGAACAGCAACCCATGATGCAGGCCGGTCTCGAACGCGGCATTGACCGCCTCCTTGTTGGCGATGGCGGCGAGCGGCGGCATGGCGGCGATCGCCTGCGCCATCTTCATGGCCTCGTCCATCAGGTCGGCCAGCGGCACGACCTTGCTGCACAGATTGGCGCGCTCGGCTTCCTGCGCGTCCATCATCCGTCCGGTCAGGCACATATCCATCGCTTTGGACTTGCCCACGGCGAGGGTCAGGCGCTGCGATCCACCCATCCCCGGACAAACACCCAGCTTGATCTCGGGCTGCCCGAACTTGGCATTGTCGGCGACGATCATAATGTCCGCCATCATCGCCACTTCGCAACCACCGCCCAGAGCGAAGCCGGCGACGGCCGAGATCCAGGGTTTGCGGGTCGCGGTAACCTTGCTCCAGTCGGCGAAGAAATCTTCGCCGAACATCTCCGCATAGCCCTTTTCCTGCATCTGCTTGATATCTGCGCCAGCGGCGAAGGCCTTCTCGCTGCCGGTCAGGATTGCGCAGCGCTGCTCGGGATCTGCGTCATAGGCGCGAAATGCCGCGATCAGGTCTGCCAACACCTGGGTGTTGAGCGCATTGAGCGCCTGCGGGCGGTTCAGCCGAATGACGGTGACCGGTCCCTGGGTTTCGACGAGGATGGTTTCATAGGACATGAGCGAACCTTTCAGGCGTTGGGCAGAGGCGTCCACGCCTCGGCCGACGGAAGCGGTGCGAAGATAGCATCGATCTCGGCGTCGCTGACCTCCGCCGCGGTGGCGGGATTCCAGCGCGGCGAGTTGTCCTTGTCGACGATAAGGGCACGAACCCCCTCGACGATGTCCGGCCGCTCGATGACATGCGCTACGACGGCATATTCCATCGCCATCTCATCAGCAAAGTCTTCGATCCGCGCGGATTCGGCGAGCAGGCGCAGGACGACCTTGCACGCCTGCGGCGACTTGGTTTCCAGCGTCTTGAGGGTAGCCTGCGCCCATTCGCCGCCGTCGGCAGCGAGCGCCGCAACGATATCCTCATAACGATCGGACGCGAAAAGCCGGTCGATATCGGCCCGTCGGTCGAGGATAGGCGCTTCGGGCACGGCGGTCACCGCGCTGCGCAGAACGGTGTCGATCGCCTTGGGATTGCCGAGGATTTCCGCCTTCAGCGCTTCGATGGCTTCGCTTGCAACATAATGGCTGCCGAGCGCGAGCGCGAGGCACTCCGCGCCATTGAGACGCGCGCCGGTCAGGCCGACATATTGGCCGGTGCGCCCGGGCATGCGCGACAGATAGCGGCCGCCGCCGACATCGGTGAACAGGCCGATCCCCGTCTCGGGCATAGCGTACATAGTCCGCTCGGTGACGATCCGGAACGAGCAGGGCTGCGAAATGCCGACGCCGCCGCCCATCGTGACGCCATCCATGAAGGCGATGGTCGGCTTCGAATATGTAAACAGCAGATGGTTGAGGCGGTATTCCTCATGGAAGAAAGCGCGCGCTTCCGCACCGTCACCCTTGGCGCTCTCCGCAATCTGGCGGATGTCGCCGCCCGCGCAGAAGCCCCTGCCCTCGGCATGGTCGATCATCACCAGATCGACCGCATCGTCGGTCGCCCATGCGGTCAGCGCATCGACCATCGCGGTGCAGATCGGATGGGTCAGCGCATGGAGCGCCTTCGGACGATTGAGCCTTATGCGGCCGGTGCGCCCCTCAACGAAGATCAGGACCTCATCCGTCATTGTCTCAGAAGCTCCCGGCTGGTGATCATGCGCATGATCTCGTTGGTGCCCTCGAGGATCCGGTGAACCCGCAGGTCGCGCCAGAAACGCTCGATCGGATAATCCTGCAGATAGCCGTAACCGCCATGCAGCTGCAGCGCGCGGTCGACCACCGCCGAGCCGGTATCGGTCGCGAAGCGCTTCGCCATTGCCGCGAAACGGGTCTTGTCCGGCGCGTTCGCGGTGACCTTGGCGGCGGCGGCGTAGAGCAGCATGCGCGCAGCCTGCAGCTCAGTCTCCATGTCGGCCAGGGTGAACTGGATCGACTGGAAGTCAGCGATCGGCTGGCCGAACTGCTTGCGTTCCTTGGTGTAATTGACCGATTCGTCGAGGCAGCGCTGCGCGCCGCCAAGCGAACAGGCCCCGATGTTGAGACGGCCGCCGTCGAGGCCCATCATCGCGATACGGAAGCCTTCGCCCTCCGCGCCGAGCCGGTTTCCGACAGGCACGCGGACGCCGTCGAAATTGACCTGGGCAGTCGGCTGCGAGTGCCAACCCAGCTTCTTCTCCTGGGCCCCGAAGCTGACGCCGGGCATGTCCTTGTCGATGACGAGGCAGGAAATGCCCTTGGGTCCGTCCACACCCGTGCGGACCATGACGACATAGACTTCGTTCTCGCCACCGCCAGAGATGAAGGCCTTCGAACCGGTCACGACATAATGGTCGCCATCGAGCACCGCCTTGGTCTTGAGCGCGGCGGCATCGGACCCCGAACCCGGCTCGGTCAGGCAGTAGGAGGCCAGACGCTGGCAGGCGATCAGGTCCGGGAGATAGCTTGCCTTGAGATCGTCGCCGCCGAAGCGGTCGATCATCCAGGCGGCCATGTTGTGGATCGAGATGAAGGCGGAGGTGGAGGGACAGCCATAGGCCATGGCTTCCATGATCAGCGCAGCTTCGAGCCGGCCGAGGCCGATTCCGCCGGCCTCCTCGGATACATAGATGCCGCCAAAGCCGAGCGCGGCCGCGGCCTCGATCGTCTGACGGGGGAAGATATGCTTCTCGTCCCATTCGGCGGCATGCGGCGTGATCGCATCGGCCGTGAACTTCTGGGCCATCTCCTGGATCGCGCGCTGATCTTCGGTCAGCTCGAACTGGTCGGTCATTGCCTTGATCCGCTTCCGCAAAATGTCCTCGGCCCGGCCCTCCCTTTCAGAATAGGAGGACCGGGCCAAGGCTTTCCAGTTTACCCCATGGTCGGGATGACGAAGGCGCTGTCGCCGCTGCCGCCGCCGTCGGGCCAGCGCTGCGTGACCGTCTTCACCTTGGTGAAGAACTTGATGCCTTCCATGCCATGCTGGTTGGTGTCGCCAAAGGCCGAGCGCTTCCAGCCACCGAAGCTGTGGTAGGCGACCGGCACCGGGATCGGCACGTTGATGCCGACCATGCCGACGTTGACGCGGGCCGCAAACTCACGCGCCGCATGGCCGTTGCGGGTGAAGATCGCAACGCCGTTGCCGTACTGATGCTGGCTGGGAAGGGCGAGCGCCTCCTCGAAATTGGCGGCGCGGACGATCTGCAGCACCGGGCCGAAAATCTCTTCCTGATAGCTCCGCATCGACGGCTTGACGTGATCGAACAGCGTCGGTCCGACGAAGAAGCCCTTTTCGTGGCCCTGCAGCGAGAAGCCGCGACCATCGACCACCAATTCGGCGCCTTCATCGACGCCCATCTGGATATAGCCTTCGATCTTCGCCTTGTGCGCTGCCGTGACGACCGGGCCGTAATGCGCGTCCTTGTCGGTCGACACGCCGATTCGCAGCGCTTCGATCGCCGGGAGCAGCTTGGCACGGAGACGTTCGGCGGTGTCCTCGCCGACCGGGACGACGACCGGCAGCGCCATGCAGCGCTCACCCGCCGAACCAAAGGCCGCACCGGCCAGATCGTTGACGACCTGATCGAGATCGGCGTCCGGCATGACGATGCCGTGGTTCTTGGCGCCGCCCATTGCCTGGACGCGCTTACCGGCGGCGACGCCGCGCTGGTAGACATAATGGGCGATGTCCGAGGAACCGACGAAGCTGACCGCCTTGATCTCGGGATGATCGAGGATCGCGTCGACCATTTCCTTGTCGCCGTGCACGACCTGCAGGATTCCATCGGGAAGCCCGGCTTCCTTCATCAGTTCGGCAAGACGCATCGGGACCGAGGGATCACGCTCCGACGGCTTCAGGATGAAGGCATTGCCGACCGCGATCGCCACGCCGAACATCCACATCGGGATCATCGCGGGGAAGTTGAACGGGGTGATTCCCGACACGACGCCGAGCGGCTGGCGCATCGAATAAACGTCGATGCCGGGACCTGCGCCGATCGTGAACTCGCCCTTCAGCACATGTGGGATGCCGCAGGCGAATTCGATGACTTCCAGACCGCGCTGGATGTCGCCCTTCGAGTCGGCGATCACCTTGCCATGCTCTGAGGACAGCAGGTGCGCCAGCTCGTCCATATGCTTTTCGACAAGTTCCTTGAACTTGAACATCACCCTGGCGCGGCGCTGCGGGTTGGTCGCGGCCCAACCGGGCTGAGCAGCAAGCGCGAGTGCCATCGCCTTGTCGAGATCCGCCTGCGCACCGAGCGCGACGCGGGCCTGCACGGCGCCGCTATTGGGATCGAACACATCGCTGAAACGCGTCGCGGCGCTGGTCGAGCCGTCCGCAAAGAAATGAGAAATTTCTCGAACTTGGGTGGCCATGATCTGCTCTCCTGCTTCTGCGGCCGTCCATCGCGCCCCACCGCCTCGGTTGCAACCCCTTGCCATGCAGCCCGGCGCTGCAATAATGCAGGCCATGCATTGGGACGACCTACAATTTTTCCTGTCGCTCGCTCGTTCGGGGCTGTTGACCAGCGCCGCTCGGCACCTCGATGTAGATGCGACCACGGTGGGTCGACGCATCCGTCGACTGGAAAAGAGCTTGGGCGGCCAGACCCTGTTCGTCCAGAGTCGCGACGGCCACGCTCTAACCGAAGCGGGGCGTCGCCTGCTCGCGCGGGTCGAAACGATCGAGCGCGAAGCCGAGGCGATCGCATCGGGGGGCGACCAGGCCATTGGCGAAGATGTGAGAGGACGCCTGCGAGTAAGCGCGTCTGAAGGCTTCGGAACGTGGCTGGTCGCGCATCATCTGGGCGAGTTCGCGACCGCTCATCCCCATCTGACGATCGACCTCGCCGCCAACAGCGGTTTTCTCGACCCGTCCCGCCGCGAAGCTGATGTCGCGATCCTGCTGGCCCGGCCGCAACGCGGCCCGCTCCTTACGAAGAAGCTCACCGACTACAGGCTGTGTCTTTACGCCGCTGGGGATTATCTCGACCGACATCCCCCGATCTCGGCACGCGCCGACCTGCCGGCGCACCGGATGATCAGCTATATTCCTGATCTGCTTTATTCGCCCGAGCTCAACTATCTCGACGAACTCGGCCCGGCGATCGACGCCCGCCTGCGATCTTCGTCGATCAACGCGCAGTATCGGATGATTGCCGCGGCGGCCGGTATCGGAGTTTTGCCCTGCTTCATCGGCGACCGCGATCGCGGTCTTGTCCGAGTATTGCCCGAACTGACCATTACCCGATCCTTCTGGCTGGTCACCCACCAGGACAGCCGCCATTTGCCGCGCAATGCACTGTTCGTCGAATGGCTATCGACGCTCATGCAGCGGCAACAGGGTCGTCTGCTTGGCGAAATGAACGTGGAGGATCACCAATACGGAACCTGACCACATCAGCCGCGTTCTGCGCGGCTACGGGGTTGGAGCAGTTTCGTCGGTATGGAACATATTCTGGTAGTCGAGGACGAGATGATCGTCGCTCTCGATCTTGAGCACATCCTCGCTTCGGCCGGTCACCACGTCGTGGGAATCGCCCCTGACATGGAAACGGCGCTCGAACTGGCGCCGAACTGCTCGCTGGCTCTCGTCGATATTAATCTGCGCGACGGCAAGACCGGCCCGACCATCGGCGCCGAGATCGCGCGTCGCCATGGGGCGAAGATTCTGTTCGTTACCGCCAATCCCGAACAGATCGGCGACGCTGCCAGCGTTGCCCTCGGCCATGTCAGAAAGCCGTACGACCAGAACGCGATCCTGCGTGCGGTTGCCGATGCACAGGCGAGAAACGCCGCTGGTGCCGCTGCCAACTGACCCTCTCCAAGCAGGCGCGAGGCCGGCTTAAGGGCGTTTGGCAGAGTTCCATGAAGGGCGGCAAAGTCTAGATCCTCAATTTGGCGACCGGAAATTTCGGCTCTGTTCCGTATCCGAGTGAACAAAGTACGGAGGTGCAACGTTTGATGCTCGACTTGGGGAGTTGAGTATGATCGAACGAGAAATTGCACTGCAGAACCGATTGCTCGGCATGTTGAAGGCCGAAGATCTCGATCTGATGCTGCCGTCTTTCACTCTGCACGAATGTGCGCCAGGGAAGATCCTTCAGGAAGCTGGCGTCGACGTTCGCTATTGCTGGTTTCCGCTCAGCGATGCAGCTGCATCTTTCGTGGTCGCCGCCGACGCCAATCATCTCGTCGATGCCGCACTGGTCGGTCGCGAAGGTGCGGTTGGTGGTCTTGTCTCGTTCGGTCGGCTTCCCGCCTATGCCCGTGCGCATGTTCAATTTGGTGGACGCTTCCTGCGCCTGTCGCTCTCCGCTCTCACCCAGGCCCGCCAGCAGTCGCCGGGTATAGGCAATTGGATGTCGCGCTATGCAGACTGCCTGGTCGCCCAGCTGTTCCAGTCGGCAGCATGCAATGCCTCGCACACCATTGCCCAACGCCTGTCGCGCTGGCTGCTTGCGACACGCGATCGCATCGCGCGCGACGAGATCATCGTCACGCAGGAACAGCTAGGGGAGATGCTTGGCGTGGGGCGCAGCTTCATCAACCGCTCGCTCCGGCAACTCGGACTGAACGGCATTCTTGCCTCGCGTCGGCGACGGATCGTGATCCTCGACGTCGATCAACTCACCGCCACTGCATGCGACTGCAATGAACGCATCCGCGAGCATTTCGATCAGGTGCTCGCCGGTGTCTACCCGCAAGAAAGCGATATGATCGCCGCATGATAGCGGTCGGATCATGCCCAGCGATAACGCGTCGCTGCCAAAGGAATGGAACGACATGAAGAGTATTTTTCTTGGAGGCTCAGCGATCGCCCTGGGTCTCGTTTCGGCGGCGGCTTCGGCACAGATTGGCGCGAGCGCGAATAGCGCCGCTTCTCTTGAGGTGGGCAGTCAAGTCGCCGATGCGGATCGGGGATCCCCCGTCACCGTCAACCAGCCTGCGCAACAAGCCGTCGACCTGAAACGCGCAACCCGCAAATCTCGGCGTGACGTCGCCATCGGCAGCGAAATCAATGGACCAAACGACGGCACAGCCAAAGTGCGATCGGGTTCCGCCAGCAAGCCGGGCAACGAAAACTAAGCAATTTTACACCTCGTCGAGCGCGTAGCACCGGTGCAACCTTCGCATCGGCGCTGCGTTCGGTCAGGATATCGTTACAGGAGCAGTAGGACAGTGACCCTTGGCCGTGAGCTTGCTCCCCATCTACCTTTCCTTCGCAGATATGCCCGCGCCCTTACGGGCCTGCAGCGTGTCGGTGATGAACTCGTCCGCGTTTCGCTGGAGACGATCGTGGCCGCGCCCGAGGCCTTTCCCCGTGACGTCGATCGGCGGCTGGGCCTTTACGCAGCACTGATTCGCCAATGGGATAAGCAATGCGAACAAAACTCGGACACTGGTTCCGGGATCGTTTGCGATCGCATCACCATCCGGTCGAGGCAGGCATTGCTCTTGACCGAGATGGAGGGCTTCACTCCCGAGGATGCCGCATATCTGATGGGCTGCGACCGAGCGGAGGTTGAAAGGCTCGCCGCGGAGGCATGCACAGAGATCGAACGTCAGACCCCGACGAGCGTTTTGATCATCGAGGACGAACCGATGATCGCGATGGACCTTGATAATCTGGTGACCGATCTCGGCCATCGGGTGACCGGAATCGCCGTCACCCATATCGAGGCCGTTGCAGCCGCCCGCGCCAATCCGCCGGGCCTTGTCCTGGCGGATATCCGCCTGGCCGACGAAAGCTCGGGGGTTGAAGCGGTGCAGGAGATACTGCAGGAGTTCGACCTGCCGGTGATTTTCATCACCGCTTATCCCGAACGACTGCTCACCGGCGAGCGCCCCGAACCCGCTTTCCTGATAACGAAGCCTTTCCAGCGGGCGACGATCAAGGCCGCAATCAGCCAGGCTCTGTACTTCAATCGCTCGATGTCAGCCGCCTAACCGGCATGTGGTGCTCCAACCTTATCGAAAATTAATGGAGCCTTTTGGAAAGACATCCGTTCTTCTCTTAGTCATTGACGACAGGAGATTTATGATGGGCGAGATGCTCGACAAGACCAAGGGTCATGCCAACGAAGCTATCGGCAAGGCCAAGCGCGCCGTAGGCGACGCAACGAACAATCCGGAGCTTCGCGCAGAAGGTGACGCCCAGGAAGCCAAGGGCGATATCCAGAAGGCGAAAGGCGCCGTAAAGGGCGCAATCAACAAAATCTGATCAAGCGTCAGACGTTGATCGACCACTAAATGACCAGAAGGGTCGCGTCTGTTTGACGCGGCCTTTTCTGTTGGGGCGGATATTTTGGCGTTGCCGCCGATTCTACGACCCTACATCCGGTGGTGGCGCATATAGATTGGGATCCTGAGTCATGACGTGAAGGATCAGGAACCCACCGACAATGACCGCCGCCAATAATATTGCCGTAAGCACCCGCGACGCGGCCTGGCGATAGATGCGCCGCGTCCGCTTTCTTCTTTTCGACAAGGCCCCCTCCTCGATTCCTACAATGCGCAAGCCCGTTCCGTAGCGATATCCATTTTGAACACGGGCGATCGCCTGATGGTCACCCAGGCACCCTCCCCCTTATTTCAGCAGCCCTCGATCGCGCATTTCGCGGAGGGAATCCTGATAGGCGCTGACCGTTGGCGAAGAGGCCCTCACCCATTCCGCGAACGCGCAAATGCCGCGCTCGAAGTCCCATTCCGGTACGAAGCCGAGGCGGTCCCGAATGCGTTGGGTGCAGGCATGATTGTGGCGGATATCGCCTGCTCGGTAGTTACCGCTTATCCAATGTTCGCTCGGTCGACCGAGATGACGTCCAAGCGCTTCGGCAACGTCCAGCACGCTGATCGATACCCCGGTGCCGACGTTGAAAATGCCCCCTGCCGCTCCGGCATGTTCTATTCCGAGGACCGTCGCGCGGACGACATCATCGACATAGACGAAGTCCCGGCTCTCAAGCCCGTCCTCGAAAATATTGATCGGTTGCCCGTTGAGGATCAGCGTCGAAAAGATCGACAAGATGCCGGTATAGGGGTTCGAAAGCGACTGACCCGGGCCGAAGACATTCTGATAGCGGAACGCCACCGGCTCGATCCCGATCGTGGGGCACACGGTCATCACCATCTGCTCCTGCACCTGCTTGGTGATGCCGTAGACCGAGGATGGGTGTAGCTTCGACTCCTCATCGGTGGCGAGCAGTTGCAGGGGCGCAACCGCCCCTGGATATTTCACGGCGAAATCGCCCGTCTCCATATCGGCTGCGTTTCGCGGGCCGGGATAGACGACGCCCAGTTCGGGCGACCGATACTTGCCTTCACCGTACACCGAGCGCGAAGATGCCACGACGAAGCGCTTCACCCGATGCGCCATGTTAGCGAGGATATCGAGCATGAGCGCGGTGCCGCCGATGTTGACCGCGCTGTAATGCTCGATCCGGTACATCGACTGCCCCGTGCCGGTTTCCGCTGCGAGATGAACCACCGCATCGACATCCGCCAGCGCCGCGGTCATTGCGGCGCGGTCGGTGACGCTGGCCTGGACGAAATCGACCTTACCCGCGATCGATTGATAGAGATCCGAACGTTCGGGATGTTCGCCATGGATTTGTGGAGAGAGGGTATCGACCACTCGGACCTCATGTCCGCCCTCGATCAGTTGCAGCGCGAGGCGCGAGCCGATGAAACCCGCGCCACCGGTGATCAGGGTGCGGCTCATTCCCGACGACCGATCAGGTCGACCGTCTGGTCGATATTACGCCGGGAGGACGCTCCGAAGACGACGGACTGAACATTCAACTCGTTGATGAAGGCGTAAGCCTCAGGAGCCGGAATTGCGCCGGACGCCAGCGTCGACATCGCCATCATCGGATAGGCATTGCCGTCATTCGCGGAGAGCGCGTCGACATAGGCGTCGATCCCGGGCGACATGAGATAACCGATCTTGTTGATCGATGAGCAGATGACGACATCGCGTACCCCCCATTCGATGAGCTTGCGGCGCAGAAGCGGCATATTTTGGGTAATCAACCCCGGCAAGGCGCCGTAGGCCTTGTGGATATGCGCGCAATATTCGCCGAGGATCTCGGCTTGGTCGTAGCCGAGCATCAGATCGGTAACTATATTCTGGAGGAACACCACGCGGACATCGAGACCACGAAACATCCCCATTTCCTGGTCGACGAGCAGTTTCATCAACCGCACCGCGTCGAGCGTCGCCAGTGCCATGCCGCCGCGCGCGATCTTGCCCAGCGCCGAACCGGTGCCCTCGGCGAAGAGCATCGCATTGAGCGCCCCGACCATCCCCTTCTCGGCGACAATATTGGCATATTTGTGCGGATAGGGGATCGAAGGATACCAGGCGATCGACGGATATTCAGACTTACGCGCGCGAAACCGATCGCAGATCGCAATCGCTCGTTCGTTGCTGTTGAGCATCACCGCACGGACGCCAGCGTCGAACGCCTGATCATAGACGCCGAAGATCGGCTCGATATCGGCAAAGCGCTCAGCCTGTTCCTGTGCCTTGTCCTGCGACATATGGTTGATGCCGAAGAACTGGTTGTCGCCGAAGACGACGCGATCGATGCGGCTCATGCCGGCACGCCTTCCGCAGCCGGCGCGAACGCGACTGCGTCGCGGAACATCTCGTCAATCACTTCCAGCACCGCGGTTCCATCCGCGAAGCTGCACCGGCTCTGGGCGCGGCCTCGAATGCAGTCGATGAAATGGCAGAGCTGTGCGGTGAACTCGATACCCCGCAGATAAAAGGGCACATTGGTAGCGACATCGGTGATGTAGCGCTGGTTCCAGCCGGCCTCCAGACCATGATCGGGCGCGGCATCGGTGAGAAATATCTTCATGCCATGCTGGTCCGCAAGCAGCTTGCCGGCCGTGCCGAAGAGTTCGATCTTGTTGGTGGGCTTTCGATAGCTCGGGTCGCTCCAGTTGACGTTGATCGATCCCGTCAGACCGGAGCGATAGAAGTAGCTGCCGGCGACGATGTCCTCGACCTGCTTAGACCACACCTTCGTCAGGCAGGTGCCGCCGACCCGGTCAGGCCGGCCGAACAGGAAATTGATCAGGTCGATCGCGTGGCTGGCCATCTCGTACATGGCGCCGCCGCCGCTGGCGTGGGTGGCGCGCCACCCCTCCTCGCCCTGCTCGCCAATGATGGTACGGCTGTACATCTCGCTTCGGAACCGCAACGGCGTCCCCAGCAGGCCCGCGCCGACCAGATCCCGGACGCGGACGAACATGTCGTTGAAGCGGTTCACATAGCCGACCTGGTTGACGAGACCGCTGTCCTCGAAAAGGCGGGTTAGCTCAGCGCCATGGGCAGCCGACAGTGCGAACGGCTTTTCGACGAACGCGTGCAACCCTCGCTTGTGGACCTCGTGCAATATTTCGCGGTTGAGCGCTGGCGGCGTGCACAGAAGGACCGCGTCGAGGCTCTCCTTCTCCAGCAGCGAGCGATGGTCCTTGTAGGTCTTGACCCTGGCATATTTGGAGAGAAGCTTGGTGATCAGCGTCGATGGATCGGCGATCGCGACCACCTCGACCTCGGGATGGGTGTTGATGATCGCCTGATGCGTAATTCCCATCCGGCCCGCACCGATGATTGCCAGCTTCAGCTTCGTGTCGGACATGCCGGATACCTTTTGATGCCGATACGCGCGAGCAGGAGATGCCAGAAGAACAGGCCGATCATGGGAAAGCGCTTGAGGATCTCGGGCCGGTCGATCGTGCGGATCAGCCAGGCGAGATAGAGCTTCCACCAGATACGCGCGATCTCCTTGCGATTACCGGCAAACCAGTCGAACACACCGCCCACTGCGACGACAAGCCCGGCATCGAGCCGGTCACGGTGAAGATAGCCCCACTTTTCCTGCTTCGGTGCGGTCATGCCAAGGAAAACAACGTCGGGCCTGAATGCGTTGATCTCCGCGATCATCACATCATTGTCTACGGGCATGAACTCGGGCTTGAACGGCGGCGAATAGCTCGCAACCGTGACATTCGGATAATCGCGCGCGGCACGGCCCCTCATCTTCGTCAGCGTAGCTTCCGAAGCACCCAGAAAGAATGCGCGGCCATGATTCGCCTCTAGGCGCGCCATGAGATGATAGAAGATATCCGGGCCCTGATTGGGCCGGGTGGTCTTGCCGTGCAGGACGATGCTGGCCAGCCCGAAATAGACGCCATCGAGGCAGAGCCAGTCGGCCTGCTGCATCGCATCGCGATAAAGCGTGTCCCGGGTGGAATTGCCGTAGGAGATCGGACTGATCGTCTGGATCGTCGAACAGGGACGCCGGATCGGGATATCGGCCAGCTCGCCATTATAGACGGCATAGCCCATCGCTTCGACACATTCGCTCGACAGGGCATGGTCCGGAACGACACTCTCGTCCGGGTCATTCGCAGAATCAAACACGGCGATAGCTGTTGCTTGCGAAGATCGGATCTTCATGACGCGCGAAAAAGAGGTCGACCTGCCAAAGCGCGCCATCGTCGGGACGCTGAAGGATGTCGACGAGATTGAAGACACGAAAGCCTTTGGTCTCGAGAAAAGCGATCATTTCGTGGAACAGCATCGTTTGATCCGTGTGGCGGAAATTATAAGCCTCCATCACGATGTAGCTGGTCTTGGCGAGCGTCTCCCCTGCCCCGTCAAGAATAGGGCGTTCGAACCCGTGGGTATCGAATTTCAGGAAGAACGGACCTTTCAGATCCATTTCGGCGACCAGTCCATCGACCGATCGAACCGACACCGACCGCCGTACGCCCTCGCGGCCATCGACGGTGCTGCCATCTAGATCACCGGTCACGGACAGCTCTGCCGTCCCACCATCTTCTTCGCCGGCCACGGCCATGACATAGTCATAGCGCGCGTGATGCTGCTTGATCCTGGACAGATAAGGCTCGCGTTCCTGAAGCGGATCGATCCCGATTACGCGGGCGCTCGGAAACAGGTCCAGTGCCATCCGACTCCAATGCCCCCGTGCCGCGCCGAGATCGAGCACGGTTCCAAGCTTCGGCTTCCAATCTGCCATGATGTGCAGCACCGACTCCATGTCGCAGCCGCGACGATAGAGCTGGACGCCCGCCGGCTTGAGCAGGGCATTGGCAACATTCAACAGCGCTTTTCTTAACGTGGGCATTGTGTCGGCGATCCTCAATCGCGCATCGCCTAGATGCGCAGCCCTTCCATGTCGATATTTTCGCGCACGATCCGCGCTGGATTTCCCACCACGATACAATTGGACGGAACATCCCTGGTGACGACTGACCCGGCGCCGACCACGACATTGTCCCCGATCCTCACCCCCGCCTTGATCGTTGCGCCAATCCCGATGACGCACCACGACCCGATATAGGTATGGATTGGCTCGCCGACATAGCGCTGCTGCGACGGGCGCGGGATGAGACGATGGCTCATGATCGTAACGTCCGATGTCAGGATCGTATAGGCTCCGACATGGATCCCACTCTTGAAAAAACGACCGAGGTTGAGCCCGCGCTCGAGTTCGCAGGTAGGGTGAATATCATACCCCTGCGCCCTGTAGAAATAGTAGCGCATCCGCTGGACGATCTTGGATAAAAGCAGACGAATCATGATAACAACTTCGATACCCATGAACCGATACGAAACTGCTCCGTATCGAGATGCGACGTTATCGGTCGCTCGATGAATGATTGCAGATTCTTGAAGTCCACATCTTTCAGCACCAGAAATCGATCCGCCCTGTAAAAATCTTCTCCCTCTACGCGTGGATTTTCCGTAACCACCTTCAATCCCGCGCACATGTTTTCGATAAGTCGCATCGTGTAGCCCGATTGGCGATGATTGGCGAAATCGAAAACGCAGCGAGACCGCTCGATCAGATCGATGATGCCGGCGAAGCCGAGCGAACGGAAGGTCATTCCCGGAAGCCTGCGGCCGCTGAGGAGCAACCGTATCATCATGAGCGGGCTGCACTTCAAGTGAAAGAAGACCCGGATGTCGCGATCATGACAATAGCTTGACAGCTTCGCCAGAGCATCGAAGCGATAGAAGGTGCCGATCGCTCCTACAAAATAGAGATCGAAATCCTTGGTTCGGCGCTGATCGGCCTCGAAATAATCGTCCAGTGCGAAAAGCGGCAGATAGTTGACGTCAAGAGCCTCGGCGTCGGCTGGGTCGAAAGTCGAAACCTTGTCGAAATATCCCAACCAAGGCCGATAGTCGTGCGTGGTTAGCGAATCCCAATTATAAAGGACGAATGTCGCATTGCGTTGGCTGGACCGCAGTCGATCGATCTGCGCCGGAGCGAAATGATGCACCTGGATGAACAGAACGATATCATATTGCGTATCTGCCGCCTCATCTATGATCCGGTTATGATAATCGGCAAGCCGGCGCCAATACATGGATGGCATGAATTTCTTGCGCGTCTTCGACAGAAAATCCACAGGCTCGATTTCCCGATAATCGACATCATAACCTGCCTGCTCGAATGCATCGCGCAGTCGTCCGACATAGGCATAATAGTTGATGCCAATGAACAGAAGTTTCTTTCTCACGATTGCCGGCGGTTCCAAGGCGCTAACGCTGTTGTGGCCGAACGAGCAATCCGCTGAATACGAACATCAGCGCGAACGGCGTGAACAACAAAGCTTCGGTCGAAAAAGACAGGAACATCAAGGCAAATGCCAACAGTCTCCGATCAATCAGCAATTGTCGGTAGAGGCCAAACAAAAATATCAATCCGAGGGGAAAACCAAGACTGTAGAATGCGGTGACAATCCCGTTCGAGTTTGGGCGATCGGTAAGTGTATTGGTATCCAGCTCGCTTTCTTTATATCCAAGATGATAGGATTCTTCGAAATACCGCTGATAGTCGAACCCTATTCCGACAAGGGGATTTTCGACGGCAACTGCGAAGCCGGTAAAGGTATCATATTGGCGCGCCCAGGATGAACCGCGATTGGTACCGAAAAATTTGTCCTCGACGTTGGAGGACAGAAGCATGGCGAAGGGAATGAGCAGGATTGGCGAAAGGATCGTGATCAACAAATTGCCATAGGACGGAGCGTCCTTAAGGCGCTGCACGAAATAGGCGACCATCAGAATGGCGGAGATAGCGAGGCCTGTGGTCGACTGCGTACACAACACTGCGATCAGGCCAAGGGCCATATGCTTCGGATCGCCTCGCACGAAAGCGGCGAGCAACAGAAACATATTCAGGTAGAACTGGAAAACGCCCGGTTCGAAGAAAAAGCCAGATGATCTTACGATCGGGTTGCCACCGTCAGCGCCGGGATTGAAGGTCAATATCAGGCCGATAGTGTTATACGTGGTTTCATTGACGTAGAAGGGCGTGAACAATCCCGGGACGATAGTGCCAAGGGCTGTCGTTGCTATCGACTGATAGCACATGAACTTGAGCAGCGGATAGATGTCATCCGTAAATGCTTTCCGCCCAAGTTCGACGTAAAGACTAAGAACCATCAACCCGAGAATGAAGTTCGTAAAACGAATGAGCATCGATGCGCTCACTATGCCGTCAGCACCCAGCATCGCCACGACGAAGGTGGCGAGAAGAACTAGAAAACAACCCGTAAACTCGCGTCTTGCCAGAGATTTACCTCCGAGTGCGATTACGCAGATCACGATCAGCAAAGCGGCAAGCGGAACACGCGGGAAAATCGAATTACCGCCGCTCAGCAAAAAGGCTACCAACAGCGCAGAGCGCCGCAACAGCTGCCCTTGAACGAAACTGCTCTTCAACGCGAGCGTGGCCATGAATTACCCCTGCACGGACGATTGCGCTGTCGCGGGCGCATCGACCTGATCGTTGTTCCTAAAGGCGCCGTCAATGTCAGTAGGCAGCCAACTTTGCCGGTCGGCGCAATAGCGGCGGACGATCCGGGCTGGGGCGCCCGCAACGACGGAATAATCGGGCACATCGCGCGTGACGACGCTGTTCGCGCCGATCACGCAGTGCCGCCCGATGCTGGCCGACACGATACACACATTCTCACCTATCCAGCTGTCGTCGCCGATCGATACCGGCCGGCCCTTGTCCAATCCCTGGCGAAGCACCGAGATGGAGATGTCGCGGTAGGCGTGGTCGCAATCGCTGATGAAGACCCGGTTGGCAACGAGGACGTCGCGACCGATGGTGACTGAGTGCGTACAGACGACATGCGCGAACTCGCCAAGCCGGGTGCCGTTGCCGAGGGAAAGCCTGGGCTCCTCGTCGAATTCTCGCAGGGCGGCGATATAGGCCATGTTCGCGATGGTGACGTCGTCGCCCAGATGCATATTCTTGAGCCCCACCAGCCGCATCGGCCAGACCACGCGAACGCGACGCCCAAAGCTTCCAAACAGACCGGCCGCGATCCTGTAGAGCAGCACGGACAGGTAATCGCGAACCCGGAAGATGCTCATCTCGCTTCTGCCTTCCCACGCGCTCCAAAACGAAAGATTTCGAACTCCCGCGAGAGGAGCCAGAAGCCAGCCAGGAAAATCGCGCCGCTCAGTCCATAGGCGGCGGACTTGATGACGCTCACCTCCTCCAGACTGTAGCGAATAGCGAAAAGCGGAGCGGCGGCAAAGGCCGTTACGGTCAGTACCGTCCCGGCTCCAAAGCCGATGTTATAGCTGCGATAGCGGATCAGTACATTGAAGATCACGCCGATTGCACTTCCGACCGTGTACAGGATCAGGCCGGGCAGGATCAGGTACACATAAAGGAGATCATCGGCATAGCGGGGCAGGATCAGGCTTATGATCGGCGGAGCCGCAAATATGAGCAACAGCCCCGCTCCCACGCAATAGACGATGCTGCCCAGCGCTAGCCGCCGCATGTCGCCGCTGACGGCCTCCCCATCCCTGCGATCCCAGGCCCGTACGATCCGCGGCAGGAAGAGCGACTGCATCGCGTTGGGAATGATCGCGAACAGATTGATCACCAGAAAAGCGAGATAGAGATGCCCCAGGGCATCGAGCCCGAGATCACGCACGACATACCAGCGCTCGATCTGCGCGTTGAGCTGGAGCAGCATTCCCGAAAGAAAAATGTAGAAGCCGGCAGTGAAAATACGGCGGAGGAGCGTGTGATCGAGGCTCCAGGCTCCAGGCCGCAAGGCAGGCTGCGCGCCTAATACCACCAGAACAAACAGAGCCGGCTGGACGGCGACCGACAGGATACAGGCGGTCAGCGGCATCCGATCGAGCAACAGCAAGGGGAGCAGCGACAGCAGGGCCGACCAGATGGTGACGCGGTTAAGCAAAGCGAGCATCCCCGCCGCGATCATCTGATTGTTGACCCAACTTCGGATGAGAGTCAGCGCGCCGGCTGAGATACCGATCAGCGTGATCCACAGCGCGACGTTCGCCGCGAACATCCCATCCACCACCAGCCCCGCAACCAGGCTTGCGACGGCGATAATAGCAAAACAGCTATAGGCGACATTGTTGATCGCCTTCCCCTCTTCCGCATCGGCCGAGCAGAGCAGACGATAGCCGCCGTTCAGCACGCCGAATTGCAGGGTGCCGACCAGCATCATCACCGTCTGCATCACCGTGACAACCCCGAGATCGCGATAATCGAGCGCTTGCATCGTCACATAGCTGCGGACGATCACGATCAGATTGGCCGCGAGGTTCGTCGCCACGAAGCCGACCTGCCCGGAGCGCGCCAAGGCGACGAAACGCAAGGACAAGCGCCACACATGTTGGGATCTCGTCAGAGCGATGCAGCCCGACGGATCGCGGCCACCACATGGGCGACATTCTCCGGGGAAAAGAGACCGTGATGCTGGAACGGATTCCCCGGCTGGGACCGCTCTACCATTCCGGCGACGAATTTCTCGAAGATTTCGGGGGTAAGTTCTGTTTCGTCACGCGGGGGCTTTCGCAGTTCGGCGCGCAGTTGACCAAAGCTCTCGATCCGGGTGATCCCGGGCAACTGGTCGAAAAAAATCTCACCGAGGACATAGACGCTGCGGCCTGCGGCGGCCGCTTCCCAACCCACCGAACTCGTCAACGTCACGACCCGGCTCGCCCGATCGAGAACCTGGCGGCCATGAATTTCCGCCGGCAGGAAATAGAGCGACGAGTAGCGGCGTTTGAGATCCAGGAATTTGCTGCGCAGCAATGCGCCTTTGTCGACCGGGTGTTCCTTGACGACCAACGCCTGTTGCGGCCCCAGGCACTTCATCAGGTTCTCAATGGTGGAAACCTGGTTGGCGTGGAACTCGGACATGTAATTGAGCGTCGCTTCCGGCTCCTGGTGGAGCGGATAGAAGATCAGCTCGGTCTGCGGATCGATATCCTCGAGCCGGTCGTAGCGTGTCGTCAGGCTGCGCAGATAGACCGCCAGCCGCTTGCCATATTCCTCGCGATAATCTTCGTAGCGAAAGCTGTTGCCCCGACCGATTTCTCGAAGCTGCCAGAACAGATATTTCAACGCTGCGGCCCCCAGCGGCCGCCACGCCCGCCGACGTGCGAGATTTCGGACATAGAAAGGCCGATAGTTCTTCTGCAGGACTTCGGTCGCATATGCCTTTGCCAGACCACGCGCACGGTCGCCGGCAGTGACGGGATCGAGATAACGCGCCGACAGCGAGAGAGGATTGGGCATCCAGTAGAAATAGCCTTCGACCGGGCAATTCATCGGCGCGAGATACCGGATGTCCCGGCGCCGGCTCTCGATCAGCAGCACTTCGGATATCTCGATCGCAACCAGCTCGTTGACCACCGCCGCGGGCCTGTTCCTATCGAGCAACTGCGACCAGAAGGCGATCTCCTTGCCCAATATCTCACGCCGGCGGACATGATCGAAACGACCGAGAAAGCGATCGGCCATATAGGATTTGCCGAGATAATTGTCTGGCACCGCCGCCGGTTGCAGGCTGTCGAAATCCTCTTCGAAGCAGGCGGCCACCGTTCGGCCATTCGCCTCCACCCTCGCCTTTTCCCCGCGCGTCAGGGTCACGAAAACCGCATCATAGCTATCGTCGACCAGCGCCGGGTAGAAATCGGCCTGATATCCACGCGCGAAGAATAATATGCGAGGCTTGCTCATAGGGCCTTTTTTCAGACGGTTAGGATCGCACGGACATAATCCGGGCTAAGATCGGGGCGGAGAACACAGGCGGTTTCGATCAGCTTCTCCCGATCGCGCTCCACCATATCGGTGGCCGCGGTGAAAGGCGTATCGGTCGAGAAGGTCACGAACATCGCAAAGCGAGGCCGGCGGCAACGCGATCCGAAATGATAGCAAAGCGAGGGATCGACGAATATCCCTTCGCCCGCTTCACCAAGGAAACGATGGATTTCGCCATCGCCCAGTTCCCGGCGAAAACGTTCATCATCGATCCGGCGTATGATCGCCGAAGTGCCGATCCGGCGTGTCGCTTTGACATCGACGAAGGTAAATGGTCCGCCCTCGTCATCCGGCACATCATTGAGATACGCCACCCAATGGAAGCTGCGCGTGTCGCCATAATCGCGATGCCATAGCTGGCTCTGATGCAGTGGGCCCTCGGTCGGCCAACTGTAAGCGATCTGGATAGAATTATACCGGAAGCGCCCGCCGAAATAGTCGTGCACGGTATCGAGCAGTTCACGCGAAAATGCGAGCTGGCAGATCGGATCGTCCGGGCCGATATCCATGCCATGGAAAAGGCTGGTAAAGGGGTGACCGCCCTTTTTCGCGACCACGGCATCCGCGCGCGGTAGATACTTGTCCCTTATCCGCCCCAGTACCTCGGCCGGGATGACGGGAGCAGGCACCCAGCCTGTTTGCCGTAGGCGGGCCACCGACGGATCCCGTGGGGGCAGCGGCTTGGGCGCACGACCGGGAAGGCTACGCGCGATCTTGCCGGCATAGCGGACCGGTATCAGCCGCCATCGCAGGAAACCTGCCAGTTCCTTGACCACATTCATCGCCTGTTCCTACTGAGGACGGGGCAGGTGCGCGACCCATTCGTCGGTCGGAATCTCGTCACCGACTTTCCGCACCGGGCAGCCGACATATAGCCCAGGTTCGGTGATCGATCGATTGACCAATGACAGAGACCCGATGACGACGTTGTCGCAGATGTCAATCGGCCCGACGACCACGCTGTTGCTACCGATCACGACATTGTCGCCAAGCACGAATACCCGCCGTTCGGCGTGACGACGAAGATATTCAGGGTCACTGGGTTTTCGACCGACGAACTTGACCCCCGCCATGATGGCGACGCGGCCCTCCGAGTGGATTCCGTTTCCGCCCAGCAGGACACCGACCGGATGCGAAATGGTCAGCGATCGTACGCGGATCGAATCCGACATGAGGTCTATCCCCCATCCCATCATCAGGAAACGGTCCATGATCAGGCTCAGCCACCGGCCGATCGGCGGAAAGCGTCGAAACAACCAGGACGACATCCGGATATGCAGCCGGATGAACCGGTCGATCATCCAAAGGTCGAGCAAAAGCCTCTTCATTCTATCGGCTGCCTATCAAGCCGGACGGCCAGCCGTGAGCGCCCGTATATCCAGTTCGGGATCGACTGCGTCGAGGCCGATCATTGTCGAGTTGCAGAGATGCGACTGCATCATGGCAAACAGGATGCGCTGTCCCCGCACGATGTCCCGCTTGATATCCGCATTGGACAGGAGCGCATCCTTGTCGCCCTTAAGACAGGATACCAATTGCGACACGGGGCCGAAGCTCCCTTGTGGCGGCAACAGATCCACCTTGCCGTCGAAATGCTCTCGAACCGGATAGGGGTTGTCACCTTCGAAGGACATCAGTTCGATGGCATGTCCGTCGGACAGCACCGTCACCGACCCCCGCTCGCAGGCGATCTCGACATTCATTCCCAGCGCGCGACCGATATGCGCGATCACGCCATCGTCGAACATGATGATCGCGAAATCGACGATCGGATCGGATTCGATCCGCGTCTTGCGATCGCCATATTCGACGTTCGACAGATGCGCCTGAACGCCGACCACCTCCCTGCCCGCGGCTAGGTAAAGGATCAGGTCCACGGTATGCGGATGTGACCAATACAGCGCCCCCGGGCCGAAACAGCCTCTGATCTCCGAAATTGCGCCATAGGCCCCCGATCCGGCCAGCCCGCGTGCCACCCGGTAGACGTCCAGATGTCGCCTGACGGTACCCAGGGTGATGTGAACGCCCGACCGATCCAGCAGGGCTTCCAGGCGATCGAGTTCGGCAACCGTGTTGCACAGCGGCTTTTCGACATGGAGCGCCTCGACGCCACGTCCGAGAGCTGTCTCGATGATATCGGTGCGACCGACGGTTCGGGTCGCGATGCCGAGCAAACGTGGTCGGACCTGATCAAGCATCTCATGGAGGTCGGTGAACCCCGCTGCGACATCATGGGCCTCACGCGCCCGCTCGACTGCCTGCGGATCGACATCGCAAAAGGCCTTGAGCGCAACGTCGGGGTGAAGCGCCAGGGCATCCGCATGGCTAAGCGGTAGCCAGTAGGACGGCGAATAGGTCCGCACGGAGGCGCTGGTGAAGGCACCCATGCGGCCACAACCGATGACGGCGGCTGGTATCATCATTGCCAGTCCAGCGCGAAAGTAATCGGCGAAGACCGGCGCGACGCGAGCGCTTCATAAGCGTCGGCAAGTCTCAGTCCTTCAAAATGCCCCGAGATGATCGCAGATGGCTGCAGGCGCCCGCTAGAGATCAATCCGCTCAGATACCGGATATTGTCCCGTTGGTTGAAGCGCAGGAAACCTTGTCCGTCGCGTTTCTCCGGCGACATGCCAACCGCCTCGATCCGCAACTGCTTATCGTAGAAGAACTGGCTGTCGAGGGGGTTGAACGAGGGTGGTTCTTCCCCCCGGCCCGGAAAGCCAAGAACGGCAATCGTGCCGAGCGGCGCGGCGACCTCGATCGCCGTGCGCCAGTCCGTCCAGCTTCCGGTCGTTGCGATCACGATATCGGCGCCACGGCCGTCCCAGCCCGCGCGGATCGCTTCGATATCCGCCCGGTTGTGAACCGAGCGGGCTCCATATTCCCTGGCGATCGCGGCCGCACCCGGATGATCGGACACCGCTCTGACATCCGCACCCGCAACATCTGCCATCGCGACCGAGGTCAGACCGAGCGCGCCTAGCCCGATCACCAAAACTCTGGATCCTGCGCGGGCGGACGTCCGGAGCAAGGCGTTATAGCCCAGATGGAATAAATAGGTCGAAGCAACAGGCACCGAGTCCATCCGATCGTTCAGCCGAAGGAGAACATCGTCCTCATCCAGCAGGAAATGCGTGCGATGCGAAGCATAGCTCAAAATCCGGTCGCCAGGTGAGACCTGGGTCACATCGCGGCCAACAGAAACGACCTCCGCCGCATTGCAATAGCCAACGAGACGCGGATAAATCGGCCCGGGTCGCAGAGGGGGCATTCCCCGCCAGGCAGCCAGTTCCGTTCCCGGCGATATGATACTCGCCAAAGTCTTGCACGATATCTGGCAAGGCCCCGGAGCATCCAGTTTCTCTTCCCGGAAGACAAGATTCCCGGGCCCTTCCAGATAGGCGGTCGTGGCAATAACCTCCGTCACCCGGGATACCCTTTTCCCACCGTTACATAGCGATCTATGCCGCCAAAGCTCAGATCGGTCTGAGCCGTGAAACTGTCTCGGACGCCCGCGATATCCGCCGCGCCCGCTGGCAGTGCATCGGTCCGCTCCCACCGGTTGGGAGTCGGTTGCGTCCAGTGCTGCGCCCCGCGATGCTGATCCAATATGAACCCCAACGCACGGTCGGTCATTCCGAGCCATTCGCAGAATTTGTCGACATGCTGCAACGGAGCATTTTCGTAGCGGGCTACCAGGGCCCGGCCCTGTTCGCGCGTGATCCGTCCGTGGCGTATTTCACGGCAGGCATGATCGGTGACCTTCGAATAGCCCTGCTTCAACAACTTGATGTGGTCGTGAAGGTCCATGAAATTATAGCAATCGACATGATCGTAAGTATCGAAAGTCCGGGAAAAGCGCGCGCCCTTATAGCCATGCGTCGCCACCATCTGTTCGTGCTGGGCCTTCGGATCCCAGCGCACGAAATTGCCCAGATACAGCCCGCGCACGCCGATGCGGTCGAGGCTCGCATCGTCTGGATAGCGATACTGCCAGATATGTTCCTCGCCCAGGGTATCGAACAAGGTTGGAAGGTCGTCGGCCTCGTAGCCCATGAGGTCATGATCGGCACGATAGCGGCGCGACATCTCGACCTCGTGCTCGTGCGAAAACATGCCGACCTGTTCCAGGCCCTGATGCGCACCCCAGATGACCAGCGGAACCTCGTATCGCACCGCCGTCTGCACCGGAAAGACAGTCTGACCGGCAAGGCAGGGCCAGTAGATGCTGCCGAGTCGCCGGAGCGTGGTGCGGGTGATCTCCCGGACCGATCTGGGGTTCACATTCTGGAACAGAATGTCGCAATCGAACCGAATGCGCAGATTGCTCTGGTTGCGAATGCCCAGCGGAGTGTTGAAATATTTGTTGTAGGATACCAGCAAGGGCCGGAGCCCCAGCCGTTCCTTCACGAGGTGAACGATGAAATGGCTGTCATTGCCGCCTGAGACAGGCACGATACAGTCGTAGTTCCGCCCGCTCCGACACCGATATGGCTCGACGATTTCCTCGAGGCGGCGCCAACGAGCTGTCCAGTCGAGTTGGTCCTTCTCCTCATGGATCCGGCAACCCGAACATATGCCTTCATCGTCGATGGTCAGGCCGAGCGGGTGATCGGTGGTGTAAAGGCATCGCGTGCAACGCTGGATGGCATCGGACATATCGTCAGTCATCCTCCCGACTGTAGCAGGGCTTGCGCAGGTCGCCATCGCCGATCGCTTCGCGCATCCTCTGGATCGCATGCTCGCGATAGCCCAGGAAATTGCCGATCGCGACCGCCGCCACCTCTCGCTTGGCGAGCAGGGATTTCGCAACGACCGGCTCGGAAATTCCGCCGAATGTGATCAGCGGCACGCCAAGTCGCCCCACAGCCAGCAGCATCGGATCGAAACCGCCTGCTTCCCCCTCATGCCGCCAATCGGTAATCAACAATTCGGACAGCGCTCCCGCCTCGATCAAGGCCCGAAGATCCGCGCTGAGTGGCTTCGAGATGCGCTGGCGATAATCATACCAGGTCAGGACACCCCGCTCGATCGACAAAGGCAGACATCCGATCACAGCCTGTATGCCCACCGCGCCGCCGATCTGCTCGATCATCGCCGGATCATCGTGGAGCAACGCATCGCATAACAGCCGGTCCGCACCCGCGCCGATGACGGCACAGGCATCGTCGACATTGCGGATCCCGCCACCATAGACCAGCGGGGTCGCTAAACCCTTGTCTGCCATGCGCTTGAGCAAGGTCATATCCGGCCCCGCGCCGGTCGCCGATCGATCGATGCTGGTCACGACGATCTCGTCTGCGCCCCAGCGATCGAAGTTGGCGGCCACCACTTCGGGCTTGCCGAGCGGAAGATACCGCCGGTAGCCGAAGGACTGAACCGCGATGCCTTGCCGCACCGTGATCGCACCGATGATGCGCTTGCGGATCATGCGGTCATGTCCTCGATCAGTCGCGTCATCAACCGGTCGCCGGCGCCCTGGCTTTTTTCGGGATGAAACTGGACACCGACGATGTGATCGCGCTGGACAGCGGCGGCGAAAGGGCCGCCGTGGAACGCCATTGCCACCTGATCGCGGTCTGATGCCCGGAAATAATAGCTGTGGTTGAAATAGAAGAGATCGTCGTCGAGCCCCGCTACCCACGATATATCGGGTCGAACCTGCAGGTGGTTCCAGCCGATATGGCGGAGCCCGGCGGGATGGGGCTCGACCGTTCCGGGGATGAGGCCCAACCCGTCGGAATATCCGTTTTCGAGAGAACTTTCGGCGAGAAGCTGCATTCCCAGGCAGATGCCGAGCAGAGGCTTTCCGCCCGTCACCTGATGCCTGATCATCTCGACCAGGTCATGTCGCCGCAGCGAGTCCATTGCCGCCCGATAGGCCCCGACACCTGGAAGGATCAGCAGGTCGGCCGATGCCAGCGTATCGGGACGGCGGCTGACAAGTGCGCGATGGCCGGCACGGTGCACGGCGCCCATCACCGAAGCGAGGTTCCCGACGCCATAATCGACGATGACGATCAGCCTGCGGCTCACAAACCGACCCCGACCTTGAACCGGCGGGTGATACGCCCGTCATTGCTTACATCGAAGAGCTCGCGATTGACCGATCGATGGACCTGATCCCAGAATTGGTCGACGCTGATACCGATATAGTCGCTGAACGATGCGATATAGGCCGGCGAGCAGGCGTCGTCATAGCGCTCGACCAATGCGATCCCCTCGTCGCGCGTCATCTGACCATGGCGCACCGCTTCATTGACGTAGTCGGTCACGCGCCCGAAGCCGAACTTGTAATATTTGATCATCTGGTTGAGCGTGACCCAATCCTCGTCGAGGGCGCTAACGCCGCCGAGATCGCCAGTATTTTCAACGCCATCATCTCGGATCTGCAGTCCCTGCGTGGCGCTGTACATCCCGTTGTTGATCAACGACCAGTCGCCCAGGAACCAGCCGAGATAGATGATCTGCAGCTGATGCGCCTCAAATGTCTCCGGGCTGGGATATTGATAGGGGATCAGGTCGGCGAACTCGAAACCGTCTTCGAGCATCCAGTCGAGACCGCCCCCCGCCAGCGTGTTCATATTCCGCAGATTATTGCCGTCATAACCGGTTCGACCGAGCGTTTTCAGATCGCCGAGCTGGAGACCGGGATTTTCACCCCAAAGGATCAGCGGGATCTGATAGCGGATCGCGAGTTGTGGCACCGATGCGAACAGCGCCATCTCCGTCGATCGCGCCCAATTGGTAAATCGAAGGAATGCCGCCCGCATCAATGCTCTCCATTGATCCGGCGCAGGCGCCGAAACGACGACATCGAAACCCAGGTTGATCAGGTTTGACAGATTGTCGACACCACGCTCCGTCACTTGCTCCGGCGGGTAGGCCAAACAGGCGAGCAAGGGATTCAAGCCAAATTTGTCGCGCACCCAAAGCGCCTGTCGCATACTGTCCTTGCCGCCGCTCACCCCGATGATGCAATCATGGCGGCCCGGGCGGCGGGCGCGATACGGCTCGATCAGATCCAGCAATATTCGAAAACGCCCTTCCCAATCGACCTCACGCAAGCGATCGAAATAGTCACATGCTGGACAGATGCCCTCGGGCGTAAATAGCGTATTGGGCCGAGTATCGGGTTGAAGGCAGACCGTGCAATATTTCACGGTCTATCCATTTCACGTAGATGAATGATGCCATCATGAGGAAGATGACATGGAGGTGCCCATGGCGGCATACTGCTATAAACCACCCTGCCTGCAGCAAGCGCTACGACCATGGCGGCCGACCCCATTCCCCCAACCATAATAGCTCTATTTATAGATTCAGATAAAGAAACCGATTCATCAAGTGCAGCATAATCTACCGATTTGATAATCGCATCATATTTTTCAGCATTTTCCGAAGGATGCGGCCTGAATCTTATGCGTTTTGAGGCATAATTTTCCATCGATCGGATTTTCTCAACGAAGTATTCGATTGCTTGAAACTCTCCGGGACGGCCTCTGCCCCAATCATCCCGGGCAGGTTCGCCAATATACAGTATGTCGCCATCACTGGACGGCGGCCCTATATTCACGAGTTGATGTTCGAGATATCGGTTCGGCCATTGCCAGATAGGCATTTTCGGGAACTGCTCTCCCGCCAATCGCTTCGCCCATCCGTCAGCCACGACCAGTGCATCGGGCCACTGCGTCGAGCCATTTCGGAAGAAGCGGCTGGAATAATTAACCCAATGGTCCAGAGTGGCGATCGAGGGCATCCCCGCCGTATCCGCCATCACTCGCGCATTGTGTTCGATGTCGGTGGCCCACCCGGTCCCGCTCAGCAAACACCCCGCACCATCCAGAACTTCCTCAATAGAACCGAGCAGAGCGAGATCGGGCAAGGCCTGTTGCCATAGCTTTTCGGCCGGCCCGGCCATGAAGGCCCTCACCGGGACGAGAATATCTCGAGCGATCCAGTGGATGATCAGGTTGGCGCTGCCCGCATCATGGCAAACCACGGCCAGGGGGCCCGGCAATTCAGTCGGTTCTGAAGCGAGCATAGTGAAGAACGTCCTCCGACCGCCCCTGGACGATCTCCTGCGCCTTACGAACAGCTTCTTCGTGCATGCGTGAGCGCTGCATCAGTCTAACCATGGCAATATTACAGCGAAGCGTGCCGGCAGTCACCTTGCGCACGCCCCCCGCTTCGATCAGCCAGTCGATGAGCAGCGGCCATGCGTCTCCGCCGATACCGGTCCCGCGCTGGGCCGGATCGCCGATCATGATACCGACATCGGCTGTGCCGTGCTGTGGCGAGGCATAGACCGTCATGGTTCCGATTGCGCGATCGTCCGACCGCAATCTGATCGAAAGAAACTGGTTCGGCGTTCCGGAAAAACTCTGAAAATAAGAAGCACAGCTTTCCAGCGAATGACTCCGGAAACGTTGATTGCTGAATCGCACGACGTCGGGATTGTTGAGCCATCCGACATAATCGATCGTGAGGTCAGCCAACCGGAAAGGCTGGATCACCACGCGGTCACCGACAAGGTGATCGAAGGCTGGGATCATAACCGCAGATGATCCAGATTTGCCCATACCTTGTCGAAGACTTCGATCACCTGGCCGATATCGGCCTCGTCGAACTCGCACATGCATAGGTTGAGGCCGACGAAGCTTTCACGATGAATCTGCTCCGCGACGGGGCAGGAGCCCGGTCCATAATCGATGTCGCGTTCGGCCAGCGTCCAGGGAAAATGCTGGGTGCCATAGGCGATCTTCTGCTGGAAGATCGGAAGCAGGTGGAGGTTCTGATAGCCGATGCCGAGGCCCGGAGCCCCCTCGGCCCGCAGCGCGGCGACCACCCGGTCACGCGAAACGCCCAGTTCGGCCTCATCGAACTTCATGCCGTAAACATAGTAGACATGGGTACCGGCGGCCTCGACCTTCGGCGTTGCGATACCCCGCAGCTTGCCGAGTCCCTCATCGAGCTGTCGCGCCGCGCGCTGACGGGTTGCTACCCGATCATCGAGCCGGTCGAGCTGGACGGAAGCGATGGCCGCCTCGATCTCTCCCATTCGGAAATTATAGCCGATCATATTGGCAAGGTTCGCCGGTACATCGCTCTTGATCACCGATTCGGCGTGGTTGCGGATCAGGCACAGCCGTTCGGCCAGCCGATCATCGTCGGTGACGAGGATACCGCCTTCACCGCAATGGATATGCTTGTGATAATTAAGGCTGAAGCCGCCGATGTCGGCCAGCGTCCCTGTAAATCTGCCATCGATCAGCGAGCCGGGCGCCTGGGCGGTATCGCCGAGCAGTTTCAGTCCGTAACGATCGGCGATGTCCCGCAGCGCTGCCATGTCGGCGGACTGGCCGAAGATATCCACCGCGAGGATCGCCCTGGTTCTCGGGCCGATGAGCGCCTCGACCTTCGCCGGATCGATGTTGAACGTCTCCGGGTCGATGTCGGCGAAGACCGGCAGCGCGTTCCAGTGGAGGATCGCCATCGCCGTCGCCGACATCGTCCAGGGCGTGGTGATGATCTCGTCGCCCGGCTCAATTCCGATCGCGCCGACCGCGGCGATCAGGCCTGATGTCCAGCTGTTGACGGTGATGGCGTGCTTGACCCCGAAATAGTCGGCAGCCTTGCGCTCGAAAGCGCGAACCTGCGGCCCGCCGAGGAAGAATTCACCCGGCGCACCGATAAACGCGGACAATACCCCCGAGCGAACGACGGCAGCAGCGGCTTCGACCTCTTCCTCACCCATCGCCTTGAGCAACGTCAGCGGCGTACCGATCAGCGGTTCACCGCCGAGAAGAGCCAGTTTGCCTCCCACTATGAAATCCCCTTCACCCTCGGATACGCCGCCATCGCGGCATCCCTGATTTTTTCGCACAATCCCTGCGCGTAGAGCGCGTTCCCTGCATCGCTGGCAAGGGGAGCGCGCCCCTCGATCGCATCGGCCAGATTGGTTATGGCCGCCAGCATAGCCCTATCATATTCGCCCTCGCGAACGCGCCCGGCATCCAGAACCTTGTAGCCGGCGAAGACCTTGCTGGCTTCGGCGCGGCGTTCGAACCAGTTGCCGCCGCCATCGCGCATCGTCAGCGTTCCGGCCTCGGTCACCAATGTCAGCTCGAACAGCGCATAATCACCGCTGTGATTGACCGCCACAGCGATCGGCACGCCACCATCGCCCACCAGCAGCGTCGGAACGCTGGGATCTTCAGGCCAGAAATCGAAACATGGCGCTCCGGCCGCGACCAGTTCGAGCCGGCCGAACAGCATTGCCAGCAGGTCGATCATATGGCCGCCGTTGTGAACGACACCCTTGCCATAGACCCCGCTGACCGATCGTACGGCGCCATAGACACCGCGCCGGAGATCGTCGGCCAGCCGGATCACCGCCGGGTCCCAGCGTCGCGTGTAATTGACGGCCAGGAGAACACCGGCATCTCTGCAGCGCAGGGCCAGTCGCTCCGCGTCTGCCAGCGAGGGCGCCAGCGGCTTCTCGCAAAAGATCGCCTTTGGTTTCAGCGCGAGGGCTGCCTCGACATTGCCGGCATGCTGCTCCGTCGGCGAGCAGATGCTGATTACGTCGAAGCTGCCCGGCACGGCATTCAGAGCTTCAAGCTCTGGCGCGGCAGCGGCGACATGCCAGCGCGCCTGGAACGCTGTCCTGCGATCGCGATCGGGATCGACACAGGCCTCGACGACGAAACCGCCGTGGCGCGCATAGGCTCCCGCATGGGTGAAGGGGAAAGCATCGGCCGGTCGCTCGATATCGAACCCACCCGCGATATTGCCGCATCCGATGATCAGCGTGCGGTACATAGGCCTCCGGCCGACACGAGAAAATCTGCCAACCCGATGAATCGACGGAGCAGCCGGGATTGATGCCGATGGGCAGACAAGAGGGATACCTTCGCCGAACTGTTCGCCAGTGCATGGCGCAACCGTCAAACGGTTTCAACCGGCGAGACTCTGGCTCTGGACGTAAGAGGCCCTGACACTCTCTCTGTTCAGCCTCTTCCTTTCGGGAGAGCCATCGGGTCGGAAGCTTTTCGGCCCATGCCTATCGACAGAACGACCAGCCGCTGCGCGACGCTTGATCCAGATGCAGATGATCCCGGTGCAAGGAATTGTAATCTGGTGACAATGTGGTAGAAAACATCGTGCAGGCTCCATCCCTTACGTCACGGAGAAAAGCGGCGTCTGGCCCCTCGCCCGTCCACTGCCCGGCAATGCTGATCTTGCGCCCATCGGCCAGTCGAAAAGCTGCGATGTCGATCGCATTAGCGCTGGCATGTTCGCTCCACCGCCCTTCCCGGCCGCCGCGAACGGGCCGACAGGCGTAGCTGCCGAACGTATCGATCCTGACGACAGGTTGACCGAAATGGCGCTGAGCAGCCGGCTGGAGGATTTGTTTCTCCCAAAGGAACAGGCCGACCGCCACGGAACAGGAGATTTGGGCGCGGGGCGCATAGGCGAACTCGGACGCCTGGGACAGCGACACGCCGTCGGCATAGCCGCAACTGGCGCCCGAGCGCACCGGTGGCAGCACCCGATAATCTTCCGCCGCCGCATCGAGGAGACGACGGCACGCTGGAAAATCGGACCGCAGCCCGGCAATTTTCATATTGGTGAAGCGTCCGACCGGATCGGCCAGCGATAATGGCGTCCAGGGCATATCCTGAGGATGGCCCCTACCCCAATGATAGAGACCAAGCGCCAGCGCGGCCGCCACCACGATCAGGAAAAGACGAAAAGCTAACCGGGCACGCACCATGCCTGCTTATACGCACCGGAGCCCTGGCGGTTGCTCCGGGGCGACAAAGCGGCTCGTTACCGGCGGCGTTCCGCGCCGACGACCGCCGACCAGCCCGCCACCGCGACCAGGAACGCGAGGTCGGCGGCAAGTATGCCGATCGCGAGCGACTCGGCTTCGTGGCCCGCCAGATAGCCGAGACCGACAAAGAAGAGGAGTGCGACCATCGCGGTAATAAAACGTCGTGTATCATGCCGTGGCCGAGCCGCCGGTCCGAGCAGAATGGCGCGGCCTCCAGGGGAAAGGACTGCCCTGGCAGAAATCCTGGAAGGCTGCCGACTTGTCTGAAAATGCGCCATCATCATGCTCCGCCATGCAGACCGCGCGCCCACGATCGCCGTTGCCTCCAATATAGGAAGAAGTTGTACCGATCGGTACCCCCTCTTTGGCAACTCAGCGTTTACAGTTTGTGACGATTCGCGAAGTGATGCGGCTCACAGTGGCGAAAACTATGTCAACCGCGTCCCAACTACGGGGCCTGGAAACCGGCGCCGAGCGCAGCGTTTCCAAGCCCCGTACTGATGGCCAACTTTACTCGGCCGCAACGACCTCGGCCTGGGCGTCGCTCAGCGGATTGTCGAGCCGGTCGATCATCTCCTTCGGACAGACCTGCCACATCCGGTTGCGCCAGCGATCCCAATCGTCGAGGACGCTGTGCGCCCATTTGCTGTCGGTCCGCTCGGCATGTTCGGCGATCAGCGCCTTGCAGCGCATCTCCCAGTGCACCGATGCCAGGCGCTGCCAAATGATGCTGTCCGGGTTGGCGTTGCGTTCGAAGTCCCCATATTCATCGAGGACGAACGCCATCCCGCCGGTCATGCCCGCGCCGAAGTTGCTGCCGACCCGGCCGAGGATCACCGCGATGCCGTTGGTCATATATTCGCAGCCATTGGCGCCGCAGCCCTCGACCACCACCGTAGCCCCCGAGTTGCGGACCGCAAAGCGCTCGCCCGCCTGCCCCGCCGCGAACAGCTTGCCCGATGTGGCGCCGTACAGGACGGTGTTACCGATGATGGTGTTGGACTTGGTCTCCAGCGGCGACGAGACCATCGGACGGACGGCGATGATCGCGCCCGACAGGCCCTTGCCGACATAGTCGTTGGCATCGCCGAACACTTCCAGCGTGATGCCCTTTACCGCAAAGGCGCCGAGCGACTGGCCCGCCGATCCTCGCAGGCGGATATGGACATGGCCGTCCGCCAACGACGACATGCCGTAGCGCTTGGTGATCTCGGCCGAGAACCGCGTACCGACCGCGCGGTGGGTGTTTCGCACCGTATAGGTCAGCTGCATCTTCTCGCGCCGCTCGAACACCGCCTTGGCATCCTCGATCATCTGCGCATCGAGGCTGTCGGGCACTTCGTTGCGGAAGGTCGGGATGTTGAAACGACGCTTCTCCTCGGGAGCATCGACCTTGGCGAGCACCGGGTTCAGGTCGAGATCGTCGAGATGCTCGGCGCCGCGGCTAACCTGGCGCAGGAGTTCGGTGCGCCCGATGATCTCGTCGAGCGAGCGGACGCCCAGCTTGGCGAGGATCTCGCGCACCTCTTCGGCAATGAAGGTCATCAGGTTGATGACCTTCTCGGGTGTGCCGACGAACTTCTTGCGCAGCGCATCGTCCTGCGTGCAGACGCCGACCGGGCAGGTGTTCGAATGGCATTGGCGCACCATGATGCAGCCCATTGCGACCAGCGACAGCGTGCCGATGCCGAACTCCTCGGCGCCCAGGATCGCGGCGATGACGATATCGCGCCCGGTCTTGAGGCCGCCGTCGGTACGCAGCTTCACGCGGTGGCGCAGACCATTGAGGGTCAGCACCTGGTTGGTCTCGCTGAGCCCCATTTCCCAGGGAGTTCCGGCATATTTGACCGAAGTCTGCGGGCTGGCCCCGGTGCCGCCGACATGCCCCGCTACCAGGATGACGTCCGCATGCGCCTTGGCGACGCCCGCCGCGACCGTGCCGATACCGGCCGAACTGACCAGCTTGACGCACACCCGTGCGCGCGGGTTGATCTGCTTCAGATCGTAGATGAGCTGCGCCAGATCCTCGATCGAATAGATGTCGTGATGCGGCGGCGGCGAGATCAGCATTACGCCGGGGGTCGCATGGCGCAGCTTGGCGATCATCTCGGTCACCTTGAAGCCGGGCAATTGCCCGCCCTCGCCGGGCTTGGCGCCCTGCGCGACCTTGATCTCCAGCTCCTCGGCCGCGCCGAGATATTCGGCGGTGACGCCAAAGCGACCCGACGCGATCTGCTTGATCACCGAGTTGGCATTGTCGCCGTTGGCATAGGGCGTGTAGCGGCTCTTGTCCTCGCCGCCCTCGCCCGACACCGCCTTGGCGCCGATCCGGTTCATCGCGATCGCCAACGTCTCATGCGCTTCCGGGCTGAGCGCGCCCAGCGACATGCCCGGGGTCACGAAGCGCTTGCGAATCTCGGTGATCGGCTCGACCGAATCGATCGCGATTCCCTCGCGCGCCCAGTTGAACTCGAGCAGATCGCGCAGGTAGATCGGCGGCAGATCGCGCACCCCGCGCGAGAATTGCAGATAGGTCGAATAGCTGTCGGTCGCGACCGAAGTCTGCAGCAGGTGCATCAGCTGCGCCGAATAGGCATGCGCTTCGCCACCCGCCCGCTGCTTGTAAAAACCGCCGACCGGCAACGATACCACTACATCGTCGAATGCGGCTTCGTGCCGCTCGACGAGGTTGATCTGGAGCGAGTTGTAGCCCTCCCCTGAAATCTTCGCCGGCATCCCGGGGAAGAAGTCGTTGACCAAGGCGCGGCTGAGGCCGACCGCCTCGAAGTTATAGCCGCCGCGATAGCTGGAGATCACCGCGATCCCCATCTTCGACATGATCTTGAGCAGACCGTCGTCGATCGCCTTGCGGTGACGCTTCAGGCACTCGTCGATCGTCCGCTCGCCGAACAGACCCCGGCCATGCCGCTCGGCAATCGCCGCCTCGGCCAGATAGGCGTTCACCGTCGTCGCGCCGACCCCGATCAACACCGCATAATAATGGGTGTCGAGGCATTCGGACGAGCGCACATTGACCGACGCATATGAGCGCAGCCCCTTGCGAACGAGGTGGGTGTGGACCGCCGCTGCGGCCAGCACCATCGCGATGGCCGCCCGATCGGGTCCAACATGCTCGTCGGTCAGGAACAGTTCGGCCTTGCCCTCGCGGACCGCGGTCTCCGCCTCGGCCCGAACGCGGGTGATTGCGTGACGCAACGCGTCGGCTCCGCCGTTCACGTCGAAGGTGCAGTCGATCTCGGCCGCCTGATTGCCGAAATGATCCTTCAGCATCTGCCAGTCGCGGCAATGCAGCACAGGGCTTTCGAGCACCAGGACGTCCGCCTGTTGGCCTTCATTATCCAGGATGTTCGCGAGATTGCCGAAGCGCGTCTTCAGGCTCATCACCTGGGTTTCGCGCAGGCTGTCGATCGGCGGGTTGGTGACCTGGCTGAAATTCTGCCGGAAGAAGTGGCTGATCAGCCGCGCATTGTCGGAAATGACCGCCAGCGGCGTATCGTCGCCCATCGAGCCGATGGCTTCCTTGGCATCCTCGACCTGCGGGCTGAGGATCAGTTCCATGTCCTCGAGCGTCTGCCCTGCCGCGACCTGACGGCGCAGCAGCTCGGCGCGCGGCCAGCGGGGGATCATGTCTTCCGCCGGACGCGGCAAATCGGCTGGGGTCTGGAAGTTCTTGACCCACTCGGCATAGGGCTTTTCGCTGGCGATCTTGTCCTTGATCTCGGCGTCGCCGTAAATCCGGCCTTCCTCCAGGTCGATCGCGATCATCTGGCCAGGCCCCATCCGGCCCTTGGCGATGATCGTGCTTTCGGGAACGACGACCATGCCGGTCTCCGATCCGACGATCAGCAGGTTATCGGCGGTGCGTGTGGTGCGCAGCGGACGCAGCGCATTGCGGTCGACACCGGCCACCGCCCAGCGGCCGTCGGTGGTCGCCAGCGCGGCCGGGCCGTCCCACGGCTCCATCACCGATCCGAAATAGCTGTACATCGCCTGGCGATCGAGCGGCATGTCCGGGCTGTTCTGCCAGGCTTCGGGCACCAGCATCAGCTTGGCCGTCGGCGCGTCGCGGCCCGAGCGACAGATCGCCTCGAACACGGCGTCGAGCGCGGCGGTGTCCGACGCACCCGCCGGGATCAACGGCTTGATCTCATCCGAATGCTCGCCGAACGCGAGGCTCGCCATCTTGATCTCGTGGCTCTTCATCCAGTTCTTGTTGCCGCGGATCGTGTTGATCTCGCCATTATGCGCGAGCGAACGGAAGGGCTGCGCCAGCCACCATTGCGGGAAGGTGTTCGTCGAATAGCGTTGATGGAAAATCGCGACCCGGCTGACGAAACGCTCGTCCTTAAGGTCGGGATAGAAGACAGACAGTTCCTCGGCGAGGAACAGGCCCTTGTAGACGATCGACCGCGCCGACAGCGAGCAGATGTAGAAGCCCTGGATCTGCGCCTCGATCACCTTGCGCTCGATGCGCCGGCGGATCAGGTACAGGTTCTTCTCGAACTCCTCGATGCTCATCTCGTCGGGCATCGGGCCGGCAATCATGATCTGCTCGATCTCCGGACGGGTCTGCAGCGCCTTTTCGCCGATCACCGACACGTCGACCGGCACCTGGCGCCAGCCATAGATGGTGTAGCCGAAATCGATGATCTCGCTCTCGACGATCGTGCGGCAATTCTCCTGCGCGCCAAGATCGGTGCGCGGCAGGAAGACCATGCCGACGGCGAGCCGGTTCGGCCGCGGCTTATGCCCGGCATGCTCGATCGCATCGTCGAAGAAACGCGCCGGTAGGTCGACATGGATGCCCGCGCCGTCGCCGGTCTTGCCATCGGCATCGACCGCGCCACGGTGCCACACCGCCTTCAGCGCGTCGATCGCGGCGGCGACCACGCGGCGCGAAGCCTTGCCGTCGGTCGCGGCGACCATGCCGACGCCGCAGGCATCGCCCTCATATTCGGGACGGTACATGCCGTCACGGGCGAGGCGTTCGCGCTCGGAGGCCATCCAGTCGTTCTCGGTTTGGCTCATGACTTCACCTTTTCGGGGACAGTCCCCAGCAATTCGGCAATCCGCTTCTTTTCTTCACTCGTGAGGTCTTCGGCGTTGCGCGGCTTCGGCAAGTCAGCTGTCGCTTCTGCGACCCGCTTCATGATCTCCGGCATGGCCTCCATTATTTCCGGAACCATCACCTTCATACGATTCAGGAACACCGGATCGCTTTGCATCATCATGCTCTGCTCAGCGAACATCCGACCAGTGGGAGTGCGAAAGAAAATATCGATCTCGCGGAGCTGTTTTTCGTCAAAGCGGGCCGCGTAAACCTCGGCCATAGCTTCGCGAAAAGTCGGTTCCATCTTGGTCATGACCCGGCCCATTTCGACGCCCATGACTTTACTCATGATCTGAAACCGCTGTTGATAAGCCGGATCGACGATCTGCATCAGGTCACGCAATGTCGCAGGACCAAGTGCTTTGACCTTCTCGGGCTTCTCACCCGCCATTTTGGCAACAGATTGCAGCGGCAAGGCAGCCATGCCGTCCATGACAGAGTTCATCACCCCATCCAGCATATTGCTCATCATCTTCTGGAACGTGCCATCGGGTAGCATCTGAGACGCAATTGATGCTGCAACAGGAAGTCGGGCAGGGTCGGGCGCCTGCGCTGTTGCTGGCGTTGCGCTCATGAACGCCAGCGAAAGAAGCGCAAGCCGCATCATGCCGCCACCTTCTCGGCACTCGCCTTGGCTTTCACCTTCAGAAAAGCGTGCATCCGCTCCGCCACATCACGACCATCACGGATCGCCCAAACCACCAGGCTGGCGCCACGAACGATGTCGCCCGCCGCGAACACCCCCTCAAGCGAGGTCTGCATCGTCTTGTGGTCGACGCGCAGCGTGCCCCAGCGGGTCACCGACAATTCGGACGCGCCAAACATGCCCGGCAGATTCTCGGGATCGAAGCCGAGCGCCTTGATGACGAGATCGGCTTCGAGGCGGAACTCGCTGCCGGGATCGGGCTCGGGCGTGCGGCGTCCCGATACGTCGGGTTCGCCGAGCCGCATCTTGATCGCCCGAACGCCCGCGACGCTGTCGTCCCCGTCGAACGCTTCGGGGGCAGAGAGCCAGACGAACTCGACGCCTTCTTCCTCGGCATTCCTCGTCTCGCGCTGCGACCCGGGCATGTTCGCCCGGTCGCGCCGGTAAAGACACTTCACCGACGCCGCTTCCTGCCGGATTGCGGTGCGGACGCAGTCCATCGCCGTATCGCCGCCGCCGATCACGACCACGTTCTTGCCCTTCGCATCGAGCAGGCCGTCGTCGAACGCCGGAACCGCATCGCCGAAGCCCTTGCGGTTGGATGCGGTCAGATAGTCGAGCGCATCGATGATCCCAGCTGTTCCGACGCCCGGCGCCTTGATCGCGCGCGGCTTGTAGACGCCGGTGGCGATCAGGATCGCATCATGCCTTTCGCGCAGTTCGGCGAGAGACGCATCGCGGCCGACTTCGAAATCCTGGTGAAAAACGATACCGGCGTCGATCAACCGCTGCACGCGTCGCATGACGACGGACTTTTCGAGCTTGAAGCCCGGAATGCCGTAGGTCAGCAAGCCGCCGGCACGGTCATGCCGGTCATAGACATGGACGTCATAGCCGCGCGCGCGCATCAATTCCGCCACCGTCAGGCCGGCAGGGCCTGCACCGATCACGCCGACCGACTGGCCCTTGGCGGAACCGACCTGTACCGGCTCGACCCATCCCTGTTCCCAGGCGGTGTCGGTGATGTACTTCTCGACAGAACCGATCGTCACCGCGCCGTGGCCCGAGAATTCGATCACGCAATTGCCTTCGCACAACCGGTCCTGCGGACAGATGCGGCCGCAGATTTCAGGCATGGTCGAGGTGGCGTTCGACAGCTCATAGGCTTCGCGCAGGCGCCCCTCGGCGGTTAGCCTCAGCCAGTCCGGAATATGATTGTGCAGCGGGCAATGGGTCGAGCAATAGGGAACGCCGCACTGCGAACAGCGCGAAGCCTGCTCACCAGCCTTGTCGTCCGAATAGCGCGCTGCGATCTCGCCAAAGTCGGAGACGCGCGCCTCCGCCCCACGCTTTGGGGGGAACATCTGCCCCACGCCCACGAATTTCAGCATTGGCTCTTCTGCCACGGCAAATGCCCTCCACGTTCGGGAGTGCATTTCTCATAACAGCGTCGTCATGTCACGCGCGTTTCGCGCAATAAGTAAGCATAACTTACCTATTATCTGTGGAAACCGTCTCGAAAGGTGAACGACTCGACAGATGTCGGATATTATATGTCCGAACCGGACCTATTTGGCGACCAGCCAGATCAGGGCGATCGAACCGACAATAATGCGATACCACGCGAACGGCGCAAAGCCGTGGCGGGTCACGACGTTGAGGAACCAGCGGATGACCGCCATCGCCACAATGAACGAGACACCGAATCCGATCGCGATCGCGGTCGCCTGCGCGTTGCCAAGATCGTGGCGCGCCTTCCACAAGGCGAGCGCGGTTGCGCCCATCATCGTCGGCACGGCAAGGAAGAAGCTATATTCGGCCGCTGTACGCCGTTCCACGCCGAGGGTCAGGGCCCCCATGATGGTGGCCCCCGAGCGGCTGACGCCTGGGATCATAGACAGACACTGGATGACGCCGATGCCGAGCGTGGTCCGCCATGACATGCTCTCGACGCTGTCACAGGTTGGAGCACGCACCAATTTCTCGATCACCAGAATTGCTATGCCGCCGATAATCAGGGCGACCGCGACGATGATCGGCGCGGTGAGCATCGCCTTGATCGCGCCATAGGCCAGCGCACCGATCACCGCCGACGGCAGAAACCCCAGCAACACGTTGCGGGTGAAGCGGATCGCAGACGGATCGCGGCGGACGAGACCGGCCAACACGGTTGCGAAGCGCTGGCGATACAGCACGACCACTGCAAGGATCGCCCCCAGCTGGATGACGATATCGAAGGTCTCGGTGCCGTGCGGCACCTGCATGACCTCGCCGGCGAGGATAAGATGCCCGGTCGACGAAACAGGCAGGAACTCGGTCAACCCCTCGACAATGCCGAGGAGGACGATCGACAACAGCGACAACTCCATGATGTCGATCAGGCTGCGGGCTTGGTCTGCTGGGCGAAACGCCCGTGGGAACGGTAGCTGACCAGCCAGGACAAGGCGACCGCCTCCATCGGCGTCGGTTTGATTCCGAAAGCTTCCAGACCTTTCATACCCGGCGCCACGACGTTGTCCGACTGCAGCATCAGCCACTGGTCCCTGGTGATCGGCGCACCGGGCAGCATTCCGGCGACCGTCGCGAGGACAGCGCCGATGGCGTCGGGCACCGGCACATATGTCGGGTTATGCCCGGTCGCCTTGGCAAGCCAAGCGTTCAGTTCGGCCATGGTCACCACTTCCGGGCCGCCAAACTCATAGGTCTTTCCGCCATACACCGCCGGATCGAGAGCCGCGGCGGCGATCGCCTTGGCGACATCGGCCACCCACACCGGCTGGAACTTCACCGCGCCCCGCAGCACGGGCACGAACGGCAGCGCTTGCATCGCCGCGAATCGATTGAGGAAATCGTCTTCCTGCCCAAACAGGATCGAGGGACGCACGATGGTCGCGCCCGCGAAGGCTTCGCGAACGGCGGCCTCCCCTTCCCCTTTGCTGCGGCCGTAAGCCGACGCCGATTCGGGATCGGCGCCGATGGCGGAAACATGAACGAGCGAATCGACACCGGCCGCCTTGGCCGCAGACGCGACATTGGCCGCGCCCTTGCGCTGGATCGTATCGAAGTCACCCTTGAGGATGCCGACCAGGTTCACCACCGCATCGGCGCCCGCGACCGCAAGGGCGATCGTGTCGGGCTTCGTGATGCTTGCAGGCACGAACTGCGTCTGGCCCAGGCCTCCCAACGGCTTCAGAAACAAGGCCTGCGAAGGATCGCGCTGGGCAATGCGAACGCGGGCCCCGGTCTTGAGGAGTTCCTGCGCGACATAGCGCCCCAAAAATCCACCACCGCCGAACAGCGTGACAAGACGGCTCATCCTCAAAATCCCTTGATGTTCAGATGAACTCGCATTGCCCTGCACAGAAGCTGTTGACAAGGTACAAGAAGCCCCGCTATCCGCCCGGCCTCCGCTCCGGATGCCCAGGTGGTGGAATTGGTAGACGCGCTGGCTTCAGGTGCCAGTGGCCGCAAGGCCGTGGAGGTTCGAGTCCTCTCCTGGGCACCAACACTTTGACCGACAGCGGTCATGGTTGATTGGAATTTTCCGAACTATCTCTTCAAAGCTCAGATATCTGGCCAACCTCCGGCGGGAAACCGCCGCGGTCCGGCTGGTCGTTTGCTTTCGATCGCATTCACTTCCATCATCGGAATTGAAATTGCTCCCAACGTAGAACAATGACGCGCCTCCCCCACCGCGCACGTACTTAGACGGCGAGGTACGCTGGCGAGCCGTCATCGCATAATGAACGGCCCCCCTACAGCTACCTAGGTTCCTGAAGCCCGACAGGCCGCTATACGGCTTCTCAGCCCGAGCGGGCGCCGCTCATCATCGACAGCATGCGCTCGAAACGCGCACCGGCGAGCGCGACATTGTCGAGCAGCCGTTCGTCCAGTTCGTCATCGGCGATCTTGCTGCTGCCGAGGGAAGCGCCGCCACTGCGGCGGATATTCGAACTGCGCAGCCGGTCGGCGAGGAAGTTCGCCATCGCCTTGTAGAAGCGCGACGAAAAGCCGAGATCCGCGCGCAGTCGCGTCTCCATCGCTCGCTTGTCGAGCGCCAGTACCACGCAGCCCGCATCGCCGGTCACGGTGGCCGAGGGAGGCGCGGAGTCGACGAACGACATCTCGCCGACTACCTCGCCCGTGCCGAGCCTGGCCACCTCGCCGACGCCCTCGATATGGACCACGGCGTGACCATCGAGCACGAAGAACAAATCGGTCGATGGCTCGCCTTCGCGGATCAGCGGGCCGGAGGCGGCATCGATCACCCGCCGTTGGCCGGTCGACGCCATCCACTCGACGTCCTCGTCGTTGAGCGATCCGAGAATATACAGGACTTTGCGCATTGCGATTTCCTTATAGAAGCTGCCGCCGCGCCAGAGCGGCAAAGGCGCCGTCCCGCGCCATCAATTCGTCATAGCTGCCCGTCTCGACCAACTTGCCGGCCTCGATCACCAGGATGCGATCTACCTCGCGGATCGTGCTCAGGCGGTGCGCGATCACGACCCGCGTGACATCGAGCTTCGCCAGCGTCTCGGTGACGACCGCCTGGGTGCGGTTGTCGAGTGCGCTGGTCGCCTCGTCGAGAAGCAGGATGCTGGGCCGCCGCGCCATCGCACGGGCGAGAAGCACGCGCTGGCGCTGACCGCCCGACATGGTGCGACCGCCATCGGGCAACACGGTGTGCATGCCCATCGGCATCGCCTCGATATCAGCGGCCAGATTGACGAGCCGGGCCGCAGCCCACGCGTCGTCGAGCCCCCTGTCCGGATCGCCGACGATGTTTTCGAACAGCGATCCCGCAGTGATGCGTCCGTTCTGGAGAACGATGCCGACCTGGGCGCGCAACGCACGCGTATCGAGCCGTTCGATCCCGATGCCGTCGTAGAATATCTCGCCGCGCTCGGCATGTTCGAAGCCGAGCAGCAAGCGCAGGATCGTCGATTTTCCGCTTCCCGACGGACCGACGATGGCGACGAACTCGCCGGATGCGATCACGATATCGAGCCCCGACAGCACTGTCGGCGCGTCGGGTGCATAGCGGAAGCTTATCCCGCGCACATCGATAGCACCGCTCAGCCGGCCCGGCACGACGCGGTCCCCGTTCACTTCGGGAACCGTCTCCAGCAGGGGTCGCGCGCGCTCGAACAACGGCCCCGCCGACAGCAGATGGGTGAGCGCCAGCGCCGAGGCGGACAGCGCCGCCGTCAACGCACCGAAGGCCCCGGAGAAGGCGATGAAGGAGCCGGTGCTCATGGCGGCTGCCGCGGCCTTGCCCGGATCGACGAGCTGCGCCAGTCGTGCGCTGGCGGCGTCGCTTTCGGCCAGATACGCCACGCTGAAGAAGATCAGCATCATCGCAGCCCCCGACAGCGTTACCTGCGCCACCGACTGCACGGCGGACGTGCGCTGGGCGCCGTAGATCGAGCGCCGCTCGCGGGCGAGGCGGCGGGCCCATTGCGCCATGCCGCGCGACTCGGCCGCGGATGCGCGCAGCTTGCCGACGCCGCTGAGCAGCTGGAGCATGAAGCCGTCGGTAATCCCTTTCGCCTCGGTCCGCTGCCGCTCCCAGCGGAGCTGCACGCGCGCGATCACGACGCTGACGACGACTATCAGGATGGTTGCCGGCAGCGCGATCATCGCTAGCCGAACGTCGATCGTCAGGATCACGATGAAGTTGACCAGCGCAAACACGGTGCCGAGCACGCTGCTGAGCGTCGCGCCGGTCAGAACCTGCCGAGCCTGTTGCAGGCCCAATGTGCGCTGGGTGAGATCGCCTGCCGTGAAACGGCGAAAGAATCCGGCGGGCAAACGCAGCAGGCGATCGAACAGCGCCGCCTGAAGATTGGCATCGAGCCGAGCCTCGGCACGCATCAATGCCATTCCCTTGACCAGTTCGAACGATGCCTGCCCCAGAGCGAGCGCGACGAGAGCGATGAGGATCATCGTAAGCCCCGAACGATCGCCGAGTGGCACCACCTCATCGAACAGGGTGAGCGTAGCAAAGGGCAGCGCCAGCCCGACCACCGCACCCGCCAACCCCATCAGCGCGACGGTGCCAAGATCATGGCGGAGCCCAAGCCCCGCGAGTTTCGCGAGGTCCCGAAAGCGCAGCGAGCGGGCGGGCAACGCCGGATAGACCTGGACCGCATCGGCAGAGATCCGCCCGGCGACCGCCGCGTCTATCGGGATCGCGCCCTCTTGGTCGACCGCGTCCCATCCGCCGCGTCCGCGCGGAATGAGCGCGATCCAGCGCCCGTCTTCGAGGCGACCGAGTAGCGGCACGCCGTCGGACTTCCACCAATCCGGTCTGAGGATGACCGACCTGCTGGACAGCTCGGCCGTGGCAAGCGCCTGGTCCAGCGAATCCGGATCGCCATTTTCCGGCGGTGGGGCGGGCATCGCTCCGCCATGGCCGATCGCGCGACACAGGATGGTCAACGCCGTGACCAACGATCCGCCATCGACCGGCAGTGCGTCGTCCGACGACCGGCCGGTGAGCATCGCCAGACCCTGCGCAAGGGCATCTTGCGAGCGCTGCCGCCCTGCACGACGCCGCTCGTCGCGTCGAGCAGTGTCTTCGGCTTCACGCCGTGACACCGCGCCGAAGACGAGCTGGCCGATCACCTGGACGCTTCCGAGAAGATCAGTATCTGCGGGCAGCGTATCGGCCACCGTCAGATCAAGGTCGCTTTGTGGTGCGATCCAGGCGGTCGGCGGGAGTGCCATCCAGGTGCGCACCGGCAGCGCAGCAACCCCCAGAAAGCTACCCGCCCCTTCCTCGACCCTAAACCAGATCAGCGCCTCGCCACGGTTGCGGAGGCGATCGCCGCTGACGAGCCGAACCCCGCCTGGCGTGATCGACACGTCGTTCCAGCTGCCCGAAGCCGGCGTCAGCGCGCCTATGACGCGGATCGCCCACTGCGTCACGGCAGCAGGGTCGGCCCGATCAATCGCAACGCGCTCGAACCGCGAATCGAGCGACCCCACCGCGATGATCCGCTCACCGGGCAGGCCGCCGATCAGCAGTTCATCGGTATCGGCGCGGAACAGATGGTGCCGCCCGTCATGCTCGTCCACGAAGAACAGATTGGCGTGACCCTGAGCGATCCGCCACGTCTGCTCCACCCGGTCGAGCGGCAGCGGGCGAGCGCCGCCGCCGATCCAGACGTCGCTGTCGAGGTCCGTCGTCTTCGTGTTCATCCCGCCCGCACCAGTTGCGCATATTCGCCGCCGCGTTCGACAAGCTCGGCATGCTGGCCGCGCTCGACGATGCGCCCGCGCTCGAGCACGATGATCTCATCGGCGTCCCGGATCGTGCTCAGTCGGTGCGCGATGATCAGGCATGCGCAGCCGCGGCGGCGCAAATTTTCGTCGATCAGTTTCTCGGTCGTGGGATCGAGCGCGGCGGTGGCTTCGTCGAGCACCAGCAATTGCGGACGCCCCACTAAGGCGCGAGCGATCTCCAGCCTTTGCCGCTGGCCGCCGCTGAAATTGCTGCCGCCTTCGTCGACGACGGCGTCCAGCCCCCCCTGGCGGTCGGAGATGTCGTCGAGCAGCGCCGCATCGGCCAGCGCCGCGGTGAGTTCGCGGTCCTCGATGCTGCTGTCCCATAGTGACAGATTGTCACGCACCGTGCCTTCGAACAGGAAGACGTCCTGATCGACATAGGCGATAATGCCCGCGCGGTCGCCAGGGGCGATGCCATCGACTTCGCGACCGTCCACCAGCACGTCGCCGCCCCAGCGCTGGGCGAGACCGACGATCAACCGCCCTATCGTTGATTTGCCACTGCCGGATCCGCCGACCAGCGCAATGCGCGCGCCGGGCGCAATCGAAAAGGAGAGCGCATCGATGATCGGCTTCTCCAGCGGGTTATAGCCGAAGCTCAGTTCGCGCACGTCGAGCGCGGCCGATCGCAACGGCTCGCCCGGCGGCGGCGGAGCGAGCGGCTTGGCGCGCATCACGTCATCGACCCGCATCAGATCTGCGCGGATCGTCTGGATAGTGGCGCCATAAGCCACGAGGCTCGCCAGCGGCTGGCCGAACTGCTCGGCCAATGCGACGAAGGCGACCAGCATGCCGACGGTCAACTCGCCCTGCATGACCATCAGGCTGCCCCCGCCGAGCACCATCACCCGGCTGAGCGTCGTTGTCACCAGCGGCACGAGCCCGATCAGCATGGCCCGCTCGCCGATCTTGCGGCGCAGGTCGAGCAGCGCGGCCTGCCGCCCGACCCAGCGGCGATGCGCCTGTCCTTCGAGACTCGATGCCTTGATCGTCTCGATCGCCTGGATCGGGCCGACCGTCGCCGCGATCAGGTTGCCGAGCTGCGCCCCCGCGAGCCGCGTCATCGGTTCGAGCCCCTTTCGGCTCCAGCGGACCGCTGCGATGTTGGTGGCGCTGAGCGCCATCACGCCAAGTGCTAACAGTGGCGCAAACGTAAGCATCACCAGCCCGTAGAACAGCACCAGCAGCAGGCTCGCGACGTTGCTCGCCAATCCGCCCGAAAGCTCGGCGGCGATCCGATCACTCGCATCGACCCGGCTGATCAGTTCCCCTGACTGGCGCTGATCGAAGAAGCCCATCGGCAGGCCCAGCATCCGCCAGAGCAGCTGCGACGAGGGCACCACCGCCAGCTTAGTCTCCAGCTTCGCCAGCATGCTCTGCTGGACCCATGTCAATCCGCTGCGAAGCAGGATCACGCCCGCCATCAGCACGAGCATGGGCACCAGCCAGTCGGTCTGCCGCCCGATCAGGATGTCGTCGATGAACACGCGCGCGAACACCGGCAACGCAAGCCCCGGTATCAGCAGCGCCAGCGTCGCCAGCCCGACATGGATCAGCCCGTCGCGCGATCCACGCAGCCGATCCCACAACAACGTCCAGGTTTGCGCCGGCGCGCCGCCACGCTCGAAGCCCTCCGCCGGTTCGAAGGCCAGCACGACCCCGGTGAAGGCCGCCTCGAACTGATCCGGGTCGACCGTACGCCGGCCCGAGGCCGGATCGTTGATCAGCGCCTGCCCGCCCCGAAACCCTTCGAGCACGACGAAATGGTTGAAACCCCAGAACAGAATGACCGGCATCGCCATCTCGGCCAGCGGATCGAGTTCCTTTCGGAAACCCTTGGCGTTCAGACCGAAGCCGCGCGCGGCGCGCAGCAGGTTGCTCGCCTTCGTCCCATCGCGGGAAACGCCACAGGCGGCGCGCAATTCCTCGAGCGGAACCCAACGGCCATGATAGGCGAGGATCATCGCCAGCGACGCAGCGCCGCATTCGACGGCCTCGACCTGGAGGATGCTGGGCACGGGACGGACCGGACGCTCTTCCGGGCGCCGCAGCCGCGACAGAAAGCTCACGTGCCGGAGGCTTTGCGCAGGAAGCCGGTCACGTAGGAAATCGGACGCTGGTGCAGAATGGTGACGCGGGCCTTGCCGGTGGTGCCGCCGCTCAGCGGACTTCCCGGCCCCGGACCGCCCGACCAGAAATACCCACTGGCCGACGACCGGTTGAGACGGAGCGTGATCCGCGCAATGAACGGCGCGCCGCCCGACGACAGCCGGTTCACCAGCGCCTCGTTACGAACGATCGCCAACATGCCCTCGCGCGTGGCCGGGTAACGCGAGATGGCGCTGACCTTTCCCACCAGCGTCCCCCACTGCTCGCGCGGTAGTCCGTCGAGTTCGATGCGGACTTCCATGCCGGGCTGGACACGTTTGCCGTCGGCGGCCGCCAGGAACATCGTGAACTGCAGCTCGCTCGCGCCGCTGGCGATGCTCGCGATCGAGGTGCCCGATGTGACATAGGTGCCCGAAGCGGCCTTCCACTCGATCAACTGACCGGCGGCGGGGCTAACGACACTGGTCGCGCGGCGCAACTCGGACCGCAGTGCGTCGGCGGACTGGCGCGCGTCCTGGGTGCGCACGCTGCGCTCGGCCTCCTGTCGCGCCTCGGCGCTGAACGCGGCAAGCTGGCTCGCGCGAAGCTCGAGCATCCGGCTGCGGGCATCCGCCGAAGCCTGGCGCGCATTGGCGACCTCTTCCTGCAGACGCTGCAGGCTCTGCTTGGTCACGAAACCTCGCTCGAAAATACCGCGCTGGGCTTCGAGCTGATCGGCATAGGTCTGCGCGCGCTGGTCCGCAGCCGTCGCTGCCAGTTCGAGCGTGCGGAGTTGCGCGGCCAGGTTCTCCCGGCGCGCGGCGGCGATCTGCCGGCTCTCGACATGCGCCTGTTCGGCCGACTGTTCGAGTACCCGTGCCCGCTCGACGCTGTTCGCCGCACGCTCCGCGAGATCGGGCTGACGCACACTGGCGAGAATCTGCCCATGCCGCACGGTATCGCCCTCGCGCGCGGTCTCGATGACGAGCGTACCCGACGAGGTCGCTACGGCATCGGACACGCGCCCACCTGCGCTGATCAGGATTCCCTGCCCTTCGACGCGCACCGGCAGCGCGCCGAAGATACTCCACACCAATAGCATCGACGCCAGCAGCCCCCCAGCTGCTAGAGCGAGCCAACTCCTGCGATTGGTGATCGTGATGGCCTGATCGAGTTGCTCGGGCGACTGCAGACGGTCGAGCGCCGCCTTGCGGAACAGGAAATCAGCATTGCCCCCTGACACTTGAACCTCCAACCCCGCCCCGTCTCGTACCAACGTCGAACAGGGGGTTCCATAGCAAAGGCCCCCGATTTCCGGGCCCAGAACGGTTCGCGGGGTAAATGAGACGGTTGGACAAGAGGAGCGTCGCTAAGACGATCCGTCCAAGGGCGGTCAGGCCTGGAGCATCCGCATCCAGCGTGCGAAACGCTGTTCGTCGACGACACCGCTGCCACGGTTATTATCTTCCGGGCCGAGGAACGCGGTATTGCGGTCGCGCGCCAATCGCGGCGGCACACCGAATTCCTGACGAAACGCGCGCGAGAAACTCGACTCGCTGCGGAAACCCCAGCGGAAGGCCGTGTCTGCGATCATGCGGCGTTTCTGGGGATTGGCAAGTTCGAGAGCTGCTCCGATCAACCGACGCCGACGTATGAAACTCGCAATCCCGCCGGATGCGACGAAGAGCCGATAGAGGGTTGGCCGGGTCATCGCCAAGGCGCGCATGATCTTGGCCGCATCGAGTTCCGGATCGGAAAGATTGGCGTCGATATAGCCCACGACGCTGCGAAAGGCCGTGCTGCGCATCCCCGAAACCGCGCCCGCACGTGGATTGCGCTGCACCTCACGCGCCAGAACACTGCCGGCCAACGATGCCGTGGCGAGAGCCGCGACGATGGCGTCACTGGGCGAAAGATGCGGCGATCGCTCGGTCAGCGACACCAGATAATCGCCGAAGATACCGGCCAACGGATTGCCCGCCTCCAGCACCAGTCCATGGAGGGACGCCACATCATCGACCGAGCGTTCGACCAGGTCGCGCGGAATGAGGAGACTCAAATTCAGAAAAGCGGTTGCCCGGGTGCTCAGCGTGCGGGTCAGGTCGAATATCACGATCTCGCCTGGCGACACAGAGATCGGCAGGCCATCGGCGGTGCCCGTGAAACCACCTTCACGATAGAGCTGGATCAGGAAATGATCGAGGCCGCTAGAGGCGACGAGCGCTGCCGACCGCTCGAAAGCGAGCGCCGGCCCACGGAAGCTGCCGAGCATGATGGTGCCGAGATGCCAGGCCTCGACATCCACCGCACCGCTCCCGGCAAGCGGTTCCACAGTGAAGACATCCGAGACCGCAGCCCGAAATCTGGCCAGCGACGCGTCGATTTCGGGGTCTTCGCCCGGAATCGAAAAACTGGGTACCTGCTCCTGCACAGAATGCTGTCCACCCCGAAAATCGGGCTGATTCTAGCGGTGTCGGTGGCGAAGCCAAGCGCTAACCGGTTCCAGAGACGAAACAATATCCGCGCGCGGTCGATTGGGATGGGCGGTCGCCTGGATGCGCGGCGCCTTCGGCTGTCATTCACACCCTGAAATTCTTGCGGGAGACAAAGACCTCGTCAACATAGTCAGCCATGGGCGCAAAGCGACGACGGCTCAGTGCCACCATCTGTGGCATGATCGGCTTGGTGATATAGGTCGCGCGCGAACGCGGGCCGAAGGCCGCGGCCTGCCGGCTGAAGGAATGGAAGAAGGCGCCGATCAGCAAGCCTCGCGAAGCGACGGCCTCGTCACAATAGGCCGCGAAATAGTTGATCGAGGTCACGTCGGGAACCATCGACCCTGGTCCGATGCTGCGAACCAGCCGTTCGCCCAGAATCCAGCCCAGCAAAACGCCCTCGCGCCGAATGGCCAGACTAACGGCGGGCTCGATCCGAGCCGCATGCTGAAGCGGCTCGAGATACGGAATGCAGGTCGATTGTGCGGTAAGTCGCGCGATGCCTTCGCGGTCCGCCGTCATGGCGGACATGTCCCAGGCATCGAAGGTCACGCCTTCGGGTTCGATCAGGCGGCCCCGCACGCCGCGCCAGTTGCCACCGATAACCGACATGCCCGCAGCCTCTCCGGTGACTTGCAGCTTATGGGTTTCAGGCGGGGACCAACGGCTTGCGGCCAGTAATGCTTCGAAGGCGGTTCGCTCCTTCAGACGACCTGGATGATAGGTCACGGCTTGCCGCGCCCCGCGCCGCATCGCCTCTGCCTCCCAGGCAGCGAGCGCGGCGTGCCCGATCCCGGCCTTTCGCAGCAAAGGCATGATCTGGATCGAGGACAAGTTTGCCTCGATCCGTCCATCGGCTTCAGACGGCTCGACCCAGCCAAAGGCCAGCCCAACAGGTCGATCCCCCAGCAGTACACCAACGGCCAGATAAGGTCGCGCTACCTTGTGAACGAGGCCGCGATAATGCTGGAAGGTGAAATCGGTGAAGCCGGCCGCATCGCCACCAAGAACGATCGTCCGCAAATGGGCCGAAACCGTTGCCGTCATCAGATTGCCATAGGTCGACATCCTATGGTCGGCATTGATCCCGACCATAGGATAAAGGATACTACTTGCCGCCACCGGAAGACGGTGGGGGTGGAGGCGGGGGCGAAACGGCACCCGAACTATACGCAGGCCCGGCATTCACGCCATCCTGAGGCAGTGCACCCGCAACGGCCGCGGTGCCTGTACCAAGACTGAGGCTCAGCGTGCTACCGCGAATGACGCCACCCGAAACAAGCTCGAGCTCGAAATCCGAAAGCTCACCATTCTCCGAAATCTCAGCGAGGGCCGCGTCCACTTCGGCCGGGCTGACATCGAAACCATGCTGCTTGGCCAACTGGGCGAGAGCAGCCGGCCCTTTTGCAAAAGCCTCAAGGAAAGCGGGCTGAAGCGAACTGTCTTCACTGACGAGCTCGCGGAATTTTTCAACGGACTGATTAATCATTACTATATCCCTCATTAATAGGGGGTGTTCAGGCGGTACGTTGCCTGAAAAGGCATCTAATCAAGTCAAAGTATCGAGTTGTGATTCATGTCACTAACGACAAAAAACCTCGAACTATAGAACATGAATCTGATAAATGTACGTAAATTCCAGATTATAATCCGGGACATCGACATGAATTATCTTATGATAATCGATGGATTCTCTAAGATTACATTTTATTCTACAGAACTACCGCGAAAAACCGAATTTATTGGCGGGACATGGCGGTCGAGGCATATTATACTGACCGAAGCGGCTACAGTTTTCTTGACAACACTGCAACTGGGACCCGGGTTTTCCGATTTCACAGAAGATAACAGTGCGTCTGATCGCAAGCGGTAGTGAAACAGCCAAGTCGCTGTCAAGCGAGGTGGCGGTTTGTCATTTTTTTGGAACGAACGGCCATATGGGAACCGTCATTTCGAGCGTTTCCGAGCTGCGATATGCTGATCGACCTTGCCGCAATCGCAATCCCCGGCGGCACGAGTCTATTTTCAGCGCTGCTTGTAGATCGCTTTGGATCGCCTTCCCAGGCTGCAGCGCAAGCGGCGCAGGCCGGGAAATCCATTTCAGCGATGGGCTGAGCCGAGGCACGCTGTTGGACAGGCCTTTGGGGTTCTGCACATGGCTGTCGCTCAACAGACGTAGGTCGGCCACCCGACCTACGTCATACTGATTATCGGCGATGCAGGCCCCTCAATTCCCTCGCCCGTCAGACCAAAATCTCGATCCGCCCGTCGGCCAGTCGCGCTTCGAACGTCTCGACCGGCTCGCTGACCGGCGCGGTCATCGCCTCGCCGGTCTTGATGCAGAATTTGCCCTGGTGCAGCGGACATTCCACGCAGCCATCCTCGATCCAGCCATCGGACAGTTGGGCAGCCCCGTGGGTGCACAGATCATGCACCGCATAATAGGCGCCTTCGAGCAGGAAGAGCGCCAGCGGCTTGCCGCCTGCCTCGACAGCGACGACCTCGCCTTCGGGGACGAGCCCTTCGCCCCCCACATCATGCCATATTGCCATGGTCGGATCCGTCAGATCGGAAGCGCGAGCAAGGTCTGCACGCGCGAGGTTTCGAAGATGCAGCGCTTGCTGGCGAAGCGCCATTCGCCGTCCCGCCGCACGACCCGGCTTTTGTAGCGTCCGGTCTGATAGACGAACGACTGCCCGGCCTGGTTCGAGTTGATCACGAGATAGTTGCAGGTGAACTCGGCGGATTCCGCGTCGCTGGCGACGACGGTGAGCCCCGAGAGGAAATGACGATAGGCCTGTGGCGAGAAGATGTTGGCGTTGCGCAGCGAGATCACCCGGTCGCGCATCATCCGCTGGTTGTCGCAACGGATCACCGGTGCGGGAAAGCCGGCATCTTCATTTTCGCGCGGGATGATCTCGTACAGAGCGTCCTCGACGAACAACGCGGGCCATTCCTCGAGCCGGTCATTGTCGATGATGTCGATATACTGATCGAGCAGTGCCTGCAGTTCGAGGCGGAGCAGCATCGCCGGGGTCATGCGCTTGCCTCCTCGCTGGCGACCGGGAAGTCCATGAGCTTGCGGTAGCCTTTCCAGAAGCTGCGGATGAGGTTCTCGGTGATCAGCGTGTTCTGCTGCTCGGGGGCGTTGCGCGCCATCTCGATGACCGAATGGGCGTCGCCATCACGCACAGTGCCCTGCTGGACGAGTTCGGTCGCCTCCGTGTCCTCCATCGAGATATAGCCCGCCGGCCCGACCAGATTGGCCTGCTTGATGCGCAACGCGCGCATCTCCGGCGTGTCGTCGGTGTAACCGAAGAAATGGAAGATCAGTTCGAAATTGTTCGGGCCCTTCGGCAGCAGTTGCCGCGCCACCAGGGTGTTGTGAATCTGCTGGATGACGAGCTGCGGGAAGACCGGCTGGATATGGTTCGTCGCGACCAGATCATATTCGGGCACAAGCGCCAGCAGGCTGTCGTCCTCCAGCTTGAAGCCTTCGTCATAGGAACGGATCGCCTGCTGCTTATAGGCGTCCTCGGTGTTCTCCTGCTCCTTGATCGCCATGATGATGCTGTGCAGACCGTCCTTGCCGTCGGCCTCGCAATGCGCCTTCATTCCCACCCGGAAGATATTGAACGTGGTATGAAAAAGGTGAAGCAGGCTCGCGTGATACGGGTCCTTTACATTCTCCAGGTACAGCTTCCAGTTCGAGTTCGAATATTGCCGCGTGCAGCCCAGATATTCGACCGGCTTGTGGAAGACGCGGTCGATGAACCCTGCCATCGCAGGACCGACATAGTCGGGGAAATCCTCGACCGTGTCGCTGAAGCTGGCGAAAACAAGGCCCTTGTAGTTCTGGACCCGCAATTGCCGCAGGCCGTGGTTGGCCGGGCTGAATTCCTTGGGCATGCCCTCGGCGCCCTTCTGGCCGCGGCGGAAGGGCACGCCGAGCAGGTTGCCGCGCGTGTCGTAGCTCCACTGGTGATAGACGCAGTTATGGCTGGTGGCATTGCCCCGCGCGAGCCGGCAGACCATCGCGCCGCGATGCGCGCAGCGGTTGACCCAGGCGGCGAGCGAGCCGTCCTCGGTCCGGGTCATCACAACCGGCGTGTCGCCGACGAAGGTGCTCTTGAAGTCGCCCGGATTCTTGACCTCGTCCTCGAGGCCGAGGAAATTCCAGGTCGGCCCGCGATAGATGCGCTCCTGCTCGCGGTCGTAGACCGCCTGGCTGCTGAAGACCTTGTAGGGAACGCGCGAACCGTCGTCCCGAAGGAAGGTCACGTCGTCCCGCATTGCGCTATCCGCCGTCGTTGCCACGTCTTTTGCCCCTTGCCGATGGATCAACAATCGGTCCGATGTGCGGAACCGCGCCATGGGGCGGCAATCCGAATGGCGCGCGACAGCGGCCGACTATCCGAAAATCGCAACAATATCCGCGAAAGGCCTTGAGATCGGCAGCGCTTTGGCAAATGATCTCCCATCGGGATAGCGGCAGGCCGCGCCCGGGACGTGGACAAGACGCTGCATTCGACCCGCGACGAAGGAGGCGAAGCATGACGATTGGCGAGCGCCTCTCGATGGATCCGGCCCTGCGCCTGTTCCTGTCGGACGATCTCGACGACACCCGCGCCCGCATTTCCGCGGTGATGCAGCAGCATAAGCTGGAGCCGATCGGCCGATCCGACACTCTGCAGGCGCGGATGAGCTTTCTGCGGATGCCAGGCATGGGTCTGGGCACCATCCGCTTCGGAGAGATGTCGCTCGAGCTGGACCATGTCGAAGACTATCATCTGCTGATCTTCTGCATGCGGGGTCAGGCCCGCTTCTCCACCCGTGACGGCGATACCTATATCGGCGGCTCGCGCGGGATCTGCCTGGCGCCCGGCGATCCGGTGAAGGCCCGCTTCTCCGAGGATTGCGAACAGCTCGTGATCCGCATCGATGCGGCGACGATGCGGCGGACCAGTCAGGCCCCCGATCCCGCGCTGCACAGCGAGATCGATCTGGCGCGGCCGGTCCTGCGTCCGTGGGTCGGCCTGGTCGAATTAATGACCAACGACGCCGCGACGCTCGACCTGTTGCGCCGCGACGACCGGATCGGCGCCCATTATGCCGAGCTGTTCGCCAGCGCCCTGCTCGACGGACAGGGTACGGTTGAGAACAAGCGGCGCGAGCGGATCGCCCCGGCGGCGGTCAAACGGGCCGAAGCCTATATCGACGCCAATTTCACCGAACAGATGACGCTCGACGAGATTGCCGTTGCGGCGGGCGTGCCCGTCCGCACCCTGCTCCACAGCTTCCGGCGTTTCCGGGGCGTCAGCCCGATGCGGCAGTTGCGCGACCGCCGGCTCGACCATGCCATGGATCGACTTCGCAACGCCGGTCCGTCAACGACCGTCGCGCAGATCGCCTCGGATGCCGGCTTCAACCATCTCGGCCGCTTCTCACAGGAATTTCGCGCGCGCTTCGGCGAAGCGCCCTCGTCGAGCCTGAAGCGTCCGTCGAAGAGCCTGACGCCCGCGCATTAGGCGTGCGCCCGTGCACGGGGATTCCGCGCCAGCTCCATGCCGGACAGCAGCCAGCACAGCAGAAAGAGCAGGATCGACAGGCCCAGGATCGGCCCGAAGCCCTGCCCCATCAACGGCGTCGACAGCGCCGGCCCCACCGCGAGACCGAGCATCTGAAGGGCCGCAGCGCGCTGGACCAGCCGGCCCCCGCGATCGATTCCCGCCACCATGGCAACGAGCAGCGGCGTCATCAGATTGGCGGCGGCATTGAAAAGGCTGAGGGCGATGCCATAGCCGACAGCGTCGAGCCGCAGGATCATCGCGGCGAGCGGCACCACGCAACCGAGCGAGCCGATTGCGATCAGAAGGCGATGCCCGATCCGCTTTCCGAGCGTTGCGGCGAAGGCGCCGGCGATCCCCGCGAGTTGCGCGATCGTCAAGCCATTCGCGACGGACTGCGGGGCAATGTCCATCCGCTCGCCGATCAGCGAGAGAAACGCCCAGACCACCCCTTGTCCCAGAAAGAAGAGGAAAACCGCGCCGAGCAGGAGATTGGGACTGACCTGCCGGCCATCCGCTTCTTGCGCTTGGCCACCCTCCGGTGCCGGCGCCCGGACCAGCGCAATCAACGGTAGCCCCGCTGCCGCCATGATCGCCAGCACGACGAAGAAGCCGCTCGTGCCCAGCGCGGCGGCCGCCCACGGCATGCCGAAGATGCCGAGCGCGCCATAAACGAGGACCGCGATGATCAGATGACCGAAGCTGCGATCGGGATCGGGCGCCATCCCGACCATCGCGTAACCCAGCGAGATGACAACCCCCGAGCCGAGGCCGGCTACGAGCCGCACCAGCAGGAAGGCGCCGTCCGACACCGACATGGCGGACGCCACGTTCGCGCTCGTGATCAGCGCCAGCGAGAGCCCTGCGAGCCATTTCCAGTTCCATCGGCGGCCGACCGACGCGGCAGCGATGGTCGATAGCGCGATGCCGAAAATCTCGGCCGCGGCGGCATAGCCAACCAGCGTCTCGCCCATCCCGCCACCGATCAACAGCGACACGAGCCCGGGCTGGATGATGAACACCTGCATGCCGATGACCACCAGGGCCATGCCCGCAAGCACGCGTCGGATATCGGCATGGTGTTCCACATCGGCCCCCAAGCTTCAGTCAGCGGTTCCCCGACCCGGCAGCTCCAGCCGCCCAGCCCGGGGAACCCCTACCGCCATCATCAATACTGATGGCGCAGACGCAAGAACCATTCCCGCGGACGCGAACGCACGGCCTGGGCATATTCGGAACTGGTCACCCCGCTGACGATATACGCCTTGTCGGTCAGGTTGGTGCCGCCCACCGCCACTTCCCAGCGTTTGTCGGCGGTGCGGTAGGTCACCGACGCGCCGAGCACGCCGTAAGCCGACTGGAACAGCGCCGGATCATTGGCGAACTCCTTGAACTGCCCGCTGCGGCGGCTGTAGTCGGCGCGGGCAAACAGCGTACCGCTATCGTTGTTCAGGAAGGTCGCAACCCCGCCGATATTATAGGTGAATTTCGACGTATTCGGGATTTTCAGGGACAGGGCACCGGGGAAGTTGGCCAATGCATCGGCGCTGAACCGCACATATTTGGCGTCGATATAGCCGAAGCTACCATCGAAGCGGAACCAGTCGGTCAGCGCGGCCGATCCCTCGACCTCTATGCCCTTGAGGTGGGCGGTGCCGGCATTGGCCAGGACCGGCACGAACTGGCCGATCGGGCCGGGTCCGTCCGGATCGACGACATAGGTGACCTGGATGTTCTTGTAGTCGGTGTAGAACCCCGCGACGTTCAGGCGCAGCTTGCGATCGAACAATTCGGTTTTCAGGCCGACCTCATAGGAGGTCGCCTTTTCAGGGCCGGCGTAGGAAATCACGTCGTCGGGATCGGTGCCGGGCGCGGGCATGACGGCCGGGAAGTAGCGCATCGTGAAGCCGCCTGCCTTGAAGCCTTGCGAGAAGGTGGCATAGCCCATCACGTCGCGGTCGAACTTGTAGCTGAGCGAGACCATCGGCGTCGCCGATTTGCTCGTCCGTTTATACCAGCCGGCCGGAAAGAGCGGGGTGCCAATCGGTCCGAAGGCATCGACGATCGGATTGGTCACGCCCGGCGTCGGGATGGTCGCCAGATAATCATAGCCGGTCAGCACCTGCAGTCCCGGATTGAACTGCTTGCGTTCATGGGTGTAGCGCAAGCCGCCGGTGATCGAGAGTTCGTCGGTCAGATCATAGGTGAGCTGGCCGAAAGCGGCGTAGCTGTCGTTACGGATCTTGCCGCCCGAGACGAACTGCACCAGCGGCAGGTTAACCGGGAAGCTCTGCTCGCCGCTTTCGTGCATGTAGAAAAGGCCAGCGACATATTTCAGGCGTGAATCCATCAGGTCGCCGAGCAGCTGAAATTCCTGGCTGAACTGCTTCTGCGAAATCTCCTGCTCGACCCCGCCGAAATAATAGGGCGAACCATAGAGATCCTGGGCGACACTGACACCGACGTCGCGATAGGCGGTGATCGACCGCAACGTAATATCGTCGCCCTTCCATTCGAGGTTCAGGGCCGCGCCCTTGATGTCGGTATCCGATTTGTTCGGACCGGAATTGGTCGTCGTGCGGCTATCGATCGGCCGGACATATTGGCTGTTGTAGCAAAAGGGATTGCTGAACCGTGCCGCGCCCGCCGTCGGCAGGCAAACGCCGCCGGGCACCGCACCGTTGTAAATGCCGGCAAAGCCGTCGGTCTCGACCACCTTGAGGAGGACCTGTGCGGGCGACTGTTCGCGGATGCGGGTCCCGTCGAAGGATAGCGTGGCCATCAGATTCTCGGTCAGGTCGGCCTCGACGACCAGCCGGCCGCTCAGCCGGTTGATATTGCCCTGCTCGCCGGTCTTGGCGCCGGTGGGGCTCACCCGGTCCATGAAGCCGTCGCGGCTCTGATAGGCGCCTGACAGCCGCGCGCGGACCTTGTCCGACAACGGACCCGACAGGATGCCCTTCACGTCGATCCGGTTGAAGCGACCGACCGTCGCCTCCGCCTCGGCCTCGAACTTATCGCTCGGCCGCTTGGAGATGAACTGGATCGCACCGCCGATCGTGTTCTTGCCGAACAGAGTGCCTTGCGGACCGCGCAGAACCTCGATCCGCTCGATATCGACCGTGTCGAGCAGCGAGCCAACCGACTTCCCGACATAAACGCCATCGAGATAGAGGCCGACGGCCGGCTCGACCGTGATGACATAATCGGTCTGGCCGATGCCGCGGATCGAGATCTGGCTCGATGCGCCGCCGCCGGACTCGCTCGCGGCGCTGTCGAACTGCACGTTCGGCACGAAATTGGCGATGTCGGCCGATGACTGGACGTTGCGATCCTGCAGCGCCTGCGCGCCGAAAGCCGAAATCGAAAGCGGCGTGGTCTGCACCGACTCCTCGCGCTTGCGGGCCGTAACCACGATGTCTCCCAGCGAAGATGGATTGTAATTGGCATCTTCCTGTGCCGCCTGTGCGAGCACGGGTACGGAAGATACGAACGACAGCGCCGAAGCCGTCACGTAAAGAGCGCGCTTTATGGTTCTCGCGTTCATCTCAATTCCCCTTTTCGATTGTCGATGGTTACAGGACCAGTTGCTCCAGTCGTTCGAAGCAGGCGCGCCACCCACTGTCATAATGGTTCCACTCGATCCGATCGCGGAGGCCACTGTGCGTGAGCATTATACGGCTGCTGTTGTTCTCCCCCTGTTCTACGATGACGTCGACGAAAGTCGGCTCGGGCCGCGGCGCCGGATTGGGGCCGCGATAGTTCCAGCTTTTTCGGAGATGCCGTCCAGCTTCGAACCGCAGGAATTCCCCGATCACCACATGGGTGCCGTCGGGGCCGACGATGTCGTGCCGGTAATGCCCGCCGGGCTTGGCTTCGACGTCTGCCAGCACCAGGCTGTAGGGCGCGGGCGCCAGCCATTGCGGCAACAGGCCAGGATCGATCCAGGCGCGGAACAACTGCTCGGGCGTCTTGCCCGGAAAGCTGTGTTCGACAGTCGCGGCGATGGCGTCAGTCATGCGGCTTGTCCTCTAATGGCGAAAGGTCGGGGGGGGGGGGGCCGTCGACTGCGGTGAAGGCGCGGATGACGTTCGCGGTGATCCGCGCGACGGCATTGTCGCCGCCGCGATCGGCAAGGCAGCTCGTCCAGGCGATCGAAGGCGCGGAGAATACCCGTCCGCCACCGGCCAGCCGCCGATAGGCGATGTGCGATTCCATCGCGCCGGCGGTCCCGGTCGACAGAACATCCTCGCTGGCGACGATGGTCAGCGCAGGATCGAAGCCCGTCGCGGTGGCGAGACATATGGTGTCCGCCGGCGTGCCCAGATCGACGCGCATCGCATCGACCTCGAAGCCGGCAGCGCCGCCGAGAAGCTCGGCCTCGGCATCGATCACATCGCCGTCGATGCCATCGAAGATCCAGGCGTGTGCGGGATCATGGCTGGCCGGTTCGCGGATGTAGGGCCGCCCCTGCCCGAAGGTGACCGCCGCGGTGCCGGTGCCCAATACGCGATGCCCCGATCGGCCGCGCCAGCGCCACAGCCCACCCATTTCGCCGGTCGCGGCGTGGCGGATCTCGCCCGGCGGAGACTGCCAGGGGATCGTCCCGGCATAGCCCCGCCGAACCTCCATCACATGCGGCTCTTCGGCGTACAGCGAGGTGACGAAATAGAAAGCGTTGCCGCCGAGGTGAATAAGCCGGCCACCCTCGCCGACATAGCGTTCGACGGCATCGAAAATCGGTTCGCTGACATATTCGGGATGGCTGCCCGTCATCACCGCGCGATAGGGCGCCAGGGCCTCGAAACCGCGTTCGTGCAGGACATGATCGGTGATGATGTCGAAGGGCTGGCCGATGCTGCGCAGCCATTCGATCGTGGCCATATCGGCGCCCAGCTGATGCGGGCCGCGCAGCAGCGGATGGCGGTAGTGGGCGCGCATGTTGACCAGCGGCCGGCGGAGCGACGCATGCGCGCAGCCCGATCCGTCGCGATGATAGTCATAGGCACTGATCAGGCGCTGCGTCTCCGCCCATCGCTCGATCGGGGCGACGATCTCGTCGAGCGGCTTGCCCGCGATCGCCTCTACGCCGGGGTTGGTCCACCAGTGCCGCTCATTGGCATAAGCGAGATAGCTGAACGTCGGCACCAGCAGTGCGAGCGGCGCAGTCGGTGCGCCGGGTGCGGGCAGAATGAAGAAAGGCACCACGTCGCGCTGGTCGCCGCTGCGCAGCTCGATGCCATAGGCGTCGCTGGGCAGGTCGGCCGGCGGCGTGAAGACCAGGCTTTCCAACCATCCCGCATCGGTCAGGTCGTCGCTGCGGAAGGCGATGGCGTCATAGCCTTCGGGATCGTCGCTCCAGCCGCTGCTGTCGCCGGTCCAGTCCGGCCCGGTAACGCCGCGCTGTGGCGTCTGGACCAGCCGGCCATGGCGCGCGGCGGAGCTTTCATCGAAGACGACCGGACTTCCCGGTTGCTTCGCGAACGCCCAGGCCGCGACCGGACGATCGCCGTCCGACACACATGGCCGCGCGATCTTGCCGTCAAAGCCGGCAGCGATGCGGAAGCTGTCCTCCGAAACATGCGGTTCGGCGTCGCGTGCTACGCTTCCCGACCAACGGGCGCTCTCGCCATCGCGGGTTTCGATCGAGAGCTCGACCCTTGCGCCCGATGCCCTTACCAGCACCTCGGTCCAACGCATCGCCGCGAGTGGCTTGTGCGTCATGATCTCGACGGCACCCCAGCGCAGTTGCAGGTGCCCGTCGACGCCGAGGAACAGGCCATATCTGCCACCCCAGGCCAGCAGCATCTGCTCGCGCCCGTCAGCCGGCAGGGTCGGCCTAACCCACAGCGACAGGTGGGGATGAACGGGCAGCGGCACGCCGCCAGGCACCATCATGTAGCTGCCCGTGACGATCGGCTGCTCCCGACCGGCATATCGCCCCTCGATCACCGATGCGATCGCGACCTGGTCCTCGGCACGCCGCGCGAGGCGGACGAGCCGCGCATCGAAGCTGCCTGAAGGCGCGCTCACGTGAACGCCGAGGCTCTCGCCTGCGCGGACGTCGAAGCGGTCGCAATAGCCGATGAGGGGGGCCTGGCTCATGGCTTGATGTGATGCCCGTAGGGTTCGGCCAGCACGACGGGATCGCGGTGCCGGGTGACGAGCTGGCCATCCTCGACATCGAAATATTCGGTGGCGACATTCTCGATCGCGTCGCGATCCTCGATCCGGTCGAGATCGTAGCAATCCCCGGCCGGCCCGGTGGAGCGCGCGAGCACCGCGTCGATCCCCGCCCGATCCTCGGCATCGAGCGCGAAGTCGAACAGCTTCAGATTCTGCGCGAGATGCCGGTCATGCCGCGCACCCTGGATCACGGCGGCAACCGCCGGCTGTTCGAGGACATAGCGGCTCGCCACCGCGGGGATGCCGACGCCGTGCTTGCCGCCGATCGCATCGAGCGCGCGCAGCAATTCCTGGAACAGCGCCCAGCCGCCGAAATCGACGATGATGCGGTAATATTTGTCGAGCGAGACATTCTCGAAGGTCGGTCGGCCGGGATCGGGAATGCCAAGCCACTTCGCCGAAATCAGTCCACCACCGATCGAACCATAGCCGAACAGATGGATGTCGTTATCGGTACAATATTGCGCCATGCCGTTCTGCGCCCGGCGGTCGGTCAGCGAATATTGCACCTGGTTCGCGACGATATCGACGCCGGCATCGACCATCTTCGCCAGCTCGACGACATTATAGTTTGTGCCGCCGATATGGTGGATCTTGCCCGCCTGCTGCAGGTCCTTGAGGATCAGAGCGGTCTCGACATTGCCGTCGATCGCGTAGTTCCACCAATGGAGCTGGACCAGGTCGAGGCGCTCGACCTTCAAGCGCGCCAACGAACGGTCGACGATGTCGATGACTGTCTTGCGGTCATGGTTGCGAAGTGCATCTTCCTGCAGGAAGGCCGGGATGTATTTGGTATGCACGGCCACCTTCGCCGCCGCCTCCACGCCACGCTCGCGGCGGAAACGCTCGATGAAACGGCCGATCCGCTCCTCGACACCATAGTAGACGTCGCCGCAATCGAAGGCAGTGATCCCCGCGTCGACGAAGGACACCATGTGCCGATACATGTCGTCGTCGTCGCGCACGCTGCTGCTGTGATCGTCAGCAATCTGCCAGTTTCCCTTGATCACGCGGGGAACCGAAAAATCCGGACGCAGAGTTACGCGGGGGATGGTCATGCATTGTCCTCTGTTGCGATTATGCTGTGGAGCGGCAGCGCCGAGTTCTCGCCATGCGCGTGCATACGCCGCGTCTCGCGATGGATGCGAAAGCGGCCGCCGCAATGCGGATCGGGGCAGGCGATCACCGCGTCGGTGTTCATCCAGTCGTTGGGATGAAGGTCTCGCTGCTTGGCGGGCAGGATCGGCAATATCGCCGCCAGCGAATACATGGGGAAGCGGACCCCCTCTCCCATGGAGATCAGATCGTCATCAGTAACCGTAAAATAGTCGCCTGCTATATGCTTGCAGACGAAGGATTTCCCGTCTTCCACCGGCATGACCTCGACGCGGAGATCATGAAGGGGATAACCATCACCCGTATCTGCGCCACCCATGACTGTTCCCCAGCTGCGGTCTCGATGGAGGGAAGATGCGCGCATCACCCGATCGTGGCGCGATTGGAAATTGCGAAAAACCGGAATAAATTGCTTTTAATTGAAGTTTCACGCAGCTTGCTTCGATCGGTAACATCGTCGCTCGGGGGTCTTGCGTCATGTCGGCAGAATCAGGCTTCGCCTGGTACGGCGATCTTCCCGCGGAAGTGGAATGCCTGACCCGCTTCTATAGCGAGTCACGACGCTCGGTCAGCTACTTCATCCATCGTCTCGACCGCAGGACGGCGACGATCAAGGACCAGTCGACCGACCCGGTCATCAGCCTGTCGATCAATCCGAGGGGCTACATCGATCGCGCCGTCGAGGGTGAATGGGAGCGCGCGGAACTGCTGCAGGATTCGCTTACTCTTACCCCCGCCTTCCTGCGGTGCGACTGGCACTGGACCGGCGAGCCGCTCGACATTCTGGACGTGTCCCTACCTTATGAACTGATGCAGGCAGCCTGGGCCGAGCATTTCAAGGGCGACCCCGCCCGCGTGAACCTGCAGGCGAAACTGGTCTTTGAGGATCCAAGCATATTGCTGCTGATGCAGTCGATGCTGGCAACCATACGCTCGCCACGGCCCATTGCGCCGTTCCTGCTCGAAACCATCACCAATCATCTGATCTGCAGCCTGATCAGCTCCGAAAACGGCGCGGTCATTATCAGGCCCGCCACGCGGTCGGTGCTGTCGAGCCCGGTGCTGCAGCGGGTGAAAGACTATGTCGAAGCGCACATCGCCGAAGACATCTCGCTCGACATGCTCGCGCGTCAGGCGGGGGTCAGCCGCTTCCACTTCATCCGCCTGTTCAAGGACAGCGTCGGCATGACTCCGCATGCCTATCTGATCGAACGCCGCATGGTCCGCGCGTGCAATCTGCTGATGCACGGCGAACAGTCGATCGGGGAGATCGCAGCCCTTTGCGGCTTCGAGGATCCGTCCTATTTCGCCGCGCGCTTCCGTCGCATCTACCGGATGTGCCCGCGCGAGTTTCGCAAACGACTTTAGCCCATCCGCGCGAGAATATCTGAACGCGCAGTGCCCGCGGCTGCAGTCGTTGGCGAGAACCATCGGGTGGTGGCCAAAATCGGCTTGCCGAACGAACCGCGCGACCGGCTAGTGCCGACAGGGCACGCCATTGTCGCGGCCCGGAAGGAATGATCGATGGCAGCGGGACATGATCTCGACCGACTGACGGCCGAAGAGATCGACACGAGACTGGCGGTCTCCAGCCTCGCGGAGATGATGGCGGAGAGTGAAACACTCACTCTCGCCGTGCACGGCCCGCTCGTCACCTATTCGCGCAAGGTGTTCATACCGCTGACCCGGCTGTGCCGCGACGTTTGCCATTATTGCACCTTCGCCACTATTCCGCGGCAGGCCGGCCCCGCTTATCTGAGCCGCGACGAGGTGCTTGAGATCGCCCGGGCCGGTGCTCAGGCGGGGTGCCACGAGGCGTTGTTCACGCTCGGCGATCGTCCCGAGGATCGATATGCCGCAGCACGCGATGCGCTGACAGCGACTGGCCATTGCAGCACCCTCGCCTATCTACGCGACATGGCGCAGGCGGTGCTCCACGAGACCGGCCTGCTGCCCCACCTCAACCCCGGCCTGATGGATGCGGCCGACTATGCCATGCTGCGCCCGGTGTCGGCATCGATGGGCCTGATGCTGGAAAGCACGTCTGATCGGCTGTGCGAAGCGGGCGGCCCGCATTTCGGATCGCCCGACAAGCGCCCCTCGGCGCGCCTCGCGACAATCGAGGAGGCCGGCCGCGCCGCCGTCCCCTTTACCACCGGCCTGCTGATCGGCATCGGCGAGACGCGGCGCGACCGGATCGAGGCGCTGGTCGCCATCCGCGATCTCCACGCGCGCTATGGCCATATCCAGGAAGTCATCATCCAGAATTTCCGCGCCAAGGCGGACACGCGGATGGCTGATTACCCCGAACCCTCGCTCGATGAGCATCTCTGGACGATTGCCGCAGCGCGCCTGATCCTGGGGCCGGCGATGACGATCCAGGCGCCGCCCAATCTCCACGATCGCGCCGAACTGACCGCGCTGCTGCGCGCCGGCGTCAATGACTGGGGCGGCGTTTCGCCGGTGACGCCCGATCATGTGAACCCCGAGGCGCCCTGGCCGCATCTCGCGATTCTGGCTGAGGCGACGGCGGAGGCTGGGCGCACCCTGCTGCAGCGGCTGGCGATCGGCCCGGCTTATGCCCGCGCCGTCGATCGCTGGGCTGATCCCACGCTCGCCACGCACATTCGACGCCTGGTCGATGGGCGAGGCTTGCCCAGGACCGACGACTGGTCGGCGGGCCAAGGCGGGGCGGTTCCCGACATCGGCCTCGATGCGACGCCGCAGGCTCGCGCCGGGATCGACGCGATCCTCGCCAAGGCCGGATCGGGCAGCCTGCTCCAGGAGCACGACATCGTCGCCCTGTTCCACGCCGAAGATTGCGATCTTGCCGCAATCGCCGCGACGGCGGACGCCCTGCGGCGCGCCACGGTGGGCGATGCGGTGACCTACGTTGTCAACCGCAACATCAACTACACCAACATATGTCTATACAAATGCGGCTTCTGCGCCTTCTCCAAGGGATCGACCAAGGCCGAGCGCGGGCCGGCTTATCGGCTGGACCTCGCGGAAATAGGGCGTCGCGCCATCGAAGCGGTCGAGCGGGGTGCGACCGAGGTCTGCCTGCAGGGCGGCATCCACCCCTCGTTCGACGGCAACACCTATCTCGACATCGTCGCAGCGGTGCGCGCGGCGGCGCCGTCGATCCACATCCACGCCTTCTCTCCGCTGGAGGTGACCCACGGCGCGCAGACGCTGGCCCTTCCGCTCGAGGATTATCTGGCGCGACTGAAGACGGCGGGACTTTCCACACTGCCCGGCACGGCGGCCGAGATCCTCGACCCCGAAGTCCGCGCGATCCTCTGCCCCGACAAGCTCGGCGCCGACGAGTGGATCGAGGTGATGCGCACCGCACATGGCGTCGGTCTGCGCAGCACCGCGACGATCATGTTCGGCCATGTCGACGGCTATGAACATTGGGCCCGACATCTGTTGCGCGTCCGCGCGCTGCAGACCGAGACAGGCGGGTTCACCGAGTTCGTTCCCCTGCCTTTCGTCCACATGGAGGCGCCGATCTGGCGGAAAGGCAAGGCCCGTTCGGGGCCGAGCTACCGTGAAGCGGTTCTGATGCACGCGGTCGCACGGATCGTCCTCCACCCGGTCATCACCAATATCCAGACCAGTTGGGTGAAAATGGGCGCCGAGGGATCGCGCGCCGTCCTGAACGCCGGCGGCAACGATCTGGGCGGGGTGCTGATGGACGAGTCGATCACCCGCTCGGCCGGCGGGCAGAACGGCCAGTGCTTCGACCGCGCCCAGATGATCGCCCTGGCCGATAGCGTCGGTCGTCCCCCCCGCCAGCGCACCACGCTTTACGACCCGATCGGCCAACAGCCGACACCTTCCCTGGAGCACTTTGCATGACAATTTCGCAGACCATCGCCGTCATCGGCGGTACCGGCAAGCTGGGTGCGGCGCTCGCCCGCCGGCTGGCGCGCGCAGGCATGCCCGTGGTCATAGGATCGCGGGATGCCGATCGGGCGCGGGCGACGGCCGACGAACTCGGCCATGGCATCAAGGGCGCCGGCTATGCCGATGCGGCGAACGCCGCCGAACTGGTAATAGTAGCCGTACCCTTCGCCGCGCAGGAAAGCGCGCTTGCCGAGATCGCCCCGCATGTGGCCGGCAAGATCGTCGTCGATACGACCGTACCCCTCAACCCGCCCAAGGTGATGCGCGTCGCCCTGCCCGAAGAGGGTAGCGCCGCCGTGCGCGCCAGCAACCTGCTCGGCGAGGGCGTCACCGTCGTGTCCGGCTTCCACAATGTCGCCGCGCACAAGCTGGCGACCGACGAGGATATCGGCTGCGACGTGCTGATCTTCGGCGACGACAAGTCCGCCCGCGAACAGGTGGTGGCGCTCGCCAACGCAATCGGTCTGCGCGGCATCCATGGCGGCGCCCTCGTCAACTCCGCGGCGGCAGAGGCGCTGACCTCGATTCTGATCTTCCTCAACAAGACTTATAAGGTCGACGGCGCCGGCATCCGCATCACCGGCACGCTGATCGACCCGACGACGCAGGTCGCGCTCGCCATATAAGCCTAGTTGACGTTACGGCTTACAGTCAGCATCGATCAGACTCCGCAATCGGTCTCTAGCCCCCCGTAAAACCCCCGGATCGACAATCGAGTGGTGTCGCCGTTGATAAGCCCGCACGACTCGTGGGGAGCGTGGCGTGGCGGGACGAGGCAATGGCCGAAATTAGCGCTTCGATCGCGATATCGACGGTTCTGCCACTGCGCCGATCGGTCGAGGTCGCCGTGATCCCGCCGGCATCGCTGTTCGCGCATATCCCCGTCCCGATCATTTTCATCGACAGCGCAAAGATCGAAGCCTTTGCGAATCGTCGCGGATGCGCGCTGCTCGGTCTGTCCAGCGAAGATGTTCCCGCACGACGCATCCTCGCAGCGATGGCAGCGCTGCAGCTGGATCGAAGCGGTCCCGCGACATTCGAGACCGACATCGGTCCGCGGCGTTACCGGGTCGAGATCGTTGCGATCGAGCAGAATGACCTGTCAGGCCGGATTTGGCTTTTCCATGACCGCGCACCGGCGAAGAGCGGACGGAAAATGCCGCCGGCTTTCCATGCTCTGATGAAGGCTATGCTCGACAAGTTGGAAGACGGCGTGATGCTGATCGACGGGCAGCAGCGGATTCGCATATGGAACGACGCGTACATCGCCATGCTCGATCTTCCGCCCGCGCTGCTCGAGCAAGGTGCCGATGTCATGCCGTTGATCCGCCTGCTGGTCGATCGCGGTGATTTTGGCGCCGGCGATCCGGCCGTGCTGACGGACCTTGTCGGGTTGGCCCTATCCAGCCGCGAAACCATTCGTGGCGAGCGGCAGATGGCGGATGGCAAAATCATCGCCGCCGAGTGGATAGCCCTTCCGGACGATCATCTGCTGTTCTGTCTTCGGAACGTCACCCATGAGCGCACCGCATCGCGCTTCAAGGACGAACTGATCGCAACCGTCAGCCATGAACTTCGCACCCCGCTGACCGTGATCAGCGGCGCGCTGGGGCTGCTGCGCGCGGGCAAGGGCGGAGAGACCGAAGCAGGCGCGGCCGACTTGATCGATGTCGCGTACAACAACAGCTACAGGTTGATTCGGCTCGTCAACGATCTGCTGGATATCGACAAGCTCCAGTCGGACATGCTCGATTTCAATTTCGAACCTACCGACATGGGCCTTCTGCTGTGTTCGGCGGTCGAGCAGAATCTTCCCTACGCACAGGGGCTGGGTATCGCGATCGATCTGGAGATCCCGGACGAGCCCATCATCGCCGAGGTCGATCGCGGCCGGCTGCTGCAGGTCATGAGCAATTTTCTGTCCAACGCCGCGAAGTTTTCGCCGGCAGGGAGCCATGTCCGGGTCCGCCTGATAAGCAGCGCTCTCCGGTTCCGGATCAGCATCATCGACACCGGGCGCGGCATGTCCGCCGAATTCTGCCGGCGGCTGTTCACCCGCTTCGCGCAGGAGAACCGGGCCTCCGAACATGGCCAGGCTGGCACCGGCCTCGGCCTCGCCATCTGCAAGAGCATCGTCGACCGACACCACGGCCAGATTCTCGTCGATACGCGCGAGGGCGCAGGGACGACTTTCCACGTGGACCTGCCTTATGCGCCGGAGACGACATCAGCCGATTAGAGATGCCAACCGAGGGCACGTCACGGCATGGTCGGATCAGCCTTCAGGTCGTTGGCGCGGCGGATGACATAGGCACGGATCGCCTCAACTTCCGCCGGTTTCAGATCCTTCGAGAAGTTGGGCATGCCGAGCGGTTCGGCGGCCCCCTCCAGCACGAAGGCGCGGAAGGCAGCGGAGTCGCCGATCGTCATCGAGCGCCGCAGATCGGGCACGCCGCCTTTGTTTACGACGCTGTCGCCGTGGCACATCCAGCAGCGGACATGGTAGAGCGCCCTGCCCTGCGCAATGGTCGCCGTCGATGCGGTCGACGGCGGAGGAGTCAGGGGTGCTTCGGGCATGTCGGCCGGTATCGGCAGCTTCGCCTTGCCGCCCAGCCGAAAGGTCACCACGCGGTTGACCTTCGGCCGCACGGCGGCTTTCAGCGCCTCGCCCATGTTGAGCGGCAGAATGCCGCCCCAGCCGACCGCGACCGAGACATATTGGACGCCCTTGATCGCATAGGTGATCGGCGGCGCGACGATGCCCGAGCCCATCGGCATCGACCACAGCTTCTTGCCGCTGGTCGCGTCATAGGCGGCGAAGTCGCCGGTGCCGTTACCCTGGAAGACGAGGCCCGAGGTGGTCGACAATACGCCACCATTCCACGGCAGCGGCATCGGCACTGACCAGGCCCGCTTGCCGGCCTTCGGATCCCAGGCGACCAGTGCGCCACCCATCATCCCGCGGATTTGCGCCCGGATCGCCGGATCTTCCGGCATCGCCGTCTTCTCCGGATCCTGCCCGGTGTTCCAGCCGCGCTCGTCGAAGCGGAAATCCTCGGTCTTGCCAGAGATATAGCCATAGGGGATCTCGGCGGTCGGGAAATAGACCAGGCCGGTCTTCGGATTGAAGCTCATCGGCTGCCAGCTATGGCCGCCCGCCGGGGACGGCATGCCCAGGAAAGGCTTGCCGGTACCGCTGTAGCGCGCTTCGGGCACGACGTCGGGGCGGCCGGTCTTGGGATCGAGACCCTTCGCCCAGGTAACCGGTACGTAGCTGGTACCGGATATGAACGCGCCGTTGGTCCGGTCGAGCACGTAGAAATAGCCGTTCTTCGGCGCTTGCATCAGCACCTTGCGGGGCTTTCCGTCGATCTCGAGATCGGTCAGGATCATGTGCTGGGTCGCGGTATAGTCCCACTCGTCGCCGGGAACCTCCTGGAAGTGCCAGACATATTCGCCGCTGTCCGGGCGCACCGCAACGATCGACGATACGAACAGATTGTCGCCGCCGCCGGGGCTGCGCACCTTGCGGTCCCACGGGCCGCCATTGCCGACGCCGATGTAGAGCAGGTCGAGTTCAGGATCGTAGGACATCGAATCCCAGGCGGTGCCGCCGCCGCCATATTTCCACCATTCGCCGGTCCAGCTCTTCGCGGCCATCGCCATAGCTTCGCTCTCGAAGCCCTTCTGCGGGTTGCCGGGAACAGTGTAGAAGCGCCAGGCCTGCTTGCCGGTCGCGACGTCATAGGCGGTGACATAGCCACGCACGCCATATTCGGCGCCGCCATTGCCGATCACGACCTTGTCCTTGACGATGCGCGGAGCGCCGGTAACCGTATAGGACTTGGTCGGATCGGTGGTCTCGACGGTCCAGACCGGCGTACCGGTCTTGGCATCGAGCGCGACCAGCCGGCCGTCGAGGACGCCCACGAAGATCTTGCCGTCCGCATAGGCGACGCCGCGATTGACGACGTCGCAGCAGGCGCGACGGGCGATCCCACCCTCGATCTGCGGATCATAGTCCCAAAGCTTCCGCCCGGTCTGCGCGTCGAGCGCGATCACCTTGCTCCATGGACCCGAAGCATACATCACCCCGTCGACGACCAGCGGCGTGCCCTCGACACCACGCAGCGAGCGCGCATCGAAATCGGCGTACCAGGCGACCCCCAACTGACCGATATTGTCGGGAGTAATCTCGCCAAGCGTGCTGAACCGGTTCTCCCCGGCGTCGAGACCGTGAAGCGCCCAGTCGACATTGACGGGCCGATGCGGCGCGCACGACGCCAGCGCAGCCACCAGCATGGCCGCGGAAACAGCCTGAAGTTTCACTCTGTTGCTCCTGATGGCCTGGACCGATGACGGGGACATTCCCCTTCCTGCGGCCGAAGGCGGATGCCGACTAGTTCATGGGCGCAGTCATTGTACGCGCTGCGCAGGCCTGGTGTCGGCCAGCACCATTTCCCGCAGGGCCGCCTGTCGCGAGCGGGAAAGCGTCACAGACGGCGGCTCCCCGTAAATCTCGCGGTACATGTTGGCGAAGCGGCCGCCATGGCCGATCCAATACTGGTTCGCGAGCGCGGTGACCGAAATTTCGCCGGCGCTGGCGATGATGTCGGCGCGGGCGCTCTCCAGCCGCCGCAGGCGCAGCCAGCGCATCGGGCTATGCCCCATGAAACGTTCGAAACCGTGGTAGAGCGTCCGGGCCGGCACGCCGGATGCCCCGACGATATCGCTCAGTTGGATATCGTCCTTGAGATGCTGGGCGATGAACTGTTCGGCCCGGCGCACGAAAACCGGCAGGACCGACGCCTGCTTCACCGGCACCTCACGGTCGAACAGCGCGGCGCGCATCATCGCCAGGAAGCTGTTTTCGTTGGCGGAGACGACCTCCTCCAACCCAAAGATCGGCGAACCGCGGTGCAGCTCGGCGCAGAGATATTCGATGAAGCCCATCAGGTTCCCGGCGCCGCCATGCGGGGCATCGACAGCGCGCTCGAGCACATTGTGGACTGCCTCATAGGGACGCCCGCTGCCGACCAGTCGACTGGAGGGAATACCGATCGCCAGATGGGTATGATCGTGCCCCATCTGAAAGTTATAGCGGACATTGGGCGACATCAGCACGCAGTCCCCGCTCTGGAACGACCAGCTTTGCTGGTTGAACTCGACCACCGCCTGGCCCGACAGCGCGACGACGAAGACGAAGTGGGTGCGTTGCAACTCGGTGATCAGGACGTCGACATCGGCACCGTAGCCGATCTGGTTCAGGCTGATATCGCCGAGCGACGCCGAGCAATGGTTGAAGTCGAGATGCTTGTCGCGGCTGCGGACGACGACCTCATGCGGAAAGAAGACGCGGCTGACGCTGTCGAGCGCATCGTCGGGTCGCAGGCTCGCGAACGTCTGTCGGCGGACAGCCTCGACCGACGCGGCCGCGCTGTTCGCGAGAAAGCGATGATCGACGGCCATTTCTTGCAAGGCAGGCCCAAATCCAAACATGGCTTGTTCCAATCGAGCTGACCGCCCCTGCCGGGGCCCGCAACACGCCTTCGGAAGGCTCCGATCGTCGAGGATCATCGCAAAAGACATGCGAGTCTAGTCCGAACGCGCAACCAAAGTGGGAATTACGAGACGGATTGCGCGGTGGGCAGGGCAGCAAGAGCCGCCGGCAGCACCCCGAACGCCTTGATCATCACGCCATAATCCCAGCAATCGATATTGTGGGCGATCTTCCCGTCGCGAAACACGTAGGAGGACAAGCCATGGAATTCGATCGGGTGGCCGGTCCGGTCCAGCCCTTCGAAAAGTCCGTTCCAGTGCGCGGTGATCGTCCAGTGGCTCGCCCCCCGCTCCGGTGTCACCAGCCGAACCGGAAAGCGCAGGCTGAAATCGGGCATGGTGGAGAATACGCCCTCGGCGAATTCCCGCACGCCGGCATGGCCGTGATGCTTCGCGCCCAGCGCCATGTCCTCATAGATGCAGTCAGGAGTGAACAACGACACGAGCCGGTCGATGTCCTTGTCACTCCAGGCCTGTTCGAGATCGTCGAAAATCGCTTCGCTCACCACGGCTTCTCTCCTGTTGTTCGTCAGCGATCCATTCACTTGCGGAAATGCGGTAGGATCTTCTCGCCGATCAGGCGCAGCGATCCCGCGGGATCGGGGCCGAGCGGCGGTCCGAAGGCGATATGGTCCGCGCCCCCCGCGATCATCGCCTCGATCTGGCCGATCACGTCGTTCGGAGTGCCGGTCAGGCTGAAGGCTTTCACAGCCTTATCGGTCACGAGCGCCTTGGCCTTTTCGACCTCGCCCGCGGTAAAGGCGTTGTAGGAGGCGTCGATCTCTTCCTGGCTAATGCCCGCCGCGAAAGTCATCGGTGCCAGGAAAGGCTGGAGCAGCGCCAGCATGCCGCGGATATTGTCCTCGGCGGCGGCGCGATCCTCGTCGATCGACGCGAGCGGGCCCGCGATGATCTCGATCTTGCTGGTATCGCGACCGGCGGCTTCGGCGCCCGCGATGAACTGCCCGCGCAGTTCGGCGATAAGCTCGGGGCTGGCGGTGCAGTCGATCTTGATGCCCGGCGCGATCGATCCGGCCATCTTCGCCATCTGCGGCCCCCAGGTGCCTATGAACAGCGGGATCGCGCGGGGCACGTCGAACTGGAAATAGAGATCGGCGGTCGCCTTGAAGAACTCGCCGTCAAACGGGTCGCGGTTGCCCTCGAGCATCCGGGTCATCATCTGCCAGGCTTCCTTGAGCATCTTCACCGGCTTGACCGGGTTGGTGATGCCTAGCAGCGGGTTGAAACCCCCGCGCCCCACGCCGCAGACCATCCGCCCGCCGCTGAGCTCGTCGAGCGCGGCGAGATTGGCGGCGTGGTAGACGGGATTGGCGACCTGCGGCGTCACGATGAACGGGCCCAGCTGAATACGGCTGGTGTTCATCGCGATCATCGTCAGGATCGGCCATGCCGGACGGAAGACCAGATCATCAGCGATGTGCATCTGATCGAAGCCATAGGCCTCGACCTGCTGTGCCAGAGGGACATAGTCCTTCATCGGCAGAGCCCCGGTGACCATGATGCTAAAACGTGTCGACATGACCATCCTGTTGTTGACGTTGCGTTAGGGAGCGGCGCGGATCAGAGGCGATATTTGGCCCGCAGGAACCATTCGCGCGGCCGCGAGACGGTCGCCTGAGTGTAACCGATGCCGGTGTTCGAAACACCGCTGACGATGTACGTTTTGTCGGTCAGGTTGGTCGCGCCTGCCGACAGCTCGATCCGATCGCCGGGCAGCTTGTAGGTGGCGCTGGCGTTCAACAGACCGAAGCCCTTCTGGAAGAGCGTCGGATCGTTGCTGAACTCCTTGAACTGGCCGCTGCGATACGCATAGTCGACGCGCACCAGCGCGGTGCCATTGTCGTCGCTGTCGAACAGCGTCGCGGTTCCGCCGATATTATAGGTCCATTTCGGCGTGTTCGGCACCCGGAACGAGCCTGCGGCCGGATAATTGGCCAGCGCCTGCGCCGAAAAGTCCTTATAGTCGGCGTCGGTGTAGCCGAGGCTGCCATCGAGGCGGAGCCAGTCGGCCAGCCGGGCCGAGGCCTCGACCTCGACGCCCTTGATCTTGGCCGACGCGGCATTGGCGAGGACGGGCACGAAGGCGCCGATCGGGCCGGCACCATCCGGATCGATGTTATAGGTGACCTGGATGTCCTTGTAGTCGGTGTAGAAGGCCGCGACGTTGAAGCGCAGGCGGCGATCGAACAGCTCGCTCTTCAGGCCGATCTCATAGGATGTCGCCTTTTCCGGGCCGGCATAGGAGACGATGTCGTTCGGATCGGTGCCGGCCGCAGGGATCACCGGCGGGAAGTAGCGCATCGTGAAACCGCCGCCCTTGAAGCCCTTCGAGAAGCTCGCATAGCCCATGACGTCGCGGTTGAACTTGTAGTTGGCCGAGACCATCGGCGTGGTCGACTTCGACCCGCGCGAATACCAGCCGGCAGGGAAGAGCGGAGTACCGGGCGCGCCGACCGCACCCGCAAACAGATTGACGAAGCCGGGTACGTCGGTCTGCGAGACATAGCCCTGGATGATCTGCCCCTCGGGATTGAAGCGGCGCGTCTCGTCCGAATAGCGCAGGCCGCCGGTGATCGAGAGCTGATCGGTCAGGTCGTAGGTGACCTGCCCGAAGGCAGCATAGCTGTCGTTCTTGATGCGACCGCCCGACAGAAACTGGACTAGCGTAAGCTCGACGGGGAAGAGCTGCTTGCCGCTTTCGTGGAGGTAATAAAGGCCGAGGACATAATGGAGCTTGTCCTCCATCAGGTCGCCGAGCAGCTGGAATTCCTGGCTGAACTGCTCGGTCTTGATGTGCTGCTCGATGAAGTTGAAATAATGGGGCGAAGCGGTGATGTCCTGCGCGACGTCGACCTCGACCTTGCGCCAGGCGGTGATCGATTTGAGCGTCGCGCCGCCCAGTTTCCATTCGAGATTCAGGCCAGCACCATAGACATCGGTGTTCGAATAATTGGGGCCGCTGTTGGTGGTTTCCAGCGACTTGAGCGGGCGCACCCACTGACTGTTGTAGCAAAAGGGATTGCCGAAGCGGCTGGCGCCGGCGCTGGGCAGGCAGACCCCGCCGGGAACGCCGGCATTATAAGCGCCCGAGAACGCCGCGCCTTCATCGGCCTTGACCAGGATCTGCCCCGGCGACTGTTCGCGGATGCGGGTGCCGTCGAAGGACAGTGTCGCGGTCAGGTTGGAGGTGACGTCGGCTTCGATCGCCAGGCGGCCGCTGAGTCGGTCCATATTGCCCTGGCGATCGCCGGTGTCCTGCCCGGTCTCAGTCACGCGCTTCACGAAGCCGTGGCGGCTCTGATAGGCGCCCGACAGGCGCGCGCGGACGGTTTCGCTGAGCGGGCCGGAAATCGCGCCCTTCGCATCGAAGCGGCTGTAGCTGCCCGTGGTCAGCTCGCCATAGCCCTCGAACGTGTCGGTGGGCCGCTTCGAGATCAGCTGGATCGCGCCGCCGATCGTGTTCTTGCCGAACAGCGTACCCTGCGGACCGCGCAGCACTTCCAGGCGATCGAGATCGACCGCATCCAGCAGCGAGCCCATCGACTTACCGATATAGACACCGTCGAGATAGACGCCGACGGCGGGCTCGACGGTCAAGACATAGTCGGTCTGACCAATACCGCGGATCGATATCTGGCTCGATGCGCCGCCGCCGGCCTCGCTCGCGGCGCTATCGAACTGCACGTTCGGGACAAAGCTGGTGATGTCCGACGCGCTCTGGACATTGCGCTCGGCAAGTGCGGCGTTGCTGAAAGCGGAAACGGAGAGCGGCGCGGACTGGATATTTTCTTCACGACGCCGGGCGGTGACGGTGATCTCTTCCAACCCGACACTCACGGACGAAGCGGAATCGTCCTGCGCAAAGCCGGCAGCCGGAGTGACGCCCAGCAAGGCGGCAGCCGATGCCATCAGACACAGTCGCCGACGCGAAATCCCAATACCCATTTCCATCGTCATACCCCTGACATGTGGTTTTCTTATGGGACGATGGTGCAGGGGTGCGGGCAATGCACCAAGACGCCCCCTGCAAGGCACAGCCGCTTTTCGCCACCGAATGACCGCATCCGTACAGGCTGAAAACGATCGCTCCCGTTCGGCGTGCCAGCTCATGCCTTTCTGACGGAACGGCAGCGAAGCAGCGGTGTTTAGCGCGGGACCATTCGCCCGCAGGGAGAGCCGAAAGCTCATGATCGTAACCGCCACGCCCGGAGTGAAGCAGATCCTCCGGGAGGTCTGGAAGCCTCTGGCGCTCCTGTTCGTCTGGGACGTAGTCGTCACCGTCACCTATTATGTCATGCCGTTCGCGGCGCCGCCGCTGCCACTGACCATCTTCGGCTCGGCGGTTGCTCTATTTCTCGGCTTTCGGAGCAATTCCGCCTATCAGCGATGGTGGGAGGGGCGTGTTCTGTGGGGCTCGATGATCAACGCCAGCCGCAACCTCGCCCGGCAGGCGCGCAGCTATCTGCCCGATGAGGCACGGGACCTGAAACGCACCATCGTCCTGCGCCAGATCGCTTATGTGAACGCGCTCCGCTGCCACCTGCGCCGGCAATCGCCCGACGAAGAGGTTCTTCGCTTCCTGTCGAAAGGCGAGGCTGACGCAGCGCTGGCCCGCACGAACGTCGCGAACGGGATCGTTGACGGCACCGGCCGCCGCATCGACATCGCCCAGCGGCAGGGCTGGCTCGACACGATCCAGCAGGCATCGATGGAAAAGATTCTGGTCGACATCGCCAATGCGCAGGGCGGCATGGAGCGGCTCAAGAACACGCCGCTGCCGAGTCAGTATCGCTTCTTTCCAACGCTGTTCTCGCACCTTCTGTGCATCCTGCTGCCGATAGGGCTGGTCGAGACTCTCGGCTATGCGACGCCCCTGGGCTCGACGATGGCGGGACTTATGTTCCTAGCGGTGCTGGCGATCGGCGACGATCTGGTTGATCCCTTCGCCAACACGCTTCACGACGTCCCCCTGACCGCGATGTGCCGGACGATCGAAATCGACCTGCTCGAGGCGATCGGTGACGATCCCCCCCGCCCCCTCGCACCCGATGCAAACGGGGTGCTGTGGTGACGGGCAGAAAGGATCGCCCACGCTGGACTAAATCGAAGCCCGCGTTAGAGCTTGCCTGAACGGATTTCGCTGTCGATATGCTCGGCCTGGCGCAACACCAGCGCGACGATGGTCAGCGTCGGATTGCAACCGGCGGAGGTCGGAAAAAGGCTGCCGTCGGAAATAAACAAATTCTCGACGTCATGCGTCCGGCCATAGGGTGTGCAAACGCTGGTCTTCGGGTCGGTGCCCATCCGCGCCGTGCCCATATTGTGGGTGGCGGGGATGTAATCGCCCATCTCGACGATCTTCTCGGCGCCGAGCGCTTCGTAGATCCTGCGGCCCGCCGCCCAGGCATAGGTCTTCATCGCGATGGTATTCGGGTGATCCTCATAATGGATCACCGGCACCGGCAGGCCGTAACCGTCCTTCTCGGTCGGATGCAGCGTGATGCCGTTCGACAGCTGCGGCGGATCCTCGCCGGTCAGCAACATACCCGCGAGATGGTCATATCGGTCGAGCACCGAGGTAAGCTCGTCGCCCCAGCCGCCGATCATCATGTTCTTCGCCAGGATCTCCGGCGTGAACGGCACCGTGCTGATCAGGAAGCCGCCAGCGAAGCCGCGCTCTGGCTTATGCGCGCGCTCGTCACGGACGACGCCGGCCAGGTGGGTCTGGCGGTGGAAATTCACCTTACCCGGCATCACGCCCATCACCTGGATCGTGAAGTGGCGCATATAGTTTCGACCGACCCAGCCGCTGCTGTTGGCGAGACCGTTGGGAAAGCGCTCGCTGCGGTTATTGAGCAACAGCCGGGTCGTCTCGACGACGTTTCCGGCGACCGAGACCGCACGGCATTTTTGCGTGACGGTCTTGCCCTTGCTGAGATAGCTGACGCTCTCGACCCGCCCCGCAGCATCGAGGTTGACCGCTGTGACCATCGACTCCGGACGCAGATCGAACCGACCGGTTTCCTCGGCTTTTGGGATTTCGGTGTAGAGGGTCGACCATTTCGCACCGACCGCGCAGCCCGAAGTGCAGAAGCCAAGCTGCTGACACGCCGGCCGGTCGTCTCGATCGACAGAGTTGATCGCCATATTGTGGGTGTCGATGTCGGTGTAGCCGCACAGACGCGCACCGGCTTCCAGCACCTTGGTGTTGTTCCCCGCCGGCAGGAACGGGAGCCCGTGCTTCCCCGACACGCCCATGCGCATTTCGGCCTTGTCGTACCAGGGCGCGATCTCCTCCGGCGTTACCGGCCAATCCACCAAAGTGGTATCGGGCATGTCGCCATAGGTCGTCCGCGCCCGCATCTCATGCGGTTCGATCCGCGGGCAGGCCCCGGTCCAGTGCATGGTGGTACCGCCGACGGTCTTGCAGCTCCAGACCGGAAAGTTCGGATCGGGCTTGCCGGTCGCCATGCGCCGATCGAGCCAGGTAAGCTTGTCGAACATCACCGCTTCGTCGTTGACGACATCGGCCAGCGACAGGCGTGGCCCAGCCTCCAGACAGACGACCTTATGCCCCTTCTGCGCCAATTCGTTAGAAAGCGTGCCGCCGGCCGCACCCGAACCGATGACGACGAACACCGAGCTGTCATCGAGACCGAAACGCGTCATGCTTTCGCTCCCGGCTTGGGCAGCCAATCGATGTCGTTGAATCCGCGATCGTGATAGCCGCCATATTCGAGCGACGACCCCTCATAGCCGACCATCTTCCAGACCGTGCGGTCGCGGTAGACGATTTCGGCGCCGCGCCACAGGATGGCCTTGAAGAAAGGCTCCTGGTCGATCTTCTCCACCAGCCCCTTCTGGATCACCGGCGGCAGCGCGGCGAACGGCGCAATGTGATTGCCGTCGAGCATTGCGAGGCCGCGATCATGCTCGGAGATCGCAGCGGGCTTCGCCGCGATCTCCTTCACATAGGTTTCCGCGACGCTGCGGTAATAGTCCGGCGTAAGCCGGCTATGCGGGAAAACGACACGCAACAGCGCTGCCGTGGTCGCTGTCCGCCGGTCGACCGCCGCTGCGGCGGCCCCCATCGCTTTACCGCTGGCGAGCGGGATGGTGGCCGCGAGGGCGATGCCGCGCATCGCCCCCCGCCGCGTCATGGAAACGCTGGTCTTCACGTCAATTCCCCGTCGATCAGAGGGAGAAGCCGGCTTTCAGATAATATTGCCGGCCGCGATCATAGGCTTGCATGAAGAAGCCGAAGGACGGCTGGTAATCGCCGAAGGTCCGGAACTTCTTGTCGGCAATATTGTCGACGCCTGCGGTCAGCGAGAAGGTCTTGCTGTCGCTCTGCCAACGGATGTTGCCGTTGAAGACGCTATAGCCCGGCTGGTAGAGTTCGGGATTGTTGATGCCATTGGCGTTGGTAAAGAAGCCAGAGCGATAGGACCAGTCGACATGCGGCGTCACCGAGCCGTTGTCGCCAAGGGCGATTTCCTTCTCGCCCGACGCGCTGACCGTCCACTTAGAGACATAGACGAACTTGGAGTCGAGGGTCAGGCCCTGGACGCCCGCGTTGAGCTGCTTGAACTTGGCATCGGTCATGCCGACCGCGGCGTTGAGGCGCCAGCCATCGCCGGGGGCGAAGTTCGTCTCCAGTTCGAAGCCCTGGATGCGCGCCTTACCGGCGTTGGTGATGAACGGACCGACGCGGGTCGCGTCCGCCACCAGCAGCTGCATGTCCTTATAGTCGGTGTAGAAGGCAGAACCGTTCAGGCGCAGCCGGTTGTCGAGCGCCATAACCTTGAAGCCGGCTTCGTAGGAGTCGACGGTCTCGGGCTTGAAGCTCGGCAGATTGGGCTCGGGCGGGAAGATGCGCTGGGTATAGCCACCGCTCTTGAAGCCCTGCGAATAGGTTGCGTAGAGCATCACGTCCGATGTCGCCTGGTAGGACAGGTTGGCCATCGGCGTCCATTTGTTGACGTCCGCCTTGACCGTCTGGAACGGCACGATGCGGGTGCCCGGCGGGATCACCAGGAACGGCGCGAGCGTCGAGATCACATATTGGTCGGGCAGATAATCCTTGCGATCCTGCGTGTAGCGCAGGCCGCCGGTCAGGGTCAGCTTGTCGGTGATCTTGTAGCCCAGTTGCGCGAAGGCGGCCCAGTTCTTGTAGTCATAATAGCCGCCCGATTCCGCCGACACGACGAGGAAGTCGATGCGGTTGAGATCCTGGCCCTTTTCCTTGAAGAAATAGAGGCCGGTAACCCAGTTGAGCTTGTCGTCGAGCGCCTTGCCGGTGAACTGGAATTCCTGGCTGAACTGCTTCTGGGTGAAGTCGTCATAGACATGGTTGATCGGCAGGTTCGATCCGTCGCGATCCTGGGCGAAGGTGCCGTTGATCCGGCGGATCGCGGTGATCGACTTGAGCTGCATGTCGTCGGTCAGGTCGTAGGATGCGGTGAGCGAAGCGGACCACAGCTCGAGATCCGAGAAGGTCCGCGCGGTCGCGTTGTTGGTGTCCTTCGAGAAGAGCCGCTGGTTGTAGCACTGGCTATTGCCGGCACCGGCGGCGCTCATGCAATCGGGGAGCGCACCGAAGCCGGTGGCGATGCCGTTCTGCAGCGCGACGAAGCTCCCGGTCGCCGTCGGGTCGATGCCCGAGATGGTGACGGGCGCGCCGTTGCTCTTGTCGCGGGTATAGTCGCCGGCGATGGTCGCTTCGAACCGGCTGTCGATCGGCGCGATCCGCAGCGCGCCGCGGATCATCTTCGTGTCCTGGTTGCCGAACTTCTTGCCGAGCGCCGGGGCATCCACATAGCCGCTCTGTGAGAAGAGGCCGGCGCTGACCTTGGCGTAGATGCCTTCGGCGATCGGGCCGCTGACCATGCCGCGGACGTTGATCCGGTCGTCGGTCCCGTACTTGATGTCGCCCTTCAGCCGGAAGGTGTCGTCGGGCTGGATCGTCGTCAGGTTGATCGCGCCGCCGATCGTGTTGCGGCCGAACAGCGTGCCCTGCGGACCGCGCAGAACCTCTACCGAGTTGACGTCGATCAGATCGAACACGCCGCCGGCGGTGCGGCCGAGATAGACGCCGTCGATGTAGATGCCGACGCCCGGCTCGACGGTGGGAGCGAAATCATTCTGGCCGATACCGCGGATGTAGACGGCCGCGTTCGATGCGATGCCGCTGTTCGACGGGATATTGGCGAAGGTCAGGTTCGGGGTGAAATCCTGGATGCGGCTGACCTGGGTGATGCCCTGCGCTTCGAGACGTTCGCCGCTGAACGCGGTGATCGAGATTGGCGTGCTCTGAAGATTTTCGGTCTGGCGACGGGCCGTGACGGTGATCTCCTCGAGTCCGCCCTCACCTTCGCTCTGCGCCAGCGCCTGCTGACTGACGCCGCACAGCGCGCCCGCGATCAGCATCGAGGACAGAACGCGTCGCTTTGTCCAACCTGTAGAAATCATGACGTACCCCTTTTCGCATCATATTGACCCTGCGATGCATGTCGGTCTGTGCCGATCTTGCTGGGACAGCGTCTCAATTAACGGGGTCGGCGACTATCCAGTTTCCGCAGCGGATGTGCGTCATGGGTACGAAACATTCGGCGGAAACTGGATAGTCGGGAATGCCGGCAGTTCCAGCAGCGATCGGGCGAAGCCAAGCAGCGCCCCATCGGCATGCCGCGCGCTGCTCAGCATCATGCCGATCGGCAATCCCTGGCGATCAAGTCCGAACGGCAGGCTGATCGACGGCAGGCCCGCCATGCTGTCGGGCCGGGTGAAGCGCGTGATCGTCGGGAAGGTCGGTGCGGCCTGGCCGTTGAGCGGCAGTTCGGCTCCGATATCGAGGGCCGGAGCGACAAGCGGTGCGGTCGGCAGGAGGATGTGGTCGATGCCGCCGGCGAAGATTGCCGCATAGGCATCGCGCAGTGAGGGCCAGTCACGGCCGATCGCCTGCGCATAATGGGCCGCGGTGATCGTCTTGCCGTCGGATGCCATGCCAAGCAGCCCGGCGACGTCGGGGCTGGCGACCTGTGTCAGCATGTCCTCGAACGATTTGCCGCTGATATCGGGCGCGGTCGCGCGAAGGACCTCGTTGGTCTGATAGAGCGCAATCGGGAAGCCGCAGGCCTCGTCGAGAGCGTTTACCCCGGCGAGATCGACCGAAACCACGAGGTGCCCCGCCGCTTCAATCAGGGCGATCATGCGGCGATAGGCGTCGACGACGTCGGGCTCCATCTCGCCCAGATCGGTATCGCTCGCGATCCCGATGGTCGATGGCCCCGCCTGTGCGTCGTCCACGGTCTCGCCCGAGAGAATTTCGTCGGCCCACTCGATCCAGCGCAGTTCGCGCGCCATCAGTCCAATCGTGTCACGGCTTGGCGACAGCGCAATCAGTCCGTCGGACGGATAACGTCCCGTTGATGGACGGAAACCGATGATGCCGCAGAACGCCGCAGGCACCCGTGCCGATCCACCCGTGTCGGTGACCAGCGAGAAATCTCCGAGGCCGAGCGCGAGCGCCGCCGCCGACCCGCCGCTCGATCCGCCGGACACCCGGCGGGCATCGAAAGGATTGCCGATCGCGCCGGTCCAGCCATTGGCGCCGGTGACGCCGAAGGCCAGTTCGTGGAGCGTGGTCTTGATCGGGAGCATGGCCCCCTGCTCGCGCAAGAGGCGAACGGCGGTGGCGTCGCGGGCGGGGCGCACCGCCGCGAAAGCCGGCGTGCCGCCCGTCCATGGCAGCCCGGCCACGGCAATATTGTCCTTCACGAGCACGAGAGGCGCGCTTCCCTTCGGAAGCGCGCCCCAGGCGGTGATGGCGTCCATGTCGACTTCGGCGATGGCGTTGAGCGCCCTCGCGGCTTCGATCCGGCGTTCGATGTTCGCGAAGTCGACGATGACCGTTACCCCAATGCAATCGTGACGGACTTGCTCTCGGTGTACAGGTCGCGGGCGACATGGCCAAGCTCGCGGCCATAGCCCGACATCTTGTAGCCGCCGAACGGCACCGCCGGATCGAGCAGGTTGTGGCAATTCACCCAGACCGTGCCGGCCTTGATCTTGCGCACCATGCGGTTGGCGAGCGACAGGTTGTTGGTCCAGACGCTCGCGCCAAGGCCATAGCTGCTGTCATTGGCCATCGCGGTCGCGCTTTCGAGATCGTCGAACGGCGTCGCGGCGAGCACCGGGCCGAAGATCTCCTCGCGGTAGATCGTCATGTCCGGACGAACGTCGGCGAACACCGCCGGGCGGAAGAAGAAGCCCGGGCCCTCGGCTGCGGTGCCGCCCGCGATCAGGCGACCACCCTGCTCCTGGCCGATGTCGAGGAATCCCTGAACGCGCTCGCGCTGCTTGGCCGAAACCAGCGGTCCCATCTGCGACGAGGGATCGAAGCCCGAACCGACCGCAAAGCTGTCGGCGACCTGCGCCAGCCCTTCCATGACCGCGTCATAGATCGGTCGCTCGACGAACAGGCGCGATCCGGCGGTGCAGACCTGGCCATGGTTGAAGAACACCGCCTGGGCGGCACCCTGCACCGCCATGTTGATATCGGCATCCTTGAGGATGATGACCGGCGACTTGCCGCCCAGTTCGAGCGAGAGCCGCTTCATCGTGTCCGCGGCGCGGCGCTGGATGATCTGGCCGACTTCGGTCGAACCGGTGAAGGCGATCTTGTCGACATCGGGGTGGTCGACCAGCGCGGCACCGGGCTCGGCATCGCCGGTGACGATGTTGACGACGCCGTCGGGAAAGCCGGCTTCGCAGATCAGCTGGCCCAGGCGCAACGCCGTCAGCGGCGTATCCTCGGCCGGCTTCAGGATCACGGTGCAGCCGGCGGCCAGCGCCGGAGCGATTTTCCAGACCGCCATGACCAGCGGGAAATTCCAAGGGATGATCTGGCCCACCACGCCGACCGGCTCCCGCAGTGTCTGCGAGGTGAACTGCATATCGGGGATATAGCTGAACGACGGGTTGATCGTCGTGCCTTCGATCTTGGTCGCCCAGCCCGCCATGTAGCGCAGCGAGTCGATCGCGATGTTGAGATCGCCGTGGCGCGCCATCATCAGCAGCTTGCCGTTGTCGAGCGTTTCGAGCTCGGCAAACTCATCGGCATGTTTCTCGAGGAGATCCGCCAGCTTCAGCAGCAGCCGCTCGCGGTGGACCGGACGCTGTGCGGCCCAGCTTCCCTCGAACGCCCTGCGCGCGGCCTTGACGGCGCGATCGACATCACCGGCGGTGCCGGCCGGAATCGTGGTGATCGGCAGGCCGGTTGCCGGATCGGTGACGGCGATCGTGCGGCCCGACTCGGACCCTACCCACTGGCCGTCGATCAGCATCTGCGCGGGCGCCGAAACAAAGGCTCTCGCCGCTGCCCCCAGCTTGTTTTTCTGGTCGATGACGTCGGACATTTGCACTCCTCAAAGCCTTGCGAAAGATGGTGCAGGCTAAGCGGAGCCTTAGGAACGCCGCTATCCGCAATGCGAAGCAGCCGTCCGCATATCGCAGTCTAACCGGCACTGGCCGGAGCGCCACTTGACAATTCAACTAATTTGCATTGTCCTTCACGCCCCAGGGGAGCCTGGGCACCAGAGCCGGCTGCATCCGGCCCACTGCCTGCTGGGGCGCAGGCCGGGAGGTGCGCAATGCTGACCTTGGCGAGAAAAGAACCTCGTAGGGCGACGCGGGATTTTCAGTCGAACGATCCCGGTGAGATCGTCGATTATGTGGGCCGCACGCTGGCCCCACACCGCATGGACATGGGCGACCCCAAGCAGATGTCGGCCAAGCTGAGTTGCATCGAAGTCGCGCCGACGCAGATCGTCGATATCCAATATGGCACGGACGTCTGGATCGATCCCGGCGAACTCGATGCCCATTTCCTGATCCACGCGTCCATGGCCGGCTCGAGCCAGGTCTGGGTCGGCGGTTCCGAATGGACGATGCACCCCGACAATCTCCACATCAGTTCGCCCGGCGCACCGATCAAGATTCACATGACCCCCGCCTGCCGCCACCTGACTGTGCGGATCGCGCGGTCGGCGTTCGAGGATTACCTGACCCGGGTGATGCAAATCCCCGCCAACCGGCCGCTCGTTTTCTATCCGGGCCGCGACGGCGGGCGTGAACTGCCGGTCGTCTGGCGCAATCTGCTGGGCCACATTATCGATCAGAGCACGCTCGGGCCGATGCTGATGTCCAACAGCCGCACCCAGCGCCAATATTCGATGCTGATGGTCGAACTGCTGCTCAGCAATTACTGCAACAGCTATTCGGATCAGATCGCGCTCTACGGCAACGATATCTCGCCCTGGCACGTCCGCCGTGCCCGCGACATTATCCACGCCTCGTTCGACGACAGCATCTCGGTCACCGACCTCGCCAACCAGGTCGGGGTCAGTGTTCGCAGCCTGCAGAACGGCTTCCGCCAGTTCCTCGGGCTGACCCCGGTGGAATATGTTCGACGGCATCGACTGGAGAAGCTCCACAGCGCGCTGATGGATGCCAGCCCCGAAGCCAGCGTGACCGAGCTGATGCTGGATTGCGGCATCGTCAATTTCGGACGCTACGCGCAATATTATCGGCAGCAATATGGCTGCCGTCCCTCGGAGACGCTGCGCAGCCGTAGGCCGTGCTAGATTCGACGCTTCAGAAAACCCGACCGGGATTCAATATCCCCTTGGGATCGAGCGCCGTGCGGATCGTGCGCATCAGCGCCAGTTCTTCGGCGCTACGGCTGTAGCCGAGCCAGGCGCGCTTGAGCATGCCGATGCCATGTTCGGCCGACACCGAGCCACCCACTGCGCGCACGGCACCGTACACCAGCGCCTCCGCGATAGGCCGCTGCTCCTCGCTGGTCATTTCGAGCGCGACGTGAAGATTGCCGTCGGCGATATGCCCGAAGAAGATCGGGCGGCTGCCCGGCGCCTCGCGCGCCAGTGCCGCGCGGATATCGACGACGAGGTCTCCGATCGTGCCGAGTGGCGCGCTGACGTCGAACGGCTCGACCACCGCCATGGCGCCGATCAGTTCGCCAATCGAATCGCGAAAGCGCCAGAAGCGCTGCTGGTCGCGTTCCGACTGAGCGATCAGCGCATCGCGCACGGTGCCGTCGGCATAGCTTTCCTCCAGCGCCGCCGACAGCGCATCGCTATCCGGGCTTTCGGTTTCGAGCAGGACGACCAGCTCCTGAATCTCCTCGAACGGATTGCCCTGCCCCGTCGCAGTGCAGGCGGCGTCGAAAAAGTCCCGCCACATCAGCTCATAGGCCGACAACTGGCCGGGCATCGCTCGTTCCAACCGGGCGAGCAGCCGCACCGCCGCCGCATAGTCGGCAACCGCGCACAACGCCGTCTGCCGGCCGAGAGCGGGCGGCCGTAACCGCAGAACCGCGCGGGTGACGACGCCGAGCGTCCCTTCCGATCCGATGAACATCTGCTTGAGATCATAGCCGGTATTGTTCTTCAGCATGACGTTGAGCGAGGAGATGATAGTGCCGTCGGCCAGCACGGCTTCCAGGCCCAGTACATGCTCGCGCATCATGCCGTGGCGCAGCACCTGGGTGCCGCCGGCATTGGTCGCGATCATGCCGCCGATCGTGCAGCTTCCCCGCGCGCCGATATCGACGGCGAGTCGCCAGCCCGCGTCCAGCGCAGCGTTCTGAGCCGTTTCGAGGACGCAGCCCGCGCCGACCGTCATCAATCCGGCATCGCGATCGATCGTCTCGATCGCCGCCAGACGCTCCAGCGACAGGATCAACTCGCCCGCCTGCGGCACACCGGCGCGGGTCATGCCCGTCCGGCCCCCCTGCAGCACGATCGGCTGGCCCGCAGCATGGCACAGCCTCAGCACCGCCGAGATCTGTTCGACGCTGCCCGGCCGCACCATGCCGATCGGCCGTCCGGCCGCGCCACTGGTTTCGTCGTCGAGATAGCGCGGCTCGACCGCATCGGCGCCGAAGACATGGTCGGTGCCGACGATGGAGGCGAGCGCGTCGATGATCATTCTTCTGAGCCGTCCACGAATTTGGGCATCAACTGGCGCTGGCGCAGCAGCGCGACGAAATCGGTCAGCCGCCCGGTGCGATAGGCGCCGACATCGACCCCCTCATAGTCGTAGAAGCCAGCGCCGTCACGCAGCCCACGGCGACCCTGCGCCATATTCTCGCCGATGATCGCCGGCGCCGCGAAACGGCCGGCGTCGATCTTGTCCGACAGAAAGGCGCTGGCATGATGGAGAATATCGCCGCCACCCCAGTCGATGAACTCGAGCAGGCCGAGCACCGAGAAGCGCAGCCCAAAGCCGACCCGGATCGCGGTATCGATATCCTCGGGCGACGCGACGCCCTCTTCCGCCATACGGGCGGCCTCGTTCATCGCCAGCGCCTGGATGCGCGGGACGATATAGCCGGGCGAGGTCCGGCAGGTAATCGGCACCTTGCCGATCGCGCTGAGTATCTCGCGCAGCCGGGCGACGATCTCCGGCGCGGTATCGGCCGAGGGCGACACTTCGACCAGCGGCATCAGATAGGCGGGGTTGAGCCAGTGCGCGTTGAGGAAGCGGTGCGATCCCTTGACCAGCGGCGATAGCGTGTCGGCGTCGATCGTCGAGGTCGTCGAGGCGATGATCGCGTCGTCGCGGGCATGCTCGCCGACGAAGGCGAAACATTCACGCTTGGCATCCACCGTCTCCGGCACGCCCTCGAACAGCACATCGCACCCTGCGATCGCGGCCGGTGCGCCGTCACGGCCCGCGAAGCTGACCCGGCGCAGCGCCGCCGCAACCGCCGCCTCGTCCATAGCCCCGACACTCTTCAGGAAGGTCAGGTCCTGCGATATCTCGCGCATAGCATCGGCCGCCAGGTGCGCGAGGCCGTCCGCATCGCGGGGCTTCACGTCGATCAGCACGACGTCCTGACCGGCCAGGGCGAAGGCGACGGCGATACCGCGCCCCATTCGACCGGCGCCGATAGCGCCGACCTTCACTGCCTCAGATGCCATCGCGCAGAAACTCCTTCATCGCCTGCCGGTCGAGCGTCGCGATACCGAGACGTTCGAGCGTACGACCGCTCGCGTAAAGATCCTCGCCGGTCACTGCGGAGGCCATGGCGAGTAGCCCGGAGGCGACAGGGGTAGGCTGCCCGAGCCAGCGGCCGATCGACACCAGCATGCTAAGCCCCAGCGCGGTATCCTCGCGCATGTAGCGGTGGGTCTTGAGGTCGATCTTCTCGCGCCAGTCGCCGCTGTCGGTCAGCTTCTCATGCGCGGTGTTGCCGTACATCCATTCGTCGCCATCCTTCGAATAATGATCGGCGAGCGGGAAATGCGGCGCGGCGTAGCCGAGCGCTTCGCGCAGTGCGATCCGCTCGTTGTCGAGTGCAGTGGTGACCGCACGGATCGACGGCTGGGTGCCTTCATTGTGGATGTCCCAGGCCGGAAAATGCTCCAGCGGCCCGGCATTCATCAGGATCAACGGTGGATGGATGATCGGCCCGGCATTCATCAGCCCGCCTGACAGACCGTCCTCGATCCGCTCGATCGACGGATAGACCTGCTCGAGCAGCGCGAAGGCATGCTCCGAATTCTTCGCGGGGAACACGCCGGTCGGCAGGCGGGTAGCATAGGCGCTGACGACGATATCGGCGGGTCCATGCTTGCGCACCAGATAGGGCAAGGTGCCGGTTTCCGCGAAGCTGACGTCGGCGCCGTTGCCGGCGGCGCGGGCAGCCTGGGCAAACAGGATCGAACCGAGCGTGCCCGGTGGCAGAAAGACGACCTGGCCGTCCTTCCAATAGGGCGCACAGGCGACCGCCAGATCCTCATGCGTGATGGCAGGCAGCGGGATTACGATAACCTCCGCCGCGCCGATCGCTTCCTCCAGCGACAGAGTGGGATGCGCGATGGCGACTTCACGCTCCCCCTTCGAGTCGCGGACCCGGATCACGCCGCCATCGAGCACGGGCGCGAAATCCTCCGCGCCGCGCCGCCAGAACCAGACCTCGTGGCCGCGCTCGCTCAGCTCGACCGCTGCCGCATAGCAGCCATGCCCTCCCCCCAGTACCGCGACGCGCATTCAGAAGCTCCCTTGGATCATGAATTGTGGGCATTGTCCTGAATGCGACGAGCGTCACTATACGCTATCGGCAGGCATGATCCGCTATCTGCAGCAATGTCGCGACAGCGTTTTCAGTGGGATTGACAGCGGATCGCATCGAAGCCCCTTCTCCGCGATCGATAACGCCTATCTTTATTGCATTTTCACGTGACATATACAGCCACCGCCGACGGATTCGGCGCAGGGGCAATCGGGGAGCAGGCGAATGCAGCCGGATGAACGACGTGGGTGGTATGTCGTCACCCTGTGCATGATCGCCTATATTTTTTCCTTCGTGGACCGGCAGATACTGGCCCTGCTGATCGGGCCGATCCAGGCAGACCTCGGCATCAGCGACACCCAGTTCGGTCTGCTCCACGGTCTCGCCTTTTCGCTTTTCTACGCGACGATGGGCATTCCGGTCGCGACGATGGCCGATCGGTCTTCCCGCCCGCTGATCATCGCCGTCGGCATCGCAGTGTGGAGCGCGGCGACGATGGCATGCGGCCTGGCGCGCAGTTTTCTGTCGCTGTTCATCGCGCGAATCTGCGTCGGGGCGGGCGAAGCGGCGCTGTCGCCGGCCACCTATTCGCTGATCAGCAACCTGTTCCCCAAGGAGAAGCTGGGACGCGCGGTGGCCGTCTATTCGCTGGGCTCCTTCCTCGGCTCGGGCATCGCCTTTCTCGCCGGCGGCGCCGTGATCGCGATGGTCAGCGGCACCGACAGCATCGCCTTCATCGGGATGGACTTCCGTCCCTGGCAACTGGCATTTCTGATCGTCGGTGCGCCCGGACTGCTGCTCTCGGCGATCGTCTTCCTGACGATCAAGGATCCGGTTCCCGCCGCCGCGCGTGTGAACGGCACCGATCATCCGCGCCTGAAGGCGGTGCTCGCCTTCCTCTGGCGCGAGCGGGCGATCTTTCTGCCGCACATGCTGGGCTTCACCTTCGCGGCGATGGCTCTGTTCGCGCTGCTCGGCTGGTCGCCGGCCTATCTGATCCGCGCGCATGGGCTCGATGCCGCGACGGCGGGCTTCTGGCTCGGCATCGTCGTCGTCGTCGCGGGAGGGGGCGGCGTGATGACCAGTGGCTGGATCATGGACCGGATGGCGGGCCGCGGCGTCCACGACGCCCCGTTCCGTACCGGGATCATCGGTGCTTTGGGAACAATGCTGCCGGCCTCCGCCCTGCCCTTCGCTCCTTCCTTCGAGGCCGGGCTGACCCTGCTGGGGGCCGCACTGTTCTTCGCGTCTTTCCCGATGCCTCCGTCGACCGCGGTTATCCAGATCATTGCGCCGCCGGCGATGCGGTCGAGGGTGGCGGCGATCTTCCTGTGCAGCAATTCGCTGATCGGACTGACGCTGGGCTCGCTGTTGGTCGGTCTGTTCAACGACCATCTGTTCAGCGGGTCGGCCGCGGTGGCCAGTTCGCTGGGCATCGTGACCGCCGGTGCATCGATCGCGGCAGCCGGTCTGCTGGCGCTGGGATGCCGCCCCTATATCGCAGGCCTGAGCGCACGGACGCGTTATGCTGCAGTGTGAATTACGTGCAGCAAACTTCCGTTTTCACGACGCTTTTAAATTAGTTGCATTTTCACGTAATATGGATAGTTTCCTTCTTAGGATGAATGCAGTGTGGGACCAGAACCCCGTGAAGGGCGATGAAGGCAATCCGGCACGTGCTGCAAATGTCCTCCACGACAGCCAGGAGATTTCGGCATGAACGCGATGGAGCAGGTGAAGCCCGAACAGACCGACACGCAGGCTGCGCTGCAGCAACTGCTGTCATCGGCGCGGGCCCGCCGTGACGAGTTCACCCAGAACCAGCAGATCAGCGACGATGTCGTGGAGCTGATGAAGAAGGCGGGCGTCTATCGGGCCATGGTCGCCAAGCGCTTCGGCGGCGATGAGAAATCCCCGGCCGACTTCCTTCGCCTGGTTGAAACAATCGCCAAGGCCGATGGTTCGACCGGCTGGGTCGCCAGCTTCGGTTTCTCCGCCGTCTATCTCTCGGCGCTGCCGGTCGAGACGCTGAAAACCATGTATGCCAATGGCCCCGATGTGGTGTTCGCCGGCGGTATCTTCCCGCCGCAGAAGGCCATTCCGGTCGAAGGGGGCCTCGAGGTTTCCGGGCGCTGGAGCTGGGGCAGCGGGTGCACGGGCGCAGACGTCATCGGCGTCGGCATCAAGGTCGATGGCGCAGGCCCGACCGGCGGTCTTCCCCGCATCGCGGTCATGCCCGCCGCCAAAGTGCAGATCGCTCCCAACTGGAACGTCATCGGCATGAAGGGCACGGGCAGCCACGACATGGTCGTCGACAAGGTCGTCGTTCCCGAGGAATGGACCTTCGTGCGCGGCGGCAAATCGAGTCTCGATACGCCGCTCTACCGTTATCCGTCGATGCCGCTCGCGGCGCAGGTGCTTGCCGTCGTCGGACTGGGCGTCGCGCGCACCTCGCTCGACGAGATGATCGACCTCGCCGGCGGCCGTACGTCGATCACCGGCCAGCCCACGCTTGCCGACCGCCCCTATGTCCAGTCCGACATCGCCAAGGCCGAAGCCGCACTGCGTTCGGCGCGCGCCTTTTTCTACGAGATCACCGAGGAAGCCTATGCCACCCTGGTGGCGGGCGACGACCTGACCGTCGAAACCCGCGCCCTGCTGCGCCTCGCCTCAACCAACGCAGCGCGCGTCGCGGCCGACATCACGCTCGACATCTACCGCATGGCGGGCACGACCGGCGTCTTCGCCGATCATCCGATCGCCCGCTACATGCAGGATGCGATGATCGTCCCGCAGCACGCCTTCCTGGCGGATACCACCTGGCAGAATGCCGGCAAGGTCCTGCTGGGCCTCGAGGCGCCTGCCGGCTATCCCTGAACCCTATCGAACACCTGAACTGGAAGGATGAACCATGGCTGATCCGCAACGTCTGCGCGTCCTCTTCTGCGGCGCGGTGCTGCAGAACTTCTTCGACCTCCCCGCCGCCGACATCGGCAAGGTGTGGGGCGCGACCGGCGAAATGCTGAAGGGCATTCGCGACCTGCCCGGCGTCGAGATCCTCGGCACCATCGACGACGACCAGACGATGGTCGGCACCTCGCCCAATGGCTGGCCGTGGACCTTCTACATCCTCGCCGAAGTTCCCGATCGCGAGACGGCGGTTGCGGCCTGCAATCTGTTCCGCACCATCGAGGTCGGCGAATATCGCCTGTGGAAGTATATCCGCGTCGAAGCACGCCTCGGCCGTGAGCTGGTGATCCCGGCATGACCGACGGCATCGGCGGCGACGTCATCCTGGTCACCGGCGGCGCAAGCGGCCTCGGCGCAGCCATTTCCCGCGTGCTGCACGACAAAGGCTTCCGGGTGGGCATCGGTGACATCAACGCCGATGCCGCCACGGCGCTGGCCGCCGAGATCGATCCGAGCGGCGCAACCGCTCTTGGCATCACGCTGGACGTACGCGAGCAGACCTCTTTCGAGGCGGCTCGCGACACGCTGGTGGCAGCCTGGGGATCGGTCGAAGGGCTGGTGAACAACGCCGCCGCCACTGCCGCCAAGCCGGTACTCGACATCACCCCCGACGAGTTCGACGCGGTGATGGCAATCAACGTGCGCGGCACATTCGTCGGCTCGCAGGTGTTTGGCCGCGTCTTCAAGGCGCAGAGTTACGGCCGCATCGTCAACCTCGCCTCGCTGGCGGGACAGAATGGCGGCACCGCGACCGGCGCGCATTATGCGACCTCCAAAGGCGCGATCATCACCCTGACAAAGGTGTTCGCCCGCGACCTCGCCGCGTTCGGTGTCACCGCCAATGCGATCGCGCCTGGTCCGATCGATTCGCCCATGGTCCATCGCACCATTTCCGAAGAGAATATGCCGCGCTTCCTGGAGAATATCCCGGTACGGCAGCTTGGCGCTCCCGACTTCATCGGCGATATCGCCGCCCGTCTGTGCGCCCGCGATGCCGGTTTCGTCACCGGTGCGACCTGGGACATCAACGGCGGACTTTACATGCGCTGATTGCGGAACGGCGCACGAACGTACAATGAGACGCGGAGCGGCCTGTCGGACGGGCCCGGGGAGAGAACGACCGCAATGATGGATACCGCCCCGCGCGACAGCTCCACTTCCGACGCGGCCGGATTCGATCCGCACAACTGGCCGTTTTTCTGGATGACTCAGGCGGTCGGCCGCTACCTGCAGCGGCTCGAACCCGCCCTGAAGCGCGTCGATCTCGACGTATCGCGCTGGCGCGTCCTGATGTCCCTGCAACAGGACAAGGCGACGAGCGTCAGCGAGATCGCCGAGCTGGCGATCGTCAAGCTGCCGACGATGACCAAGATCGTCCAGCGGATGCAGGCCGACGGCCTCGTCACCTGCGAAGCACGGCCATCCGACGGTCGCGTGACGGAAGTGTCGCTGACCGAACGCGGCATCGCCGCAAAGCAGGACGCCTGGGCGATTGCCAACAAACTCTATGTCCAGGCCTTTCGCGACATCTCGGCTGAGGACAAGACCCGCCTCAATGCGCTGATGGAAACGATCTTCGGCAATCTAAGCGACTGGTGAGCGCGGCCTGCTTGCCGCCGTCCGCCTACAGTCCCGGGCCTTCGCCGACAGTTTCGCGCCCGCATCCGAGACGACGGTGTGGCAATGGCCGGCCGCACCCTATAGGTGGGTCGCCCAGATTTCGGCAATTCAGGTAGACCCATGGCGCGCAAACACTCGAAACATGATCCTTATGGAGACCTGCACCGCGAGGAAGAGGCTCCGGCGGCGCCGGTCATCTGCTGGCTCTGCGGTCGACCGACCGGCAAGACGATCGTCCGGCACCATCCCGTCCCCAAGAGCCGGGGCGGGCGCGATACCGTGCCCATGCACCCCATCTGCCAGCAGACGCTGATCACCAATTTCACCAATTCCGAGCTGGAGCGCTATGGCATGGACGTGGAGGGCCTGCTGGCCAACCCCACCGTGCGCAAGTTCGTCGACTGGGTGGCGAAGAAGGACCCCGACTTCACCGCGACCACGGCCAAGAAGCAGCGCTGATCGTGCATTCCTCGCTGTCAGTCGATGGCGGACCGCGCGAATACAGGCATGATCTACACTCCCCACCCGGCGATTATTTCGCTGCGAGGCGATCCTTTGCCACCACGGTGTAGAGCCGGGTCGGCGTCCTGAGTAGGCTGCGAGCGACCCTGTCGCTCAGCAGGGCATCGCTCAGGAAGGAAATCGAATTGACCAGGATGAAGACGCTCGCTTACGGCGCCCTGCTCGCCATCGGGCATGCCGCGAGCCCTGCCCTCGCCGCCGCACCGAGTGCGGCCGCGACCACCGTCGGCCCGAAGGCGACCGTACAGGCGCTCTATGCCGCCTTCGGCGCAGGGGACATGGCCAAGATCATGTCGCTGATCGCCGAGGATGCGACCTGGACCTATCATGCGCCCAAGGACATGCTGCCCTTCGCCGGGACCTACAAGGGCCGCGACGGCGTTGCCGCATTCTTCGCCAACGACGCCAAATATGTCGAAGTGAAGGGCAATGACGTCGGCCAGACGATCGGCGAGGGCGACACGGTCGTGGTGCTCGGCCAGGAGCATGGCGTGGTGCGCGCGACCGGCAAGGCGTTCGACGCACATTGGACGCACGTCTTCACCGTCAAGAACGGCCAGATCACCGGCTTCGAGGAAACCATCGACAGCGCGGCGATCTTCCAGGCTTTCGCGAAATAAGCCCCAGGACCGATGCCCCGAAGCGTCAGCTTCGGGGAACGGCCTTTACGATCTTGCAGGAAATCGCGCCGAACTTACCGAAATCGGCCTCGCAGCGCTGGCCGATCTCCACCACATGGACGCCGGTTATCGCGCCGGTCGAAATCAGGTCGCCCTTGCATATCGGCGTGCCCATGCGCGCGGTACGGGCGAGCGCGAAGGCGAATGCCGCCAGCGGCGTGCCGGGAATGGCGCTGGCCTTAGCATGCCCCGCCACGGTGCCATCGATGGTGGTGGTGCAGCCGATGTCGTCGAACGACCGCGACCGCCAGTCGGCGATCTCGGCGCCCAGGATCAAGCCGTTATTGTTGCCGAAGCCGGCGATCGTCGCGATCGGGCCGAGGTCGTTGATCGACGCGAGCGGACTGCCCGCCACCTCGACCGCGATATGCATCGCACCCGCCAGTTCGGCAGCTTCGTCGGCCGTCCAAACGGTCTTGCCGGCTGGCGCGTCCGACGACGCGACGATCACCAGTTCGGCCTCGAATGCCGCGAAGCCGTTGGCGAAGGCAGGGAAATCATTGTCACCGCTCGCCGGATAGACTTCGGTCGCGAACATCGGGCCAACGAAGCGGCCCTCGCCCAGCGCGCCGGAAAATGCCGGCGCGATCTTGCCGACCTTCCAGCCGGCCATGCGATCGGGCCATTGCCCGATCGCGGCACGCTGGACCGCATAAGCGGAGTCGAGATCGGCGGGCAGTTCGCCAGGATAGTCGGGGAAACCGATAGCCGCCGTTCGCGCCTCGACGAACTTCGTCGCCTGTTCTTCGCCGTTCATCAATGTCACCTACAGAAGATAGCCGATACCATGCTGGTAATCGTCGCAGTTTACCAGCGTGACGACCTTCTGGTCGAGCCGCAGGCCATCCTCGGTCGCGACGATGCGGTAGACGACGTCGCCAGCCAGGGTGCGCATCCGTTCATATTTATACTCGACCAGAATCATCGCCGCGCGCAGCGTGATCGCATTGTCGTCGACCGTGACCGGCACGAAGCGCGAGACCGTGCGCACGGTGCGGGCTGGCGGGGCCGACGACATCGAGAAACCCGACAACAGGCGCTTGACCCGCGCCTGGCGCATTTCGGCACCGTCGTTCACGATGTTGAGGCTGTCGTCATAGGCAGCGAGGCCCCGCTCGGTGGGGATCACATAGCGGCCGTCCGCCGTCCACAGCGGCAGCCACGCCTTGTAGTCGAGCCGGTCGAGAATGTCGGCCTCGGCCCAGACGAACTGGATCGCATACTGCAGCGACGGTGCCGCCATGGCTTCGGCGGGGTTCAGGGGTTCAGCAAGCGTGCTCACGCGGTCATCATCCTCTTCCACATCTGATAGGCGGCACGCATGCCGGTCTCGGCGCTGACGTCGCCGGCGTTATGGCCCGGCGCGGCAACGCCCTCAGGCGCGTCGACACCCCGGTTGACCATGATCCACAGATCCTCACCCGCGTTTGCGCCGCGCTGGACGCGTTCCCAGCCCTCGGCATCGTCCGGGGTGCCGAAGCCCATCGGGCCTTGGAAATGCTCGTGCAGACGCAGACGCATCCGGTTCGCGGGGACCGGGCCGCCATCCATGCCGATCGCGACATGGGTGATCTCGGTCTCGTCGACCTCGACCGGGCGCAGCACCCGGAAAAAGGCCATCGAGCAGGCGATATTCGGGAAGAGGTTCAGGTTGAAGCCCGATCCGCCGACGGCACGGACGACCTTGCGGACCTGATCGTCGGGCAGGCCCTCGGCCACCAGTTCGGCCGCCAATTCCTTGAAACGCTCCGGGATCGGCGCATCGAGATTGTCGTCGAGGTCGATCAGGCTGGGGATCATCACCATGACGCTGTGGCCATTGCCGAGATCCTCGACCCAGCCGCCCTGCCCGAGCACGTCGAACACATTCTCGGACTCGGCATCGAGCGAGTCGAGGAAGGTCTTGTGGACGATCGGAAAGTGATAGGCGTCGGTGGTGTTCTCGAGCTGGATCTTCCAGTTGCCGGGGAAGCGGAAGCGATGCTCGCCGAGCGTCTTCACGCCGTAGCCGCCGCCCTGCTTCATGAACAGGTCGATCCACTTCCGGGCCGATCCCAGAAAGTCGAACAGCGGCTCGATATCGTCCCTATATGTGGCGAAGATCATGCCGTTATATTCTTCGGTGCGCAGCGACACGAGGCCGAGTTCGGTCTGGTCGAGCCCTTCGCCATAGCCGGCGAGATGCGGAACCTTGCGCAGGCCGCCGTCCACATCATAGCTCCAGCCATGATAGGGGCAGACGAAGACGCTGGCCTTGCCCTTGCGCTTTTCGCAGATGGTCGCGGCACGGTGGCGGCAGCGGTTGAGCAGGGTGTGGATCTTGCCCTGCTTGTCGCGGGTGACGATCACCCGCTCGCGGCCGACATAGGAGGTCTTGAAGGTGTTGCCGGTCGGAAGGTCGCTGGCATGCGCCACCCACACCCAGGTGTTCTTGAAGATTCGCTCCATCTCCTCTTCGAAGATGGACTCATCGGTATACATCGGGGTCAGGACGCGATCGTCCTGAACCAGCGTGGCGAAATCTGTGCTCATGATGGCTCCTTCGACGAGCTTTCAGGGACGGAAATGGGTGCGGCGTCGGACCAGTGGTCGACATCGCGCGAGAAAAGATTTTCGGTGGCGAAATGGGCGATGCGCCAGGCACCATCCTCGACCACGCAGCGGATCGTCAGCGCGGCGGACCGCAGGTCGGAACGGCCGTCCCGATAGGTCGACGTCTGCAGCATCGACCACCGGCCGACCGCAGCATCGGCGCCGTCCAGCGTGATCGTCTCGCTCGACAGGAAATGCGCGTTCATCGCGAAATGCGCGACCGGCGCGGCATAGCTGCCGAGCATGGCGACGATCGCGTCGCGTCCTTCATGCTTGCCGAATGCCTTGCGGTACCGGCCGCGCCCTTCCCACAGCGCATCGCGCGTGAAGCACAGGCCAAGCTCCTCGAGCGAGGTTTCGGGGCCCAGCGTGTCGCATAGCCGGAAATAGCGCATCACGACGGCGCGCACCTCGCGCTCCGCGCGGAAGCCCGCGAGTTCGGCACGCAGTCGGGCGATCTCGCTGTCAATCGTCATGCTTTCGTCCCCTCGGTAATGCGTCCGGCGACGGCGCAGAGGGTTTCGTCGTCATTGCAACGACCGACCAATTGGATGCCGATCGGCCGCCCCGCGACCGGAATGGTCAGCGCGGGGTGTCCGGAGACGTTGAACGGACGGATCAGGGCAGTCAGCCGCAGCATCCGAGCGGCATCGCCGAGATCGTCAAGTGCGGGGGGAAGCGCGGGCAAGGTCGGCAGCGCCAGAACATCGACCCCCGCCAGCGCCTTTTCGACCGCCGCGGTGAAGCGAGTGCGAACATTCTCCGCTTCGGCCAGTTGCACGGCGTTGACCTTGCTCGCACCGGCCAGCCGCGCGCGGACATCGGCGCCAAGACGACGATCCTCGGCCAAATCCCCAAAGGTCGACCAGCATTCGGCGGCCATGATGGTGATGCCCGCCTCGAACGCCTCCTGCAGACCGGGGAGATCGACGGGGAAGACCTCGACGCCGCTGCGCTCGATTTCGGCCCGCACGGTTGCGGCGATCTCCGGGTCGGCCGAGCTTTCGACCCAGCCGATCCGGGCCGACGCCGGACGACCGGTGGGCACGAAGGTCGGATCGATCAGCGCCATGGCGGTTTCGAGACCGGCGACGTCATTCGCGAACGGACCGATGCAGTCGAGGCTGGAGGCACTGGGAATGCAGCCCTCGCGGCTGACCCGGCCGAAGCTGGGCTTCAGGCCGAAGACGCCGCAGCAGGTCGCGGGCATCCGGATCGAGCCGCCGGTGTCGGATCCGATCGCGATCTCGGCAAGGCCGGCCGCAACGGCGGCCGCCGAGCCGCTCGACGACCCGCCGGGGATCAACGTCGGATATTTAGGATTGATAGGCGTGCCGAGCCAGCGGTTCACGCCGGTCACGCCATAAGCGAACTCATGCATGTTGGTCTTTCCGACGATCCGCGCCCCGCCGTCGAGCATCGCAGCGACGACCGCGGCATGGGCGGCCGCGGGTGGCGCCTCGGACAAGGCCTCGCTGCCGACGCTGGTGCGCTTGCCGGCGATGTCGATACAGTCCTTGACCGCCACCGTCGGGCCACTACCGCCGAGCGTGAACATTTCGACGAAGATGTTGTCCGAATTCACCCGATGCCCCTCAGATTGAATATTCAACTAGCCATAGCATGCCAGGTTGAATATTCAACCACATTGTCGCCGTCGCGCCGCAGGGCTAGAGAATGGCGGTGAACGGAGAAAAAGATGACCGCGAAAGATAGCAGGACGGCCCCGGTCCGGAACGAGCGGTTCAATTATCGCAGCTGGCCCTTCTACTGGATCGCCCGGGCAAGTGGCCGGTACCGCGGCAAGATGGAGGAACTGCTGCGCGCCACCGCGCTCGACATGCCGCGCTGGCGCGTACTGATGACCCTCCACCAGGACCGCGTCGCCAGCGTCAGCGAGATCGCCGCCCATTCCAGCGAAAAGCTGCCGACGATGACCCGGATCATCCAGCGCATGGAAGGCGACGGATTGGTCCGACGCCGCCCACGCCCCGGCAAGGAACATGTCATGGAGGTGGTGCTGACCGACGCCGGCGAAGTGGCAGGCAACGAAGCCTGGGCCCATGCCGATGCTATCTACGACAAGGCCTTTGCCGGGATGAGCGACGCCGAACTGGAACAGCTCACGGCGTTGCTGCAGCGGGTCGCCAAGAATCTCGAACCGTCGAACGACTGACCTGCCGTCAATCCGGCCAAAGCCGGAATAACGAACGGACATCAGAGATCAGAAGGCGGCGATGCCGGTGATCGCTCGGCCGAGGATCAGCGCATGGACGTCATGCGCGCCCTCATAGGTGTTGACCGTCTCCAGGTTCATCACGTGGCGCATCACCTGATACTCGCCTGAAATTCCGTTGCCGCCATGCATGTCGCGTGCAGCGCGGGCGATATCGAGCGCCTTGCCGACATTGTTGCGCTTCACGATCGAGACCATCTCGGGCGAGAACCGGCCGGCGTCCATCAGCCGCCCGACCCGCAGACTGGCCTGCAGCCCCAGCGCGATGTCGGTCTGCATGTCCGCCAGCTTCTTCTGGTAGAGCTGGGTGGCGGCAAGCGGACGACCGAACTGCTTGCGGTCGAGGCCATATTGGCGGGCGGCGTGGAAACAGAATTCGGCAGCGCCCAGAGCGCCCCAGCTGATCCCATAGCGCGCGCGGTTGAGGCAGCCGAAGGGCCCTTTCAGGCCTTGGACCTCGGGCAGCAGCGCATCCTCGCCGACCTCGACGTCGTCCATCATCACCATGCCGGTGATCGAGGCGCGCAGCGACAGCTTGCCCTCGATCTTCGGTGCCGACAGCCCCTTCATGCCCTTGTCGAGGATGAAGCCCCGGATCGCGCCGCCATGCGCGTCGGACTTGGCCCAGATGACGAAGACATCGGCGATCGGTGCGTTGGAAATCCAGGTCTTCGAACCCGAGATCGAATAGCCGTCGGAGGTCTTGATCGCCCGCGTCGTCATTCCGCCAGGATCGGAACCCGCGTCGGGCTCGGTCAGGCCGAAGCAGCCGATATATTCGCCGCTCGCCAGCTTCGGCAGATATTTGAGCTTCTGTACTTGCGATCCATAGGCTTGGATCGGGTACATCACGAGGCTGGACTGGACACTCATCATCGAGCGGTAGCCTGAGTCGATCCGCTCGACCTCGCGCGCGATCAAGCCATAGGCAACATAGCTCGCGCCGACTCCGCCATATTCTTCCGGAACGGTCGGGCCGAGCAGGCCGAGCGCACCCATCTCGCGGAAAATCTCGACATCGGTCCGCTCGTTGGCGAACGCATCGATAATGCGCGGCGCGAGTTTCTCCCGCGCATAGGACCGCGCCGTGTCGCGGATCATCCGCTCGTCGTCGTGGAGCTCATCTTCCAGGAAAAATGGGTCCGCCCAATCGAACGCCGCCATGCCGGCCATATCCAGGTCTCCTCTGCCCTGACGTCTTTTGCGCGCGACGATGGCGCGCATCAACCCAAGTTTCCGCGCGGCGGAGCGATCCACTGAACGCTACAATAACGATATGCCAAGATTATATCGCAATTTTATTGACAAAAACTCGCTTGTTGGAAATCTATGCAAATAGGAACGCAATCGCGCGTTCGCCGGATTCCAGGAAAACGCCATGACCGAAGAGAATTTGTCCCAGCAATTCAAGGCGCTCTACAACGAGTGGGGCGATGCCATTGCGAACAAGCGCCATGACTGGCTGGAGGATTTCTTCGCCGACGATTTCCACGGCACGGCGCAGCCCTGGCCGACGCTGGCGGTGAACAAGCAGCAGATGATCGACCTCGACAAGGCGATCGAGGCGATGGACACCGAATGGATCAAGGTGACGGCGCACCGTTATGGCGACACTGTCGTGACGCTAGGTCTCGTCCGCTATCATAACGAGCAGTTCAAGGAAGGCTCGACGATCGCCGAAGGCATGCCATCGGGCAGCGAGATCGCCGGTCTTACTGCGGGCCGGGTGGCGGTCTATGTCAATGGCTGGCGCCACAATGGCGAACGCTGGCAGGTCTATGACCATCATCTGGTGACGGTGGTGGACAGCGAGGACGCGCTAGGCTGACGGCAAAAGCGTCTGCAATAAGACGGCGCTCCGGAGGAAGCCGGAGCCGCCGAAAACCCTAAGCCATCTGACGGCGAACCCCAGACAAGCGGCCCCGGCGTTCGCCGGGGCCGCTTGTGGGTAGGGTTCGAACCTACAGCGTCGCGGTCACGCCGCGGCCGGTCGCCTTTGCCGCCGCAACGACGTGCCGCGCCGCGGCCAGATCCTGCACGATATGGCCGAGCGATTTGTAGATGGTGATCTCGCCGTCGTCGCGACGCCCTTCGCAGCGGCCGAGCAGCACCTCGCCGATCTCGCCGAGAAAATGCTCGTCGGTGATGAGGCCTTCGCTGCGGGCGTTGATGAACTCGGCACCCTGGCTCAAGATCGATTCGCGGCTGTCGCCGAAGAAACGCGCAGCTGCGACCAGCTTCGTCTCGATCTCGCTCGGGCCTGCGCGGCTCGACCCGACCACGTTGAGATGGGTGCCTTTCGCGATGTCTTCGCTACGCAGCAAGGGCTCGTCCGAGGCTGTCGTCGTGCAGATGATGTCGGCATCGCGGACGCATTCGGCGGGGCTTGGCGCGACCTCGCAGCTGACGCCCAGTTCTGCTTCCAACTTCCGTGCGAAGGCGACCGCCTTCTCGGCGCTGCGGCCCCAGATGCGGATCGTCGCGATCGGCCGCACGGCGCAGATCGCCTGGGCATGACCATGCGCCTGCTCGCCATAGCCGAGGATCGCGAGTGTCCGTGACTCGCGTCGCGCTAGGACATCAGTCGCCATGGCGCTGGCGGCCGCGGTGCGAATCGCGGTCACCGATCCTGCCTCAACGACCGCGCTCGGCGCCCCCGTCGCCGGATCGAACAGCATGACGACCCCTTGATGCGATGGTCCCTTGCCGGCGTGAACGACGCTGATCAGCTTGGATCCAAAGCTGCCGGGTTCGACACCGCCCATGATGCCATAGAGACCGCCCGGGGCGGGCAGAATCTGCCGCAACATCTGCTGTGTCCGGCCATCCGACAACGCCTCCATCGCATCGCGCATCAGCGAGATGCAGTCGCCCATCGGCAACAGGTCACGAACGTCGGCAGCACTGAGAATGATCATGGCGAATGCGCTCCGGATAGGGGGACGGCGCAGCCTTATGCATTCGCCGTCCGATCGGTCAATATTAGCCGCGCGTTGATCGGGCGCAATGTCAACGATAGCATTTCAATTATGTTATACCGATAATTTGTTGACATAATATCATCGAATCTCTAGCTGGAGACTCGACGACATTGCGGGTACCGAAAAGAAGCGCCGCTGACGCGCCCCGGACCTCAGTGCCACTGTCCATCTAAGGGGGTAAGGCAATGAACTTCGGTCGAAAATCAACGCTCCGTTCGGGCAGCGCACTGTTGATGATGTCGCTGGCCTGGACGGGATCGGAAGCATTTGCGCAGACCCCAAAAGAGGCCGACGGCCAGGTTCCCGAGATCGTCGTCACCGCACAGCGCCGCACCGAACGCCTCCAGCGCGTACCGATCTCGGCGGAGGTCCTTCCCCAGATCGAGCTGCAGCAGCAGAATATTTCGTCCTTCGTCGCACTGGCCGAGCTGAACCCGTCGGTCCGCGTGCGCGGCAGCGGCCGCTCGAGCAATTTCTATATTCGGGGCACCGGTTCGGGTGAGAGCCAGTCCTTCGACCAGTCGGTCGGCACCTTCATCGACGACATCTATCACGGCCGCTCGCGCCTGTCGGAAGCCGCCTTCCTCGATCTCGAGCGGGTCGAAGTGCTCAAGGGGCCGCAGACCACCTTCTTCGGCAACAACGCGATCGCCGGCGCTTTCAACATCGTCTCGGCCAAGCCGGGCGACACGCTGGAAGGCTATGTGCGCGGGCTGGTCTCGCCGCGCGGCGGCAACAACAGCGGCCAGTATCTCGCAGAAGGTGCGATCACCCTGCCCCTTTCGGATATCGCGAGCGTCCGTATCGCCGGTATCGTCAACGGCCAGCGCGGCTATCTGAAAAACATCGTCACCGACAAATATGCCGGAAACCAGGACAATTATGCCGCCCGCGGCACGTTGCGCCTGCAGCCGACCGACGACTGGGAAATCCTGCTCAAGGGCGAGTATGGCAAGAGCGTCAACAAGGGCGGCCTGGTGCTGCGCCAGGACGCCTGCCCGCCGCCGCCACCCTTCACCGTCACCGGTTTCTGTGCCGCTAATCTCGCGCGCGGCCCGATCCCCTCGGTCAAGAGCAACGAGTTCATCGGCAGCGACGGCGGCGTCAGCCGGGTCAAGACCTATGAGACAGTGCTGACGATCAACCACGACATCGGCGACACGACGCTGTCGTCGACGACCGGCTTCAACGGCTATCGCTACTTCCTCGATCTCGACAATGACGGCACCGCCGCCGATCTGCTCAACGTCCGCGCGCCCGAGCGCTATCGTCAGTTCAGCCAGGAATTCCGCATTGCCTCGCCGCAGGGTCAGACGATCGAATATCTGGCAGGCGTGTATTTCCAATCGGACACGCTCAAGATCGCCCAGGACGTCAACTATTTCGCGCTGACCGGCCAGATCGCGGGCGGCGCCGCGGGTCCCGCACCTTTCCTGCTCCCCGCCGTGCCCTTTCTCCCGCTTGGCCAGGCGATCCGGGTGAACCAGGACGAGCGCATCTATTCCGCGTTCGGCTCGGTCAGTTGGAATCTCAGCGACGCGCTGAAGCTCAGCGGCGCACTGCGCGGCAGCATCGTCGAAAAGGACTTCGACTGGCTCCATTATCACGGCACTGCGACCGAGCGGTTTGGCGGCATCGTGCCTCTGCCCGCCGCCGCGCAGGCTGCGATCGATGCCTGGGGCCGGGTCGGCAAGTCTGGGCAGCAATCCCTGAAGCGCAACGACAAGGCGCTGATGCCATCGGTGCGGGTCCAATATCAGCCGAACACGAACGCCATGCTCTACGCGACCTATAATCGCGGCTTCAAGGCGGGCGGTTTCAGCGCGGCGGACACCACCAACAATCGCGCCAGCCTTCCCTTCGCGCCCGAGCATGTGAACGCTTACGAGGTCGGACTGAAAAGCGAGTTGTTCGATCGCAAGCTGCTGCTCAACCTCGCGGCCTTCCGCAACGACTTCTCCGACCTGCAGGTCGTGATCCAGGGCACGGTCGATGCCCAGATCGTCAACGTCGTCCGCAACGCGGCCCGCTCGCGGGCCCAGGGGGTCGAGCTGGAAGCCGTCTGGGCGGTCACGCCGCAGTTCGAGCTTGCGTCATCGGGCACCTATCTCGACGCCAAATATCGCAGCTACCCGAATGCCGGACCGACCGACGCGCAGCGTTTGGCCGGCATGGCGGTGCAGGACCTCAGCGGCAAGCCGACCCTCTTCTCGCCGAAATGGAGCGGCACGGTTACAGGCACGCTGACCCTGCCGGTGTTCGCCGGCTATGAGCTCACAACCGAAGCGATCGGCATCTTCTCGTCGAGCTATCACCTGTGGTCGACGATCGACCCGGCAACGCGCGAGAACGGCTACGCCCGCCTCGACCTGCGTGTCTCGCTGGACTCGCCCGACAGCCGCTGGGGCCTAGACGTCATTGCGAAGAACGTGACCAACACCACGATATACAATTTCGCGGTCTACCAGCCCTTCACGACGGGGAGCATGTTCCGCGACCGCGAGCAATATCGCAATATCGCGGTGCAAGCCCGGTACAAGTTCTGACGAAAAGGGGAGGCTCCGGTCGCCGGAGCCTCTTCCCGCCTCCGGGTCAGCCGCGCGACGAAGCCGCGGCTCTCGCGGCCTGCTCGTACATGCCGGACAGGGCGCGCAGGAACTGGTTCACCTTGGCGATATCGATTCCGTCCTGCGGAATGAACGAAATCGCCGGTTCCAGATAGGCGCGGCGGTCGTGGTGGAAGTCCTCATAATGCTCCCGCCCCTTGTCGGTCGCCTTGTAGAAGACCTCCTTGCCGATCTTGGTGCTCGACACCATCGCGATGCGCAGCAGCTTCTTCAGCGAATAGGTGACGAGGTGCATGTCATCGATCGACAGCGCGAAGGCCAGGTCGATCGCCCGCAACTGGCGGTTCCGATAGACCAGCAGGTGGAGAAGGAACACGTCCAGTTCCGACAGGCCATTTACCTCGTTCGAATTGCCCCGTTGGCTCATCCAGCGACGAACGCTATTCCAGAGCACGGTCAGCGTCAGTTCGAGCTCGGTGAGTTGCTCGGCCTCGGTGGTCGGGCGGGCGATATCGGTTTTTGCCACGGTTCTCGAACTTTCTATCGATGATCCTGCCGTGCTTATGCCGCCACTTCGGCCATGAAAGCAATCGGAACCATCGTGATATTCACGGCGATATATAATTGATTTGTCGATAAATTGATATTTACTAGCAGTGACTGCCGCGTCATTATGGCGGCCACATAAACCGGAGAACCTGCATGGACGCGCCGATCTCCTTTCTCAGCGACGACGACCTGAACCAGCTTTACGGACCGCCGGGCGAATTGGTCCAGCGCGCGATCACCAACCATCTCACCGATTTCCACCTCGACTATCTGCGCCAGGCCACCTTCTTCGTGATCGCCTCGGGCGCCGAGAACGGCCTCGATGCTTCGCCCCGTGGAGGATCGCCGGGCATGGTTCAGGTGCTCGACAAGAAGACGATCTGCTTTGCCGACTGGCCTGGCAACAACCGGATCGAAACGCTGCGCAACATCGTTCGCGACAAGCGGGTCGGCATGTTGTTCATCTTTCCCGGGCTCGACATCTTCATGCGGATCAACGGCCGTGCGGGCATCACCACCGACGATCGCGTGCTGGACACGCTGCTCGAAGGCAGTCGTCGCCCTAAGACCGCCATCGTCGTCGCGATCGACGACGTGCTGTTCCACTGCGGCAAGGCGATCAACCGCGCCGGATTGTGGAATCCCGACAAGGCTATCGATCGCAAATCGGTCGCCTCTCCTGGCGTGATGATGAAGCAACTCGCTGAGGTCGAGGATCTCTCGGCCGAGGATTTCGACGCCCACTATGCCCATGCGATGCATAACGAGCTGTACGAATGACGGCGCTTTCCCAGGAGAATATGATGGACAGGAAGGCAGGCGTTCTGATCCCGGAAGGCATTTGGGTAATGAACCAGGCGCGCTCGCGACGCCTGATCCCCGGGACACACACGCTGTGGATCGTCAAGAATGACGGCGAAGAGATGATCTTCGCATCGGTCGAAACCGAACTGACCGGCGCGGTCAAGCTGACGAGCTGGCAGGGCCGTTATGATGGCCCGCCCGTGGAAGTGATCGGGTCCGGCATGATGGCGCGGGTGACAGCTCCCGACATCGGCGAGATGCTGATCACCGGCGAGATCCCCGGAATGGGCTCCTTCTCCGAACATTGCGTGCTGCTCGACGATGGCCTGCGGCTGCGCTGCACCGGCCGGATCGAGACGCCCGACGGCGTGCTCGAATATATCGACGATTTCGACTGGCACTCGACTTCTCCGGGGATGCCGGCATCGGCCGCCTGAGCCCTTTCTCTTCTTCATTCACAGGATCAGCGATGGCTCACCAACTCGGCACCTATGCCAATAACCAATATGCGATCGACGGCGACCGGGTCGACATGACCCGCCCCACCCCACCCCCGCACACGGCCGAGATCCGCGCGCAACCACAGAATATCGCGATCGACGTCAACCGCACGGCGATGGTGATCGTCGATATGCAGAACGACTTCTGCGCGCATGGCGGCTGGTTCGACACCCTCGGCGTCGACGTCAGCCCGATCCACGCCATCTATCCTAACATCCGCCGCGCGACCGACAGCGCGCGTGCGGCGGGTATTCCGGTCATCTGGCTGGGCTTCGGCACCCGCCCCGACCGCGCCAACCTCGCCCCCATCGTCCGCTATCCTTTCGCGCGGGTCGGCAGCGGAGCCGGGCTTGGCGATCCGATCACGGGCAAAGGCCGCAATGCACCGCACCACATCCTGCAGAAAGACAGCTGGGGTGCAGAAGTGGTGCCCGAGTTGGGCGCACAAGCGAGCGACATCTTCGTCGACAAGCACCGGATCAGCGGCTTCATCGACACGCCGCTCGATTCCATCCTGCGCAACCTCGACGTGAAGACTGTCGCCTTCATGGGGGTCAATTCCGACGAATGCGTGTTCGGCACCCTGATCGACGCCAGCTTCCACGGCTATGACACGATCATGATCGAAGACGGTACCGCGACGAGTTCGCCGGCGAGCTGTCATGAGGCTGCGCTCTACCAGGTACGCTTCTGCTTCGGGTTCACGACGACGTCGCAGGATTGGGCGTCGGCGCTGGCAAAGTAGAAGACGGGATACAGAACTTGGTCAGTGCCCACCTTGTCTCAAACGCCTCCGATTGGCGGATAGAGCGAGCGCCCATCACATATAGCTGTCACCTCGGGTCAAGCCCGGGGTGACGATAATAAGAAGGCTGGGCAAAAGAGAAAAGGCCCCGACCAACCGGTCGAGGCCCCTTTTCTTTATCTATCGCGATCGTCTCAGATCGCGTTCATGGTCAACAGATCATAGGTCGCGACCAGTTCGTCGGTCGAGTCCGTTACCGAGACAGCCCAACGCACCTCGCCATATTCTTCGTTGCGCTGCGTCTTGCTGCGGACGGTAAGGGCGACCTTGATCGACTCGCCGGGCGACACCGGCTTGACGAAGCGCAGCCCCTCGAGGCCGTAATTGGCCAGGACCGGGCCCGGCGCGGGATCGACGAACAGGCCTGCCGCGAAGGACAGGATCAGGTAGCCGTGTGCGACACGACCCGGGAAGAAGGGATTGGCCGCGGCCGCTTCCTCATCCATGTGCGCGTAGAAGGTGTCGCCGGTGAAGTTGGCGAAATGCTCGATATCCTCGAGCGTGATGATGCGCGACGCGGTGCGCAGCGTGTAGCCGATCTCCAGTTCGCCGAAGCGCTGGCGGAACGGGTGCACCGTCCCCTCGGGCTGCGGCGCGCCGGCCAGCCAGCGGCCGGCGACGGTGCTGAGGCTGCGCGGATGACCCTGGAGGGCGCTGCGCTGCATATAATGCTTCACGCCGCGGACGCCGCCCATTTCCTCGCCGCCGCCGGCGCGGCCGGGGCCGCCGTGAACCAGCATGGGAAGCGGCGAGCCGTGGCCGGTCGATTCCTTGGCACTGTCCCGATCCAGGATGACGATGCGACCATGATAGGCCGCCGCGCCGATCACGAATGTGCGCGCGACCTGCGGATCATAGGTGAACAGCGAAACCGCGAGCGAGCCCATGCCGCGATTGGCCAGAGCAATCGCATCGTCGAGATCCTGATATGGCATCAGAGTCGAAACCGGTCCGAACGCCTCGACATCATGGACAAACTTCGCGGTCCAGGGATCATCGCGGCGGAACAACAGCGGCGAGACGAACGCGCCCTTGGCGCTATCAGCACCGCGGACGTCGACCGTGTCGATATCGCCGAAGACCAGCTTCGCGTCGGTTGCCAGCTCGCGCGCCCGCGCGCGGACATCGTTGAGCTGGGTGATACCGGCCAGCGGCCCCATGGTGACGCCTTCCTGCGCCGGATCGCCGACGACCACCTTGGCGAGGCGGCCCTTCAGCGCTTCCTCGGCGGCATCGAGCCATTGGGCCGGCACGAAGGCGCGGCGGATCGCGGTGCACTTCTGCCCCGCCTTCACCGTCATCTCGCGCGCGACTTCCTTCACGAACAGGTCGAACTCGGGCGTGCCCGGCGCCGCGTCGGGGCCCAGGATCGAAGCGTTGAGCGAGTCCCGCTCGGCCACGAAGCGCACCGATTCCCGCGCGATGACGGGATGGGTCTGAAGCTTCATCGCGGTCGCGGCCGATCCGGTGAACGACACGACATCCTGGCAGGTGAGATGATCGAGCAGATCGCCGACGCCGCCGACGATCAGCTGCAGCGAGCCGGGCGGAAGCACGTCGGCCTCGATCATGATGCGGACGGCATGTTCGGTGACATGGCAGGTCGCGGTGCCGGGCTTCACGATCGCGGGCACGCCCGCGAGCAGCGTCGGCCCGAGCTTTTCGAGCATGCCCCAGACCGGGAAGTTGAACGCGTTGATGTGGACGGCGACGCCCTGCAGCGAGGTATAGACATGCTGGCCGACGAAGGTGCCGGTCTTGCCGATCGGCTCCAGATCGCCATCGGTCAGGATGACGTCGTCGGGCAGTTCACGACGGCCGCGCGAGGACATGGTGAACAGCGTTCCAGCGCCGCCCTCGATGTCGATCCAGCCGTCGACGCGGGTCGCGCCGGTCGAGGCGGACAGCGCGTACAGCTCTTCCTTGCGGGCCATGATCGCCTGCGCCAGCGCCTTGAGCGCGCGGGCGCGGGCGTGGAAGGTCATCTTACGCAACGCCGGACCACCGACTTCACGAGCGTGGCGCAGCATCGCCGCGAAATCGAGGCCCTTGCTGCCCGCCTCGGCGACCAGCGATCCATCGAGCGCCGACAGAACGGGCAGCTTTTCAGTGGTGCTCGCAAACCATTGGTCGGCGGCATAATTGTTGAGCGTCTTGGTCATGATGTCCTCAATTCGGGAAGGCGAGCGTCAGCGCCCGGTGAATTTTGGGGCGCGCTTTTCCATGAAAGCATTGACGCCCTCGCGATAATCTTCGCTGTAGCCGAGCTCGCGCATCCACTGGCCCTCGATGGCGAGTTCCTCGTCGAGCGTCTTCAGCGCCGAGCCGCGGATCAGGGTCTTGGTCGCGACCAGTCCGCGCGTCGGGCCGGCGGCGAACTTGCGGGCCAGCGCGAAGCTTTCCTCCGCCAGCGCCGCGTCATCGACGCATTTCCAGATCAGGCCCCATTGCTCCGCTTTCTCTGCCGAAAGCGGCTCGCCAGTCATGGCGAGGCCCAGCGCGCGAGCCTGGCCGATCAGGCGCGGGAGCACCCAGGTGCCGCCCGAATCCGGGATCAGGCCGATATTGGCGAAGGACTGGATGAACTTCGCGCTGCGCGCCGCGATGACGATGTCACACGCCAGCGCGATGTTTGCGCCCGCCCCCGCCGCAACTCCATTGACCGCGCAGACCACCGGCTTGTCCATGCCGGCGAGGCGACGGACCAGCGGTGCATAATATTTCTCGACCGAGGCGCCGAGATCGACGGCCTCGCCCCCGGGGGCCACCGCCCGGTCGGACAGATCCTGCCCCGCGCAAAAGCCGCGGCCGGCGCCGGTGAGCAGCACCGCGCGGATTTCGGAGTCGCTCTCGATCGTGTCGAGCGCGGATGCAACTTCCCCGTGCATCACCGTATTGAAGCTGTTCAGCCGATCGGGCCGATTGAACGTCAGACGGGCGACGCCATCCTCGACCACGAGGTGAATCGTTTCATATGCCATAGGTCGTCCTCAACTTGCTTTAATAGACTGCCCGGTCAGACAATTATTGGCAAGCGCTATTTTGCCAGCTAGATACGTCCTATCTGATGCCGCAGAGAGAGTTTATGACGATCGGAACCGAAAGCATCATCGCCGTGGTCGGCGCCGGCACGATGGGGGCCGGCATCGCGCAGGTCGCTGCACAGGCCGGACATAAGGTCCAGGTGATCGACACGCAGGACGCAGCGCTTGATCGCGGTCGCCAGACAGTCGCGAAGTCCCTCGCCTCGCTTGTGAAGCGCGGCACGATCGACGAGGTAGGCGCCGCCGCGATAGCCGACCGGATCGGCTGGAGCACCGACATGGCGAGTGCCGCCCCCGCCGCCCTGGTGATCGAGGCGATCGTCGAACGGATGGACGTGAAGATCGGCTTGTTCCGCGCCCTTGCCGACCATGTCGCGGCCGACGCGATCCTCGCCAGCAACACCTCCTCGCTGTCGATCGAGGCGATGGCCGACGGCGTGCCAGGCCCCGACCGCTTCGTCGGCCTGCACTTCTTCAACCCCGTCCCCGCGATGAAGCTGGTCGAGCTGATCCCCTCCTCTCATACCGCTTCGGCGGTAACCGACAGTCTCGACGCGCTAATGCGCGCGTGGAAAAAGCTGCCGGTTAGGGTGCGTGACGTTCCGGGCTTCATCGTCAACCGGGTCGCCCGTCCCTATTATGCCGAGGGCTTCGCCGCGCTGGGCGAAGGGATCGAACCGGCGCTGATCGACCATGCGCTGGAAAGCGCGGGCGGTTTCCGAATGGGGCCGCTGACCCTGGCCGACCTGATCGGTCACGACATCAACTACACCGTCGCGTGCCAGGTGTTCGACGGATATGCCGACAAGGCGCGCTTCCGGCCGCAGGCCAGCCAGCAGGCGTTGCACGACGCGGGACAGTTCGGCCGCAAGAGCGGCAAGGGCGTTTACGACTATGGCACCGAGCTCCCGACTCAGCCCTTCGTCGCGCCCGGCCCCGCGCCGCGCAGCATAGAAGTCGGTAGCGATGCGGGCGCGATCGCTCCGTTGGTTGTTCTGATCGAAGCGGCCGGTTTCACGGTGGAAGCATCGGCCGATCTCGCGCCGGGCGTAATGCGTATCGACGGCAAGTCGCTGGCAATGGGTGATGGCCGACGCCTCGCCGACCGTCCCGACATCGACATCCTGCTCGATGCCGCTCGGGATCTCGCCACGACGCCGACGCTGATCGTCACCACGCGAGACGTCGAGGCGCTGTCGGTAGCGGCCGGCCTGGCGCAGGCGATCGCCAAGCATGTGCTGGCCCTGCCCGACCGTCCGGGCCAGATCGTCCTTCGAACCCTGGCGCAGCTCGCCAATGCCGGTTTCGACGCGCTCGATGACGATGTCGCCGACGCGGCCGGGGTCGATACCGCGATGCGGTTCGGGGCCAACCATCCGCAAGGACCGATCGACTGGGCGCGAGGCTTAGGCATCCCGCGGCTTGGCGAGGTTCTCACGCATATCGCAGCCGCCACCGGCGACCCGATCTACGCCCCCTCCCCCAGCATCACCGCATCGGACGCCGCATGAGCGAAGATGCCCTCGCCCACCGCATCGCCGAACGCCTGCTCGCCCAGGAAGGAACCTCGCCTGTCTGGGGAATCGTCCTGGAAGAAGCCCGCGTCGGCTATGCCCGCATCGCGATGAAAATCCGGCCGGACATGACCAATGGCCTCGGCTCGGTCCATGGCGGGATGATCTTCGCGCTGGCCGACACCGCCTTCGCTTATGCCTGCAACAGCCGCAACGCGGCGACGGTTGCGCAGGGCGCGTCGATCCTGTTCCTGTCCCCGGCCCATCCCGGCGAAGAGCTGGTTGCCGAAGCCAGCGAAGACGCTATTGCGGGCCGCAGCGGCGCCTATAGCGTCGCCATCCGCACCCGCGACGGTCGTGCGGTTGCCCAGTTCCAGGGCCATTCCCGCACCGTGGGCGGCCCGATCATCGATGACGATTCCCAAGGAGAGTCCCATGGCTGACGCCTATATCTGCGACGCTGCCCGTACCCCCATCGGCCGTTTCGGCGGCAGCCTCGCCTCGGTCCGCGCCGACGATCTCGGTGCGATCCCGATGCGGGTGTTGCGCGAGCGCAATCCGGGTATCGTCGGCCATATCGACGACATCATCTTCGGCTGCGCCAACCAGGCGGGCGAGGACAATCGCAACGTCGCCCGCATGGCGGCGCTTCTTGCCGGCCTCGGCGAGGATGCGCCCGGCACGACGATCAACCGCCTGTGCGGATCGGGCATGGACGCCGTCGCCTATGCGGCACGCGCGATCAAGGCCGGCGAAGCCGACCTGATCATCGCCGGCGGCGTCGAGAGCATGTCGCGCGCGCCCTTCGTCATGCCCAAGGCCGAAAGCGCCTTCTCACGCGCCAATGCGGTCTATGACACCACGATTGGCTGGCGCTTCATCAACAAGCTGATGAAGGAGCGGTTCGGGGTCGATTCGATGCCCGAGACTGCCGAGAATGTCGCCCAGGAGTTCCAGGTCAGCCGCGACGACCAGGACAGGTTCGCGGTCGAGAGCCAGCGCCGTGCCGCCGCCGCGCAGGCCAATGGCCGCCTCGCCGCGGAAATCGTCCCGGTGACGATCCCGCAGCGCAAGGGCGACCCGATCGTCGTCGATCGTGACGAGCATCCGCGCGCGACGACGGTCGAGGCGCTGGGCAAACTCAAGCCGATCGTCCGCCCCGACGGCACCGTCACCGCCGGCAACGCAAGCGGCGTCAATGACGGCGCGGCCGCGATCATCGTCGCCAGCAAGGCGGCGGTGGAGAAATATGGCCTGACGCCACGCGCCCGCGTCCTCGGCGGTGCGGTGGCCGGCGTCCCGCCGCGCATCATGGGCATCGGCCCCGCCCCTGCCAGCCTGAAGCTGCTCGAGCGCCTTGGCCTCGCTATCGGCGCAATCGACGTGGTCGAGCTCAACGAAGCTTTCGCCAGCCAGGGCCTCGCCGTTCTCCGCCAGCTCGGCCTGCCCGACGATGCGGCGCATGTGAACCCGAACGGCGGTGCCATTGCCCTCGGTCATCCGTTGGGCATGTCGGGTGCGCGCCTGGTCCTTTCGGCAACCGAAGAATTGGTTCGCAGCGGCGGCTCGAACGCGCTGTGCACGATGTGCATCGGCGTCGGCCAGGGTATCGCTCTCGCACTCGAAAGAGTGTGAGGGCTTAGCCCCTCGTAAATTGATTGACCGATTGGTCGGTTAATTATATTGTGAGCGTCATAAGGAGATTCGCATGTACACGACGGAGCTCGACAAGACTGCCACCGCCCCCACGCCGATCAGCGGCGAGGACCCTGCGCTGATCGCGGCCTTCGAGGCACGCGTAGCGGCCGATGAATTCATCGAGCCGAAGGACTGGATGCCGGAGGCCTATCGCCGCACCCTGACCCGCCAGATTTCCCAGCACGCGCACAGCGAGATCGTCGGCATGCTGCCCGAAGGCAACTGGCTGACCCGCGCGCCGAGCCTGAAGCGCAAGGCGATCCTGCTGGCTAAGATCCAGGACGAGGGCGGTCACGGCCTCTACCTGTATTGCGCGGCGGAAACGCTGGGCACGAGCCGTCAGCAGATGATCGAGGCGCTGCACAGTGGCCGCGCCAAATATTCGACCATTTTCAACTATCCGACGCTCAACTGGGCCGACATCGGCGCGGTGGGCTGGCTGGTCGACGGCGCTGCGATCATGAACCAGGTGCCGCTGCAGCGGACCAGCTACGGGCCATATGCCCGCGCGATGGTTCGCGTCTGCAAGGAAGAGAGCTTCCACCAGCGCCAGGGCTTCGACATCATGCTGACCATGGCCAATGGCTCGCCCGAGCAGAAGGCGATGGCGCAGGACGCTCTGAACCGCTGGTGGTGGCCGTCGCTGATGATGTTCGGCCCGCCGGACGACAACTCGCCGAACACGGCCCAGTCGATCCGCTGGCGGATCAAGCGCGAGACCAATGACGAGCTGCGCCAGAAGTTCATCGACGCCACCGTGCCGCAGGCCGAACTGCTTGGCCTGACCATCCCCGATCCCGACCTGAAATGGAACGAGGAACGCGGCCATTATGATTTCGGCGCGATCGAATGGGACGAGTTCTACGCGATCGTGCGGGGCGAAGGTCCCACCGCCAAGGAGCGCCTGAAGGATCGTCGCGCCGCATGGAACGACGGTGCCTGGGTCCGCGCTGCCGCCGATGCTTATGAAGCGAAGCGCGTCGCCCGCTCTGCCGTTGCGGCCTGAAGAAGGAAGATAGAAGATGAGCAAGGATTGGCCGCTCTGGGAAGTCTTCGTCCGCGCCCGCGGCGGACTCGACCATCGTCATGTCGGTTCGGTGCATGCGCCCGACGCCGAAATCGCACTGCGCCATGCACGCGACACCTATACGCGGCGGATGGAAGGCGTGAGCCTGTGGGTCGTCAAGTCGACCGATATCGCCGCGTCCGATCCCGACCAGTCGGGTGAGCTGTTCGAGCCGGCGGCGACGAAAATCTATCGTCACCCGACCTTCTACGAACTGCCCGACGCCATAAAGCACATGTGAGGCAGCGATGAGCGATACTCTCTTTCATAGTCTGCTCGAGCTGGGCGACGACAGCCTGATTCTTGGCCAGCGCCTGTGCGAATGGTGCGGCAAGGCGCCGTCCGTCGAGGTGGACCTGAGCCTGTCGAACCTCGGCCTCGACCTGATGGGCCAGGCGACGCTGTTTCTGAACTATGCCGGCGAAGTCGAAGGCAAGGGCCGAGACGGCGATCGCCTCGCCTTTCACCGCGACGGGGAACAGTTTCGCAACAGCCTGCTGGTCGAGCAACCGAATGGCGATTTCGGGCAGACCATGGCGCGACAGTTCCTGTTCTCGACCTATCAGCTCGGCCTGTTCGAGCAGCTCGTGAAATCGACCGACCCGCGCATCGCCGAGATCGCCGCCAAGGCAGTCAAGGAAGTCCGCTACCATGCCGACATCGCCGCCGAGTGGGTGATCCGTCTCGGCGACGGCACCGAAGACAGCCATGAACGGATGGTCGATGGATTCGACTGGTTCTGGCGCTTCATCGACGACATGTTCGCCATGGATGACGATCAGCGCGCTCTCGCCGAACAGGGCATCCTGGCCGACAAGGCCGCGCTGCGCCCGGCCTTCGACTCCCGCGTCGCCGCGGTTCTGGCCGAGGCCACCCTGCCCGCCGCTCAGCCGGTCTGGCAGGTCGGCTCCGGACGCCAGGGCAAGCATAGCGAGCATCTGTCGCACCTCCTCGCCGAGATGCAGCAGCTGGCCCGCGCCCATCCGGAAGCCACCTGGTAAGGTCATGTCCGCCGGAGCAGCCCTTTCGCAGGCAGCGCTGCGGGCCCGGATCGACACGGTGCTCGCCGAAGTGCCCGATCCCGAGATCCCGGCCGTTTCGGTCGTCGACTTGGGGATCGTGCGCGGCGTCGATGCCGACGGGCGCAATGTGATCGTCACGCCAACCTATACGGGGTGCCCGGCGACGATCGCGATCGAACTGGCGATCCGCGTCGCACTCGACGAGGCGGGGCTGGCGGATATCGGCATCAAGACCGTGTTGTCGCCGCCCTGGACGACCGACATGATCAGCGATGCCGGTCGCGACAAGCTGCGCGCTTATGGTATCGCGCCGCCGCCTAAGGGCGCCGAGGGACGATCGCTACACGGGCCCGACATCGTTGAATGCCCGCAATGTGGATCGACCCTCACGAAGGAAGTCAGCCGGTTCGGCTCCACCCCGTGCAAGGCGCTTTGGCAATGTTTGGACTGCCACGAGCCGTTCGACCGATTCAAATGTCACTGAAATCTATGGGGCGGACCCGGCACATGCAGCGCGGTCCGACCCAGGGGAAAAGGAAGTAGATCATGTCCAGCGGCTTTCACGCGCTCAAGATCGCCGAGGTCCGGCGCGAGATCGACGATGCGGTTTCGCTGTGCTTCACCGTGCCAGATGAACTGCGCGAAGAATTTCGCTTCACCCCGGGACAGCACCTGACCCTGCGCACCGACATGGACGGTGAGGATCTCCGTCGCAACTATTCGATCTGCGCCGCGCCGCACGAAGGCGAACTGCGCGTCGCGATCAAGCAGGTTACTGGCGGTCGCTTCTCGACCTGGGCCAACAGCGCGATCAGCGCCGGCCAGACGATGGAAGTGATGGCCCCGCATGGCAGCTTCACCTGGACCTTCGATCCCGATCGCTCGGCCGTCTATGCGGGCTTCGCCGGCGGTTCGGGCATCACGCCGATCCTGTCGCTGCTCAAGACCGCGCTTCGCGAGGAACCCAAGAGCCGCTTCGTGCTGTTCTACGGCAACCGCGCCAGCAGTAGCATCATGTTCCTCGAAGAGATCGCGGCGATGAAGAACCGCTTTCTCGATCGCCTCGAAGTCTATCATTTCCTCGAGGACGAGGAAGACGACATCACCCTGTTCAACGGCCGGCTCGATACCGCCAAGACCGCCGAGATCTTCGGCCCGTTGATCGATCCGTCGAACATCGACGCCGCCTTCATCTGCGGCCCCGGACCGATGATGGATGCCGTCGAGGCCGGCCTGAAGAAAGCCGGCGTTCCCGGCGAACGCATCCTGATCGAACGCTTCACCGTCGGCGAGATGACGAGCGAACAGCTTGCCGCCGCCCGCGATCTCGAACGCAAGGCAGAGGGCCGCAAGGTCAAGCTGACCCTCAACGGTCGCCGCAGCACCGTAACCTTTGACGCAGAGAAGGGCTCGATCCTCGAAAATGCCCGTGTCGCGGGTCTGCCTGCCCCCTTCGCCTGCAAGGCCGGCGTCTGCGCCACCTGCCGCGCCAAGGTCGTCAAGGGCGAGGTAACGATGAAGCAGAACTACGGCCTCGCGCCGGAAGAGGTCGCCGCCGGCTACGTCCTCACATGCCAGGCGGTCCCGCTGACCGACGATGTCGAGCTCAACTTCGATGCCTGATCAGGATCTGCTGCTGATCGAACCGGCCGCCGAGGGCGTGCTGCTTCTCCGGCTCAACCGGCCGGAGCGTCGCAATGCCCTGGCGACACCGCTGCTGCAGGCGATCGCGGCCGCACTCGCCGATGCCGAGCAGGACGACGCGATCCGCGCAGTCGTCATCACAGGCAACGACAAGGTCTTCGCCGCCGGCGCCGACATCAATGAACTGGCCGCCAGCGGCTCCGACGATCCCGTCGAAACCCCGCGTTTCCTGGCCTGGGCTGCGATCCGCGCCTTCCCGAAGCCGTTGATCGCCGCTGTCGAGGGCTGGTGTCTCGGCGCCGGGTCCGAGCTCATGCTGACCGCCGATATCGTCGTCGCCGCCAAAGGCGCGAAGATAGGCCAGCCGGAAACCAATCTGGGCATCATTCCGGGTGCGGGCGGTACCGCGATCCTCACCCGCCGCATCGGCGCCGCGCGCGCCATGCACATGGTGCTGACGGGCGATCCGATCGGCGCGGAAGAGGCGCTGGCGTGCGGCCTGATCGCCTGTCTCGCCGAACAGGGCCAGGCGCTTGGTGACGCGCTGGCGCTGGCGGAGAAGCTGGCCGCTCGCGCACCGCTTGCGCTGCGCACCGCCAAGGCGAGCATCCGCGATGCCGAGCATCTGGACGAGACGGCGCATCTGCGCGCCGAGCGGCTTCGGTTCATCGAGCTGCTTGGATCGGCCGACAAGGCCGAGGGCATTGCTGCCTTTCACGAGAAGCGACCGCCTGTGTGGAAGTCCCGGTAAGAGCTCAGGGGTCGACCTACGCCCCACTCTTCCTCAACTCCGTTCAAGGCCCCGCCGGAACTGGCACGCCCCGCACATAGCGCCGCTCGCGGAACCAGCGCAGGATCGGCCGCTCGATCAGCCAATAGCCGACGAGGCCGGCGGCGATCCCACCGGTGATGCCGAGCGTCACCGATGCCGCCGTCGGAAGATCGAGCCTTGAGCTAAGCCGCATCGTCACCGAGATGGCGAGCGTGTGCCAAATATAGATCGAATAGCTTGCGTCGCCGAGGAGCAGTGGCAACCGCCATTCGCCGATCGGATTTCGCCGCTCGATCGCCAGGATGCTCGCCAGCAACAGAGCCGCGGGGATGCCGAAGCCGATAGCACGGTGGATAGTCGCCGCGGAGAAGGCCGCCCAGCCGATCATGGCCAGCGCGAACCCGGCTGTCCCCCACCCCAGCCAGCGCGGCCACTCGCCCGGACGCTTCCAGAGAATACCGAGCCAGCAGCCGCCTGCGAACTCGAGCAGAATCGGATCGGTATAGAAGCTGGCCATCGCATTGGCCGGATCGACGATCGGCCCCAGCATCACGACTCCCGCGAGAACGGCGGTCAGTGCGGCGATCTGCCGGACCTGCCCGCCAAGCGGCAGCAGCGCCGCAAACAGCAGATAGAAAGCCATCTCGAAATTGAGCGTCCATCCCGGCACAAGCAGCGGCCAGACATTGCCGTTGCTGGGCGAGGTCCAGGGGATGAACAGATAGGACGCCAGGACATGGCCGGTTTCCAGCCGGACCTTGGGGAAGAGCCCTGCCATCGACGCGGCGAGCATCACGCTGGTGGCGATCCAATAGACGGGAATGATCCGGCGCGCCCGGTCGGCAAGGAAGGGCAGCGGCCTTGTCTTCGGGCCACTGATCGCGACCATCAGGAAGCCGCTCAGTAGGAAGAACAGATCGACCCCGGCTTCCCCGGCATGGAAGTTCGCGCCCGCGCGTCCGGCGGCGTGAAACAGCACCACCGCGACAGCGGCCAGACCTCTAAGATATTGGAGCCCCAGCAGCTTCCGCATCAGCGAAACTTAGATCGTTTCGAGCTCGCACGCCAAGGGGTGCAGGCGTGCGACGGCTGGTTTCCGTCCAGTGGAAAGACCGGCGTACCGCTTCGGCGTTTCAGCCGGCGATCAGCGTGAATGCCCGGTCGGCGATCGCCTCGGGCTTGAGCGCCCCGGCGGGATCGTACCAGTTACCGGTCCAGTTGATCATCCCGAACAGCAACATCGTCCGCGCGCGCGCCTCGCCCCGGTCCTGGCCCAGCTTCGGATCGATTTCGACCAGCAGGCTCTGCACCGCATCGACGATCCGCCGCTGCTTGGTGATGATCGCAGCACGACGCTCCTGCGGCAGGTTGTCGAGTTCGTTGAGCAGCACCTTCTGCCGCGAGGCAGCGCCGACATAATCGGCCATGAACAGGCGCAGCAATCCGTGCAGCCGGTCCCGGGCGCTGCCGGGCACCGCCATCGCCGTCTCGACGCTTTCGACCAATCCGTCGACGTGCGAGGCCATGACCGCGTAGAGGACGTCCTCTTTCGACGGATAATAATGATAGAGCAGTGACTTGGAGGTCTTGCAGGCCTTGGCGATGTCCGACACCGACGCGCCCAGAAAGCCGCGCTCCGCGAAGAGATCGGCGGCCTTCTCGACGATCGCCTCGCGTCGCTCTTCGTAATCGGCCGCCTGCGTTCGCGCCATTATCGCCCCGTACCTGATCCCAAAGGTTCAAAAGGGACTAACGGGTGCGGGCGGCACGTCAACAGCGCTGATGCGCGCAACGTGCCGCCTGGGAAAATCAGCCTTCCTCAGCGACGAGCAGCGTCACCAGATGGCGCGCGAAGCCCATCAGATCCTTGCCCGCGGCGCGGTTCTCGGGCGACGCCATCGCCTCGTCGAAAAGGGCGCGATCGGGAAAGTGCATTTCCGCGATCAGGAAATAGTCCGGTTCCCCCATCGGCGATCCGGTCACCCGGTTGACGACGGCTTTCTGCAGGTGCGGCGTCTTCGCCACGAGCGGCAGGTGGACGTCATGATAATGCGACAGGAACGCCGCTTCGTCATCGGGCTTCTTGTACAGCGCGATCAGCTTGATGGTCATCGGAATCGGCTCTCCCTACAGCGGCCAGTTTTCCAATGTCTCGACGAAGGTCGATAGCCAGCCATTGGTCTGGTGCCCATCGACGACGCGGTGGTCAATGGTCAGCGAGACATAGGCGAGCTGCCGGATCTGGATCGTGTCGACACCGTCGACCTCGCGCACGACGACGCGCTTTTCGGTCTTGCCGATGCCCAGGATCGCCGATTGCGGCTGGCTGATGATGATCGGCGTCGCGAACAACGAACCCGACACTCCGTGGTTGGAGATGGTAAAGGTGCCGCCCCGCATGTCTGCCGGGGTCAGCTTGTTGCCGCGGGCACGCTCGACCATATCGGTCAGGCGCTTGGCGATGCCGAGCAGCGACAGCTCCTGGCACTTCGCCACCACCGGCACCACTAGCCCCTTGTCGCCCAGCGCCGTGCCGATGCCGATGTTGACGTCGTCGAAGATGTCGAGCCGATCGTCATGCCAGCGGCTGTTGATCGCCGGGGCCGCCTTCATCGCCGCGACGCAGGCCGCGATGAAATAGGCGGTGAATGTGAGGTTCGCGCCGTCTTCCGCGAAGGCGGCCTTGTTCTTCTTGCGATGCGCGATGATCGCGGTGAAATCGCACTCGAACATCGCGGTGACATGCGGCGCCACGGTGACGCTGTTGAGCATGTTCTGTGCGATCGCGAGGCGCATGCGATCATGCGGGATCGACCGCACGCCACCGACCGCGGCCGGCGTCTCTTCGCGGGCGACGGGCGACTGCGCCGCAGCTGGCTTCGCCGCCGGGGCCGCCGCGCGTTCCGCGACCAGCTTGTCGACATCGGCGCGGGTGATGCGCCCTGCCCGGCCCGTGCCGGTGATCGTCGCGGGATCGATATTATGGGTTCGGACGGCACGGCGCACCGCTGGGGACAGCGCCAGCGCCATATCCGGGGAAGCCGAAGAGGATGGCGGAGCCGAAAGCGACCCCACATTCTCAGGCGTAGCTGCAGCATCGGCGGCGGGCGCTTCGGCAGCGTCCATCGTTTCATCGCCGATGCGCATCCGGCCGAGCAACGCGCCCGGCTCGGCTTCCGCGTCGGACTGCAGCAGGATCTCGGCGATCACCCCCGATGCCGGCGCGGGCACCTCCTGCGTAACCTTGTCGGTCTCGAGCTCGACCAGCGGATCATTTTCCTCGACCCGCTCGCCGACCTGGCGGAGCCAGCTCCGGACGATAGCCTTGGTGCCCTCCTGCTCGGCGGGCACGAATATGTCGATGTAGCCCATAGTTGCCCCCGTCAAAATGCGATCAGATCGTCGATCTTGGCGCGGATGCGCTCGACCGACGGTACCGCCCAATCGAGCAGCAGCGGATTATGCGGGCTGGGGATGTCGGGCATGGTGACCCGCCCGACCGGCGCGTCGAGATCCATGAACGCTTCGTCCGCGACGACAGCCGCGATCTCGGCGCCGAAGCCCGCGGTCTGCAGATCCTCGTGGACGATCAGGCAGCGGCGCGTGCGGCGCACCGATTCCAGCACCGCCTCACGATCCCACGGCATCAGGGTGCGAAGGTCGATGACATCGGCGGAGACATGCGCCGCCGCGTCCTCGCAGCGCGGCACCATCGCGCCCCAGGTGACGATCGTGATGTCGCTGCCTTGGCGGGTCAGCTTCGCCTTGCCGAACGGCAGGACGAAATCGTCGCCCGGATAAGGGCGCCGCGCCCAGGCCAGGTCGAGCAGGTTGCGATGTTCGAAGAAGATCACCGGATCGTTGCCGCGCAGCGAGGTACGCAGGAGGCCGACGGCATCCTCGGCGTTCGACGGCACCGCCACCTTCCAGCCGGGATTGTGGATGAACGCGACCTCGTTGGTCTGGCTGTGCCAGGGATCGCCACACTTGAAGAAGCCGCCCGGAATGCGGACGACCATCGGTGCAGCAAAGCGGTTGTTGGTGCGCCAGCGCATCGTGCCGCAGTCGTTGATTTGCTCGGTCGCGGGCTCGGCATATTTGCGGAACTGGATTTCGGGAACCGGCATCAGGCCAGCCATCGCCATGCCGACCGCGCGGCCGATGATCCCCTCTTCCGACAGCGAGGTATCGAACACGCGCGACGTGCCGAATTTTTCCTGCAGGCCCAGGGTCACGGCGTGGACGCCACCCTTGGGGCCGATGTCCTCGCCGAACAGCACGACCTTCTCGTTGATCGTCAGCTCATGATCGAGGGTGCGGCGGATCGCCGTCACCATGTTGATGCGCTGGCCCTCGGGCTTCGGCTCCTCGGTCGCGGCCGGGGCGACATAGCCGTGCAGCGCCATGCCGCCTTCGATCTGCATTTGGCCTTCGAAGAAGACGTTCTTCATCACGCTTTCCGGCAACGAGACAGGACGCGCCTTGGCTTCGACGCAGGCGGCTTCGGCGGTGTCCTGCGCGTCCTGCTGCAGCTGGTCCCATTCGGCCTCGCTGAGCACCGCGGGAACCAGATAGTCCTTGAGCTTGGGCAGCGGATCGCGCGCCCATTCGGATTCGACGAACGCGGGGGACTTGTAGGTCTGGGTGTCCTGAAAGCTGTGACCCTGCAGGCGCGGTACGGTCAGACGCAGCATCGCCGGGGCACGCTCATCGCGGACATAGGCGGTCGCCTCGTCGACGAGGCGCGCCGCCTCGGCGGGATCGGTGCCGTCGCCGGAGAAAATCTTGAGACCCTGCCAGCTCGCCAGATTGGCGGCGATGTTGCCGCCCGGTGTCTGGAAGGTCGACGGGACCGAGATGCCGAAGCCATTATCCTCGATGTAGAACAGCATCGGCAGCTTCTGCGTCGTCGCGATCGTCAGCGCGGCCCAGAAGCCGTTCGATGCGACCGATCCGTCGCCACCGAGCACGACGGCAAGCGCCTTGTCATAGGCAGGGTCTTTTACGACGGTGCGATAATATTCGATCGCCTGCGCCCAGCCGGCCGTCGGCGTGTACTGCGCGCCGACGCCGCCACACATCGGCAAGGCCGACGCGCCATTGGGGTTGGGGAAGTTGAACACCACGCCAATGTCGCGGCCGTCCGAATAGCCACCGGCGCGGCCCATTGCCGATCCGAGCGCATCGGCGACGTCGACGCCCAGCGCGAGCAGCAGCGGGCGCGAGCGATAATAGCCGCAGCTCGCATCCTGCGGATTGTCGAGCCGGCAGCCGAGCAGGATCTGCCCCATGTCATGGCCGCGCGCGGAGAACTGGTAGAGCACCTCCTTCTCGGGAACGAGGCGTGTCTCCTCCATATGGTCGAGCGCGCGCGACAGATGAACGAGATAGGCGACGCGCTTCCAATCGACATTATCGTCGGGCGCGTTACGGAGGGGCTGCTTGAGCGCGGCGGTGGCCATGGGTAACTCCGTGGATTCAATCAGCGGACCGCCGCGACGGCGGCGGCGAGTGGGGCGAGCTTGGCGGGGGTCAGGCCGGCGATGTTGATGCGGCCGGAGCCCGCCATGTAGACGGCATGATCCTCGCGGATCGCCTTCACCTGATCGGGCGACAGCTTCAGGGTCGAGAACATACCCTTCTGCCGGCCGATAAAGGCCAGCGCCGGGTCCAGCGCGGCAAGGCCCTGGCGCATCGCCTCGATGCGGGCGCGGACCTCCGCGAGTTCGGCGAGCCACTGTGCGCGCAGCTCCGGGCTTTCCAGCACGATCCTGACGACCGCAGCACCATGATCGGGCGGCATCGACCAGTTGGCGCGGGCCAGGCTCAGCAGGTTGGACTGGACGATCTTGGCGGCTTCCGGTTCGGCGGCCAACACGAACAATGCGCCGACCCGTTCGCGATAGAGACCGAAATTCTTGTCGCAGCTGTAGGCGAGCAACAACTCGGGGCAATGCCGCGCGACGATGCGGACACCGGCGGCGTCCTCATCCATCGATCCGCCCAGTCCCTGATAGGCCAGGTCGATGAACGGCAGCAGGCCGCGCTTCGCCATCAGCGCACCGAGCACGTCCCACTGCTCGTTCGAGAAATCCGCTCCGGTGGGATTGTGGCAGCAGCCATGCAGCAGCACCACGTCGCCGGGGGCCGCGCCCTCCAATGCGACGACCACATCGTCGAAGCAAAGTTCCTGGGTCACCAAGTCGATATGGCGATGCTGGCGGATCGGCAGATTGGCGGCGGCGAAGATCGGGGCGTGATTGGGCCAGGTCGGGCCGCCGACATGGATCACCGCCTCGGGATTGTTGCGGGCGATCATTTCCGCACCCAGCCGCAGCGCGCCGGTGCCGCCTGGGGTCTGGAGGCCGGCTATGCGGGCGCGCGGCGCGGTGTCGCCGAACACGATCGGCAGAAGACCTTCAAAAAAGCCGATGTCGCCTTCCGGGCCGACATAGGATTTGGTTGTCTGCTCGGCGAGCAGCTTGGCCTCGGCGGCCTTTACCGCCGCGAAGATCGGGGTGTGGCCGGCTTCGTCCTTGTAGACGCCGACGCCTAGGTCGATCTTGTCGGCGCGGGGATCGGCGGCATACATGCCGATCAGGGCGAGCAGCGCGTCCGAGGGCTGGAGGGCAAGACCACCGAGCAACGAGCACTGCGCCGCCTCGGGCTTTTCATCCAGGGTGATCATGGCCACTCGTCCTTTCCACGTCGCATTTGCTGTGGATTTTTTATAGCATGCGAGCGAAAGATACCGTTCAAACTTCGGCACAATGCAGCCGGATATGAAACCCCTGTTTCAAATTATTGGATTTCGCGATGGAAAAAGTTCAGCTCGATTCCATTGACCGCAAACTGTTGCGAGTTTTGCAGCGCCGGGCCGACATCAGCCAGGCCGCTCTGGCCGAGGAAGTGGGCTCCTCCCCCGCGTCCTGCTGGCGGCGGCTAAAGGCTCTCGAAGAGGCCGGGGTGCTGGGTCCGACGGTGCGGCTGCTCAATCCGCAGGCGGTCGGCAAGACGCTCGACGTCGTCTGCCAGGTGCGGATGAAGGCGCATGACGTCGAGAGCCGGTCGGCTTTCGAAGCCTTCATCGTCGGCCGCGAGGAGGTGATGGAATGCCTCTCCATGTCGGGAGAGTGGGACTATCAGATCCGCGTTACCGTCAGCGATATGGCCGAATATGAGGAGTTCCTGATGCGCCGCCTGCTCGCCCAACCGGCGGTGGCGCATTCTGCGTCGCATTTCGCGCTCAAGCGGATCAAGTCGACGACCGCAATCGCGGTATAGCGCATCCCGTTCGTCCCGAGCGCAGTCGAGGGACATTGGCAAGCGGCGCGTCTGAGGACGGGTCGTGTATGGCCAGGAAGACGTGAAAAGGCGGCGGCGTCGGCTTCGCAGCCGACGCCGCAAGATTCTTAAAAGTTGTACCGCGCCTCGATCCCGAGCCAGCGCGGCGCGGCATAGGTGCCGTATGACCCGCCGAGCGGCGGCGCCGATACGTCGAAGGCGAAGGTCTTGCGCGCCTTGTCGAACAGGTTGTTCGCGAAGGCCGCCAGTTCGAACTTGTTCTCCATCAATTTCAGCGACACCCGCGCATTGGCGAGCCAACTGCCCTTGATGATCGTCGCCTGCGCATTGGTAAGCTGCGCATAGAAATCATCGGTGTAGATAGCGTTAAAGGTCGCCGCGAGCTGGCCGAAGCCGAGATCGAAGCGCTTCGTCGCCGCCACGTTGATCGTATAATCGGGCGACTGCGGCGCCTTGCGATCGACCAGGCGGGTGCCGACCGGAATGCCCTCGACATTGGTGTGGAGCAGCGCGAGACCCGCATCGAACTGGAAGCCCATGCCGGGGCGGGCCGACAGCTCGAAATCGGCACCGTAGATTTTCGCGCTGGTGTTGAAGAGCGTGAAGTTGAAGCCGCGCTGATCGAACGCCTGATAGTCCGAATAATCATAATAATAGGTCGCGCCGTTCAGGCGCAGGCGACGATCGAAGAACTCGAACTTGCCACCCACTTCATAGGCCATCAGGTTTTCACCCTTGAAGCGGAAGCCGCTGAGCGGCGCCTGCCCGACGAAGCCGGCGTTGTAGTTGAACGCCTTGTAGCCGCGATTGACGCTGGCATAGAGCAGCGTGTCGTCGTTCGGACGGTAATCGAGCGACAAGCGTCCCGAAAATCCGGTCTCGCCATGCTTGTCGGTCGTCACGCCCGCCGCTGCAAGCGACCCCGGCGCGATGAACGCAGGACACAGCGGACCGGTGCAGATCTCCGAGTAGAAATAGTCCTTCTCGTCGCGGGTCACGCGCAGGCCGGCCGTCAGCTTCACCCGGTCAGTCAGGTCATATTCGATCTGGCCGAAACCCGAATAGGACGTGGTGTCCACGGTGTAATCGGCGCGAGGAAAGGTGCCGAAGCCCGACAGGTTGAAACCCTGGAAATAATCGCCCTTGATGTTGAGATAATAGAGGCCGGCGGTCCAGCGGAACGCGCCCTCTTCCTCAACCAGGCGGACTTCCTGGGTGAAATGCTTGGCCTTGGAGTTCTGCTCGAACACTCCGATGTCGACCGGCGAGAAATCATTGTCGGCCGCATATTCGCTGTCGAGGCTCTGGTAGCTGGTCACGGTCGCCAGCGAGACGCCGCCGCCGAGATCGAGATTCATCTTGCCGCCGACGGTCCACGTCTCGCGGGTGAAGCGGCCGGGGAAGTTGAACGATCCGGTGTAGGGATCGCCATCGGCGTCGACATAGCCGAAGCCGGTCGGCGAACCTGGCGGCAGCAGTACGCCGAGACCATCGGCATCCTGGGTCGCGCCGGTGATCATCGCGCCGCCGGTCGCCACTGGGCGGATCTTGTACCAGTCGGCGAACAGGTTGATCGTCAGGCCGTTGCTCGGTTCGATCTTGAGCTGACCGCGCGCCGCCAGCGTATCATTGGCGAGGATGTCGGGGCCGATGTCGTTCTTTACATAGCCGTCCGTCTTGTTCTTCAACACAGCGATGCGCGCCGAGACGCCTTCCGCCAGCGGGCCGCCCACCGCAGCCTCGAGCCGAACCTGATCGTAGCTGCCATAGGTCGCGTCGACGAAGCCGTTGAACTCGTCGGTCGGCTGGTTGGTGATGACGTGGATCAGGCCGCCGGTCGCATTGCGGCCGAACAGCGTGCCCTGTGGTCCCTTGAGAACCTCGACCCGGCTGATGTCGAACAGCTCCTGCACACTGGTCGCGTTGGAGGGCTGGTAGACCTCGTCGATGTAGAAAGCGTTGGCAGGCTCGATATGGCCGGCGAAGTCGTTCTGCGACACGCCGCGGATCGATATCAGGCCGGCGATCGGCGGGCCACCCGGCGCGGTGAACTGCAGGCCCGGCGTCATGGCCGCCAGATCGGTCGAGCTCCGCATGCCCAGTTCCGCCAGACGCTCCCCGCCCAGCGCCGTCACCGCGATGCCGATATCCTGCACATTGGCGGCGCGCCGCGTGGCGGTCACGACGATCTCATCGACCGTATCGACCGCCGACGACGAACCCGCCTCCTGCGCAAAAGCTGGGGCAGCAAGCCCCGCTACCGCCAACGCAAAGCCGCACGCCGCCGAACGGAACGCCCCTATGCTGCTGTTGAACACTCTTGTCTCTCCCCGATCCGGCCGGACCGCAACAGGCCCGGCGCATTATTGCAACGGAGCCTATCTGCATCGGGGGTGCCGTACTGCCTATGACGGGAAATACTCACAACCAGTGCCCGCAAATATGGCGTATTCGATGGACGGCGGGCCATCGCCTGCGATAAAACTGTCCGATCGTTCGAGCTATCGATCGCGGATTGCCGGCAAGGGTCGCACCAGACGACCTGCGGAAGGGAGAGACTGGAGTCGCCTCATGTGGAAACAGAGCTTCACATCCGATCCATCGGCCAGGCTGTACGACAAGATATTGTCGTGCGAGACGACCGGCCAGATCAATGACGGCATCCTCGAACCGCTGGTCGAGGCGCTCGATGCCACCAGTGCCGTGTTCATCCAGATGTTCGCTTCCCCGCTGGGCGACCGACATTTCGGCGCCAACAGCTATGTCGGGCATAAGCCGGCCTCGGTCAGCGTCTATCTCGACGAGTTCCACAAGCTCGATCCGGTGATGCGCCCCGCTATGGAGTGGCTAGACAATCCGACGAGTCCGCTGCCGAACCTGCTGACCGGATCGTTCAAGCGCAACCTCGATCATGACAGCGATTATGGAAATCGGTTCCTGCTGCCTTTCGAGATCGGTCACGTCATCGCGTTCGTCCTGCCGATGAACACCGCCTTCGAGACGCAGCTTGCCTGTGTCGGCTTTCACCGTCGTCCGGAAGACCCGGCCTTCCAGGCCGACCAGATCGCCTGGTTCCAACGGCTCGGTCCCGCCATCAAATCGGTCCTCTATGTCCTCGCCTGCAAGGAAGCGATCACGCTGTCGGAAACGATTGCGATGGCCGCGCGTGAAGCCGGTGGCGACAGCGGCTTCCTGATCTTCGACGAGGATCTGGTGATCCGCAACGGCAATGCCCAGGGCATGGAGGACATCGGCGTCGGCGGCCCCGACAGCCGGGGATCGTCGCTGCTCGGTGAGATCAAGCAGACGCTGATGCGCCATGACCGCGCCGAGGGCAGCACCGTCACCTTGCGGCATGACTTCCCCAAGCCCGTCGAGGTCGAAATTCGCAACTTTCATTCGGCCGATGGACGGCTGTTCCACCTGGTCGTCACCACCGGATCGGGCAAGCGGCATGCGATCGACGGCGCCTGCCGCAAATTCGGACTGACCGATCGCGAGGCCGAGGTTGTGGCGCGGATTGCTGCAGGCAAGTGCAATGCATCGCTGAGCCAGGAACTCGGAATCTCGCTGCGAACCGGCGAGAACCATCTTCGCTCGATCTACCGCAAGGTCGGCGTCAGCAGCCGCACCCAGTTGCTCTCGCGCCTGCTCCAGATCCACTGATCAGGGAAGGCTCTCGACGCTGAGACAGTCCGCATAGCGGGCGCGCAGGGCCTTCTTGTCGATCTTGCCGGTCGCGGTCAGGGGCACGGCGTCGAACAGAACGCGATCGGGCATCCACCATCGCGCGATCTGCGGCGCGAGGAAATCGCGGATCGCTTCGGCCGTCAGCATCGCGCCCGAATGGGCTTCGATGACGAGGATCGGGCGCTCCTCCCACTTCGGATGATGGACGCCGACGACCGCGGCGATCCGCACGCCGGCCATTCCCACGACGATGTTCTCGATATCGATCGAGCTGATCCATTCGCCGCCCGATTTGATGACGTCCTTGGCGCGATCGGTCAGCCGCAGAAAGCCGGTCGCGTTGATCGTGGCGATGTCGCCGGTGTCGAACCAGCCATCGGCATCGGCCGCGTCCTCCTCGGCACGGAAATAGCGGCGAATCGTCCACGGACCGCGCACCATGAGCGCGCCGGAGCTTTCGCCGTCATGCGGCAGCGCTTCGCCATCCTCTCCGACGATCTTCAACTCGACGCCGAACTGCATCCGCCCTTGCCGCGTCCAGATGATGTCGTCAACATGATCGGAGCCCTGCTCGGCCAGAACGGGCGTCGGCGTCGCAACCACCCCGACCGGGTTGAGCTCGGTCATGCCCCAGAGCTGCAGCACCTTCACGCCATGCTCGCGGGCAAAGCGCTCGGCCATCGCTCGCGGTACCGCCGAGCCGCCGATGACGATGCGATCGAGCGTCCCTGTCCCCGCCCCGCTGCGCTCGAGATGATCCAGATACATCGTCCAGATCGTAGGCACGCCGCAGGTGAAGGTGACGCCTGCCAGCTCGACCAGCTCGTGGAGGCTGGCCGGATCCATCCGGTCGCCCGGGAGAGCAAAGGCACAGCCGTTGAGCGCGCCCGCGAAGGGCAGGCCCCAACCTGTTGCATGGTAGAAGCTGCTGCACGGCATGATGCAGTCGAACGCGCCTAGTCCGAAGGCGGAGCTGAGACTGGCGCCCATCGCATGCAGTACCGTCGATCGGTGCGAGTAAAGCACGCCCTTGGGATGACCGGTGGTGCCCGATGTATAGCAGAGAAATGCGGCGGCGGCCTCGTCCAGCACCGGCCAGTCGAAGCTCTCATCCTCACAGGCGAGCAGCGTTTCCCAGCAGTGCGCACCGACCGTGCCGGGGATGGACCGTTCCACGTCGCTGAACATCACATAATGGCGGATGCCGGGCAGCGAAGGCGCCAACCGCTCGACCAGATCGGCGAAGCTCCGCTCGTAGAACAACATGCTGCTGCCGGCATGCTCGATCGTGTAGGCGATCTGTTCGTCGGTGAGCCGGGGATTGGCGGTGTGGAGCACCGCGCCGATGCCGGGCGCGGCGAACATCAGCTCCATATGGCGATGGCCGTTCCAGCCGAGCGAACTGATCCGATCGCCGGGCCCGATGGCGAAACGACGCAACATATTCGCCGCACGCGCGCTCCGCGCAGCGAGCCCGCGATAGTCGTAACGCCATAACGGCTCATCGACGACCCGCGACAGGATCGGCCGCGTGGGATGGGCGACCGCGGCATGGCGCAGCAATTCGCTGATCAACAGCGGTCGATCCTGCATCAGACCCAGCATTGACGAATCCCTTCTGACGCCACTCCCGCGAAAGCGGGGATCCATCGACGGCGGCACGTCCCGTCGAACAACGCCCCGCTTCGGTCGATTCCCGCTTTCGCGGGAATGACGAGAGGGGCGTAGGGTCGGTCACCAATCGGCGGGCTTGTCGATATGGTCGGCCGCATCACCAGCCGCGGCCATTTCATACATCAGCTTGCCATCGACGATCGCCGCGATGCTCCCGTCCGCATTATAGCCGACCAGCGGTCCGTTGACCGTGGCGAACATGATCATGCCGTCGGCGTCGGTGTCTGGGATGTGATTGATCCCGCCCGCCTCGCGGACATACCAGCCCGCCCGACCGCGATCGTCGCCATAGCCCATTCCGCCTTCGAGGATGATGCCCTCGACGCCGCCGACATGGCCATGAACCGGCGCCTCGTTGTTCGGGCCGACCTTCAGCAGCAAGGTGAACCCGCCGGTCAGCGCATTGACATTGAGCAGCTTGAACCAGGTGTCGGGCATCACCCAGTCGAGCCAGGGCAACTGGCCGATATCGTGGAAGGCCGGGCGATGCAGCTTGGTTTGGGCGATTTTGGGGCTTTCGCCCTTGGTGAGCAATACCATGGTCACGTCTCCTATTGGCTTTCGTTGCCGTCAACGTGCCGACATCGCCCACTGCGGGAAATGACGGGGACCACCTATGCGCCGCCCGCCCGTCGCGCCGACCTGCCCGTAGGTGGTTCCCGCTATTTGCCCGTCCCGGCCCGCTCCCTAGCTTCAAGGCAGATCAGAATGAGCGAGAGGAATAGGCCGTGCGCCTGAAGGACAAGGTAGCGATCGTCACCGGCGCGGCATCGGGCATCGGCCGGGCGACCGCGCTGACCTTCGCCCGCGAAGGCGCGCGGGTCGGCGTGGCGGATATCGATGCAGACGGCGCCGCCCGCACCGCCGGGCAGATCGGCGAACGGGCGATCGCCATCCCGTTCGACGTATCGCAGGAAGACGGCTGGACCGACGCGGTCGGCCGGACGGTCGCCCATTTCGGCAAGCTCGACATTCTCGCCAACGTCGCCGGCATCGGCTTTCCGGGGTCGATCCTCGACCTGACCATGGATCAATGGAATAAGATGATCGCGGTCAACCTGACCGGCGTCATGCTCGGCTGTCAGGCGGCGATCCGCGCTATCCGGGACAGCGGCGGCAGCGGCGCGATCGTCAATGTCTCCTCGCTTGCCGGGCTGATCGGTATCTCCGATGTCGCCGGCTATTGCGGAACCAAGGGCGGCGTTACGACACTCAGCAAGTCGGTCGCCCTGTTCTGCGCCGAACAGGGCCTGCCGATCCGCTGCGTGTCGGTCCATCCCACCTATGTCGACAGCGAGATGCTCGATCCGATCGCCAGCGCGGTCGGCGGACGGCAGGCGATGGTCGACGCCATGGCCCGGCTGGTGCCGATCGGCCGGATCGCGACCCCGCAGGACATCGCCAACGCCATCCTCTTCGCGGCTTCGGACGACGCTGCGATGATGAGCGGGCATGCGCTGGTCATCGACGGCGCCCAACTCGCGGGCCCCAGCAGCGCGCATACGAAAGGTTGACCATGAGCGGACGGGTTTCAGGCAAGGTCATCATCGTCACCGGCGCGGCCATCGGCCTGGGTACCGCCATCGCGAAGCGTCTGGCCGAGGAAGGCGCCACCATCGTCCGCACCGACATCAACGGCGGGGGCGACGTCATACGCCAGGACGTAACCGACGAAGCGCAGTGGCAGACGCTGATCGACGACGTCGTGCGCCGGCACGGTCGGCTTGACGGCCTCGTCAACAATGCCGGCGTCGCCGACGGCAAGGGCCCGCCCGATCCCGAAGGCGCGCTGGCCGAAGACTGGCGCCGAATCTATAGCGTCAATGTCGAGGGCACTTTCCTCGGCTGCAAATATGCCATGCCTGCCATCGCGCAGGGCGGCGGCGGCGCGATCGTCAACATGTCGTCGATCGGTGCGCTCGTCCCCACCCCTTTCCTGTCGGCCTATGGCGCGTCGAAGGCGGCGGTGATGCAATTCACCCGCTCGGTGGCGCTGCACTGCTGCGAACATGGCTATGCGATCCGCTGCAACAGCGTCCATCCCGGCCAGGTACGCACGCCGATGCACGTCGACCTGATCGCCCGCACCGCTGCCGAACTGGGCATCGACGAGGATCAGGCGGCCGAAGCCTTCCTGTCGAAAGTGCCGATGAAGAAATGGCAGGAAGCCGTCGATATCGCCAATGGCGTCCTGTTCCTGATGTCCGACGAGGCCCGCTTCGTCACCGGTACCTCGCTCGTCGTCGATGGCGGCATGAGCCTCACCAACTAGGAAATTCCATGGACCAGATTCTCGACTTCGGCCAGCCGATGGGCGGCATCATGCAGATCGCCTATATCGTCCCCGACCTGCGGCAGGCGATCGAGGACTATCGCCCGCGGCTGAACACTGGTCCGTGGTTCGTCATCGACCATTTCCCGCTGTTCGAGGCGCAATATCGCGGCGTGCCGTCGGAGTTCGATGTCAGCCTGGCCATCGCCTATTCGGGATCGATGTGCTTCGAACTGATCCAGCAGAACAACTGGGATACGCCCTCGGTCTACACCGAGGTGCAGCAGAAACGCGGCTGGGGCTTTCACCATTTCGGCGTTTCGTCGCGTGATTTCGATGCCGATGTCGCGCGCTATAGGGCGCAGGGCCATGACATGGCGCTGTACGGCGTCGCCGGCGTCGGCGCGCGCGCGGCCTATATGGATACCAGCGACGTGCTGCCCGGGATGATCGAACTGATCGAGATGACCGATGCGACCGAAGCCTTCTTCACGATGATGAAGACAGCGTCGGACAATTGGGACGGCAGCGATCCGGTGCGGGTGCTCAACGCGGGCTAGGCGGCTTCGAGAAGCGATTGCCGAAAGCGCTTCTCGGCGTCGATGACGCCGGCGCGATCACGGTCGCGGACCTTGCGGGCCGGGGATCCGGCGCTGACCGTCCAGGGCTCGACCTGTCCCTTGACCAGCGACAGCGAACCGATCGTCGCGCCCTCTCCCAGCGTCGATCCTGGCAGCACGAGGCTGCCCGCGCCAATCACCACGTGGCGATCCAGAGCCACAGGCCGGGCGTCGACCGAGCGAAAGGCGTCGGGAATGCTCGGGCCGATCAGCGATCCGCCGACGAAATCGTCTGATGCTGACAAAATCTTGACGCCATGCGACAGCCCGGCGAAGTCCCCCAGCGAGATTGCCGCCGCGCCCATCAGCACGCAATGCCCCGCGATATGGACATAATCGCCGATCGCGAGACTCTCGCCCGCCGACAATACGCAGAAGGGGTCGATCCGTACGCCATCGCCGATCGACATGCGCTGGCAGTTCACCAGCACGCAGGTCGAATGGATCAGGACGTTGTCGCCGAGAAAGGCGAAATCCAACTCCGCCAGGTCTTCCGGTGTCAGAAAGGCAGCGTTACGATGCGTTGACTTCACCATCAGGCGGCTTTTCGGAGGGGCATGCAGGCGATGGCACCCAGCGCAGCGCATACCCTGCCGACATCGGCTTCGGCCATGTCGACATAATAGGGCAAGCCCAGCGTTTCGCGCGCCAGCATCTCCGTTACCGGTAGAGCGAGACGCGGAAGGTCGGCGAACGCCGTCTGGCCATGGACCCCGTTTCCCCACCAGGCCCGACTGTCGATCCCGGACTCGGCGAGTTGAGCGGCGATCCGCCTGCCATCATTGCCGATGAAGCGCGCGACGCACACGCTGCCGCGCCATATCCGGCCGAAACCCGGCTGGAACAGCACATCCGTCCGATGGCCAAGTCTGCTGCCGTAGCTCTCCGCGACCGACCTGAAGCATGCCGTGTTCGCGGCATAAGCATCCATCGCGGAGAGTCCGACCGCGGCGTGATACTCGCTCATCTTGGCGTTGAACGCGACGACCTGGGCGTCTCGCGAGCCGTAGAAACCGAAATTGCTGCGCTTCCGGATCTCGACGAGCACGTCCGGCCGGCGGCAGACGACGTAGCCGCCCTCGCCCGCGCCGAGGATCTTGGTGGCGTGGAGGCTGACCACGCAGGGCGTGTCGCCGACGCCGACACTGTCATGGCCGGCGGCGGCATCGATCACCACCGGAATGCCGGTCAGCGCCGTGAAGCGATCCCAGGCGGCGACATCGATCGGTGCGCCGAAAGGTGCGACGGGCATGATTGCCGCCACCGGGCCATCGATCCGCGATACCGCCTCCAGCGCAATGGCTGGGGTCATCGCCCAGGACGCTTCGTCCACATCGACAAGGAAAGGCGTGAACCCAGCCGCCTTGACGGCATGCGCCGTCGCCACGAAAGTCCAGGATGGGATCAGGCAAACGCCCAAGCGCCCCTGAGCCACGGCCTGCAGCGCCAGCGTCAGGCCTGCGGTGGCGTTGGCTACGGTGCTCACGCAATCGGGCTCAACGCCGAGACGCGTCGCCAGCCGAGACTCGAGCGCGCGGATCAGCGGACCGAAATTGGTGTAATGCCGATTGGTGTCGATCTGCTGCAGATAGGGGAGCAGCGCATCGGCCGCCGGCATGCGCGGCCGGGCGATGGGAATGTCGATCATGCCGCCAGCCTCCTGTCCTGCCGGGCGCGGGCCCACGCGTCGGCGAGATACCCTTCGACCTGCATCGCCTGTTCGCGCATGTCGCCGAAGCGGTTGGCGATCCCGATCGCCGTGGCGCCGAAACCGACCCATTGATCCGGATCCGCCGCTTGGAGCGCAAGCGCGACATAATGGTCGCTTTCACGCGCCTTCAGACGCGGGTCGCGCTGGTCGCCGATGATGAGTTGTTCGCTCTCTGGCGGTGGCGCCATCCAGACCACGGGCACCCCGCGCGCCTGGACCTCGATGCAGGACATGCCGCCTGGAAAGGGAAAGCTGTCGAGGAAGACGTCGATGCACTCGGCGATGACATGGCCGTCGATGAAATCATTGTAGATCACCATGCGATCGCCGACCGGCGAGGGCTGTTTGCAGGCCATGATCGGTGAAATCCGGCCGGTGCCCCCGGCGAAGAAGATGGCGTCGGGATCGCTCAGCAGGATCGCCTCGACCTGCGCCATATAGTCGGCGGTGATCTTCGCCATGCGGCCATAGACGCCGTAGACGACGCTGGGCTTCGCGACGCCGCTTTCGGCGCACAAGAGATGGCGGACGGCAGCGATGCTGGCCTCGGGCCGTTCGATCTTCTGGAAGACGAAGGCGGTGTTGCGGGGCGTCTGGGCGATCGCGACTGCGCCATGAAACAGGTCGGGCGACGGCTGCGTGATGCCGAGGAACGCCAGATCGAGATCGGGAATAGCCCACGTCGCGAAGCCGTTCTCGTGGAAGGCCTGGACCCGCGCGGGACGCCGTTGCAGCACCATGGTCGCAACTGCGCAATTGCTATCGGCGATCAGAATGTCGATCTCGTCCGCCTCCATCTGCGCGAGGACCGCATCGACCGTCTGCGAGGGCGTTGCGCGGGCCATGTCCCGAAGCGGGAGGCCGAACTCCCCGGCGAAATCCCACAGACTCCGAACCGGGCTGTTGATACAGTAGAGGATCGGCCAGTCGGCCTCGTCGCGCAATTCCTGCTGCCCGAGCATCAGCGAGACGGTGATACGGGCGACGGCATTCGAACCGAACAGATCGCTCGTCTCCGAAAGATAGGCGATGCGAGGAACGTCGCGACTGGCGGTGCGCGGGGCCTGCCTGGCGAAATGGCGGGAAAGATAGGCGGTGAACGGCCGAACGACATCGTCGTTGAACCGCTTCAGTTCGGACAGGATCTGCGTTCGGCGCCACAGCATGATATGGAGCAGCGTGTAGAGATCGGCGCCGCGATCGACATCGCCGCGGTCGACCAGCAGACGGGGAAACAGCACGACGAAATCGCGGTAAAGGCTTTCGAGCGGACCGAACTCGCCCTGATGCACCGCATTCCAGCCGATGCCCTTCATCGCCGCGCACAGATCATCGCGCAGAGGTTCGGGCCAGGGGCCGGCCGGCAGTTCGTCCTGCAGCCAATCGAAGCGCAGCGCGATCAGACTTACCGCCGATGGTGCATTGGTGCCGAGAGCCATGCCCGCGCCTTTTCCGGTTTCAACCGCCGAATTGGTAAAGGAGAATGGCTAACAAAGCGTTGAAGGCCTGCCCGCCCCGGCGATGAACGGCGCAGGGGTTGCCGTGGGCATCCTCGATCCCGCCCTGCAAATCCCACACGGAAAGATGGGCGCCGCCCCACGCAATCACGCCCCGACAAATGGGTCGACCGTGGGAAACTGCCCATGATCCGCGTGGGCGCTAATGTGGTTTACCCAACTCTTCCAATCGATACCCTCGAACAGACAAGACGAAATCCGCATTGGAATATTCGTCGTTCGACAATCCCGGCCTCGGGAAAGTTATGGGTGAGATAAGATGCTCGAAGCAACAGTAGAAACCAGCATCAATAGCGACAGCGATGTTGCGGTCGAGACCATGCCGGCGCATCTTCCGACGCTCGACATTGCGCGAATGCAGGGCACCGACGAGCAACGCGCGGCTGTTGCTGCCGATCTGCGCGATATCCTGCACGAGCATGGCTTTTTCTATCTCTCAGGTCATGGCGTCGATCCGGCGCTCGTCGCCGAGACACTGGCGGCGTCGAAGCGCTTCTTCGCTCTTCCCGAACCCGACAAGCTCGAGATCGAGATGATCCGATCGCCGCAATTCCGGGGCTACACCCGCGCCGGCGCCGAGCTCACCCAGGGCCAGCCCGACTGGCGCGAGCAGGTCGATTTCGACTGTGAGGAGGCGGCGCTGGAGATCGGTCCCGACACGCCGGCCTGGAAGCGGACGATCGGCCCCAATCAGTGGCCATCGGCGATGCCTGAACTCAAGGGCGTCATTTCCCGCTATCAGGCGGAGGTCACGCGGGTGGGACTCGACGTGCTCAAGGCGGTGGCCATTGCGCTCGGGCAGGACGAGGCCGTGTTCGAGCCGATGGTCCACCCCCAACCCCGGCAGCATCTGAAGATCTTGCGCTATCCGGGCCAGGCGTCCCGCAATTCCGACCAGGGCGTCGGCGCGCACAAGGACGGCGGTCTGGTGACCATCCTGCTGCAGGACAAGCTCGCCGGTTTGCGCGTTCAGGCCCAGGACGGCAGCTGGATCGATGCGCCGCCCATTCCGGGCACCTTCGTCGTCAACACCGGCGAACTTCTCGAACTCGCCACCAACGGCTTCGTCCGCGCCGATGTCCATGCGGCCGTATCCCCACCGGCGGGCATGGAGCGCTACTCGATCGCCTTCTTCCTCGGCGCCAGCCACGAAGGGACCATTCCGTTGATCGACCTCCCACCCGAGTTGAAAGGATCGGAGCGCGGCGTCAGTTCCGATCCGAACAATCCCATGTTCCGGGACGTCGGCACCAATCACCTCAAGGCCCGGCTACGGTCGCATCCCGACGTGGCGCGTGCCCATTATGCAGATGTGCTTTGCTAACGACCGGATTTTAGCATTACCTTTCCGATTTCGGTCCATTCCGGACTTGCGGTCCTGCTCGAATGGCATAGCGTCCACAATTGGCGATGAGTCGCGGGGGCGACTCGTTCCAACGGGGAAGACGATGAAGGTCATTTTATGTGCGGCCGCGCTGAGCCTCTCGCTTAGTAGCGTCGCTCTCGCAAAACCGCCGATAGATAATGCTACGAACACTCTGACGCACGGTATGGCGCAGATGACGCTTCACGTCGGCGCAACGACGCAAACCGAAGTCCTCGAAACTTTCGGCGCGCCTAACATCACCACTCTGGATGCACAGGGCCAAGAAGTCTGGGTTTACGATCGCCAGGCCACTGTTACCAGTTCAGGCAGTAGCGGCTTCTCCATTGGCATGCTGCTCGGTGTCGGCGGGGGCAGCGCGGCCGGTGGTGGAGGTCTCGGCTTTGGCTCTTCGAAGAGCAAGGCATCCCAGACACAGCGCACGATGACGCTGATTATCAAGTTCGGACCCGACAAGAGGGTTTCGGACTTCAAAAGCCGCAGCAGTTCGTTCTAGAAAAGCACGAACCATGAGAAATATCAGCATCGCAGCATCTCTAATTTTGATCACGATGCCTCCTCCGAGTTGGAGCAAGAATCCCGCAATAACGGGGATGGCGCTTCAGCAAATTCAGGCAAAAGATTTCGAAACCACAGCGTCTGTAGTTTTCCCTGCCATCATGACAGTTCTCCAGGACGCAGGGTTTCGGATACAAACTGCCGATCGCGATACAGGTCTGATCACGGCAATCGGCTCGTCCGAATCCTATATGACATGGCTGCCATTTATCGGCTTCGGTACGAAGAAAAAGATGCCGATAGTGTCAGCTTTCGTGGAACAGCGCGGGCCAACTATAACCAGAGCGCGCCTGAACTTTGTCATGAGTACTGGCAAAAGTGTGCAGGCCTTCACAGACGAAGCACCGATTGTTGACCCTCAGGTATATCGCGAAGCGTTCGAAAAGATCGAAAAGGAAATCTTCGTGCGGCAGGCAATGGCTGCACCACTTCCCCCGATTTCCAGCATGCCGCAAGCGCCTTCCGGACCGGCTATCGCGCAGACTCGCCCATCACTCGTCGTAGAAGCTCTACCACAGTGGAAACAAGCATCTTATTCCGAAGGGATTTCGGTGGCGTTTATCGATGAATCCAGCATCGTGCGCGAGGGACAGACCGCTCGATTTTCGACAATGCTTTATTATCACCTGGAAAAAGGTAGCGATCATTTTATCAGCGTGCGGGAAGCCAATTGCAACAACCAGTCATTTCGTGACCTTAAGATATCTTATTATCTCGGAAAGTCTCTTATAACTGAAGCAGCAGGAAACGAGCGATTTGGCCAAGCTGCCCCAGGTTCGGTCAACCACGAGATAATAATGAGCGCATGTGGCTCTCGTGAACTAGGGAAATTGTTCCGAGATCCGGATACGGCGGCTAGACTGTTCTTTGCCGAGAGCAAAAAATAAAATTAGTCGAGAATAGCGGGCAGAAACTCGCTGACGCCTGAGAAACCGTAGCGCTGATAGGCGCGCTGGCGGTAGGTCAGGACGGTCGGGCGTCCGATACCGAGTTCGACCGCGATGTCGTCGGCGCTCTGGCCGGCCAGCGTCCGCGCGCAAACCTGGAGCTCGCGGCCGCGCAGGTCGGGAAAGCTCCGCGCGAGGCGCTGTTCGAGCCGTTGGGCGAGGCTACCAAGGGGCTGATAGGGTTTCTGCGCGATCGCAGACAGCGCCACGCTGGCCAGCGCCGCAAGGCGCGCCGCGCCGGCCCATTCGGCGGATCCCCGGCGATACATGCTCAGGAACAGGCTTTCGTCCTGCCCCCGCCAGCCGAAGCAGAGCTTGTCGGCGAAGGCCGGCTTTTCGAAGCAGATCGCGCGATAGTCGTGCAGCATAATCTGGCTGGCATGGACCCGCCGCGCGAACACCGCGCCGACCGGCGTTTCCGCCCAGATACTGCGCGCCGGATCATCGCGGTAGAAGCGGCGGGTGAACAGCTCGGCGCGTTCGTCCGAGCGGGCGATCCCGCTCGACGACGCGACGATGACCGGTTTGCCGTCGCTGCCGATGCGATAAGCGAAAACCTCTTCGACGAAATCATAACGCTGGGCGGCGTCGAGCAGGACATCGCCGAACGCGTCGCGCCCCGCCGCCTCGATCAGCGCAGCGCCGATCTTGGGGTCGACGGGTTCGGGCAGTCCGCTCCAGGCCATGGCCTGTCATAGCAGCCACGCCACGACCGTGCGAGTCTGTCCATAGCTCTATGGACAAGAGGCCGGCCAGCAGCGGCTATACCTTCATCATCACGGATCGCCCGCCGAGGCGGGAGACTTTACAGGAGACGGATATGGCCAAGCCCTTCGCATCATCGGGCGACCTTACCGAGAAGAAGGAAACCTTCGAGATTCTCGCCGACGGCGTCTACGCGCTGACCGCCGAGGGCGATCCCAATGTCGGTGCGATCGAGGGCGAGGACTTCCTGGTCTGTTTCGAGGCGCGCGCCACCCCGGCGGCTGCCCGCGACTGGCTAGCCAAGCTGCGCGAGCATACCGACAAGCCGATCAAATATCTGGTGCTCACCCATTATCACGCGGTCCGCGTGCTGGGCGCCAGCGCGTTCGATGCCGAGCACATCATTACCAGCGAGACGACCCGCAAGCTGATCGAAGAGCGCGGCGAGCAGGATTGGGCGAGCGAATATGGCCGCATGCCCCGCCTGTTCAAACAGCCTGAGGAAATTCCCGGCCTGACATGGCCGACCGAAACCTTCGAGGACAATTTCTCGATCGAACTGGGCGGCGATCGCGGCAGGATCGACCTGCAGTTTTGCGGCCGTGGCCACACCGCCGGCGACATCGTCGCCTGGCACGAGAAGACCCGGACACTGTTCGCCGGCGATCTCGTCGAGGCCGAAGCCGCGCTCTACACGGGGGATGCCTTTCACTTCGACTGGTCGTCCGGGACGCTCGACAAGGTCAAGGCGTACCGCGCCGAGAATCTGATCGGCGGTCGCGGCGCCATCGCCAAGGGCGTTGCGGCAACCGACGCCGCGGTCGAGCAGACCCGCGAATTCCTGAAGGTGATGATCGAGCAGACCGGCGCGGTCCACAAGCGCGGCGGCACGCTGAAGGAAGCCTTCGAGGCGACCCATGCCGCGCTCGGCCCGAAATTCGGCCGCTGGCCGATTTTCGAACATTGCCTGCCGTTCGACGTGCAGCGCCTGTGGGACGAGTTCGACGGTATCGACTGGCCGCGCATCTGGACGATGGACCGCGACCAGGAGGTCTGGGACCTCCTGCAGGGATAAGCGCCATGACCGACGTCCGTTACGCGCATGTGTGGCGTAAGATCGGCCCGTCGCCACGGCCCGCCATAGCGGTCGAGGATATTCCTGTCGTCATCGCGGGAGCCGGTCCGGTCGGCCTTGCGATGGCGCTCGACCTCGGCCGGCGCGGGCACCGGGTCACTGTCCTGACCCGCCTCGACTATATCGCGGCCGGTTCGAAGGCGATCTGCTTCTCGAAACGCTCGCTCGACATTCTCGACCGGCTCGGCGTCGGCGACCGCATGGTCGCCAAGGGCGTTACCTGGAATGTCGGTAAGGTGTTCTGGAAGGATCGCCCTGATCCCGTCTACCAGTTCGACCTGCTGCCGGTGAAGGACCAGAAGCGGCCCGCTTTCATCAACATCCAGCAATATCATGTCGAAGAACTACTGATCGAAGCGCTCGCGGCGCTGCCCAACGTCGAACTGCGCTGGGGCCATGAAGTCCGCGACGTCGCACCGCAGGATGGCGGCGTACGGATCGACGTCGACGCGGCCGAAGGCGGTTATGCGATCGACGCCCGCTGGCTGATCGCCTGCGACGGCAATCGCTCGCCGATCCGGCAGATGCTTGGTCTCGACTTCGAAGGGCGCGTCTTCGAGGATAATTTCCTCATCGCCGATATTCGGATCACCGAGGACCGCCCGGCCGAACGCTGGTTCTGGTTCGATCCCCCCTTCAATCCGGGCAAGTCGGCGCTGTTCCACCGCCAACCGGACGACGTCTGGCGTCTCGATTTCCAGCTCGGTTGGAACATCGACCGCGACGCGTGCCTGAAGGACGAGAATGTCGAGCGCTACATCCGCGCGATGATGGGCCCCGACGTCGCGTTCGAGAAGGAATGGTACAGCATCTACACCTTCCAATGCCGGCGCATGGCGCGCTTCGTCCATGGCTCGGTGATCTTCGCCGGGGACAGCGCCCATCTGGTATCCCCCTTCGGTGCGCGCGGCTGCAATGGCGGCTTCGCCGATGTCGACAATCTCGGCTGGAAGCTCGACCTCGTCCTGCAAGGCGCGGACGCCGCGCTGCTTGAGAGCTACAATGAAGAAGCGATTATCACGGCGGATGAAAACATATTGAATTCAACACGCTCTACAGATTTCCTTACACCCAAAAGCACTATGAGCGAGACGTTTCGCGACGCGGTGCTTGAATTGGCGGCAGAGCACAGCTTCGCGCGCCCCCTGGTGAACTCGGGCCGCCTGTCGACCGCGATCAGCTATCCGGGCAGCGGGCTCAACACGCCCGACGAGGATAGCTGGGACGGCGGCATCGCCCCGGGATCTCCTGCACTGGACGCACCTCTGGGCGATGCCTGGCTGCTCGACGGCCTCGGTGACCGGTTCACGCTGCTGCGAGCCGGCGGCGGGGATGCGGTCGACGGATTGGACGTCGTCGATCTCGATGCGCCGCTCGCGCTGTCGCGCTACGGGTTGGAAGCTGGGGGCGCCTATCTGATCCGTCCGGACCATTATGTGGCGGCACGCTGGAAGGCGCCTGATGCTGCGAAGATCGACCGGGCGCTTGTCCGAGCCAAGGGAGGCGGTTGAGATGAGCCTGATCCTCACCCCCAATCTCGTCGATCCCGACGGCATTTACGAAAAGCTGATCGCTCTCCATGAGGGTCGCGACGAGGCTGACAGCCAGCGGGTCAATGCCCGGCTGATCCTGACGCTGATCAATCATATCGGTGATCGCGCGACCATACTGGAGGCGATAGAGGTTGCGGCAGGCGGTCCGAAGGGCTGAACCCATCGCCCTTTTCCGTCATGCCAGCCTGCGCTGCATGACGGGAACGGGTTGAAAGAAACTTCACTGCCCCACTTAACGTCATCCCGGCGAAAGCCGGGGATCTCGCTTCTCTTCGCACTTCGCTGTGACGCGAGGGTGAAAAGGCAGTGAGATCCCGGCTTTCGCCGGGATGACTAAGGCATACGCAAGGCAGGCGCCTCGACGCCTCGCCCAATTCGATCGAGTCAGGCGATCTTGTACACCCAACCATAGGGGTCGGCGACGGTGCCGCGCTGCATCCCGGTCAGCTTATCGCGCAGGCGCGCCGTCGTCTGGCCGGTGCCGCCGGCGCCGATGGTGAACTCGCCATCCTCGCTCTTGACCGTGCCGATCGCCGTCACGACCGCGGCGGTGCCGCAGGCGAAGGTCTCGACCAGCTTGCCGGACCGGGCATCGGCCTGCCACTGGTCGTAGGAATAAGGCTCCTCGCGAACCGTGAGGCCCTCGTCCCGCGCGATGCGAATGATCGAGTCGCGCGTGATCCCCGGCAGGATCGTGCCCTGCAGCGGCGGCGTCACCAGCGATCCGTCGTCCATGACGAAGAAGACGTTCATGCCGCCCAGTTCCTCGATCCACTTGCGCTCGGCGGCGTCGAGGAAGACGACCTGGTCGCAGCCATGCTCGGTCGCCTGCTTCTGGGCGAGGAGGCTGGCGGCATAGTTGCCGCCGCACTTGGCACTGCCGGTACCGCCCGGCGCGGCGCGGGTGTAGTCGGCCGAAACCCAGACGGTGACCGAATCCTTGCCGCCCTTGAAATAGGCGCCGACCGATGAGGCGATCACCATGAATAGATATTCGGACGAGGGCTTCACGCCGAGGAACACCTCGTTGGCGAACATGAACGGGCGCAGATACAGCGCGCCGCCGCCGCCCGGCACCCAGTCGCGGTCGATCTTCACAAGCTGCTCGACAGCCTCGATGAACAGGTCTTCGGGTACCTCGGGCATCGCCATGCGCCGCGCCGAAAGGTTGAACCGGGCGGCGTTTGCCTCGGGACGGAACAGCGCTAGGCCGTCATCCATCCGATAGGCCTTCATGCCCTCGAAGATTTCCTGCGCATAATGGAGCACCGCCGATGCCGGATCGATCTGGAGCGGCCCGCGTTCCTTGACCTCGGCATCGTGCCAGCCCTGGCCTTCGACATAGCGCACGATGACCATATGATCGGTGAAAACGCGGCCGAAACCGGGATTTTCCAGAAGCTTGGCGCGATCATCGGCCGAAGTGGGCGCCGCTTTCGGCAGGATCGTGAACTGGGACGTCATTGGCAACTGCTCCTGCGAAACTCTTCCTGCTCTGCGGTCGACCCGGGTTCAATCGGTCGACCACGCTGCATGCTAAGCATGGATGGCGTGCCCCATAGCCTTCAGCGCGGCTTCGTGGAAGGCCTCGCCGAGGGTGGGATGGGCATGAATTATGCCTTCGATATCCTCCAGAACCGCGCCGGTCTCGATCGCCTGGGTGAAAGCGGCGGAAAGCTCGGAGACATGACGGCCCACCGCCTGCACGCCGACGATGCGATGGCCGGTCTCCAGCGCGACAACGCGGACGAAGCCGCCCTCCTCACCCGCTTCCATCGTCAGCGCCCGGCCGCTCGCCGCAAAGGGGAAGATGCCGGTGATCGTATCCGGCGCATCGGGGCCTAGCCCGACGCTGACGATCTCCGGATCGGTGAAGCAGACCGCCGGGATCGCCACCGGATCGAAGCGGCGCTTCTGGCCGGCGATGATCTCTGCCACCAGCGCGCCCTGCGCCGACGCCTTGTGCGCCAGCATCGGCTCACCGACCAGATCGCCGATCGCCCAGACATTGCGGGTCGAGGTGGCGCAGCGATCGTCGATCGCCACGAACGCCCCGTTCATCGCGACCGCCATCTCCTCCAAGCCCCAGCCCTTCGTGACCGGACGACGCCCGACCGTGACGAGGATCTTGTCGGCCGGCAGTTCGAGCGCTCCGCCACTCGCCGTCTCGACGATCAGCCCATCCTTGCCCTGCCCCGTCGCCTTGGCGGCGAGGTGGAGGATGATGCCATGCGCATCGAGCGAACGCCGTACCGGTTCCACCAGCTTCGCGTCGTAGAGCGGCAGGATCTGATCCGCCGCCTCGACGACGGTCACCTCAGAGCCGAGCTTGCGATAGGCGATGCCGAGTTCGAGGCCGATATAGCCCGCACCGACGATCACCAGCCGCTTCGGGACTTCCCCCAGCGACAACGCCTCGGTCGAGGAGATAACCCTGCCGCCATAAGGCAGGAAAGGCAGCTCGACCGGCTCCGATCCCGTCGCCAGGATGACATGCTCGGCCTGCACAATGATCTCGCCGCCTTCGGTCGCGACATGGCAGGTCTTGGCGTCGGAGAAGCGTCCGCACCCGGCAATGACCCGCACCTTGGCGCGCTTGAGCAGCACGCCGACCCCGCTGTTGAGCCGATCGACGACGCCGTCCTTCCAGCCGATGGTCGCCGCGAAATCAAGGCTGGGCGCCGAGGCGAGGCTGATGCCCAGCCGGGGCGTCTGCGCCACGGCCGCCATCGCCGCATATTGGTCTGCCGCATGGATCAGCGCCTTGGACGGGATGCAGCCGCGGATCAGGCAGGTTCCGCCCACCCGATCACCCTCGACCAGTAGCGTGTCGAGGCCCAACTGGCCGCAACGGATCGCAGCGACATAGCCGCCGGGACCGCCGCCGATCACCAGCACCTTGGTCTTCACCGCCTCATTCTTCGCGTCGGTCATCGGTCAGTCCATGAACATGAGGGCGGGATGCTCCAGCAGGCGCTTGAGCCGCTGAACGAAAAGCGCGGCGTCATAGCCGTCGACGATCCGGTGATCGAAGGAGGAGGACAGGTTCATCATCTTGCGCACGGTCACGAAGCTGCCCTGCACCACCGGCCGATCGACCAGCTTGTTCGGACCGATGATCGCCACCTCGGGGTGGTTGATGATCGGCGTCGCGGTGACCCCGCCGAGCGTGCCGAGCGAGGTGATGGTGATGGTTGCGCCCGACATCTCCTCGCGCGTCGCGCTGCCGTCGCGGGCCGCTTTGCTGAGCCGCGCGATCTCCTGAGCGCACGACCAGACGTCGAGCGCCTCGGCATGACGGATCACCGGCACCAGCAGGCCTGCGGGGGTCTGGGTGGCGATGCCGAGATGAACCGCCGCCGACTGGTGGAGCACGCCTTCGTCATCGTCGTAGCGCGCGTTGATCTGCGGGAAATCCGGCAGCGCGCGGGTCAGCGCCAGGATGAAGAAGGGGAGCAGGGTCAGCTTGGGCTGACCTTCCTCACGATGCGCATTGAGATCGGCGCGCAGCGCTTCGAGCTCGGTGAGGTCGCACTCCTCGACATAAGTGATGTGCGGGATGCGGCGCTTGGCCTCCTGCATCTTCTCGGCGATCTTGCGCCGCATCCCGACGATGCGGATGTCGCTGCCGCCGGTACGGGGGGCGAGATGCCCCGCCTCGCCAGCCGCCAGCACGCCGGCTCTCGCGACATAGCGATCGAGATCCTCAGGCGTGATCCGTCCACCGGGGCCGGTGCCAGGCACATATTGCAGCTCAATGCCCAGCTCATGCGCGCGGCAGCGGGTGGCGGGTGCCGCAAGGGGCGCCTGCCCCACCGGCCGGGTCGCGAAGGCTGGCTGGGCCGGTCCTGCCGGGGCGGGATGTGCCGTAACCGGTGCCTGCACGGCGGGCTTCGGGTTCGGCGTGGCGACGGGGGCCACGGACGCAGGTGCGACTGCGGCCATGGTCGGCACGTCGGCCGTCGCATTGCCCTCGCCTTCGACCTCAAGCTCGATCAGCGTCGAGCCGACCGCACGCATCTCGCCGATTTCGCCATGCAGCGCGACGACCACGCCAGGGACCGGCGCTGTCATGTCGACCGTCGCCTTGTCGGTCATCACGTCGACGAGGCTCTGGTCTTCGGCAACGGCATCGCCGACCTTGACGTGCCATGCGATAATCTCGGCCTCGGCCACGCCTTCGCCGACATCGGGCATGCGGAACAGGTAGCGCCCCATGATCAGGCCTCCATCACACGGTTGAGCGCGGCGACGACGCGCGCCGGCCCCACGAAATAATCCCACTCGAAAGCGTGCGGATAGGGTGTGTCCCAGCCCGCAACCCGCGTGATCGGCGCCTTCAGCCGGTAGAAGCAGCGCTCCTGAACGAGCGCGGAGAGCTCCCCCCCGAAGCCGCCGAACCGCGATGCCTCATGGACGATGATGCAGCGGCCGGTCTTCTCGACCGAGGCGACGATCGCATCGATGTCGAGCGGGACGATCGAGCGAAGGTCGATCAGTTCGGCGTCGACCCCGCTTTCCTCGATCGCGCTCAGCGCGACATGGACCATCGTGCCGTAAGCCAGGACGGTGACGTCCTTGCCCGCGCGCACCGTTGCGGCCTTGCCGAGCGGCACGTCGTAATAGCCCTCGGGCACCTCGCCCGCCGCATGGCCGGCCCAGGTCGTCAGCTGCCGGTCGTGGCGGCCGTCGAAGGGCCCGTTGTAGAGGCGCTTGGGTTCCAGGAAGATCACCGGATCGTCGCATTCGATTGAGGCGATCAGCAGACCCTTAGCGTCATAAGGGTTGGACGGGATCACCGTCTTCAACCCGGTGATGTGGGCGAACACCGCCTCGGGGCTCTGGCTGTGGGTCTGGCCGCCGAAGATGCCGCCACCATAAGGCGAGCGCACCGTGATCGGCGCCGTAAACTCGCCCGCCGAGCGATAGCGCAGCCGCGCCGCTTCGGAGACGAGCTGGTCGTAAGCCGGCAGAATATAGTCGGCGAACTGGATTTCCGGCACGGGCCGCAGTCCGTAGGCGCCCATGCCGATCGCGGTGGCGATGATACCGCCTTCGGAGATCGGCGCATCGAAGCAGCGGGTCAGCCCGTGCTTCTTCTGCAAGCCGTCGGTAACGCGAAAGACACCACCGAAATAACCGACATCTTCACCGAAAATCAGGACGTTGGCATCCTTTTCCAACATCACGTCGAGCGCCGAATTGAGCGCCTGGATCATGTTCATCTGCGCCATCGGATCAGACTCCCAGCTCGCGGCGTTGCTCGATCAGGCGCCAGTCGGGTTCCTTGAACACGCCCTCGAACATCTCGCGGACGCTGGGCTTGGACTGGCCGAGCGTGCCGACCGCCTCGCCCTGTTTCACGGCCGCGCGAACGGCCTCGGTCAATTCGGCGATCTGCGCCTCGTGCCGCTCCTCGTCCCACTCGCCCAGGCCGATCAGATGCGCCCTCAGGCGTTCGACGGGATCCCCCAGCGGCCAATGCTCGGCCTCGTCGGCGGGACGATATTTCGTCGGGTCGTCGCTCGTCGAATGGCCGGAGGCGCGATAGGTGAACAGCTCGATCAGCGTCGCGCCGTGGTTGGTGCGGGCGCGCTCCGCCGCCCACTGGGTCGCCGCCCAGACCGCGAGGAAATCGTTCCCGTCGACCCGCAGCCCGGGGAGCCCATATCCGATCGCCTTGGCCGCGAAGGTCGTCGCTTCGGCGCCGGCGATCCCTGCGAAGGACGAGATCGCCCATTGGTTGTTCGAGACGCACAGAATGACGGGCGCGCGGTAAACCGAGGCGAAGGTCAGCGCCTCGTGGAAATCGCCCTCGGCGGTCGTGCCCTCGCCGATATAGCCGATCGCGATGCCGTCATCATTCTTGTAGGCCGACGCCATCGCCCAGCCGACGGCATGGCCGAAACGGCTGCCGACATTGCCCGACAGCGAGTAGAAACCGTAATCGCGGGCCGAATAGAGGATCGGCAACTGCTTGCCCTTGAGCGGATCGTCGGCGTTCGAGAAGATCTCGTTGACCAGCTTGATCAGCGGATAGTCGCGCGCCATCAGCCAGCCGAGCATGCGATAGGTCGGAAAGGACATGTCCTTTTCGCCCAGCGCCATCGATTGAGCGACGCTGATCGCTTCCTCGCCCAGCGACTTCATATAGAAGCTTGTCTTGCCCTGCCGGTGCAGGCGAAACATCCGATCGTCGAACAGCCGGGTGAACAGCATCGCGCGCAGCCCACGCCGGAGCGTGTCGGGCGCCAGCTTCGGGTCCCAGGGACCAACCGCGCGCGCCTCGTCGTCGAGCACGCGGATCAGTTCATAGGGAAGGTCGCGCATTTCCGCCTCGGCAGCGGTGCTGTCGGGCCGGCGCACCGCGCCGGCTTCCGAGAAGGACAGATGGTCGAAATTGGGGGCATCGCCCGGTCGCGTTGGGGGTACCGGAATGTGGAGCCGCAGGCTCGGCAGATTGGACATGGGCGCGGACTTTCCTCGCGATCGTTACCCAGCAAGACTGACAGAGGAACTGCGGAAAATCCTTGCGAAGATCGCTCATATCCGCATATTTTTGAGGACAATCCTTATACGAAAATTACTGTGGTAGGATGTGCATCCTATTATTGGGAAATCGCCATGGACGAGATGGACCTGAAGATTCTGCGCATGCTGCAAAAGCATCCCGATCTCCCGATCGCCGAGCTGGCCGAGAAGGTAGGTCTTTCGCACACCCCTTGCTGGCGGCGGGTGAAGCGCCTGCAGAGCAGTGGCGTGATCGAGCGCAACGCAGTCATCCTAAACCCCAAGCTGCTCGGCCTGCAGGCGGTGGTGTTTGCCAGCATAAAATTGAAACAGCATGACGAGGCGACGCTCGACGCCTTCGAGACCGCGGTTCACAATCGCCCGCAAATCGTCGAATGCTTCTCGATGAGCGGCGACAGCGACTATCAGTTGCGCATCGTCGTCGAGAATATCGAAGCCTATCATAATTTCCTGAAGAAGACGCTCGTTCACCTGCCGGCGGTGGCATCGGTCAATTCGCATTTCGCACTGAACATGGTGAAGCTGACCACAGACCTGCCGATCTGAGATTACCGGGCTGGGCGGCGATATGCGCGCCTGCTAATTCCTGTTGCAAGAACCTGCCTGCCCGGTGCAGATGGCGCCAGGAGACGGTTCACATCGTCTCCGCATCCAGAGTCGGATGGCCATGCCATCCGCGCCAACCTGCCCCGAAAGGGAGAAGGTGGCGGTCCCCTCGGGGACGATGCGGCCGGGCGGCAAAGCTTCCCCATGCTTCTGGATGTCGACCAGAAAGGGAAGTTCATGTCCGACCGTTCGATCAGTTTTGCGGATATCGAAACCGCCCGCAGTCGGATCAGCAGCGCGGTGATGACGACGCCGTGCCTGCCCAGCCAGACGCTGTCGCAGATCGCCGGCTGCCAGATCCATCTGAAGTTCGAGAACCTCCAGTTCACCGCCAGCTTCAAGGAGCGGGGCGCGCTGAACAAGCTGCTATCCCTGACGGACGGCGGCAGCGTCGCCGGCGTCTGTGCGATGTCGGCCGGCAACCATGCCCAAGGCGTCGCCTATCATGCCCGCCGCCTCGGCATAGCAGCGGTGATCGTGATGCCGAAGGGCACGCCACTTACCAAGATCAACCGCACCCGTGACCATGGTGCCGAGGTCGTGGTCGCCGGCGCCAATCTGTCCGAGGCGCTCGATGTGGCTCTGGCCCGCGCCCAGCAGGATGGCCTCGCCTTCGTCCATCCCTATGACGATCCGGTCGTCATCGCCGGACAAGGCACGCTCGGCATCGAGATACTCGAGCAGGTCGACGGGGTCGATACGCTGGTCGTGCCGATCGGGGGCGGCGGGCTCATCTCGGGCATCGCGATCGCCGCCAAGACGATACGACCCGACATTCGCCTGGTCGGCGTCCAGTCCGCCACCTACCCCTCGATGCCGCGCGCTCTGCAGGGTGACGCCGAGCCCTGCCCCGACGGCCTCACCATCGCCGAAGGCATCGCGGTCAAGAGCGCGGGACGGATCACGCGCGAGATCGTGCGCGATCTCGTCGATGATATCCTGCTGGTCGACGAAGAGGCCATAGAACGCGCGATCGCCCTGCTGCTGTCCGTCGAGAAGACGGTGGTCGAAGGCGCGGGCGCCGCAGGACTTGCCGCGATCCTTCAGCATAGCCATCGCTTCACCGGCCAGCGTGTCGCGACGATCCTGAGCGGCGGCAATATCGACCTGTCGGTGATCGCCTCGCTGTCGATGCGCGAGCTCGTCCGGACCGGTCAACTCAAGCGCATCAGCGTGCCGATTTCGGACCAGCCGGGCGCCCTGTCCCGGCTCGCCGCGATCATAGGCGATTCCGGCGCCAATATCTTCGATGTCGCGCATGACCGCCTGTCGCTGTCGCTGAATCCGCGGGGCGCGATCATGGACCTGGTCGTGCAGGTTCAGAATGCCGCGCATGGTGCCGATGTGCTGAGCGCCCTGACCACGCAGGGCTTCGCCGCACAGGAATCGCCGATCCGTTAGAAACCCGGGCGCGCACGGCGCATCGATGATCCGGAATGTGCTGGCTGGGGCGGCAGGATTCGAACCTGCGAATGGCGGCACCAAAAGCCGCTGCCTTACCACTTGGCGACGCCCCAGCATGGTCAGCGAGGCGCTCTTATAAGGATCGATGCGCTTATGGGAAGTCCAGAAGATCGGTTTTCCTCTCGCCGGCAAGCGCTTAAGGAAGAGCCATGACGATCCTCATCACCGGGGGCGCCGGCTTCATCGGCATGCACTGTTCACTCCGCCTGCTGGCGCGTGGCGAAGCCGTGGTCGGGATCGACAATCTCAACGATTATTATCCGGTTCAGCTCAAGCGAGACCGAGTCGCCAGGATCGAAGCCGAGGGTGCCGGCAGCTACAGCTTCATCCGCTGCGACTTCGCCGATCATGCGGCACTCGACACGGCGCTGGCGGGGATCGAGATCGATCGCATCATCCATCTCGGCGCGCAGGCGGGTGTCCGCTATTCGATCGAGAACCCGCGCGCCTATGCGCAGAGCAACCTCGTCGGCCATCTCAACATCCTGGAGCTGGCGCGCGAACGCCGCGCCAGTCATCTTGTCTACGCCTCCTCCTCCTCGGTCTATGGCGGCAACGAGTCCCTGCCCTTCCGCGTCGAGGATCGGGTCGATCATCCGCTGTCGCTCTACGCCGCCACCAAAAAGGCGGACGAATTGATGAGCGAGACCTATTCGCACCTCTACCGGCTCCCCCAGACGGGCTTGCGCTTCTTCACCGTCTACGGCCCGTGGGGACGGCCCGACATGGCGCTGTGGCTTTTCACCGATGCGATCTTGCGGGGACGTCCGATATCGGTGTTCAACGGCGGCGAGATGCGGCGCGACTTCACCTATATCGACGACATCGTCACCGGCGTAGTCGCCGCACTCGATCACCCTCCGGCGGACGATGACGCGCGGAAGGCCGGCGGCAGCGCATCGCCGCACGCCATCTACAATATCGGCAACAACCGGTCCGAGGAACTGACGCGGCTGATCGCGCTGATCGAGGAGGCGTGCGGCCGCCCCGCCATCCGTGAGATGAAGCCGATGCAGCCCGGGGACGTGCGCGAGACCTTCGCCGATATCGGCGCGATCGAGCGCGACCTGGGCTTCCGCCCTACCACCGACATCAGCGAGGGCGTACCGCGCTTCGTTCGCTGGTTCCGCGATTATCATGGGATATGATGTGATGCGCCGTTCCTGGCTGATCGGATTGATGCTGCTCGCCCTCCCCGCCTGCGGCAAGGAGAAGGCCCCGGTCGCGACCGACGATGGCGGCGGTCCGCAGATCGCCACCAGCATCGACGACGTTGCCCTCCCCGTCGACCGGACCGATCAGGTCACCGCGATCGATGCCGCCAGCGGCGATGCCAGCGGCATGCCCGCGGATGGCGGCGCAGTCGTGCGCGCGCCGAAACCGGAAGCGCAGCCGGCCGTTGAACCGGCGGCGGTTGCCGCAACGACGGTGCCCCCTCCGGCGGCAGCCCCCGCGCCCATGGTGGTTCCACCACCCGTCGCCGAGCCGACGGCACCACCGCCCGCCGGGCAATAAGTGCAGCGAAAGGCCTGATGTGATGGACGACGAGAAGCTCAAGGCCCGCGCGATCGCGCTGTACGATCGTTTTACGCACGGCGCTCAGAACCGTCGCGCATTCATGGCGGATATGACCAGACTGGCCGGCAGTGCGGCGGCCGCGCAGATCCTCGTCGCTTCGATCGCTGCCGATCCGGCCGCTGCAACCGTTATCGCGGAAGAGGACAAGCGGCTGACGGCGAGGATGGTGTCCTGGCCTGGCGCCAATGGCCATAAGCTGTTCGGCTATATGGCGATCCCCAAGAAACACGCGAAGAAGCCGGCGGCGGTTCTGGTCGTGCATGAAAATCGCGGGCTCCAGCCTTACACGAAAGATGTCGCGCGCCGGCTTGCGGTTGCTGGCTTCGTCGGCGTCGCTCTCGATTTCCTCTCCCCTGTCGGCGGCACCCCGGCTGATGAGGACAAGGCGCGTGCGATGATCGGCGCCCTCGACCTCTCCGCCGCCACCGCCGACGGCACGGCAACGGTCGCCTGGCTTGCCGCGCACAAGCTGCTCAGCGGCAAGGTGGGCGTGGTCGGATTCTGCTGGGGTGGTGCGATGGCCAATCGTCTCGCCGTCACCTCTGGATCCGCGTTGCAGGCCGCCGTCGCCTTCTACGGCCCTCCGCCACCGGCCAGCGAAGCCGCGAAGGTGAAGGCCGCGCTGATGCTGCACTATGCGGGGACCGACGAGCGGGTGAATGCGGGCGCGGCGCCTTGGGTCTCGGCGCTGCAGGCCGCCCATGCCGATGTTCGCCGGTTCGACTATCCCGGCACCCAGCACGCCTTTCACAACGATACATCGGGCGCGCGCTATGACGTAGCCGCGGCCAATCTCGCCTGGGAGCGTACGATCGCCTTTCTCCGGGAGCAACTGTCATGAGCGACGAACTGGTCTTCTACGGTAATCCGCACTCACGGGCGCAGATGGTGCACTTCATGCTCGAGGAGCTTGGCGTGCCCTATCGTTTCGTCCTCGTCGATTTCCAGAATGGAGAGAGCCGGGCACCCGATTATCTTGCCATCAACCCGATGGGCAAGGTGCCCGCAATCACCCATCGTGGCGTAACCGTGACCGAGACCGGGGCGATCATCGCCTATCTGGCCGACGCTTTTCCCGACAAGGGCCTTGCCCCCGCCATGGACGATCCACGTCGTGGCCCCTGGCTGCGCTGGCTGTTCTTCGGAGCGGGCGTGTTCGAGCCCGCCCTGCTCGATACGATGCTGAACCGCGTGGAAGCGCCGAAGGCCACCGCAGGCTATGGGAGCTATCCGGATGCGTTACGGGCGCTCGAGACGATGCTCGATCCGGGCCCTTGGATCCTCGGCGACGCATTCAGCGCCGCCGATGTCTATATCGGCGCCGAACTGGCGTGGGCATCGAACTTCGGGGCGCCCGGCCTCGCCGATCATCCCCGGCTGGTAGATTATATCGACCGTATCAAGGCCCGCCCGACCTATCGGAAGACCGTCAGCGCCTGAACCGCCAGGCAAGCAGAAAGATCTGCGGTCCGTCGATCAGATAGCGTCGCCACAGGCGGCGCGGGCTGGACAGCAGCCGGTGCAACCATTCGAGCGCCAAACGCTGCATCCAGCGCGGCGCACGATTGACGCGTCCGGTGATGAAGTCGATCGAGGCGCCTATGCACAGTGCAGTCCCGCGCGCATCTGCCATGTCGCGGATCTCGGCAGCGATCAGTTCCTGCTGCGGCGAGCCCACAGCGATCAGGACGAAGCGCACGTCGCTCTCGATGGCGAAACGGGCAGCCATATTGCGGGCGGTACCGCCCGTTTGCAGGCCCATGGGCGGGATATGCTGGACAATGCATATATCGGGTCGCAACCGGCCGAGGATGGCGACATCACCCGCCTGCCCGCCGATCAGGCCGATCCTGTCACCCGGCGCCACGATATCCTTGAAGAAGCGCACCGTGAGGTCGCTGCCGGGAATCACGGGCAGGCGTATGCCGCGAAACGAGGCCAGCAGGGAGAGAATTCGGCTGTCGCAGAGCCGCCACGCCGCCATGCGGTAAGCGCGCCTCTCCTCGCTATCGCGGTCGAGCTTCGACAGCCGTACGACATGGTCGACATTGGGGGTAACGAGGTAACCGAATTCCACATCGGTCCGGCGCCCGCGCAACAGCGCTGCGACCGCGTCCTCGTCGAGCTGTTCGAAGCTCAGGCCCAGATAGTCCATTCGTCCCCCATCGACCGAGCATAGCGCCGGGCGGACAAAGAAAAAGGCCCAGCGTTTCCACCGGGCCTTTCGGTCATCCAGACTGAGGCAGGATCAGCGGCGATCACCGATGAGCTGCAGCAGGAAGGTGAACATGTTGATGAAGTCGAGATACAGCGTCAGCGCGCCCATCACGACCGCCTTGCCGGCGAAATCGGTGCCGGCAACGTGGAAGTAGAGGCTCTTGATCTTCTGCGTGTCATAGGCCGTAAGGCCGGCGAACAGCAGCACGCCAATGGCGCTGATCGCCAGATTGAGCGCCGGCGACTTGAAGAAGATGTTGAGCAGCGACGCGACGATCAGGCCGACGACACCCATGATCAGGAAGGTGCCGAAACCCGACAGGTCCTTCTTGGTGGTGTAGCCCCACAGGCTGAGCGAGGCGAAGGCGGTCGCGGTCGCGAAGAAGGTGATCGCGATCGACGACCCGGTATACGCCAGGAACAGCGAAGACATCGACAGGCCCATCACCGCCGCGAAAGCCCAGAACAGGCCCTGCGCCGCCGTGGTCGAAAGCTTGTTGATGCCGAAGCTCAGCACCATCACGAAGCCGAGCGGGGCGAGAATGATCAGCCAGCGCAGCGGGGTCGCGAAGACCTGCGCAGCCATGCCGGATTCGGCGAAGAGCAGCGCGACGATGCCCGTCAGCAGCACGCCCGAAGCCATGTAATTGTAGATTGAGAGCATGTAGGAGCGCAGACCGGCGTCAAAGGCTGCGTCAGCCACACCCGCTCTTGTCGCGGCGGGCGCGGCATTAATTCGGGGGTCAGACCAGTTTGCCATGGTGTAAACACTCTCCAAAAGAAGCGGCGGAATGCCGCTCACCGCCCAATATCGGCGGAACCATCGTTTTTTTCAAGCAGATCACGCCTTAAAGTCAGCTGAATGCTCTTGCGTTACCGTCACATGGCGCGACAATCAGCCCATGCACCGCCTGTTCGTCGCGCTCCGCCCACCCCGCCCGATGCGCGAAGCGCTCCTCGCCGCGATGGGGGACGTGCCGGGCGCACGCTGGCAGGATGACGACCAACTCCATCTCACGCTCCGCTTCATCGGGGAGGTCGATCGCCATGTCGCCGAGGATGTCGCCGCCACGCTCGGTTCGGTGTCGCATCCGGGTTTCGATCTTCGACTGAACGGCGTGAAGAGCTTCGAACGGAAGGGACGGATCGACAATATCTGGGCGAGCGTGACGCCGCACGCGGATGTCCGGTCTCTCCATACCGCGGTCACGGCGGCACTGGCGCGGGCAGGAATCGCGCCAGACACGCGAGCGTTCGTGCCGCACATCACCATGGCCCGGTTCTCGCGCGGAACGGAGCCGACCGGCACGCTCCCGATGGATCAACTCTGGCCCGCCCCGGTCGAGGCGCATTTCGATCATTTCCTGCTGTACGAGAGCAGCCTGGGCAGCACCGGCGCGAGCTATGCTGCCGTGGCGCGCTACCGGCTCGGCTGACGCAGTTCGGCCAGCAGTCCTTCGACACCGGCAGAGATATCCGCCCACGCCTTTGCAAAACCGGCGGCATCGCCGAAATAGGGATCGGCCACTTCCTGCCCAGCGCGCCCGTGGGCATGGTCCAGCAGCAGCGACAGCGACCCCGCCGCTCCGGCAGGGGCAATGCTGCGCAGATCGCGCAAATTGTTGCCATCGAGTGCGATCACATGATCGAAGCGCTCGAAATCCGCGAGAGTTATCTGCCGTCCCCGCAGGCCGGCGATATCGATGCCGTTGCGGGCGGCCTCGGCGACGGCTCGCGGGTCGGGAGGATGGCCGACATGCCAATCTCCCGTACCTGCGGAATCGGTTTCGATCGCGAAGCCCTCCCGATCGGCCGCCGCACGCATTGCGCCTTCCGCCAAGGGGGAACGACAGATGTTTCCCAGACAGACGAACAGGATGCGCGGCGGCGGTCGCTCGGTCATGCCGCAGCGATCACTTAGTCTTGATGACGCCGCAGGCGAGACGGCCCCCGGCGTTGCCGGTCGGATCGCTCTTATAATCGTCAGCGGCGGCATGGACCACGACGGCAGCACCATCGGCATCGAACAGGGGCGAGGTTCCGCCAGTTACCATCGCGCCCTTGATCACCGTCTTGAGCTCGCCGGTGCCATCGGCGCCAACGGTCATGTTCGGCATGTCGCCCATATGTGCACCGGCCGGGTTGTCGTGGCCGTGCTGCTTTTTCTCGGGATTCCAGTGGCCGCCTGCGCTGGTGAAGTCAGGTCCTGTGCACGTCCCGGTGGTGTGGACGTGAACGGCATGGACGCCCGCTGGCAAGCCGACAGCCTTGACGTCGACAACGACGCCGTCCTTCCCTTGGCTGATCATAGCCTTGCCTCGGGTCTGGCCCTGGCCATCGACGATGTCCGCCACTGCGTGACCGGCACCATGTCCATCATGTCCATGCGCAAAAGCGATTGTCGGAGCGGCGATCGCAAAAGGCAGCGTCGCGAAAAAGGTCATCGAAATAATTTTGGTCCGGAACATGAGCGCTTCCTTTATCGGCGACCCCCACCGATGCTGACAATGCAGCACCGTCACCGGCAATTACAATGTTGAAAACAAAGAAAAAGGGGCCGACCCGAAGGCCGACCCCCTATTCTGCATGTCATCGACGGATCGATGACATGGCCGCTTACATGCCGGCGCCGAAGGTGATTTCGACGCGACGGTTCTGCGGTTCGCGGACGCCATCGGCGGTGTCGACCAGCGGACGGCTTTCGCCGAAAGCTTCGGTCGCGATCGCCGAGTCAGGAACGCCCTTGCCAGCCAGGTAAGCCTTCACAGAGTCGGCACGACGCTGCGAGAGACCGACATTGTACTGGTCGCTGCCCGACTTGTCGGCGTGGCCGGCAAGCTGGACGCGGGCCTGACCGGTTGTGGCATAGGCATTGGCCGCATTGTCGAGGATCGACGCTGCTTCCGCCGTGATGTCCGACCGATCCCAGTCGAAGAACACGATGAACGGACCCGGGGTCTCAACCACTGGCGGCGGCGGAGGCGGCGGCGGGGGCGGGGGAGGCGGGGGCGGCGGGGGCGGCGGAGGCGGAGGCGGTGCTGCCGGCTCACCGAAGTTGTAGATCAGGCTGAGCAGAAGGCTGTGCGAACGCCACGTGCCTTCATATTCGGCGCCGAGGCGATCGAATACCTTGGCATCCTTAACGTTGAAGTAGCGATACTTCAGACCGACGTCGACGTTGGTCGAAACCGGATACCGAACACCGGCGATCGCCTGCCAGGCGAACTTCGAGTCGGAGTCGTTCAGGAAGTCTGCGCCCGAAACGTTGTAGCCAGCGAACTTCACGCGAGCGATACCGGCGCCACCGCCGACATAACCCGAGAAGCCTTCTTCGCCACCGAAGTCGAGCAGGCCGTTGACCATGAAGCTGAGCGCGCTGTTCTTACCCGAAGCGTCCGGATAAGTGCCAGCCGGTGCACCGGCGCCGCCGACGCCAGCAGGCGTGCGAGCAACGTTGGTCGAGATGCTGTTCACGCGGCTACGCTTGTAGCCGACTTCGCCCTCAAGGCGGAACATGCCGAAATCGTAGCCGACGATGCCGTCAACGTCGAAGCCGACCTTGTTATCGACGGTGGCACGGCCACCAGCGGGTGCGAGCGTCGAAGGACCGACGTCGAACTTAGTATCTTCCTGCAGCAATCCGCCGCCCTCAACACCTACGTACCAGGCATTGTCGCGAGCAAAAGATGGCGCCGCCAGCGCGGTCGATGCCAGCGCTGCCAAAATGGCAAGCTTGCGCATATCATTCCCCTTTCCAACAAGTTCCGAATGGAACTGCGTTCACCTAACTCATTCACCCAGATACGCGCAAGCGCATCCGTTTCTACAGCGAGCCTGATCCAGCCACGGATCCATTCCGGGGCCGCATCAGATCACTGAGACAGCCGCTTAACGAGTTCTCGATGAAAGGGTTGCGATGTCCGGAAAAAATTTATCGACTGTTGGGAACTGTGGTATTTCTGCCACAGCAAAATCCCTCACCCGATAGGCGCCAATGGAAGGAAAATTTCGCTGGAAAGCGCCGGTCCTGGCTCGAGCGGCGAGTTGTAATAGGCATGGATGATCTCTGCTCCGGCAACACGCGCCTGGCCCTTGATCCACCGCCTGAGTTCGGCGGCCTTTGCCGCGAACAGGCGATCGGTCGGCTTTCCCGGAACGGCGATCACCGCCACGTCTCTCACCGGGATTTCACCGAACGCGATCCCGTCGCCCGGGGCGTCCAGGCCCTCCCGGCCGGTGCCCAGGGGCAACAGAAATGCAATCCGCCATCCGCCGTCCGGCACGGGACTCGCGAGCACCGGCATGGTGATCGCAATCTCCTCGCCGTCGCGCCCCTCGCCGAACATATAGCCGGCGAGCAGACCGAAGCCATTGCCCAGCGCCCGATCTCGCGTCCCATATTGGACGGTCTCGATCGTCGCCAACACAGGATAGCGCCGGATTTCAAAGACGCCTTCGCTGATCAGGCTTTCGTAAATGGGCGCACGCGCGCGCCTTTGTTTCAGATAGACATAGGCCGCCCCGGCCGCGGCCACCGTGGCCACGCCCGTCAAGATCCTGCCCCAACCAATCTTTGCCATCGGTCCTCCTTCGCCGCGAAAATAGTGCCCCTTCACGGATTCGCCAGTATGTTCGAGCGCGCTTCTGTACCGGATTGCCGCGCACCGCTATGAGGCGACGACCAAATGGTCTGTTTATGACGGGCGCCGATGAAAACCTGTATTCGCGAAGTCCGGCACGCCAGGCGCATGACGCTGCAGGATGTTGCCGAGCGTTGCGCCCCGCCGACGACCGCTCAGACCATCGGCCGGCTCGAAACCGGGACCCGCACGGTCTCGCTCCGCTGGCTCAACCGGATCGCAACGGCGCTGGGCGTCGAAGCCGCTGAACTCGTCCGCGTGCCGGAGCAGGCCAAGCTCGATATCGTGGCCCTCCTTGGCCCCGACGGCGCCATCGCGCCCCGCCAGCCCCGGGTTGCCACCCTGCCCCGCCCCTCGCGCAGCGGACTGACGATGCTCGTCGAAACAAGTATTGGCGAATATCGTGCGGGCGACATGATCTGGCTCGAAAGGCTCGAATTCCGTGCGTTCGGCGCGGCGCTCAACCGCGATGTCCTGGTTCCCCGCCCCGGCGGACGCTTCGTCTTCGGTCGCCTTGTCGATCATGACTCCAGCCGGCTGCAAATCCTGCCGCCCGGCCAGGGATCGCGCCAGCAGATCGTCGATGCAGTCTGGATCGCCGTCGCCGTCCATCTGCTCCGGCCGCTCATCTAACGCGCCGCGCCGCGTGCGCTAGGCGCCTCGCTTGTCAGCACCGCCGGCGAGGCGCATCTTCCTGCCATCATAAAGGATATCGCAGGAACCCCATGCCCAAGCCCACCGAAGATATGTTGACCGGCGCCACACCGCGCCGACGTCCCAAGCCCGAGGTCCTAGAAGTCGGCGGGCGGAAGTTGTCGCCATCGACCCTGATGATGGGCCATGGCTATGATCCGATGTTGTCGGAGGGCGCACTGAAGCCGCCAATCTTCCTGACATCGACCTTTGTTTTCGAGAGCGCCGCCGCCGGCAAGAGGCACTTCGAGGGCGTTACCGGCAAGCGCCCCGGTGGTGCCGAAGGACTCGTCTACTCCCGCTTCAATGGACCCGACCAGGAGATATTGGAGGATCGGCTCGGCATCTGGGAAGATGCAGAAGATGCGCTGAGCTTTTCCAGCGGCATGTCGGCCATCGCCACGCTGTTGCTCAGCCTGGTTCGCCCCGGTGACGTGATCGTCCACTCCGCGCCGCTCTACGCAGCGACCGAAACGCTGATCGGGCGTATTCTTGGCCGCTTCGGCGTGTCCTGGCTCGACTTTCCTGCCGGTGCGACGCCGGAGGAAATCGCCGCCGTGGTCGAGGCCGCCAAGGCCAAGGGGCGGGTCGCGCTGATCTATCTCGAGAGCCCCGCCAATCCGACAAATGCGCTCGTCGACGTCGAGGCGGTGCGTGACGTCCGCGACCGCCTGTTCGCCGGCGAAACCGATAAGCCCCCGATCGCGATCGATAACACCTTCCTTGGCCCGCTCTGGTCGAAGCCGTTGCGCCACGGTGCCGAACTGGTGATCTATTCGCTGACAAAATACGCCGGCGGGCATAGCGATCTCGTCGCTGGCGGGGTCGTCGGTGCGAAGGCCCTGCTCGATCCGATCCGGGCGATGCGCAACACGATCGGGACCATCACCGACCCTCATACCGCCTGGATGCTGCTTCGCTCGCTCGAGACACTCGAACTGCGGATGAGCCGCGCCGGTGAGAATGCCGCCAAGGTCTGCGAGTGGCTGCGCGGCCAGGCGAAGGTCGATCGGGTGGGCTATCTCGGTTTCCTCGAGCCCGGGTCGCGCCAAGCCGATATCTACAACCGCCACTGCGACGGGGCGGGGTCGACCTTCTCGCTCTACCTGAAGGGCGGCGAACGTGAAGCCTTTGCCTTCCTCGATGCGCTGAAGATCGCCAAGCTGGCCGTCAGCCTGGGCGGAACCGAAACTCTGGCGAGCCATCCTGCCGGCATGACCCATTTGTCGGTATCGGACGAGCGCAAGCGGGCACTCGACATTGGCGACAATCTGGTGCGCATCTCCATCGGGATCGAGGATCCCGACGATCTGATCGCCGACTTGGAGCAGGCGCTCATCGCGATCTGAGCCGAGACGATCCACCGGGCACGGAGCGCCCGGTGGATTTCAGCCGCGCGCCGCCGGTCGGGCGGCCGCAAAGTAGCCCGCCATCGCCGTGGCGGCGCGCTCGGTCAGTTCGATGAAGACACGCCGCCCGTCATCGGGATCGGCGACGCGGTGGAGAAGCCCCGCCGCGGTCAATTGCTTGATCCAGCGCAACGCCGTGGTCGCCGGAACCGCCGCCGCGATGCACAGGCTCGACACCGCCACCGGTCGCCCTTCGATCCGAGCCGCCATCAGATCGAGCAGGATGTCCCAAGCCGGATCGGCAAACAGCCCCTCTCCGAACAAGTCTTCACGCAAGCGGCGCGCCCTTATGATGTCACGGATCGCATTGGCGTCGGTGACGGCCGGCGATGAAGCCAGCAGTGGATTGAAGTCGTCCTCATCGGACCCTCCGGAGCCGTCCCGCAGGATCGACGCCGACCCCGCGTCGAGGACATCGCTCTTAAAACGCCGATGGCTCATCGCCTCGTCACCACTATCCTCACGTAACGTTAAAGCCGGACGCGAAAGACGCTCACCGAGCGCGGCATCCAAGGTCGCCTCGTCACGACCGACGAGGATGGTGATCGCATCTCCGCTGATGCGCGCGGCGACAATGTCGACCAGCGATGGAGGGATCACCACCATCACGGAAAAATCACGCCTGGCGGAGCCTTCCACCACGCGATCGAGGAGCCGGTCGAGAACCGGTCCATGGTCGATGCCGATATCGATCCAGACGATATCGACGGCAACCTGTTGATCAATTCGTTGCGATGCCGTATCGATATTGGCGATGGCCGCAATTCGTCCTCCGGCGGTCTCGACGCTTCTCGACGCCGCCGCTGCGCCCTCCTCTGAATCGGCGAATACCAAGATGACAGGAGCAGCGCCCCAATATGTCATTCACGACCTCCAGCACGCCAACAAGCTCGCCCCCGCGTGCCATGTGTCCGTAACGTAACGACCACGCCCCCTCTGTCAGCAGGCGATTGGTCCGTAATGGATTAACTACCGCATTGGGAACATCCCGCAGGCTCGACCCGTTATCCGGATAAGGATTGTTCCCCCGAAGGAGATCAGCGTGTCGGGCAAATATGGATCGCGTAACAGTCAGGGTCAGCACCGGATTGACAAGAAAGATCCTCTTGCGATCAGTCTTCTCAAAGAAGAGCATCACGTCTTCCGCAATCTTTTCGATGAGGCCGAAACGGCCAACCCCCATCGCCTCGCCTCTATCGCACGCGAACTGTGCATGCGGCTGACCGTGCACATGGCGATTGAGGAGGAAATTCTCTATCCGGCGTTGCGGCCTGCTATCGGCGATGACGAAGTCAACGAGGGGATCGTCGAACACCAGTCGGGCAAGCGGATCATCGCGGAACTCGAACAGCTGGATGGCACCGAGGAGCTTTTCGCGGCCAAGGTCCATGTGCTCGGAGAAGAAACGATCCACCATATCGACGAGGAAGACGAGGATCTCTTCGAAGATGCCAAGTCGGCTCACGAAGAAGGCAAGGTCGATCTCGAAGCGCTAGGTCAAAAGCTGCGCGCGCGCCAAGCCGAACTGTACGATCAGATCATGACGAGCGGCGAAACCGGCAAGACTTCCGAAGCGCAGCCCGACGAGGTCGAACGCGCCTGACCGACACGAGAATCGCGAAAGCGTCGGCGATCAGCCGCCGCTTTCGCGCTCGATGTCCGCTCCAACCGCCGACAGCTTTTCCTCGAGCCGCTCATAGCCGCGATCGAGATGGTAGACCCGGTGGACGCGGGTTTCGCCTTTCGCGGCAAGCCCGGCAAGAACCAGACTCATCGACGCGCGCAAATCGGTCGCCATGACGTCCGCTCCGACAAGTCCATCGACGCCCTGCACGATAGCAGTACGTCCATGCACCTGGATGTCAGCGCCCATTCGCGCGAGTTCGGGAACGTGCATGTAGCGGTTCTCGAAGATCGTTTCCGTAAGCACGCTCGTCCCATCGGCAAGCGCGAGCATCGCCATGAACTGCGCCTGCATGTCGGTCGGGAACGCGGGAAACGGTGCTGTGGATAGGGTCAGCGGGCGCAGCGGCGCATCCGCGTTGACGCGAATACCGCCGTCGATCGGTGTGATGCCGACGCCGGCATCGCGCAGGCCGCCCAGGATGGCATCCATGTCGTCGACGCGCGCACCGATCAGGTCGATCTCACCGCCGGTGATCGCGGCCGCGCAAGCGTAGCTGCCGGCTTCGATACGATCCGGCATGACTTCATATTCGGCGCCGTGCAGGCTGGTCTTTCCCTGGATCACCAGCCGGTCGGTGCCGATGCCCTCAATGTGGGCGCCCATGGCAACGAGGCAGCGGGCGAGATCGACGATCTCGGGCTCGCGCGCCGCATTTTCCATGACCGTTTCACCGTGCGCAAGGACCGCTGCCATCAGCGCATTTTCGGTGGCGCCGACCGACACGACCGGGAAAATGATCCGGCCGCCGCGCAGCCCGCCAGAAGGCGCCGTGGCCTTCACATAGCCAGCGGTCAGTTCGATCTCCGCACCCAGCGCCTCGAGGGCCTTGAGGTGAAGATCAATCGGACGGTTGCCGATCGCGCAGCCGCCGGGCAGCGACACCGTTGCCTCGCCAGCCCGCGCGACAAGTGGACCGAGCACGAGGATGGAGGCACGCATCTTGCGGACGATATCGTAGGGCGCGACGGTGGAGGCGATCGTCTTGGCCGACATCGTCATCTGCCGGCCGATCACATCGCCTTCACCGCGGCGCACCATCGTCGACACGCCAAGCTCGTTGAGCAGATGCCCGAAGCTGTCGACGTCGGCGAGCCTGGGCAGATTCGTCAGCGTCAGTTGCTCGCCGGTGAGCAGAGCGCAGGGGAGCAACGTCAGCGCTGCATTCTTGGCGCCCGAAATGGGCAGCCGGCCTTTGAGACGGTTTCCGCCCCGAATGGTGATACGATCCATAAAGCGCGTGTATCGGGGAGTCGGGCCGGCCTCAAGCGGTAGCGTCTCGATAGATCGGACGATCATGCTCCCGCGAGACGACCCCGCCTGGGAAACAGCGGCTTCGCCTCTCGCAGGTCGCCCTCACCATCGAGTCCCATCCGGTGCGACCAGCGCATACCACGTGATTGCAAGCCGTTACGGCCGGCGCGCGATGGGTCAAAAGCAAGCGCGCGATTCGGGTGTCTGCTGCACCCAAAGTGAAACAATTCGCGGCTAGTGGCTTTCGCACAGCTTGCCGGCAACTTTCCGTGCGCCGCCCCCTGATAAGCCGCTCGCCGAAGAGCGCGCCGGGCGGAACGACGCGAACCAGGGCTTAGAGGCTGCCATCCATCAATCGCGGTTGATCCGCATTACTCGTCTGCGGGTCATACCCGGGGCGTGGGGGGACTTATGCGTTCTGAAGCCAGCCTTGTTGCCCATGTCATATCCTGCCTGCTCGGCAGCGCCGCCCTGCTGCCGATGGTAGCGATGTCCAGCCCGGCCGCGGCCCAGTCGTCGGAGGCAGCCCTCTCGGGTCAGGTCTCGCACGCCGGCAGCGGTGCGATGCTCTCCGGCGCGGTGGTTACCATCGTCGAAACCGGTCAGAGCACCGTCACCACCGACCAGGGCTTCTATCGTTTCGGAAAAGTGGCTCCCGGCCGTTATACCGTCATCGTCGATTATATCGGCTATCCATCGCGATCGGAGCAAGTGACGCTTGCCAGCGGAACGACGAGCCGGGACATCATGCTCGGCGACGGTGGTTCGATCGTCGTTACCGGCCAGCGCGGCGCGCAGGCCAAGGCGATCAGCGAACAGCGCGCGTCCGACAATGTCCGCAATGTCGTCTCCGCCGATCAGGCCGGCCGCTTCCCCGATTTCAACGCGGCGGAATCCCTGCGCCGCGTCCCAGGCGTGTCCGTCCAGCGCGAAGTCGATGCCGGCGAAGGCCGCTATGTCTCGATCCGTGGGCTCGATAGCGGCCTGAACAACACGCAGATCAACGGCATGAACGCCGCGCAGCCCGAAAAGGAAAACCGGCGCGTCCCGCTGGACATGATTCAGACGAGCGCCTTGTCGTCGATCACCGTGCACAAGACGCTGCTACCCGATCAGGATGCCGACGGCATCGGCGGTGCGGTCGTGCTCGAGACCGCAACCGCTTTCGATTATCGCAAGCCGGTGATCGATGTCACCGTTGCCGGATTCTATCATGAACTCGCCAACAAGGTAGCGCCGCAGGTCCAGGGCACGCTGGCGACGAAATTCGGCGCCGACGACCGTTTCGGCATTCTGCTCTCCGCCGCCTGGTCAAAGCGCAAAACCAAAGGTTTCGTCTTCTATCAGGACGAGGATTACCTGGCGTTCGACGAGGATGATCCGTCGGGCGGCGTAACGCCGCTCCAGTACCACCAGACCGAATATGAGAATGACCGTGAGAACATCTCGGCCAATCTTGCGCTGAACTGGGCCGCGACCGACACGACGTCGTTCACGTTCAAGGGCAGCTTCAACCGGCTGTTCGACAAGGAACTGAGCCGTGCGCAATATTTCGAAGGCGGCACGGAGGATTATGATTCCAGCGGAAAGCTGATCCTGACCGAGCCGGGCAGCGTCAACATCTTCAACCAATATGAGGAAACCGAACTCACCCAGCAGAGCTATGTCCTGAACGGCGTGACCCGCACGGGCGGTTTCACCTTCGACTACGGCCTCGGCTATTCGACCGGCAAACGCGAGGAGCCGTTCGACAACGAAGTCGCCTTCACCAAGCAGCTCGACAGCAACCTCTTCGGCTATGATTTCTCGGGAACGTTCCCGAGGCCGAACCTGAGCATCGCCGATATCGCCGCCATCGCCGATCCCGACGGCTATGAGCTGGGCTATAACGACATCGATATCGATACGTCGAAGAACAGCCGATACGCCGCGAACGTCAACATGACTTACGAACCGGCCGCGTCCTGGTTGCGCATGATCAAGGTCGGCATGAAGGCCGAACGATCGCGCCGCACATTGACCGAGGGCAATGTAATGGAGCTGAGCGGGCCACTTACGCTCAACCAGTTCGGCACCGGCCGCCTCGTCGACACCGGCGTGGTCGGTGCGCCCTATCCCCCCTATCTCTCGCTCGACATCCGGAACCTCAAGAACTGGCGCAATTATGCCCAGGGGCTGATCGACAGCAATCCGGATTTCGCGAACGAATATGTCGAGAATGGCGCGATCGCGCAGGACGAAGACAGCTACACGAGCAATGAGGACATCTACGCCGGCTATGTCATGGCCAAGGGCGTGTGGGACAAGCTGGAGATGATCGGCGGCCTGCGCATCGACCACACCCGCGTTTCATCGAAGAATTTCGAAATCATCGCGCTTGAGGGTCAGGATCCGATCTACACCCGGGTGAAGGGCAAGGCGAACTATACGAACGTCCTGCCGCGCCTGCAGATCAACTACCGCGCCTCAAACAAGTTCGTCATCCGCGGCGCCTTCTACACCTCGATCGCGCGCCCCGAACCGCTCTATATCTCCGGTGCGACCGAGATCGAAGAGGATGACGGTGAGGTCGACGTGACCGTCGGCAACCCCGGCCTGAAGCCCGCCTACGCCTATAATTTCGATCTGAGCATGGAGCGCTATTTCGGATCTGTCGGCCTGATCTCGGGCGGATTGTTCTACAAGAAGATCGATCGCTTCATCTTCAGCGGCGTCGCGCCGGAAACCGAAGGCGATCGCGCGCGGTTCGAGAATGATCCGCGCCTCATCGGCAAGGTGATCGACGACGTCACCACCTATACCAACGGCAAGAGTGCGAAGATCTACGGCGTCGAGCTGAACCTGGTCCGCCAGTTCCCCGAGCTGCCAGGCGCGTTCGGCGGTTTGGGCATCTATGCCAACGCCACCTTCCAGCGCAGCAAGGCCGATACGGGCATCGAAGGCGTCGCCGACGACGATTTCTTCAACGCACCGCGGACCATCTTCACGGCCGCCGGAACCTACCAGAAATACGGGATCGAGGCGACGCTCGCCTATAGCTGGCGTGATCGTCAGGCGGTCCGGTTCTCAAGCTACAACACCCGGATCGTCGAGCAATCCTACGGCTCGCTCGACGGCCAGCTGCGCTATGCGATCACGCCGAAGGTCAAGCTATTCGTCAACGCCGTCGATATATTGAACAGCGGCAAGGATCCGATCGTCGACGAACGCTATGGCGAAGGCAGCCGCTATCTGGAGGGCGCTACCTATACCGGCCGAACGATCACCTTCGGCATCAACGCGTCCTTCTGATGAGCGACGCGCTCCCCGCCGGCTGGCCCGCCTTCGTCCATAACGACAAGGGCGGGCGGGCGCTTGCCCGTCCGCGCGGGGACGCACCACCCCTGTCGGCGCTGATAGATCGCCGACAGATGCTGTTGGCGGCGGCTGCACTGACTGCGATCGCCTCGATCCCTCGGAATGCCAGCGCCGCGGCTACCGGCGGACTGTCCCGGTTCGAGGAGTTGACGGCGATCGCGACGCCGCAGGATCGGCTTCCGGCCGGCTATGCCCGGCAGATCGTCGCTCGCTGGGGCGATCCCATCTTCACCGGTGCCTCCGCGTTCGATGTTGCCGGACAGACAGCTGCGAACGCTCGACGTCAGTTCGGTTACAACAATGACTACACCGCCTTCATCCCCCTGCCTTTCGGCTCGGGCAGGTCGGACCATGGGCTGTTGGCGGTCAATCACGAATACCCCCTGCCGCAGCTGATGTTCCCGGACCTTAAGGCGAAGGCCGTAGCCGAGACGATCAGCGCGGGTCAGGTCGATATCTGCATAGCCAGTTGCGGCGTTTCACTGTTGGAGGTTCGGAAAACCGGCGACATCTGGAAGGTCGAAACCTCTGGCCGCTACAATCGCCGGATCACCGCCGACACGCCGATCCGTATCTCCGGCCCTGCGGCCGGCCACGACAAGTTGCGCACCCGCGACGATCCGACCGGGACATCGGTGCTGGGCACGCATGATAACTGTAATGGCGGCATGACCCCATGGGGCACGATCCTGACCTGTGAAGAAGGGTCCGCCGACTTCTTCGCCGGCCATGTCGACCGGCATCCCGATCGCGCCCATATGGAGCGCAATCACTACGAAAGCTCGCCGCATGGCCGCTATGGATGGTCGCGCTTCCACGAGCGCTTCGATTTCGACAAGCATCCCAACGAACCCAATCGCTTCGAATGGGTGGTGGAGATCGACCCTTTCGACCCGGCGGCGCCGCCGGTGAAGCGTACGGCGCTTGGCCGTTTCGCACATGAGGGTGCGCATTGCGCACTGGCGGCCGATGGCCGCGTCGTCGTCTATCTGGGCGACGACTGGGAATATGAATATTGCTACCGCTTCGTCAGCGATCGCCCCGTCGATCGGGCCGACCGCGCAGCCAATCGTGACTTGCTCGATAATGGTACGCTATCGGTCGCTCGCTTCGATGCGGACGGGTCGGTCGTCTGGTTGCCGTTGATATGGAATCGGGGACCGCTCACGCCCGCCAACGGCTTTGCGAACCAGGCGGACGTCGCGCTCTACACGCGCCGCGCCGCCGACCTGCTGGGCGCGACCCCGATGGACTCCCCCGAGGGATTCGAGCCCGATCCGGCAACAGGTGACGTCTTCATCGCCCTCACCGGCAACGCGGATCGCGAGCGCCATGATCTCAATCCCGCCAATCCCCGGCCCGCGAACAAGCATGGGCACCTGCTCAGGCTGATTCCGCCGCGCCAAGACGGGGCTGTTGATCACGGTGCGGATCGCTTCGACTGGCGTGTGTTTCTGCTCTGCGGCGACCCCGCCAAGCCGGCCGACCATGCGAGCTTTCACCCGGAGACGTCGACCGATGGCTGGTTCGTCGAGCCGGACAATATCGGCTTCGATCCGTCAGGCCGGCTATGGGTATGCAGTGACGGTCCCGGCCCCCGCCGCATGGATGGGTTGTGGGTGATGGCGACCGACGGACCGGATGCCGGCCTCCCCCGCCTGTTCTACACCCCGCCCATCCAGTCGGAATGTTGCAGCCCCGCCTTCACCCCCGATGGCAAGACGATGTTCCTGTCGATCCAACATCCTTCGGAGCATGTAGAAGATATCCGGTCGGCCCTGACCAACTGGCCCGATTTCGAAAAGGGGATACCGCCCCGCCCTGCTCTGATCGCGATCCGACGCCTCGACGGCGGGATCATTTAGCGGCTGATTACCGGCTAAGTTCGCTCAGGCCTTTTCGAGCGTGCACTGGAGCGGGTGCTGGTTCTGCCGGGCGAAATCGACGACCTGGCTGACCTTGGTTTCGGCGACCTCATAGCTGAACACGCCGCAGACGCCGACGCCCTTCTGATGGACTTGCAGCATCACGCGGGTCGCATCCTCGATGCTCATGCGGAAGAAACGCTGCAGGCACAGGACGACGAATTCCATCGGCGTGTAATCGTCGTTGATCATCAGCACCTTGTAGGGTGACGGCTTCTTCGTCCGCGAGCGGGTTCGCGTGGCCAGGCCCAGGCCCGATCCATTGTCATCGCCATCCTTGCGCGTGGCCATGCCCGTCGGGGCAATGATGTGGGCGGGAATGCTCATGGTCGGCACGGGACTCACACAAATACGGGGCATGTCGCAGAATATGGCACGCCGCACCGCTTCGGCAAGAGGCTGGGTGCCGCTTTCCCTCCCGGAAGGCCGTGGAGGGCGCCTCGACAGGCGGGATGAGGCACTTCCTTGGGACCTCGACAACGCGCCGCTGCCGCTCAAAAGAAAACGGCCGCCTCCCGAGGGAGGCGGCCGTCAAAATCCGGCAGACAGCGAAATCAGAGCGCTGCGGACTTGATCTTCTCGGCGGCGAGCGCGTAACGGCTCGACAGCGGCTGGACGACTTCGCCAGCCAGCTTCAGCCAAGCTTCGCTCAGCTTCGAAGCTTCGGCGACAGCGCTGTCGAATGCCGACTTGGCGTAATCGCTCTGGATCTGGAACAATTCGGTCGGGGTCTTGACCGAAGCGAGGCTCTTCATCGTCGCCGAAGCGGTTTCGAAGCTCTTCTTGCCATATTCGGCAATTTCCTGGCCCATCGTCTCGGCGCCCTTGGCAGCGGTCTTCGCCGAAGCGGCGAGCGCCTCCATGTTGCCCTTGGTGAACTCGGTCAGCTCTTCACCGGCCTTGGAGCTCTTTGCGAAAGCGGCCTTCGCACGATCGTTGAAATCATTCATCATCATATTGACCTTCTCAGCAGCAGCTTTTGGCTTTGATTGAACGGTGGTGGCCATAACGCGCACTCCCTTCGTTTCCGGCTTTAACGCTGCCGGGGCGGGCTTGGCTTTCGGCGTCGCAATCTTGACGGCCGGCGGCGTGACGAGTTGAGCGACGGCAGCCACCGTCGATGTCTTGGGCTTCCTGGGCGCAGCAGCCTTTGCCCGTGGAGCCTTGGCGATAACGGACTTGCTCCTGGGCTTGGACAGCGCCTTCACTGCAGTGGCCTTTGGGGCCACCTGCTTGGGTACCGCAACCTCGGCGACGACCGGCTTGGCCTGATCAGAAACCTTGAGAGCCGCGTTGATCACGGGCCCCACATTGTTCTTGCTTGAAACCTTGCTTGCCATCGAATCGAAATCCGTCTCTTATGTTGCGACGCACAATACATGCCCTTTTGAACAAACGCAAGACTTATTGTGCACTGCAACATACTGGCAACAATTCGGCATTTTTGGCGGAAATCTGACGCTAATGTTCGCATTCGGCCAATGATCGGACGATCGAGCGGTTCCCGTTTGCAAGAAATTTCCGCGAATGCGCCGTGATCAGCTGCGGACGTAGCGTCCGGGCGCATCCTCGATCGCAGGCAGCTTGCCCTTACCTGGGATCCGAGCGCTCTTTGCAGCTACCTCGGTCGGCGCCAGGGTACGGGCCCAGGCTTGCCAGTCGGGCCACCAACTCCCCTTCGTCTCGCTCGCGGCCGCCTCGAACGCCTCGAGGCTGTCCACGGGAGAGTCACAGGTCCAATATTGATATTTTCCGGCCACCGGCGGATTGACCACCCCGGCGATATGCCCGGATCCTGCCAGCACGAATCGCATCGGACCGGACAGTTGCTCGGTAAGTTTCCACACGCTCCTTTTCGGCGCGATATGATCCTCGCGTCCCGCCTGGACATAAGCGGGTGTGTCGATACGCTTCAGGTCGATTGGCACACCGCCGATCGACAGCGCCCCCGGTTCGACCAGCCGGTTGTCGCGGTAAAGGTCTTCGAGATAGGCGCGGTGCCATTTGGCGGGAAGGTTGGTCGTATCGCCGTTCCAGTAGAGAAGGTCGAACGCCGGATAGTCCTCCCCCAGCAGATAATTCTGAACCACATAATGCCAGATCAGATCGCGACCGCGCAGCAGGTTGAAGGCCAGCGCCATATAACGGCCGTCGAGCACGCCGCTGCCCTGCGTCAGCGCATCGATCAGCTTGAGTTGCTCGTCGTCGACGAAGAGATTGAGATCACCCGCCTCGCTGAAATCGACCTGGGCGGTGAAGAAGGTGGCGCTCTTCACCTTCGCCCCCTCCCCCCTCGCCGCGAGATAGGCCAGCGTCATCGCCAGCGCCGTGCCTGCCACGCAATAGCCGATCGTGTGAACATGATCGATATCGAGCAGCTTGCGCACCGTGTCGATCGCATCGACCTGCCCGCCGACGACATAATCGTCCATCGTGATATCGACCATAGTCTCGTCCGCCGACTTCCAGGACACCACGAACACCGTGAAGCCTTCGGCGACGGCCCAATGAATGAAGCTGTTCTTGGGGTTGAGGTCGAGAATGTAGAAACGGTTGATCCATGGCGGAAAGATCAGCAGCGGCACCTCCAGCACCGTCTCGGTGACCGGGTTGTACTGGATCAGCTGATAGAGCGGCGTTTCGTGAATAACCTTGCCTGGTGTCGCGGCGATGTTGCGGCCCAGTTCGAAGGCGCCCGTATCGCTGTGGGTCAGCTTTCCCTGACCGATATCGGCGAGCATATGCTCGAGCCCGCGCAGAAGATTCTCGCCGCGGGTCTCGAAGATCCGCTCCAGCACCAGCGGATTGGTCAGCGGGAAATTGGCCGGCGACATCGCATCGGCCAGCGAGCGGACCGCGAATTTGAGCTGATCGCGCTGTCGCGGCTCGATCCCGTCCAGCGCGTCGATGCCCTTGAGCCAGGCATCGCACAGCAACAGATAGGCATCGGCGATGATTCCGAAGATCGGCGTCTCGCGCCACTGCGTCGCCTTGAAGCGCCGGTCGCGCGCGGCCTCGGTCCCCGCACCCTCCTCGATCAACTGGCCGAACAAGCCAAGGCTGGCCTTCATCAGTTCGCTCTGCTGGTCGGCCAGCTTGGCAGGATCGGCGAAGAGCGGGGCCGGCATCGACGGCATCGGCAGGTCTGCCGGCGTCTGCGCCATGGCCTCCGCCATATGCTCCATCAGCATCTGTTGCGCCTGGCCGATCACGCCGGTCCAGTGCTGGACATCGGCCAGCGATGGCAATTCCGTCGCCCCTCCGCTTCCGGGACCGCCGCGATCTTCGCCGGTGTCAGACATGCCAAGCTCCTACCCAAGCTTTTTTAATGATGCGCCTGCAATCGGTGCGCAGAATCTGTATAGGTCGCGTCGGCGACAATGGGGGATCGATCCCCGCTCGCCAAGTCCGAAACCCGAAGGAAGTGAAATGTCCGAGGAATTCTACCGCATCAAACGCCTGCCTCCCTATGTCATCGCCGAAGTGAACGCGATGCGGGCAGCCGCGCGAGCGCGGGGAGAGGACATTATCGATCTGGGGATGGGCAATCCCGATCTGCCGCCACCGCAGCATGTCATCGACAAGCTGTGCGAAGTCGCTCGCAACCCCGACGCGCACGGCTATTCGTCGTCGAAGGGCATTCTCGGCCTGCGCAAGGCACAGGCCGGCTATTATCAGCGCCGCTTCGGCGTCGATCTCGATCCCGAAACCGAGATCGTCGTAACTCTCGGTTCGAAGGAGGGCCTCGCCAACCTCGCGCAGGCGATCACCGCCCCCGGCGACGTCGTGCTGGCGCCCAATCCCAGCTACCCGATCCACACGTTCGGCTTCATCATCGCGGGGGCAACGATCCGTTCGGTGCCGACCACGCCCGACGAGCGCTATTGGGAAGCGCTCGATCGCGCGATGAAGTTCACCGTCCCGAAGCCTTCGGTGCTGGTCGTCGGCTATCCGTCAAACCCCACCGCCGAAGTCGTCGATCTCGCCTTCTACGAGCGCCTCGTCGCCTGGGCGAAGGAGCACAAGATCTGGGTTCTGTCCGACCTGGCATATTCGGAACTCTATTATGACGGGGTTCCCACCCCATCGATCCTGCAGGTGCCGGGTGGCAAGGACGTCGCGGTCGAGTTCACCTCGATGTCGAAGACCTACAGCATGGCCGGTTGGCGGATGGGGTTCGCGGTCGGCAACAAACAGCTGATCTCGGCGCTGACGCGGGTCAAATCCTATCTCGATTATGGCGCGTTCACGCCGATCCAGGCGGCGGCGGTCGCTGCGATCAACGGACCGCAGGACATCGTCGAGAAGAATCGCGAGCTCTACAAGAAGCGCCGCGACGTTCTGGTCGAGAGCTTTGGCCGCGCCGGATGGGACATCCCGCCGTCGCGTGCGTCGATGTTCTGCTGGGCGCCCTTGCCGCCGGCGGTTGCGCATCTCGGCAGCCTCGAATTTTCGAAGCAGTTGCTCACCCATGCCGGCGTCGCCGTCGCACCGGGTGTGGGCTATGGCGAAGACGGTGAAGGCTATGTCCGCATCGCGATGGTCGAGAACGAGCAGCGCATCCGCCAGGCCGCCCGCAATGTGAAGCGGTATCTCCAGTCGATGGGCGTCAACACAGGCAGCAAGGCCGAGGCCTGACCTACCGGGCGGGAGCCATCGCGCTTCCGCCCGACGACCGTCGATCGACGCCGGACAAAAAGAAAGGGAGACGGATGACCGCCTCCCTTTCCTTTACCAGAAGCTTCGCGCCAATCAGTTGGCGGCGAACACCGGGGTGCCGCCGGTGGCAGCAACAGTCGTCGCGTCGGCCTTGAAGTTGACCGGCCACACGCCGACCTGGCCCGAGACACGACCGTCGCGCAGACGCAGACGGAAGGGCTGACCGCTGTTTACGATCGTACCCGAAATCAGCGTCGATCCACCGACCGCCTTGACGTTGTAGTCATAGGTGACACCGTCGCGGGTAAAGGTTTCTGCCATCGCCGGCGCCGCAGCGATCGAGGTCAGAAGTGCGAGTGCATAGAAAGTCTTCATCACAGTCTCCCTTCGAGTGTAGCCAGCAGGTCCTCTTGTATTGTGCGTCGCAACATTCTCGATGGAGCGACGTGCGGCAATTGAATAAAACGGCATTATGGGTGCATTTTTTGCATTCATTGCGTTAATGGCAATCGTGCCGATGGTTGCCGTAACGGCGGGGTCGCTTGACCAGCTCAATCGCATGACCCATTCAGAGTGGATGGAGGATAGTTTCGCACTCGATGACATCGCGCACACCATCCAGCTCGCGATGGCGCCATGCTTTCTGCTGACCGCGATCGGGGCGATTCTGAACATGCTGACCGGACGCCTCGGCCGGATCGTCGACCGGTCCCGCTGGATCGAAAACAACTTCACGGCAAAGGACGACCCGCGCCATGTCCATCAGGTGCAGCAGCTTCGCTGGATCGATGAACGCATGCGCCATGCCAATCGTGCACTGGTGCTGTGCACCCTCAGCGCGGTCCTCATCTGCGTCGTCATCGCGGGACTGTTCACTGCAGTGCTGTTCGATCTGAAACTTGCACAGCCGATCGCGATCATCTTCGTCATCGCCATGATGCAGCTCATCGTCGGCTTGGGGATATTCCTTTACGAAGTGCGCATCTCGGTGCACGCCACCCGTATCCAGGACGAGTTTCTAGAGCGCGAATGAACACCGAGCGAAGGTTGTTGCAGTGCGTCGTAGCGGTGGCCTGTCTGGTGCCGCTGCTGGCCGGCCTCGATGGCGTGTTGCGCGGTGCGGCCATGTTCCGGCTGGCCGATGCGCCGCCCGACCTCGACAGTCATTTCCGTTATCTCTCGGGCATATTTCTGACGCTGGGGGTCGCTTTCGCATCGACCATTCCCGGTATCGAGCGGAAGGGTGCGCGCTTTCGTCTGCTCGGGGCGATGGTGGTGATGGGCGGGCTTGCCCGCGCGCTTAGCTGGGCGATGGTCGGCGAGCCCGGCCTGTCGCATCGCCTGGGCCTTGGAATGGAACTCGTCGTGGTGCCGCTGCTGATGCTGTGGCAGGCGCGCGTTGCGCGGATCGCCAGTCGCTCAACCGAGGAGTCTCGAAGAAATCCGGCTTGAAATGAAAAGAGCTGCCGAGGCCCGAGCCCCGGCAGCTCCTGACATGGTCAGCGGCCGGAGTCGCCGGCCCGGAGAACCACCGCGCGTTTAGAAGCGCGTTCCCCGAACGGACAGAACCGACCTCCATGCTGAACCATGAGACATCGGATCACCTCCTTTCGCACTGTTGCCGAGGACTCGAACATGGGTCATCTGCGAAGCGCGAACAAGCCTTGTAATTCAGGTTATTTTCGGCAATCTTCGACGGCTCGCGCTGGCTCCGCCCAGGTGGGAATCGCGAGATCGGCGAGACCCGGAGACCGCACGGCGATGCGTCCGCGACTGAACGCCATCGCATCCAGAAAAGAATCGCTGGCGCTGAGCACGACCGCGCTCATCGTCACACCGCGCTCGTCGAGTTGGCCGGCGGGGAAGCGGGCGCTGCGGCTCGATGCGATGATCTCGATCTGCGTCGCGGTGCCGGCCCGCATGATCGTCACCTGCCGCTTGGTCGCATCGCACTGCACAACGAACCGGGATTCCTCAGCCGTGCCATAGCGCGCGGCGGAAACCGGCGTGCCGGGCACATAGCGCCATGTGCCCGCCGTTATGGGCCAGTCGCGCCAATCGCCGCTATGCGCGACCGGCACAGCAGCGACTGGTGCCGCAGGCGGCGGAGCCGGCGCGGGCGGCGCAGAACCGGTCGTCGCACAATTTGTGAGAAGCAGCGGCAGCATCAGCAGGGCAAGCTGCCGGAGATGGATCTGTCGGGAGGCCATCAAACGTCCATGGCGGATCGAAGCGGTGAAGGAAACCCCTGCCAGGCGCTAGTTGCGGCCGCGGCAATCGCGCACGAGACGAACCACATCGGGGCCCACCGGCACTACGGTCTTGCGCGCGGCGAGGAGCTGGATTTCCATCGGCGCCGACCCGTCGAGCGCGCTGAAGAAGGCGTCGCCGGCGGGAAGCGTCGTGCTGATCGTGCCGCCGCCGTCCGGTGAATAGGTTGCGTCCATCATCAACCTGACTTTGCCGACGGTGATCGCCTGCCGATCGAAACCTCCGGGCGACCCGGTGCCGACGGCGATGATCTCGATCATTTTCGTCTTCGCGGTGCAGGCGAGCGCATAGCTCCATTCGCCGCCGGTCTTGCTGTAGATCACGCCGGGGCCGTCCCCTAGCCGGCGAACATAATACCAGTTGTTGGGCCGCCGCGCATCGACCGGCGTCTCGACCACGGCGACATTGGCGGGTGTTTCGACCGTGACCGGCGCAACGGCAGCGGTATCCGGCAATGCCTCCGCAGGCGCATCTGCGGACAGGACCGGCGAATCGGCGGAAACCACGGGCGACGGGTTCGATTGGGGGGTGGTGGTCGCCGCCCGCGCCAGTAGGAGCCGGGTCACGGCATATCCTCCGGCGGCCAGGACGATCAGTCCAAACAGGATGAACGCCGCACGCAGCCGCCGGCTGCCCGACCGCTTCCGTACCAGAGTCGGTGGCGGGTAGCCGACAGGACCCTGCATGTTCATTCCGCGTTAAACGCCGCCGCGTCGATGGTGACCGGCTTCACATTCGCGCTTTCGCTGACGGAGATGTCGTAGGAAACGCTCGAGCGTTTGACCTCGGTATGGTCCTCGTCGTCGATGACCTCGGTGGTCATGTCGTCGACCTCGGGCATCTGGTTCGCCTTGATGACACGCGTGAATGAGCGGCAGTCGGGCGCCAGTGACGGGCCAAAGGCATATTGCATGATATAGCGTCCGTCCGGGACCCCTTCGATCGTGAGCCCTTCCTGTTGGCGCAGGAAGAAGCTGGCCGCCAGCCGACCATTTTCCGCGTGGCGGATCTTGACCAGCGCGTCGCGCATGCCGCTATTCTGAAGCTCTATACTGTGGCCTTCGGCAGCCAATTCCATGTCACCGGCCAGCTTCTTGCCGGACTCGGGCAGTGCGGTGCATACCGCCACGCCCGGTTCGGACGGCGCGGCGATGCCGGCAGCGGCGTCGGCAGCCGCGATCGCGTTGACACGCGACGGCGGATCCGCCGCTTGGCCAGCAGCCGACATAACAAAGAGGACAGCGCCGAGCCCAAGGCTCGACCTGCCGAAAAATCCATTCATGTTCCCACCCCGATCAGACGCCGCAGGCGCCTTTTCTGCGCCGCATTGTGCTCGAAATGTTACAGAAGGGAAAGCTTTCAAACGTAAACTCTTCCCAATTTCCGGGCAATTCGTCCGATTTCGGACCAGTTCTGGGTGGTGCCGATCCATGCAAAAGCTCATCGTATCGCTGCCGATGTCGTACGTGCACGCACAGTTCGCTCGATAAGGGCGTTCGAGGGCTTCCCTCTCGACCGGAAACGCGAATATACCGAGACCGAGAGGCAGCGTGCAGAGGCGCGGGATCCAGCGCCTCGAATGAACATAAGAGCGCTGTCGATTTTTACCGCCCGCATCTTGGTCCTGACGACCGCCCTCGTAGCGCTGGCCGGCTGTATCCCGCAGGTGCAGGATCGCCGGGGCGGCGGCTGGCGCCCGCCGGCCGAAACGCCAGAACGCTTTCGCCAATGCGTCGCGGCGCTACGCGCCGAAGGCGCTCAGGTGGAGGCGTTGCCCGATCGCAACTTCGACAATAGCTGTTCGGCGACATCGTCGGTCAAGCTGGTCGCGATCGGCATCCCCGTCGCCAATCTCGGCGCGGTCAAATGCGGCCTCGCCCTGCCCTTCGTCCGCTGGGTGCGGCAGGACGTGCCGGCCCTTGCGGCGCGCTGGCTCCGCTCCGACATCGTTCGGATCGAGAGTTTCGGTAGCTTCGCCTGCCGTCCGGTCAACAACCAGGCCGGCAACCGGTTGTCCGAACATGGTCGCGCCAACGCCGTCGATATTGCAGCCTTCCGTCTGCGCGATGGCCGGAGGATCAGCGTCAAGGATGGCTGGAACAGCGATGATCCGCAGGTTCGCGGCTTCCTGCGCGCGCTGCACCGCGCCGCCTGCAGCCGCTTCTCGATCGTGCTCGGGCCAGAGGCCAATGCCCTTCACCACGACCATTTCCATTTCGACATGGGCAGCGGCCCCTATTGCCGGTAATATATGCGCTGCTTGCGTCCTTTCCGTCACGTGGGCCCTGTAAAGTTGGCCAAAGCCGACTATCTAGCTGAGACTTATGGCACATAGAAAAGTACCGAAGCGCGTCTTTCCCCGCGCCAAAGAGGATGCCGCGGTCGCCGAGACGGCCACCGAAACCCCTCAAACCACCGACACGGCATATAAACTCGCCTTCCAGGATACCGATTTCCTGCTGCGCGACGATCTGCGCCCGATCCGGTTCCAGCTCGAGTTGCTGAAGCCCGAGCTGCTTCTTGATGAGGCCAATATCGGCTCGACGTTCGTGATGTACGGATCGGCCCGTATCCCCGAGCCGGAAAAGGCGGATGCGCTCGTCGCGGCAGCGACCACGCCCAAGCAACGCCGGATCGCCGAGCGGCTGCAGGCCAAGAGCCGTTATTATAACGAAGCCCGCAAGCTGGCGCAGATCTCCAGCCAGTGCCCCGTCGATGCCGATGGCAAACGCCAGTTTGTCGTCTGCTCGGGTGGCGGCCCGTCGATCATGGAAGCCGCGAACCGCGGCGCGCATGACGTCGGCGCGGAATCGATCGGCCTCAACATCGTATTGCCGTTCGAGCAGACGCCGAACGCCTATGTGACGCCGCATCTGAGCTTTCAGTTCCACTATTTCGCGCTGCGCAAGATGCACTTCCTGCTGCGCGCCCGCGCGGTCGCCGCCTTTCCCGGCGGCTTTGGCACCTTCGACGAACTGTTCGAACTGTTGACGCTGGTTCAGACGGGCAAGATGGCACAACTGCCGATCTTCCTGTTCGGACAGCAGTTCTGGCGCAAGATCATCGATTTTAACGCACTGGTCGAGGAGGGCGTGATCAGCGAACACGACCTGAACCTGTTCCGCTTCGTCGAGACGGCGGAGGAGGCGTGGGAGAAGCTCAATCTCTATTACGCCACCCGCGATCGCTCCTATCGCCACCGTGAAGCGGCGCCATCTAAATCCTGAGCCGGATCAGGCGGGGGAGACCCCGGCGATCCGCTCACCGGACGCTCTCTCTCCGGACAAAGGCGCCTCCTCGCCGCGAGAATAGGTGCCGACCAGCATGCCGGCGCCCAGCACCCTGCCCTGCAACCCGCGCACCAGCCCGGATCGGCCGGGATTGCCGCCGATATCGATCGTCTCGCTGAGCGCGAACAACTGGAACACATAGTCGTGGCTGCCGTGGCCGGATGGCGGGTCGGGCGGCAACCAGCCCTCGAAAAGGCTGTTGCGGCCAACATCGCTGCCGCCGACGATTCCGTCGCCATCGGGCGCGATCGCCCCTTCCGGCAGATGCCGCTCTCCCGCGGGCAGGTTCCAGACGATGGCGTGTACCAGCGGCTGCATCGCCGGTGCATCGGGATCTTCGACGATCAGGGCGAGACTCGTCGTGCCCGGCGGGGGCTCGCTCCACAGCAACGGGGGCGAAACACCGTCGCCATCGGCGGTGAAGCGCACCGGCAAGCGCGCGCCGGAGGCGAAAGCCGGGCTGGTCAGGTCGATGACCGCATCGCCGATCTGAAGCTCTGGCTGGACGATCACCAGCTTGGAATGGCCCGCACGAACATTGCGCAGCATGGCACCCAGCCAGCGGGGAAGATGTTCCAGCATCGGTCGCTCTCCTCTTTCGAAGCATAATGCGCCAGATCGATAGCCGATCCGTCGAAATCCTACCGGTCACGATATCGGTCCCGTCGATAGGAAAAGATCGCTCCGGTCGGCGCGAAGTCAATGAGGGGATTTCCCAATTTCCGCGAAACGCGGTCTGACGGTCCGTTCCCGCGCCGACCGCGCTTGCCAATGCGGAACAGTCGCGGCATCGCTGGCTGCATGGATCTTGAAGCCCTCCTTCACCATTATTTCGGCACCGAAGACCTCGACGCGCTCGACGAGTCGGCGATCGACGACGGCCGCCAGCGGGTCGAAATCGCCTTCGGCACGGAACGCGATTGCGGCCGCCGCTTCGCGCTTTGGATCGTGCTTCATGCGCTCGGCGCGGCACCCGAACCCGAAATCGCTTTCAAGGACGCGAAGGATCGCAAGGCCGCCGAAGATTATGCCTGGGCGGCTCAACGCATGGAGCGTCGTTGACCGAGACACTGTCGCTCGCACGCGCCCGCCGTATCGCGCTCGCGGCGCAGGGTTTCGGCGCGGCGCGGCCGGCGATCGTCGGCAACGGCCATCTGCGGCGCACACTCGATCGCCTCTCGCTCCACCAGATCGACAGCGTGAACGTCCTGTCGCGTGCGCATTATCTCCCTGCCTTTTCCCGGCTGGGCGCCTATGATCGCACCGCGATGGACGAGGCGGCCTGGGGCCGTCGATCCAAACGCCGCATGTTCGAATATTGGGCGCACGAGGCATCGCTGCTGCCGGTGGAGCTTCAGCCCCTGCTGCGCTGGCGTATGGCCGAGGCCGATCGGGGCGAGCGTGGCTGGACGAGCCTGCGCATCTATGCCGGGGAGAAGCGCGGCGAGGTTCAGGCCGTGCTCGATCGCATTCGCGCCGAAGGCCCGCTTGCGGTCTCCGATTTCGATGAGGATAAGAGCCGCAGCGGCTGGTGGGAATGGGGGGACAGCAAGCGCAAGCTCGAATGGCTCTTCTGGGCCGGTCACATCACCACCGCGACCCGGCGGGGCGGCTTCGAGCGCGTCTATGATCTGACCGAGCGCGTCATCCCGCCCGCCATCCTCGCCTTGCCCACCCCCGACAAGGCGACAGCGCACCGCACGCTCGTCGCCCGCGCTGCCGCCGCGACGGGCATTGCGACCGAAACCGACCTGCGCGATTATTTTCGCACCGGTGTCGCCGACACCAAAAGAGCGATCGCCGAACTGGCGGAGGAGGGACTGCTGCTACCGGCCTCGGTAGAAGGCTGGCGCCAGCCGGCTTGGCTGCACCGCGACGCCCGCAGCCCGCGCCGTATCGACGCCAGCGCCCTGCTCGTTCCGTTCGACCCACTCATCTGGGAACGCGACCGCACCGAGCGGCTGTTTGGGTTCCACTACCGGATCGAAATCTACACCCCCGCCGAGAAGCGCCGCTACGGCTATTATGTCCTGCCCTTCCTGCTCGGCGACCGGCTTGTTGCACGAGTCGATCTCAAGGCCGACCGGCAGGCCGGCATCCTGCGGGTCCAGTCGCTCCACTTCGAGCCGGGAGCGCCGGCCGAGACCCGCGAAGCGCTGGAACAAGAGCTGACGGTCATGGCCGGATGGCTCGGATTCGAGAGCCACAACTTGGCGGCACTATCCACCGACTGACAGTATCGGCCATCATCGATGTTCGCAGCGTCCGGACTAAAGGCTTCAACAGTGCGCGTCGGCGGACTAAAGCGACCCGATGGATTATGACATACATGTGATCGGCGGCGGGCTAGCCGGCTCGGAAGCCGCCTGGCAGTTGGCAGAGGCCGGCATCCGCGTGCGCCTGTCGGAAATGCGCGGCGTCGAGGCGACGCCTGCTCACCAGACCGACAGCCTCGCCGAACTGGTCTGCTCGAACAGCTTCCGCTCCGACGATCCGAACAATGCGGTCGGCCTGCTCCACGCCGAAATGCGGGCGCTCGGGTCGCTGATCCTGACCCAGGCCGACGCTCACCGGGTTCCCGCCGGATCGGCGTTGGCGGTCGATCGCGAAGGCTATGCCGAAGGCGTCACCCGCGCCATTGAAGACCATCCTCTGATCACCCTCGTCCGCGAACGGATCGATGCGCTGCCGGACGGAGGCCCCGTGATCGTCGCTACCGGTCCGCTGACCGGCGCGGCGCTGGCCGAATCGGTCGGATCGGCAACGGGCGCCGACGCCCTCGCTTTCTTCGATGCGATCGCCCCGATCGTTCACCACCACTCGATCGACATGGACGTCGCCTGGATGGCGTCGCGCTGGGACAAGGGCGAGACCAAGGACTATATCAACTGCCCGATGGACAAGGAGCAGTATCTGGCGTTCCATCAGGGGCTGCTCGATGGCGAGAAGACCGAGTTCAAGGAGTGGGAAAAGAACACGCCCTATTTCGACGGCTGCATGCCGGTCGAGGTGATGGCGGAGCGCGGGGTCGACACGCTGCGTTATGGCCCGATGAAGCCGGTCGGCCTCGACAATCCTCGAACAGGGCGCTGGCCCTATGCGGTCGTCCAGTTGCGGCAGGACAATGCGCTGGGCACGCTGTGGAACATCGTCGGCTTCCAGACCAAGCTGAAGCACGCCGAGCAGGTCCGTCTGTTCCGCACGATCCCAGGCCTGGAAAATGCCGAGTTCGCCCGGCTGGGCGGCCTGCACCGCAATACCTTCATTCAGAGCCCCAAACTTCTCGACGGCGTGCTGCGCCTGAAGTCGCGACCGCACATCCGCTTCGCGGGGCAGATCACCGGCTGCGAAGGCTATGTGGAATCCGCCGCGATCGGCCTTCTCGCCGGCCGCTTCGCTGCCGCGGAACTGCTCGGTAAGACGATCGACCCGCCGCCGCCCACGACCGCGCTCGGGGCGCTGCTCGGCCATATCACCGGCGGTGCCGATGCCGCGAGCTACCAGCCGATGAACGTCAATTTCGGCCTTTTCCCGCTGCTCGAGGGGGCCAAAGGCGGTCGCAAGCGCAAGGGCGACCGCAAGGCGATGATGGCCGCACGTGCCGACGAGGCGCTGAAGGCGTGGATGGCGGATACGGCGACCGCCTGAACAGCCGGCGGTATAAGCTTCCACCGGCGTGGTAGGCTATTTAGCTTCGCCTACCACCGACGGATGAGGTGGCCCAGCGTATCGGTGTGGTGCGGCTTGCCCTCTCTGCCGGGCTTGCACTCCTCCTCGATATCGGATCGGATTATCTCCAGTTCCCGCTCGGTGAGGTGCTCGATCCCGATAAATTCGTTGCGCGCCTTCGCCACAGCGCGGATCAGTTCGTCGAGCTTGGCCTGCATCGCCGCGGCATCCCGATTTTGCGCGTTCTGAATCAGGAAGACCATCAGGAACGTGATGATCGTCGTCGAGGTATTGACGATCAGTTGCCAGGTGTCGGAAAAGCCGAAGACCGGCCCGGTGACCGACCACAGGATAATTCCCGTGAGCGCCAGGATGAACGCCAGCGGCTGGCCGACCGCCGAGGCAAGTCGGGCCGAAATGCGCGTAAACAGATGATCCATGACAGTCCTCCGGATTCAATCCGCGCTGAGTTCCGATCCGCGCTTCAGGGCTGCCTTGCCCTCTTCCGTCTCGACGAGATAGGCCGGATTTTCGGCATTGCCCCGCCGGACGATGCGCGTGCCTTCGATCGTCCGCTGCACCCGCCGCTCGAACCGCTCGACGATGTGACCATGGGCGGTGTTCGCGCCCCAGTTCCAGCGGATCTTTTGTCCCTTGCGAAATGCGTGCGCCATGCCTGCGTTCCTTCCCGAACCAGAACCGTTCGACATCGCGGCCGTTCCGGTTGCGATGCGCGGATTTGCCTCCTAAGGGGTCGCGATGGACGCTACCGACCTTAGAGTGGCCCTGTTCACGGGCAATTATAACTATGTGCGCGACGGCGCGAACCAGGCGCTCAACCGTCTCGTCGGCTATCTGCTGAGCCAGGGCGCAGCCGTGCGCATCTATTCGCCGACCACCGACAATCCTGCTTTCGAACCGACCGGCGACCTGGTCAGCATCCCGTCATTCCCAGTTCCCGGCCGCGCGGAATATCGCGCACCCATCATGATCCCGCCGAGCGTCAAGCGTGACATCACCCGGTTCAATCCGAATATCGTCCATGTCGCCAGCCCCGAGATTCTCGGCCACCGTGCGGTCGCCCTTGCGCTGCACCGCAAGCTACCGGTGGTCGCTTCGGTCCACACCCGGTTCGAAACCTATTTCCGCTATTACGGCCTCGCCTTCCTCGAGCCGTTGGTCGAGGCGCTGCTGCGCCGCTTTTACCGCCGCTGCGACGCCATCTTCGCGCCGTCAGAGTCGATGGCGCAGCTGCTGCGCAACCAGCGGATGAGCTACGACGTCGGCATCTGGTCGCGCGGTATCGACCGCACGATCTTCAAGCCCGAGCGTCGCAGCGAGGACTGGCGCCGCTCGCTGGGAATCGCGCCTGACGATGTCGTGATCGGCTTCGTCGGCCGCTTGGTGATGGAAAAGGGTCTCGACGTCTTCGCCGACGCGATCGACCAGCTCGAAAAGCGCAAGGTGCGGCACAAGGTGCTGGTGGTCGGCCACGGCCCGGCACGCGACTGGTTCGAGAAACGCTTGCCCGGAGCGATCTTCGCCGGATTTCAGGGCGGCGAAGACCTCGGCCGCGCGGTCGCATCGATGGACATGCTGTTCAATCCATCGGTCACCGAGACCTTCGGCAATGTCACGCTGGAAGCGATGGCCGCGGGCCTGCCTGTCGTCGCAGCGCGCGCGACCGGCAGCGAGAGCCTGATCAACGACGGGATCACCGGAAGGCTCATCGCCCCCGGTCGAACCGAAGCCTTCGCCGATGCGCTCCAGGCTTTCTGCGAAAGCGCCGAACTGCGCCAGACGATCGGCCAAGCCGGGCTGAGGTCAAGCGAACGCTATGGCTGGGACCAGGTCAACCAGCAGCTGGTCGATGCTTATATCCGCATCATCCGCCAGCACAGCGCCGGCGTCCGCCTGATCCGACAGAGCCCGGTGCCCTGACGTAGCGAATAGCTGTGATCAGTCGACTGCCGACCAGTCGAACGGCAGCGGCGCTTCGCGAAAGGCGAAGCGATCGAGGTGGCGGGCCACCGCATCCTTAAGCCCCTCCAGCTGCTCGTCCGAACTCGCGTCGATCCGCACCTCCAGCGTCGTTTCCGTCGCATCGAAGGTCGCAACCCCGTCCCCCGGATGGTCGCCTCCCCGCGCATCGCGCGGGAAGACTACGGTGCCATGGGTGGGAGTGAACTCGACCTTCAGATTATGCGTCCAGTGCTTGCAGAGCTGCTGAAGATATCGGCTGCCCGAGGGGGTCGGGACCGATGCCGTCGCGCCGGCCATCAGAGCCTCTCGATCTTGCGGGTGGCTTCGTCGAGAATCGCCGCGACGTCGTGGGCGATGTCGGCATTGCCGCCCCGGCCCATGCGGTCGCGCAGGACCATGGCAAGGTTGACCATCGCCCGCCGTACCGGTGCATGATCATGGCCACCGCCGTGCTCCTCGCCCAGCGCCGTGATCCGCGCAAACAGCGCTTCGACCTGCTCGGCCTGCTCGCCGATTTCGAGCTTGCCGGCATCGGTGATCGCGAAAAGCCGCTTCGAACCCTCGGCCGCCTGCTCGGCGATCAGCCCCATATCCTGAAGCATGGTGATCGTCGGATAGACCACACCGGGGCTCGGCGCATAGGCACCGCCCGAACGTTCCTCGATCGCCTTGATCAGGTCGTAGCCGTGCCGCGGCTGCTCGCCGATCAGCGCCAGCAGAACCAGACGCAATTCCGTGCTTTCGAACACGCGGCGGCGTCCACCGCCCCGACGGCCGCCGCGGCCGCCCATGCCCTCACCGAATCCCTCGCCAAATGCATCGGCAAAGCCACCTCCGAAGCCGCCACCATGGCGACCGCGCATCGCATGATGCTCGTGATGACGCCCATGCTCATGATGTCTTTTGTGGAAACCAAACATTCTATTCTCCAAATACCAATGTAATCGAATCATTCTCGATAGATCTAAGATATATCTTGAAAGGGTTTTTACAAGAGGCTTCTTCTCCCCCCTGTGCGCCGCGCGATCAGGTGACTATATCGACGGGGCATGGCCGACCTTTTTGCGTCCGAACCCTCCACCCTCCCCGCCGAAGCCGCGCCGCTTGCCGAGCGGTTGCGTCCGCAAACGCTGGACGAGGTGATCGGTCAGGAGCATCTGACCGGCCCTGAAGGTGCGATCGGCCGCATGGTTGCTGCAGGCCGCCTGTCCTCGCTCGTGCTGTGGGGTCCGCCCGGCACCGGCAAGACGACGATCGCGCGACTGCTCGCCGATGCGGTTGGCCTGCGCTTCGCCCCCGTCTCGGCGGTCTTCTCGGGCGTGGCCGATCTCAAGAAGATCTTCGCCGAGGCGCGCGACCATGCGCGACTGGGCGCGAGAACCTTGCTGTTCGTGGACGAGATCCACCGCTTCAACCGCGCCCAGCAGGACAGCTTCCTGCCCTATGTCGAGGACGGCACGGTGGTGCTCGTCGGCGCGACGACCGAAAACCCGTCGTTCGAGCTTAATGCCGCGCTGCTTAGCCGGGCGCAGGTGCTGATCCTCAACCGGCTCGACGCCGCTGCGCTCGGCAAACTGATCGCGCGCGCCGAAGAGGTGGAAGGACGTCCCCTGCCGCTGACCGACTCGTCGAAGGAGGCGCTGGTCGCCTCGGCCGATGGCGATGGGCGCTTCCTGCTCAACCAGGTCGAGACTCTCTTCTCGATCGCAATCGACCACCCGCTCGAACCGGGCGAACTGGCCGCGCTGCTGCATCGTCGCCTCGCGGTCTACGACAAGGATCGCGAGGGTCACTACAACATCATATCCGCGCTGCATAAGTCGCTGCGGGGCTCGGATCCGCAGGCCGCGCTCTATTATCTTGCGCGGATGCTGACGGCCGGCGAACAGCCGCTCTACGTGCTGCGCCGGTTGGTGCGGTTCGCCGTCGAGGATATCGGCCTCGCCGATCCCCAAGCGCTGGTGCAGTGCATCGCCGCCAAGGACGCCTATGACTTCCTCGGTTCGCCCGAGGGAGAGTTGGCGATCGTGCAGGCATGCCTCTACCTCGCCACGGCGCCCAAATCGAATGGCACCTATGCCGCCCAGAACGCGGCCTTTCGCTCGGCGCGCGAAACGGGGTCGCTGATGCCGCCGAAAAACATCCTCAATGCGCCGACCAAGCTGATGAAGGATGTCGGCTATGGAAAGGGCTATGCCTATGACCATGACGCCGAGGACGGCTTCTCGGGCGACAATTACTGGCCAGAGGGCATGGCGCCGCAGACCTTCTACACGCCTTCCCCGCGCGGCTTCGAGGTGAAGATCGCCGAGCGCCTCGCTTATTGGGACAAGCTACGGCAGGAGCGCGGGCGGCCGTGAACCTCGACCGGGATGGGATCGCCAGAATCGCGGCAGGCCCGACCATCGCCGGACAGGCGGTGGTGGAGAAGCGGCCGAGACCACGGCCACCCAAGACGACGGCATGACCCGCCGTTTCCGGCGCTTCGCCTGCATCGACTGGTCGGGGGCAAGGGGCGAGCGTCAGAAGGGCATCGCGGTCGCGGTCAGCGAGGGACCGGGTCGGACGCCCAAGCTCATCGATCGCACATGGTCGCGTCAGGATGTCCTCGATTGGCTGCTCGACCACGCCCGGCGCGGCAGCGACCTGCTGGTCGGGATCGACGTCTCGACCGCCTTCCCGTTCCTCGACGCGGGCGCCTATTTCCCCGGCTGGGCCGACAGCCCCGCCGATGCCCGCTCACTATGGGCGTTGGTCGATGCCATCTGTGCCGGCGACCCCCATCTGGAAACCGGCTCGTTCGTCGATCATGTCGAGGCCAGCCGCCATTTCCGTCGCCATGGCAGTCGGCAGGGCGATCTGTTCGGCAGCGGCAACGGCCGTTACCGGCTGGTCGAACGCATCTGCCGCGACGATCGGCACGCTCCGGCGACGAGTTGTTTCAACCTGGTCGGCGCGGCGCAAGTCGGCAAATCCAGCCTGACGGGCATGCGATTGCTCCATCGGCTGGACGGGCGGGTACCGGTCTGGCCGATCGATCCGCTGCCCGACAAAGGCCCCGCAATCATCGAAATCTACACCACGATTGCGGCGCGGACGGCGGGCCTTTCCGGTGGCAGCAAGATGCGCGACGCCGATCGTCTGCGCGCGGGTCTCGCCGGTTACGGCATCCACAGGGTTCCCGACCTGGCGCGCTATGACGATCACAGTACCGACGCGATCCTGACCGCCGCCTGGCTCGCCGAAGCCGCCGCCCGCGCCGATTTGTGGCACCCATCAGCGCTTTCTTCGCACGTCGCGGCCGTGGAGGGCTGGACCTTCGGCATTCCCTGACGCAATAGGGCGAACCGAGTGCCGGCTTAGCTCAGTTGGTAGAGCACCTGATTTGTAATCAGGGGGTCGCGGGTTCGATCCCTGCAGCCGGCACCAGTATCCTCGGCGTTTTCCGTCTCGTCAAAAAGGCAGCGCAGGTTGTGTCAGGCCGGTGTCAGGCGCTTCATTGCCCTGCTGCCGGTTGGCATCCGGATGATGCCGGTCTAGCGCAGCACTCTTGACAGGCCGATAGCCCGCCAGAAGCACTTTCACGATAGGTTGTGGCGTTAAGACCCTCACGGGGTCAACAGGACCAGCAGCCGGCGGTCCATATCCTTCATATGACCACTCGTGAATTGCGCGGCCCGTCCATAACCGAGCGACGTTAAGTCGAGCCGGTAGGGCAACAAAAACCCCCGCTGGCAGTGCGGAAAGAAAACCGAGTTGCCTATTGGCCTGTCTGGCAATCCGCCACCTGTGAAGCTCGGCATCAATGGCGGTAGCGGCGATGAACTGGTTTTGTTGGCTTTGGCGCGCCTGCCATGCAGCTCTGAAGGATTGATACGCCTCTGGCCGGCACGATGCACAAGGGCGATGACCAGCAGCGAGCGAAACGAACTCATCCAAGAAGAAGAGTGGCGTGTAGGTACCCGGCGTGTCGAACGCGACACGTCTTCCACGCGGATTGTGGAGAGTGCACGATATCCAACGCTGTAGGCGCCAATTTCGGATAACGTTGCCGTCCGACCCGTGCAAATCGCCCCGGTTTCCGAGCAGCGTGCCCCTATGCGGGGCCGCCTCGATCTCTCCGAATGGGTTGACGCGATTGCGCCTAGGTCGAGCGATCATGGCTCCCCCCTCGCCAACGTCCTACTTATCTGAGCGGCGCTCCAGTTCACACCTCGCGGTGATTGGATGCCGCGTTTGGCGAGCATGGTAGAAATCTGTCGGAAGGAATGGCCTGTATTGCGAAGGGACCGGATCAAGGGCGCGACGTCGGTTGCCCGCTTATCGGCCAATGTGCAGCGAGCCTTAGCGCTCGCCTCGGCCCCCTGCATCGCCACGGATGGAAGATTGCCGCGATCGCCTCCCAGCTTAATTCCTCGTGCTTTTGCAGCCACCAGCGCAGCAATGGTTCTATCGCTAATCATTCGGCGCTCGTGCTCCGCCACAGCCGCGAGAATGTGAACGGTGAGGCGGTTGGCCTGGGGAAAATCAACCGCCAGGAAATCGATCCCCGCCTCCATCAGGTTCGAAACAAAGGCCACGTTTCGTGCGAGCCGGTCCAGCTTTGCAATTATTAGAGTTGATCCGGTGATCCTACATAAACGCAACGCTTCTGTGAACTGTGGCCGATCGTTCGCCGAGCCGCTCTCAATCTCGATCATCTCGTCCGTGATCGTGCCGCTAGTTGCCGCGATGTACGCGGCAACGGCTTGTCGCTGAGCGTCCAGACCTAGTCCGGAGCGCCCTTGGCGGGCAGTAGACACGCGATAGTAGGCCACGAACTTCGATGCTTGTGATCGTCCTGCATTGCAGCCGGCTGCATTTGCGTAAGACCCTTGTTCTGCCATAGATTATAGTAAGACGGGGCTAAGTGTTGTCAATTTAACACCTATCTACAATGACTTATGATAGATTTTGGGAGCTACGGTGATTGAAATGGTTTATTGAGGATGTCTGAGGAGCCGCAAACCACTGACACTTCGGCGATGCCGCGAAGGCCACGTCAGCATCAGCTTGAAGACCGTTCGCGAACGGAGTTTCGGCGGCTATTGCCCGACCATTTTGTCGTTCGTGATAAGGACAAAGATTACGGCGTCGATCTCGAAGTCGAATTGTTCGGAGATGATGGCCGAGCAACAGGCTTGGTTTTTAATGTTCAGATCAAGGCGACCGATGACCCATCTAAGCGTGATCGGCTCCGCCTGACGACGTCTCAGCGAAACTACCTTCTTAGTCTTCCAGCGCGGACGATTTTGGTGCGGTGGTGCTCGGCTGACCAGTCTTTTCACTGGGAGTGGTTGGAGCGAACAAGCGAGCCAGAACAAGGCGCGGAAAGCCAGACGGTACAGTTCGCCGAGGAAAATCAGTGGACCGACGCAAGTGCCTCTCAGATTGAGGAGACATTGCAAGACTGGCGCCGCATTAAGGAGCACCCACCCGGCGCGCCCGTACACGTACGGATCGATCTGGACGAGTGCCCTGGTGCGCAGCGCCAGCCCTGCCAGGCCATCGTCCGAAGCTTGGTTGGCGAGACCAGGGCCCTCATCCTAGGTACGGCTTCCGACGGTCTCGCGCTGACGATCAAAATCACCGCAGACGTGGTTCGTTTGTCCCTAGGTTCGGTCGCTTACCTGGAAGCGGACATCTCTGGCTTGATGCCAGACCTCAGAGACCTAATTCGGTATATGATTACCGCCGCATTGTGCAGGGTCCCTCTTCCACAGCATGCCGATGCGCTAGCTCGGCGCTGCCTAGCTGTAGGTGTGCCCTCACCCTCGCCAGAGCTAGCAGTTTGGGCTGTTCGCGCGCTCACCTCCAGCGCAAGGCAAAGCGTGGAACTCGCCATAGCCAACGGATTTCACGAAGACGGTTTGAGCCCTATCCTTTTGTGGCATCACCTCGACAGCGCTCCGTTCGATGCTGAGGATCGGGAAGCGGCACGCCAGACGTTTCTTGAGGCTTGTCTCGCCGCTGACGGCCTAGCGGATCGACCCTCAGCCCAAGGCGCAGTCCGATACTCGCTAGGCAATCATTTCGCGAGCCAGCGAGACCCGCGCCGCGCAATAAGAGAGTTCAACCAAGCGCGGAAGTTGCGACCGGCATACGCCGATACTGACTACTTTCTTTCGGAGGTCGGAGGCGCCTTATTCGGATGTCAGCGCTATTCCCTCGGCGCCGATTTCTATCGACGGGCACTGGACCTTTCGCCCTCGCCTCGGCTGAACTTGTGCCTTGGAGATTGCTTATTGTTTTCAGGCGCGCTCAGCGAAGCGTTGCGTTGCTTCGACGCTGCGGGACAGAATGGTGATGCCAAGATCACCGCTGAGGCAAACCTTAAGTCTTACGTTTGCCAATGGTTGATCGACAGACATGGCGAACGCGTTATCCGACAACGGTCGATAGTTTCCGATCGCTTCCCGGGACCTCGGTCGGAAGTCGATAATCGAGAAATCCTAAGCGCCCTTGATCCAATGGACGGCATATCACATTGGAATACGGGCGTAAGCCTTGCGACAGAAGAAGATTACGCTGAGGCTCTCCCGCACTTCCTATACTGCGCATTCGAGAAATCCGGCGATACAGAAGCGTGGATGAACGCGCTACTTTGCGCGCTCAATCTCGGGCGACCTGAAGTTTTGCAAGACCTCTTACGAGGGGCACTGGCCCTCGGAGGTCCCACGGCTGCGGATGATTTCGTAGAACGGTTGGGCTCGGTCGAGGAGGTTTCGGGTGGGTTGAGTAGAGCGATATCAGAAATTAACGCCGAGTTTGATGCCGACCAGTCAGCGCCGGGTATCTATCGCGTTCTTGGCAACGACGATGAAGCCTGATCGAATGCGACGGGATTTCCATGGCAGAGCGAACTTTTATTCGTGGGTGGGTGAGGCGTCCTAACAGCATGGAATGCTACTATCACATATCTAAACGATTGCTTGAGGTCGGTACGCGCCTCAAGGGCAACGGCCTCGACAAAATAGACGAGCGTATCGAGGATGCGCTTGAACGCGCGATGCCCCGCTCAATGATCTCTCGCCGGGACGCGATTTTCATGCGCCCAGTCCCCGACTTCACCAGATGTGGCGTCGCGGACACAGGTTACATTTACCTTGTAGAACCGGTCGGCATAACGCAGTTTCACGATCTGTCGTGGCTCGGCCCGATGGAGTTGGCTCAACTCAAAGCGAAGCATCCCCAACTAAGCAAACATGCAGACTGGTCGCCTGATCTGGTCGACCGCTGTTGCGAAGGCTACTGGAGCGGAACTCCGGCAGATCAACTAGTATGGGAAATATTGTCGAGCGAGGCGATCGTCACGAAGCGGCTAACCGATGAACCGGTAAGTGTTGACGCGACAAAAGGCCTCCTGACGTTGTGAGCGACGATCCTGCACCTGTTGCAGGAGCAGCAACCAACGATGCGCCATATGATATAGGCCGAGTGTCTGTCAGCGCCCTTCGCGCCGCCGCGCTGCAATCCGCCAAACCTTATGCACGCGCGTGTCACGCATCATAAGTTGGACCTGACGCACTAACCGTCTCAAACGCCGCTTGGACGTGTTCGTGCGTGATCCAAAGCCTCGGATGCTGACCTGGGAACAGTGGCCGAAAATAGTCGGGCCGAAGCTTAGCGAGCGATCTCGCTTTTTTATCGCCACTGTGTTTCAGAAAATTGTTCAAACGATTAAGCACGTCAAGTTGAGAGCTCAATGGATACTTCTTACGGCTCGCCGCGCTCAGTTCTGGAAATCTGTCCGACGGAGCATACAGCCCCGTCCACGAGCGTGCAGACCGCTCCCAGTAATGGAACGCGCTTGTGATGAAAGCCTCTCGCACGACATTTATCGCAAGGCCTGCGTCCATCGCGTCATAATCGAGTGAATGCCGAGTGCTGTATGTCAGTGCTCCAGTTTCGTCATATTCTGCATCATCTTCACCGCTCGCCTCATACCTATTATGTTCCTCACGGGCACGGCGTGCGGCATCCTCCATAGTAGCGACCGACGCTAGGTAGGCAGCGCGCATCCGGTCGATCCCAGACTGATAGGCGAACGCTTTAAATCTCTCTGGGAAAGGCGCCATTGTGATCAAATACCTATATCGGTCATAAAGTGGCTGTTCGGCCGTCAATCTCTGACTTGATCCGCTGAATGAGCATGCCAAGATCGTGATGCAGACGCTCTCCGCTAAAGCCCAATTTCTCCAACACGTTCAACGTTTCCTGCTTGTTGTGGGCCTCGACGTTGAAAATTCGCCGGGCATTCAAGGTCAAGTAATCCTTGGCCGTGTGAAGCGTAAGTACGCTGTCCTGTGCGGACGAGCGCACATTCCGACCCACCGCGTTCAGCATGATAGGCTTGGGCCTGGTGCCTTCGAATGGACTGATCATCAACGTGTCGTGAGGATCAGCAAATTCCCTTTGATGAACCCACCAGATGCAGCCATCTGCATCTCTGTTCTCCCGGTCCTCACAGGCAAAAAACAGAGCTACGAGTGGGCTCGTTGTCCAGTCGAGCAAAGATGTATGTAGCCCATAGTGCTGGGCCAGCATGAGCCATTCTATATGATCACGAGGCTGTGGATCGGCGTGCAAAAAGGACCCCGTTAGCGGGGTGATCGGCGTCTAAAA